>NZ_JBIVSC010000001.1:685282-1406543 GCF_044756005.1 Streptomyces sp. NPDC092045 | reverse complement strand
CGGCGTCCACGACGGAGGCGCCGACGGCGGAGCCGAAGGCCCCGCGGACGGCGGCGCGGCCGGCACCCCCGGCGTCCACGACGGAGGCGCCGACGGCGGAGCCGAAGGCCCCGCGGACGGCGGCGCGGCCGGCACCCCCGGCGTCCACGACGGAGGCGCCGACGGCGCTGCCGACGAGACCGGCCGCGGCGTTTGAGCACGGCCCCCACGACGCTTCGGGACACCGCCGCCGACACCGGCCGCGGTGTCCTCGAAGCGCGTCTGACGCACCTCGGCCGCGAGGAGTTCGCCCGGGACGTCTGGGGGCGGGTGCCGCTGCTCACACGCGGGGCCGGTGACTTCTCCGACCTGTTCTCGGCGTCCGCCGTGGACGAGCTGGTCTCCCGGCGCGGGCTGCGCACCCCGTTCCTCCGCGTCGCCAAGAACGGTTCCACCCTCCCCGAGTCCGCGTTCACCTCCTCCGGAGGAGTCGGCGCGACGGTCGCGGACCAGCTCGACGACACCGCGCTGTGGCGGAGCTTCGCCGACGGCGCCACCCTGGTCCTGCAGGCGCTGCAGCGCACCTGGGAGCCGGTCGCGGACCTCGCGTCGCGGCTCGGCACGGAGCTGGGCCACCCGGTGCAGGCCAACGCCTACGTCACCCCGCCGCAGAACCGCGGGTTCGACGCCCACTACGACGTCCACGACGTCTTCGTCCTGCAGGTCGCCGGCACCAAGCGCTGGATCGTCCACGAGCCCGTGCACCCGGACCCGCTGCGCGACCAGCCCTGGACCGACCACCGCGCCGCCGTCGCCGACGCGGCCCGGGGCGAGGCGCACCTGGACACCGTGCTCGGACCCGGCGACGTCCTCTACCTGCCGCGCGGCTGGCTGCACGCCGCCGAGGCGCAGGGCGAGGTGTCGATCCACCTGACGCTCGGCGTCCACACCTGGACGCGGCACGCGCTGGCCGAACAGCTCGCGCGGGCCGCCCTCGCGCTGCTGCGCGACGACCCCGAGATGCGCGGCTCCCTCCCCCTGGGTGCGGACGGGCCGGACGGCGAACTCGCCCTCGTACGCCGGCGTCTCGCCGAGGCCCTCGCCGAGGCCGATCCCGCGCCGCTGTTCCACCGCGACCGCCGCGGCCAGGCGCGCCCCGGCCCCCTGGGGCCGCTGGCGCAGCTCGCGGCCGTCGACGGCCTCTCCGCCGGGACGCCGGTGCGCCTGCGCGAGGCTCTGGAGGCACGGCTCGACGGCGGGCGGCTGTCCACCCGCGTCGGCTGGCTCGACTTCCCGGAGGCGGAGCTGCCGCGGGTGCGCCGGATCCTCGACGGGGAGGCCCACCACGCCGGTGACCTGGGCCTTCCCTTCGTCGAACGACTTCTGCGGGCGGGCGTCCTGGTGCCTGCCGGGCCGTGAAGCGGGCGGCATGACGGTTCCCGCGCGGTTCTTCTGCTCCGAGGCCGCCCGGCTGCGCGGCGACGCGCTCGCGGGCACGGCGCCGTACGGCTCGGTCTGGATCCTCATCGAGTACCGGGCCGGCTGGCCGGTCAACGGCTTCGACGGCCTCGACCTCGAACCCGAGGTCAAGGCGCGGGTGTTCGCCGCAGCCCAGGCGCTGCGCGCCCGCATGCTGTTGATCAGGCGCCACGGACGCCGCAGGCCGGACGAACCGCCGCGCTGGGCCGTCCTGCGGTACGACGGGGACGGCGCCCACCGGCAGAAGTGGGGCGTCTGGCGGAACGACAAGGACCTGGCGGAGATCGTCGACGCCCTGGACTCGCCCGGGGACCGGGACCACCCGCCCGTCGTCCTCGTCTGCGCCCACGGCACGCACGACACCTGCTGCGCCGTCCGGGGCCGTCCGGTGGGGCGCGCGCTGAACGACCGCTGGCCGGACCTGGTGTGGGAGTGCACCCACGTGGGGGGCGACCGGTTCGCCGCCAACGTCGTCGTCGCACCCGACGGCGTGTACTACGGCGACCTCGACGCCGCCTCGGCGGTGGCGGTGGTCGAAGGGCACCTGGCGGACCGCATCGGCGCGGACCACCTGCGCGGGTACACCGACCTCGTACCGTCCCAGCAGGCCGCCCTGTCCGCCGTGCTCCGGCACGCGGGCCCCTCGGGGCGGCACGACTACGCGATCGAGGAGACGGTCCGCGAGGGCGACCGGTGGCGGATCCGCGTCACCGGCCGCCTCGCCGGTCTCTCGGCCTTCGAGGTCGAGGTCCGCGCCCACCGGTCCCCGCCCCTCCGGCTCACCTGCCGCGGCCTGTCCCCCGCCTCGGCGGTGTCGTACGAGGTCGTGTCGCTGCGCGTCGGCTGATCCGGCCGCGGAGCCCGCCCGAAAACCGTTTGGCGGAGCGGCACGCGCGCTGTTACGTTTCCGGCGGCCGTGCGAGAGAACGAGGAGGTGGTACCCGTGAACGCAGTATCGACACGGGTGCTCCCCTCCGGGGTCACGGCCGGGCGATAGGTCGTCCGGGAGCGCCGTTCCCGCGCACTCCCGAAAGGCACGACCGTGCACTTCACTTCCGAACAACGCCTCGACGACGGCGTCCTCGAACGCGAATTCACACTCGGCGAGATCCCCGGCGTCCTGTGGACGCCCGCGTCACCCTCCGCACCGGCACCGCTGATCCTGCTCGGCCACCCGCCCCTGGGGCTGCGCAGGATGTATCCCCGGCTGGTGGAACGGGCCCGGCAAGCGGCGGCGGACGGCTTCGCCTCGGCCACCATCGAGCTCCCCGGGAGCGGCGACCGGCCCCGCTGGGCCGGCCTCGAACAGGCCCGTGCCGACCTGCGTCGGGCCCTGGAGGCCGGCGGGCCGGTCGACGCCGGGATCGTGGACGCGCTCGTCCTCCCGCTCGTCGAGAGGGCGGTACCCGAATGGCGGACCGCCCTGGACGCCCTCCTGTCGCTGCCCGGGATCGGCGGCCCGGTCGGGTACTCGGGAGGGGTGATCTCCGTCGGCGTCCGGCTCGCGGTGGTCGAGCCGCGCGTCTCGGCCGCCGTTCTGTTCGCCGGGAGCCTGGTGCCCGCCGCCGTGTTCGAGGAGGCCCGCCGGGTCACCATTCCGCTGCACGTCCTGCTGCAGTGGGACGACGAGGGCAACGACCGGCAGGCGGCCCTGGACCTGTTCGACGCCTTCGGCTCCGAGGAGAAGACGCTGCACGCGAACATGGGCGGGCACACCGGCGTCCCCCGGTTCGCGGGAGACGCCGCCGCTCGGTTCTTCACCCGGCACCTGAGGTAGGGCCGGGCCGTCAGGGTCCCCGGCGGACCGGCGACCCGTGTCGAGCGGGCCGCCGGTCCGCCGGCAGGCACCGCGCCCGGAAGCGGCGGTGCCCGCGCGGGCGGTGCGCGCCGTGCGCGGCCGTCGGCTTCGGCGGACCGGGAAGGCGCCTCTCCGGCCCGGCCGGGTCGTACGCGATCGTCAGGTGCGGCGCAGCGTGCAGCTCCCCTCCGTGCAGGAGCGGCGCAGCCGTCCGGCCGAAACGGCCTCCGCGAGGCCGACGGCCCAGCACATCGGGCAGCCGCGCAGGGCGACCAGGCCGACCGGGGCGAGCAGCAGACTCGCGGGGCCGACGGCCGGGAGCAGGGCCAGCGACCCGATGAGCGCGCCGAATCCGATCGCGCCGCGGGCCAGGTGGCGCGGGACGGTGGCGCCGGCGAAACCGCCGCGTTCGCGCGTGCCGTCATCGGCGGGGGTGCCGGGCGGGGCGGTGCTCGTCGCGGTGAGGTCGGTCGTCATCGTCCCCGTCCTTTCGTGCGTGTCGGTTCCTCGCCCACCCGTTCCTCCCGCAGTGCCTCGCGTACCGTCGAGCGGGCCCGGTGCAGGCGGGACTTCATCGCGGCGGAACTCAGCCCGAGCCGGTCCGCGACGGCGCGGCCGGGCAGGCCCTGGATGTCCCGCATGACCAGCACCCGCCGCTGGTCGGCGGGCAGGGCGGCGATCGCGGCCCCGACCCGTTCGGCCTCCAGGCGCAGCAGGGCGTCTTCCTCGGCGGACCGCGCCGTGTCGCCGGACGCGTGGTTCCCGTCCGACGGTTCGTAGCGGCCCGGAGCGTCCCCGCCCCCGCGCCCCGGCGCGGCCGGGCCGTGGGAGAGCAGGGTCCGGGTGCGCCGCAGGCACTCGTTGCGGACGATCCGGAACATCCACGAGGCCAGCGCCCCGGAGGCCCGCAGCATGCCGATCTTGCGGTAGAGGATGATCACCGCCTCCTGTGCGGCGTCCTCCGCGTCCTGGGGTGTGGCGCACAGGGTGCGCGCGAACCGGTGCACGTGCGGGTACGAGCCGTGCACCAGGGCGGTGAGCGCCTCCGTGTCACCGCGCTGCGCCGCGGCGATCAGGGTCTCGCCGGGCCAGGTGCGGTCAGCCACGCCGACGCCTCCGACGGCGCAGCACGGTGACGGCGCACACGCACAACAGCAGCGCGGCGGCCGCGGCGATGACGACGGTGGTCATGGGTTCCTCCCGGTGGGCGGTGGAGCGGACGAGGTCGTCCGCACATGCATCAGAGGCGAGACGGACACGAAAGGATTCACCCCTCGCCGAGAAAGGTCCGCGTCCGGAGGGAGCCCCCCCCTCTCGCCCGTGTGGCTTCGTCCCTCGCGCGGGCGGCGCCTACGGGGTGAGCCAGCCGCGCAGGGCCCTGCTGACGGCCGGCATCGCCACGTACGTCATGAGCACGTTGAAGACGCAGGCCGTGACGGCGCTGCTGAGGAGGAGGGGGAGCGCGGCCAGGTGGGGCAGGAGGAAGAGGCCCCCGAGGACGGAGATCGGATAGACGGCGAGGGTCGCGCCGACCGCCATCTTCCACCGGGGCGGCGCGGGCCGTACGGAGCCCGGTTCGGCGAACCAGGTCTCCATGCCGGTCAGTTCCCGCCGGGCGACCTCGGTGTGGTGGTGTCCGGCGCAGTCCGCGAACCAGGCCGCGCGCTCGGGCGACTCCTGCCAGGTCCGGCACGCCCCGGCGTCCCGGAAACGGTGGACGAGGAACCACGGGGCGTCGCCGCCGGAGGAGCGGAAGAATCCGTATCCGAGGTGGCCGGGAAAGGTGGCCGCGGTGTCGAGGATGCCCTTCGCCCACCGTTCGAAGGCGGCTTCGTGGCCGGGGTCGACCCTGCGGGCTATCAGGAGGGTGACCTCGCCGGTGTCGGCGGGGACGGTGGTGTGCTCCAGGCTTGTCGCGGTCAAGACGGACTCCTCGTGATCTCGCCGCGCCCCCCGGTACTGTACGCGCCGTACGGGGCGGGCACCGGCGTCCGGGCGGAGTGGGGGTCCTCGGGGCCGGCTTCGGCGGTGGTGCGGTCCGTCCGCGCTCCGGGTGGAGGAGGAAGCCGATGCGCACCCGGTCGGTCAGACGTGGCGCAGGTGGTCGCGCAGCGCACGGGCCGCCTGGCCCATCAGGGCGTCCGCGCCGGGCTGGACGGCTGCCGGTACCAGGGATTCGGTGAGGACCGCGACGGCGTAGGCGCCGCCGTCGGTGTGTTCCACCACGCCGATCTCGTGCCGGAGGTTGAGCAGGGTGCCGGTCTTGGACCACCAGGTGGTCGCGTCCGAGGCGAAGTCGGGGGTGAGGCGCTGACGGAGCATGTTGTGCAGCATCAGTCCGCGCACCTCCTCCGCGACCCGCGGGTGAAGGGCCTTGGGCGCCCAGAGCTCCTGGAGCAGGTCGACCCATGCCCTGGCGCTGCCGGTGTTGGCACGCGTCGTGTCGAGCTGCGGCACCCGGTGGCCGCGTCCACTGGTGCCGGCGTCGATGGCGAGCGCGTGCGCGAGGTGCGCCTGGCCGGTGTCGAAGCGCTCGACGGGGGTGTCGCTCAGTTCGTCGACGGTGTGGCGCACGGTGATGCCGTGGATGCCGAACTCCCGCAGGAGGGCGGTGACCCGGGCCGGCGGGGTGAGGCCGAAGAGGGCGTCGGCGGCCCGTTCGTCGCTCAGGCACGTGCTCAGGTAGAGCAGGTCGTCGACGGCGATCCGCGCGGGATGGCGAAAGCGGCTCAGGCCGGTGGGCCCGGGAACGGTGCTGCGTCCCGGGGCGACGTCGAGCGGGGTGGAGCCGTCGAGTTCGCCGCGCCGGACGCGTTCGAAGGTCGCCACCGCCAGGGGGACCTTGACCAGCGAGGCCGAGGGGAGGGCGGTGTCCGGGTCGACGCCGATCTCCCGGCCGGTGCGCAGGTCCCGCACCAGGAGGCAGCCCCGCAGTCCGCCGTCGGTCAGCCGCCGCTCCACCTCGTCGATCAGTGTGCCGGTGCGCATGTGCCCGCCTTCCGCTCCTCGTCCGTTCCGTCCCCGCTCGTGACCGTGGTCGTGGCCGAGCCCTTTCTCGTGGCCGGGCCCGTGTCCGTGGGCGTGCTTGTGGGCGTGCCTGTGGCCGTGGCCGCTGTCGGGCCCCCGTCCGGGTCCGCGCCCAGGCAGCGGGCGAGGGCGCGGCCCAGGCGGCTGACCGTTCTGGCCGGGTCCCCGCCGTCCGCCGCGCGGAGCGCGAACCCCCGGACCGGGGACAGTTCGCCCATCGGGCGCCAGTGCAGGCCGAGCCCGGCGGCCTCCCCGGCCGAGCAGAGCAGCAGACCGTCCCCGTACAGCACTTCGGCCACCGCCTCCGTCAGGTCGGTCGCCGCGGCGAACTGCGCGGGCCGCAGCCCGACCGCGTCCCGCAGTCGTGCCAGCGGGTCGCGGACGTGCGGCACGTCGTCCTCGGGCTGGATCCACAGCCTCCGTGCCGGACCCCGGTCGGTCCGGCCGATCCGGAGCGTCTCCAGCCAGAAGCGGCGCGCGCCGGGGCCCTCGGCCGTGGCGACGCCCAGGGGCACCGACCAGACCGCTTCGTCGGGCGGCACCGCCAGCACCGCGGCCCGCACCTGCCGGGCCCGCACCAGGTCCTGGCGTTCGGTGGGCGGCGCGACCCGGAGGTCGAGGGCGATCCCGAGGGCCCGGGCGTCGGCGACGAGGCGCGCCAGCGCCACCGTGCCGCAGACGGCGGGCACCGCGATCCGCCACGGTCTGCGCCGTGCCGTCTCGGCCTCGTGGAGCAGGACGTCGGCGGCGCGCACCAGGGCCCGTGCCGAGGGCAGCAGGTCCCGGCCGAACGGGGTGAGCACCGCACGGCGCGACGTCCGTTCGAAGAGCTGCTCCCCCACGTACTCCTCCAGCGCGGCGACGCGACGGCTGGCCACCGGCTGGGACATGCCGGCCGCGGCCGCCCCGACGGTGAAACCGCCGTGCTCGCTGACGCTGACGAAGGCTCGACTCGCTGCCACCAGATCCACACCCCGCACCCTATGCGCCGCCGCGTTCCATGCCGATTCCGCATGGAACGGCGCGTGCGGACATTGGACCGCATGGAGGCGGCGGGTGAGGGTGGTCCGGTACTCATGACACGCACCGGGCCGGTGCCGTGCGGCACCGGCCCCTACGCGCCCCTGCCCGGGGCGCACCGGAGGTCCGTACCATGATCATGCAGCTCACCCGCGCCGGGCGCGTCCTCACGGGATGCGCCGCCGCGCTCGTCCTCGCCCCGCTGACCGCCTGCGTCGAGCAGAGGGCACAGGCCGCCCCGCCCTCCCCCGCCTCGTTCTCCGCCCCTCCCTCCTCCACCTCGTCCACCGTCGGAACGGCGTCCGTCCCGGACGCGGCCGGCGCGTCCCACCGACGCGAATTCCGCGCCCTGGAGCAGGCCTTCGACGCCCGGCTCGGGGTCTACGCGATCGACACCGGCACCGGCCGCGAGATCGCCTACCGGGACCGCGAACGGTTCCCCTACGCGTCCACCTTCAAGGCCCTGGCCGCCGGTGCCGTGCTGCGCGAGGAGAAGCTGAGCGGCATGCGGCGCGTCGTGCGGTACACGAAGGACGAGCTGGTCGAGCCGTCGCCGGTCACCGAGAAGCACGTCGACACGGGCATGACGCTGGACGCCCTCGCCGACGCCGCCGTCCGCCACAGCGACAACACGGCGGGCAACCTGCTCTTCGAGGAACTGAGCGGTCCGAAGGGCCTCCAGGCCGTGCTGCGGTCGCTCGGCGACGACGTGACCCGGATGGACCGGATCGAGCCGGAGCTCGGGGACTGGCGGCCGGGCGAGGTCCGGGACACCAGTTCGCCGCGGGCGCTCGCCGGTGACCTGCGCGCCTTCGTCCTCGGCGACGTGCTGCGGGCCCCCGAGCGGGAGCGGCTCACCACCTGGCTGAAGACCAATCTGACGGGTGACGAGACCATCCGCGCCGGAGTGCCGGACACCTGGGTGGTCGGGGACAAGACGGGGACGGCGACGACGTACGGCGGGCGCAACGACATGGCCGTGGTCTGGCCCCCGGACGGGGCGCCGATCGTGATGGCGATCCTGTCGACCCGCTCCGACCGCGAGGCGGAGCCCGACAACCGGCTGATCGCCCGGGCCGCCTCCGTGGTCGCCGGGGCGCTGCGCTGAGCGAGGGTTTCAGGTGCCGGGACGGACGCGCGCGCCGGTGGGGGCGGGGCGCCCCGCAGGTCGTTCGGTCGAGGGCTCCGAAGGGGGTTCGGACGAGGGTTCCGAGGGGAGTTCGGACGAGGGTTCGGAGGGGAGTTCGGACGGGGGCTCCGGCGGGTGGGCGAGCAGCCTGTCGAGCAGCTCCGCGTTCCATTCGACGTACTCGACGCCCGCTCCGTCCGCGTGGCGGGCGTAGAGGAACCGCCCGGTCGGGCCCTCGGTCGCGGGGGTGGTGAGGGTGGCGCCGGCGGCCTTCAAGATCTCCTGGAGGACGTCGAGGTCCCGGACGACGACGGTGGCGGAGGCGTGGCCGTACTTCGCGCGTTCCTCGGCCGGCCCCGCGATGACCAGGAAGTCGCCGATGGCCCCGAGGGCGACCGACTGGAACGTCAGCCGCAGGTGGGGCCGTTCACCCGTGAGCCGTTCCAGGAGCGGCAGAGCGCGGTCGAGGTCGTCGGCCCACAGGCGTGCGTAGGTCTTCAGGATGGTCATGGTCTCGCTCCCCCGGATCTCTTCCCGTTCCCCGGCAACCGTAGGTGAGTATGTTCCGACGCGGGAGGACGCACTTTCCAGTGAGAGGGGCACCTGATGGAAACCGAACAGGTCGAGCCCGAGGAGGCGGACGCGGCACGTGTCCATTCCCTGGCCCGCGAGGTCTTCTCGGGGGTGGCCGACAAATGGTCCCTGCTGGTCATCAATGCCCTGGGGTCCCGGACGCTGCGGTTCACCGAGCTGAGGGCCGAGGTGGAGGGTGTCAGCCACAAGATGCTCACGCAGACCCTCCGCGGGCTGGAGCGGAACGGGGTGGTGCACAGGACCGTGTACGCGACGGTCCCGCCCCGCGTGGACTACCGGCTCACCGGGGCGGGCGAGGACCTGCGCGACACGGTCAACGGCGTGTGCGCCTGGACCCGCCGCCACCTGGGCGAGGTCGAGGCCGCGCGGCTCCGCTTCGCCGAACGGGGAGACGGCACCGGGCGGTGAGCCGTGGCCCGGGGCCGATCACGCGGAGCCGGTGGTCACCGCTCCCGGTCTCCGGGCGTGAACGGGCCGGTCGCGGGGGCCACGCACGTGTCGACGACGGTCTCCTCGCCGGCCGCCGATCCCTCCAGACAGAGCCGCCCGCCCTTCTCGCGCAGGTCGAGGAGGAACCGCGTGGTCGCACCGGACCGCTTCAGGCCGTGGATCCGGTCGTCGGTGTAGCCGAGGTCGTTCAGGACCGTCCTGACCTTCGCGGGAGTGGGCTCCTCCACGGCCAGGAGGGCCCCGGCGACGCGCTCCCCGTGGAGGTGGCTCGCGCACCAGTCACGCCCGTTCAGTTCCACCTCCGGTCCCGCCGTGGGGGCGATCGGCACGACCGCGTCGGCCGGCGGCTCCGCGCCGGGCGGTGCCGTCGCCACCGACGGACCGCTCGGCGGAGCCACGGGCGGGGCGCCCGGAGGCGGGCACGTCCGCTCGATGTGCTTCTGGATCTCCGCGAGGGCGGGGCCGGGCTGCCGGCTCCCCACCGCGTCCGCGCGGACGGCCCGCTCCCCGCCGGCGGTCGTCTTCGCGGTGCCGCACGCGCCGAGCGCCAGCACGGTCAGGGCCGTAGCGGCCGGGATCAACCACGACCGGCGCGAGGAACGGGCGAACAGGCCGGTGGAGGAAGGGATTCGTCTCATGTGCACAGTCTCCGGCCGAGCCGCCGCCCGCGCGTGAGTACGCGTACTCACCCGGGCCGGAACAGGCACTCAACCCCGAACGGCCCGTTGTGGTGCGGTCCGCCGTGGCCCGGGGGCCGGGGACACCGGTCGCCGGTCCCCTGCCGTACCTCCGTGGTAGTCATGTCGCATGAGCCAGTTCCACGACTTCAACCTCAAGCTGCTCGTCATCGAGGAGCTCATGTACGGCCCCGAGCCGCTCCTCCCGGTCTACGACCTGCCCGCGCGGCTGGCCGAGCGGGGCATCGGCGACCCCGCGTCCTACGCCCTGGAGAACGGACTCCACGCGGAGGTGCTGCCGGAGTCCCGGGCCCATTTCGAGGCCCTGGAGATCCCGGCCGAGCTGCTCGGCCGCGTCGAGGAGCTGTGCTTCGACGCCGGTGCGGACGTCTTCCAGCACTGCGCCCCCGCGTGGGACGGCGAGGACGACCTGTTCGACGTCCGCTCGCTCGACGACCTCGCCCTGCTGCCCAACCTGCGGGAGGTCACCTTCGTGGAGGACGGCGTCCTGGCCGTGCCGGACGCGGCGGAGGTCTTCGCCGCGCGCGGCATCGACACCGACTGAGTCCCGGAGTCCCCGGCGGCCCGGGCCCGTCCGGCTGTTCCGCCGCCGGGCCCGGCACCGTCCGCGTCGGGGCGGCCGCGGGGACGGACCCGTGAGCGGCCTCCGCGGTGGCGGGACGGATGCCCTCGTCCGGCAGCCGGTACGCCCCCGGGGGGGAGGAACCGACCACGATCGGCGTTCCGCCGGCCGAGGACACGCACATGATTCTGAGACCGACGGCCTGCGGCCGGCCCGGTCGCGGGCGGACCGGCCACCGTGCCCGGGAGGCGTCCGCCGGCAGTGGATCATTAGCGGGACGTAAGCGACGGACGGGAGGCTCGACACGTCAGCGGGTCCGCCCGCACGTCGGAGCGAGGAGCAGGGAAATGAAGAAGTTCGGGACCGCCGTCGTCGCGGCGGTCGTTCTGGCGGGTCTTGCGGCGACGGCCGCGCCCGCCCAGGCACTGAGCCACTGCAGCCGGAGCGGCGGCGCGGTCTACATCTGCGAGTACGGGGTCACCGTTCACCCGCTTCCCGACGGCACGAAGCAGGAGTTCCTGGTCGGCACCGACTCGGCGGTGTGGACCCGCTGGAACGACAAGCGCGGGAAGTGGACCGGCTGGCAGTCCATGGGCGGGATCGTCTCCGGTCAGATCGTCGTCATCGACCGCTTCAGCGAGGGCGATCCCTGGCGGTTCGCCCTGAGCGTCCCGACCCCCGACGGCTGGCGCTACGTCAACATCCGCAGCCACGACGGCGCTTGGAGCGGCTGGCAGCCCATGCCCGACCCGGTCTGACCGGTACGGGGCCGAGGCGGGCCGTCCGGTCCGCGCCGGGCGGACGGTCCCCCGGCGTGCGCGCCGCCGCCGGGTGTGCGCGCCGCCGCCGGGCCGGGAACTCAGGCGGCCGCGGTGCGAAAGGTGCTGGGGCTCAGGCCCTTGTGGCGTTTGAACGCGGCGCTGAAGCCGAAGGCGTCGGCGTAACCGACCGACGTTCCGATCTGGGCGATGCTGAGGTCGGTGTCGGTCAGGAGCGTCTCGGCCTCGTCCATGCGGCACTGGGTGAGGTAGGCGAGGGGCGGGCAGCCCATCAGCTGGGTGAAGCGCTTGGCGAAGAGCGCCCTGGAGACGCCGGCCCGGGTGGCCAGCGACGCCACCGTCCACGCCTCGGAGGGCCGGTCGTGGAAGGCTTGCAGGGCGGGGGCGAGGACCGGGTCGGCGAGGCCCCGGTACCAGCTGGGGGCGTCGGCCCCGGCCCGGTCGAACCAGCTGCGCAGCGTGCACACCAGGGCCCAGTCGAGGAGCCGGTCCATCAACGCCTGCGAGCCGGCCGAGAACCGGGCGGCGTCGGCGGCGGCCGTTTCCAGCCAGGCGCAGACCTCGGCGTCCTCCTCGATCACCAGGACGGGCGGCAGGGCGCGCAGGAGCCGTTCGTGGCGGTGGCCCGAGGCGCGGTAGGCGCCCACGATCAGCGCGGTCGCCCCCTCCGAGTCGGCGCCCCAGTGGATCCCGCCGAGTTCCCGGGGGGCGTCGCACTCGGGGTCCCCGGTGAAGCAGGCGATCTCGTAGGCGCAGTGGGGGCCCTGGACGGTGGCGGGGCGGTCCGCGAGGTGGAACGGCGCGGACCCGCTCACGACGGCCGTGTCGCCCGCGCCGATCTCCCGCTCGGTGCCGTCGGGCAGCATCAGGGTGCCCCCGCCGCGCAGGACGCTGATCATGGTGAGCGGCGCGTCGTCGGTGAAGCGGATGGTCCAGGGCGCCGTCAGGACGGCGTGGCTGACGACCGACCCCTCGGCGCGGATGCCGCTCAGGAGCGAACTCAAAGGATCCATGGAGAGCAGCGTAGACGATCTCCTATGCTCCGGAGCGTTTCTCCCATGGATCATCCACGCCGCCATGGCTGTACTGGACTCATCGCACCGACCGACACAGCCGGGAGACACCGTGACGCAGCACGCGCAGCACGACAGCCGTACCAGGACCGCCCTCGTGGTCGTCGCGCACCACCGCACCGATTCCCTGACCGCGCACACGGCCCGCCGTGCCGCCGCCCGCCTCGAGGCCGCCGGCTACCGCGTCGACACGCTCGACCTGCACGCCGAGGGGTTCGACCCCCGGATGAACACCTCCGACCAGCCGGACTGGGGCGACAGGGAGAAGCCCTACTCCGACGAGGCCCACGCCCACATGCGGCGCATCCTCGACGCCGACGCCGTCGTCGCCGTCTTCCCGGTGTACTGGCAGAGCGTGCCCGCCCTCCTCAAGGGCTGGATCGACCGCGTGTGGAACTACGGCTTCGCCTACGGCCGCAGCAAGCCCCGCCTCGCCGGCAAGCGCATGCTGTGGCTGGCCCTGGCCGGCGCCACCGGCGACGACCCCTTCGTCAAGGACATGCAGACCGTCCTCGAAACCAATCTGAGCGAGGGCATCGCCTACTACTGCGGCTTCTCCCACTCCGCCGTCGCCCTCCTCACCGACGCGGAAGAGCGCCCGCAGCGCGTCGACGCCGGAGGCATGCTCCTGGTCGGCGAAGCGGTCTCGGGCGCCGAGCGGGAGGCGCAGTACGCCGACTTCGACCGGCGCGTCCAGGAGTTCGTGGAGGGGTTCATCGCCGAGGAGCACGTGGCGGCCTGACCGTCACCCGCGCGGGCGGCCCGGCCGTACGGGTCGGGTCCGTCCGCGTCCGGGGCGTTTCCCTTTCGGTCCGCCCGTCGTTGCTCGAACGGCGGGGTGCGTTCCCGCACCTCGTCCCCGGCGCGTGCCTACCCGCGAGGAGCGATGATGACCAGCCAGGACTTTCTGACGGCGAAGATCGAGCGAGGGTTCGACCAGCTCGACGTGAACGGCACCGGTGTCCTCACCGAGGACGACCACGTGGAGATGGGCCGCCGGGTGGCGACCTCCCTCGGCCACGCCGACGGCTCCCCGGAGACCGGTCGGATCGTCGACGCCTACACGACGATCTGGCGGGAGGTGCACCTGCCGTTCCTCCCGGCCGGCAGCCGGGGCATCCCCAAGGAGCAGTTCGTCGCCTCCACCCGTGCGCTCGCCGAGGACCCGGAGGCCGCGCGGGACGCCCTCGGCCGGATCGCCGAAACCTACCTCCAGATCGCCGACATCGACCAGGACGGCCGGATCGGCCCCGCCGAGTTCCTCGCCTTCCAGCGCGGGCACTTCCCGGGGCTGACGGAAGAGAGCGCGGCCGAAGCGTTCCACCGCCTCGACACCGATGGCGACGGCGCGCTGTCGCCCACCGAGTTCACCCGCGCGGTCGTCGAGTTCTGGACCAGCTCGGACCCCGACGCCGCCGGCAACTGGTGGATGGGGCGCCCTGTCGCTCCCCACGCCTGACCCGACCGCGTCACGCACCTGCCCTTCGGCGGAGGGACGGTCCGCCCGGCCCCCGGGCGGGCCCTGTCCACGGGCCCGGTCCCGTCCCGTCTCGGCCCGGAACACCTCCACGGGACGGCATGGAGCCGTCGCCGGACCGGCTCGCGTCACCGGGACGGCGTACGGCCCGCGGCCTCCGGTCGGCGAACGCCGGACCGCTCCGCGGGGCGGTGGCCACAGCGTGCGGCCCGGCGCGGCGCCCACGGGACCGGCCCGTTCGGGGACGGGCGGGACGGTGCCGGTGGACGTCGTGTTTTCGCCGGGTGCCGAATGGCGGCGTCCTGTCGGGGCAGCCGATACTTCCAGCAGATACCGCATCCCTTTTGTTGTTCCGGAGGCATCGTCATGAGTCTTCTGCGTATCGTCGGCCGCCCCCTGCTCGCCTCGATGTTCATCGCCGGCGGCGTGAACTCTCTGCGCGATCCCCAGCGGGTCGCTCCTGTGGCCGAATCCGTCGCCCGGCCCGTGACCGAACGGATTTCCGTACTGCCGGACGACACCGAGAAACTCGTCCGGCTCAACGGTGCCGTGCAAGTGGTGAGCGGCGTCCTGCTCGGGCTCGGCCGCTGCCCCCGGCTGTCCGCGCTGGCCCTCGCCGCGACACTGGTGCCCACCACGCTGGCCGCGCACCGTTACTGGGAGGTCGAGGACCCCTCCGACCGGGCCCAGCAGCGCATCCACTTCTTCAAGAACATGTCCATGCTGGGCGGTCTCCTGATCACCGCCGACGACACCGGCAGCGCGCCCTCGCTGCTGTGGCGCGGCCGCCACGCCGCCCACGACCTGCGGCACGACGCGCGCCTGGTGCACCGCTCGGTCCGGGCCACGGCGCGCCCCGCGGCGGCGGTCGGCGGCGGCCGGGCCAAGCTGGGCATCTGAGCCGGGGGCGGAGGGGGCGAGCGGGCCCGCCGCGATGCCGCCGACCGTGCGCGGGCCGCCCCGTCGGCCCGATGCGATCGCGCGTTTCGTCACCACCGCCGTGTCCGGGCCGGGAACCGCGGTCAGGACCGCGAGGCGTGCAGGGCCGCCTTCGGGGGGCACGCCGCCGCTCCGCGCGGGTTGCTGGAGGACGGGACCCCGCCGGACGGGCCGATCGGCGCGGACGACCGCGCCCGCCTGCTCAGGGCAGCGGGATCGTGGCCGCCGCGCGGTCGAGACGCTGCCGCTGGGATGCGGTGGGCCGGAGGTCCGCCGCGGCGAGGTTCTCCTCCAGGTGGGCGAGCGAGGCGGTTCCGGGGGGCGGCAGGACGACCGGGGAACGGGCGAGCAGCCAGGCGAGCAGGACCTGCGGAGCGGTGGTGCCGAGTTCGGCGGCGACGGTGGTGAGCGCGGAGGACGGGCCGGATTCGGCCGCCACGGCGACGGGGCGCCAGGGCAGGAAGGCGATGCCCGCGGTCTCGCACGCCTCCAGAACCGGGTCGTGCTCCCGGTCGAAGAGGCTGTAGCGGTTCTGCACGCTCGCGATCTCGGCGGTCCGACGATACCGAGGGCGGTACGGCCCGGCCGGTGCCCTCATATTCGAAAGCACCACGCGGAAACCTCCCGCTTGGAGTTATGGCACAACCGTTCGGTAGGGGGCGCAATTCGGCGCCCGAACAGGAAGAATCCCGGTCGCACCACCCAAAGGACTCAGAGGAAAGACTCGTGCGACCAAGACTCTTCGGCATGACCGCCTCCGTGGCCGCGTTCGGACTGCTGGGCCCCCTCGTCGCCGCCTGCGGCGCGCCCGGGAGCGGCGGGACGACGCTGCGCCTGGTGGCGCCCGAGTACGGCAGCGGACCGGCGACCGGTTCCCGGGCGTACTGGGACGGGCTGTCCGCCGCCTTCGCCGCCGCCCATCCCGGCAAGAAGGTCGAGGTGACGCTCTACCCGTGGGCCGACGTCGACCGCGAGGTCACCCGCATGGTCGAGGAGGGCGACGCCCCGGACGTGGCCCTGCTGGGCGCGTACTCCGACTTCGCCGCGCAGGGCCGCCTCTACTCCGCCGACGAGGTGCTGTCGATCAGGGCGGAGGCGAACTTCCTGCCGCCGCTGGTGAAGGCGGGCTCGGTCGACGACACCCTCTACGGGCTGCCCTTCGTGGCCAGCAGCCGGCTGCTCTTCTACAACGAGGAGCTGTTCGAGAGGGCCGGTGCGAAGCCGCCGAGGACCTGGTCGGAGCTGAAGCGCGCGGCCGAGGCGCTGAAGGCGGCGGGCGTGGCCTGTCCGTACGCGCTGCCGCTCGGTCCCGAGGAGGCGCATGCCGAGGCCCTGATCTGGGAACTCAGCAACGGCGGCGGGTACACGGACATGAGCGGGAAGTACAGCCTCGCGTCCGAGCGGAACACGCAGACGTTCCGCTGGATCAAGGACAACCTGGTCCGGCCGGGACTGACCGGCCGGGTCCCGCCGGCCGGTCTCAACCGGCAGGACGCCTTCACCGCCTTCCTGCGCGGCGACGTCGGGATGCTCAACGGCTACCCCTCGCTCCTCCACGAGGCGAGGGCGAAGGGCATGAAGGTCGGCACGCTGCGGATGCCCGTGTCGGACACGCTGGAGGACGGGGAGGTGCCGCCCGCGGCGGGCGTCGCCGACTGGATGATGGCCTTCAGGCACGACGGCAACCGCGAACTGGTGGGCTCGTTCCTGAACTTCGTCTACGAGGACGAGAACCTCAACAGGTTCGCCGAGCGCTACCACCTGCTGCCGTCGACGGTGTCCGCCACCCAGGCGTCCCGGGGCACGGCGGCGGACCCCAGCGCCGAGCAGTTCCTGGGCGCGCTGCGCAGCGCGCAGCTCTACCCGGTCAACGACCCGTCCTGGTTGCAGGTCAGCAACACCATCAAGCGGAACATCGGCAAGGCGGTCGCGCCGTCCGCCGATCCGAAGGCCGTGCTGGAGCAGATCGCCCTGCAGGCGGAGGAGGCGGCGCGGCCGGAGTGAGCCGCGGGCCGGGTCCGGGTCCTGACATCCTGGGGGCATGAATCCTGAGGATCCGCTCCCCCGCCCCCTGCTGGTGGTGGACGGTGCCAATGTCGTGGGATCGGTGCCCGACGGCTGGTGGCGCGACCGGCGCGGGGCCGCCGAGCGGTTGCGCGACCGGCTCGCCGCCACCGGCGGCCCGGCCGACGGTCCCCACCCGGGTCCGTACGACGTCGTCCTGGTCGTCGAGGGGCGGGCCCGGGGCGTCGCCTCCGTGCCCGGTGTGCGGGTCGAGGAGGCTTCCGGCAGCGGTGACGACCTGATCGTCGAGCTGGTCCGGGGCGCGAACGGCCGGCCGTGCCTGGTCGTCACGGCCGACCGGGAACTGCGCCGGCGCGTGGAGGAGGAGGGCGCCCGCTGCACGGGCCCCGGCGGTCTGCCTCCGGCGCCCGCCCGCTGACACGCCCCGGAAGCGGGTCCCGGACCTCAGTCGCCGGCCGCGTCCCCGGGAAGGCCGTCCAGGAGGTGGCCGAGCGTCCCGAGGACCAGCCGGCAGACCTCGTCCGGGTCCGCCTCCGCCAAGGGGCGCTTGCCCACGACCACCCGCGTCAGGCCGATGCCCAGCAGCCACGACAGGGCGAGGTCCGCCCGCAGCTCCGCGTCGTGCCGGGTGCTCAGCTCCGCCAGGGCCTTGGCGTACGCGTCGCCCAGCGCGGCCACCGCCGTGGAGACCTCGTCGCCGCCGCCCACCGAGCGCAGCATCGTCTTCAGCGACCGGCTCGCCCCCGGGGCGCCGGCCGGGTCCGCCGGCGGGTGCAGCAGGCTGCGCAGCACCGCCTCCGCCAGCCGTTCCGGCGGGGTGCTCCGCAGCTGCTCGTGGCCGCCCTGCGCGACCACCTCGCCGAACAGGGCCTGTTTGGAGCCGAAGTACCGGAAGAGCAGGGCCTGGTTCGCCCCGGCCCGGGCGGCGATCTCCCGCACCGTCGTCCGGTCGTACCCGCGCTCGGCGAAGAGGGCCGACGCCGCGGCGAGCAGCCGTTCCCGGGTGGCGCCGCCCCGCGCGCCACCGGCCCCTATCCCCTCTCCGGGCACACCGTCCCCGGGCTCACGGGCGTCCCGTACGGACCGCTCCGCTCCGGCCGTCTCCGTCCCCCCGGATCTCGTCCGCGCCATCCCCGCCACCTCCGCGCCCCCGCCGCCGGCCACCCGAACGGCGCGAACGGCCCCATTGACCGCCTCTGGCGACCACCCTAGGTTCTGTAAGCAGCCGCTTACACAACGGAGGCGCCCCATGACCACGACGACCGACCCCACTCCCCTGGCCTATCCGTTCAACGAGCCCGAAGGACTCGGCCTGGCCGAGGCGTACACCGAAGCGCTGGAGCGCCCCGGGCTGTTACGCATCCGGATGGCGTACGGCGAGCCCGCCTGGCTCGCCACCCGCTACGCCGACGCCCGCCTGGTCCTCGGCGACCGGCGCTTCAGCCGCGCCGAGTCCCTCAAGCACGACGAGCCCCGCCAGTCCGAGGCGCAGCAGGACACCGGCATCCTCGGCATGGACCCGCCCGGCCACACCCGGCTGCGCACGCTGGTCGCCAAGGCGTTCACGGTCCACCAGGTCGAGAAGCTGCGGCCCCAGGTGCGCGAGCTGGCCCACGGGCTCCTCGACGAGATGGAGGCCGCGGGACCGCCGGCCGACCTCGTGGAGTCGTACGCGCTGCCCATCCCGGTCGCGGTCATCTGCCGGATGCTCGGCGTACCGGAGGAGGACCGTCCGAGGTTCCGGGTGTGGAGCGACGCGGCCCTGTCCACGAGTTCGCTGACCGCCGAGGAGTTCTGGCGCAGCCGCGAGGAGCTGCGCGCCTACATGGCGGCGCTCGTCGAGGACCACCGGGCCCGTCCGCGCCCCGATCTGATGACCGGTCTGATCGAGGCCCGCGACACCGGCGACCGGCTCACCGAGCTGGAGCTGATCGACCTGTGCGTGGGCATCCTCGTCGCGGGGCACGAGACGACGGCCAGCCAGATCCCCAACTTCGTCCACGCCCTGCTCGACCACCCGGACCAGCTCGCCCTGCTGCGCGAGAGGCCCGACCTGATCAAGGGCGCCGTCGAGGAACTGCTGCGGTTCGTCCCGCTCGGCAGCGGAGCCGCCTTCCCCCGCTACGCCACCGAGGACGTCGAGATGGGCGGCACCCTGGTCCGGGCGGGAGAGCCGGTGCTCGTGGCGATCGGCGCCGCCAACCACGACGCCCTGAAGTTCACCGGACCCGGACGGCTCGACGTCACCCGCACCGGCGTCCAGCACCTCGGCTTCGGGCACGGCGTCCACCACTGCCTGGGGGCGCCGCTCGCCCGCCTGGAGCTCCAGGAGGCGATCCTGGCGCTCCTGCACCGCTTCCCCGGACTGCACCTGGCGGGGGACGTCCGCTGGAAGAACCAGATGCTGGTGCGCGGGCCGCGCGAGATGCCGGTGGGCTGGTGAGCGCGACGGGCTGGACCACCGAGGTCGACCGGGAGATGTGCATGGGCTCGGGCATGTGCGCCGGGCTCGCCCCGGACCTGTACCGGCTGGAGGGCGACACGGCGGAGGCGGTGCGTCCGGAGATCGCCGAGGACGAACGGGCCCTGGACGCCGCCGACTCCTGTCCGGCGCTCGCCATCACCGTCCGCGCGGGCACCCGGACGGTGGGCCCCCGCCACTGACGGAACCGGCCGGACGAGGGACGGGCCGCGTCCTTCCCGTCGGCCGCCGCGGGGCGGTTCGGCGGGAGGGACGCGCGCGCCGTCCGGCCGGACCGCCCGCCGCCACGAGTCGATCCGCCCGCCGCCATGAGCCGATCCGCCCGCCGTCGCGGGCGGATCCGTGCGGGCCGGGCCTTCAGACTTCAGGAAGTCCCTTCGTAGAGAATTTCAAATTTCTGCAAGTCTTTGGCATGCGAAAGACGAAGGGGGTCAGACCTCCATCTCCTCTTCGACGCGGCGCAGTTGGTGCCGGGCCATGGCGAGGTTGGCCTTGTGCTTGTCGAGGACGAGGTAGAGGAAGAGGTTGGTCTTGCCCCGCCCCTTCCCGAGGGTGATCAGGTGGTACTGGTTGCCCAGGGTGATGAGGATGTCGTCGATCTGCTCCTGGAGGCCGAGGAGTTCCATGGTGTGGACCTTGGCCCGGATCACGTCGGTGTTCCCCGCGACCGCGACGTGGACGTCGAAGTCGCGTCCGCCGCCGAGGGACCCGAGAGTCATGCCGCTGGTGTAGTCGCCCACCGCGGCGGCGAGGCTGCCTTCCACCCGGGTCATGATCTCCTTGAGAGAGACTTCCACGTTCGCCATGGGCTGCCGCCTTCCGTAGTGGATATGCCGGACGCCTGTGCGCGCCCGGTCGATGCGACGCTACCCATCCCGCCCGTCCGGCGGGGGCGCTTTGCGCGAACACGTGCGCACGGCGCCCCCGGCGGGCGGTCAGCGGCGGGCCGAGGCGTCCAGGTCCGCGAGGAGCGCGGCCTGGCCCTGGAGCACTCCGGTGAGGATGCCGCGCGCGACCCGGAGGAGTTCCGCGACCTCGCCGTTGACCAGGCGGTAGTACACGCTGACGCCCTCGCGGCGCGTCAGGACGAGGTTCGACCTGCGCAGCACGGCCAGTTGCTGGGACAGCGCCGCCGGCTCCACGCCCACTTCGAGGAGGAGTTCGGAGACGGCGTGCTCACGGACGCTGAGCAGCTCCAGGACCCGGATGCGGACCGGATGGCCGAGCGTCTTGAAGAACTCGGCCTTCAGCTGGTAGAGCGGCGTGCTCACCTCGGTGGCCGGTTCGCCGCCCGCCGCCCTGGGTGCGCGTGTTGGCACGGTGGGCCCCTCCCTGGCTACGGGCGGCCGTCGTCGATCCGCCGATGCTGTCGTCCCCACGATCCCAGACTCCCGCACCGCGGCACACCCGTCTTCGCACATCGGAGTCGCCCCGCGCCCCGGGAACCGCCCCCGGAGCCGCCCCCGTTTCCCTCGGAACCGTCCGCGTGCCCTTCGGCGTTCCCCGTGCCCGACCCGGCCGTCGAGCGGGCGCCGGGCGGGCCCGTCAGGTGCGGGCCGGCACGGGGCCGCACAGCTGGTTGCCCGGTTCGGCCGGATCGTCGCTGATCCAGAACTGGACCCACAGCCCGGTGAACTCGGAGCGGTCGAGACAACCGTCCCCGTCCTGGTCGAGGAGGTCGAAGACGTCGGCGACGTCGACGCTCCCGCCGTGCCAGGTCTCGACCAGCCGCCGGTGCTCGGCGGGAGAGATCCGGCCGTCGCCGTTCTCGTCGACGGCGTCGAAGACGGTCTCGGCGGTCGCGGCGACGACCTCGCGCATCGTGGGCAGCAGGTCCACCATGGCGAGGAGTTCGTCCAGGTCGATCCTGCCGTCCCCGTCCGTGTCCACATGGGTCGCGAGGTGGTCCCACCAGCCCAGCATGAGCGCGTCCACGCGCGCGGCCAGTTCGGATCCCGGCCGCACGCGGGGCAGGGCCCTCCAGCGTTCCGCGAGGGCCCGGAAGTCGCTCTGGTCGAGGTAGCCGTCGTCGTCGGCGTCGAACGCGCGGAACATGCCGACGAGCTTGTCGCGCTGGAACTCACTTGCCACGGTGGGCCTCTCTCTCGCTGTTCCCGGCGATCCTGCCCGTGGGAGGCCCCGCCCCAACGGCGCCCGGTGGCGCGAGGGGGCGCGCCCGCGGCATCGCCCGTACGCCCGGCGCCCCGCGCGCCCCGTTTGACCGCCCGGCATCACCCGTGGGGGTGAGAGCCGCCCGGCGGGTGTCGTCCGGCCTCCGGGAAACCGCCTCCGGCCCTCCGGAAAAACACCTGGGGGATCGAACGGCGTCGGGTTACGATGCGCGGGATGACGAACTTCTCCTCGTACCGATTGGGGGACTCGTTCACGCAAGGTGAGTGCTGATGGCACATCACCTCGCGAACGAGATTCCGACCCGTCTCCTGATGTGGCAGCGCGTACGCCGGTACGCCGTGCCACCGTCCATGATCGAGACCGCGACCGCACGCCGTGCGGTCGGTGACTGGGCGGGGGCCTGCGCCGCCGCCCGGATCGACGTCGACTTCGATCTGCGCGCCGTGGCCGACCGCCACGGCACTGTTCGAGCGGCTCGGCTCCGTGCCGATCTGCGGCGCCTGGCACCGGACCTGCTCCGCTGGCACATGCCCCGCATCGCCCCCGACGGACGGCTCCGGCCCGGTCTCACCACGGTGCTGGCCCGTTACCGGGACCCGGACGCCGTGCCGCTGAGCCTGGTGGTCCGCACCCCACCGGCCCGGGCGGACGCCGGGCAGCGGATGTCGCTCGCCGTCCGGGAGGGGACCGGGAACGACGTTCCCGGCCGCACCCCGCGCGTCCATCCGCACCCGCATCCCGACCGGCGCTTCCGGCTCGACCTGCACCGGCACCTCTGGGACGCGGAGCGGTCCGGTGACCTGGCGCGGCGGTGCGGCGCGGACGGTCCGCCGTCCACGGCTCCGCCACCCGCGTGGCTCGACGCCTCCTTCGCGCGGGACGGCTCCTGGGCGGTCGCCCGGTGGGCGGCCGAAGCGGAGTCGCTGTCGCGGGCCGAGGGGCTCGGCCCGCGCGGGGCCTTCACCGTGCGGTCCGGTGCGGGGCGGCGGGCCGTGTTCGGGCTCGTCGCTCCCGACGACGGCCACGTCCCGGTCCTCGCACCCCTGCGGGAGCCGTTGCCGCCGCAGGTGGCGGCCGCGCTTCCCGTACTGCCGGAAGCGGCGGCCCGGACCCTTCCCGACCTGGAGCTGCTGCGCGCGGGGCTGATCACGCCCGAGCGGCTGCACCCCCTGGTCGCCGGGGCCCTGGCGGCGTGCGTCCCCGCCGTCCCTCCGGTGGCGTCCGGTCTCCTCCACGAGCCCGACGATCCGCACCGGGTGGAGTGCCGGGGCGAGGTCCACCGGATCGCCCTGAGGAACGGGGTTCTGGCGGCGGTCGACCACGACCCGGTGACTCTGCGCCGGGAGGAACTCCTCGTGGCCCTCGGCGGGCCGGCGCTGCCCTGCCTGCGGGCGATCGACGGGGTGCACCGCAGTCCGGAGGCACTGCCCGCGGTCCGGGAACGGCTGGGACACGGGGACGTCTCCGGGGCGCTGGCCGTCGTGACGGGGCTCCTCGGTCCCGACGCGGTCCTGCGCGACGGTCCGCTCCGGGAGGAGCTGGTGTCCGCCGCGGCCCGGCGCGTCGACCACGGCCTCTTCCGCGCGGGCCTCGTGCCCGAAGCGCGCGCCGACTCGGCGGACGGCGGGAACGCCTCGGAGACGGGCCGGCGTCCCCGGCTCGACCGCCGCACGCCCCGGGCGGTGCGCCTCAAACGGAACGGCCTGTCCCGGCCCCGGACCGGGCTGTTCCGGTGACCGGCTCCCCCGCCCTCCGAACCCCCTGAGCTTCGCCCGGCCCCTCGCAGTCCCTCCGGAATCCTTCGGCTTCCGGGCTCCTCCGCCCGTACCGCGCTTCGAGCGCCTCCACGTGCCACGCCCTCCCGGACGGGTCGCCCCGTCCCCTCCCTCCCCTCAGGTGATGCCCATGACGTTCAGCACCCGCATGCCCTCCTCCGCCCCCTCCCCCGCGGTCGGCACCCGCCTCGCCCTGGCCGACGACCTCCTCGGGCTCCTGCGGACGACCACGACCGAGCCCCGTCCCGACGAGCAGCTCGAAGCGCTCACCCTGGCCGTCGCCGCCGACCTGCCCGTACTGCTCTGGGGCGAGCCCGGCATCGGCAAGACCGCGGCCCTGACCCGGCTCGCCGACTCCCTCGGCCTGCCGCTGACGACCGTCATCGCCAGCGTCCACGAGCCGTCCGACTTCTCCGGGCTGCCGATCGTGGGCGACGACCCGGAGGTACGGGGGGTTCCGATGGCGCCGCCGCAGTGGGCCGTGGAACTCGTGCGCGCCGGGCGGGGCCTGCTCTTCCTCGACGAGCTCTCCACCGCCACCCCCGCCGTGCAGGCCGCGCTGCTCCGGGTCGTCCTGGAACGGCGGGTCGGCACGCTGCGGCTGCCGCCGGACGTGCGGATCGTGGCCGCCGCCAACCCCCGGGCCTCGGCGGCGGACGGGTGGGAGCTGAGCCCTCCGCTGGCCAACCGGTTCGTGCACCTGTACTGGGTGCACGACCAGGAGGTGGTGGTGCGCGGTCTCGGCGGGGTCTGGCCGCGGGCGGAGCTGCCCCGGCTGGCTCCGGAGGGGCTGCCGGAGGCGGCGGCCTTCGCCCGGCGCGCGGTCTGCGGCTTCCTGAAGGCCCGGCCGACGCTGATCCACCGGCTGCCCAGCACCGAGACGCGGCGCGGGGGCGCCTGGCCCTCGCCCCGGAGCTGGGAGGCCGCGCTGACCCTCCTCGCCTTCGGGACGGCGGCCTCCGTCTCGCGGGAGGTGCTGGCGCTGCTGGTGCGGGGAGCGGTGGGGGACGGTCCGGGGCTCGAACTCATGGCCCATCTGGACCGGATGGACCTGCCGGACCCCGAGTCGCTGCTGGCCGACCCGGCCTCCGCCGCGCTGCCGGAGCGCGGCGACCTGCGCCAGGCGGCGCTGGAGGCGGTGGTGGCCGCCGTCGGCGCGCGCCCGGAGCGGGAACGGTGGGAGGCCGGCTGGGCCGTACTGGTCCGGGCCCTGGAGACCGGCGCACCGGACCTGCTCGTCGCCCCGGCGACGGCACTGGCCGCGCTGCGTCGCGACGACTGGGAGATCCCCGCGTCGGTGGAACGCCTTGCCGGAGTGGTCGGACTCGCCCGGCGCGCGGACCGGTCGGTGGGGCGGGCCACCGCCGCGGCCGGCACCGGGCGTACGGCGGGGGCGCGCCGGTGACGGGGGCTACGCGGCCCCGGGCGCCGCACCGGAAGGTCCCGCTCCCCCGCCCGATGGCCCCTCTCCCGCCGCCGCGCCCCGTGCGGGCCACCGTGCCGATGCGGCCGGGTGGTCACGGCGGGGAGGATGGTGACGGCGGGGCGGCCGGTGACGGCGGGGCGGCCGGTGACGGCGGGCCGGCCGGTGACGGCGGGCCGGCCGGTGACGGCGGGCCGGCCGGTGACGGCGGGCCGGCCGGTGACGGCGGGCCGGCCGGGTCCGGCGGGTCGAGCGGGTCCGGTCGGGCGGCCGGTGCGGCCGGACCCGCCCTGGACATGGACAAGTTGCTGGCCGCCCGGCTGCACGCCGTCAAGGTGCGGCCCTACCTGGCGGGCGCGCTCTTCGCGTTGCACGTGGTGGAGGACCGGTCGGTGCCGACGATGGCCGTGGACGCGTACTGGCGCTGCTACGTCTCCCCGCGCTTCGTGGCGTCCACTCCGGTGGAGGAGCTGGCGGGCGTCTGGGTGCACGAGGTCTCCCACCTGCTCCGGGACCACCACGGCCGGGGCGAGCGGTACGCGGAGGAGTACGGCGAGCACGGACCGGGAGAGCGGCTGCGGCGCAACATCGCCGCCGACTTCGAGATCAACGACGACATCTACGGCGACGGTCTGCTCCGGCCGGCCGGAGCGGTGCTGCCGTCGCTGCTGCGGCTGCCCGAGGGCCTGCTGATGGAGGAGTACCTGCGGACGGCGTCTTTGTCCGGGCTCGCCGGCCTGGCCTGGCTGGACTGCGGCAGCGGCGCCGACGGTCACGGACGGCCGTGGGAGCTGGGGCCCGACGGGGCCCACGGGCTGAGCAGGCAGCAGCGGGACGCGGTGCGCTTCCGGGTCGCGGAGGGCATCAAGGGCCGGCCGGGCGACGCGCCGGAGGGATGGCGCCGGTGGGCGGAGGAGGCGTTCCACACGCCGCAGCCGTGGCGGCGCCTGCTGGGGGCCGCGATCCGTTCGGCGGCCGGGGCGCCCGGGACGGGCGAGAACCACAGCTACCGGCGTCCGTCCCGGCGTTCGGCCGGGGTCCCGGGCGTGGTGCTGCCGAGTCTGCGCCGCGTGCCGCCCCGGGTCTGCGTGGTCATCGACACCTCGGGGTCGGTGAGCGACGCCGAGCTGGGCGGCGCGCTCCTGGAGGTGGCGGCGATCTCGCGGGCGGTGGGCGGGCGGCGCGACCTGGTCTCGGTGATCTCCTGCGACGCGGCGGCCGGTGTGGCCGTGCCGCTCTGCCGCGCGGAGAACATCGAGCTGATCGGCGGCGGCGGCACGGATCTGCGCTCCGGTTTCGCCCGGGCGCTGCGCGCCCGGCCCCGTCCGGACGTCGTCGTCGCCCTGACGGACGGCCAGACGCCCTGGCCCTCCGCGCAGCCGCCCTGCCGCACCGTCGTGGGTCTCTTCCCCCGGCCCGCCCGCACGGTGGACGAGGAGAACCCCGACTACGTCCCCGACGCTCCGCCCGCCTGGGCGCGCGTCGTCACCATCGCCTGACGCCCGGCCGCTCGGGCCGGGCGACGCGCCTCCCCTGCTTGTCAGGCCGTCCCTGACGTCCTTAAGCTGGCCGTCAGGGACGGCCTGACAAGCGGGCCGCCGGTGGAGGAGGTTGCGCCGTGCTCGCCGAGACGACGGACAGGGACGGCCGGGCGTGCTCGTTCTGCGCCAGGCCCGAGGCGGAGGTGACCAAGCTGGTCGCCGGGCCCGGGGTGAACATCTGCACCGAGTGCGTGGACCTGGCGGCCTCGATCGTGGCCGAGTACCGGCCGGGCCCGACCGAGCTGCGGATGCCGATGTGGGGCGAACAGACCGACGACGAGATGCTGGAGCGGCTGCCGCGGGTCGCGGCCGTCGCCGACCAGGTCGAGGCCGATCTGCGCATGTGGGTGACGGAACTCCGGCGGCGCGGCGTGACCTGGGCCAGGATCGGCCGGGCCCTGGGCATCACCCGCCAGTCGGCCTGGGAACGGTTCTCCGGGGAGGAGTGATCCGGGAACGCCGTCCGCCCGCCGTGCGTCCCCCGGTCAGTCCTCCCGGTGCGCCGGCCGCACCAGCCCGCGGAACGGCCGGAACCGGAGGCCGTCGGCCGGTTCGTCCTCGAACCCGGTGAGCACGAGGAGCTGCCGTCCGTCCTCGGCGACGTAGAAGCACTCCGTCACCGCGTCCGGGGCGGCGGGATCGCGGCCGGTCCGCGCGTCGGCGAGCGCGCGGGCCTCCCCGGCGTCCCCGGTGTCGTACCAGGCCGCGGTGAAGCAGCGGGCGGTCCCGTCGTTCCGGCCCGTGAGGCGGTGGGGGGCGTAACGGCCGGGCGGGCCGGCCGAGTAGAGCGCCTGGACGGCGCTGCCGAGGGTCTGCTGGTTGCGGGGGTCGGCGGCGAAGGTCCGGTGGGCTCCGGAATCCGTCCACTGGGCGAAGTTGAGGACGGTCCGGCCGTCGGAGCCCGCCAGGCAGTGTCGCGCCAGGTACGCGGCCGGCAGCCGGGTCTCCTCCCAGGCGTCCATGACGCCGGACATGACCCTCCGCTGCTGTTCGGGCCCCTCGGTGTGCCACAGGGACGCCAGGACGAGGCCCGCGTCCGGGCGGGTGGGATCGGGCAGTGCGGTCGGCCGGAGGCCGGTGACGGTGTCGGTCATGCCACCAGCCTCCGACCTCGACCGCGGTTGAGGTCAAGTCCCCTGGTCGCGCGGGGCGGTTGACCCCGGCGGGGGTCAGACGGTCGGGGTGATGAGGTCGCTCAGCGGCTGGGCGGAGTCGGTGCCGGAGTGGCCGAAGGGGGCGTCGAAGCTCCAGACGAGGAAGAGCAGGAAGACCACCAGGGAGCTGAAGGTGGTGGCCAGCAGCAGTTCGCGGGCGGAGCGGCGGATCTGCAGGGTGTAGAGCAGGCCGAGGGTGACCACGGCACCGGCGACGAGACCGAACCAGACCGCGCCGGGCAGGGTGGTGCCGGCGCTGTCCAGGCGCTGGTGGCGGGCGTCGTCCGCGGCGGCGACCTGGTCGAGGAGGGGCTGGTAGGCCTGGGCCTGCAGTTCGTCGGCCGGGGTGTGGTGGGCGATGTCGCTGCGGATGCGGCCGAGCAGGCCCGCGCCGGTGGCGTCGACGGGCACGCCGTCCTTCATGGCGGGCCACTCGTTGGTGACGGCGTGCTGGGCGTACGCGTCGATGTGCTCCTTGACCTGGGCGCGGAAGGCCGCCGGGTAGACGTCGAGCCGCTGGTCGATCTCGTACAGGGCCTGGGCCTCGCGCTGGACGGTGTCCTCGGCCGCGCCACGGGCCTCCCACACGCCGGCGATCGCCAGGCCGAGCACGATGGCGTAGACGACGCCGACCATCATGACCATGTACTCCAGCACGTCCGGGGTCTCGGAGGTGTCCTCGTCCACGTCCACCCGGCGGTGCCGCATGACGGTCGTCGCGATGACGAGCAGGCAGACCAGGACTGAGGCGAGGGTGTAGACGAGCCATTCCGACACAGCGCAACTCCAGGACGGGCGAAGGAAGAAGAGGGAAGAAGGGGGAAAGGGAGGGTGTGGGGCGTCAGGCGCGGTTGCGGCGGCGGGACCCGGGGCGCAGGGCGGCCGCGGCGAGGACGCCCGGGAGGGTGATGACGACCGTGGTCATGGTCGTCGACATTCCGGCCGGGACCGGACGGGTGGGGCCGCCGGTGTAGTGCAGGCGCGGTACCCAGCGGAAGGCCTGCCGGACCTTCGCCGGAACGGGAGCCGGAGCCGAGGTCCGAGTCGGAGCCGTGGTGGTGTCGGGCGCCGGGTCGACCGGGGGCGCCGACTCCTGGACGAATTCGGCGGATTCGACGTGCTCCATGGGTCCGGCCGGCCCGGCGGGCTCCGGCGCGGTGGCTCGGGGGGCCGTGTGGTGGCCGGCCGGCCGGGCCGGGGACGTCACGACCGGCCCGGCCGCCGGCGCGGGCGAGGGCGGGGCCGAGGGGATCGGCGCGGGCGGAGGCACGGGCGGTACCGGGGGCCCCGGCGCGGGCGGAGGTACGGGCGCCTGCGGCGCCGAGGGCCGGCACGCGGGCGGGAGGGCGTCCGTCTGCCGGGGCGGTGCCGCATCACCACGGCCCATGTCGACCCATACGTCAGGGGCGCACACCACCAGGTGGTCGGTGGTCGGGGTGTGTTCCACGACGACCGCGGCGCCGCCGTGCTGAGGCAGCGGGCACAGGGCCGCCGCGGCTCCCAGACCGACACTGATCCAGCTGCCCACCAGCAGTCCTCTCCCGCTACGACCTGTTCCCGCACGCCCCTCGGCCGTCCGGAAGGGGCGGGGGCGGCGTCGCCGTGAGGTGGCGACACAGCGGGTAACGATCATGGACGGGGCAGGTCACGGGCCGTGCCCGGCGAAGAGGGCCGAAGACGCGGTCTTTCACCGGAGCGGAGGAATCACCCAGGTGCTCGGTCCTCGTCCTGTCGCCCGAGAGGGTGACTCGCCGTCGTGCCGCGCGCGGTTCACGCCGCCCGGCGGACGGTGACGACGGGGCAGTGCGCGTACGTCATCGCGGCCTGGCTGACCGAGCCCAGGAGCAGGCCGGCGATGCCGCTGCGACCGCGGGCGCCGACGACCAGCAGTCGCGCCGTCCTGCTCGCCTCGATCAGGACCTCGTGCGGCTTGCCGTTCACCAGGTCGTGTCGGACGGTGACGTCCGGATGGGTGTCCGCGCGGCCGGCGAGCGCGCGGGCCAGCGAGCGCGCCGCGGACTCGGAGGTCGTGCCGGGCGGGGCCTTGTCCGGCTGCCAGGCGTGCACCGCCACGAGCCCGGTCCGGCGCCGCGCGGCCTCGGCGAAGGCGACGTCGACGGCCTCCTCGCTGTCCGGAGAGCCGTCGACCCCCAGGAGGACCGGCCCCGTGCCGTCGGACGCCCCGTGTTCCTCTCGGACGGTCATCACGGGGCAGTGGCTGCGGGCGGCCAGGGACACCGGGGTGGAGCCGAGGAGCACGCCCGTGATGCCGCCCAGCCCCCTGGAGCCGACGACCATCAGGTCGGCGGCCTGCGACTCGGCCTCCAGCACGTGCGTCACGTCGCCCGTCACCACGGCCTTGGTCACCGCGAGGTCGGGCGCCGTGCCGAGGGCGTGGACCGCCGCTTCCTGGACCAGGGTCGCGGAAGCGGGGTCAGGCACCACGTACCTGGGCTTGATCGGGACCTCGACGTGGACCACGCGCAGTCTCCCGCCGCGCAGTGCCGCCTCCTCGGCGGCCGCCTCCACGGCGGTGAGGCTCATCGCCGAGCCGTCCACCCCGACCACGACCAGATTGCTCATAGCTGGCTGCTCCACTTCACGCTGCGGGTTCCCAGCCTCGCCCCGTCGGCATGCCGCTGCAATTCCTGCGCCCCCGCGCAGGGCGGGAAGCCGCCGGAGCGGGGGCCGGGTCGGCTCCTGCGGCCCGCGCGCAGCTCCAGCCGCTCCCCCGCGAAGCGTGCGCGGAAGCGGTCGTCGTGCGAGACGGCGACCACCGCCCCCGGGTAGGCCGCGAGCGCGTCCTGAAGGTCCTCGACCAGGTCGAGGGCGAGGTGGTTGGTCGGCTCGTCGAGGACGAGGAGGTCGGCGGGCCGGGTCACCAGGGTCGCGATCTGCAGCCTCCGCCGCTGCCCCACGGACAGGTCGGCGACCGGGACGTGCAGGTCCTCCTCGCGGAACAGGCCCAGGGACAGGAGCCGTTCGGCGTGCTCGTCCGGTGCCCCGGGCCGTCCGGCGGCGAACGCGGCGAGCAGCGGGAGCCGCGTGGAGCGCGCGGGCAGTTCCTGCGCGAGGTGGCCGATCCCGGCGGGGCGGCGTGCCGTGCCCGCGTCCGGCTCCAGGTCGCCCGCCAGGACGCGCAGCAGCGTCGTCTTGCCCGCGCCGTTCTCGCCCGTGACCAGCAGCCGCTGCCCGGGCGCGATCGTCAGGAGCCCGTCCAGGCGCAGCCGTTCCCCGACCCGTACGCCGTCGAGCTCGGCGAGGGGGCCCGGGGCCGGGCCGTCCGCCGTCGGAAGCGCCGTCGGGAGCTCCGTCGAAAGCGTCGTCGTGAAGCGGAGCGGCGCCGGGGGCTTCGGCATCGGGTGGCGCCGCAGCCGGGCCAGGTTCTCGCGGACGGAGCGCACCTGGCCGCCGAGCTTGGCCTCGCTGGACCGGCGGTGCTTGCCGAAGCCCTGTTTCGGGTCGCGGCCGGTGACGGAGAGCCGTCTCGCCGCGGCGTCGAGGAGCTCCTCCGTGCGGGCCACCTCCTCGACCCAGTCCGCGTACCACTGCTCCGCGCCGCGCCGGGCGGCGGCCTTCGCGGAGCGGTAGCCGGCCCAGCCGTCGCCGTACCGGCGCACGGCGCGTTCGTCCCGGTCGACCTCCAGGATCGTGGTGGCGACGCGCTCCAGGAAGCCGCGGTCGTGGGTGACCGCGACGACGGTGCCGCGGTGGGCGCGCAGTTGTTCCGCGAGCCAGTGCGCGGCGGCCGCGTCGAGGTGGTTGGTCGGCTCGTCCAGGAGCAGCAGTTCGGGGGCCGCGGCCAGGACGCAGGCGAGCGCGAGCCGCGCCTGCTCGCCGCCGGACAGGGAGCCGAGCGGGCGGTCGCGGGCGATCCGGGCGAGGCCGAGGGCGTGTGCCGCGGCGTCCACCCGGGCGTCCGCCTCGTATCCGCCGCGCTCCTCGTAGGCGATCAGCAGCTCGCCGTAGGCGGCGAGCTGTTCGTCCGACGCGTCCGCGAGGGTCTCCTCCGCCGCGCGGAGCTCCCGTTCCATGACGCGCAGTTCGGCCAGGGCGAGGTCGACGGCGTCCTGCACGGTGCGGGTCGCGTCGAGGCCGGGGGTCTGGGCGAGGTGGCCGACGCCGCCGGGGAAGGCGACGGTGACCTCCCCGGCGTCCGGCGTCTCGGCCCCGGCGAGCAGCCGCAGCAGGGTGGACTTCCCGGAGCCGTTCTCGCCGACGACGGCGGCCTTCTCGCCCGGCCGGACGGTGAGGGAGACCTGGTCGAGGACGGTACGGGTGCCGTAGGACTTGGTGGCGTTCTTGACGGAGAGCTGTGCCACGGCGGGAGCGGTGGCGGGCAGGCCGGTGGGCGCGCGGTGGCGCATGTGGCTTTCCTCGGGGGCACGAAGGGTCTGCGGGCGGCGGGGACGGCGGCGGCCGTGCCCGGACTCAGACGAAGAAGAGGAAAGCCATGCCCCCACCGTAACAAGACGTGCCGTCTCGTCTCCAGCCGTTTGTTTCGCGCCCCGGACGGGAGCGGGGCTCAGCGCCGCAGCAGGGCGCAGACGAAGTTCTCCTGGACGGTGCGGACCTTGGCCAGCAGCTCCGGCTTGAGGCTCTTGCTGGTCTGGGTGTTGATCGAGAAGGTCAGGGAGCGCCTGCCGTCCGCCGTCGCGGCGGCGAACTGGGTGTAGCCGGGGAAGTTGCCGGTGTGGCCGTAGACGGTGCCGCACCGGGTCTCGTACCGGAAGATCGCCAGTCCGCCCGAGTTGGCCCCGGGGCCGGCGGGCTCCGAGGCGGCGCCGGGGAGGAAGCGGCGCTGCTGGTTCCGCACCTCCTCGGAGAGGTAGCCGCGGCCACCCGCCCAGGCCCGGACGAAGGCGTTCAGGTCCTCGGGGGTGGCCACGATGCCGCCGGAGGCCCACACGCCGGAGGCGCCGAGGGCCTCGCTGATGTCCTCGGGCGGGGCGGGCGGGGTGACGTCGTAGCCGTGCAGGTACGGCCTCGGCATCCGGTAGCCCTGCGGGAGGACGGTCCGCCGCAGGTCGAGGGGCCGGTACACGAGCTGTTCGAGCAGTTGCCCGTACGGGCGGCCGGTCACCGCCTCCGCCATCAGCGCGACGGCGATGTTGTCGGAGTTCGAGTACGCGTACCGCGACCCCGGCGGGAAGAGCAGGCTCCGGTCGGCGACGAAGTCGAGCAGCCGGCGCGAGTCGAAGTGGTGCCTCGGGTCCGCCGTCAGGATCTCCAGGAACGCCGGGGCGGTCGAGAAGTCGGGCAGCCCGCTGGTGTGGCCGAGGAGCTGGCGGAGGGTCACCTCGTGCCAGGCCTTCGGAAGGGCGGGGAGGCGGTGGCCGATCGTGTCGTCCAGGCCGAGGCGGTGCCGGTCGACCAGACGCAGGGCGACCGCGCCGCTGTAGGCCTTGGAGACGCTCGCGAGGCGCGTGTACTCGTCCGCCCGGGGCGGTCTGCCGGTCCTCGTGTCGGCCACGCCGGCCCGGTGGACCGTCGCCCGGTCGCCCGTCTGCATCAGGGCGATCACGCCGGGTGGGCCGCCGGCCGTCCGGACGAGGTCGTCGAGCTGCCGTTGCAGGGCCTTGTCCGGGGACGGGGGCAGGCCGGTCGCCTGTGCGGGACGGCCGGCGCCGCCCAGCGCCAGGGCGCCGGAGAGGGCGCAGACGAGGGCGGCGGCGGACAGGCGCAGCCGTGCGCGGGAACGGGCTCCGGGGCGTGCCGACACGGGGGCTCCTTCTCGGTGGGGCGCCGGGCGGACGGGCGTCCGGCGCGTGGGGTCCGGCCCCAGCATCGGACGCCCCGTCGCCCCGCGCCTTCCCGCTGCTCCATCCGGCCGAGGTCCCGGCTCCGGCTCCGTGTCGCGGGCCGCCCCGCGCGGAAGTCCGCCGCCGCGGCCCGCCTCCGCCGCCGGCCGACGCGTGCTCAGAACGCGAAGGTCTCCCCGCCGTTCAGGGTGACGCCCATGACGCAGGCGTTGGAGAAGGTGTGCTGCCAGGACGTGCGGGTCCCCTCCCAGACGCCGTCCACGGTGACGGTGACGGGGTCGAAGTGCTGCGGGCACGCGCGGTCGGGGTTCGGGGCGGCCAGCAGTCCGTCGAACCCGCCGCCCGCGAACCGGGTCTTGAGTTCGGCGCAGGCGGCCTCCGGGTCGGGGTGCGTGCCGCCGGGGCCGGGCATGCAGCTGAGCGTGGCGGCGCGGAGGACGGTGACCGGGCCGGAGTCGGCGCCCTTGCCGATCGAGAGGACGACGGCGGAGGGGGCGTACAGGCTGGTGGATCCGGCTTCCGCGGCGCCGGCGGTGCCGACGAGACAGAGAAGAGCGGCCGAGAGAATTGCGGCGGAACGACGAAGCACGGGAAGATTCTCTTTCGTATCGAAGGAAGTGAGCGGTGTTTCTCCTGCGTTTCCCGCTCATCTTGCGCTTCGGAGTGTGTCTGACACGCAGAGCTACCGCACCTTCACGACCGTTATTCGGACATCCGGGCTCGGTTATCGGTGATCGGGAGGGCGTCATGGCAGTTCAGGCGCGGTGCGGAGTGCCCTCGGTACGGCTCCGCACGCGCTCCGCGCCGGACGGTTCCCCCTCGTCGGCGGTCGCCGACCTGCTCGCATACGCGTCCGGTTTACCGAACGGCCATTCAGTACGGCCGATTACCGACGCTCCGGACGGCGACCCGGGGCGGGACCGGGCCTCGAACCGGTGACCGGTCACCGGTCACCGGGCGCGGTGGCGCCGTCGGCAGGTCTTCTGTCGCGCTTCTCCCCGGTGGGCCACACTGGCGGGGTGCGCATCGTGATGATGACGGCGGGGTCGCGGGGCGACGTCGCGCCGTACACGGGTCTGGGGGCCGGTCTCGTACGGGCGGGGCACGAGGTGACGCTGGCCGCGCACGCGGTGTTCGAGCCTCTGGTGGCCGGTTCGGGGGTGCGGTTCCGTCCGCTGCCGGTGGACCCCAGGGCCGAGCTGCACTCCGAGCGGGGGCGGCGGCTGCACGACGCGAGGACCGGCGCGGGGAAGCTCGTACGGCTGGTCTCCCTGGCCCGCCGGGCGGCCGACGAGATGACGGCCGCGCTGGTGGAGGCGGCGCGGGAGGGTGACGTCCTGCTGGTCGGCGGGGCGCTGGGGCCGCTCGGGTACGCGATCGCCGAGCGCCTGTCGGTGCCCGCCGTGGGACTGCACCTCCAACCGCTGCACCCCACGGCGGAGTTCCCCGCCCCGGTGCTCGGGACGCGGTCGCTGGGCGCGGTGGGGAACAGGCTGAGCGGGCGGGTCGTCATGACGTCGCTGGAGCTGGTGCTCGCCGGTTCCGTCGGATCGCTGCGGCGGCACGGACTCGGGCCGGCGGTGCGGTCCGGGGACCGTCGGGCGCGGACCGTGCTGCACGGCTACAGCGAGCTCGTCGTCCCCCGCCCCCGGGACTGGCCGGCGGGGCTGGAGACGGCCGGGTACTGGTGGCCGCACGTGACCGGGCGGCTCTCCCCGGAGGTCGAGGACTTCCTCGCCGCCGGGCCGCCCCCGGTCTTCGTCGGTCTGGGCAGCGCCACCGTCCCCGATCCCGGGCGGGTGAGCCGCGCGGTCGTCACCGCGCTGCGCGCGGCGGGGGCGCGCGGCATCGTCCAGCGGGGCTGGGCGGGCCTGGACGCCGGGGGCGACGACGTCCTGGTCGTCGACGAGGTGCCGCACGCGCTGCTGTTCCCCCGGACCGCCGCCGTCGTCCACCACGCGGGAGCCGGCACGACCGGCGCCGTGCTGCGGGCCGGGGTGCCCGCCGTGCCGGTGCCGGTGCAGTTCGACGCCGCCTTCTGGGCCGCCCGGCTGACGGCGCTGGGCACCGCCCCGGGGGTGGTCCCGCTGCGTCGTCTCACCGCGGACTCCCTGACCGTCGCCCTGCGCCGGGCGACGGGGGACGGCTCCTACCGCGCGCGGGCCCGCGCGCTGGCCGAACGGCTGGCCCGGGAGGACGGCGTCGCACCGGTGCTCGCCGCGCTCGACCGGTCGGCGCGCTGACGCGGGGGCTTCCCGGTCGTCCGCCCCGGGGGACGCGGCGCAGCCCGGGAAGACGGCCGGACCCGGGGGAACGACGGGATCCGGGGTGCGACGAAAGCGTCCCGCCCGCCCCCTGGTGGGGACGGGCGGGACGGACGTGCGGGTGCGGGCCGTCGGCTCCCGCTTCCCTTGCTACTTCAGGCCGTTGCTGATCGCCTTCACCAGTTCGCCGTCGACGGTGTCGCCGTTGAACTCCCAGAAGAAGGCGCCGCCCAGGCCCTGGGACTTGGCCCAGGCCATCTTGGTGGTGACGGTGGCCGGGGTGTCGTAGCTCCACCAGTCGCTGCCGCAGTGGGCGTACGCGGTGCCGGCGATCGTGCCGGTGGCCGGGCAGGTGGTCTTCAGGACCTTGTAGTACTGGTTGCCCGGCTCGACGCCGGCCGCGGGGCCGGTCGCGGTGCCGCCGGGGGCGGACTGGGTGACGCCGGTCCAGCCGCGGCCGTAGAAGCCGATGCCGAGCAGCAGCTTGGAGCCGGGGACGCCCTTGGCCTTCAGCTTGGCGATCGCGTCGGCCGAGTTGAAGCCCTGCGCGGGGATGCCGGGGTACGAGGTGAGCGGGGAGTGCGGGGCGGTCGGGCCCTGCGCGGCCCAGGTGCCGAAGTAGTCGTACGTCATCACGTCGTACCAGTCGATGTACTGGGCGGCGCCGCCGTAGTCGGCCGCGTCGAGCTTGCCGCCGTTGGAGCCGTCGGCGGTGATGGCCGCGGTGATCAGGTTGTTGGCGCCGAACTTGGCGCGCATGGCCTGCATCATGTTCTTGATCGAGGCCGGGCCGCTGGTGTCGCAGGTGAGGCCGCAGGCGTTGGGGTACTCCCAGTCCAGGTCGATGCCGTCGAAGACGTCGGCCCAGCGCGGGTCCTCGACCAGGTCGTAGCAGGACTGGGCGAAGGCGGTCGGGTTCTGCACGGCCTGGCCGAAGCCGCCGGACCAGGTCCAGCCGCCGAAGGACCACAGGACCTTGATGTGCGGGTACTGGGCCTTGAGCTTGCGGAGCTGGTTGAAGTGGCCGCGCAGCGGCTGGTCCCACACGTCGGCCTTGCCGTCGACCGACTGGTCGGCGGTGAAGGACTTCTCGTAGTCGGCGTAGGAGTCGCCGACCGTGCACTTGCCGTTCTGCACGTTGCCGAAGGCGTAGTTGATGTGGGTGATCTTCGCCGCGGAGCCGGAGGTGACCAGGTTCTTCACCGTGTAGGGGCCCCAGTTGGTGAAGTAGCCCAGGTTGATCTTGCCGCCGCCGGGGTTCTCGCCGCCACCGCCGCCGGTGGTGCGGACCGCGGTGGAGGCGGAGGCCGGGCCGGTCTGGTCGGCGGTGTCGCGGGCGACGACCGTGTAGGCGTAGTCGGTGCCGGCGGTCAGGCCCGTGTTGGTGTAGGTGGTGCCGGTGACCGTGGCGACGGTGGCTCCGTCGCGCTTGACGTCGTAGTTCTTGACGCCCTTGTCGTCGGTGGCGGCCGCCCAGCTGAGCTTCACCGAGGTGTCGGTGATGTCGCTCGCGGTGGGCTTGCCGGGGGCGGAGGGGGCGTTGTCGCCCGGCTGGGTGGAGCCGTCGCAGGCGGCGCCGTTGAGCTTGCAGCCGCTGGGGGCGCCGGTGCCGGTGCCGTTGAACCCGAAGGAGATGGACGCGCCGGGGGCGAGGGTGCCGTTCCAGCCGAGGTTCTTGGCGGTCCAGTGGTTCGCCGAGTTGGTGACGGTGGCGTCCCAGGCGGAGGTGGCCTTGGTGCCGGTGGGGAAGTCCCACTCGACGGTCCAGGAGGAGAGCGTGGTGGTGCCGGTGTTCTTCACCGTCCACTGGCCCTCGAAGCCCGAGCCCCAGTCGGACTTCTTGGTGTAGGTCGCGGTGGCCGAGGCGGCCGCCTCCGCGGGGGCGGCGAGCCCGACCATGGCGGCCAGGGGGAGGAACAGTGCGGTGACACCCGCGACGGCTCTGGCCCGTCCGCTCCGGGTGACGCTCCGCGGCAGCCGGGTTCGGCGGCTGGGTGTTTCGGTGCTCAACGATGCTCCTCGGATGGGATCCGGGACGTAGGCGGCGATCCGTGACCCGCACGCCCTGCGTCGCCCTGAGTACGTGGTGCCCCGCTCTGCGGTCACCGCAGTGCGTCCCGGCGACACTAAGAAGGTCTGGACCAATCGTCAAGAGGTCTGGACCAGATTCCCCGATCACCGGACGGCGCCAAGTCCCCGTTCCGGGTCACTCCTTGGCGGTCGGCGGAGCCCCGCTTCCGGGAGGCGCGACGGCGTCGTCGGGGGCGGCGAGCAGACCGGCGTCCTGGGCGCGCAGCACCGCGCCGAGCCGGTCCGCGACCCCCAGTTTCCGGTAGAGCGCGTGCAGGTGCTTGTGCACGGTGCGCGGCGAGATGCCGAGGCGGCGCGCCATGGCGTCGGCCGGGAGTCCGGTGGCGAGCAGGTGCAGGACGTTCAGCTCACGGGGCGTCAGCGGCGCCTCCAGGGCCCGGTTGGCCCGGCGCCTCCGGTCGCCGTCCGACGCCTTCTCCCGCAGCGCCTTCAGGAGGGACCGGTGGTTCGTCGCCGCCCTGAGCAGCGGCTGCACCCGCGTGGCGTACCGCAGGTCGTACGGGGAGAAGTCCCTTCCCGGGCGGTGCACCACGAACCCGCTGACGTACGGGCCGGCTCCGGGGAACGGTATGCCGAGCATGTGCCGCGTGCCGAAGGCCCGGTGCAGGGCGTCGGCCGTCGCGCTGTGCCGCCAGGCCCGTGCTCCGGTGATGCGCGCGGCGCTCTGCGGGGTCATGTCCCCGCCGGGCCCGTAGTGGCCGGCGAAGGGGTAGCCCTCCCGGATGCGGCGCCGGACCGACTCGTCGTCGTGGTGCCCGGGGCGCGCCGGGGGCGACCGGAGCACGACGGCGCCCCGCTCCCGCGTCCAGGGCTCCTCCTTGAGCACGACCAGCTCCGCGTCGAGCGCCGTGAGCAGCTCCTCGGCGAGCAGGTGCCAGACGTGCTCCGGGTCTTCGGCGCCCATCACCTCGACCGCCAGATCCAGCATCCGCGCATGCCGTTCCCGCATGACCGCTTCCCCCGAAACCCCTGGTGGACCGTGTCGTGCCACGGTAACCGGCCGTCGTCCATACGCAGTTGTGCCCATGGTCCGGCCGCCCGGTCCACGTCATGATCGGACACCGGCGCACTCGCCGCCACCGTCCCGGAGCGACTCGAAGCCTCCGGCGGCGGCTCGGGGGCGGGGCGCGCCGCGTCAGCGTGCTGAACGGGGTGGAGCACGGTGAGCGGAGGTCGACGGCCCGCTCGCGTACCCGCTCCGCCGGACGGTACGCGGGCGGCCGCGCCGGGCACCACCGCACCGACCGCCGCCGGTGCCCGGTGGAGGCGCCTCCCACCGGTCGGGGGGGCCGGCCCCCGGCCCGGCGCCCCCCCCCCCCCCCCCGCCCGCCCCCCCCCCCCCGCCCCCCCCCCCGCCCCCCCCCCCCCCCGGCCCCGCGGGCGGTTCGGGGGGCGCCGGCCGGGGGCCCCCCCCCCCCCCCCCCCGCGGGGCCGGGGGGGGGGCCCCCCCCCCGGGGGGGGGCCCGGCCCCGGGGGCGGGCACGCCGCGAGACCGCCGGAGCCGTCAGACCTCGCCGCGCCAGCCGCCGAGGCCGGCCCCGGAGCGGGACTCGATGAACTCCTTGAACCGCTTCAGGTCTCCGGCCACCTGGCGCCGGACGAAGCCCAGCTTGTCCCCGACGGTCTCGGCCACCCCTTCCGGGTCGTGGTCGAGCTGAAGCATGATCTTGGTGGTGTCGGCGTCGATGTAGTGGAACGTCACGACCCCCGCCTGCCTGACCTCACCGCCGACGGTGGTCCAGGCGACGCGCTCGTCGGGGATCTGCTCGGTGATCTCCGCGTCGAACTCCCGCTCCACCCCGTCGATCCTGGTGACCCAGTGGGTGAGGGTGTCGGTGCGCTGCTCGATCCGCTCGACCCCCTCCATGAACGCGGGGAAATCCTCGAACAGCGTCCACTGGTTGTACGCGGCGGTGACCGGGACGCCGACCTCGATGGACTCTTCGACCTTCGACAAGATGTCCTCCTCTTCCGCGGAGCCCGCCGTGGCCGCCGGGGCGGCGACGGGTCCGGTACGTGGTGTCCGCTTCCGTCTGCCACCCGCGCGGCGGTTCATGCGCCCTGGGCGGTCCGCGCGTGCGGGCGGACGCCGTGCTCCGCCAGGATCTCAGCGGCCCTGCTCCGGTGGGCGCGGAAGCGGCGCAGGTACGACCGGGCCATGGGGCCGGGCGGGACGCCCCGGGCGAAGGCCCGCATGTTGCGCCCGCCCGTGTTGTAGCCGAGGGCGAGCAGTTCGTCGCGGGTGTAGCGGCGCACGTGGCGCTCCGGGAGGCTCCGGTCGAGGTCCTTCAGGTGCAGGGCGGCGGCGCGGACGGCGAAGGCCGGGTCGTCGCGCAGGTCCTGCCACCGCTCCGACAGGCCGTGCTCCCGGCGGACCCGCTCGAACGTCGCGCGGTGCATGTTGGCCAGCCCGAAGGACGCCCCGGGCTTCCACCACTGCCACAGCCGCTCCAGCAGGGGGTGGTGCGGCTTGTACGCCTCGTTGTGGAGCACGGTCATCACGAGCAGCGGGGAGACGCCGGCCTCCTCCGCGCCGCTCAGCACGTACGGGGTGTAGTCGCCCGGATCGTAACCGCCGGGCCTCAGGGGCGGCGTCCGGGCCGCGTCGCGGCCCTCCGGCCGGATCCCTCGTGCCGTCATCGGTGCAGGCTTACCGACCGTGCTCATGCGTCCTCGTCATCCGTTCGTCCGTTCCGTCGTTCCCGGCCGTCCCGGGAAGCCGGGCGCGTGCCGTCACGAGGTGCGCGTGCCCGTGCGGTCGGGCCTCAATCCGTCGCGCCACGGAGGGGTGCGGAACTCCTGCGGAAACGGCCTTTCACGCCGTCCGGCCGGGCTTCCCGGCGATCGGCGGGCGAGAGGAGGGGTCGGGAGCGGATTCGCGGGCACTCGCACCGGTGTGAGGATCATCGGTGAGGGGACCGCGCCCGGCACGGGCGTCCGGAGGACCTACGCGGCCACCGCCGCGGCCGTGGTCGCGACCGCCGTGGCCGGAGCCCGCGCGGTGGACGCGGACAGCCCGTGGTACAGGTCGCTCGACAAGCCGCCCTGACAGCCGCCCTCCTGGGCGTTCGGCGCCGTCTGGACCCCCTTGTACGCGTCGCTCGCCTGGGCCGGCGGGCGGGGGCTCACCAGGGCGCGAGGTACGCGGCGCACGGCACTGGCCGTCACCCTGGGGGCCGATCTGGTGCTGAACGCCGCCTGGAACCACCTGTTCTTCCGCAGGCGCAGCCCGTGGGCGGGCGTGGCCGGCACCGTGCTGCTGGACGTCTGCAATGTCCGGCTCCTGCGGAGGACGGCCGCCGTGGACCGCCGGGCCGCCGGGGTGCTCGTCCCGTACGCCGCCTGGTGCCTGTTCGCCACCGCCCTGAACCTGTCGCTGGCGCGGCGCAATCCCGCCCGGCGGTAGCCCCGCGGGGCGGGGCGCCGGAAAAACCGGGGGCCGTGTCAGCGCGGCGTCCCCGCGGGCCTCCTCCCCCAGGCGGTGAGCATGCCGGCCGAAAGCGCGGCGCAGTCGTCGGAGTCCAGGTACCTGACCGCCGCGTCGACGCCCTCGTCGTCGACCAGTCCGGTGGCGGTCATGGCCGCCCTGCTCCGTTCCCAGGTCTCGGCCCAGAAGCGGCTGAGGGGGCTGCCGGGCAGCAGCGGCGGCACGTGGATCTCGGCCGCGACGTCCTCCAGCCCCGCCCTCCGCAGCAGGTGCGGGTAGGACGGCACCCAGGAGACGTCGGTGCCGATGGTGGCCCGCAGGCCCCTCCACATCGCCCGCATGGCCGTGGTGTACGGCGTGGCGGGCGTCCGGTCGCTCGTCAGGTCCACCGCGTCGCCGAGGACCAGCACTCCCCCGGGTTCCAAGAGCCCGGCCAGCATCGTGAGCAGGCGGTCGTGGTCGGGCAGGTGCATCAGGACGAAGCGCGCGTGGACGAGCCGGAACCGGCCGGGGGCGAAGTCCGGGGCGGTGGCGTCGGCCTCCAGGACGTCGAGTCCGGCCGTGGGGCGTCCGGCGAGGAAGCGCACGTCGCGGTCCACGGCGAGCACGCTCGCCACTCCCGCCTCTTCCAGCAGACGGCGGGCGATCGTGCCCGTGCCGGCGCCCACGTCGAGGCAGCGCCACCCCGGCCCCGCTCCCAGCGCCCGCAGCCGGCGCACGGTGATGTCGTCGTAGGCGAGCGCGCCGTGGTCGACGCGCGCGTCCTCCCCGGTCCGGTCGGGACGGAAGACGGCTTCGCCGTAGCGGCCGCCGTCGGGGTCAGGCCGCTCGGGCCGGTCCATGCCGGGTGCTCCTCACGTGCCGGAAGGGCGTCGGCCGGTACGTCACGGGCCGGCGCCCCGCCATCCTGCACCGGTGGGGCCGCGCCCGGCCGAGGCGCGCCGTACCGGACGGTCCCGGTCCGCCGGACGGCCCGGCACGGTTCCCCGTCCGGCCCCGCGGTCCGTCGACGGGGCCGTTTGCGGCCCCGGAGAGCGGGCAGGCGGAGGGGCGTCCACGGCGGAGGTCCGGGGACGACGAGGGGGTGTCCACATGGTCGAGGCGAATGCGCCGGAGGAGACCAGGGCGGTGTTCGGCGAGTTCGACACCGACGACGACTGGTTGCTCGACGTCCACGAGTTCGGTGGCGCCGTGGAACGGGTGACGGGGCGGACGTTCGACCCCGACGCGCTGCGGCGCCTTTTCCGCGGGGCGGACGTCGACGGCGACGGCCTGGTCTCGCTTCCCGAGTTCGAAGGGTGCCTGAAGGGGCTGTGAGTCAGCCGGTTCGCGGGACGGGTCCGCCCGTCCCGCGAACCGGTGACCGGCGGCGGACGGGCGGGGACCGGGATCAGAGGTCGCTGTCGATGCCGGTGACCGTCGGCGTCCCCAGGGGGGCGTCGTCCTCCGCGATCCCCGCCTTCCTCAGCGCGTCCGAGACGAGTCGCGCGGCGTCCAGTTCGGCCTCGTACCGGTCGGTGGCCTCGACTTCGAGTCGGACCGAGAACATGCCGCCGTCGTTCAGCGTGAGGAGGTTCAGGCCTTCGCTCTCGCTCACGTCGGTGTGCTGCGGGGACAGCTCTCTTTCGAGGGCCGAGCGCGCGGAGTCGGTGATGCCCGAGGTGAACGTGCCGGGAACGGTGATGACGAACGTGGTCATGGTGACTCCTCGCGGGGACGCGGCCGTGGGTGCCGTACCGCCTTCCCCATTCTCCGTGATGAATCCGTCTCGGACGATTTCCGGCTCCGGGCGGCGTACCGGGAGCAGGTTGCGCGGACCGGTCTCAGGCGCTCGCGTGCCGGGGGGAGGCCGTCCGTCGCGGTGCGGCGTGGTGCGCCGGGCCGCGCGCGGTGGTGCTCCGGAGGCTGCGCAGCCACAGGGTGGCCGTGCACAGCAGACCGGCGAAGAGCGCCAGGAGGCCCATGGAGACCCACATCTGCCGGGTGCCCGGGTGCGTCCACGCCGTCCAGGTCGCCGCGACGGCCCACAACAGGACGGCCATCGCGTAGAAACCGCGGATCCGGCGCAGCTGGCGCGCGGCCCGCAGGGAGGTGAGGTGATCTGTCTTCGCTGCCATGGCGGGCCGTGTACCCCGAGCCGTGCGATTCATCGGCGGTTCCGCGCGGTGATTCCCGGAGCCGGGCCCGGGAAGGGGGCGGAACCCCCCGGCCTCCCGCGGAACGGCCGGGAGGGCACCCGGAGCCCGGGGGGCGGGACGGGGCCCGTCGACGGGCCCCGTCCGGAGTGCTTTCCGGAGGGCCGGGGCCGGAGGGAGCCGGGGCCGATGCCGTCCGGGTCGCGGCCGGAGCACACGCCCGGCGGGCTTCACGTCGTCGTCGGCGGCCGGCGGTGGCGCGCCACCGATCCGGACGTTCCCCCGGAGCCGGCCGCGAGGCTGCGCGCCCGTCCGACGGCGGCCCGCCGCGCCGTGGCCGCGGCGCGGCGGAAGGACGACGCGGAGGCCGAACGCGCCGCGCGGGCGCGGGCGCACACGGCGAAGGTGGCGCTCGGGGAGCGCGGGGAGCCGTGGTGGGAGCAGGGCCCGGCGGAGCGGAAGGCCCGCTGGAGCAGGGGGTTGGCGGCCCCCGGCGGATGACGCGGGGCCCGTCCGGCGGCGGGAGGGGGACGGGTGCCGGGCCGGGATCGACTGTCAGTGGCGGGTGGGAGGGTTGGAGCATCCAGTCGGGAACGAACGCGGGGGAACCGTCATGTCCGGAAACCAGAACTACATCAATCACGTCGCCCTCGTCCTGGACGCCAGTTCGTCCATGTCGCACCTGAGCCGCAAGGTCGTCGAGGTCGCCGACCGTCAGATCGCCTACCTGGCCCGCCGGTCGAAGGAACTGGACCAGGAGACCCGGGTCACGGTGTACGTCTTCGCGGACAAGGTGGAGTGCGTCGTCTACGACAAGGACGTGCTGCGGATGCCGTCCCTGAAGCAGCTGTACCGGGTCGGCGGGATGACGTCCCTGCTGGCCGCCGCGCTGAAGTCGCAGGGGGAGCTGGCGCAGACGGCCCAGCTGTACGGCGACCACAGCTTCCTGACGTTCGTGCTGACCGACGGTCAGGAGAACGCCAGCCACCGCTGCCCGGACGCCCCGTCCAAAGACCCGCGCGAGCTGGTGGGGGCCGTGGCCGGGATGATCGGGACGCAGCCGGACAACTGGACGCTGGCCGTCCTCGTGCCGGACCAGATGGGCAGGCGGGAGGCGATGCAGTGCGGCTTCCCGAAGGAGAACGTCGCCGTCTGGGACGCCACCAGCACCCAGGGCCTGGAGGAGGCCGGGCAGGTCATCCAGGAGGCCACCGAGAAGTTCATGGTGGGCCGCACCAAGGGCATCCGGGGATCGCGGGCAGTGTTCTCCACGGGCGCGGAGGCGGTCAACAAGGACACCGTCGAGGCGGCCGGCCTCACCCCCGCGGACCCGTCGACGTACCACCTCGTGCCCGTGGAGCACGACGCGGCCATCCGGGACCGGGTCGTCGAGTCCGGCCACGCCTACCGCACCGGCTGCGCCTTCTACCAGCTGAGCAAGTCGGAGAAGGTGCAGGCGCGGAAGCGGATCGCGGTGCTGGAGAAGAAGACGGACCGGGTGTACACGGGGCCCGAGGCCCGGGCGCTGCTCGGCCTGCCGGACGTGGAGGTGCGGGTCAGGCCGGACCACAACAACGACTTCACCATCTTCGTGCAGAGCACCAGCGTGAACCGCAAGCTCGTGGCGAACACGCGACTCCTGGTGATGGTCTGACGCCGTAGGCGCGGGAGGGACGGCGGCGACGCCGGACCGACCGGTGAGATCCCGGTCGCACCGCTGTCTACGGTCCCGGCGGCCGGGCATGCGGACAGCATGGAGACGAAAGTCGGTTCGAACGGAAAGGCCGGAGGGCGGGGTGGCGCGGGCCGGTCGCGGAGCCCGTCCACCGCTGTCGGCGGCACGTCCCGCCCGCACTCTCCGCCGGGCCCGGCACGGTCACCCCTGGCTTCCCGAACCATCCGAAGAGGACTCGCATGACTCTCATGGAACAGCACCACAGACCCGCCGCGGCCCGCGTCCAGCGGCTGCGCCGGCGGCTGGAGCGGCTGATCGGCGTCGCCGCCACGGAGGGGAACGAGCTCCTGGCGCTGCGCAACGGCGACCAGATCTTCCCCGCCATGCTCGACGCCATCAGGTCGGCCGAGCACACCATCGACATGATGACCTTCGTCTACTGGCGCGGGCAGATCGCCCGTGACTTCGCCGTCGCGCTCGCCGAGCGCGCCGCCGCCGGCGTGCGGGTGCGCCTGCTCCTGGACGGCTTCGGCGCGATGCGGATCGAGCAGGACCTCCTCGACCGGATGGGCGAGGCGGGCGTGCGGGTCGCCTGGTTCCGCAAGCCGCTGTGGCTGTCGCCGCTCAAGCAGAACCACCGCTGCCACCGCAAGGCGCTGATCGTCGACGAGCACACGGCGTTCACGGGCGGCGTGGGCATCGCCGAGGAGTGGTGCGGCGACGCCCGGAACGCCCGCGAGTGGCGCGACACGCACGTCCGGGTGCGCGGTCCGGCGGTGGACGGCATCGCCGCGGCCTTCTCGCAGAACTGGGCCGAGTGCCACGACGAGCTGTACGACGACCGGGACCGGTTCACTGGGCACGAACAGTCCGGGGACTGCGTCGTGCAGGTGATCCGCGGCTCGGCGAGCATCGGCTGGCAGGACATGCAGACCCTGATCAGGGTGATGCTCACGAGCGCCGAGGAGCGCTTCCGGCTGGCCACCGCCTACTTCGCCCCGGACACCTACTTCGTGGACCTGCTGTGCGCGACCGCGCGCCGCGGCGTCACCGTGGAGATCCTGCTGCCCGGACCGCACACCGATCAGCGGGCCTGCCGGCTGGCGGGGCAGTACCACTACGAACGCCTGCTGGAGGCGGGGGTGACCATCCACCAGTTCCAGCCGACGATGATGCACGCCAAGATCATGACGGTCGACGGGGTGGCCGCGCTGATCGGCTCGACCAATTTCAACCGGCGTTCCATGAGCCACGACGAGGAGGTGATGCTGGCCGTCCTCGACGAGGACTTCACCGCCGGTCTCGACCGGGACTTCGAGGACGACATGCGGCGCAGTTCCCCGGTCGATCCCACCCGCTGGCGTCGGCGCGCCGTCCCCCAGCGGATGCGGGAGGCGGCCGTGCTGCCCATCCGCCGGTTCCTCTGACGCGTCGTCTTCTCGGCCGGTCCGGCCGGGAAGACGGAACCGCCCGCCGGTCCGTGGCGCCTCGCGGACGGAGCGCCGCCCGCCGGAACCGCCGTGGCGGGGGCGGGGCCCGGATCAGCGCCGTGCGTCGTCCAGGCCCGTGGAACGGGTGGGGAACGCGGCGTGCTCCGCGCGGGCCGAAGCCGGGAGGACGGTCCCGCCCCGGTGGCCGGCGTCGCGGTCCGGCGCGAAGGGGAAGTGGGCGACGATCCGCTTCCCCTCGCCGTGCGGGGCGACCACGACCCTGTCGCTGACCGTGTGGACCATGCGCAGCCCGTGGCCGCCGATCCGGGTCGGATCGGGCTCCTTCGGCGTCGGCACGTCCCCGGAGGTGTCCCACACCGTGATCGTGAGTTCGTCGCCGGACAGCCGCAGGACCAGGCCGCAGGGGCCCGGGGCGTGCAGGGCGGCGTTGGTGACGAGTTCGCTGACGGCGAGTTCCGCGTCCAGGGCGAGGGAGGCGGGCACCGCCGCGCGCCCGGACCGCGCGGCCCGGGCCAGGAGGGCGCGCAGGGCGTGACGGGCTTCGGCCGCGTGGACCGCCCCGTCCTCCCAGGCGGCTTCGTGACGCAGCACGGTGCGCTCGTCCGTTTCCGGCTCACCTGCCTTCTGCTTCCCGGGCGGGATGACCATATGAGGATCTTTCGTCGCGTCTGTCGCTCTTCGGTACTTGCGTACTCCCGCGCCTACCCCGGTGCCGACCGCACACACCGTGGTCCGCTCCGGGTGCCGCCGAACAGGGTACGCGGTCGCCTCCGTACCGCGCAGGCGCGCTGCCGGACGGCCGCCGGCCGGGTGGGATCCGGTCGGCGGCCTCCTCCGGCGTACGTCCCGTGGTCAGTGGGCCGGGGGGTGCTCCCCCGGGCCCTGCCGGGCGGGAGCCAGGGGGGTGGGAGAGAGGACGGTCGTCTCCTCCCCCGGTTCCAGGAGGGTGTCCGCCGCTCCGACGATGAGGGGGTCGGGCGTGCCGACCGCCTCCTCGTCCTTGTTCGCGTAGTCGATGCGGGACAGGAGGCTGCGCATGGCTTCGAGGCGGCCCCGCCGCTTGTCGTTGTTCTTGACCACGGTCCAGGGCGCGTGCTCGGTGTCCGTCGCCCGGAACATGGCGACCTTCGCGGTGGTGTAGTCGTCCCAGCGGTCGAGGGAGGCGAGGTCCGTGGGCGAGAGCTTCCACTGCCGCACCGGGTCGACCTGGCGGATGGCGAAGCGGGTGCGCTGCTCGGCCCGGGAGACGGAGAACCAGAACTTCACGAGGTGGGTCCCGTCCTCGACCAGCATGCGTTCGAAGAGCGGGCACTGGTGGAGGAACAGCGCGTACTCCTCGTCGGTGCAGAAGTGCATCACCCGCTCGACGCCGGCCCGGTTGTACCAGGAGCGGTCGAAGAAGACGATCTCGCCGGGGCCCGGGAGGTGGGCCACGTAGCGCTGGAAGTACCACTGTCCGGCCTCGCGCTCGGTCGGCTTGTCGAGGGCGACGATCCGGGCGCCGCGCGGGTTGAGCCGTTCGGTGAACCGCTGGATGGTGCCGCCCTTGCCCGCGGCGTCCCGTCCCTCGCACAGCACCGTGATCCGGGCGCCGGTCTCCTTGGCCCAGCGCTGCAGCTTGAGCATCTCGATCTGGAGGATCCGCTTCTGCCGTTCGTACTCGGCGCGGCGCACCTTGCGGGTGTACGGGTAGTTCTCCCGCCACGTGCGGATGGGCTCGCCCCCGGGGCCGAGCAGGAGCGGCTGCTCGGGCCGGCTGGTGTCCACGCTGAGTCCTTCGAGCAGGTCCGGTCCGGCGTCCCGGTCCTGCCGGTCGCCTCCGCCGCCCGTACCGTCCACGCCGGTCATCGCGTACTCCGCTCCTTCGGTGAATCCTGACAAGTCCTTCCGGAACCGGTGTGTACCCGGTGGTTCCGATCTCACCGGTCCCGCGGTCGCCGGTGTCACCCGGCCGGTCGCCGCGATCGGTCGCCGTCGTCCTGCGGGCGGTCGTCGTCGTCCCGCGGCCGGGATCAGGAGGTGCTGACCCCGCTGCGGGCCAGGGCGAACACCCCGGCGACGATCAGCGCGACGCCGGCCAGCTGGGGCAGCAGCCACCAGCCCGTACGGATGTGCTCCTCGTACAGGAGGACGCCCAGGGCCAGGCTCACCGTGGCGTCGCCGAGGGTGAGGGCGGGCTGGGAGGCCACGAGCGGGCCGCCCTGCATGGCGTGTTCGAGCAGCAGGAGGGCCGCGATCCCCGCCCCGCAGAAGGCGTAGGTCTGCCAGGCCGTCAGGAAGGCGCCGAGCCCGCCCTCGTCGAGGACGTGCACGGACGTCTTCATGAGGGCGGCGGTGAGCGCGTAGCAGATCGCGGTGGCGGCGCCGAGGCAGCCCGCCCTGGCCCGGCCGGGCGGTCGGCGCAGCCCGGTGGCGGTGAGCGCCACCACGGCGACGGCGCAGGCCACCAGGACCGGCACCCAGTGCTCCAGCGGGACGCGGGTGCGGTTGCCGGTGGGCGAGGCGGCGGCGAGGGCCGTCCCGAGTCCGGCCACGACCGCCGCGACGGCCGCCCAGAGGCGGGCGGGCAGCCGTTCGCGCGCCACCAGGGAGGCGATGAGGAGGGCGAGGGGCAGTTCGAGGACGAAGAGGGGCTGGACGAGGGCCAGCGGTCCGGTCGCGAGGGCCGCCGCCTGTCCGACGCCGGCGGCGATGACGGCGAGGATGCCCGCCAGCCAGAGCGGGCGGCGCAGCAGGTCGAGGATCAGTCCGGGCCGGAAGGAGTCGGACCGCGGGACGGTGAGCGCGGCACGCCGCTGGAGCACCGTGGCCAGCGCGTTGCTGAACGCGGCGAAGAGGGAGAAGAGGACCGGCAGGACGACGCCCATGCACCGATCCTGACCGGGCGGCGGCCGTACGGGCGCGGCGACACCGGCCGGGCGCCCGTACGGGGGAACGGGCCGGGGACCCGGTCGGGCCAATGCCGGATCCTGGTCGGGCGAATGTGGGGCGCTCCGGGGTGCCCGGCGCCGCCGCGGTGGTACGTCGTCGGTCATGCAGCCAGGCCCGCCGCCCCAGGTGGCCCCGTTCCTCCGCACGGCCGCCGCGTACGCGTGGCGGCTGCTCGTCGTCGGCGCCCTCGTCTACGCCCTGTTCGCCCTGCTCGGGCGGTTCCACGAGATCGGGGTGGCGGTGTTCCTGGGGCTGGTCGTCACCGCGCTGCTGCGGCCGGTCGCGGACGTCGTCGCCCGGGGGCTGCCCCGGTCGGCGGCGGTCGCCCTCACCCTGCTGGGCGGCGTCGCGCTGGTCCTGGGGGTGCTCACACTGGTCGGCGAGGCGGTGGCGGACCGGCGGACGACGCTGGTGCGGGAGTTCCGGGACGGCGTCGGACGGATCGAGCGCTGGCTGGAGCGGCCGCCGTTCCGGCTGGATCCCGAGGCGCTGTCGGACGTGCAGGAGAGGATCGGGCAGTTCCTCTCCAGCCACCGTTCGGCGCTGGTCAGCGACGCGGTGAGCGGGGCGCACCATCTGGTGGCGGTGCTGACGACGCTGGCGCTCGCGCTGTTCTCCTCGGTGTTCTTCCTCCACTCGGGCGACCGCCAGTGGGCGTGGTTCCGGGAGCAGTTGCCGGTGTCCCTGCGGGGGCGGGCGGAGATCGGCGGGCGGGCGGCGTGGCGCACGTTCACCGGCTACACGCACGGGATCGTGCTCGTGGCCGCGACGAACGCGGTGCTCGTGGGCATCGCGCTGTGGCTGCTCGGGGTGCCGCTCGCGGTCCCGCTGGCGCTCCTGGAGTTCGTGGCCGCGTTCGTCCCGCTGATCGGTTCGCCGGTCGCCCTCGCGATCGCCGCGGTCGTCGCCCTGGCGGCCAAGGGCCCGTTCGTCGCGGCGGTCGTGATCGCCCTGATCGTGGTGATCGGCCAGATCGAGGGGCACCTGCTGCATCCGCTGGTGATGAGCTGGGCCGTGCGGCTGCATCCGCTGGTGGTGGCGATCTCGGTGATCGCGGGTTCGATCGCGGCCGGCATCGTGGGCGCGGTGGTGGCGGTGCCGCTGGTGTCGGTGGTGTGGTCGGTGATCACGGCGCTGCGGGAGGCCCGGGCGGCGGAACGGCTCGCGGGCGGGGGCGGTCCCGAGCCGGGCCCCGGGTCCGGGAGCGAGGGCGGCCGTGAGCCGGGCCCGGGATCCGGAAGCGGGGGTGGCCGCGAGCCGGGCCCCGAGTCCGGAGGCGGGACGGGTCCAAAGCCGGCGCCAGGACCCTCTTCCGGGAGCGGGGCCGGGCTCGGAGCGGGTGCCGGGGGCGCGGCCGGCACCGGAACCGGCGCCGGGTGAAGCCGGAGGAATGGCCGCGTGAAGCGGAGGTGTCGTTCCGCTGCCGTCACCGGTCCGACAAATGACGGTGGTCGCGGCGGGTTGACGCGCGTCGACCGGACCGCCACTCTCTGAGTGCCCGCGCCGTGGATCACGTCCCCGGCGCGCCCGCACCCCCGGACCCCGTCCGCATCCGTTCCGTGAGGCATTGGAGGCCCGATGGCCGACCGCACCGCACGCTCCCTGCCCCTGCGCTTTCTTCTCTCTATTGTCATGCTCATGTCCGCATCGCTGGCCGGGGTGGTGGCCACCGCGGGCACCGCGCAGGCCGACGGCTGCTACACCTGGTCGCGCACCCTCTCCCAGGGGGCGTCCGGCGCCGACGTCACGGCGCTCCAGATCCGCGTGGCCGGCTACCCCGGCTACGGCGCGGTGCTCGGCATCGACGGCTCCTACGGGCCGGCGACCGCCGCCGCCGTCAAGCGCTTCCAGGCCGCCTACGGACTGGCCGCCGACGGCGTCGCGGGCCCCGCGACGTTCGGCAAGATCTACGCGCTCCAGGACGACGACTGCACCCCCGTCCACTTCTCCTACGCGGAGCTGAACAACTGCAACAGCACCTGGGCCGGGGGCGCGGTGAGCGCGGCCACGGCCAAGTCCAACGCCCTGCGCACCATGTGGAAGCTGGAGGCCCTGCGACACGCCCTCGGCGACCAGTCCATCCGCGTCACCAGCGGCTTCCGGAGCCAGGCCTGCAACAGCGCCGTCGGCGGGGCCTCCTCCAGCCGCCACCTGTACGGTGACGCGGCCGACCTCGGCGCCGGGCCCCACTCGCTGTGCCGACTCGCCCAGCAGGCCCGCAACCACGGCTTCAACGGCATCCTCGGACCGGGCTACCCGGGCCACGGCGACCACGCCCACGTCGACCACCGGCCCAGCCGCTTCTGGTCCGCCTCCAGCTGCGGCATCTGATCCGCCGGCGGCCCGCGTTCCCCCCGGAGCGCGGGCCACGGCGACCGCGGACGCCACGCCGGAGCGGCCCGGACGGATCCGGCGCATGTCCCGCCCCCGGCGGGTAACACGGCGGCAATGACGAACGCACACGACGTGGGGGGCAGACCGGGCCGCGCGCTCCTGCTGCTGCCCGTGCAGGCGGCCCTGGTCGCCGTCCTGGGACTGCTGGTCACCGGGCCCCTGGCCGCACACCCGCCGCTGTCCGCGGAGGACGGCGTCAACCGCGCCCTGGCCGTCCACCGCACCCCTTCCGCGACCTGGCTCACCGACTGGCTGTCCCTGGTGGCCGACACGCAGACCGTGATCGGCCTGACGCTGCTCTGCGTGCTGGGCCTGCTCCTCGTGCCCCGGGTCCCCCTGTGGTGGGAGGCGGGGTTCCTGGCCGTGTCCGTGGCCGCGCAGTCCGCGGTCTTCCTGCTCGTCACCATCGTCGTGGAACGCGCCCGTCCCGACGTGCCCCACCTGGACGGGGCGCCGCCGACGTCCAGCTTCCCCTCCGGCCACGTCGGGGCCTCCGTGGCGCTCTACGGCGGCCTCGCCGTGCTCGCGGCCCGGCACCTGAGGGGCCTGTGGCGGAACCTCGTGGTGGGGCTCCTGCTCCTGGTCCCGCTGGCCGTGGCGTTCTCCCGGCTGTACCGGGGCATGCACCACCCCTCCGACGTGGTGGCGGGGATCCTGAACGGCGCCTGCACGCTGCTGCTCGTGGGGTCCGCGCTGCTGTCGAACGCCCGGAAGGACGAGACGGCCCCGGAGCCGGCCGTCCTCGGCGCGCGGCGGGCCGTCGTCGTGCGCCACCCGCACGCGTGCGGCGACGAGACCGCCGCCCGGGTGCGGGCCGTACTGCGCCGCCACGGGTACACGGAGCAGCGCTGGACCGACACGACGCCCGAGGATCCCTCGGGCGCCTTGGCCGCCCATGTGACCGGGAGGGAGACGGGACCGGCCGGATCGGTCGGATCGGCCGGATCGGCCGGGTCTACGAATCCCGTCGGTCCGGTCAGTACGGCCAGCCCGGTCGATCCGGTCGGTAAGGCCAGCCCGGTCGGTACGGCCGGTCCGGTCGAGCCGTCGGATTCCGTCGTTCCGACAGGGCCCGTCGAGCCGCTCGACCTCGTCGTCGTCTGCGGCGGGGACGGGACGGTGCGCGCCTGCGCCGACGTGGTGGCCGGGACCGGGATCCCGCTCGCGATCGTGCCCTGCGGCACCGGGAACCTCCTCGCCCGCAACCTGGACCTGCCGACCGAACCGGTGGCCGCCCTGCGGGAGTCCCTGTCCGGGCGGGCCGTCGGGCTCGACGTGGGCCGGATACGGGGCGACGGACTCGCCCCGACCCGGTTCGCGGTCATGGCGGGCGCCGGGTTCGACGCCGCCATGGTCCGGGACGCCTCGCCGCGGCTCAAGGAACGCCTGGGCTGGGCCGCGTACGTGCTCTCGGCCGCGCGGCACCTGCGGGACCCCCGGATGCGGCTGTCGATCCGGCTCGACGGGGGCGCCCCGCTGGAGCGGCGGGCCCGCATGGTCGTCATCGGCAACGTCGGCGCCCTCCAGGGCGGGCTGCCGCTGCTGCCGGAGGCCCGGCCCGACAGCGGCCGCCTGGAGGTCGTCCTGCTCGACCCGCGCGGAGTGACCGGCTGGCTCGCCGCCGCCGGGTACCTCGCCTCCCGCGTGCCGGGCGGACGGGCCCCGCAGGCCTCCGGCACGCGGGAGCGGACCGCCGCGCACGGCGCGCTGGAGTACTTCGGCGCGGAACGCGTCGACCTCCGCTTCGCCCGTCCCCAGCCGCGCGAGCTCGACGGCGACGTCCTCCCGGCGGGCACCCGGCTGACGGCGGAGGTCGAGCCCGGGGCGCTGCGGGTGTACCTGCCCGCGCCGGCGCGGATCGGCGCGCCGGCCGCGAGCGGGAAGAGCGAGCGGGAGACGAAGGACGGGAAGGAGGCGGAGCAGCATGGGCACCGCGACGCGCGTACCGCAGCTCGGTGAGGTCAGGGCCGTGGAGGCCGAGCTGCGCCTGCAGGGCGAGACCCTGTCCGGGGAGGACGCCTGGGCCACGCTCCGCCGCTACGGGGGCTGGGCGCTCGTCCGGGACTCCTTCGTGCGGTTCCGCTACGCCGACGGGTTCAGCCACTCCCGGGCCCTGGCCCTGCAGACCGTCCTGGCGATCCTCCCCTTCGCCATCGCGGTCATAGGACTGTCGGGCGTGCTGCACACCGAGGACGTCGGGCGGATCGCCGAGCTGCTGATACGCCGGATCAGCGGCCCCAGCCAGGACGTCGTGGACGACGCCCTGCGGGCGAGCCGGCGGCACGCCGGGGACGGCGGCGCGCTGGCCCTCTGGTTCGGCCTGCTGTTCTCGATCTCCAACGTCACCACCGGCATGTGCCAGGTGGAGCGCGGCGCCAACCGCATCTACGGCGTCGAGCGCGACCGGCCGTTCCTCCACAAGTACGTCCGCGGCCTCGTGATGTCGGTGCTGGCCGGACTGCCCCTCGGACTGAGCTTCTGCGTCACCGTCCTGGGCTCCGACCTGAGCCACGCCCTGATCCAGGTGTACGACCTGGCGCCGGGGACGCGCCTGGCGTGGGACCTGCTGCGCTGGCCCATCGGCATCCTGCTGGCCGTCCTCGCGACCAGCGTCGTCTTCCGCCGCTCGCCCCGGCGCCCCCAGCCGGGCCACACCTGGCTGGCCTTCGGCGCCACCGTCCACCTGCTGCTGTGGCTGGGCGCGACCTGGGGCCTGAGCCTGTACGTCGGCTCCGGCGGCTCCTTCACCACCGTGTACGGCCCGCTGAGCGCGTTCGTCGCACTGCTCCTGTGGTCGTACCTCACGTCGCTGTCCCTCTTCCTGGGCCTGTCCTTCGCGGCCCAGCTGGAGGCCGTACGGGCGGGGGTCGACGCCCCGGTCAGCGAGGACCCCGGAGTCTGAACGGCTCCCCCGCCCGCGTACCACGAAAGGAACCGTACCGACCATGACAGAGCGTTCCCCCCGGCCCCGGAGGCGTCGCCTCGGGCGGTTCGTGACGAAACACGGCGGGCCCGACGCGCGGTTCGGCACGCGGCTGGTGGTGGGCACGGCCCTCACCGCCCTGGCGGCCGTCCCGTTCTCCCTCGCGCTGGTCCTGGTGGAGTCGCACTGGAGTCCGCTGCACCGGCTCGACCAGGGCGTGGCCGAGCGGCTGCACCGTTCCGCGCTCGACCATCCCGGCTGGGTGCGGGTGCTCGACTTCCTCACGCACGTCGCGTGGGGGCCGGCGACCATGCGGATCCTGGTGGCCGGAGTGGTGGTGTGGCTCCTGTGGCGGCGGGCCTTCCGGCTGGCCGCCTGGGCGGCCGTCACGGCGATCGGCGGCGGCCTCGTGGGCCTGCTGGTGAAGAACGTGGTCGAGCGCGCCCGGCCGCACCTGCCGGATCCCGTCTCCCACGCGCCCGGCTTCTCCTTCCCCTCCGGGCACTCCATGACGGCCGTGACCTCCTGCGCCGTCCTGCTGCTCGTCCTGCTGCCGCTGGTCCCGCGCGCGTGGCGGCCGGTGCCGTGGGTCCTGGCCGCGGTGGCGGTGCTCGGCGTGGGCTACACCCGCGTCGCGCTCGGCGTGCACTGGGTGAGCGACGTGGTCGGGGGCTGGCTGCTCGGCGTCGCGGTGGTCACGGCGACCACGCTCGCCTTCGAGGCGTGGCGGGGCGACGTAGGCCGCCCCCGCACCACGCCGGCCGAGGGCCTGGAGCCCGAGATCACGACGGAGGACCCGGAACCGGCGGGCCGGCCCGGGTCCCGGTGAGACCGGCCGGTCAGGGACCGGCCGGTCAGGGGCGTCGTCGGCGACGGGTCACCCGTCGCCCCGAGGCCCGCCCGCCCGGTCGTTCCCGCCCGCGCGGCGCCGGGCGTCCTCCTGCGCGCTCCGGCTGGGCGTGAGGGCGTCGGCGGCCTCGCCGTCCCCGTCGGGGTGCGCGTCCTCCCGTACGTCCGTCTCGGCCTCCTCGAACTCCTCCAGGACCTCCTCGGCGGCGGTCCTCGGGTGCCCGGCGTTCCCCTCGGTGGCGCGGTGCTGCTGCGACATGCGTTCCTTCTTCCTCGTGTCCTGTCGCCCCAGGGGCGTTTTGTACGCTTTCCGGTACCCGGTGTCGTGTGCTTCAAGCCCGCCGTCCGGCCGGTCGGGCCGGCAGGAGGATCGCGAGGGCGAGCAGGACCGGCCGGCGGTGTGCGCTCCACGGGCGGGCGGCAGGCCCGTGGCCCGGTCGCCGGGCCGTTCTGCCGGACGACCCGACAGGAGGTGCGCATGGGCGGGCCGTTCGGGGGCAGACGGGGCGGAGAGCGCATGGGACCGCTCTCGTCGGCGGGCCCGCGGCATCCCCCGTTCCGCGGACCCGCCGCTCAGGTAGTACGGCCCGCACCGGGCAGGGCGCGGGCCGTACGCCGTTTCCCCGTGGGACGTTCTCCCGCGGTCCGGCCGCACACCGCGCCGCCGGACCGTTCAGCCGTCGCCCCGGTCCCGCTTCGGCGTCCGCCTCCCCCGCGTCACGGCGAGCACTCCTCCCACGACGGCGATCACCGCGAGGGCCAGGGCGATGCTCACCCAGCCGTCGGTGTCCCAGTAGACGTCTTCCAGGCTGATCAGCAGCGCCGCCTCGTCGACGACCAGGGCCATGCCGACGCCGTAGGCGAGCCCCATCCAGGCACGCGCGCGCGCCGAGCGTTCCACGAGGCCCGCCGCCCCCACCACGGCGAGCAGCAGGATCCCCCACACGTAGTGGTGGATGTGCACGCCACCGGCCCGCACGTCACCGATCCCGGCCACGTCGATGTGGATCAGCCAGGTGAGCAGGCGCATTCCGCCGAAGGTGAGGGCGAAGCCCCACCACGCCAGGACGAAGCCGCGGCGCTCGGACGAGATGCCGGGCAGGAGGCGCAGCCACGGGGACCGGCGGGGCGTGCGCGTGGACGGCGACCGGCCGGACGGGCGCGGGGTGTGCGAGGGCGTCACGCGTTCTCTCCTGCCTCTGCTGCTCTTCCCCCTGCTGCTCTTTCCTCCGCTGTTCCTTCCGCTTCTACCGCTTGTCCCGCTCCTACCGCTCTTCCGCTTCCGCCGATCGTGTGTCCGCCGAGGACCGATCCGGCCCCGTGGCGGCCCCGGCGCTCGTGGCCGGCGCACAGGGGCGCCGCCGCCGGAGGCTCACGTTCCCCGGACGTCCGCCAGGCGCCACAGAGGGGGGACGCGGCGCGGTGGCGCCCCCGCCCTCAGGTTTCGGTAGAGGTCGTCGGCCTCCAGCGGCGCGAGGGCGAGTTCTTCGGTGATCCTGCGGGTGGTGACGTAGTCGAGGCCCTCGGCGAGCCGGGACCGTTCCCACCGTCCGAACCGGACGAGGAGGGTCCCGGGGTCCGCGGGCGGGCGCGGGCGCGGCACGGCCGGCGCGGTCGCGGCACGGCGCCGTTCGCGTGCGATCTCGGAGAAGCCGCACACCTCGTACGACGCCTCCTCGGCGGCCTCCAGACCGGAGCAGAGGCCGAGCGCCCCCGCCAGCGGGTTGAGCCGGAGCGCCTCCGCGCAGGTGAGCCGGTGCACCTGGCGCGCCGAGTCGTCGAGGACCAGGGGGCGGGGGGCGTCGCGGGTGCCGCAGACGCCGCGTACGCCCCGGGCCGCCGCGACGAGCACGGCGCCGGCCTCCGAGGGGTGCCAGTCGAAGACGGCCAGCACGCCGTCGGTGTCCTCGGGCGCGAGGGTGAAGGCCGGTTCGCCCAGGCGGGGCATCAGAGCGGGCAGGGGCACTTCGTTGTCCAGGCCGGGCCCCGCGACGTACACGGTCGTGGGGATGCCCGTCGCGGCGCAGGCCGCCAGGGCCAGCGCGTCGCCGAGGGGACTGCGCAGGGTCGGCTCGTCCCCCCGCGCCACGATGTCCCCGCCCACGTCCACGAGGTCGATCCGGTCGGCTCCGCACCAGCGGGCCGCCGCGTCGATCTGGCGGGCGAGGCCGAGCGTGCCCCCGTAGGGGTCGAGCAGTCCGAGGGCGGGCCGCAGGTGCGCGGCCAGGCGGGGAAGCAGCGAGCCGGCCGGGGCCTTCGGCGCGGTCCGCGGGGTGACGAGGTGCAGCCCCGGCACGGGGGTGAGGAGGCCGGTGAAGTCCGCGGCACCGCGCGGCCCGGGAACGGGGTCGACGACCAGCCTCTCCCAGGCGTAGGTGAGCACCAGCGCGGGGGCGTCGGGACCGTACAGCGCCGCGTGCACCATGGCCGCCGTGATGGCGTCGCCGCCACCGCCCGCGGCGATGAGAAGTCGCTTCATGGCGGACACCCAACTCCACGGCCCGTCTCCCCCGCCACCCGGACCGGACGGTTCCGCCCCCTCGACCGCCGTACGAACAGGGGCATTCGGAAGGAAAGGCCCCTCTTCGCGAAAAGTGCAGACGAAACTCCACACGCCGGAACCGATTTTCTGGCCTTCGCACTACAGATGTCGGCACGCAGGTCGCCCTAGGGTCCCGATCTGTCACGCACCGTGACAGCGTCTTCCGAGAGCGAGTCACATCCCGTCATGGGCAAGCCAGTCATGCTTCCGCCGCCGTCGACCCGGCCCTCCCTCCCCGACACCGGGACCGAGACCGAGACCGACGGTCCCTACCAGCAGTACGTGTACGCCTACCCCCACCAGAAGGCCTACCGCCTCCTCGACGAGGGTCCGCTCCTGAGCGACCTGTGGGCCGGCGAGCGCCTCGACGCCCTCTCCTTCTACGCGCACATACCGTTCTGCGAGATGCGGTGCGGCTTCTGCAACCTCTTCACCCGCACCGGCGCCCCCGAGGAGGTGACCGGGGCCTTCCTCGACACCCTGGAGCGACAGGCGAGGGTCACCAGAGAGGCCCTGGACGCGCAGGGCAGGCCCTTACGGTTCACCCTCGCGGCCTTCGGCGGGGGCACGCCGACCTATCTGACGGCCGACGAACTCATCCGGCTCTGCGACATCTCCGAGCACGTCATGGGCGTCGATCTGCGAACGGCCTCCTGGTCGGTGGAGACCTCGCCGGCCACCGCGACCGCCGACCGCCTCGCCGTGCTGGCGGAGCGGGGCGCCACCCGGCTGAGCATCGGCGTGCAGAGCTTCGTCGACGAGGAGGCGCGCGCGGCCGTCCGTCCGCAGAAGCGGGAGGAGGTCGAGGCCTCACTCGCCCGTCTCAAGGACGCGCGGTTCCCCGTGCTCAACATCGACCTCATCTACGGCATCGACGGCCAGACCGAACGCACCTTCAAGATCTCTCTCGACGCCGCCCTCGGCTGGGAGCCGGAGGAGATCTACCTCTACCCCCTGTACGTGCGCCCGCTGACCGGGCTGAGCACCCGTCACGCCACCACCCCCGCCGCCTGGGACGACCAGCGGCTGCGCCTGTACCGCTACGGCCGCGACCGCCTCCTCTCGGCCGGCTACGAGCAGACCTCGATGCGGGTCTTCCGCCGGATCGGCACCGCCGCCGTCGAGGACACCGCCGGCAGCAGCATCGGCGAGTACAACCAGCAGGCCGGGATGGTGGGCCTCGGCGTCGGCGCCCGCTCCTTCACCACCGACCTGCACTACACGACCGACTACGCCGTCGCCGTGCCCGAGGTGCGCCGGATCATCGACGCGTACGTCGCGACCCCGAGCGACCGGTTCCGGCGGGCGCAGTGGGCGTTCCGCATGGACGAGGACGAACGGCGCCGGATGTACGTGCTCCAGCACCTGCTGGAATCGTCGGGCCTGGACACCGCGGGTTACGAACGCCGGTTCGGCACCCGCTTCGAGGACGACTTCGCCCCGCAGCTCGACACCCTCCTGGGACGCCACTGGCTGCGGGACGGCGGCGGCGTCCTCCGGCCGACCCCGGAGGGGATGGCCAGGGCCGACGGGATCGGACCGATGTTCTTCTCCGCGACCGTACGGGAGAACATGAGGGCCTACCGGGACCGGTGACGCCGCCCACCGCGGTCAGCGCCCGACGGACTCCGGCAGGTGTTCCTCCGGAGTCCGGCGGCGCTCCGGCACCGAGACGGTGACCAGTCCGCCGAGGAGCAGCGCGGCGCCGGCGGCGGCGAGGGGCCCCGGCCGTTCGCCGAGCAGCGCCACGCCGAGCACCGTGGCGACCAGGGGCTCCGTCAGGCTCAGCGTCCCCACCGTGGCGGCGGCGAGCCCGCCGACCCCCCGGGTGAAGAGCAGATAGCCGAGCGCGGTGGTGCCGAGCCCCAGCCAGCCCACCAGGGCGGCGCCGTGCGCCGTGGCCAGGCCCTCGGGGGCGATCAGGAGGTACGGGGAGACGAGCAGCCCGGCGCACAGGACGCTGACCGGGGCAGCCGCGTCCAGGTCGGCCCCGCGCGCGCCCAGCTCCTTGGTGGCGGCGATGTAGACGCCGAAGCTCGCTCCGGCCGCCGCCCCGTACACGACGCCGAGCGCGTCCGCGCGGCCTCCGCCGCTCGGGAGGAGCAGCAGGCCGATGCCCGCGACGGCGCAGACCGTGCCCGCCGCCCAGCGCGGCGACGGCCGCTCGCCGGAGAGCAGGCGCCCGCACACCCCGCCGACCACGGGCACGGTCCCGAAGGCGACCGCCGTCGCCAGCGCCGCCCCGGAGCGCTCGACCGCCTGGAGGAAGCAGACCTGGAAGGCGGCCGTGACGAGCACGCTCACCACCAGCCACCGGCGCGTCCCGGGCAGCCGCAGGGTGCGCAGTCCGGCCGGCCGCGCCATGAGGGCCGTGAGCACGAACCCGCCCAGGAGCATCCGGGCGGCACCGAGCGACACCGGGTGCGCCCCGGTGTCGGCCCAGATCTGCGCCGGTCCCACGGTGCCCCACAGGACCGCCGCCACCAGTACGAATGCCACGGCCTTCACGCCGACTCCCCTCCCAGCACGTACGGACGGCGCGAACGTATCCGGACCCGCACGGCGGTGGCCCCTGGTGAAAACCATGAGATCCGCGCCCCGTGCGCCGCCGATCCCGTGCCTTCGCACCACGTCCCTCCCGGCGGAGCGGTGCTCCGGCGGCCACACCGGGTGGTCAACTCCGCAGGTGGGACGCTCCGTTGAGGTCGAGGATCGAGCCGGACGCCCATTCCGCGGCGGGAGAGGCGAGCCACAGGACCGCCCCGGCGATCTCGGCGGGGGTCGCCACCCGGTCGAAGGGGCTCTGGGCGCGGATCGCGGCCCCCTCGGGGCCCGCCAGGCGCGGTGAGACCCGCTCGGTGGCGAAGAAGCCGGGCGCGACCGAGGCGACGGCGATCCCGTGCGGGGCGAGGGAGACCGCGAGGGACTGGCCGAGGGCGTGGACGGCCGCCTTGGTCGCGCCGTAGGCCGGGTGGTCGGGTTCGCCGCGGAAGGCGCCCCGGGAGCCGATGTTGACGATCCGTCCGCCCGAGCCCTGGTCGATCATGCGGCGGGCCGCGAGGTGGCTCAGGTTCGCGGTCGCGAGCAGGTTCACGGAGACGTGCCGCCGCCAGACCTCCACCCACTCCTCGTACGGGGTCTCGGCGAGGGGGTGGCGGAGGTTCACCGCCGCGTTGTTGACCAGCACGTCGATCCCGCCGAGCGCCCCGGCCGCCGCGTCGACCACGGTCGCGGCCGTCGCCGGATCCGCGAGGTCTCCCCCGACGGGGACGTGCCCCGTCCCTTCGAGGGAGTCGAGGGTCGCCCGGGCCTCCTCGGCGCGCGAGGCGAAGTGGACGGCGACCCGGTCGCCGTTGGCCGCGAACGCCCGGGCGACCTCCCTGCCGAGGCCCCGGGAGGCGCCGCTGACGAGGACGCGGCGGCCTGTTGCGGGCAGGTTCATGGGGGATGCCTTCCGGTCGGGGACGTGCCGTCCGGCATTCTGCACGCCGCCCCCGACCGCCTCCCGCACCGGCCGCCCTGCGTCCCGACCGCCGCTCGTTCCGGCCGTCCCCGCCCCGGCCGCCCCCGCCCCCGCTCTCCGGTCGGTCAGGAGACCGTCAGGACGATCTTCCCCGTGGTGCGGCCCTCTTCGCCGATCGCATGGGCCTTCGCCGCCTCGGCGAGCGGAAGCACGGTGTCGGCCACCGGCCGCAGCTCCCCGCGCTCCACCAGGGCCGCGAGCTCGCGCAGGCCGAGGTGGTCGGGCTCGACCAGGACCCAGACCGCCCGCACGCCCTCCGGGGCGGCGGGGACGTCGTCCGGGCCCGGCAGGGTGATCAGCCTTCCCCCGGGGCGGAGCACCTTCAGGGAGCGCTCGGCCGTCTCCCCGCCGATGCCGTCGAGGACGACGTCCACGTCCCGGAGGACGTCCTCGAAGCGGACCTCGCGGTAGTCGACCACCTCGTCCGCGCCCAGCTCCCGCACCAGGGCGTGCTTGGCCGCGCTCGCGGTGCCGATGACGTGCGCCCCGCGGGCCTTGGCGATCTGCACGGCGAGGTGTCCCACCCCGCCGGCCGCCGCGTGCACGAGGACGCGCTCCCCCGGGCGGACGTCGGCCGCGTCCACGAGGGCCTGCCAGGCGGTGAGCCCGGCCAGCGGCAGCGCCGCGGCCTCCACGTGGGTCAGGGAGGCGGGCTTGGGGGCGAGGTGCCGGGCCGGGGCCACCACGTACTCGGCGTAGGCGCCCGCCTGGCGGGGGAAGAGCGGCATGCCGAAGACCTCGTCCCCGGGGCGGAGGTGCCCCACGCCGGGTCCGACGGCCTCCACCGTGCCCGACACGTCCCAGCCGACGGCCGGGACGGCGCCCCAGCCGATCAGGGCCCCGCTCGCGCGGGTCTTCCAGTCCACCGGGTTCACCCCGGCCGCGTGGACCCGCACCAGGACCTCGTTCAGGCCGGGCCCGGGACGCTCCACGTCCCGCTCGACCAGGTTCTCGGGACCGCCCCACCGCTCCACGACCACCGCGCGCATGCCGTCCGCCTCTTTCCGTCTCGATCGTGCGCCCCGGAACCCTTCCGCGGCGACGGGTCCACGATCCGGTGCGGCGCCCGCCCGTGGTGTTGGCCGTCCGGCCACTATGTGACAGGATCCGGCCATGGGAACGACACACGACCGGCCGGTGCGGAACGAGCGGGACGGGGCCCGGGCGGCGCCGCACCGGATCGCCGTGCTCGCGCTCCCCGGCGTGCCCCCGTTCGAGCTCGGCATCCCCTCCCGGGTCTTCGGCAGCGCCGTGGACTCCGAGGGCCGCTCCCTCTACGAGGTCACGGTCTGCACGGTCGACGGCGCCCCGGTGCCCAGCGACGCCGGTTTCACCGTGCAGCCCGCGGCCGGCGCGGAGGCCCTCGCGAGCGCCGACACCGTGATCGTCCCGCCCACGCACGCCATGCCCGAGCTGGTCCTCGGCGGCCCGCTGCCGCCCGGGGTCGCCGCGGCCGTCGCCGCGATCCGGCCCGGCACCCGCCTGGTGTCCATCTGCACCGGATCGTACGTGCTCGCCGCCGCCGGGCTCCTCGACGGCCGGCCGGCCACCACCCACTGGAACCTGGCGCCGGAGTTCCGCCGGGCCTATCCGAAGGTCAGGGTCGACGAGGACGTGCTCTTCGTGGACGACGGCGACGTCCTGACCTCCGCGGGGGCGGCGGCGGGCGTCGACCTGTGCCTGCACATGATCCGCCGCGACCACGGCGCCGCGACCGCCAACCGCACCGCCCGCTTCTGCGTCGTGCCTCCCTGGCGGGACGGCGGACAGGCCCAGTTCATCGCCCGACCCGTCCCGGAGCCCACCCTGGCCGACACGACCGCCACCCGCGCCTGGGCCCTGGAGCACCTCGCGGAACCGCTCACCCTCGCCCGGCTCGCCGAGCACGCCCGGATGAGCCTGCGGACCTTCACCCGCCGGTTCCGCGACGAGGTCGGCCTGACCCCCGTGCAGTGGCTCACGGCCCAGCGCCTCGAACTCGCCAAGCAGCTCCTGGAGACGACCGACCTCCCGATCGACCTCGTCGCCCACCGCGCCGGCCTGGGCTCGGGCAACTCCCTGCGCGCGCACATGCGGACGGCGTTCGGCGTCTCCCCCGCCGCCTACCGCCGCGCCTTCGGCGCCGGCGCGGACACGGTCCCGGTCGGCCCGGACGGGATGTGACGTCGCGTCCGTTTGGGGCACGGGGCTCAGGGCAGCCGAGGTGCTACGGACAAGACACAGCGAGAGGTGCGAGTCGATGTCGACCGGAATCGTCCTGGCCATCGTCGTTGCCGCCGTCGTGGTGGTCGCGCTCGTCACCGTCGCCGCGGTGAACCACCGGCGACGGGCGCGTCTGCGCGACCGGTTCGGACCCGAGTACGACCGGGCCGTCGAGGAGACGGGCAGCAGGCGGGCCGCCGAACAGGACCTCGACGCCCGGGAGCGGCGCTACCAGGAACTGGACATCAAGCCGCTGCCCAGCGGCACGAGGGAACAGTACGCACAGCGGTGGAGGGAGCTCCAGGAGGAGTTCGTCGACGCGCCCGAGGGCGCGGTCCACGAGGCCGACCGGCTGGTGACCGCCCTGATGCACGAGCGCGGCTACCCCACCGAGGGGCACGAACAGCGGATGCGCGACCTGTCCGTGCGGCACGGCCGCACGCTGGAGCACTACCGGGCCGCCCAGGAGGTGCACGCCCTGAGCTCCTCGCGTTCGGCCACCACCGAACAGCTGCGGGAGGCGATGGTGCACTACCGGGCCCTCTTCGACGACCTGCTCACCGACGACGAGCCGGCCGGCTCCCGCCGGTCCTGACCCACGGAGGTGGAACACATGCGCGATCACGACACGGCGGAACGCGAGGCGGCGGCCGAAACCCACGGAACGACGGACCGGCACGGACGCGAGGACCGGCACCAGGCGGCCGACCGCCCCGGTGTGACGGAGCGGTCCGAAGCGGCGGAACGGTCCGGGTCGGCCGACCGGTCCGAGAAGACCGGCCCGTTCGAGAAGACCGGCCCGTCCGAGAAGGCGGAGCGGCACGAGGCGCCGGGCCGGGACGTGACGGCCGGGCGGTCGCCCGTCCCCGCCGGGCGGGGCACCGCGTCGTCGGCGGCGGAGCCCGCCCTTCCCGGGCAGGACGCCCGCCGTCCCGTCCAGCCCCCGAAGCCCGAGGAGGCGGGCGTCCGTCCCGGACCGCTGTCGGGCGCCGTCGGGCACGGGGACGACGAGCACGTACCGGACCTGCTGAACGCGGCGGACGGCGAGGCGTACCGCGAACGCTGGCGCGAGGTCCAGGGCCGGTTCGTCGACGACCCGCGCGAGGCGGTCCACTCGGCCGACGAACTCGTCGCCGACGTGATGAAGACGCTGGCCGCCGCCTTCGCGGAGCACAAGCAGACCCTCGAAGGGCAGTGGAGCGAGGGCCGGGAGGCCGACACGGAGGCGCTTCGCGTGGCACTGCGCGAGTACCGGTCCTTCTTCAACCGGCTCCTGACCACCTCGACGCCGCAGCGGTAGAGAGGGGCCGGCGCCGACGGGAGCGGGGCGGGGCGGCACGGGGCGTCACAGCGCCGCGTGCGCCCCGCCCCGCTCCCGTCCGCCCGGGTGGCGGTGCCGCCACACCCAGAACACCGCGGAGGACACCAGCGCCCACCCCGCGAGCACCACGAAGGGGAAGAGGTGCTGGTGCCCTCCGAAGTACACCGCCGTGTGCTGCGCGTTCACCGAGGCGCCCGGCGGCAGCCACTGGCCGATGTGCCCGAGCGGCGACGGCAGCAGCGGCCAGGACACCGCTCCGCCCGAGGAGGGGTTGCCGAGGAGCACCATCAGTCCCCAGGTCGGCAGCATGGCCCAGCGCCCGATCAGGGTGTTGAACATGGAGAAGACCATGCCGGAGGCGAACATGGTCAGCGCGAGGATCAGCCACGACTCGACGAACGGCAGGTCGAGCGCGCCGAGCAGCCAGTCCACGGTCGCGGCGATGGCGAACCCGCCCAGCAGGGCGTAGAGCGCGGTGAAGGCGATCCGTTCGGCCGGGTTCAGCGGCTTCGCGTGCACGCTGAGCTGGATGGCTCCCACGAACCCGATGATCACCGCGGCGAGCGAGACGTAGAACAGGGCGAGGCCGCGCGGGTCGCCCTTCTGGAGCGGTTTGACGTCCGCCACCGCGACCGGCACTCCCGTCGCCCGGCCCACCTCCACGGCCGACTCCACGAGGAGCTGGGCCACCGAGGCCCCCGAGGCGCCGGCGACGTCGAAGGAGACGCGGCCGTCCCGCAGGGTCATGACGGCGAAGACCTCCTGCTCGTTCACCGCGTCCAGCGCCCCGGCACGCGTCCGGTAGGGCCGCAGTTCGAGCGAGGAGTCGAGCGCCCGCTCCATCCCCTCGGTGAACGTCCTGCCGGTGGGCGAGTCCGCCGCCCCGACGACGGCCGTCGGGATGTGACGGGGGGTCGGGTTCGCCATCGTGTACGTGTACGAGCCGGCGAACAGGGCGGCCGCCGCGGCCAGGATCAGGACCAGCACGGTCGCCGGGAGGAAGGGCGAACGGGCGAACGCCGCCCAGCGCTCGGACCGGCTCGGCGGCCGTCCGTGGGCGCCGTGCGGCGGCGCGGCTCGCCCGTCCTCCCCTTCCGTACCACCGTCCGGAAGGACCTCGCGGGAAGAGCCGTCCGGGAGGCCGTCGCGGAGAGGGGCGTCCGGGGAGCCGCCACGGGGAGAACCGCCCGGGGAGCCGTCGCGGGAAGGGCCTTCCGGGGAACCTCCGCGGGAGGAGCCGTCCGTGGAGTCGTCGCGGGAAGGAGGGGGGCCGTCGTCGTGCGTGTCGGGCATGATCTCCACACTAATCCGACACTAATGCGACCGAAAGGGATCTCTGCCCTTTCCATGGACCAAACGCCCCAAAGCCCATCGGGCCGGTCCCGCGTACGCCGCGAGGGCGACGGCCGGTCCCTCGATCCGCAGGGTCGTGGCCGATCCGGCCGGCCGGGCGAGGACGGCGTGGCGCAGTCGCAGGCGCACCGGGCCGAGCGCGACCCGCCAGGTCCACCGCCGCCGCTCCTCGTCGACGCTCTCCACGACGAACCCCACGGGGACGCCGAGGAACGAGACGACCTCGCCGCGCATGCCGGGCGCGATCCGGAAGCCGTCCGCGCGGACCGTCCTGATCTGCGGCGACCACGTCGGCCAGAGGGCGGGCACGGCGTAGCGGGCCCAGACGTCCTCGACGGGTGCCGGGCCCTCGGCCCGCAGCGTCACGGCCGCCACCGGTGCGTCCGGTCCTCAGCCGACCCGGCCGTGGACGAACTCCTCGAGGGCCTTGCCCGGCCGCAGGCCCACCTCGCCGTCCTCGTCGTGGAAGCTGCCGAACCCGAGGAGGGTGACCGTCGCTCCCTCCTTGAGCGCCTCGGCGATCGCGCCCGCCTCCTCGACCGTGCCGAACACGGCGTCGACGATCCGGCCGACCTGCTCGGACGACGGACCCTCCCCGTCCGCCGCCCTGCGCGTGACCGCCTCGATCAGTCCGGACCTGTCCATGCGACGCACCCACTCCTCGATAGGAAGACCGGCGGAACGGCGACCTCACCACCTGCCGGTCGCCGCCGCCCGGGATCCTCATCGTCACACCGTCACGGCGACCCCGCACGCGGCGCGCGCCGCCGTAGGCTGTCCGTGTGCACAGTGTGGAACTGCTGCCCGACCCGGTGACCGAGCGGGCCGTCCGGGAGGCGTGGCGGCGGCTGGCGGACGCCGGTCTGCCGAGCCTGGCCGGGCACCGCCACCCGACGAACCGGCCCCACCTCACCCTCGCCTCGGCCGACGCGCTGCCCGCCGAGGTGCGGGCCCGGCTGCTCGGGGCGCTCGCGGAGGCGCTGCCGGTGCCCCTGCGCCTCGACGGGTTCGTGCGGTTCTCCGGCCGGGTCCGGGTCCTGGCGTGGGCCGTACGGCCCGACGACGCGCTGCTCCGGCTGCACGGAGCGGTGTGGCGGATCCTGCGCGAGGCGCCGGAGAGCGGCAGGCCGAACCCCCTCCTCGATCCGGCCCGCTGGGTCCCCCACGTCACCCTCGGCCGGGGACGGGACGCCTCCTGGGACGTGCCGGCCGACGAGGTGTTCTCCTCGTCGGCCGGCACGCCGGCGGGTGTCGTGACCGGGGCGTGGACGGCCGCCCGCAGCTACGACTCGGTCACGCGCACGGTGGAGGGCCTGGCGCCCTAGGGAGGGCCCGATCGGGCCGGACACCGCGAGCCCGGCCCGATCGGCACACGCCCTAGGGGGCGTCCGGGGCCGGCAGGAAGCCCGTCCCCCGGAAGTAGGCCAGGTAGCGCACGAGGACCTCCTCCGTCAGGGCCGGTGGCAGCACGCCGAGTTCCGCCGCCGCGGCGGCCGTGCGGCGGGAGTCGAAGCGGCGTCCGTCCACGTCCACCGCTCCCCCGGCGCCCCCGCCCCCGCCGCCGTCCTCGCCGAGGAACAGCTGGGCGGCGTTGTCGGGGCGGGCCGCGACGAGCGCGCGCCACTCCTCGGCGGGCACCCTGCGCAGCTCGTGGCCGAGCGTCTCGGCGACGGCGAACACCCGCTCCAGGTCCGGTGCGTCCGGGTGGGTGAACTGGAAGGTCTCCGTGCCGTCGCGTCCGGCGGCCACGAGCGCCACCACCGCCGCGCTGACGTAGTCCACGGGCACCCAGCCCGTCGACCCGTGCGGCAGGTCCGGGACCGCCTTCGCCTGGAGGCAGCCCTTGATGAGCTGCCACAGCAGGTCGCGGTCCTGGCAGGCGCCGGTGGTGGTGTCGCCGCTGATGCGGCCCGGCCGGTGGACGGTGACCGGGAGGCCGCGTTCGCGCGCCAGGCCGACCAGTCCCTCCGCGACCCACTTGCTCTGCGCGTAGCCGTCGGGCAGGTCGTCGGCCGGGCCGGTCGGCGTCGCCTCCGTGACGGTCACGAGCTCGGCCGACGGGGCGTGGACGCTCGTCGTGGACACGTAGTGCATGCCGGGCGAGTCGGACGCGGCGAGCAACCGCAGCAGTTCCACGGTCCCGGCGACGTTCGGGGCGCGCAGGTCGCCGTAGCCGGCCGCGAAGTTGACCCGGGCGCCGTTGTGCAGCACGGGGCCGAGGCCGCGCACGAGCGCGGCGCGGGCCTCCGGAGCGAGGCCGAGGCCCGGGGCGGCGAGGTCGCCGGGCACGGCGCGGATCAGGTCCTGGTAGCGGTCGCGCCACAGGCCGTACCGCCGCAGGTTCTCCCGCAGGCGGTGCGCGCCGTCCCGCTCGTCCGACGCCCGGACCAGGCAGTCGACCGGTTCGCCGGTCGTCTCGATCAGGTCGCGCAGCAGGAACGCGCCGAGGAAGCCGGAGGCGCCCGTCAGGAAGGGCCGGGGCGAGGGGCGGGAGGGGCGCCGCCGCGCCGGGTCCGCCGGTGCGGGCGTCCGTCCGGCGCCGGTGACGTCCTCGGGGAGGCGGACCTCCGCCGCCCAGTCCACCGGTCGGGGCCCGTCCGGCGGGGCGGCGCCGTCCTCCGGGTCCGCCAGGAGGCGGGCGACGCCCTCGACCGTCGGGGCGGCGAACAGGGCGCGCAGCGACAGGCGCCGGCCGCACTCCTCCTCGATCCGCCGGGCCAGCGTCACGGCGAGCAGGGAGTGCCCGCCGTGGGCGAAGAAGTCGTCCGTGACACCGATCCGGGGCACTCCGAGCGTGCTCGCGAACACCTCGCACAGGGCCCGTTCGCGGTCCGTGCGCGGCTCGCGTCCGCCGGGGCGCGGCTCCTCGGGCGCCGGCAGGGCCTTGCGGTCCGTCTTGCCGTTGGGGGTGAGCGGGAGCGCGTCGAGGCGCACGTGGGCGGAGGGCACCATGTGGTCCGGCAGGACGTCCGCCAGGCGGGCCCGCACCTCGGCCGCGCCGGGCCCCGCCGTCCCCCCGGCGGGCACGGTGTAGGCGACGAGGCGGCGGTCGCCGGGGCGGTCCTCCCGGACGACGGCGCAGGCGGCGGCGACGCCGGGCAGCGCGGTGAGCGCCGCCTCCACCTCGCCGAGCTCGATGCGGAAGCCCCGCAGCTTGACCTGGTCGTCGACGCGGCCGACGTATTCGAGCTGTCCGCGGTGGTTCCACCGGGCGAGGTCGCCGGTGCGGTACATCCGGCCCCCCGCCCGGTCGAACGGGTCGGCCACGAACCGGGCGGCGGTGAGCCCCGGCCGGTCGTGGTACCCGCGGGCCAGGCCCTCGCCGGAGACGTACAGCTCCCCCACCACGCCGGGCGGCACGGGGGCGAGGCGGTCGTCGAGGACCCGGACCCGGGTGCCGTCGACGGGCGCGCCGATCGGCACCGTGCGGTCCGGGGCGAGCGGGCCGTCCGCCTGCTGGAAGCCGCTCATGGTGGCGCAGACGGTGGTCTCCGTGGGGCCGTACGCGTTGACGAGGTGCCGTCCGCGCGCCCAGGTCCGGGCGAGGGCGGGCGGGCAGGCCTCGCCCGCGAGGACGATCGTGGTCCCGGCGGGGAGCGAGTCCGGCGGCATCACCGCGAGGGCGGCCGGCGGGAGCGTCAGATGGGTGATGCCGTGGTCGCGGACCCGGGCGGCGAGGGCCGGTCCGGGCAGCAGGGCGTCGCGCTCGTCGATCTCCAGGCAGGCCCCGGAGAGCAGGGCCATGCACAGCTCCCAGAAGGCGGCGTCGAAGCTCACCGACGCGAGGTGCAGGACGCGGCTGTCCGGGGTGAGCCGCAGCCGTTCCCGCTGGGTCGCGGCCATCGCCCCGACGCCCCGGTGGGTGACCACCACGCCCTTGGGGCGGCCGGTGGAGCCGGAGGTGTAGATGACGTACGCCGGGTGGGCCGCGTGCGGGACGGGCAGGGGGACGGACGGGTCGGGGGCCGGTTCGGCGTCTCCCGGGTAGAGGTGCGGGACCGTCGTGCGCGGGAGGCGGGGACGGAGTTCGGGGGTGGTGAGCAGCAGGCGGGGAGCCGCGTCGTCGAGCATGTGCGCGAGGCGGGCGGCCGGGTAGCCGGTGTCGAGGGGCAGATAGGCCGCGCCCGCCTTGAGCACGCCGAGCAGGGCGACCACCAGGTCGTTGCCGCGGGGCAGCGCCACGGCGACCCGGTCCTCCGGGCCGATGCCCCGCGCGGCGAGCCGCCGGGCGAGGGCGTCGGCGCGCGCGTCGAGTTCGCGGTAGGTCAGGGTGGTGTGCGCGTCGCGGACGGCCGGGGCGTCCGGGGTGCGCCGCACCCACCGGCCGAGGAGCGCGGGGAAGGTCTCCTCCGGCAGCTCCCGGCGCGGACCGGTCCCCCACCGGACGAGGCGCGCGTGTTCGGCGTCGCCGAGGACGTCGTAGGCCTGCAGGGGCAGTCCGGGGTCCTCGGTGACGGCGCCGAGCAGGCGGACGAGCCGGTCGGCCAGGCCGCGCACCGTGTCCGCGTCGAAGAGTTCGGTGGCGTAGTCGACGGAGGCCCGCATGCCGCCGGCCGCGTCCCCGTCGCCGGGCGTCTCCACGAAGGTGAACGCCAGGTCGAACTTGCTGGCGCCGAGGTCGACCGGCAGGCCGTGGACGGTGAGGCCGGGGAGGTCGACGGGGGCGGCGGGGGTGTGGTTCTGGAGCACCAGCATCGTCTGGAACAGCGGGTGGTGGGGTGCGCGCGCCGGGTTGAGGAGTTCCACGAGGCGTTCGAAGGGGACGTCCTGGTGGGCGTGGGCGGACAGGTCGAACTCCTTGACGCGGTCGAGGAGTTCGCGGAAGGTCGGGTCGCCGCTCAGGTCGGTGCGCAGCACGAGCGTGTTCACGAAGAAGCCGACGAGGTCGGCGGTGGCCTCGTCCGTGCGTCCGGCGACGGCCGTGCCCAGGGGGACGTCCTCGCCGGCGCCGTGCCGGGAGAGCAGGAGCGCCAGGGCCGCCCGGAGCACCATGAAGACGCTGCACCCGTTCGCGCGGGCGAGCGCGGCGATCCGCCGGGCCGTGGCGTCGTCGACGACGAAGTGGTGGGTGGCGCCCCGGTGCCGGGGGGCGGGGGGACGCGGGCGGTCCCGGGGCAGTTCGACGCATTCGGGCAGTCCGGCCAGGGCGTCCCGCCAGAAGGCGAGCTGGCGCGAGAGCGGGCTGTCGGGGTCCGTGTCGTCGCCGAGGAGTTCCCGCTGCCACAGCGTGTAGTCGGCGTAGTCGACGGGCGGCGGGGTCCACTCCGGGGCCGTTCCGCCGAGGCGGGCGCGGTAGGCGGTGCCGAGGTCGCGGAGGAGGGGGGCCAGGGACGAGCCGTCCGCGGCGATGTGGTGGACGACGAGGACGAGGACGTGGGAGTCGTCGGCGAGCCGCAGCAGGGTGGCCCGCAGGGGCAGTTCGCGTTCGACGTCGATCGGTTCGGCCACGGCCGCGGCGATCCGGTCGGCGCGCTTGTCCTCGTCGACGGAGTCGAGGAGGAGCACCGGCCGGGCGTCCTCGGGCGCGAGGACGTGCTGCACCGGGTCGCCCGCCCGCTCGGGGAAGACGGTGCGCAGGGGGGTGTGGCGGGCGACGACGTCGTGGAGGGCCCGGCGCAGGGCGTCCACGTCGAGCGCGCCCTCCAGGCGCGCGGCGAAGGGGATGTTGTACGCGGCCGAGGGGCCGTCGAGCCGGTGGAGGAACCACAGCCGCCGCTGGGCGTACGACAGGGGGAGCGCGTCGGGCCGCTGCCGCCGGACCAGGGGCGGGCGGGTCGGACGGGCGGCGTCCTCCAGGGCGGCGGCGAGCGAGGCGACGGTGGGGTGCTCGAAGAGCGTGCGGATCCCGGTCTCGGCGTCGAGCGCCGTGCGGATCCGGCCCACGAGCAGGGTGGCGAGCAGCGAGTGGCCGCCGAGCGCGAAGAAGTTGTCGTCGGCGGCGACCCCCGGCAGGCCGAGGACGTCGGCGAACAGTCCCGCGAGGATCTCCTCGCGGGCGCCGCGCGGGGCCCGCCCGGTCGTGTCCGGCGCGGTGGCGGGCGCCGGGAGGGCCGCCCGGTCGAGCTTGCCGTTGGGCGTCAGCGGCAGCGCGTCCAGGGTCTGCACGACCGAGGGCACCATGTACGCGGGCAGGCGGCTGCCCAGGTGGGCGGTGAGGGCGGCCGGGTCGGGCGTGCGGCCGGGGGCGGGGACGACGTAGGCGGTCAGGGCGCGGTCGCCGGGCAGGTCCTCGCGGACGACGACGCACGCGGCGCGCACCGACGGGTGGGCGCGCAGGGCGGCCTCGATCTCGCCGGGCTCGATGCGGTGGCCGCGCAGCTTGACCTGCTGGTCGGCGCGGCCCACGTAGACGACGTCTCCGCCGGGGGTGCGGCGGACGAGGTCCCCGGTGCGGTACATGCGGCCGCCGGCCGGGTCCGAGGGGTCGGCGACGAACCGGGTGGCGGTCGTGCCCGGCTGTCCGAGGTAGCCGCGCGCGACCCCCGGTCCCGCGAGGTACAGCTCGCCCTCGGCGCCGTCCGGCACGGGGTGCAGCGAGGCGTCCAGGACGAGGGCGCGCACGCCGTCGAGCGGCCGTCCGACGGGCGGCGAGCCGTCCGGGTCCTCGTCGGCGGCGACCCGGTGCAGGAGGGCGAAGGTGGTGGCCTCGGTGGGTCCGTAGGCGTTGAGGACGCGCGTGCCGGGGTGGGCGGCGGCGAGCCGCTGGAGCACTCCGGGGGCGGCGGCCTCCCCTCCGGCAGCGGCGAGGCGGAGCAGGCCGAGGGCGCCCGGGTCGGTCTCGGCGAAGACGTTGAACAGGGCGGTGGTGAGGAACGCCGCGGTGACGCCGTCCCGGGCGACGAGCTCCCTGAGCCGCTCGGGCTGGAGCACGCCGTCCGGCGCCACCACGATCCGGCCGCCGCGCAGCAGCGGCACCCAGATCTCGAAGGTGGCGGCGTCGAAGACGTAGGCCGAGTGCATCAGGACCGCGCCGGTCGCGCCGTCGTCCCAGGTGCGGTCGGCCGCGAGCGCGGCGACGTCGGCGTGGGTGACGCCGACGGCCTTGGGCAGGCCGGTGGAGCCGGAGGTGAACATGGTGTAGGCGAGCCGGGCGCCGCCGACGCCGTCGGGCAGCGGGCCGGGGGCGGCGGGGCGGCCGTCCCGGACGCGGCCGGCGGCGTCCACGGTCACGATCCGCGCCTCGGGGCCGAGCGTCCGCACCCAGGGGTGCGCGCGGTTCGCCTCGTCGACGACCAGGAGGCGCGGGGCGGCGGCCCCGGTCACCCGGGTGAGCCGGTCCCCGGGCCAGCGGGGGTCGAGGGGCACGTAGGAGGCGCCCGCGCGCAGGACTCCGAGCGGGGCGGTGACCTGGGCGGCCGAGCGGCCGAGGAGGAGGCCGACGCCCTCCTCGGCGGTCGCGCCGAGGCCGGTCAGGGCCCCGGCCAGGTCGTCGGCGAGGGCGCACAGCTCCCCGTACGTGAGCCGTTCGCCGGCCCCGGTGACCGCGACCGCGTCCGGGCGGGCGGCGGCGTGCCGGGCGACGGCGTCCGGGAGGCCCGTGGTGAGCACGGCGGCCGGGAGGGCGGCGCCCCCGCCCCGGGCGAGCAGCGTCTCGCGCTCGCCGTCGAGCAGGACGGACACGGAGTCGGCCGGGCGGTCGAGGCCGTCGGCCAGCGTCGTCAGGAGGACGCGCATCCGGGCGACCGTGCGGGCCGTCTCCTCCCGGTCCAAGGCGCTCGGGCGGAAGCCGAAGGTGATGCGCAGCGCGTCGCCGGGGGCGATGGTGAGGGTGAGGGGGTAGTGGGCGGCGTCCGTGCCCTCGAACCCGGTGACGGCCAGACCGGGCAGGCCCTGCCGGGCGGTGCGCAGGGTCTCCTCGTCCAGCGGGTAGTTCTCGAAGACGGCCAGGGTGTCGAAGAGCGTGTCGAGGCCGGTCGTCCCGCGTATCTCGGTCAGTCCCACGTGCTGGCTGCCGAGCAGCCGGCCCTGTTCGTCCTGGAGCCGGGTGAGGAGGGCGGCGAGGGTCTCGCCGGGGCGGAGGGCCAGGCGCACCGGCACGGTGTTGATGAAGAGGCCGATCATCGACTCGACGCCGGGCAGCTCCGGCGGGCGGCCGGACACGGTCGTGCCGAAGAGGACGTCCCGGCGGCCGGTGAGCCGGGAGAGCAGCAGGCCCCAGGCGCCCTGGACGAGGGTGTTGAGGGTGAGCCGGTGGGTGCGGGCGGCCGCCCGTAACCGCTCGCTGGTCGCCGTGTCGAGGTCGAGGACCAGGGTCTCGGGCAGTTCGTCCGCGCGGGCCGCGTCCGCCGCGCCGCGCCCGGCGAGGAGCGTCGGCGCCTCGACGCCCGCGAGGGCGGTGCGCCAGGCGTCGAGGGCGGCGGGCCCGTCCTGCCCGGCCAGCCAGGCGAGGTAGGTGCGGTACGGGGTGACGCGGGGCAGGGTGAGGTCGTCGCCCCGGTGGGCGTACAGCTCGAACAGTTCGCGCACGAGGATCGGCATCGACCAGCCGTCGAGCAGGATGTGGTGGCTCGTCATCACCAGGCGGTGGCGGTCGGGCCCGGTGCGCAGCAGGGAGAACCGCATCAGCGGCGGGGTGGCGAGGTCGAAGCGCCGGGTGCGGTCGGCGGCGAGGAAGGCGCGGACCCGCTCCTCGACCGTCCGTCCGTCGTCCGGGGCCGTGAGGTCGTGGTGGGTGAGCGGCACCGGGACCTCGGCGGCCACGGCCTGCACCGGTTCGTCGAGGTCCTCGTGGAGGAAGCCCACGCGCAGGTTGGCGTGCCGGCGCAGCAGCGTGCCGACGGCGGCGTGCAGCGCGGCCGTGTCGACGGTGCCTTCGAGGGTGAAGACGAACTGCGCGGTGTAGACGTCGACGGCGTCGGCGTCGTACAGCGCGTGGAAGAGCATGCCCGCCTGCAACGGCGTCAGCGGCAGGACGTCTTCGAGCTGGAACCCGGTCACTTGCGGCCACCCCACTTGTTCTTCAGTCGGTCGAGCTGGTTCTGGTCGAGGGAGACCAGGGGAAGGTCGGACGGCGTCAAGCCGCCCGCGTCGGGCCGTTCGGCGTGTTCGGCGATCGCGTTCAGGGCCCGGTCGAAGGCGTCGGCGAGGGCCGCCACGTCCTCCTCGGCGAGGAGGTCGGCGGGCCAGGTCCAGCGCGTCACGAGGCGCGGCCCGCCGGGCCGGTCCTCGGTGTGGGCGTTGATGTCGAGGACGTGGTGGACCGGCATGTCCCGGTCCTGGGCGGCCGGACCGCCGCCGTCGAGCACCACCTGCCAGTCGGCTTCCCCGTCGCCCGACGGGTCCTCCGCCGCGTACCGGCCGAGGTAGTTGAAGCCGATCTGGGGTTCGGCGGCCCCTTCGAGGCGGGCCCGCGCGCCGGGGTCGAGGCGGCGCAGCACGCCGTGGCCGATGCCGTGGTCCGGCACGGCCCGCAGCTGTTCCTTGACGCGTTTGACGGCCCGGTCCACGAGGTCGGCGCCGAAGCGGGCGGGGTCGCGCGGGTCGAGGGGGCCGGGGTCGAGCAGGACCGGGTAGAGGCTGGTGAACCAGCCGACCGTGCGGGACAGGTCGAGGTGTCCGGCGATCTGTTCGCGGCCGTGGCTCTCCAGGTCGAGCAGCACGCCGGTGCCCTCCGGGCGCGGTGCGCCGGTCCGGTCGGCGCGTTCCGCCCGCCAGGAGCGGACGGCGAGGACGAGGGCGGTGAGCAGGACGTCGTCGACGCCGGCGTGGAAGGCGCTCGGGGCGGTGGTGAGCAGGGCCCCGGTGCGGGCGGTCGCCGGGTGGGTGGTCAGCGTCCGGGTCCGGCCCGCCGTGTCCCGCGCGGGATCGAGGGGCCGGTCGGCGAGCGGCGGGTCGGACGCCCGCGCCACCGTCTCCCACAGCGGGAGTTCGGCCGCCCGGGTGCCTTCCCGCGCCTGGGCGGCGAGGAGCCGGGCCCAGGAACGGTAGGAGGTGGTGACGGGGGGCAGGACGGGGGCGGTCGGCCCGACGGTGGCTTCCGGCGCGGGGCCGGTGGCGGCGGGCGCGGAGGCGTGTGCCGGGTCGGTGACGGGAGCGGACGCGGACGCGGGGGTGTGGGCCGGGTCGGTGACGGCGGCGGACGCGGGGGCCTGTGCCGGGTCGGCGGTGGTGGAGACCGCGCGCCAGGCCGTGGCCAGGTCCTCGACGAGGACGCGCCAGGACACCGCGTCGACCGCCAGGTGGTGCACGACGAGCAGCAGGCGTCCGCGCGTCCGGGGGCCGGCGTCGCACCAGACCGCCTCGAACACCTCGCCGTGCGCGGGCCGCAGCCGTTCCCTGGCCCGCTCGCCGGCCTCGGCGAGGGCGGCGCGGACCCCGTCCGCGTCCCGTCCCGCGACATCGATCCGGGTGAGGCGGGGGCGGACCGGCACGGTCCCCCGGGGCAGGGTCTCCAGGGCCGGTTCTCCCCCGGCGGTGCGGGTGACCCGCACCCGCAGCATGTCGTGGTGGTCGACGAGGATCTGGAGCGCGGCGGCCAGGCGCTCCTCGTCGGCGTCCTCGGGGGTCCGCAGCACCGCGGACTGGTTGTAGCCGTCCGTGGGGCCCGGCCGGTCCAGGAACCAGGCCACGATGGGGGTGGGCGGCATGGTGCCCACGCCGTCGTCGGCCGGGGCCGGGGTCCGTCCGTCGAGCTCCTCGGCGGCCGCCGCGATCGCCTCGGGCGTGCGGTGCAGGAAGACGTCCCGGGGGGTGATGCCGAGCCGGTTCTCGCGGACCCGGCTGACCAGTTGGATGGAGAGGATGCTGTCGCCGCCCAGGGCGAAGAAGTCGTCGTCGGTGCGGACGCCGGGCAGGCGCAGCACCGTGGCGAACACCTCGCACAGGATCCGCTCCCGCTCGGTGCGCGGCTTCCCGCCGTCCCCCCGGCCGGCCTCCGCGGAGGGGCGGGCGGGGGCCGGGAGCGCGCGCCGGTCCGTCTTGCCGTTGGGCAGCAGGGGCAGCGCGTCCAGCGGGACGAAGACGGCGGGGATCATGTACGGCGGGAGGGACGCGGCGAGGCGTTCCCGCAGGGCGGGGGCGTCGGGGACGCCGGGGCCGCCCGGTTCGGGGACGGTGTAGGCGACGAGGCGCTGCTCGCCGGGCCGGTCCTCCCGGACGAGCACGGAGGCGGTGCCCACGCCGTCGAGCGCGGTGAGGGCGGCCTCGATCTCGCCCGGCTCGATGCGCAGGCCGTGCAGTTTGACCTGGTCGTCGGCGCGGGCCACGTAGACCAGGAGGCCGTCGGCGGCGCGGCGGACGAGGTCGCCCGTGCGGTACATCCGGGTGCCGGGCGGACCGAACGGGTCGGCGACGAACCGTTCGGCGGTCAGTCCGGGGCGTCCGAGGTAGCCGCGCGCCAGGCCCTCGCCGGCGAGGTACAGCTCGCCCACGACGCCCGGCGGGACCGGGGCGAGCCCGTCGTCGAGGACGTACGCGCGGGTGTTGTCGACCGGCCGGCCGAGCGGCACCGTGGCCGTGTCCCGGGTGCCGGACGCGGTCGGGGCGGACGTGCCGGTGTCGGGCGCGGACGCCGTGGCGGACGTCGTCGTGGCGGACGCCGCCGTGCCGGCGGGCCGGTGGAGGTGGGCGGTGGCGTCGATGGTCGCCTCGGTCGGCCCGTACAGGTTGTGCACCTCGGCGCCCCAGGCGCGTCCGGCGCGTTCGGCCAGGGACGCGGTCAGCGGCTCGCCGCCGCACAGGACGGCCCGGAGGGCGGCCGGCGGTTCCTCGCGCCCGGTCTCGCCGAGGACGAGGGAGAGGAGCGAGGGCACGAACTGGGCGATCGTCACTCCTTCCCGGCGCATCCGGGCGAGGAGTCCGACCGGGTCGTGGTTGAGGGCCGGCGGCACGGGGCAGGTGGCGCCGCCGTGCAGCAGCGGCAGCCAGGTCTCCCAGACCGAGGCGTCGAAGCTCGGCGAGGTCCGGGCGAGGACGCGGTCGGCGTCGGTGAGGGACAGGTGGTCGGCCATCCACGCCATGTGGTTGGTGAGCGCGGCGTGGGTGACGACGACGCCCTTGGGGCGGCCGGTCGATCCCGAGGTGTGGAGGACGTAGGCGGCGTCCCGGGGGTCCGGTGCGGCGTCCGGCACGGGCTCCGCACCGGGCTCCGCCGCCGCCTCCGGGCCGTCGACCGCGAGGACGGGCACCGGCAGGTCCGGCAGCGTCCGCAGGGTCGCCGTCGAGGTCACCAGGAGGACGGGCCGGGCGTCCTCGACCACGAAGCCGATCCGGGCGGCGGGGTACTCCGGGTCGACCGGCAGCCACGCGGCGCCGGTCTTGGCGACCGCGAGCATGGCCACCACCTGGTGGGTGGTGCCGGGCAGAGCGAGCGCCACCACGTCGCCGCGGCCGACCCCGCGCCCGCGCAGGAGGCGCGCCACGGCGTCGGAGAGCGCGTCGAGTTCGGCGAAGGTGGTGTTCCGCTCGCCGTCCCGCACGGCGACCGCGCCGGGGGTGCGGTCGCGCTGGGCGCGGAACGCCTCGGGCACGGTCCGCGCCCGCACCTGCCGGGCGGGGCCGTGTCCGCTCCGCAGGAGCGCGCTCCGCTCGTCCGCCGTCAGGACGTCCGCCGTGCGGATCCGCCGGTCCGGGGCGGCGGCGAGCGAGCCGAGGAGCCGGGTCAGACGGGCGGCGAGGGCGTGCGCGGTGGAGTGCGCGAAGAGGTCGGTGGCGAACTCCAGGTTCCCGTCGAGGCCGGCCGGACGGCCCTCCCCGTCCCGGCGCTCGGTGAACGTGAACGTGAGGTCGAACTTGCTGATGCCGGTGCGGACCGGCTGCTCCGCCACCGTGAGGCCCGGCAGGTCCACGGTCGCCCCGCCGTGGTTCTGGAGCACCAGCATGGTCTGGAACAGCGGGTGGCGGTTCTGGGCCCGCTCGGGGTCGAGCGCGTCCACCAGGCGTTCGAAGGGCACGTCCTGGTGGGCGTAGGCCGCGAGGTCGAACTCCCGCACCCGGTCGAGGACCTCGGCGAACGTGGGGTCGCCGCTCAGGTCGGTGCGCAGGACCAGGGTGTTGACGAAGAAGCCGACCAGGTCGTCGAGCGCCTCGTCGGTGCGCCCCGCGACGGGCGTGCCCAGCGGGACGTCCTCGCCGGCGCCGTGCGCGCGCAGCAGCACCGCGAGCGCGGCCTGGAGCACCATGAAGAGGCTGCATCCCCGGGACCGGGCGAGCTCGGCGAGGGCGCGGTGCGTCGCGGCGTCGACCGGGAAGGTGAACGCGTCGCCCCGGTGCGTGGCGACGGCCGGGCGCGGCCGGTCGAGCGGCAGGTCGAGGAGGTCGGGCAGTCCGGCGAGCGCGGTCCGCCAGAACTCCAGCTGCCGGGCGGCCGTGCCGGACGGGTCCTCCTCGTCGCCGAGGAGCTCGCGCTGCCACAGGGTGTAGTCCGCGTACTGGACGGGGAGCGCGGCCCAGGCGGGGTCCTCCCCCGCGAGGCGGGCGCGGTAGGCGGTGCCGAGGTCGCGGGCGAGCGGGGCGAGGGACCAGCCGTCGCCCGCGATGTGGTGGACGAGGAGCACCAGGACGTGGGAGTCGTGCCCGGGGCGGAGCATCCGGGCCCGCACCGGCCGTTCGGCGCCCACGTCGAAGGCGTACGCGGTCTCGGCGCCGAGGACCGCGTCGAGCAGGTCCGGTGCGACGTCGCGGGGCGTCAGGTCGATGTCGGCGCCGGCGGCGTCGAGGACCCGCTGCTCCGGCACGCCCGCGGTGTCGGGGAAGACCGTGCGCAGGCTCTCGTGCCGTTCGACCACGTCCGTGAGGGCGCGGGTCAGGGCGTCCGTGTCCAGCGGGCCGTCCAGGCGCAGGACGAGCGGCACGTTGTACGTGGGGCTCGGGCCCTCGAAGCGGTGGAGGAACCACAGGCGCTGCTGGGCGTGGGACAGCGGCATCGGGTCGGGTCGGCGGGCGACCCGGCCGAGCCGTGCCCTGGCCGCGTCCGCGCCGTCGAGGGCGGCGGCGAGGGCCGCGGGCGTCGGGTGCTCGAAGACCGTTCTGACCTCGGTCTCCACGTCGAGCACGGTGCGCAGCCGGGCGGCGAGGCGGGTGGCGAGCAGGGAGTGGCCGCCGAGGGCGAAGAAGTCGTCGTCGGCGCCCACCGTCCGCAGGCCGAGCAGGTCGGCGAAGAGGCCGCAGACGATCTCCTCGCGGGCGGTGCGCGGGGCCCGGCCGCGGGCCGGGGCGTCGTGCTCGGGCGCCGGGAGGGCGGCCCGGTCCACCTTTCCGTTGGGGGTGAGCGGGAACGCGTCCAGCGGGACGATCGCGCCGGGCACCATGTAGGCGGGCAGCGCGCGGCCGACCTCGCGGGCGAGTTCGGCGGGGTCGGGCCGGGCGCCGGCGGCGGGGACGACGTAGGCGACGAGCCGGCGGTCGCCCGGCACGTCCTCGCGGACCAGGACGAACGCGTCGGCCACCTCGGGGCGGCCCGCGAGGACGGCCTCGATCTCGCCGGGTTCGACGCGGTGGCCGCGCAGCTTGACCTGGCCGTCGGCGCGGGCGACGTAGGCGATGTGTCCGTCCGGGGTCCAGCGCACGAGGTCGCCGGTGCGGTACATGCGGCCGCCGTCGGCCGCGAAGGGGTCGGCGACGAAGCGGGTGGCGGTGGCGCCGGGGCGCCCGGTGTAGCCGCGCGCCACGCCGCGCCCGGCGAGGTACAGCTCGCCCACCACGCCCGGCGGGACCGGGCGGAGGGCGTCGTCCAGGACGTGGAGCCGCATGCCGTCCAGGGGGCGGCCGATGGGCGGCGGTCCGGCCGGGAGGTCGCCCGCGACGGCGTACCGGGTGGCGAAGGTGGTGGTCTCGGTGGGTCCGTAGACGTGCAGGACGCGGGTGTCCGGGGCGAGCGAGGCGACCCTCTGCATCGCGTCGGGGGAGGCGAGTTCGCCGCCCGCGCAGACCGTCCGGAGCCCGGCGAAGACCCCGGGGTCGGTCTCGGCGATGACGTTGAACAGGGCGGTCGTCAGGAAGACGGCCGTCGCCCCGTGCTCGTGGACGGCGTAGTCGAGGGTCCGGGCCTCCAGGAGTCCGTCCGGCGCCACGACGACCCGGCCGCCGTTGAGGAGCGGGGTCCAGATCTCGAAGGTGGAGGCGTCGAAGACGTACGCCGAGTGCATCAGGACGGCGTCGGCGGCGCCGTCCGCCCAGGCCGTGTCGTGCGCGAGGGCGGCGACGTCCGCGTGGCCGACGCCGACGCCCTTGGGCAGGCCGGTGGAGCCGGAGGTGAACATGGTGTAGGCGAGGGCGTCCGGGCCGGGCACGGGCGCCGGGGTGCCGGGCCGGTCCGGGGCGCCGCGCAGCACGCGTCCGAGCCGGTCCACGACGACGACCGGCAGGCCGTCGGCCCGTGCGGCCACCCAGGGGGAGGCGGCGTTCTCCTCGTCGACGACCAGGACGCGGGGCTCCGCCACGGCGGCGACCCGGTCGAGCCGTTCGCCGGGCCAGCGCGCGTCCAGCGGCACGTAGGCGGCGGCCGCGCGGACCGTGCCGAGGGAGACGGCGACCACGGCGGGCGACCGGCCCAGGAGCACGCCGACGGAGTCCTCGGGTCCGACGCCGAGACCGGCGAGGTCGGCGGCGAGGTCGGCGGAGATCCGGTCGAGTTCGGCGTAGGAGAGGGTGGTGGCGCCGTCCGCCACGGCCACCGCGGCGGGGGTGCGGCGCGCCCACCGGGCGAAGAGGGCGGGCAGGGTGGCGCTCCCGGCGTCGGTCCCGGTTCCGGTGTCGGCTTCGGTTCCGGCGGGGAGGGCGCGGCCGGTGCCCCAGCGGGTGAGGCGGAGGCGCTCGTCCGGGGTGAGCGGGTCGTGTCCGGACAGGCGCCGGTCCGGGTCGGCGGCCACCTGTTCGAGCAGCCGGACGAGCCGGGCCGCGAGCGCCTCGACGGTGGCGCGGTCGAAGAGCGCCGTGGCGTACTCGATGCCCGCGCTCAGGCCGCCCCCTCCACCGCCTCCGGACCCGTCCCCGCTCTCGTCGAACGCGAAGGTGAGGTCGAACTTGCTCAGCCCGTTGTGGACGAGCCGGTGCTCGACGGCGAGGCCGGGCAGGTCGGGGCGGAGGGACCGCTGGTTCTGCAGGACCAGCATGGTCTGGAAGAGCGGGTGGTGGTCCCGGGCGCGGGCGGGATTGAGGCTCTCGACGAGCCGCTCGAACGGCACGTCCTGGTGGGCGTGGGCCGTCAGGTCGAACTCCCTCACGCGGTGCAGGAGTTCGCGGAAGGTCGGATCGCCGGACAGGTCGGTGCGCAGCACGAGCGTGTTGACGAAGAAGCCGACCAGGTCCTCCAGGGCCTCGTCGGTGCGGCCGGCGACCGGCGAGCCGAGCGGGACGTCGTCGCCCGCGCCGTGCTGCCGCAGCAGCGCGGCCACGGCCGCCCGGAGCACCATGAAGAGGGTGCTGCCGGAGGCCCGGGCCAGGTCGAGGAGGGCCGTGTGCAGGGCGGGCGGCACGTCGAAGGCGACCACCGCCCCCCGGGGGTCCGCGACGGCGGGGCGGGGCCGGTCAAGGGGCAGTTCGAGCAGTTCGGGCAGGCCCGCGAGCGCGCCGCGCCAGTGGTCGAGCTGCCGGTCGAGGACGTCGCCGTCCTCCCGGAGGAGGTCGTGCTGCCAGAGGGCGTAGTCGGCGTACTGGAGCGGGGTGCCGGCCGCGGGTTCGGGCGCCCGGCCGTCGAGCCGGGCCCGGTAGGCGTCGCCCAGGTCCCGGGTCAGCGGTCCCAGGGACCAGCCGTCGCCCGCGATGTGGTGGAGGACCAGGACGAGGACGTGGTGTTCGGGGGCGGCGCGCAGCAGCCGGGCGCGCAGCGGCGGATCGGTGAGCACGTCGAACGGTTCGCGCACGGCGGCCAGGACGGCCGCCTCCAGGTCCGTCGGCGCCGTGCTCTCGACGGGCGGCCGGGGTACGGCGGTGGCGGCGGGCAGCACCACCTGGTGGGGCACTCCGTCCCGTTCGGGGAAGACGGTGCGCAGCGACTCGTGGCGCTCCACGACGTCGAGCAGGGCGGCGCGCAGGGCGTCCGCGTCCAGCGTGCCGCGCAGTTCCAGGACGAGGGGGACGTTGTAGGTGGAGCCGGGCCCTTCGAGGCGGCCGAGGAACCACAGCCTGCTCTGCGCGAAGGACAGCGGCAGGGGGTCGGGGCGCCGCCGGACGGGCGTCACCGCGGGCCGGGCCGGTGCCGCCGGGTCCAGGACCCGGGCGAGGGCGGCGGCCGTCGGGTGCTCGAAGAGGGTGCGCACGGCCAGGTCGGCGCCGAGGACGGAGCGGATCCGGCTGACGACGCGCATCGCGAGGAGGGAGTGTCCGCCGATGTCGAAGAAGCTGTCGTGCGGTCCGACCGCCGGGCGTTCCAGGACGTCGGCGAAGATCCCGGCGACCAGGTCCTCGCGGAGGGTCCGGGGGCCGGGTCCCGTCCGGTCCGGGTCCTCGTCGGGGACGGGCAGGGCGCCGCGGTCCACCTTTCCGTTGGGCAGCAGCGGCAGCGCGTCGAGGACGACGACCGCCTCGGGCACCAGGTGGTGCGGCAGGGTGCCGGCGAGCGCGTCCCGCAGGGCGGTGGCTCCCGGCGCCGGTTCGGTCGCGACGGCGTACGCGACGAGCCGGGGGCGTCCCGGGGCGTCCTCGCGGACCACCGCGCAGGCGGCCGTGACGCCGGGCAGGCCGAGGAGGGCGGCGGCCACCTCGCCCGGTTCGATCCGGAAGCCGCGGAGCTTGACCTGGTCGTCGGCGCGGCCGACGTGGACGAGCCGCCCGTCGCGGTCCCACCGGACGAGGTCGCCGGTCCGGTACATGCGGGTGCCGGGGGCGTCGAAGGGGTCGGCGACGAAGCGGGAGGCGGTGAGTCCCGGGCGGTCGAGGTAGCCGCGGGCGAGGTGGGGGCCCGACAGGTACAGCTCTCCGGTGACGCCGGGCGGCACGGGGCGCAGCCGCTCGTCGAGGACGTAGGCGCGCGTCGCGTCGACGGGCCGCCCGATGGGCACGGACCCGCCGGGTGCCGGTGCGGCCTCCGCCGGGTCCACCCGGTGCGCGGTGGCGTCGATGGTGGCCTCGGTCGGCCCGTACAGGTTGTGCGGCTCGGCGTGCCACCGGGCGGCGACGGCGTCGGCGAGGGTGCGCGGCAGGGGTTCGCCGCCGCAGAGGACGGCCCGCAGGGCGGGCGGCGGTCCGGCCTCGGTCTCCTCGGCGAGGACGAGCGCGAGGTGGGAGGGGACGAACTGGGCCACGGTGACGTCGAACCGGCGCATCCAGGAGAGGAGTTCGCGCGGTTCGCGGTTGGCGCCGGGGGGCGCCACGCAGACCTCGGCGCCCTGGGTGAGCGGCAGCCACAGCTCCCAGACGGAGGCGTCGAAGCTGGTGGAGGTGCGGGCGAGGACCCGGTCGTCCCGGGTGAGGTCCAGGTGGCGCGCCATCCAGGCCATGTGGTTGGCGAGGGCCCCGTGGGGGACGACGACGCCCTTGGGGCGGCCGGTCGACCCGGAGGTGTAGATGACGTAGGCGGCGTCGGCCGGGTGGGACGCGATCGGGCCCCCGGCACCGGAGGCGTGCCCGGCCGGGCCGGGGGCGCTCACGCCCGGGTCCGTGGTGCGTGCGCCGGGATCCGCGGCCCGTACGGCCGGGTCGTCGAGGGAGAGCCGGGGTATGCCGCCCGTCGGTATGCCGGCGGGGACGTCCGTCCCGGTGAGGAGCAGTGCGGGGCGCGCGTCGTCCAGCATCTGGCGGATGCGGGCGTGGGGGTACTCGGGGTCGATAGGCACGTACGCGGCCCCGGCCCGCAGCACGGCCAGCATGGCGACCGCGGTGTCCACCGACGCGGGGACCGCGAGCGCCACCAGGGCGCCGCGGCCCGCGCCGCGCTCGCGCAGCACGCGGGCGAGGGCGTCGGCCCGCGCGTGCAGTTCGGCGTACGTGAGGGTGGTGCGGGGGTCGCGCACGGCGGGTGCGTCCGGGGTGCGGGCGGCCCACTCCTCCACGGCCTCGGGCACGGTGAGGGACGGCAGCGGGCGCCGTTCGCCGCGTCCCCGTTCCAGGAGGTCAGCGCGCTCGTCCGGGGTGAGCGGGTCGAAGTCGTCGACGGCGCGGTCGGGTTCGGCCACGGCGAGGGCGAGGACGCGGGCGAAGCGGTCGGCGAGCGCGCGGGCGGTGGACCGGTCGAAGAGCTCCGTGGCGTATTCGAGGTGCCCGCCGAGCCGGACGGCCGGACGTTCTCCCGTGCCGCCGGAGCCCGGGGTGCCCGGGGCTTCCGAAGCCTCCGCGGCCTCCGTGGTCTCTGTGGTCTCCGTGGTCTCGGGGACCTCCACGAGCGAGAACGTCAGGTCGAACTTGCTGATGCCGGTGTGCCGGGACCGGTCCCGCACGGTGACGCCGGGCAGGTCGAGCACGGCCGCCCGCTGGTTCTGGAGCACCAGCATGGTCTGGAAGAGCGGGTGGTGGCCGCCGGACCGGTCCGGGTTGAGCTCCTCGACCAGCCGCTCGAACGGCAGGTCGGCCCGGTCGAAGGCCGCGAGGTCGAACTCGGTGACCCGGCGCAGCAGTTCGCGGAAGGCCGGGTTGCCGGACAGGTCCGTGCGGAGCACGACGGTGTTGACGAAGAAGCCCACGAGTTCGTCCAGGGCCTCGTCGGCCCGGCCCGCCACCGCGGTGCCCAGCGGGATGTCGGTGCCCGCGCCGTGGGCGCGGAGCGTCACCGCGAGCGCGGCCTGGAGGACCATGAAGGGCGTGCAGCCCGTGTCGCGGGCGAGGGCGACGAGCCGTGCGTACGCGTCGGCGGGCAGGTCGAACGGCACTGCGTCGCCGCGGTGGTCCGGGACCGCCGGGCGGGGCCGGTCCAGGGGCAGTTCGAGGAGGTCGGGGGCGCCGCGCAGGGCGCCGCGCCAGAAGTCGAGCCGGCGGGCCACCGGGCTCTCCGGATCGGCGTCGTCGCCGAGCAGTTCCCGCTGCCAGAGGGCGTAGTCGGCGTACTGGACGCGCAGTTCGGGCCAGTCGGGCGCGGTGCCCGTGGTCCGGGCGCGGTAGGCGGATCCGAGGTCGCGGCAGAGCGGGGCCAGCGACCAGCCGTCGGCGGCGACGTGGTGGAGCACGAGGACCAGGACGTGCCGGTCGGGGCCGGTGGCGAGCAGCCGGGCGCGCACGGGGAGGTCGGTGGTGAGGTCGAAGGGCTCCGAGGTCAGCCGGCACACCGTCCGTTCGGCCCAGTCGCCGGCCGGTTCGCCCGCCGGGGGCGCCTCGACGGCGAGGGGGACGAGCGACGCGGCGGTCCGGGCGTCGGCGACGACCTGACGGGCCGCGCCGTCGTGCTCGGCGAGCACGGTCCGCAGGGTCTCGTGCCGGGCGACCAGGTCGGCGAGGGCGTCGCGCAGCGCCCCGGTGTCGAGGGGGCCTTCGAGGTCGAGGACGAGCGGCACGTTGTAGGTGTCCCCCGCGTCCTCGGCGCGGTTGAGGAACCACAGCCGCTGCTGGGCGAAGGACGGCGGGAGCGGATCGGGCCGGTCCCTGGGGACGACGGCGGGCCGGGCCTCCCCGGCCGTTCCGAGGGCGGCGGCGAGGGAGGCCACCGTGGGGTGGGCGAAGAGGTCGCGCAGTTCGGTGCCGGCGCCCGTCGCGGCCCGCACCCGCGAGACGAGCCGGGTGGCGAGCAGGGAGTGCCCGCCCAGGGAGAAGAAGTTGTCGTCGACGCCCACGGCGGGCACGCCGAGGACGTCGGCGAACAGGCCCGCGAGCACCTCCTCCTGCGGGGTGCGCGGGGCGGATCCCCGGGTGGCGGGGGCCTGGGGCGCGGGCAGGGCCCGCCGGTCGACCTTGCCGTTGGCGTTCAGGGGCAGCGCGTCGAGGAGGACGAACGCGGAGGGGACCGTGTACGCGGGCAGGACGCGGCCGAGGGCCTGGGCGAGTCCCGGGCCGTCCGGACGCGTGCCGGGGGCCGGCACGACGTAGGCGACCAGCCGGCGGTCGCCCGGCGCGTCCTCGCGGACCAGGACGCGGGCGTCGCGGACGTCGGGGCGGGCGAGGAGGGCGTTCTCGACCTCGGCGGGTTCGATGCGGAATCCGCGGAGCTTGATCTGTCCGTCGGTCCGTCCCGCGTACTCGACGTCCCCGTGCGCCGTCCAGCGCGCCAGGTCGCCGGTGCGGTACATCCGGCCGCCGTTCCCGTCGTACGGGTCGGGGACGAAGCGGACGGCCGTGAGGCCGGGCCGGCCCAGGTAGCCGCGGGCGACTCCGGCGCCGCTGACGTACAGCTCGCCCACGACGCCGGGCGGCACGGGGCGGAGGGAGTCGTCGAGCACGTACAGGCGCGTTCCGTCGAGGGCCCGGCCGATGGGCGGGACGCCGGGGGCGCCGGGTCCGACCCGGTGGCGGGAGGCGAACGTGGTGGTCTCGGTGGGTCCGTACACGTGCAGGACGTGGGTCCCGGGGGCCGCGGCGGCCATTCGTCCCATCAGGTCGGGGGCGGCGGCCTCGCCGCCGGCGGCGACCAGGCGCAGTCCCGCGAAGGCCGTCGGGTCGGTCTCGGCGACGACGTTGCAGAGCGCGGTGGTGAGGAAGACGGCGGTCACGCCGTCGCGGGCGGTCGCGTCCTTGAGCCCGCGCGCGTCCAGGAGGCCCTCGGGGGCGACGACGACCCGGCCCCCGTTGAGGAGCGGCACCCAGATCTCGAACGTGGAGGCGTCGAAGACGTACGCCGAGTGCATGAGGACCGCGTCGCCGGCGCCGTCGGTCCAGGCGGAGTCGGCGGCGAGGGCGAGGACGTCGGCGTGGCCGACCCCGACGCCCTTGGGCAGGCCGGTGGAGCCCGAGGTGAACATGACGTACGCGAGGCGGTCGCCGCGGAGGGGGCCCGGCAGCGGGCCGGGGCGTTCGGGGGCGCCCCGGAGGACGGTGCCCGTGCGGTCGACCACGAGGACGGGCAGCCGGGTGGCGGCCTCCTTCACCCAGTCGCGTCCGGCGGCGTCCTCGTCGACGACCAGGGCGCGGACGCGGGCGGTCCCGGCGACGCGGTCGAGGCGTTCGGCCGGCCAGTCGGCGTCCATCGGCACGTAGGCGGTCCCCGCCTCCACGGCGCCGAGCGAGGCGGTCACGACGGCGGCCGAACGGCCCACGAGGACGCCGACCCCGTCCTCGGCGCCGAGGCTCCAGCCGGTGAGGGCGCGTGCCAGGGCCGTGGCCCGCTCCGCCAGTTCGCCGTACGGGAGGGTGGTGGCGCCGTCCACGACGGCGGGGGCGCCGGGGGTGGCACGGACGCGCGCGGCGAACGCCTCCGGCAGGCTCGTGGCCGTGGTCCCGGCCGGGAGCGCCGCGCCGCGCCCGTGGTCGAGGAGCGCTCCGGCGGCCTCCGCGTCGAGCAGCGGGAGGTCGCGCACGGGCGTGTCGGGGTCCGCGCCGGCGAGCGCGGTGAGGAAGCCGACCACGGCCTGCTGGTGGAGCCGGACGTCGTCGGGGTGGTAGAGCGCCGGGTTGGTGTCGAAGCCGATCAGCGGGCCGGTCGCCTCGGCCCGTTCGGAGACGAACAGGGACACGTCGTCGACGGGGCCGAGGGAGAGCAGGCGGGAGGTGGCGGGGCTGCCGGCGAAGTCCAGGTCGTAGCCGTAGCCCATGATGTTCACGACGAGGTCCGTGAGCCGTGCCGCTCCGTCGGCCAGGTTCAGTTCGCGGGCCAGCTGTTCGCGCGGGAAGCGGCGGTGGCGCAGGGCTGCGCGCATCTCGGCGGCGACGCTCCGGACGAGTTCTCCGACCGTCGTGCCGGGGTCGACGGTCAGTCCGAGGGGCAGGACGGTGGCGGTCATCCCGACCACGTGCAGGAGCGCGCCGTGGCGGCCGTGGGAGGCGAGGCCCACGCAGACCTCGCGGCGTCCGGTGACCCGTGCCGCGTAGGCGGCGACCGCCGCGACGAGGACGGCGCTCCAGGTGGTGCGGTTGCCGGCGCCGAGCCGTCGCAACCCGTCGAACACGGGAGGGGGGAGGGTCTCGCCCGTGTGGAGGGCGACGGCGCCGGGGCCGGACGGGTCGTCGTTCCCGGGGCGCCCGCCGTCCTCCGGCCGGTCGGTGCGTCTCCTGAGGAGGGGGGTGCCGTCCGTGCCGCCCGCTCCGTCCGCGGCCCGGCCGGAGAACCTTCCGGTCCAGTGGGCGCGGTCCGCCTCCAGCCGGCCGGAGGCGCGGTGGGCGGCCTCGTCGGCCACCAGGGCGCGCAGGGGGCCGGTGGGCGGCTCCAGTGCCGCGAGGTCCTCGCCGCGCGCCGCACGCGCGTAGAAGTCGGCCACGGTCCGGGCGAAGAGCGAGCCGCCGAGGCCGTCCACGGCGATGTGGTGGTAGCGGACGTACCAGTAGTGGAGCCGTGGGCCGAGGCGGAGCAGGGCGAAGTGGTGGTGCGGCGCTTCGAGGCGGTCGACGGTGGCCATGTCGTCGGCCATGTACCGTTCCGCGGCCGCGGCGGGGTCGTCGGCTCCGGTGAGGTCCACCCTGTGCAGCCGGTCGGTTTCGGCCGCCGGGCGGAGGACGCGCTGGCGGACGGCGCCGTCCTCGGCGACGAACACGAGGTTCAGGCTGTCGCAGAGGTGGGCCGCCCGGTTGAGAGCGGCGGAGAATAATCTCTCGTCGAGCCCTCCGCGAATCTCCAGGCATTCCCCGATGTTGTATTTGGGGCTGTCCGGGTCGACCAGTTGGCCGTACCACACGCCCTGCTGGGCCGTAGTCAGTTCGAGGAATTCGGGGGTGGACTCGTCCGACGGAAAGGAGTGGTCTTCAGGCATGCCGACGACACCTTCGGTGAGGTTTTCAGGGGACGGTTGAGCGGAGTTCGGGCATTCGGCACGACGAGATCACGAGGGCTTTCTTCCGCGCGACGGCACGCGCGGGAAAACGCCGCCCGGTCGTCACCGCGGGCGTCGCGGGGATCTCGTGCGGGGAGGTGCCCGCCCCGTGCGGAACCGCGCGGACCGGGCGGCCCCGCACAGGGGGGAGGAAGGCCACGGAATGCCCCGTCGACGGTTCGCGAAGGGGGCCCCGAGACGTCACGAACAGTCGATCACCACAAATGACCGACCGGGGATCACTCTTGAGCGAAACTGCTCACTACACGCACGAAGCTGACAGCCGGGTCACCGGAAGTACGCCCTGACCTGCACGGCGACCCCGGGGACCCGACGAGCCGTCAACCCGCTTCGGACTCCATCGCCGCCACCAGGCCGGCGGGGCGCATGTCGGTCCAGACGCTCTCGATCCGCTCCAGACACTCCTGGCGCGACCCCTCGACGCCCTCGCGGTCCCAGCCGCCGGGTACGTCGAGATGCGCGGGCCAGAGGGAGTACTGGCCCTCGCGGTTCACCAGCACGACGAAGCGTCCCGCTTCGTCATCGAAGGGATTGCTCACGTTCCCACCCGTTCTCGGTATCTCGTTCCAGTCTTTTCCACGCGCGGCCCACCCGGTTCCACCGGGCGACCGAATCGGGATTTCCCCGTCACCGCGCGGCGCGCGCGCCGCCCCCTCCGAGGGGGACTCCGCCACGACCGCGGAGGCAGGCGGCCCATCCCGCTCCCGATCGGGACGACGAGCGCCCCCGGCCAAGACTTCCCCCTAAAGCGGAACTCACTCCAATCACATTAAAGGATCCACCTCGGCCAAGGATGTGGACCTTGATGTTACTTCTCGGTAATTCATCGGAACGAAAGCCCGGAAAGGGCGACGGTCATATGCCAATCGCCGCTCCCGACTGGATATCCGGCCACCGAAAGCCCGTTTTGCGCTCAGTTGTTCCCCTATCACCCATCCGATTCCGGCTGACCGCCCGAACCACCCACCGGTTCCCCGTTACGCCCCCCACGGGCGTGCCGCGCTCCCGTGCGCCGGGCATGCGCCCCGGCCTACAGGCAACCTCCAGCCGGAAAAAGCGGTCTACCGGCCACCGGTGCACGTGCCGGACGGCCGGTTGACGACGCTCCTCCGCCCCGCGCCCGGAGGGGCGCGCCTCCCCCGCGCCGACCCGGAAGGGGGCATCGGTCAACGACGGTTGACGATCACCACGACTTCTCGACACATCCCACTCCGTCATCCCACACTTCCGGGGAGTGATCACGGCTCACGGGGTAACCGAGGTGGGAAGCGCCGCCGTCCCGGGGCGGCGTCCGACGCTGGAGCCTTCGTGTCCCGAGCCAGTTCCCCCGTCCCGCCCGTCTGCCGCGAGATCAAGTGGAGGACCACCGCCTTCCTGCTCTCCGACTCCTGCCGCGTCCCCCTCGAAGCCACCGTCCGCTACCGGTCGAGCTCCCCCTTCACCGTCGAACTCACCCTGCACACCCCGACGGGCGACACCGTGTGGCGTCTGGACCGCGACATGTTCCTCGCGGGCACCGAGGGGCCCGTCGGCATCGGCGAGGTGCACATCCGCCCCGCCCCCTACGACCAGGTCGTCCTGCGCCTGGGCGCCCCGTCCCACACCGCCCTGATCGGCCTCGGGCGCGGGCCCGCGCTGCGCTGGCTGAACACGACGTACACCGTCGTGCCGGCCGGGACCGAGAGCTCCCACATCGACTGGCGGCCGCTCCTCGACGTCCTCGCCGACTGACGTCCCCGCCGGCCGGACCTCCGCGCACGGCGGCCCGGTCCGCAGCCGCTCCGGGCCCGGCCGGTTCGGGGCCCGGAGCCCTTCGCCGCGACAAGCGCATACTGGTCCTGTGCGATGGTCGCCCCCTTCCGCGGACGGCCTGAGGGAACGGCTCGGGAGCGAGCTCTTCCGGCGCGTCGCCGGCCCCTCGGGGGAGGAGACGCGCGCCCGCATCCACGGAACGCCCGGACCCCGGTGGTTCGGTCCCGACCGGCCGATCCGGACGGTCCACGGGGACGCGGCGATGTTCGCCGGGGGCCTGACGGCGCTGCTGCTCCAGTCGCTGCACCCGTCGGCCATGGCCGCCGTGGCGGCCCATTCGGGCTTCCGGGGCGATCCGTGGGGAAGGCTCCAGCGGACCAGCACCTTCCTCGCGGTCACGACCTTCGGCACGGCCGACGACGCCCGGCACGCGGTGGAACGCGTGCGCGCCGTCCACGAGCGGGTGCGGGGCACGACGCCCGGGGGCCGGGCGTACCGGGCCTCCGACCCGCACCTCCTGGGCTGGGTGCACGTGGCGGAGGTGCACAGCTTCCTGCGGGCGCACCTGCGCTACGGGGCCGCGCCGCTCACCCGCTCGGGCTGCGACGGCTACGTGGCCGACGCGGCGCGGATCGCCGAGGAGCTGGGCGTGGAGGGGCCGCCCCGGAACCTGACCGAGCTGGTGCGGCGGATGGAGTCGTACCGGAACGAGCTCGACGGCACCCGCGAGGCCCGGGAGGCCGCCCGTTTCCTGCTGGTGGACCCGCCGATCCCCTGGCAGGCCCGCGCGCCGTACGCGCTGCTCGCGGCGGGGGCGGTGGAGCTGCTGCCGCCGTGGGCCCTGGAGGAGCTGGGGCTTCCGCGGCTCCCCCGGGCCGCGAGGACGGCAGCGCGGGCGGGCGGGCGGCTGGCGGTCGGCGGGATCCGCTGGGCGATGGCCCCGCCGCCGCCCGGCCCCGCCGGAAGACCCCGCCCCGCCGGAAGACCCGGTCCCGCGCAGGGCCCGGACCTGTGCGCACGGCCCGGTTCTACCGGAAGAACGCCAGGTAGTAGTCCGTGAAGGTCATGCGGTTGCGCCCGTCCTCGTCGGCGGCCGACGGGACGAACTCCGGCGCGTTCTCGATCTGCTCCTTGGTGCACCCGACGAAGACGGTCTCCGTCTCCCGGTCCACGGCGGTGACGACGCCGGCGGGGATCACGACCTGCCGGCCCAGGATCCAGGGGCCGGTGTCCACGACCAGGTGGTACCGGCCCGCCTCGGCGGAGTGCTTGTCGATCTTCCCGATCCCGCCGTCCGTCGCTTCGACCGCGTAACCGGTCAGATCCGTGTCGATCGCGTGGAGCGCGGTACCGGGAAAGGTCCATATGTCGTGCTGCACGGCTGCTTCCTCTCTCTGAGATGTACGGGGTGGAGGTCGTGCGGGGTGTGCGGGGTCGACGGGGCGCGCGGTCGGCGCCGGTCGACGGGGCCCGCTACCGGTTCGCCGGACTCTCCGGGGTCTCCGGCGTCCGGGTCTCGGCCGTGGTCCGGTGCGACGGTCCGGGAGGTGCCTCCCCCGCCGCGGACGGAACCCCGATCGACCCGGTCAGCGTCGCGCCGAGCACGGCCAGCGCCGCACAGGCGGCGAGGGCCCGGCCGGAGCGGTGGGCAGCGGGGGCCGGGCGCGACGCAGTGTCCGTCGCCCCCCGGTCCTCGCGCGGAACGCGGACCCCCTCCGGCACACCGGGGCCGCCGAGTCCGCCGAGGGGCGGGGCGCCGTCTCCGCCCGGCATGGCAGCCAGGACGCGGAAGCAGGTGTCGGCGTCGGGCCGGCCGCTCTCGTCCGGGTCCGTCATGGCCTCCACCAGCCCGGCGAGGTCCGCGGGGAGGCCCGCGGGAACGACGGGGGGCCGGTGCAGCCTGGCGACCGCGGACTCCAACGGGGCTCCTCCGTACTCCAGTTCGCCCTTGAGGGATTCGAGGATCACCAGACCGAGGCTGTAGACGTCCGCCGCCGGACCGGCCCCCCTGCCCAGGACCTGCTCCGGCGCCATGTAGGCGGCGGTTCCCACGAGGGGGCCGGTCTCGGTGCGGGTGGCGGTGTCGAGCAGCCGGGATATCCCGAAGTCGGTCAGGTAGGGGAGGCCCGTGCCGTCCAGGAGGACGTTCGACGGCTTGACGTCGCGGTGCACGACGCCGGCCGCGTGCACGTGGGCGAGCGCGGAGGCGAGCGCGGCTCCGGTCCGGGCGGTCTCGTGGGGCGTGAGGGGGGACGCGGCGATGCGGCGGCGCAGCGTCGTTCCCCTGACGAGCTGCATCACGAGGTAGGGCCGCCCCTCCTCCTGTCCGGAGTCGTACAGGGTCACGAGGCCGGGGTGCCTCATCTGGGCCAGCAGGCGTCCCTCGTCGTCGAGGTGGTGATGACCCGTCGGGAGTTCGTCGTCGCCCGGCCGGAAGACCTTGACCGCGACCGGTCGCCGCAGCCGCAGGTCCAGCGCCTCGTACACGTCGGCCGCGCCTCCGCGTCCCAGCAGACCGTCGAGCCGGTACCGTCCGGCGACCGCGTGGGCCGTGAGCCGGAGGTCCGGTCGGACCGACCATGGACGGGACATCATCGACGCTCCCTGCGTTGTGTTGCCGTCTTCTGTCTAGGGTCGTGGACGCCGCTCGTGCGCGGGTACAGGGGTACGCGTGCCCTGGGAGCGCCGGTGCATCCCCGTGCGGGACCGGGGAATCCGGCGGGAGGGGAGCCGGGCCGGGCACCCGGAGGAGCGGCGCGCCCTCCCCCGGTCGACCGTGCGTCCGCCGTAGCGTGACGGCCCGAAGTCAGGTGGTCCGGAGTACGGCGGTCCGGGGTCCGGCGAGGAATGAGGAGTGAGGGCGTTCATGGGACAGAGGGACGACGGCGTCGACGTGGTGGTCGTCGGAGCGGGGGCCGCCGGTCTGGCCTGCGCGGCCGACCTGGTCGCGGGCGGGCTCCGGGTGGAGCTGCTGGAGGCCTCCGACGCGGTGGGCGGCCGGATGCGCACCGACCGGGTCGCGGGCTTCACCGTCGACCGCGGCTTCCAGGTGTTCAACACCTCGTATCCGCAGGTGAAAAGGCGGTTGGACCTGCGGGCCCTGCGGCTGGGGCCGTTCACGCCGGGCGTGCTCGTGCACACCGACGACGGGTTCCGCCGCTTCGTCGACCCCAGCCGCCGTCCCCGCGAGGTCCGGGACCTGCTGCCCGGCCGGCTCGCCTCGGCCCGGGACCTGGCCGCCCTGGGCGTGCTGTCGGCCCGGGACGTCCTGGCGCCGGTCCGCCACCTGCGGAACCGGCCCGACGCCACCACCCTGACCGCCCTGGCCGGCGCGGGCGTCTCGGCGGACCTGGTGGAGACCTTCTTCCGGCCGTTCCTGTCGGGGGTGTTCCTGGAGGACGAGCTGGAGACCTCCGCCCGCTTCTTCCACCTCGTCTGGCGCACCATGCTGCGCGGCACCCTGTGCCTGCCGGCCGACGGCATCGGGGCCGTACCCGCGCAGTTGGCGTCCGGGCTGCCCGCCGGCGTGCTGCGGACCGGGGTGCCGGTCGCGTCGCTGACCGACCGGGGCGCGGCCCTGGCCGACGGCGGCGAGGTGGCCGCCCGCGCGGTGGTGGTCGCCACCGGGCAGCGCGCCGCCGCCGGGCTGCTCCCCGGCCTGGAGGTGCCGGACGGGCGCGTCGTCACGACCTTCTACCACGCGGCGGAACGCTCGCCGCTGTCCGAACCGACCCTCGTGGTCGACGCGCGGCGCCGCTTCCTCAACACCTGCGTCCTGACCGAGGTGCACCGGGGGTTCTCCCCGGACGGCCGGGCGCTGGTGTCGACCTCCGTCCTCGGGGACCCGGGCCCGGAGCGGGAGGCGGAGGTCCTCGCCGCCCTCTCCGAGGTGTACGGCACGGACGCCGGGTCCTGGGAGCCGGTGCACCGCGTCGTGGTGCGCGACGCCCTCCCGGCCATGCCGCCACCCCTTCCGCTGTCGCGCACCGGCCGTTTCGCGCCCGGCCGGTACGTGTGCGGCGACCACCGGGCGACGGGGTCGGTCCAGGGCGCCCTGGCATCGGGCTCCCGTACGGCCCGGGAGGTCCTGGCCGACCTGTGACCGCGTTCCTCCGCTGCCGTCGGGCGGGGGAGCGCCACGGCACCGCGCTCCCCCGGCCCGCGTCCGTCGGGGCCCCGCGTCAGAACCGCACGTCGGAGCAGGCGTAGAAGGCGTTGCCGGTGTCGGCGACGGTCCAGACGCCGAGGATGAGGTGACGGCCGCTCTTCTGGGGCAGGACGCCCGCGTGGGTGACCGTGGCACCGGGTCGCTGCCCGCCGAAGGGCACCGTGAGGAACGGCTGCGGGTCCAGGTCGGCCCTGGTCAGCGGCTTGGTCGGGTCCCAGCCGTCCTTGGTGACGTAGTAGCGGAAGTCGGTGGTGGCGTGGCGTGCGGTGATCCGCCAGACGAAGGTGTGGTTCTGGCCGGCGGTGAGGGCGGTGGTGGGCCAGTTCCCGCCGCGCGGATCGTCCAGCTCGGAGAAGCGGCCGTTGCCGCCGGCGCAGATGGTGCCGTCGACCGGTCCGCGGGCGGGGAAGCCCTTGAGGCCCTCCACGCTCGGCGGCTCCCACTGGATCTGCCCGCATCCGCGGACGGTGCCGTTGCCGCAGAGCTGCTGGCGGCTGATGGGCGAGTCGGTGTAGCCGTGGCCCTGGGCGCTGCCGGTGGCGGCGAGCAGGGTTCCGCCGACGAGGCCGAGGCCGAGGAATAAGGAGGAGATCTTCCTGCGCATGACGTACTCCCGTGGTCCTGGAAAACGAGTGGGGGCGGACGCGTTCCTCAGGTGTGCCACCGGTTCGAGAAGCCGGGACGGGTCGGGGAACGGCAGCAAACGGAAGATCCGCGTCCGATGCGGTCTAGACCAAGTGAAAGGCTAGACCCGTCACTTGAACATGTCCATACCAATGAGGAGCGCGGACGCCGGGGCCACTCCCCCGCCGCCGAGTGGGCGAGCGGGCGCCGGGCACGGTCCGCACCCGTACGACCGGGCACCGGACCGGCTCCACCCGTCCCGGTCGTCGCTCGCCCTGTTCGACGCACTCGCCCAGGGGACGGCGCCGTTCCTCCGACGACACCTCGCCGGACGAGCCGAACGAGCCGAACGGTACGGCGCCCGGGCGCGAGGTTGGCGCTTTTCTGACGGCGCATCGGGGCGGGCGGAGGGGCGGGGCTTCCTATCCTGTACGTGTTCATCGCGTCACTCTTCGTACAGGGAGCCTCTTGTTGGGTACGCAGTCTCAGACGGCCGAGGTCGAGGTAGGGGCCGGGATCGAGGTCGGGGCGTCGTGGCACGAACGGGCGCGGGACGTCGTCGCGTCCGGCGGCTTCGACCCGCGCCTCGCGGCCGAGGCGGAGGAGCTGGCGCTCGCGGACGGGCTGTCCCCCCGGGACCTCCGGTTCCTGCTGCTCGTGACGGACGACCACCCCGGCTGGCTCCCCGCCCGCAGGCGCGCGCTCGCGGCCCTGGGCTCCCGTCCGGAGGCCGCGCAGCACGTGCTGGTCCTGCACGCGCAGCGGGAGGCCTGGGCGCCGCCGACCTACACGGAGTCCGCCGAGCCGCTGCCGGACGGCGGGACCCTCCACCGGGCGGAGGTGCGGATCGGTCCGGCCGACGCGGTCGTGAACGGCCCGGCCCGGACGGCCCCTTCGCCGGAGCGGGCCCGCCGGGCGGCGGCCGACGCCGTGCTCCGGGTCCTGGCCGGCGTCGGAACGGAGCGGCTTCGGCCGCCGGGCATGGCGGCGGAGCGGTTCGAACCCCTCCTGGGCATGCGCCTCGAAAGCGCGGAGGAACCGGGCGGGGAGCTCCGCGCCGAGCTCGTGCGGCGGGCGGGCGCCTCGCGCCTGCGGCACCGCGACGCCCTGCGGCTGCTCTTCGGCACGGCGGCCCCCGGGTGGCGCGAGGTCCGGCTGCTCGCCCTCGAACAGACCGCGCGGATGCCGCCCTCGGCGGCGACCCTGTTGCAGTGGCGGGCCGAGGCGTGCCGTGCCGAACTCCGCCACGCGTCGGTGGAGCGCTCCGGCGGCTTCGCCTCGGCGTGGAGCTGGAAGGAGGCCGACGGCCGGATCCGCACGGGCCCCGAGCGGGTCTCCGGCGACCGGCGCACGTCCCTGCACGCCGCCGCGGTCGCCCTCCTCGCCCTGCTGTGCGGGCTGCCCGAGCCGCGGGACCTCGTCGTGGAGAAGCCGCGGAAGGCCCCGCCCCGGATCCAGCCGGTGCCGGAAGGCGGGGATCCGGTGAAGTACCTGAACAAGTACACCCAGTTGGAGGTGATCACGAGGCCCGAGCCGACGGTCGTCTCCCGGCCCAGGAGCATCGCCTTCACCTACACGTGCGAGCACGTGGCGACGGGCACGACGGTACGGGCCACGGGCACGGCGCGTGCGAAGGGGGACGCGCGCCGGGAGGCGGCCGCGGCGCTCCTCGACGAGCTGGCCCGTCTGGACGCCCGGACCGCCTCGCGGCCGGGACGGTCCGCCCCTCCGGCGCCGTCCCCGGTGCCGCCTCCCTCCGTCCCCGTCGTGATCCCGAGGCCCCGGCCCGCACGTCCGGCGGTCGTCCTGCCCGCGCCCCGCGCGGAAGCGGCCCCCGCGCCCCCGGGAGCAGCGGAAACGCCCGCGGTACCGGGGAATTCGGAAGCACCGGGGACGCCGGGACCGCCGGGAACTCCGGAAGCACCGAGGACGCCGGGACCGCCGGGAACTGCGGAGCCGCCGGGGATTCCGGGGGCCCCGGGGGAAGTGCTGTCGGCCGCGGCCGTGATCGGTGAGGCGCTCGCGGCCGGATGCGCGCTCTCGCTCGTGCCGCCGTCCGGCGACGAGCCGGTGGCCGGGATGCTGGTGTACCGGGCCGACGGCGCGCCGATGCCCGGGGTGCCGCTGCCCGCCCCGCTCGCCGCGACCGTCCGCCGGCTCGTCGTGCCGACGGCCGACGGGCCCGTGCCGGTGGCCGGTTGGCGGCTGCCCCTCGCCGAAGCCGTGCCGTTCCTGCTCGGGCGGTCCCGGTTCGCCGCGTGGCACCCCACCGCCGTGGAGTGGGAGCAGGCGGCCCGCCTGGGCGTGCGCCTCGTGGCCGCCGGACTCGTCCGTCCGGCGCTCGGCCCGGACGGGATCGGCCGGTGGCGGGTCGGCCCCCTTCCGGACGCCGCCTTACAGGCCGTGGACGAGCTGGCGCGCCACATGTCGCCCCACGCCCACGCCGTCACCGCCGACGGGCCGGCCCGGTCGGCGCGGGAAGCGGTCCTCGTCTTCCTGGACGCCGTGGCCGACGGCCTGGTGCGCACGCCCGCGGCGGTCATGTTCGGCTCCGGTCCGTTCACGGGTCCCGCCGGAGGCCGTGTTCCGCCCGTGGAGGCCGGGGCGGTGCGGCCGTGGCTGGACGCGGTCGAGGACCGGGCGGACGACGGTCCGCCGCCCGGCCTGGTCCTGGAGATGCTGGACCCTTCCGAACAGGAGGCCCGGGAGGGACGCCTGACGGGCCGTCTCCTGCTCCGCTCCGGGCCGTCCGGCCAAGGGGCGGAGGACGAGGTCGCGGCCCATCTGCTGTGGTCGGGACGCGCCTTCCTGCGCGGTGTCGACCGGAACCGGTCGCGCGAGCGGGTCGGGCGCCGGCTGGAGCGGCTGGAGCGGCTGTGCCCCGGCCTGTCGGGCCTGGCCGCGCGGCCCGGGGCGTTCACGGTGGACGCGGCGGGGATCACGCGGCTCCTCCGGGCGGAGGAGGAACTGGCCGCCGCCGGAATGCGGCTGCGCTGGCCGGACGGCCTGCGCCGGGGACTCTCCTCGTACGCGGTCGTCGGCACCGCGACGGACGCCGGGGGCTCCGGGGCCCCGCGGTTCGGCCTCCAGGCCCTGCTGGACTTCCGGTGGCAGGTCGCGCTCGGTGACGACAGCCTCGACGAGGCCGAGATGGACGCGCTCGCCGAGGCCGCCCGGCCCCTGGTGAGGGTGCGCGGCCGGTGGGTCCTGCTCGACCCCGCCGTGCGCGCCCGCGCCCGGCGCCGGGAGATCGGCCGGCTGACCGGGATCGACGCGCTCACCGCCGCGCTCACCGGCACCGTCGGCGTCGACGGCCGCCAGGTCGCCTGCCGGGCGGCCGGCGACCTGGCCGGTGTCGTCGCCACGCTGCGCCGGGGCGAGCACGTCTCCCCCGTCCCCGTTCCGGCCCGGCTGAGGGCCGTGCCGCGCGGCTACCAGGAACGCGCCCTGGCGTGGCTCGCCCACACCGGCCGCGCCGGGTTCGGGGCCGTCCTCGCCGACGACATGGGCCTCGGGAAGACCCTCACCGCGATCTCCTACGTCCTGCACCGCCACGAGACCGGGCACACCGGCCCCGTCCTGGTGGTGTGCCCGTCCTCCCTGGTCACCAACTGGCAGCGGGAGATCGGCCGGTTCGCCCCCCACCTCGACGTGGTCCGCTACCACGGCGCCGGCCGGAGCCTCGTCCCCGTCGGCGGGCGCACGGTCGTCCTCACCACCTACGGCGTCCTGCGCCGGGACCCGGAACTCGCGGCCGTCGCCTGGGACCTGGTGGTCGCGGACGAGGCGCAGCACACCAAGAACCACGCCTCGGCGACCGCCGGGGCCCTGCGCTCGCTCACCTCCACGACCCGGCTCGCCCTGACCGGCACCCCCGTGGAGAACAACCTCTCCGAGCTGTGGTCGCTGATCGACTGGACCAACCCGGGCCTGTTCGGCACCCTGAAGGCGTTCCGGTCCCGCTACGCGACCGCCGCCGAACGCGAACCCGACGGCCCCGCCGCCCGCGCCCTCGCCCGCCTCGTCGCACCGTTCGTCCTGCGCCGCACCAAGAGCGACCCCGGCATCGCGCCGGAGCTGCCCGCCAAGGTCGAGACGCGGAGGATCGTCGAGCTCACCCCCGAGCAGGTCGCCCTGTACGAGGCCGTCGTCCGGGAGACGATGGACCGGATCGCCGGCTCGTCCGCCGCCACCCGCTCCGGCCTGGTCCTGAAGCTGATCACCGCGCTCAAGCAGATCACCAACCACCCCGCCCACTACCTCCGCGAGGCACATCCCGGTGCCGCGCACGTACGGACGTTCGGCCGGCGGTCGGCCAAGCTGGAGGCGCTCGCCGAACTCACCGGGACGATCGCCCGGCGCGGCGAGGCCGCCCTCGTCTTCACCAGTTACGTCGCCATGGGCCGGCTCCTGGAGGAGCACCTCGCGCATCTGGGCCACCGCCCGCTGTTCCTGCACGGCGGTCTGGACGCCGGGCGGCGGCAGGAGCTCGTCGACGCCTTCCAGAGCGGCGGGGCGCCCCTGCTCGTCCTCTCCCTCAAGGCCGGCGGCACCGGACTCAACCTGACCCGGGCCAGCCACGTCGTCCACTTCGACCGCAGCTGGAACGCGGCGGTCGAGGACCAGGCGTCCGACCGCGCCCACCGGATCGGCCAGCGGCGGACCGTCACCGTCCACCGGCTCGTCACCCGGGGCACGATCGAGGACCGGATCGACCGGCTCCTCGCCCACAAACGCACCCTGCAGAACACGGTCCTGGCCTCCGGCGGCACCGGGTTCGCCCGCCTCACCGACCGTGAACTCGCCGAGCTCGTCCGCCTGGGGGCGCCCGCATGACCACGATCCCGCCCGCTCGGCGCGCCGCCGAGCCCTCCTCCCGTACGCCCCTCTCCGCCGGGAAGCCGGGGAGCGGCGCCGCGACGGACGACCGGACGCTCCCCGCGCCGCGAGCGGCCGGAGCCGTCCCCCCTCCGCCCACGGGCACGGAAGACACGACCGCGGGCCCGCCCCTCCTCCCCGCCCGGGGCGTGCGGACCGGGCCCCTGCCCCCGCTCCCGCCGCTCGACCTGCACGGCACCGCGCCGGTCCTCGACGCGGTCACCGCCGAACCGCCCGCCCCGCTGCCGGACCTCGCCGTCCTGCGCGCGCTCGTCCGGGACGCCGCCCGGCGCGCCGCCGCGCTCCTCCAGGGCCACGTCCCCGAGACCCACGACACCGTCGCCGACGTCGTCCGCTTCACCGTCGGCAGCGGAGGCGCCCATCTGGAGACCGCGGCCGCCCACCTCGGCCTCACGCCCCTCGGGATGCGGCGGCTGACCGCCGCCTACCACCACGGCGGTCCGCACGGCGCCGCCGCCTTCCTCTCTCCCCGGCCCGCCGACCCGGCCGTGCTCTCCGGGGCGGAAGCCGCGGTCCGGCCGCTGCGCCCCTTCCCCGGCACCCCCGTCGAGCTGGGCCCCGACCGGCTCGTCGACCCGTCCGCCGGGGTGGAGCTGCGCCACGGTCCGGACGGGCGCTGGTACCCGTACGCCGACCGGCACGGCGCCCGGCAGCCGGTCGCGGGGCCGCACCGGGACCCGGCCCGCGCGTACAAGGCCGCCCGCCTCGCCCTGCGGCGGCACCGCTGATCACGGGGCGCATGCGGGTCGGCCGCCGGGGTAGCCGGGCCAGTGACCGGAGGAAAGGAACAAACACCATGAAGCCGTCACGTCTCGTGTTCAAGCCGCTCTCCCTCGCGGTGAGCGCCGGAACCGGCGTGCTCGCGGGAGCCGCGTTCAAGAAGACGTGGCAGATCCTGGGACACGACGACGACACTCCCGACGCCACCGACGAGCACCGGGGCTGGGGCGAGGTCCTGATCGCCGCGGCGCTGCACGGCGCGATCTTCGCCCTGGTGAAGGCCGCCGTCGACCGGGGCGGGGCCACGGCGGTGCGCCGGGTGACGGGCACCTGGCCCGCCTGAGCCCGTACCGCCCGCCCGCAACGGCCGGAGCGCCGCCCCTCCTCCACGGGGGGCGGCGCTCCGGCCGTTGCGGGTCGCCTTCAGTCGCCGGCGGTCGTGATCCGGGCGCAGGCCTTCACGACCTCGTGGAGGTCCATGCCCTCGTCGCGCAGGGCGCGCTGGCGGTCCGCCCCGCCGCCCCGGGCCAGGTGCGCGACGATTCCCTTCCGGGCCTCGTCGAGGTCGCCGGTGTCGGCCAGGGCCTCCTCCACGTGGGAGAGGAGGGCTTCGAACACCTCCTCGGAGGGGGTCTCCCGCAGGGTGAGGGGGTGGAGGAGCGGCCCCCCGAGCCCGGACCGGGCGGCGCGCCAGGAGGCGAGGCGCAGGAGGCCGGCGGAGAGGGGGGCCGGGGGCTCGCCGTTCCGCCAGGCGCGGGCGGCGGTCTCCACCAGGCCCCGGGCGAGGGTCGCGACGAGCACGGTGGTGTCCGGCTCCAGGCAGACGTCGGCGACCCGGATCTCCACGGTCGGGTAGTTCGCCGAGAGGCGGGCGTCGAAGTAGATCATGCCGGGGTCCTTCAGGACGCCGGTCTCCACCATGGCCTCGACCTGCTGGTGGTACACGGCCGGGGTGCCGAAGAGCTCGTACGGGCCGGCCGACGGCCAGCGGTTCCAGACCCGGCTGCGGTAGCTGCTGTACCCGCTGTCCTCCCCCTGCCAGAACGGGGAGTTCGCGCTGAGCGCGTTCAGGAGGTAGAGCCAGGGCCGGATCCGGTCGAGGACGGCGACGCCCTCCTCGTCGGACTCCACGGCCACGTGGACGTGGCAGCCACAGGTGAGCTGCTCCTTGGTGGTGAGGGCGAACTGCTCGGCCATCCACCGGTACCTCTCGCCCCGGTGGCGGGACGGCTCGACGGGGACGGGCGAGGTGGCGAGGGCCGCGACGACCGCGTCGGACTCCCGGGCGTACCGCAGCGCCTCGCCCCGCCAGCGCACGATCTCCTTCCGCATCTCCGCCATGTCCGTCAGCGGCTGGGTGGAGAACTCCAGCTGCTCCTGGTGCAGCTCCTTCTCGAAGACCTCCCCCGCCTCGTCGCCGCCCATGGCCGCCGACGCCAGGACCGCCGACGACACGGCGAACGGCTCGCCCGTCCTGGCGTTGACGAGCATCAGCTCTTCCTCGACTCCTACCGTGCGCATCGACTCTCCCCTACGTCTGTGGACGCCCCGCGCCGCCGGCCGCCGCCGTAAGGGGCGGCGAACGGGACGGGACGAAGAACTTTCTCCCGCGTATGCCCGCTTCCGCGTCCGTGACGCACTTCGCGCCACCCCTCTCAGCAGGAGTTTTCAACTCCGCCGGTACGGAACCGAGTCGGGGGCGCCCGCCTCCGGGCCGGGGGGGACGACCGCCGCGCCGGCCCCGAGGCGCGCGTCCACGCCGGACGCGCCCGGCGGGTGGACCGGCCGGACGCCGGACCGACGCCCGGGGCCCCGGCGCGGGCCGGGAGCACCGGCTCAGCCGTAGGTGACGGTGACCTTCTCGAAGCCGAGGGCGCGCAGGAGGCCCTGGAGCATGGCGGTGGTGTTGCGTTCCGACCGGGTGGTGAGGTCGCTCTCCTTCGCCGCTTCGCCGATGCGCTGGGCGGCCAGGACGTTGACGGCCTGCTCGCCCGCCGGGTTGTCGGAGAAGAGGTCGCCGAGCCGGTCGAGGAGTCCCCGCTGCTTGGAGACCGTGTAGGACCGCTCGGGGTCGAGGTACGGCCGGTCGAGCCGGGCGTGCGGCAGGCGGAGGGTGGCGGTGGTGCGCTCCTCGTCGACGGCGACGGCGTCCTTGGCGAGGCCCGAGAAGTCGACGTGGGCGCCGACGCTGCCGCTGGCGACGTACAGCGTGCGGGTGCCGCGGATCGCGTCGGGCAGGAACCGGGCGTCCTTCTCCAGGTCGACCACGACCTGATAGGTGCCGACGGCCCCCTCGTGGCGGTTCATGTCCTGGATCGACTTCAGGACGGCGGGGCCGGAGCGGTCCTTGGTCTCGCTCCCGAACAGGTCGCCCAGGCCCGGCGGCTGGAAGAACCGGCCCAGCAGGACCAGCACCAGGATCAGGGCGAGGAGGGCGGCCGCGAGGGGCCACCCGCGGGCGGCCCGTCCGGACCGCCGGGGCTCGCGCGAGGGTCTGCTCTCCGTGTCGTGTTCCATGCGCGTCTCGTGCCCGCTGCGTCTCCGCCCATGCGGAACCCGGCCCGGTTCAGGGGGCGTTGGGGTGTACGGGGCGGCTGTGGCCGGTGTCGTCACGCCCGATGCGCGGAGGCGTGGGGAGCGGCTCCGGCCGTTGTCGCGCCGACCCGGCGCGCAGGGGTTGCGGCGCCGCTTCCCGGGTAGCCGCAACCCCTCGGAGAGGCCTGACGATGGGGGCGGAACATGAGGACGTGGAGACGGGAACGGAGCGCGGACGGAACGGTGGAGAAGGGCGGCCCGGTGCCCGCCGCACCTCCCGCGCCTCCCGAGCCGCCCCGTGGGGCGGAGGAGCGGCGGGGGCCGGGCCGGGCGGTCCGGGTGCTGGTGGCGCTGGTCGGTCTCGTGGGGATGGTGGCGTTCGCGATCGTCCTGGCGAAACTCACCCTGAACGCGTCGCCGGCGTCCGTGCCCCTGACCCACAGCAATCTGACGCCGGGCAGTTCCATCCGCGCGTACCTGGAGCAGCCGGCGTTCCTGGAGACGGTGAAGCAGCTCGGCGGCAACGTCCTGCTGGGCGTGCCGTTCGGCGTCCTGCTGCCGCTGCTGTCGCGCCGGACCCGCGGTCTGGTGCGCGTGGCCCTGCTCACGGTGGCGACGATGCTGCTCGTCGAGCTGGTGCAGGGCGCCCTCATCACGGGGCGCGCCTTCGACATCGACGACGTCATGCTCAACACCACCGGCGCGCTGCTCGGCTACCTGCTCATCGGCCGGCGCCTGGGCCGCGCGGTGCACCCCCGCGTCCGGCGCCGCTGGTGGCAGCGGCGCACCGTCGGACGGAAGGGCACCGAACAGGCCCTGGCCGCCGACCGGTAGGTTCGCGGGCATGACGGACGACTGGCGGAAGGACCGGATCGGGGCCGCGCTGCGCGGCGAGAACCCCACGGTGCTGCGGCGCCTCGACGCGGCCTTCGCGGCGATCGGCGACGTGCAGTTCCTGCCGGGCTACTCCGTGCTCCTCGTGGACGAGCCGGGCGTGGAGCGGCTGTCCGAGCTGCCGAGGGCGAAGCGGCGGGCGTTCCTCGACGGGACGGACCTGCTCGGCGAGGCCGTCGAGCGGGCCTGCCGGCGTCTGGATCCGGCCTTCCGCCGGGTGAACCTGGAGATCCTGGGGAACACCGATCCGTTCCTGCACGCCCATGTGTGGCCGCGGTTCGCGTGGGAACCGGCCGACCTCGTGGGCGGGCCGGTGTGGCTGTACCCGCCCGACCGGTGGAGCGACGAGCGATTCCGGCTCGGCCCGCGGCACGACCTGCTGCGGAAGACGATCGGCGACGAGCTGGACCGGCTGCGGGCGGCGGCCTGACGGGCGGAGTCGGGGACCGGTCGGAGCGACGGCCCGACGGCCGGGGCCGGGAACCGGCTACGGGCGGCGGCCCGACCGGCGGGTTCAGGGGGCGGCGACGAGCTGTCCGAGCCGCACCGCCAGCCACGGCCTGCGGCCGCCGGCCCGCATCCGGCCGGTCGCGACCGCCTTCCAGACCGGCGTGCGCCGGAAGGAGACCAGGAGGAAGGCGGCCGACGACGCGACGATCCGGCAGTCGTAGGCGCGCGGCGGGGCGTCGCGGGTCACCGTCACGGTCCCGTCGTCGACGACCACCGCGAGGCGTGGGCCGCCCCTGACGGCGAGGTCGAACGCGATGCGCACGCCCCGCGCCCTGACCGGATCCAGGGCGGCCGCCATCATCGTCGGCATCGACTGGCCCAGGACGAGGCGGGCCTCGTCGTCGCCGATCGGCCACGGGAGGCGGGCGCCGCGCGCGACGTCCAGGCCGTGGACGAGGGTCTCGCCGAGCAGCAGGCCGGTCACCGTCGCCAGGGTGAAGGGCACCTCCCCGTACCAGGGCGCGGAGACGGGGGTGTCCGGGGCGAGCCCCTCGGTGACGCGCAGGAACGTCTCGCCCCGCTCGGCGACGAAGTCGGGCAGCTTCGCGCGGTCCTCGCCACCGAACAGGGTCACGGACCGCGCGTTCATGGCCGTGATCCGCTCGACGAACGTGCCCCCGCCGGGCGTCCCCCCGCCGGACCGCAGGACGTCGCCCCACTCCACCGCCTCGTCGGGCGAGACGAGGGAGGTGTACGCGAGGTACACGGCCGCCAGGTGCGTGCCGACGTCGCCGACCGTCCACTCGGGGACGCCCGAGCCCGCGTCCGGGTCGGGCACGGCGCGCAGCAGCGCGACCAGGCGCGGGACCGCGGCGGCGAGCGCGGTGCGGGTCCTCTCGTGCTCGGTGACGGGATCGAACGTCGTGACGGTGTCCATACCACTCCCCCAAGTCGGACGGAGCCGCACATTACCGGCGAGTAGCACGGTTGCGACAGCCCTCGCGCACCACCGATCCCGCCTCCGGCCCGACCACCGGCCACGCGCCCCTCGGACGGCGGCGATGGCGGCGACTCCGGCGGGAGCGACGACGGAGGCGGAGGCGACGACTGGGGCGTGTCCGGCGGACCGGTGGATCGGCGAACCGGTGGATCGGCAGACGGGCGGATCGGCGGATCGGCGGATCGGCGGATCGGCGGATCACGGTCCCCGCCGCCCGCCGGGCACGCCCCGGAGCCGCCCTTTCGGCCCAGTGGTGGCCCCGCCGGTGGTGCGGTGCCCCCCGGGCCGGGGGGCCGGGTCCGCGCGGCGCCGCACCGGCGCGGGCCGCGGCCGGGGCGGTCCCGGCCGACTGGCGGGCGGGGCACGCGGGGGGATGATGGAGGTCCGGCCCCGTGCAGCGAGGGGCCCGGTGTGACATGGAGGAAACGCTCAAGGTGAGCCCGCGCGGGGGTGCCGTGTCGTGTGAGGGAGGCAGAGCACGAGGTGGACGACGAGATCCCGCCCTTCGCACCGGAGTACCGGGGGCTGCCCTTCGCCGGTGAGGCCGCAGGGGCGCTGCTCGACCCCGGGGGCCGGATCATCGGGTGGACGCGCGCGGCGGAGGAACTGCTCTCCCTGTCCGCCGACCGGGCCTGCGGGCTGCACATCGGCGACCTGCTCAAGGACCCGGACACCCGGCGCGTGCCGTCGCCCGACCAGTGGCCGGAGGCCTGGTCCGGTGTGGCCGTGACGCTCACGGGCGCCGGCGAGGAGCTGAGGGTCGACTTCCAGGTCCTGCCGCTGGCGGACGCCGGCGCGTCCGCCGGCGCGTCCCGGTACTTCGTCCTCGCGGCCCCGGAGGGGACGGCGGCCCGGTGGCGGCAGGACCAGGCGTTCACCACGGAGCTGTTCCTCCAGGACCGGCTCGGCCTGGCCGTCTTCGACCTGGACCTGCGGCTGGTCAGGACCAACACCCACCTCCTGCCGTACACCGGTCTCGCGCCGGACCTGCGGGGGCGGCGGCTCATGGACTTCCTGTACGCGGAGGACGCGGCGGCCGTCGAGCGGCAGCTGCACGAGGTGCTGCGGACGGGGCTGCCGCTCGTGCGGGCGGAGCAGACGGTCCGCACCCTCCAGGAGCCCGGGGGCGGGGCGGTGATGGCCATCTCGGCGTTCCGGCTGCAGGCGCCCGACGGGCAGGTGTTCGGGGTGACCGCGCTGTTCACCGACGTCACCGAGCTGCGCCGCACCAGCGAGCGCCTGTCCGTGCTGCACCGCGTGACCGCGGCCGTCGGCGGCTCGCTGTCGGTCGTCGGCACCGCCGAGGACCTGGCGGCGGCGCTGGTGCCCGCGGTGGGCGACCTCGCCGTGGTGGAGATCGCGGAGGAGGTGTTCACCGGCGAGGAGCCCACCCCGGGCCCGGACGGCAGCATGCCGCTGCGCCGGACCGCCGTGGCCGGGCGCAGGACGGCGGAGTCCCCCCTCGACCACGTCGTCCTGGCCAGGCCCGACGCCCCCGCGGCGCCGGCCGACCCGCTCACCTCGATGACCGTCGCGCTGCGCGCCCGGGGCAGCGTCCTCGGGCGCATGACCGTCCACCGGGACGCCGGGAAACCGCCGTACGAGGCGGCCGACCTGCACCTGCTGCACGAGATCGCCGGCCACGCCGCGCTCGCCCTGGACAACGCCCGCCGCTACACCCGCGAGCACCGCGCGTCGGTGGGGCTCCAGCGGAGTCTGCTGCCGCCCTCGGAGACGGAGAACGTCGCCGTGACCACCGCCGGGGTCTATCTGCCCGCCGACACCGGGACCGGCGTCGGCGGGGACTGGTTCGACGTCATCCCGCTCTCGTCCGCCCGGGTCGCCCTGGTCGCCGGCGACGTCGTCGGCCACGGGCTCTCGGCCACGGCGATGATGGGGCGGCTGCGGACCGCCGTGCGGACCCTCGCCGACCTCGACCTGGAGCCGGACGAACTGCTCGTGCACCTCGACGACCTGGTCTCCCAGCTCGGCGTGGAGACCGACGGGAGCGACGAGTCCGACGACGCGACGGGGCCCGCCCGGCCCCGGACCGACCCGATCGGCGCCACCTGTCTGTACGCGATCTACGACCCGGTGTCCCGACGGCTCGCGATGGCCTCCGCCGGGCACCCGCCGCCGGCCGTGGCGGCTCCGGACGGGAGCGTCGCGTTCGTCCCCGTGAACCCGGGGCCTCCGCTGGGCGTGAGCGGGCTGCCCTTCGAGATCGCCGAGGTCGACGTGGAGCCGGGGAGCATCCTCGCCCTCTACACCGACGGCCTGATCGAGAGCCGCGAGCGCGACGTCGACGAGGGCATGGCCGACCTCGCCCGCCGTCTCGCGGAGCCGGGCGTGTTCGACACCCCGCTGCGGAGGCTCGGGCGCGAGATCGTCGCCGGCCGCCCCGCGCACCACCTCACCGACGACATCACCCTGCTGCTCGCCCGTACCCGCGCGGTGCCGTCGTACGACCACGTCGTCTGGCCGGTGGACGCCGATCCGGCCGCCGTGGCCGAGGTGCGCGGGGCCGCGACCCGGCAGCTGGACGACTGGGGGCTCGCGGAGCTGGCCTTCACCACCGAACTCGTCCTGAGCGAGCTGGTCACCAACGCGATCCGCTACGCCGGCGGCCCGGTGGAGGTGCGGCTGATCCGGGCGGGGCGGCTGGTCTGCGAGGTGTCCGACCCGAGTGCCACCCAGCCCCGCATGCGCCGGGCCCTGCTCACCGACGAGGGCGGCCGCGGCCTGTACCTGGTCGCCCAGCTCACCACCCGGTGGGGCTGCCGCTACACGCGGCACGGCAAGACGATCTGGGCGGAGCAGGAGATCCCGGACGGGGCCGACGCGGCGCGGTAGCGGAACCACGTGGTGGCGGCGCCGCGCCGACCGGCCTTCCGTCGGGGGCCGTTCCCTCCCGGACCCGCACGTCGCGGGAGGCCGGCGGCGCTCCGCACCGGCCCGTCGGCCTCGCGGCGGACGCGGACGGCCGCCCCGCGGTCACGGGCGGCGCCGGCGCGCTGGCAGGAGCCGGCGCTGCTGCGGCGGGTCCGGTACGGGGACCTCGACGGCGCCCTCGTGGACGGCCCGTTCGGCCGTGTCGTCGTCGACGCCCGCGAAGACCAGCACGTCCCGGGCGACCAGTCGCACGCTCTCCCACACGGTGACCGTGGGGGTGAGTCCGGCGTCCGGGGCGTCCCGGACGGCGTCGAGGACCCGGCGGGTCGCGTGCCGGCGCACCGCGCGGCTGCCGGGCGCCGCCGCGAGCGCGTCCAGGGCGCCCGACAGGGCCCGCAGCGTGGGGGCGAACTCCTGGCGGTGCCGGGTGTCCAGGGCGAGGGCGCGGCGGACGAGGGTGAAGCAGCTGTTGCCGAGCAGGTCCAGGTGCAGCGCGGTGACCGTCTCCCGGGTGAGGTGCTCCCTGCCTCCGCGCCGGTGGAGGGTGCGGCCGGCGACGGCGGCGCTGTCGGTGCGCGCCTGGCCCAGCTCGTCGAGCAGCGTGTAGACCGTGCGCACTTCGTCCCAGGTGCGGGAGGTCCGTTCCTCGTCGCCGGCGTCCATCTCGCGCGCCGTGAGGCCGAGGGCGTCGGCCAGGCCGGACAGGGTGGTGGACTCGGCCTTCCGCAGCAGGGCGAGGGGGTGCACGGGGAAGAGGAGCTGGCTGAAGACCAGGGCGACGGCGCCGCCGATGAGGGCGTCCAGAACGCGGTCGACGCCGGCCTGCTGTCCGGCGGCGACACAGATGACGGCGCCGACGGCCGCCTGGGCCATGGTGATGCGCCGGCCGTCGAGGACGAGTGCGACGAGGAGCGCGCACAGCACGGCCACGCCGACGGTGACGGCGCCGTGGCCGAGGAGGGTGAAGGCGAGCTGTCCGACGACGACGCCGCTGATGACGCCGACGAGGACCCGCACGGTGTTGGTGCCGCGCCCGCCCAGGGGGGTGTTGAGGGCGACGAGCGTGGCGATCGGGGCGAACAGGGGGACGTGGTGGTCGATGAGGTCGTCCGCGATCCACCAGGACAGGGCCGCGGCCACGGCCTGCTGGACCACCGGCCACAGGTTGTCCTCCACGCGCCTGCGGAGCTTGGCCATCGTCCCCTTTCCGCCCGTCTCCCGCCGGACGCCCCGGCGGGACTCCGGTCCGTCAGTCGACGTCCTCGAAGAGGCGCCGTCCCGGCTGGTGCCAGTGCTTCAGGTCGGGGAGCCGGTCGGCCGCCTCCGGGCCCCAGGTGCCGGGGGCGTACGGCAGGGGCGGCTCGGCGGGGTCGAGGACGGGCCCGACGATCCGCCAGCACTCCAGGATCGTGGGGAAGAAGGCGAAGGCCTCGGGGTCGCCGACGACGGCGCCCCTGAGGATGTTCTCGTACGGCAGTTCCTGCCGCCCGAGGACCTTGGCGAAGTCGACGCCGATGGGCACGGTCACCGGGCGTTCCACGTCCTCCTCGGGCTTGCGGAGCATCAGGTCGGCCCGGATGCCGGTGTCGCCGTCGATGCGGAAGCGGATGAGGTTGGGCGGGGTCTCCGACGCGTCGCCGCCGAAGAGTTCGAGGGGCGGGGTGCGGAGCTGGACGATCACCTCGGTGGCGGTGACGGCCAGCGCCTTGCCGCTGCGCAGGTAGAAGGGGACGCCGGCCCAGCGCCAGTTGTCGATGAACAGACGGGTGGCGAAGTACGTCTCGGTGGTGGAGTCCGGCTCGACGCCCTCGACGTCGAGGTAGCCCTCGTACTGGCCGCGTACGGTGGCGGCGGGCTCCATCGTGCGGGCGGCGTGCAGGACCCGCCACTTCTCCAGGCCCTGGGCGCGGGCGTTGGAGACGCTGGGCGGGTCCATCGCGAGGAAGGCGAGGACCTGGAGCAGGTGGTTCTGGACGACGTCGCGCAGGCAGCCGACGGCGTCGTAGAAGGAGCCGCGGTCGGCGACGTCGAAGTCCTCGGCGAGGGTGATCTGGACGTTGTCGACGTAGGAGCGGTGCCAGATCGGGGCGAGGAGGGTGTTGGCGAAGCGGGCGACCATCAGGCTCTCCACGGCGCTGTTGCCGAGGAAGTGGTCGACCCGCAGCAGGTGGTGGTCGTCGAAGCAGGCGTTCAGCTCCTCCTGGAGCGTGCGCGCGGACTCCAGGTCGTGCCCGAACGGCTTCTCGACCACCAGGCGGGCGTCGCGGTTGAGGCCGGCGTCGGCGAGGGCGCGGGCGACGGTGGTGAACAGGGACGGCGGGATCGCCAGGTAGTGGGCGACGAAGCCGTGCCCGGCGACGGCCTCGCGGAGCCGTTCGAAGGTGGCCTTGTCGGTGAAGTCCCCGGTGACGATGGACAGGTTCGCCGCGAGCCGGGCGAAGACCTCCTCGTCGAGGTCCGGGACGGCGGCGGCGACCGCCTCCCGGGCGTGCCGGCGGAGCGCCTCGTCGTCCCAGTCGCCGGCGGCCACGCCGATGACGGGGACGGTGAGCCGGTCGTCCTCGGTGAGCCGGTAGAGGGCGGGCAGCAGCATCTTCTTGGCGAGGTCGCCGGTGATGCCGAAGAGGACGAGGGCGTCGGCCGTCTCCAGGTCGTCGGGGCCGAGGAGGGTGTCGCTCATCGCGGGCGTCCTTTCTGCGGGGATGCCGCCTCGTCGGGGCCGCCGGGGCGGTCCCGGCGGTCCGGCTCGTGCTTGAAGCGGGCGTCGAGGGCCTCTTCGATCTGCCCGGCGTCGCGGCCGCGGGTCTCGGGCAGGTAGCGGCTGACGAAGAGGAACGCGAACAGGCAGATCCCCGCGAAGATCCAGAAGGTCTCGCCCTGGCCGATGAGGTTGGCCAGGGGCAGGAAGGCGAGGCTGACGACGAAGTTGGACACCCAGTTGACGGCGGTGGAGAGGCTCGACCCCTCGGCCCGGACGGACGGCGGGAAGATCTCCCCGATCAGCGTCCAGAAGACGGGCCCGAGACCGCCCGCGAAGGCGGCGATGTAGATCACCATGAACATCAGGGTCAGTTCCGAGTTCATGCCCACGACGAACGCGAGTCCCAGCATGAAGATCGAGACCGCCATCAGGCCGAGCGAGACGAGGACCATGGGCCGTCGTCCCACCCGGTCCACCAGCTTGATCGCCACCAGTGTCATGACGAGGTTGATCAGGCCGATGAAGACCGAGTAGAGGATGGCGTTCGAGGCGTCGAGTCCGGTCTGCTGGATGATGGTCGGCGCGTAGTAGATGATCGTGTTGATGCCGCCGAACTGCTGGACGGCGGCGAGGGTGAGTCCGACGATCAGGGCCGGGCGCACGTCGGGGGCCAGCAGTCGCCGGGTCCCCCGGCCGCCCGCCGCCTCGTTCCGCTTCTGCTTCTCGCGGTCCTCGTCCATGCGCTGCCGGGCCCGCCGGATCAGCTCGTCCGCCGTCGGCCCGTCGGTCAGCCCGGCGATCCCCCGGCGCGCCACGTCCGCCTGCCCGTGGGCGATCAGCCACTGCGGCGACTCGGGCAGCAGCCACAGCGTGGCGGCGATCATGAGGAGGGCGGGGATCGCGCCGACGGCGAACATCGCCCGCCAGGCCTCGCTGCTCGCGAAGGCGAGGTTGACGAGGTACGCGACGAGGATGCCGATCGTGATCATGAGCTGGTTCATGGTGAGCAGCCGGCCGCGGATCCTCGTCGGCGAGATCTCCGAGAGGTAGACCGGCACCGTGGCGGAGGCGGCGCCGACGGAGAGGCCGAGGACGATCCGGCCCGCCATGAGGGTGAGGTAGCCGTTCGCCAGGGCGGCGATCGCGGTGCCGACGACGAACACGACGCCGATGAGGCTCAGGGCCTTGCGCCTGCCGAGCCGGTCGGCGAGGCGGCCCGCCGAGGTGGCGCCGGCCACGGCGCCGATGAGCAGGACGCTGACCACGCTGCCCTGTTCGAAGGAGTCGAGGTCGAAGTCCTCCTTGATGTAGAGCAGCGCGCCGGAGACGACGCCGGTGTCGAAGCCGAACAGGAAGCCGCCCAGCGCGATCGCGGCGGCCCAGAGGGTGATCCTCCGTATGCCCTCCGGCGCGACCTCGGTGAGCGGACCGTGGGTCCCCGGTTCTCTGGAAAATCCCTGGACCATGCGACGCCCTCGTCTCCCGTACGCGTGCCTTCGCGACGCACGTCTCCTCGGTGGCCTTTGCGATCATCGTCACCGCACCGCGGCGGTGACGACATCTGTGCGGGCAACCGGGTGACGGGGAAGGCGCGTCGGGTGGCGGTGGGAGGCCGTGGGCCGGTGCCGACCCGGCACCGACCGGCGGCACGCGCGAACAGGACGGTCGGCCTCATGGGAATCCCCTCCGCCGAGCACGGCGTTCCGCCGACCGACCGGGTCATCGCGTCCGTACCGATCCGGGGCGGCCGGTGCCGGACCACGACGCGGGGGCGGGGTCCTGGCCGGCGGCTCCGACTCCCGCCGGGTCCTCGCCACGGGCGAGCCGGACGCGTTCGGCGAGCACCCGGTGTTCGCGCTCGACGGGGAGCGTCTTCGCCGGAGAGTTCCACGAGGAGTGCCCGAACCGGACCGGCCGGCACGGGCCCGCGGTACCGGGCCCGGCCGCGATCCGCCGGGCGGGTCCTATCCGACGGCGGGTACCTGGGTGACGAGGCCGAAGGCGTTGTGGACGATCCGTACGCGCCTCTCGTTGTAGTCCATGGTGACCATCGCGCCCTCGGGGACGTGCACGATCTCCAGGTCGGGCCGGTCGCGCAGGATCACCCGTTCGGCCCAGGCCTTCGGCAGCCCGAGGGTCTCGGGCCAGCTGGTCCGCTCCCCGGCGTGGTCCGTGGCGCGGGCGCCGGGCAGGGCGGCCGCGTCGAGGACGGCGGGGGCCGCGGCGGTGGTGGTGGCGGTGGCGTCGGCGGTCTCCGGGGCCGCGGTGGCGGCGGCCGGAGCGATCAGGGCGGTGGCGGAGGCGGCGGCGAGGGCCGCCAGGAGCATCTTCTTCACGTCCGACAGAACGATTCTCCGCTCCGGCGGTCACCGCGGACGGGCTTCCGGTCGCCTGTACGGCCCATCCGGCGGGAAGGCGCCGGCGCGCTCGCGCGGGCCCCCGGGGAGGGAGGAAGGCGTGCGCCGGGGTCAGACCTGTTCCCGGGTCCGGTACCAGCGGATTCCCCTGGCCGCGTAGACCGCGCCCAGGCAGGCCACGCCGCACAGCAGGAGGGTGCCGTTGCCGAAGGCGATGCCCGCGAAGGCCACCGTGCTGCTGAGCGCGTCGAGGAGGCTCAGCCGCGCCTCGGTGCGCACTCCCGGCTCGGGATTCCGCAGCCGGCGGAGGACGGGGATCAGGGTGATGAGTTGCAGGGTCGCGAGGCCTGCGAAGACCCAGCGGAACACGTCGGGTACGTCCACACGCCGAAAGGTACGCCCCGATCGAACGTCTTGAGTGGACGGCGGGTCAACTCGGGGCCAACTGCCGTTTTCACGAAGCCCGTTCAGTCGGTCCGTCGCCCGACTCGCTCCTGACCACCTCGCCCACCAGGCCGCGCAGCCAGGCGTGGGCGTGGCCGTCCCGATCGCGGGCCGGGTGGTCACCGGCGCCGGGGCGGCGCTCGTCATGCCGGCCGCCCTGTCGCCGATGCTGGAGGTGACCGAACCGGCCGGGCGGCCGCGGGCGGTCGCGCTCTGGACGGCCGCGACCGGCATCGCCGGTGTCGTCGGGAACGTCGGCGGGGGCCCGGCCCTCCAGCACCTGCCGTGGCAGGGCCTGTTCCTGTCGGTCGCACCGCTCGCCGCCGTGCTCGGCCTCCTCGCGGCCCGTCTCGCACCGCGCGGCGAGCGGCGTCCCGCGACCCCGGACCCGGTCGGCTCGGTCCTGCTCGTCGCGGGCGCGGGGGCCCTGCCGTACGGGATCGTGGAGGGGCCCTCGTCCGGCTGGGTCTCCGTGCCGGTGGCCGGCGGGCTGCTCGTGTCGGCCGCCCTGCTCGCGCTGTTCGCGGTGCGCTCGCTGCGCTCGGACCGTCCGCTGCTCGATCCGCGCGTCTTCCGCGTCCGCAGGCCGCGGGCCGGTTCCCTCGGCGTCGGGGCCGCGTTCTTCGGCCTGTTTTCCCTCTTCTACGTCAACGCCCAGTACCTCCGGTACGCCAAGGGGTACTCGCCGCTGGTCGCGGGCCGCGCGATCGTCCCCTCGCGGTCGGCATGATGGTCGCCTCGCGGTACGGCGTCCGCCTGGCCGCCCGCTTCGGCGACGGCGTCGTCGCCGCCGGGCCGGCCGGCATCGTCGGCGGGCTCGTCCTGATGTCCTTCGCCACCGCCTCCACCCCGTACCCCCTCTACGTCCTCTTCCTCCTGGTCCTCTCCCTGGGCATGGGCCCGTGCGTGCCCGTCCTCCCGGTCGCCGTCACGACCTCCCTGCCGCAGGACCGGGCGGGGCTGGGGCCGGGCCTGAACGGCGCGACCCGCGAGACCGGCGGCGCGCTGGGCGTCGCCGTCATGGGGACGTCCCTCTCCTCGCACGGCCCGGAGGTCTTCTCCGCCGCGATGTCCTACGGCTTCCGGGTCGTCGCCGGGATCGTGCCGGCCGTGTCCCTCGTCACCCTCGTGTGGTGACGGGGCGCCGGAAACGGCCCCGGCGGGGTGATCCGGGCACGTCGGACGCGGTCCGGCGGGTCGGTCCCGGCACGTCCGGCACGGTCCGGCGGGATGTTTGGGGTCCCGGTCGACGGTCAGGCGTAGTCGACGAACCTGCCCGACTCATCGACTGGGGAGCACATGGAGAGCGTTCTTCGGCTGGCGGCGTCCGTCGGCGGCTCGGCCCTCGTGGCGTTCGTCGTGGTCCGCGCGGCGGACATGCTGGCGCGTCACGCGGACGCGCGTCATCACGAGACACCCCTGTGGGGGCTGCTGCGCCGCTGCCGTACGCCCCTGTTCGTCGTCCTGCTGACCGCCCTGCTCCGCTGGACCTACCCGGCGTCGACCTTCGCCGTGCTGGAGGAACACGGGCAACTGGTGGGCCACGTGCTGCTGCTGTGCCTGATAAGCGGCGGCGCCTGGCTGACGGTCCGGGCGGCCTCGGCCGTCGTCGAGTCCTCGTACGCGCGCTACGCCGTGCGTGCGCGGGACGCCGCGCGGCTGCGCCGGGTCCGCACCCAGGTCACGCTGATCATGCGGGTGGTGTCGGTCGCCGTCGGGGTGCTCGCAGCCGCCGCCGCGCTCGTCACCTTCCCCTCCTTCCGCACGCTCGGCACGTCCCTGCTCGCCTCGGCCGGCATCATCGGCATCGTGGCGGGCGTGGCGGCGCAGTCGACGCTCGGCAACCTCTTCGCCGGCTTCCAGATCGCCTTCGGCGACATGGTCCGCATCGGGGACACGGTCGTCGTCGACGGCGAGTGGGGCACGGTGGAGGAGGTGACGCTGACCTTCCTCACGGTCAGGACCTGGGACGAGCGCCGGGTGACGCTGCCCGTCTCGTACTTCACCTCGCGGCCGTTCGAGAACTGGTCGCGGGGCGGGGCGCAGATGACGGGGTCGGTCTTCGTCCACTGCGACCACTCCACGCCCGTCGCGCTGATGCGGGCGCACCTGCGCGAGTTCCTCGCCGCCTGCCCGACCTGGGACGGGCGGGGCTGGGACCTCGCCGTCACCGACACCTCGCCGACCTCCATCACGGTCCGCGCGATCGTGACCGCCAAGGACGCCGACGACCTGTGGACGACCCGCTGCGCCGTACGGGAGGAGCTCGTGCGCTGGCTCGCGCGGGAGCACCCGGGCTCCCTGCCGAAGGTCGTCACCGCTTCCGCGCCCGGCGAACCGGGCGGGAAGGCGGCCTGAGTCCCGGTGCGTCCGGCGGCGGTTCAGACGGCGACGCGCGGGTGGTCCGGAGCGGGGTGGTGGACGGCGGTCCCCTCGGGGTCTCGGTGTCCGCCCTGCTGGAGGGCCCGGCGGAGGGCCGCGTCCGCGTGGTGGACGCCGACGGCGTCGCGCCGCTGTGGAGCGGCGAGGAGGGCGGCGAGGCCCGCCTCGTGCTGACGGCCTCGGGCCCGGCGCCGGTCGAGGTCTGGCGCTGGAGGCTGGAACCGGGCGAGCAGTACCCCAGCCACCCCCACCAGGCCGGGGTGGTCGAGACCGTCAGCGTCACCTCGGGCCGGACGACCCTGGTCGTCGACGGCGTCGAGCACCCCGTCGGCACCGGCCAGACCGCCGCCTTCGACGGCGACACCCCCCACGCCCACCGCGGCGCCGGCACCTGCCACCTGATCATGACGGTCCACCTGCCTCCGGGCCCGGCTTCCACGCCCTGACGGACCGGCGGGGGCACCCCGTCGGACGTCCCGGAGCCGCGCGGATCCCGAAGATGGGTGCCGGCACCCATGACGCGCACGGCCCGCCGGGTCAAGCTGTCCTCGGTCGAGAGCGTCGTCGCAGTTCAGGCCGTTCGAGGGGGCAGGGCGGGGGCGACACGCGTTCGGTCCGCGGGGACCGGGCCTCGCACCGCGGCGGTCGTCCCCTCCCGCCCTCCCCTTCCCGTCCGTTCCTTCCGGAGAAGCCACGATGCCCGTCCTCCTCGCCCTCTCGGCTGTCGCCGTGTTCGGCTCCCTCGTCCTGTGCACCGTGACCGTCGCGCGGATGCGGGAGCTTCCGCCGTGGCGGCGGTTCCTCCCCCTGTGCCTCTTCCTGGTCGCGCTGACCGCGAGCCTCCTGCGCGCCGTCGACGTCCGCGAGATCGCCGACGCGGTCGCCTTCCCGCTCAACGCGGCGGCCGTCCTCCTGTCCGTGCGCGAGATCCGGGCCCGGCGGCGCCGGAACGCGGCCGAGGCCTCCCGGGAGCTGCCCGGCCGGTGAAGGCCGGACGGATCGTACCGGCGGACGAGCTCCTCGCCGAGGCGTGGAGGGTCGCCGGCACGGTGGCGGCGATGTCCGAGCCGGTCGCGATGATGGCGAAGGAGTCCGTGAACCGCGCCTTCGAGACCACGCTCGCCGAGGGCGTGCGCTTCGAACGGCGCCTGTTCCACGCGGTGTTCGCGACGGAGGACCAGAAGGAGGGCATGTCCGCGTTCGTGGAGAAGCGCCCTCCGGGGTTCGTCCACGGCTGATGCGGTGGGCCCGAGGGGGCGGGCGACGTCCCGTCGCCCGCCCCCTCCTGCCGTTTCAGCCGCCGGCCACGACCCGGGGGAGGTCCGCCAGGACCGCGGCCAGGTCCCCGGCGGGGACGCCTCCGCCCTGGGCGATCTCCGGCGAGCCGCCTCCCCGGCCGCCGAGGAGTCCCTTGACGGTCGCGGAGGCGTTCCGGCCGGCTTCGCGAGCCGGGGCGTTGACGGTCAGGACGAGTCCGCCCGAGGAGGTGGCGACGGCCACCACGCCGGGACGGCCCTGCGGGAGGCGGTCGCGGACCGCGAGGGCGAGCGCCCGGGCCTCGCCGGGGGCGCCGTCGACGGTCGCGGTGACGACCAGGGTGCCTCCCGCCTCGACGGCTCCTGCGGCGAGTTCGGCGGCGCGGGACGCCGTGGCCCCGGCCTTGAGGCGGGCGTTCTCGCGGTCGGCGGCCTTCAGCCGGTCGAGGAGACCGGCGATCCTCTCGGGCAGTTCGGCGCGGGGCGCGTTCAGCTGTTCGGCTATCCGGCCCACGAGGTCGCGCTCGCGGGCCAGGTACCCGAAGCCCTCGATGCCGACGGCCGCCTCCAGACGGCGCATGCCGGCGCCGACGGAGGACTCGGCGGTGAGGGCGATCGTGCCGATCTGGGAGGCGTGGTCGACGTGGGTGCCGCCGCACAGTTCGCGCGACCAGGGGCCGCCGATCTCGACGACCCGGACCTTCTCGCCGTACGTCTCGTCGAAGAGGGCGAGGGCACCCTGCTCCTTGGCCTCCGGCAGCGTCATCCAGCGGACGCCGACCGGGAGGTCCCGCCGCAGGGCCCGGTTGGCGACCTCCTCGATCTCGCTCCGGACGGCCGGGGAGAGGGCGGCGCGCCAGGGGAAGTCGAGGCGGAGGTGGCCGGGCCGGTTGGAGGAGCCGGACTGGAGGGCGGTGGGGCCGAGGACCTCGCGCAGGGCGGCGTGCAGGACGTGGGTGCCGGAGTGGGCCTGGCGGGCGCCGAGGCGCCACTCGGGGTCGACGGCGGCGTGCACGGTGTCGTCGACGGCCAGTTCGCCCGCCGTGATCCTGATCCGGTGGACGACGAGACCGGGCAGGGGCCGCTGGACGTCGACGACCTCGGCCTCGGCGGAGGCCCCGGAGAGCAGGCCCGCGTCGCTGTCCTGGCCGCCGGACTCGGCGTAGAAGGGGGTGCGGTCGAGGACGGCGGTGACGACGTCGCCGGTGCGGGCCACGGGGACGGGGCCCCCGGCGCCGAGGAGGGCGAGGACGCGGGACTCAGTGGTGAGGACGTCCCACGCCCGCCAGTCGGTGGGGCCGTGCGCGTCCAGGACGGTGCGGAGGGCGGCGGTGTCCGCCGTGCCGCCGGACTTGCGGGCGCGGGCGTCGGCGCGGGCCCGCTCGCGCTGCTCGTTCATGAGGGCGGTGAAGCCCTCGCGGTCGACCTCGACGCCCTGTTCGGCGGCCATCTCCAGGGTGAGGTCGACGGGGAAGCCGTAGGTGTCGTGGAGGAGGAAGGCCCGCGCGCCGGGCAGGGAGCGGCCGCCCGCCTTCCGCACCTCGGCGACGGCGGCGTCCAGGACGGTGGTGCCCTGCTTGAGGGTGGCGCGGAAGGCGTCCTCCTCGCCGTACGCCCAGTCGGAGATCCGGGCGAAGGACTCGACGACCTCGGGATAGCCGGGGGCCATGCAGTCGCGGGCGACGGGCAGCAGTTCGGGCAGGGCGGGGTCCTGGAAGCCGAGCTGGCGCATGGAGCGGACCGAGCGGCGCAGGATGCGGCGCAGGACGTAGCCGCGGCCCTCGTTGCCGGGGGCGGTGCCGTCGGCGAGGAGCATGAGCGCGGTGCGGACGTGGTCGGCGACCACGCGGAGCCGTACGTCGGCCCGCTCGTCGTCGCCGTAGCGGACGCCGGCGAGTGCGGCGGCCCGGTCGAGGACCGGGCGGGTCTCGTCGATCTCGTAGAGGTTGCCGACGCCCTGGAGCAGGGTGGCCATCCGCTCCAGGCCCATGCCGGTGTCGATGTTGCGGCGGGGCAGTTCGCCGAGGATCGGGTAGCCGCTCTTGCCGGGCCCCTCGCCGCGCTCGTACTGCATGAAGACGAGGTTCCAGAACTCCGTGTACCGGTCCTCGTCGACGGCGGGGCCGCCCTCGCGGCCGAGGGCCGGGCCCCGGTCGTAGTACAGCTCGGAGCAGGGGCCGCAGGGGCCGGGGACGCCCATGGACCAGAAGTTGTCCTCGTCGCCGCGCGCCACGATCCGCTCGTCGGGCAGGCCGGCGGCCTCGCGCCAGATGCCGCGGGCGTCGGTGTCGGAGTGGTGGACGGTCACCCAGATCCTCTCCGGGTCGAGCCCGTAGCCGCCCTCGGCCCACGGCTTGGTGGACAGGTCCCAGGCGAAGGCGATGGCCTCCTCCTTGAAGTAGTCCCCGAAGGAGAAGTTGCCGTTCATCTGGAAGAAGGAGCCGTGCCGGGTGGTCTTCCCGACCTCCTCGATGTCCAGGGTCCGCACGCACTTCTGCACGCTCGTGGCCCGCTGCCACAGGGGGGCCGCCTCGCCGGTGAAGTACGGCTTGAAGGGGACCATCCCGGCGTTGACGAACAGCAGGGTGGGATCGGGGGTGGGCAGCGGCGCGCTGGGCACGACGGCGTGTCCCCGGGCGGCGAAGTAGTCGAGGAAGCGCTGGCGGATGTCGGCGGTACGCAAGGTTCTCACTGCTTCCGGTGGGGGACGGTCGGGTTCCGGCGGGGGGCGGTGGTCAGGCGGCCCGGGCGGAGGGGGTGGGGAGCGGGGTCAGGGAGGCGTACTCCAGGGGTGCGGAGGGGTCGATGGACACGTCCAGCGGCGCGGGCTCCGCTCCCGAGCGCACGAGGAGGTCGCCGACGGCGGCGATCATGGCGCCGTTGTCGGTGCACAGGGTCATCGGCGGGACGCGCAGCTCTACCCCGGCGGCGGCGCAGCGCCGCTCGGTGAGGGCGCGGACGCGGGAGTTCGCGGCGACGCCGCCGACCACGATCAGCGTCCTGACGTCGTAGGCCGCGCAGGCGGCGAGGGCCTTGCGGCTGAGGACGTCGGCGACGGCCTCCTGGAGCGCGGCGGCACCGTCGGCGACGGGGACGTCGAGGCCCTGGAGGCGGTGCTTCTCGACCCAGCGGGCGGCGGCGGTCTTGAGGCCGGAGAAGGAGAAGGCGTACGGGTCGTCCCCGCCGCGGGTCAGCGGCCGGGGGAATTCCACCGCGCGCGGGTCGCCGTCCCGGGCGGCCCGGTCGATGGCGGGCCCGCCCGGGTAGGGCAGCCCGAGGATGCGGGCCACCTTGTCGAAGCACTCCCCCGCCGCGTCGTCCAGGGTGTCGCCCAGGTGCAGGATCGGCTCGCGGACCAGGTCCCGGACCAGGAGGAGGGAGGTGTGGCCGCCGGAGACGACCAGGACGACGCAGGGGCTGGGCAGCGGGCCGTGCTCCAGGGTGTCGGCGGCGACGTGCCCGGCGAGGTGGTGCACGCCGTACAGCGGCACCCCGGCGCCGTAGGCCAGCGCCTTCGCGCCGGCCAGGCCGACCTGGAGGGCGCCGGAGAGGCCGGGTCCGGTGGTGACGGCGACCGCGTCGATCCGGCTCAGCCGCAGCCCGGCCCGGTCGAGGGCCTCCCGCACGACGGGGTTGAAGGAGTGCAGGTGCGCCCGGGCGGCGATCTCGGGCACGACCCCGCCGAACCGCGCGTGCTCGTCCATGCTGGTCGCGACGACGTGCGCGAGCAGCTTCCCGTCCCGCACGATCCCCGCTCCGGTCTCGTCGCACGAGGACTCGATCCCGAGGACTACTGGTCCGCCCACCGCTCACTCCTTCTGCACTCTCCCCGCAATTGCAATATATGTGCAACAAGGAGGCCGGGGCGCGCGGGCCGGGGTTTCCGAAGGCCCGGAACCCGGCGGCGTCCGGGATACTGCTGCTATGTCGCAGACGCCGCCCGCCCCGGAGCCCGAGCCCGTGTCGGCCGAGCCTCCGGCTCGCGCGCACCGGACCCTGCTCACCCAGTCGTGGCTGGACCTGGCGTTCCTGCACTGGCCGGTGGAGCCCGCGGAGGTGGCGCCGCTGCTGCCGGCCGGGACCGTGCCCGACACCCTCGACGGGGTCACGTACATGGGGCTCGTCGCCTTCCGGATGCACCGCGTCGGGTGGTTCCGGCTGCCGGGGCTGCCCTATCTCGGGACCTTCCCGGAGACCAACGTGCGGCTGTACTCGGTGGACGCCCACGGGCGCCGGGGCGTCGTCTTCCGGTCCCTCGACGCGTCCCGGCTGGTCCCCGTGGCCATGGGACGGTGGGCCTTCCGGATCCCGTACGCGTGGTCGCGGATGTCCGTCCGGTACGACGGTTCGACCGTCGCGTACGAGAGCAGCCGGCGGTGGCCCGGGCCGCGCGGGGCGCGCAGTTCGATCGCCGTGGAGGTCGGGGAGCCGGTCGGGGAGCCCACCGCGCTCGAACACTTCCTGACCGCCCGCTGGGGCATGCACAGCTCGTTCCGCGGGCGCCCGCTCTATCTGCCCAACACCCATCCCCGCTGGCCGCTGCACCGGGCCCGGCTGCTCCGCTGCGACGAGACGCTGCTCGCGGCCGCCGGTCTCCGCCGGCCGCTCGGGGAACCCGTCAGCGTGCTCTACTCGCCGGGCGTCCCCGTACGGTTCGGCGCTCCGCCCCGGCTCCCGGCCGGGGCCTCCGTGCCGCGTCCCCGGACGGGCGGGGGCCGGGCCGTCGGCGCGGAGGGAACTCCGCCCCGGCCGCTGCCCTGATCCGGGCGCCGAAGGCGTCGGCGGCCTTGCGGACGGCGGCGGGCGCGAGCCCGACGGGGAGCTTGCCGATCCCGTGTCCCCCCAGCACGCCGAAGATGCGGGCCCCGGGCCGGCCGCACGGGGAAGGGCCCGTCCGGGGCTCAGTCCAGGTAGTCGGCCACCAGGGTCGCGAAGTCCTCCGGGGTGAGGACCTCGACGCCCGCCTCCCGCGCCTTGACCGCCTTGGAGCTCGGCTTGCCGCCGGCCGTCGGGGCGGCGACCAGGAAGGCGGTGCGGGAGTTGACGCCGCTGCCCATCCGGCCGCCGGCCTTCTCGATGAGGGCGCCCATCTCGGAGCGTCCCCAGCCGTCGAGGGGGCCGGTCATCCTCCCGGTCACGACGACGGTCCTCCCGCTCAGCGGCCCCTCGGCAACGTCCTCCGCGCGCTCCGGCCGCGGCTCGGTCATGCCGACGCCGGCCGCGATCAGCTTGTCGATGACGGGGGCGAGCGCGGCGACCTGCTCGACGACGACCGGGGCCTTCTCCGGGCCGATGCCCTCGACGTCCTGGAGGGTGTCCGCGTCGGCCGCGCGGATGGCCTCCATCGTGCCGAAGTGGGCGGCGATGCGCCGGGACATGCTGCGGCCGGTGCCGGGGATGCCGAGGGCGCAGAAGACACGGCTCAGCGGGCGGGCCTTGGCGAGGCGGATCTGCTCGGCCAGCCTGGCGCCGCGCTTGGCGCTGCCTGAGGCGGTGGTGAGCTGCTCCTCCGTGAGCGTGAACAGGTCGGCGACGTCGCCGACGTCGCCGGAGGCGATCAGCGCGTCGACGTACTTCCTGCCGAGGCCGTCGATGTCGAGGATGTCGCGGCCGGCGGCGTACTCGATGAGCGGGGCGAGCGCGCAGGCGGTGCCCTTCGCACAGCGCCACCGCTCCTGGCTCTTGTCGATCCCGCCGCCGCAGTGGGGGCATGCGGGGGGCAGCGGGACGGGGACGGCGTCCTGCGGGCGGAGCTCGACGACGGCCGCCTGGACGCGCGGAATGATGTCGCCCGCCTTGTGGACCGTCACGGTGTCGCCGATGTGGAGGTCGCGCCGGAGGATGTCGGCCGGGTTGTGGAGGGTGGCGCGGGTGACGGTGGAGCCGTCGAGCTCCACCGGGGCGAGCACCGCGGTGGGGGCGAGCACACCCGTGCGGCCGACCTCCCAGAACACGTCCTGGAGGACGGTCTGCCGTTCGACGGCGGGCAGCTTGTAGGCGACGGCCCAGTAGGGGAAGCGGGTGCCGAAGCCGGCCGTGGCCCGCTCGGTGGCGCTGTCGGCCTTGACGACGACGCCGTCGATGCCGAACGGCAGGCTCGCGCGCAGCGCGGCGATCGCGTCGACCTTCTCCTGCGCCTCGGCGAGCGTGGCGACCGTGTGCAGCCCGGCCGGGGTGTCCGCCGTGGTCCGCACGCCCGCCCGCGCGACGGCGGCGAGGGTCTCGGCGTGGCCGGCGCCCGCGGGCAGGAAGGGCACGCCGTCCAGTTCGACGGCGCCGTACGCCCAGAAGGTCATGGCGAGCCGGTACGGGCGGTCCTTCGCCCGCAGCGTGCCGGCCGCGCCGTTGCGCGGGTTGGCGAAGACGCCGCCGCCGTGCGCGGCCCGCGTCTCGTTCGCCGCCTCGAACTGCTCCTGGGTGAAGAGGACTTCGCCCCGGGCCTCGAAGGTGGCGGGGACGGGAAGCTGCTCGGGGAGGCCCACGACGGTGCCGATGACGTGGCTGACGTCCTCGCCGTGGGTGCCGTCGCCGCGCGTGATGATCTGCACGAGCCGGCCGTCGCGGTAGCGGGCGGCGACGGCCGCGCCGTCCATCTTCGGCTCGACGGTGAACCCGCCCGCCGGCTCGTGCCCCAGGCGACGCCGGAGCGACGCGCCCCAGGCGACGAGCTGTTCGGGGGCGAAGACGTTGTCGAGGCTGAGGAGGCGCGAGGTGTGGGCGACGTCGCCCGCGGGGGCGGCGCCGTCGGCGACCTGGTCCGTGGGCGAGTCCGGGGCGGTCTCGTCGGGGTGCTCCGCCTCCCAGTCCAGCACCGCCAGGCGCAGCCGGTCGTACGCGGCGTCGTCCATGAGGCTGTAGCCCGCCCCGTAATAGGTGCGGGACGCCTCGCGCAGGCGCTGGACGGCGGCTTCGTACGCGGCGCGGCCGGACATGCCGAAAGACGCCTCGACGGCGGAGATGTTCGTCATGGGAACATCCTTGCCCATGGGTCTGACAACGCCCCGGGACGTCGTTCCGGGGCGTTGTCGCGGGGCGTTGTCGCCTGTCCGCCGCATCCGTTCGGTGCCGCCGCGCGGGTCTCCCCTCGCGGGGCGGGACCCGTCGGGAAGCGCGACGGGGGCGCCTCACGCCACGGCGGTCCCCTCCAACTCGACCAGCTGGCCGGGGATCGCCAGCCGCGTCACCCCGAGCATCGTGGTGGTCGGCGCCACCCCGGCGGCGCCCAACCGGGCCGCGAGCACGCCGTAGTGCGGGAGGAGCAGGTCGACGTCGGTGGTGTAGACGTTGAGGCGGACGAGGTTCGCGAGGGTCATGCCGGCCCCGGCGAGGACGGCCTCCAGATTGTCGGCGCTCAGCGCCAACTGCGCAGCCATGTCGCCCTCGTGCTCGGGCCTCCCTTCGGCGTTCGTCGCGGTCTGCCCCGAGACGTACAGGGTCCGTGAGTGTCCGGAGACGACCTCGCCCTGGTTGAAGCCGATCGCCTGCGACCAGGTCACCGGGTTGACCGCCGTTCGTTCCATCGCCACATCAGCTCTTTCCCGTAGGAGGGCACGCGCCGGCGGCCCGGTGGGCGCCGGCCTTCGCGTCGTGGTGACGAGCCTTCCGGCAATACGTGACACCTTCCGTCACGTATTCGGTACGGTTCCCGGATGCGCGCGGATCGGCTGGTCTCCCTGGTGCTCCTGCTGCGCCGGCACGGTCGGCTGACCGCGGACGCGCTGGCCCGGGAGCTGGAGGTGTCCACCCGCACCGTGCTCCGCGACATCGAGGCGTTGTCCGCGGCCGGCGTCCCGGTCTACGCCGAGCGCGGCCGGCACGGCGGTTTCGCGCTGCTGCCCGGCTTCCGGACCGAGCTGACCGGCCTGAACCACGAGGAGACCCTCGCCCTGCTCGCGGCCGGATCGGGCCGCGGCGAGCAGGTGTTCGGGCTCGGGCAGGCGCTCGCCTCGGCCCTGCGGAAGGTGGTCGACGCGCTGCCCGAGGGCCACCGGGCCACGGCGGACGACGCGGCCCGGCGCTTCCTCGTCGACCCGGAGACCGACCTGCTCTCCCGCCGGCCGGTCACCGAGGAGGTGCCCGGCACCACGATGGGCGCGGTCCGGCGCGCCGTGCTCGCCGGGCACAGGCTGCGCATCCACTACGCGGCCGCGGACCAGGAGCCGCGGTGGCGCACGGTGGACCCGATCGGCCTGGTCACCGTGCGCGACCGGGCCTACCTGCTGGCCACGCGAGCGGGTGAGGACCGCACCTACCGCCTGTCGAGGGTGCTGACGGCCGAGGAGCTGCCCGAGGCGGCGCGGCGGCCCGCCCGGGTCGACCTGGACCGGATCTGGCGGGAGCGCTCCGCGCGGTTCCTCTCCGGCGGCGACCACCTCACCTCTCTGGTGCGGGTGGACCCGGCACGGCGGGAGGAACTGCTCGACACCGTGCTCGCCGTCCGCGCGGAAGGGCCGGACGAGGGCGGGTGGTTGCGGCTGGAGGTCGCCTTCCAGGACTTCCGGCACGCCGCGTGGGCGCTGTGGCGGCTCGGCACGGACGCGGAGGCCCTGACTCCGGCGTCGCTGCGCGCCTCCCTGCGCGACCGCGCCGCCGCACTGGTCGCCCGCTACGGGGACCCGTCCTGAGGCGAGCGCCGGGACGGCCCGCACCGCCGTTCGGAACGCCGTGCGAAAGGGCCCGTGGCGCCCTCCGGAAGGGCGGCCGACGGCGCCCGGAAGGCCGTCGGCACCACTTTCCCCTGTGACCTGCGTCACGCGTTAAAAGTCCTTTAAGAAACAAGGTCTCAGAAAGCCCATTCTGAGCCGTTTTGAGATCAGTTGACGCTTGCTTTGAACAGCGATCAATATCTCCACGACTTCACCACACCCTCCCTCGGCTTCACCTCATCTGGAGCACTTCGATGCGCAACAGGGCTGCCCCGAACACGGCCGTCACGTCCGGCACCCGCGAGCCTGCGGGTGCGGAACACCGGGGCGACCGGGTCTTCGGGAAGGTCGCGCAGCCGGACCGGGACGGCACGGGGGCCCGGGGGCAGGACATCGAACTCTTCGACTCGACCGTGCGGTTGCCGACGGTCCCCGCCCGGGACGCGGCCGCACCCGCCCGCGCGTCACGGCGGTCCCGGCGGTCCCGGCGCGCCCGCGCGTCGGCTCCGGCCTGGCGGTCCATGCCGCTTCCCCTGATGCTCGCCGGCGCGCTCTCCGCGGGGATCGGCGCCGCGGTGGCGGTGTGGGTCTCGGCCGAGCCCGGCTCCGTACCGGTGTCGAGCCCGTCCCTCTCGCTCCCCGTCCTCGCGACGCGCGTCCCGGCCCCCGCCCCCGACACCTCCTCCGACGCGCCCCCGTCCCCCGCCGCGAGCACCGCGCGGACGACTCCGCCCGCCCCGGCCCGTCCTTCCGCTTCCAAGGCCCCCACCCCCGGTGCCACCGCCAGCGCCACCGCCCCCGCGTCCTCCCCCACCCTCGCGGTCACCGCCTCCGCCGTGACCGTCCCGGCGCCCACGCCCTCCTCGTCGCACCGCCCCTCGCGTCCCGGCCGGGACGGGGGCGGGCGGGACGAGGTCGGGCGGGGAAGCAGCGGTCCCGACGTCGCCGACCTCCAACGGCGGCTCCGGCGGCTCCGGCTGTACGCCGGCCCGGCCGACGGGGTCTTCGGAGAGTCCGTGGAGGCGGCCCTGCGCCGCTACCAGGTGGCGCGCCACATCCCGCAGGAGGACGGGACCTACGGCCCGCTCACCCGGGCCGTGCTGCGGGCCGAGACCGACTGAAACAGCCTCCGTCCCCACCCCCTCACCGGAAAACCCAGAAAGGTTCACGCACATGAGCGACATCGGAAGAGCACGCACGCGGCTGAGCAGCGCCGTGGCCGTCGCGCTCGTCCTCGGCCTGACCACCGCGGGCAACGCCTCGGCCGTGCCCTCCGCCCCCGCCACGGGGACCGCCCGGACGTGCCCGACTCCCGGCGAGGAGCCCCGGATCGGTCACGAGCCGCGGTTCCTCGACGCCAACGTGGCGCTCTACGCCGGTGGCGACTACACCGCCGACGGCGCGACCGCCGAGGCCGAGGGCCTGCTCGTCATCGGCGGGAACGCCACCTTCGCCAAGGGCTCCGGCGGCACCTTCAACGTGGGCCGCGTCGGCGCGGGTTCCGGCATCCTGCCCGACTCCGGAGCGGTCATGCTCTCCGTGGGCGGGAACCTGACGGTCGCCGCGGGCACCCGGGTCGACGTCGGCCACGGCCTCACGGCCGGCCCCCGCTACGGCGGCGCGGTCCGCGTCGGCGGGAAGATCGACGAGCAGGGCGAGCTGGAGACGAACGGCGGCAGCCGCGCCTCGGGGCTGGGCAAGCGGGGCGCCCTCACTCCGTACGACGCCTTCGGCGACGCCGTACGGGGCGAGTCGGCGTCCCTGGCCGCGCTGAAGCCCACGGGCACGAGCGTGCGCTCGGGCGGCACGGTCACCTTCACGGGCGGCGGTTCCGGCGCTCCGCAGGTGTTCGAGATCTCCGCCGAGAAGCTGGACGGCGCCTCGTCCTTCGACTTCCGGTCGATCCCCGAGGGGGCGTCGGTCGTGGTGAACGTGACGGGCGGCCGGGCGGTCGGCATCTCCCCGCTGTCCGCCGCGTTCAACGGCGAGCGCGTGGACGTGTACGACTCCGCGCGCTTCGGCGAGGCCGCGTCCCGGATCCTCTACAACTTCGACGCGGCCCCGTCGCTCACCCTCGGCGGCGGCGGGAACTTCATGGGCTCCGTCCTCGCGCCCGAGGCGTCCGCCGACCTGACGGCCAGCACGAACGGCCGTGTCTACGTCGGCGGCGACCTGCGGACCCACGGCTCGGGCAACGAGACCCACAACTACCCGTGGAACGGCTCCTCCACCTTCTCCTGCAAGCCGACCCCGGGCGGCCCGGGCACCACGCCCGCGCCGACCCCGACGACCACGGCGCCCGGGACCGAGCCCTCCGCCCCGGTGCCCTCCACCACGCCTCCGACCGGCGACGTCACCACCCCCGGCACCCCGGAGACGACGGCGCCGGGAACCTCCGAGCCCTCCGCCCCGCCCAGCGAGGACGCCTCCGCGCCCCCCGTGCCGGGCACGACGGCGCCCTCGCCGTCCTCGACCGACGACGGCGACGGCTCGCTCGCGACCACGGGGGCGCAGTTCACCCCGTACGCGGTGGCCGCCGGCGTCCTCGGCGCCGCCGGCGCCGGGATCCTGGTGCTCACCCGTCGCCGCCGGGCCACGGGCCGGCACTGATCCCGTCCCCGTCCGCTCCGGAGAAGGCGTTTCCCCCTCCGGAGCGGACGGACCGGGGTGCGAACGGACGGCGGGACGGATTATCGGCCACTCCCGGCGCCGGATCGGGCGGTGTTTCCACGACCCGATCGGGCGTCCGCTCCCCCTTTCGGGCGAGGCGAACCCGCAGGAACACGGGGAAGACGGAAGGGACGGGGCCATTCCGGTGGATTGGCCGAACTACGCGTAGACCGGATAGGTGCCTGAGGCATGTAGTGGAGGAGGAAACGACGTCGGAGCCGCCGATCCTCCTCTCCTCAGCGAGGTCCCCGTGACGCATCCCGTGACGCGCGCCATGACACCCCCCGTGGCGTTCCCCCAGAGCCGCACCTGCCCCTACCACCCGCCCACCGCCTATCCCCGTGCCGAGGAGGAGGGCCCGCTGTCGCGGGTGACCCTCTGGGACGGGCGGGTGGTGTGGCTCGTCTCCGGCCACGGCACCGCCCGGGCGCTGCTCGCCGACCAGCGCCTGTCGACCGACTCCACCCGGGACGACTTCCCGCTGCCGACCGAGCGGGTCGCGAGCCTGCGCAGGCGGCGGCGCGCGGCGCTGCTCGGCTGGGACGACCCCGAGCACAACGTCCAGCGCCGGATGCTGATCCCGAGCTTCACCCTCAAGCGCGCCGAACGCCTCCGGCCCCGCATCCAGGAGACCGTGGACCGGCTGCTCGACGCGATGGAGGCCCAGGGCCCGCCGGCCGAGCTGGTGAGCGCGTTCGCGCTGCCGGTGCCGTCCGTCGTCATCTGCGACCTGCTGGGCGTGCCGTACGCGGACCACGACTTCTTCGAGGAGCAGTCGCGGCGGCTGCTGCGCGGGCCGACGGGCGCGGACACCGAGGAGGCGCTCGCCCGGCTGGAGGGCTACCTCGGCGACCTGATCGACCGGAAGCGGCGGGATCCCGGCGAGGGCGTCCTCGACGACCTGGTGGCGCGCGGGGCGGCCGAGAGCGGCGGGCCCGACCGGCAGGAGCTGGTGCAGCTCGCCACGATCCTCCTCGTCGCGGGACACGAGACCACGGCGAACATGATCTCCCTCGGTACGTACACGCTGCTGCGCCACCCCGAGCGGCTGGCCGAGCTGCGGGCCGACCCCGGGCTCGTGCCCGCCGCCGTGGAGGAGCTGCTGCGGTTCCTGTCCATCGCGGACGGGCTGCTGCGGGTCGCGCGCGAGGACGTCGACGTCGCCGGGACGGTGATCCGGGCGGGCGAGGGCGTGGTGTTCCCGACGTCCGTCATCAACCGGGACGCCGCGGCCTACAGCGATCCGGACACCCTCGACTGGGGGCGTTCGGCCCGCCACCACGTGGCGTTCGGCTTCGGCATCCACCAGTGCCTGGGGCAGAACCTGGCCCGCGCGGAACTGGAGATCGCACTCGGGACGCTCCTGCGCCGACTGCCGGGGCTGCGGCTCGCCGTCCCCGCCGAGGAGATCCCGTTCAAGCCCGGCGACACGATCCAGGGGATGCTCGAACTCCCCGTGACCTGGTGAGAGGGGCGACACGCATGCATGTCTCGATCGACGGGGGCGTCTGCATCGGCGCCGGGCAGTGCGCCCTGACCTCGCCGGACGTCTTCACCCAGGACGACGACGGGTTCGGGACGGTCCTGCCGGGCAAGGAGGACGGGCGCGGGACGCTGGTCCGCGAGGCCGCCCGCGCCTGCCCCGTGCAGGCGATCACCCTCGACGGCCCCGGCGGTGTGCCGGGGGCGTGAGCCCGTGGGCCGCGACCGGCCCCGCCCGGGGCGCCCCGGGGCCGGTCGCGGCGCGCCGACCGCGTACGCTCGCCCCGGTACACGGCGCGGCCGGGGCGAGCGGGGGCGGAAGATGGGCGAGGGGTCCGGCGGGGACGAGCGGGCGCGGTCCGCGACCGTGCGCGTGTTCATCGCGCTCGCGCCGCCCGACGACGCGAAGGACGAGCTGGCCGACGCGCTGGGCCCGGCCTACGCGGCGTACCCGCGCATGCGGTGGAACCGCATCGAGGACTGGCACATCACGCTGGCGTTCCTCGGTGAGCTGCCGGTCGCGACCGTTCCGCTCCTCCGGCCGCCGCTCGCGGACCTCGCGGCCGCGCGTCGGCCGGTCGAACTGGCGCTGCGCGGCGGCGGGCACTTCGACGACCGGGTGCTGTGGAGCGGGATCGACGGCGACCTGGAGGGGCTGCACGGGCTCGCGACCGAGGTGCGCGCGGTGGTCGCGGAGTGCGGGATCCCCTTCGAGGGCCGCCCGCTGCGCCCGCACCTGACGCTGGCCCGCGCCCGCCGCGACGATCCGTCCTCCGTGCTGGAGGCCGCCGCCGGACTCGCCGGGTTCAGCGGGCGCCGGTGGCGGGCCGGGCGGCTGCACCTGGTCGCCAGCGACTTCGGGCGCGGCCCGGGGCCGATCCGCTACCGCGACATCGATTCCTGGCCCTTCGGCGGGGCCTGAGCCCGCCCCCCTTCCGGAGGCGCGTGCTCAACGGCCGTACACCTGGCGGCAGAGGTCGGCCGCGCCCATCGGGGCGTCGATCCGCCGGGCCTGGCGGCAGAGCGCGCGGAGTTCGGGCTGCCCGGCGACGGGGGCGGTCGGGCGGTGGTGGGGCCGGAGGGGCAGGGGCTTCCTCGGGGGTCGGGGGACGGTCCGCGTCCGGCCCTGCTCCGTTCCCTCCTTCCGCCGCGTCCCCTCCTTCCGGGTCCCCGTCTTCTGCGTCGTCCTCGTCTTCTCGGGGGCCCGGGTCCCCGTTCCGCCGCCTCCCGTCGCCGGCCGGCGGGAGGTCTGCGGGCGGGCGGGAGCGGCCCCGGGCTCCGTGGTGGCGAGCGTCTCGCGCGGCGTCCCCTCCGTGGGCTCCGGCCAGGCCGGCAGCGGCGAGGGGGCGCGTTCGGCGGCCGGGGCGAGGGCGGCGGGGCGGTCCGGCGGGCCCGGGTCGGGGCCGTGCGGGACGGCCACGCAACCGGCCGTGAGGAGCGCGGCGGTCAGGAGGTACGCGGTGCGGCGGGCGTGCATGGGGCCACGCTGCCCGAGCCCGTACGGGACGGGGAGGCGGCGCGGCCCGTGTCACCGTGACGAGTGAACCGGCCCCGTGGGTGGACGGGGCCGGGCCGCACGTCACCGGTCCGCGAGGAGGGCCGCCACCGCGTGGGCGGTGGCCGGGTGGCGGTCCGTCAGGGCCGGCGGGCGGGAAGCCGCGCCGGCCGGGGCCCGGGGTCCGGGCCGCTTCTACGCCTGGAGAGTGAAACCCGGCGGGTGGGCCGGATCTCGAACGGGCCCGCGCGGTAACTGTGGGGGCGGCCCCGCGTCGAGGCGGGACGATCCACAGTGAGGACGACCATGCGCGCACGAGCAGTGCTGATCTCCCTGATCGCGGCGGGTTCGATGCTGGGCCAGGCCGCGCCCGCCCGGGCCGACGCCGTCGGCGACGTCGTCGTCTTCTCCACCGAGGCGCAGGCGCTGGACGTCTACGGCGACCCGGCCGGCTGCCACCGGCTGCCCACGGTCGCGCACGTGCTGACGAACCGGACCGACAGGCCGGTGAGGATCTACGGGAACCCGTTCTGCCTCGGTCCCTCGGTGACCGTCCAGCCCGGATACGGGACCCATGTGCCGGGCGGCGCGGGGTCGTTCTCGGCCTGACGCGGCATCGGGAGAGGAGCGCCCCCGCTCCGGCCCGGGAGGCGTCGGACGGAGCCCGGGCGGCGGGAGGTCGGACGGTGTCCGGGCGGCGGGAGGTCGGACGGAGTCCGGGCGGCGGCCTCCCGGATCCGCGCCGCCGGACGGGCTCAGCCCGGCGGGCTCGACCGGGAGGGCTCAGCCGGGGGCCGCACGCCGGACCACTGCTCGGCGCCGTACTCCTCGAACCGTTCCACCTCGGTGAACCCGAGCTTCGCCGCGAGGCGCATCGCGCGGACGTTGGCGGTCCGGGTGCGGAGCGCCAACGGCTCCCCGGGGAACGCGCCGGCGAACCAGTCGAGCGCCGCCGCGCACGCCTCGGAGGCGTACCCGCGTCCCCACGCCTCCGGCAGGAGCAGAAAGCCGAGTTCGGCTCCTCCGCCCCCCGGCCCCGGCCGTTCCGCGTCGCGCCGGTCGAACGTGACCACGCCGATCATCGCTCCGCCGAGGTCGACCACGAACAGGCCGGGATGCCGTCCGGGCACCTCGGGCATCATGCGTTCGAGCACTTCGCGCGGCCGGGACCCGCCGGTGTGGGCGCCCACCTCGGGCGAGGAGAACAGCTCGACGAACGCCGCGCGGTCCCGGGCCCCGGACGCGCGGAGCACGAGCCGCGCGGTCGTGATCGGGGCGGGCGGCCACGTGGCGGGCGGCCAGGCGGCGGGGTCCGGTCCGGTCATGGCGGGCAACCTACCGCACGCACGCCGGGCGGCATCCGGCCGGGACCCCCGTCCGGCCCGCCGCGCGGCACGGGGGATGATGGGACCGGAAAGCCGGAACACGAGGTCGGGAGCTTCCATGGCGAAGCGGGTTCACCAGCCCCGCGAGGACGCGGAGTTCGAGTTCGTCCTCCGGATGAGCGGAACCCCTGTCCTCGCGTACTTCGTCGGGACCTGGCCCAAGGCGGTCGAGGCCTGCCGGGCGACGGACCTCGTCGTGGGCGTCGTCGCCGAGGAGTACGCGGACCGTCTGACGGTCGTCCGCGCCGACATGACGCGCTGCCCGGCCGCGACCCGGCGGTACGGGGTCACCGGAGCCCCGTCCCTCGTCCTCCTGAAGGACGGGGAGGCGGTGGCGCACGGCACGGGACGCGTGACCACCGCCGAGGTCAGGGCCCTCCTGGACGGTCACCTCTGAGGCCCGGGGCCTCCACCCGACAGTTCGACGGCTCGACGCCTCCTCCGGGCGGTTCGACGGCTTCCCGGGACGGCCCGACACCTCTCGGTACAGTCCGACGCTCCCCCGGGACAGCCTGACGCCCTCCCGGACGGCCCGACACCTCTCGGGGCAGCCCGACGCTCCCCCGGACGGCTCGACGCCCCCCGGATGGACGGGCCGCCGAGGCCGCACGGCACGTCCGGTCCGCCGCCCCTCCGCGCCGCATCTCCCCGGCCTCGACCCCGCCCCCTCCGCCGGGTCGCCGACCACCGGGCCGCAGCCCCCTGCCCGCGCACCGGGAACGGAACAGGGAACAGGACGACGGGCCCGGACATCAGGTCCGAACACCGGTCCCGGCCCCGGCCCCGGCCCCGGGCGCATCCCGCGCTCGGCCCGCCACACCCCTTGCGACCACCCCCATTCCCACCCCACCGGATACCTGCGCTTGCACTTATAGCGCGCATGCAACTATTGTCGGAGCACGTAAAGAGCCCACTCAAGCAATCACGGAAGGGCTGAGCCATGCCGCTCGCACTCCTCGCCCTGGCAGTCGGGGCCTTCGGGATCGGCACGACCGAATTCGTCGTCATGGGACTGCTGCCCCCGATCGCCGCCGACTACGGCGTCACCATCCCCACCGCGGGCCTGCTGGTCACCGGCTACGCGCTCGGCGTCGTCGTGGGCGCGCCGCTGCTGACCGTCCTCGGCCGCAGGGTGAGCCACAAGCGGATGCTCATGCTGCTCATGGGCCTGTTCGTGCTCGGCAACGTGCTCTCCGCGCTCGCACCGAGCTTCGGACTGATGCTGACCGGTCGCGTGGTCGCCTCGCTCGCCCACGGCTCGTTCTTCGGCATCGGGTCCGTCGTCGCCGCCGGCCTGGTCGCCCCGGACCGGAAGGCCGGCGCGATCGCCACCATGTTCACCGGCCTGACGGTCGCCAACATCGTCGGCGTGCCGCTCGGCACCTTCATCGGACAGGCGATCGGCTGGCGCACCACCTTCGCGGTCGTCGCCGCGCTCGGCGTGGTCGGGCTGCTCGGCATCGCCCGGCTCGTGCCCGCCGTGCCCCGCCCCGAGGGCACCCTGCTGCGCCGGGAGCTGAAGGCCTTCCGCAACCCCCAGGTGCTGCTCGCGATGGCGATGACCGTGCTCGGCTTCGGCGGCGTCTTCGCCGCGATCACCTACATCGCGCCGATGATGACCGAGGTCGCCGGCTACTCCGAGGGCGCGGTCACCTGGCTCCTCGTCCTCTTCGGGACCGGCATGTTCCTCGGCAACCTGCTCGGCGGCCGGTACGCCGACCGCGCGCTGATGCCCCTGCTGTACGCCACCCTCGGCGGGCTCGCGATCGTCCTCGCGCTGTTCACCGTGGCCGCCCACCACAAGGTCCTCGCCGCGATCGCCGTCCTGCTCGTCGGAGCGCTCGGCTTCGCCACGGTGCCGCCGCTCCAGAAGCGCGTCCTCGACCAGGCCCACGGCGCGCCGACCCTGGCCTCCGCCGTCAACATCGGCGCCTTCAACCTCGGCAACGCGCTCGCCGCCTGGCTCGGCGGGATCGTCATCGCCGCCGGCTTCGGCTACACCGCCCCGAACTGGGTCGGCGCCGTCCTCGCCGCCGCCGCTCTCGGCCTCGCCCTCTGGTCCGCCGCACTGGAGCGCCGGACCCCCGCGTCCGGTGCCGGGACCGAGGCCGGGACCGGGACCGCCGAAGCGGTCGGCACCGGCGCCCGCGTCCCCGTACCCCACTGACCCCCTCCGCCCCACCCCCACCGCACACCGTTCCCGCGAGAAACCAGAGAGAAAGCCGCACCGCCATGTCCTTCCCCCGCGTGCCCTCCGTCGTCCTCAACGACGGCACCGAGATCCCCCAGCTCGGCTTCGGCGTCTTCCAGGTCCCCGACGACGAGACCACGACCGCCGTCGCCCACGCCCTGGAGGCCGGATACCGCTCCGTGGACACCGCCGCCGTCTACGGCAACGAGGCCGGGGTCGGCCGGGCGCTCGCCGCCTCCGGCATCGCCCGCGACGAGCTGTACGTCACCACCAAGCTGTGGAACGCCGACCAGGGGTACGACGCCACCCTGCGGGCCTTCGACGACAGCCTCGCCCGGCTCGGCCTCGACCACGTCGACCTGTACCTGATCCACTGGCCCGCCCCGGCCCGCGACCTGTACGTCGACACCTGGCGCGCCATCGGGACGCTGGTCGCGGACGGCCGGGTCCGTACCGCCGGCGTCTCCAACTTCAAGCCCGCGCACCTGGAGCGGCTGCTCGACGGCAGCGACCTCGTGCCCGCCGTCAACCAGATCGAGCTGCACCCCGGGCTCCAGCAGCGCGAGCTCCGCGAACTGCACGCCGTCCACGGGATCGCCACCGAGGCGTGGAGCCCGCTCGCCCAGGGCGCCGTCCTCGCCGACCCGGTCGTCACCGGCATCGCGGCCCGGCACGGGAGGTCCCCCGCCCAGGTGGTGCTGCGCTGGCACCTCCAGCTCGGGAACGTCGTCATCCCGAAGTCCGTCACCCCCGCCCGCATCCGCGAGAACCTCGACGTCTTCGGCTTCGCCCTCTCCTCCGAGGAGATGACGGCGATGGCGGGCCTCGACCGCGGTCTGCGCACCGGCCCGGACCCCGACGCCCTCGACTGAGCCCGGCGGGACCGGCGGCGGAGGCCGGTGGTTCTGCCGATGCCGGCCGGGCGCCGGACGCGGAGAGTGGCCGGGCCAGTACAGGTCCGGCCGCTCTCCGCCCCCGTTTCCGGCCCCGTCGGAGGGCGGCCGCCGCACGACACGAGAGGACGACTCCGTCGTGAGACGACACCTTGCCGCGGCCGCCACCGCCGCCGCCTCCCTCACCCTGCTCCTCGCCCCCGGCGTCCGGGCCGCCGACGCCGCCGCGGCCAATCCGTACGAGCGCGGCCCCGCGCCGACCCGGACGAGCGTGGAGGCCCTCCGGGGCCCCTACGCCGTCTCCGAGACGAGCGTCTCCGCCCTCGCCGCCACGGGCTTCGGCGGCGGCACCGTCTACTACCCGACGTCCACGGCCGACGGCACCTTCGGCGCGGTGGTGATCTCACCGGGATTCACCGCCTACCAGTCCTCCGTCGCCTGGCTCGGCCCCCGCCTCGCCTCGCAGGGGTTCGTGGTGTTCACCATCGACACCCTCACCACGCTCGACCAGCCCGACAGCCGGGGCCGGCAGCTCCTCGCCGCGCTCGACCACCTGACGCAGCGCAGCGCCGTGCGGAACCGGATCGACGCGAACCGCCTCGCGGTGATGGGGCACTCCATGGGCGGCGGCGGAGCCCTCGAAGCCGCCAAGAGCCGTCCCTCCCTCAAGGCGGCCGTCCCCCTCACCGGCTGGAACACGGACAAGAGCTGGCCCGAGATCACCACGCCCACCCTGGTCGTCGGCGCGGACGGCGACACGGTCGCGCCCGTCGCCACCCACTCGGAGCCCTTCTACGAAAGCCTGCCGGACTCGCTCGACAAGGCGTACCTGGAGCTGAACGGGGCCACGCACTTCACGCCGAACACCGCGAACACGACGATCGCGAAGTACGGCATCGCGTGGCTCAAGCGCTTCGTCGACGACGACACCCGCTACGAGCAGTTCCTCTGCCCGCTGCCCCGGCCGAGCCTCACGATCGAGGAGTACCGGGGCAGCTGCCCGCTCGGTTCCTGACGCCCCCGGGCGGGCTGTGCGTCGTCACAGGACGGGGCTCCCGGGTCTGGGCCCCCGCCCAGACCCGGGAGCCTTCCGCCGTTCCGTACGGGTCGGTAACCTGACCGTCGTGAGCGGAGCGACGCACGTCACCGCCCCCGGTGTCCGGCTGCGCGACCGCGCGGCCGAACTCGCCGCGGTGGCCCGCCTGTCGGCCCCCGCCGGTGCCGGGACCGGCGGGATCCTGTTCGTCACCGGAGGTCCCGGCGAGGGCCGTTCGGCCCTGCTCGCCCGGGCGGCCGACGACTTTCCCGGCGCGGCGCACCGGATCGCCGCGCCGGGCCACCGGGTGCCGTGGAGCGGTGCGCGGGCCCTGTTCGCCGCCCTCGCTCCCGGCGCTCCGGACGCGCGCCGGGCGCTGCGGGCCGCGCGGGGCGAGGACGGCGTCGCCGCGGCCGTGTCCGGGCTCCTCGGGGACCTTCCGGTCCTGGTCTGCCTGGACGACCTGCACCTCTGGGACGCCCATTCCCGGGCCGCGCTCGCCGCGACGTGGCGGCGGGACCGCGCGCCGGGCCGCCGCGGGCCCCGCTGGCTCGTGTCGGCCGCCCGCCACCACCGGCTTCCCGAGGTGCCGGAGGCGGAGACCGTACGGCTCGGGCGCCTGGGCCCCGAGGGCGCGCGGGCCCTCCTCGGCGACCTGTGCGGCCCTCCCCCGGCGCCGCCGGTCGCGCGGCGCCTCGCCGAGGAGGCGTCGGGCCACCCCGGCGTCCTCGTCGCGGCGGTACGGCGCCTCGCTCCCGCCCAGCTCGCGGGCGTCGTGCCCCTCCCCGAGCCGCCGGTCGACGGGGCCGTCCTCACCGAGGTGTACGGCGGCTTCCTGGAGCACCTGCCCGCGGACTCCCGGCGGCTGCTCGCGGTGGTGGCGCGCGCCGGCCGTGCCGGGGAGGAGGGCGCCGTCACGGCGGCGCGGCGCCTCCCCGGCGTCGCCGTCGACGCCGTCCTGGACGGCGCGCGGGCGGCGCGCGTGCCCGTCGAGCCGCTCGACGGCCTGGTCGCGGACGGGCTGCTGCGCCGCGCCGACGGACTGCTGCGCTTCGAGGACCCGTTCCTCGGGCGGGCCGTCCTCGCCTCGGCCCCGGCCTCCCCGCACCGCGGGGCCCGGCCGGCGGGCGCGCCCCGGCCGGCGCGTACGGCGTCGGCGCTCGCGCGGAGCGAGCGCCACCGCGCCGACCGGCTCGGGCCGCCCGCCGCCGTACGCGCCCTCACCCCCGTGGTCCGGGGCCGCTCGCACCTCGTGCGCGGTCTGGCGGCGCTGGCGGACGGGCCGGTCACGGACGCGCACGAGGCCCTCCTGCGGGCGGCGGAGCTGCTGCGGGACCGGGCGCCGGCCGAGGCGTCCGACGCGCGGTTCCTCGCGATGGAGGCCGCCTGGGCCGGGGGCGACGTCGACGCGTGCCTGGCCGCCCTCGGCTGCGGCGGGGACGCCGGGGGCACCGAGCGCGACTTCCTCGACGGGCTCGGCGCCGCCCTGTCCGTACGGTTCGGCGAGGCCCGCCCGGCCCTGGCGCGGGTGGTCGCGCGGGACGGCGCCGAGGACGATCCCCGATTGCTGCTGCGGGCGGGGTCGGCCGCGCTGGTGCTCGGCGACACCGCGGCGGCGGCCCGGATCCACGCCCGCGCGCTCGCCCGGGCCCGGGCGGAGCACCGCACGGCCCTGCTGCCGCGCGCCCTCGAACACCTCGCGTACGCCGAGCTGCGGGACGGGCGGTACAGCAGGGCCGCGCGCACCGCCCGGGAGGGGCTGGCGGCGGCGGAGCCGACGGGGCAGCGGAACGTGGCCGCCCACCAGCACGCCGTACTGGCCCTGGCGGCCTCGGTGGCGGGCGACGGGGTGGCGGTGGCGGAGCACGCGGGGCTCGCCCTCGGCACGGCGCGCCCGCACGGCCTGGCCCAGGCGGCGACGCTCGCGGAGTGGGCGCTGGCGCGGGACGAGCTGGGGCGCGGTCTGGCCGCGCAGGCGGCCGCGCGGCTCGCCCCGCTCGTGCGGGCCGGGCCCCGGGGCGGTCACTTCGCACTGCGGATGCTGGTGGTGCCCTGTTTCGTGGAGGCGGCCGTGGCGTCGGGGCGGGCGGACGGGGCCCGGGCGGCGGCCGGGGAGTACGCGGTCTGGGCGGCGCAGGGCGTCGACGGCCCGGCACCGGCCCTGCTGGCCCGCTGCCGGGCGCTGCTCGCGCGGGGCGCGGCAGGCGGGGAGGACGAGGCGGCGTACTGGTTCGGCGAGGCCGTCCGCCGCCACGACGGCTGCGGCAACGACTTCGAGCGGGCCCGGACCCTCCTGGCGTACGGGACGTGGCTGCGGCGCCGGCGGCGGCCGGGCGCGGCGCGGGGGCCGCTGGGGGACGCGCTCGTCACCTTCGAGCGGGCGGCGGCGGACGGCTGGGCGGACCGGGCCCGGTCCGAGCTGCGCGCCACGGGCGGCGCGGGCGGCGGGACCGCCGACCGGACGGCGTGGGGCCTGCTCACGCCGCAGCAGCAGCGGATCGCCCGGCTCGCCGCGCAGGGGGCCACCAACCGGGAGATCGCCGACCGGCTCGCTCTGAGCCCGCGCACGGTCGACCACCACCTGCGGGGGGTCTTCGCCCGGCTGGGCATCCGCTCCCGGGTCGAGCTCCCGGGAGTGGTCCGCCCCGATCCCGCGGCCCCGGCTCAGGACGGCGGCACGGAGGCGAAGGGGCTGGTGTCGAGCCGGGCGAGGAGGTCGGCCGGGTCGTCGTAGACGGCGACGGCGCCCGCTCCGGTCAGGTCGGCCCCGGGGATGCCGCCGCACAGCAGCCCGGCGACGGTGACCCCGGCGCGGCGGGCGGCCTTCATGTCCCAGACGCTGTCGCCGACGAACACGGCGCGGTCGGCGGGCACGTCCACGAGGGAGAGCGCGTGCTCGACGGGGTCGGGGGCGGGCTTCCCCTCGTCGACGTCGTCGGAGGTGGCGGTGTCCGTGAGGGCGTCGTCCGCGTCGATCGCCCGGCGCAGGGCCGTCAGCTCGCGGCTCTTGGCCGAGGTCACCAGGACCACCTTCCAGCCGTCGCCCGCGAGCTTCCGCAGCAGGTCGGCGGCTCCGTCGAAGGCCTGGAGCCGCTCGAAGTACGTCCCGTAGAGGGTGTCGTGCGCGGTGCTGAGGCGTTCGTCGTCCGACCGGTCGCGGTCCTGTCCGAGCAGGTGGTCGAGGAGCCGTCCGCCCGGGAGGCCGATGGCCCGGTGCACGGCGTGCATGGTCACGCGGTGGCCGCCCTGGCGGAGCGCCTCCCACCAGGCGACGGCGTGCAGGTGGTTGGTGTCGGCCAGGGTTCCGTCGACGTCGAAGAGCGCTGCGCGGTCGCGGTCCATGGTCGGGATCTCCTCACGGGACACGGGTGCGGTGCGGGACGGGCACCCGGCGGCTACCCGGAACGCCTCCTTTCAGTCGCCGCCCCGGACAGCTCCCCGCCCGCGGGATTCCTCGGGGCCCGTCGGCGCGTCGGCGCGCCTTCGCGGGGCGGCACCACGGAGCATCGCGGTGCGAAGGCGACGGGCGGGTAGGCGCGCACAAGATCGCGTCCGGCCCGGGACGCGTCCCTCGCCGACCGGAGGAGGAGTACTTTCATGCCCCACCGCTCCGTATCGCTCGCCTCGCTGCGCCGAGGGCGCCTGTGGCAGTGGTGGGAGCGCCAGCGGCGGGACCCCTTCGTGGTCCAGACCCTGCGTTCCACCGCGGCGGCGACGATCTCGTACGTCGTCGCCCTCCAGCTCAGTTCCGAGCCGGCGCCGCTGACCGCGCCGCTGACGGCGCTGCTCGTGGTGCAGGTGACGCTGTACTCGACGCTGGTGACGAGTCTGCGGCGGGTGAACTCCGTCGTGGTCGGCGTGCTGATCGCCATCGCGTTCAGCGTGCTCGTCGGTCTGACGTGGTGGAGCCTCGCGCTGGTCATCCTGGCGGCGCTCGTGGTGGGCCGGTTCGTGCGGGTGGAGGAGTTCGTCGCCGAGGTGGCGATCAGCGCGATGCTGGTCCTCGGCGTCACCCAGGTCGCCGACACGGCCTGGGACCGCGTCCTGGAGACCCTGATCGGCGCGGTCGTGGGCATGGTGTTCAACATGGTGCTCGTGCCGCCGGTCTGGGTGGACACTGCCGGGGACTCGATCGTGGACCTGGCCCGGCGGATGCGGCAGCTGCTCCTCGGGCTGGGCGAGGAGCTCACGGACCCGGACGTCCCCGCCGAACCCGATCCGTTCGGCGACTTCGACGGGCCGTCGTCCGTGGACCTGGCGGCTGCGCGGCTCTACGAGGCGCGGCGCCTCGACAACGACGTCGCCGACGTGGACGCGGCCCTGCGGCAGGCGGAGGACAGCCTGCGGCTGAACCCGCGCGTGAAGGAGGGGCTGCTGCACCGGATCGTGCTGCGGACGGGGCTCGACACCCTGGAGATCTCCGCCGTGGTGCTGCGGGTCCTCACCCGCACCCTGACCGACCTGGCGCGGGAGCGGGACGGGGCGGTGCTCTTCCGGCCGGAGACGTCCCGCGCCCTCCAGGAGGTGGTGCGGCACCTCGGGGACACCCTGGTGAGCTTCGCGGTCCTCGTCACCTCGCACTCCAGCTCCGGCGCGGAGACGGCGGAGAACCGGCTCGCCGAGCAGTTGGAGGCGGCCCGCGAGGCCCGCGACCGGGCCGCCGGGATGCTGAGGGCGGAGGCGGTGGAGGACTCGGGCCGCTGGCAGCTGTACGGCGCCCTCCTGGCCGAGATCGACCGCGTCCTGAACGAGCTGGACCCGGGCCACCGGGGCCGCCGGCTCATGGAGGAGCTGGACCGGCACACGCGCCTGCGCGAGGAGCGGCGGCGCAAGGTCGCCTCCCTGGCGGGCCGCGCGCGCCGCTCCTCCTGAAGATCCCCCCGGAGGACGGTTCAGACGGGCCGGACGGGCCGCAGCGCTCCGTCGGCGCGCAGGTCGCCGACGGTGGGGTAGCCGTCGACGGCCATGATCAGGTCGGCCTCGGCGAGGAGCGAGCGCAGGACGTGGACGACGCCGTCCGTGCCGCCGAGGGCGAGTCCGTACGCGTACGGGCGGCCGACGCCGACCACCGTGGCGCCGAGGGCCAGGGCCTTGACGACGTCGGCCCCGGTGCGGACGCCGGAGTCGAAGAGGACGGGCAGGCCGTCGGCGGCGGCGACCACCCCGGGCAGGGCGTCGAGGGCGGGCAGGCCGCCGTTGGCCTGGCGTCCCCCGTGGTTGGAGCAGTAGACGCCGTCGACTCCGCCGTCCCGGGCGCGGCGGACGTCCTCGGGGTGGCAGATGCCCTTGAGGAGGATCGGCAGGTCGGTCAGGGAGCGCAGCCAGGCGAGGTCGTCCCACACCAGCGGCTTGCCGAAGATCCCGGCCCACTCCACGACGGCGGCGCGCGGGTCCTCCTCGGGGGGCTTGGCGAGCCGGGCCCGGAAGACGGGGTCGGAGGTGTAGTTGGCCAGGCAGTGTCCGCGCAGCTGGGGGAAGTTGCTGGTGGCGAGGTCGCGGGGGCGCCAGCCGGTGATCCAGGTGTCGAGGGTGACGACGACGCCCCGGAAGCCGGCCGCCTCGGCGCGGTGCACCAGGCTCTCCGCGAGGTCCCGGTCGGTGGGCGTGTAGAGCTGGAAGAGGCCGGGGGTGTCGCCGAGCGCGGCGGCGACCTCCTCCAGGGGGTCGACGGTGAGCGTGGAGGCGATCATGGGCACGCCGGTGCGGGCGGCGGCGCGGGCGGTCGCCAGGTCGCCGTGTCCGTCCTGGGCGCAGAGGCCTATGACGCCGACGGGTGCCATGAACAGCGGCGAGGGCAGGGTCGTGCCGAAGAGGTCGACCGAGAGGTCGCGCCGCGCGGCGCCCACCATCATGCGCGGGACGAGTCCCCAGGCGCGGAAGGCCGCGGCGTTGGCCTCCTGGGTGTGCTCGTCGCCCGCGCCGCCGGCCACGTACGACCACAGCGAGGGCGGCAGGGCCGCCCGCGCCTTCGACTCCAGTGCGGCGAAGGTCATCGGCAGTGGGGGGACGGTGCCGAAGAGGCCCTCGAAGTAGATCTCGTTCTGGTAGTCGCCGAAGTGCGGGGGCATGGACTCCGCCCTTTCCCGTCGGGGGGCGGGCGCCCGGGCCGCCCGCCGTGGTGCCGTCCAGGGTGCCCGCTGCGGGCCTCCGTGACCACGGGGCGGAAGGGCGGGCGCGGCTCTGTGGGTCCGCCCGGGTGCCCCGGTCGCGGACCGCGCCCCCGAAGCGGACGCGATGATGGGGGGATGACACGCACTTTCGAAGAGCTCGTGGCGGAGGCCTCCGCCGCCCCGGTCGACGGCTGGGACTTCTCCTGGCTCGACGGGCGGGCGACCGAGCAGCGCCCCTCCTGGGGCTACCACCGGCTCCTCGCCGAACGGCTCGCCACCGCCTCGGCCGGGCTCGACGTGCAGACGGGCGGCGGCGAGGTCCTGGCCGGGGTGCCGGTGCTGCCGCCGACGATGGCGGCCACCGAGTCGTGGCCCCCGAACGTCGCCCGGGCCACCGGGCTCCTCCACCCGCGCGGGGTGGTGCTCGTCGCCGACCCCGACGAGCCGCCGCTGCCCTTCGGCGACGCCGCCTTCGACCTGGTCACGAGCCGGCACCCGGCGACCGTGTGGTGGTCGGAGATCGCCCGCGTCCTGCGTCCGGGCGGCACCTACCTCGCCCAGCACGTCGGGCCCGCCAGCGTCTGGGAGGTGGTGGAGCACTTCCTCGGCCCGCAGCCGGAGGCGGCCCGGGCGCGCCACCCCGACGACGAGGCCGCGGCGGCGCGGGCGGCCGGGCTCGACGTCATGGACCTGCGCACCGAGCGGCTGCGGATGGAGTTCCACGACGTCGGCGCGGTCGTCTGGTTCCTGCGCAAGGTGATCTGGATCGTGCCCGGGTTCACGGTCGACGCCCATCTGCCCCGGCTGCGCGACCTCGACGCGCGGATCCGGGCGGAGGGCCCGTTCGTCGCCCACTCCGCCCGGACCCTGGTCGAGGCGCGCAGGCCCGCCGTGTGACGGGCGCGCCCCGTTCAGGAGCGCGCCGGCGGGATCCCCCAGTCGAGGCGCAGGACGGCGAGGTCGTCGGAGTGCCGGCCGGCGTTCCGTTCGTGGGTCTCCTTGATGAGGAGGTCGACGTGGACGGCCGGGTCGTCCGACGGCAGGGTCGCGATCAGGTCGAGCAGTCCCTCCACGCCGAGCCGCTCGTTCGCCGTGCCGCTGTGGCCCTCGGTGAGGCCGTCGGTGTAGAGGGTCAGGGCGCCGGTGGCGGGGAGCGGGACGACCGTGGCGGGCCAGCGGTGCGGCCCGGGGAAGATGCCCAGGGCGATGCCGTGCTCGGCCTCCAGCTCCCGGGTCCCCCCGGACGTGGTGAGGAGGGGCTCGTGGTGGCCGGCGAGGTGGAGGGTGGCGGTCGCGGTGTTCTGGTCGAGCGTGAGGAGGGTGCAGGTGGCGAACATCTGCTGGCCGCCGCGCTCGGCGAGCAGGATCCGCTCCATCAGGTGCAGCAGGTCGTCGCCGCGGTGTCCGCCGAGCACCAGGGAGCGCCAGGCGATCCGCAGGCAGACGCCGAGGGCGGCGGCGTCGGGCCCGTGTCCGCTGACGTCGCCGACGACGGCGTGCAGCAGCCCGTCGTCCCCCTCCACCACGTCGAGGAAGTCGCCGCCGAGCAGGGCCAGGGTGGCGCCCGGCAGGTAGCGGGAGGTCACCCGCACCGCGGAGGTGTCGAGGATCGGCTGGGGCAGCAGGCCGCGCTCCAGGCGCGCGTTCTCCTCGGCCCGCAGCCGGGCGGCCTGGGCCTCGGAGTTGGCCCGTTCGGTCTTGCTGCGGTAGACGGCGTAGCGGACCGTCCGGTGCAGCAGGTCCGCCTCGACCTTGCCCTTGACGAGGTAGTCCTGGGCCCCGGCGGCCATGGCGTCGGGGCCCGCCTGCGCCTCGGCGAGTCCGGTCAGGACGATGACCGCGGTGTGCGGGGCCACGGCCCGCACCGCGGTGACCGCGTCGGTGCCCGACACGTCCGGCAGGTGCAGGTCGAGGAGGATGCAGTCGATCGGGGCGCCGGCCAGTTCGGCGCGGGCCTCGGCCAGGGTGGTCCGGGTGGTCAGCTCGAACCGCAGCCCGGTGTCGTACAGGAGTTCCTCGACGAGCAGGGCGTCGCCGAGGTCGTCCTCGATCAGGAGGATGCGGTACGTCGGCTCGTGGGGCGCCGCGCCCCGGCCGCTCGCGGTCGCGCTCATCTCGTCCGCTCCGCTCCCGGGGCGACGGCCTGCGGCGCGGCGGAATGGCCGGGCGTCTCCGGCGGTTCGGTCGCCAGGGTGAAGGTGATGCGGGCCCCGTCGCGGTACTCGGTGTCGACGGCGATGGTGCCGCCGTGGAACTCGACGATCTTCTTGCACATCGCGAGGCCGATGCCGCTGCCGGAGTAGACGTCCTTGGTGTGCAGCCGCTGGAAGATCACGAAGACCTTGTCGGCGTACTCCGGGGCGATGCCGATGCCGTTGTCGGTGACGGTGAACCGCCACAGCTCGCCCTCCCGGGCCGCCGTGACGCGGATCCGCGGCGCCTCGTCGGGGCGGCGGAACTTCACGGCGTTGCCGATCAGGTTCTGCCAGAGCATCCCCATCTGGGTGGGGTCGGCGACCAGGGACGGCAGCGGGTCGTGCGTGATCACCGCTCCGGCCTCCTCGATGCCGACGCTCAGCGCGGACAGGGTCCGCTCCAGGACGTCGTCCAGGTCGACGCTCTGGTGGGCGTTGTGCAGGCGTCCGACGCGGGAGAAGTCGAGCAGGTCGTTGATGAGGACCTGCATGCGGTTCGCCCCGTCGACGGCGAAGTCGATGTACTGGTCGGCCCGGCTGTCGAGCTGTCCGCCGTAGCGCCGCTGGAGGAGCTGGGTGAAGCTGGAGACCTTGCGCAGCGGCTCCTGGAGGTCGTGGGAGGCCACGTACGCGAACTGCTCCAGTTCGGCGTTGGAGCGCTGGAGGTCGGCGGCCTGCGCGTCGAGGCGCATGCGGGCCTCCTCGGTGAAGGCCAGTTCCCGCACCAGGCGCCGGCGCATGGAGTCGATCTCCTCGCCGAGGCGCCGCAGGTCGGCGGGGCCGGACGGGGTGATGGGGTGCTCGAAGTCGCCGCCGGCGATGGTACGGGCGTCCGAGCCGAGCCGGTCGAGGGGTTCGTTGATACCCCGGCGCAGCCCTTCGAAGATCAGGGCCGTCAGCATGACGATGAGTCCCGCGATGGCGCCGAACACCCAGTTGCGGACGGCCATCGTGGTCATCAGGTCGTCCCTGGTGCGGACGCGCTCCGCGCGCAGCCGCTCCTGCTGCTCGCCCAGGGCGGCGCGGACCGCGTCGAAGGTCTCCTTGCCCTCCGCCGCCCGCTCGGCGGCCAGCGGCGAGGGCGCGCCGGGCGGGGCGGCGGCGATCGGGCGCGCGACCCTCTCCTGCCACCTGGCCACGGTGTCCCGCACGGTCCCGAGGTCGGCCAGGGCGGCCCGGTCGCCGGCGAGGAGACCGGAGAGCTGCGCGGTGCGCGACTCCTGCTCGGCGAGTCCCTCCCGGTAGGGGGTGAGGAAGTCCGGGGTGCCGGTCAGGCCGTAGCCGCGGATCCCGGTCTCCTGGTTGAGGACCGCCGACTCCAGGCGGGTCGCCGTGGTCAGCGCGGGGGACCGCACGTCCACGAGCTCCTTGCTGAGCGCCTCGGTGCGCAGGAGGATCCAGCCGCCCGTCGCCCCGAGCAGGGTCAGGACGACCAGGGACACGGCCGCGCCCACGCGAAGCCACCGCCGGGTCGTCCATGTGGACAGTCCCCGCTCGCGCGGTCGCTTCCCCTCGCCTGTCATGGTGCGGACTCCTCTGTTGCGACAGCCGCCGAAAGTGCGACGCGATCACTGTAATGGGCGACAACGGTTGTTGTCGCCAGGCCTCCCGGGGACCTAGAGTGCCGGATGTGCCAGGCAAGAACTTCGTGTTGCGGACCACTCCGCAGGAAACGGCCGCCGCCGTGGACGCGGCGGTCGACGAGCTCGCGCGGCGCCTCGTCGGGCGGCTCCTGAACGATCCCTCGCGTCCGGCACCGGACGACCGTGCGCGGGCCCTGGCCCTGCTCCACGTCCTGGACCACGTCCAGAAGGCCGCCGAACGGCTCCAGCAGGAGGCGGTCGTGGCCGGCGCCCGCGCGGGCGCCGGCTATCCGCAGCTCGGCGCGGCCTGCGGCATGACCCGCCAGGGCGCCCGGCGGCGCTGGCCGGGGCTCTTCGACCACTCACACGACAAACCCACGGAGCAACCGATCATGACCACCCCCGCCCGCCCCTTCGACGTCCTGCTCGTCGAGGACGACGTCGCCGACGCCATGCTCATCGAGGAGGCACTCTCCGAGCGCGGGGCCCGCAACCTGGTGCAGGTCACCGACGGGGTCGCCGCCCTGGAGCACCTGCGCGCCCCGGACACCGCACGGCCCGACCTCATCGTCCTCGACCTGAACATGCCCCGGATGAACGGCCGGGAGCTGCTGAAGGTCCTCAAGTCCGACGAGGACCTCCAGACCATTCCCGTGGTGGTCCTGACCACGTCCACGGCGCCCGACGACGTGACCGGCGCGTACAGCAGCCACGCCAACGCCTACGTGACCAAGCCGGTCAACCTGGAGGAGTTCGAGCAGGCCGTCCAGAGCATCGACGCCTTCTACCTCGACACCGCGGCCCGGCCGCGGCCCTGACGTCCGGGAGGGGACTTCGGGGGCGGGTTCAGACCAGGTCGACGCGGGCGGTGATGCGCTTGCCGACCGGTTCCCGCCGGATGTGGAGGTCCCGGGTCACGGCCTTGACGATCTCCAGCCCGTGCTGACCGATCCGGTCCGGATCGGCGGCGTGGGCCGCCGGAACCGTGGGCTCGCTGTCCCACACCACGACGTCCACGGTCCCGGTTCCGATCCGCAGCTGCAGCAGGACCGGGCCCGGGGCGTGTCTGCGGGCGTTGGTGAACAGCTCGCTGACGACGAGCCGCGTGAGCTCCTCCGCGCGCTCGGAGACGGTCACGCCCCAGACGGCGCGGGCCTTCTCCAGGAAGGCGGTGGCGCGGTCGCGGGCCTCGGCCGCGAGCCCCTCGTCCTCGTCCCACGCGTATCCGACCTGCATGAGGTCGTCCTCGGGCACGGCACAGTCGTCGCCGTCGGCCGTCGTCGTCATCGTCTTCCCCCCGTGTTCACGCGCGCGTCCGCCCGCCATGAAGTCATGTCCACCATAGGTGCTCCCCGGCACGGTGGAGCGGGGCGGCCCGGCCGGGGCGGTGTCAGTCGCCCGGCGCGATGAGGACGACCTGGTCCCGCGCGTGCCAGTACCGTACGTGGGCCTTGGGCGGGTTGATGCGCATCCCGTGGCCGGGGGCGGTCGCGGAGCGGTAGCCGATGGCGCACTCGCCGCGGCGGGCGGCCGACGCGGCGACGGCGGCGAAGGACGTGGTCCGCCCGGTGGTGACGTAGTGGGCGGCCGGGCGGAGGTGGAGGGTGTTGCCGGCCGGGGAGAGGAGTTCCTCGAACACGGCGGTCAGGTGGGGGTTCTGGGAGATCTGGGTCATGAGGAGCCCGATGAGCCTGCCGCTGACGACGAAGTCGGCCCCGGCGGACCGGGGTGCGATCAGCCGGTTGCGGTCGTCGGTCATCTCGGTGACGACGGGCACGCGGCGGCCGCTCTCCTCCTCCCGGGCCCGCAGGTTCAGGAGGGTGACGAGGGTCCGGTCGTCCGGTTCTCCCCGGCCGGGCCGGGGGTCGGCGCCGAGCACGATCACGACGTCGTAGCCGGTGGGGTCGAGGGCGTCCGTCGTCGACCGCAGCGCGGGGTCCCCGGGGTGGTGGCGCACCGGCATGCGGGGGGCGAGGGCTTCGGCGGCGGACCGGACGGCGGCGGCCGTCGCGGCGTGCGGTCCGGCCACGACGTCGAGGGTCGAGCCGGGCGGGGTGCGCCGTGAGAGCTGGTCGACGATCCGGGGCGCCCTGCGGTTCCAGCCGAGGAGGAGGACGCGTTCGGCCGGGGCGGGGGCCGGGACCCGTGGGTGGGCGAGGGCCCTCGGGTCGTGGGGCACGGGGAGGTCGGACAGCCGGGTGGAGTGCTCGTCCCGGGCGATCACGAGGAGGCTGTCGCCCTCCAGGAACCGGGCGGGCAGGGGCGGGTTGAGGGTCACGGTGCCGTCGGCGTGGGCGATGCCGACGGCGACGGACTCCGGGCAGGCCCCGGCGGCCTCCTCGAAGGTCAGGCCGGGCAGGGCGGGGTCGCGCAGGGTGTGGAACTCGTGTCCGGCGAAGTCGAGGAGTTCCTGGTGGACGAGGGAGAGTCCGGGCTGCCGGGCGCAGTCGACGACGAGCCGGGCCGAGATGTCGTCCACGTCCAGGACGGTGGCCCGGGGGCCGCCGGCGAGCCGGGCGGCGGTGAGGTGGCGGCCGTCGCGCACGGCGGCGACGACGCGGACCCGCCGGTCCTCCCCCAGGGCGGCCGAGAGGGAGAGCAGGGTCTTGACCGTCTCGGCGTCGTCCCGGGGGTCGTCGCGGGGCAGGACGAGGACGCAGTCCGCGGTGGCCGGGCTCACCCGGGCGAGGACGGCGGGGTCGGTGGGGCGGCCGGTGCGGCACAGGACGCGGGTGCGGCCCGTGGCGCGGGCGGTGGTGGCGAGGTCCTCCTCCATGGCGGCCTTGTCCCGGTCGGCGAGGACCGCGATCACGCGGCGGCGCCGGTCGGTGCGGGCGGCGACCAGTTCGGAGACGACGGTCGGGATCTGCTCGGACCAGCCGAGGACGACGGTGTGGCCGCGCTCCAGGATCGCGGCCCGGCCCCGGTCGAGGGCCATCAGCCGGTCGGTGAGGCCGGTGGTGATGAGGCTGACCAGGGTGGAGACGTACAGCAGGGCGATGAGGGCGAGGAGCACGGACAGGACGACGCGCAGGGGCGGTCCGACCTCGCCGCCCAGGCGCATGGTCTGTCCGGTGCTGCGCCAGACCGCCGCGATCCTCGATCCGAGGGTGGCGGGGGCGCGCTGGTCGGTCCACGCGAGAAGGGCGCTGACGGGGACGACGAGGGCCAGGCAGCCGAGGGCGAGCCAGCCGCAGAGGGCCGGTATGCCGCGGGTGAGGGTGGTGTCGAACCAGTAGCGGAGGCGGGCCTCCGCGGAGGGGACGGGGCGGGCCGGCCGGGCGGCCGTGGTGTCCGCGGCCCGGTCCGCGCCGGGCCGCCGTGCGGCGTTCCGCTGTCCGGGAACGACCTTGTTGCCTTCTCTGCGCACGTCGGCAGCGTGGCGCCCCGCCGTGTCCGGCGGGGCGCCATCGCCGTGGATTCATCCCTTCGTGATCGTCCGGGGGAGGCTTGGTCAGCCGTTCGGGTCGAAGGCGATCCCGGCGGGTTTGGCCTTGGCGAGGTGGGCGGCGAAGCTTCCGTCCTTGAGGCCGAAGTGCGCGCTGCCGAAGTCGGCCGCGACGAGCTTCTCGCGGACGCCCGCGGGGTAGCCGTTCCAGCCGACCAGGGTCGGGAACTGCCAGGTGTGCCGGTGGTTCTCGGGCGGTTCGTCGTTGGTGTTGGCGGGGCGGAAGCAGTGGGTGCCGATGCCGTCCTTGTGGTAGACGACCTTGGGGTGGTCGCCGTCCCAGCGGATCCGGTCGCGGGCGTGGGTGTCGAAGTTCCCGTGGGCGGAGGTGGAGACGTACTCCGCCCGGTCGTTCCGCACCCACACCACGACGTGCTCCCAGTCGTGGCGGTGCCCGCCGAGGCCGCTGCCGGCCACCGCCTGGTCCTTCTCGAAGTAGAGGCCGTAGAGGATCGCGCACCAGCCGTTGTTGCACTTCGCGCGGGAGTACCCGTTGGTGGCGTCGAGGTCGGAGGCGTCGCGGCACTGGCCGTTGAGGGCGCCGGAGGGCTTGAGGCCGCCGTTGAGCGTGCCGTCGGGGCCGATCGCGGCGGTGGAGTAGCAGCCGTCCGTGTCGTAGTCGAAGGCCGGCTGGAAGGCCCGTTCGAGGGCGTCGGCGTTGCCGGGCAGGGCGGCGGGCGGCGCGGCGAGCGCGGTGCCCGGGAGGGCGACGACCAGGGCGAGGGCTCCGGCGAGGGCGAGGGCGCCCCGGGCGGCGTACGCGGGTGTCTTCAACTGCGTCCCCTTCGGGTCGGACGACGGCGGTGTGCGGGGGTGCGCGGTGCGCGGGGCCGTACGGCGCGCGAGGGCACGTGGTGCGGGGGCGTGCGGCGCCGCGCGGTACGCGTCATCGTGGCATGGCCACGTCAATATGGGGAGTCGTCGGCCGCACCCGCGGGTGAACTCCGCCCGACGGGCGATCCGGCGGGCGGGCGGTCCGGCAGACTGGGGGCTCAGGACAAAATTGCTAGACGATACGTATCGTCTCGTTCAAGGTGGACCCATGATCACCCCATCCCCCGCACACATCGCCATGTTCTCGATCGCCGCCCACGGCCACGTGAACCCGAGCCTGGAGGTCATCCGCGAACTCGTCGCCCGGGGCCACCGCGTCAGCTACGCCGTCCCCGAGTCCTTCGCCGCGAAGGTCGCGGAGACCGGCGCCACCCCGGTCGTCTACACCTCGACGCTGCCGACCGACGAGGACCCGGACGCCTGGGGCACCGAACTGATCGACAACATCGAGCCGTTCCTGAACGACGCCGTGCAGGCGCTCCCCCGGCTCGCCGAGGCCTTCGACGGGGACCGGCCGGACCTCGTGCTCCACGACATCACCTCGTACCCGGCCCGCGTCCTCGCCCACACGTGGGGCGTCCCCGCCGTCTCCCTCTGGCCGAACCTCGTGCCGTGGGAGGGGTACGAGGAGGAGGTCGCCGAGCCGATGTACGCCGAGCTCAAGGCCTCGCCGCGCGGCAAGGCGTACTTCGCCCGGTTCGAGGAGTGGCTCGCCGAGCACGGGATCGACACCCCGCCCGACCGGTTCGTCGCCCGTCCGCGCCGCGCGATCGTCCTCATCCCGCGCGCCCTCCAGCCGCAGGCCGACCGGGTCGACGAGTCCGTGTACAGCTTCGTCGGCGCCTGCCAGGGCGAGCGCGCCGACCAGGGCGAGTGGCGACGGCCGGACGGCGCCGAGAAGGTGCTCCTGGTCTCCCTGGGCTCCGCCTTCACCAAGCAGCCCGACTTCTACCGCGCCTGCGTCGAGGCGTTCGGCGGCCTGCCGGGCTGGCACGTCGTCCTGCAGATCGGGAAGTTCGTCGACCCGGCCGAACTCGGCGCCCTGCCGGACAACGTGGAGGTGCACACCTGGGTGCCCCAGCTGGCGATCCTGCGGCAGGCCGACGCCTTCGTCACCCACGCGGGCGCGGGCGGCAGCCAGGAGGGCCTGGCCACCGCCACCCCGATGGTGGCCGTGCCCCTGGCCGCCGACCAGTTCGGGAACGCCGAGATGCTCCAGTCCCTGGGCGTGGCGCGGCACCTGCCGATGGGCGAGGTGACCCCCGCGCTGCTGCGGGAGTCCGTCCTCGCGCTCGTCGACGACCCCGAGGTGGCCCGCCGCTCCCGCGAGATCCAGGAGTCGATGGCCCGCGAGGGGGGCACGCGGCGGGCCGCCGACCTGATCGAGGCCGAACTGCCGGGGTGACGGGCGGCCGGGCCCGCCTCCCGCTCTCGCCTCCCGTCACCCCGCCGTGGACGGCGGGGTGACGGGAGGACGGGGGCGGGTCAGACGACGGCGCCCGTGCGGCGGCGCTTCACCGGCGCGGAGGCCGGGGCGGGGGCCGGGTGGCGGGACTCCAGGGTCACGGCCAGCGGGATCGCGGTGAAGACGGTGGACGCCATGCCGAGGACAACTCCGGCGAGCAGCGCGACCGAGAAGTCCTCCAGCGAGTCGCCGCCCAGGACGGCGAGCGCCACCAGGACGAAGAGCGCGCCCATGCCCGTGTTGACCGTGCGCGGAAGGGTCTGGGCGACCGCCCGGTCCGCCAGGTCGGGCAGCGGTACGCGGCCGCCGCGCCGCCGCAGCTCCCGCAGCCGGTCGAGCACCACCACGGAGTCGTTCACCGAGTAGCCGACGACGGTCAGGAGCGCGGCCAGGAACACGCTGTCCATCGGCTTGCCCAGCCAGGCGAACAGGCCGATCACCAGGAGGACGTCCTGGGCCATGGCGGCGACGGCGGCCGTCGCGTACGTCCAGCGGAACCGCACCGTCAGGTAGAGGAGCTGCGCCGCGACCGCCAGGCCGAGCGCGAGCAGGGCGTGGGTGCGCAGTTCACCGCCCAGGCTCGGGCCGATCAGGTCGTCGCGCTCCACCGTCACCGGTCCGGCGACCCCGGTGAGCGCCTCCTCGATCTCCCGCCGCTCGTCGTCGCCGGTCTCCTTCACCCGTACCGACACGTCGCCCTCGCCGGTGGTCTGCACGACGGCGTCGGGGAAGCCGGCGGCCGTGACGGCGGCGCGGGCCGCGTCGGCGTCCACGGGGCGGTCGGCCGTGTACTGGACGACCCGGCCGCCGGTGAACTCGACGCCGAACTCCACGCCCCGGACGCCGATCCCCGCGAGGGCGACGAGGAGGAGCACGGCGCAGCCGGTCAGCCAGCGGCGGCGATGGGCCGTCAGGCGCGGGACGCGGCGGGTGAGCCGGGTCCGCAGCCTGCCGAGCTCGGCGATGCCGGTCACCGCCGGCCGCCTGCGCACGGCCGGCAGCCGGAGCACCAGGTCGGCGAGGAGCCGGGTCACCACCATGGCGGTGAGGAGCGAGGTCACGACGCCGACGGCGAGCGTCACGCCGAAGCCCTTGACCGGGCCGGTGGCGAAGGCGAACAGCAGTCCGGCGGCGAGCAGCGTGGTGACGTGGGAGTCCGCGACCGCGCTCCACACCTTGCCGAACGCCGTGGTCACCGGCCGTCGCAGATCGCGCCCGGCGGACCGGCCCAGGGCCGCGTACTCCTCCCTGGCCCGTTCGAAGACCAGGACGTTGGCGTCGACGGCGATGCCGACGGCCAGGACGAAGCCGGCGAGGCCGGGCAGGGTGAGGGTGGCGCCCAGGGCGACCACGGCGGCGTACGAGATCAGGCCGTACAGCAGGAGGGCGGCGGTGGCGAGGAGACCGAGGAGCCGGTAGACGGCGATGACGAAGAGGCCGGTGCAGGCGAGGCCGATCAGCGCCGCCAGGGCGCTGGCCCGGATCGCCTCCGCGCCGAGCGTGGGGCCCACGGTGCTCTGCTCGACCGTCGTCACGGGGACGGGCAGCGCGCCGCCCCGGACGAGGGCGGCGAGGTCGCGGGCCTCCTGGGCGGAGAAGCCGCCGGTGATCTGCGCGGAGCCGCCGCCGATGCCCGCCCCGCAGGGGACGCCGGCCTGCATGCCGGGCGCGGAGACGATCCGGTCGTCGAGGACGATGGCGACCCTGCGGGCCGGGTCCCCGGGGGACGTGCAGGCGGCGGCGCCGGTGATCCGCGCCCAGTCGCCCGCGGCCCGGTCGCGGAAGGAGAGGTCGACGGTCCAGCCGCGGACGCTCGTGGTGTCGAGGGCGGCCTCCGCGTTCTCGACCCCGTCGCCGGTGAGGGCGGGGGCGGCCAGGGCGAGGAAGCGGCCGGGCGCGTCGGGGTCGGCGAGGACGCGCGTGCCGTCGGCGGCGACCGGCCCGGCCGGTCCCTCCGCCGCGCCGGTGACGGCGTGGAAGGTGAGCTGGGCCGTGCGGCCGATGGTCTCGGCGGCCTTGCGCGGATCGCGCAGGCCGGGGAGTTCGACGACGATGCGGCGCTCGCCGGAGCGGGCGAGGGAGGGCTCCGCGACGCCGAGGCCGTCGACGCGCTTGCGGAGCACCTCCAGGGCGCGGTCGGTGGCCGCGGCGTCGGCGCGGGTGGTGGGGCCGTCCTCGGTCTGGAGGACGATGCGGGTGCCGCCGCGCAGGTCGAGTCCGAGGCGGGGCGGGGTGGTCAGGGTGATCCAGAGGGAGAGCGCGACGACGGCGAGCGCGAGGAGCGCGCGCCACAGCACGGCACGAGAGGACATGGGTACTCCACAGGCAGCGCACGGGCGGGCGCCGCCCCGGAGGGGGCGCGGGCCGTTCCCGTGCCGGACGTACGGTCGGGTGCGCGTCGGCGACCGGTCCGTGGACATGCCGGCGGCCCGGACGGCGACGCGGAGGAACGTCAGCTGTGCCGGGTGGAGGGAGGGCCCCTGGGGTCCCTCGGGACGTGGGGGCCGCCGGGCGGCGCCCGCTCGCGGCGGGGATCGCCGGCGAGGAGGCCGCGCGGGGGGAGGGAGAGGTCGACGGGGGCGGCCGCGGGGGTGGCGGGCACCGCCGGGAACCGCACGGAGTGCTCGACGACGGCCGGGAGCCCCGCGACGGCGGCGGGCGCCAGGTGCGGCTCCGGCGGCGCGAGACGGTGGGCGGGGGCGGGTGCCGGCACGGCGGCCGGAGCGGCACGGGCCGCCGGGTTCGGGTGCCCGGATGTCGTGGGGGCGGGGCCCTGGATCGTGCGGGGCGCCGCGGCCGGGTCCGCGGCGGAGGCCGCCGGGGCCAGGACCACGGACCAGAGCACGCAGAGCAGGGCGGGCACCAGGGTCGCGAGCCGTCGTGCGGAACGCTCCACCGCCGTGCACCTCCCCCGTCCGGGCCGCCCCGTCGTCCCGGGTCTCCGGGGCTCAGCGTAGACCGGCGGGGAGGGCGCCCGGCCACCGGCTCCCCGGCTCCCCGACTCCCGTCCTGAGTACGACGGCTGAGTACGTCCGCTCATGCCGGGCCCGCCCGGTGCCGCGACGATGACGGGGTCAGCGCATCGTCCTCGGCTCCAGGGGGCCCGTCCGTGCTCAGCCGCATCGCCGCCCGCGTCGTCCCGTTCTTCGGGCGACTGACCGTCACCGCCGACCCGGGGGCGCGCCTCGCGCCCGGCAGCATCCTGGTCGCGAACCACACCTCGCTCGCGGACCCGGCGCTCGTGCTCGCCGCGCTCCGCGGGCACCTCGCGGTCGAGCCCGTCCTGATGGCCGCCTCGGGGCTCTGGCGGATTCCGGTCCTCGGCCGGGCCCTCACCCGCGAGGGGTACGTGCCCGTGCACCGCGGCACGGCCCGCGCGGCGGCCGCCCTCGACGGGGCGGCGGTCGCGCTCGCGTCGGGGCGGCACGTGATGCTGTACGCGGAGGGACGCATACCGCCGCGCCGGGACTCCGCCGAGAACCCGCCCGAGGCGTTCCGCACCGGGCTCGCCCGGCTCGCCCTGGCCACCGGGGCGCAGGTCGTGCCGATCGGTCAGGCGGGGGCGCGGCGGATCACCTCCGGCGGGCGGGCGAAGCAGCTCGCCGGGGTGCTCACGGCGCCCGTCCGCAGGCCCGGCCTGCACGTCCACATCGGGGCGCCGCTGACGCTGCCCGCCGACGTGGCGGAGGCGACGGCGCTCGCGCACGGGGCGGTCACCGAGGCCTGGCGGACGGCGGCCGGGGCCCTGCGGGGTCGCTGACACCTGCCCGCGGCGTCGCGGCGGCCGGCACGCGCCCTCGTCCGCGCCCATGGGTCGGACACCCCGGGGGCGAACCGGCCGCTCCCCCGGCGCCTGCGGGAGGCCCGTCGAGGCGCCGCGGGCGCGCCAGCGCCGGGGCCTCTCGGGACCGAACCGCGGACGCCCGGCCTACCGCTCCCCGGCCGGCTTCCCGGCGGCCAGGCCGAGGTCGCCGCCGGGCGGCCGGGCGAAGGAGCGGGCGACGTCCGCGTCCGTGACCGCGTCGAGGGTGGCGGGGTCCCAGTGCGGGTCGCGGTCCTTGTCGACGACCTGGGCGCGGATGCCCTCGACCAGGTCGTGGGTGGTCAGGGCTGCGCAGGAGGCGCGGTACTCCAGGTCCAGGACCTCTTCCAGGGTGGCGAGGGCGCGGGAGCGGCGCAGGACGGCCAGGGTCGTCACGAGGGCGGTCGGGGACTTCGCGAGGAGGGTTTCGGCGGCCTCCTTGGCGGCGGGCACGCCGGTGTCGAAGAGGCGCTCGACGATCTCCGCGACGGTCGGGGCGGCGTAGCAGGCGTCGATCCACTCCCGCTGCCCGGCCAGGACGCCGGGCGGGGGCGCGGCGGCGCGGCGGGCGAGGGCCTCGTCGGCCGGCAGGAGCGCCAGGTCCTCGGCCAGGGCGGGGAGTTCGGCGGCGGGGACGTACCGGTCGGCGAGGCCGGCGAGGATCGCGTCGGCGGCCCCGACGGGGTTCCCGGTGAGGGCGAGGTGGGTGCCGAGTTCGCCGGGGGCGCGCCCGAGGAGGTGGGTGCCGCCGACGTCGGGCACGAAACCGATGCCGGTCTCGGGCATGGCGACCCTGGAGCGCTCGGTGACGACGCGGTGGGAGCCGTGGGCGGAGACGCCGACGCCGCCGCCCATGACGATGCCGTCCATGAGGGCCGCGTACGGCTTGGGGTAGCGGGCGATCCGCGCGTTGAGCCGGTACTCGTCCCGCCAGAAGGCGGCGGACGCGGTGCCTCCGGCGCGGGCGTCGTCATGGATGGCGCGGATGTCGCCGCCGGCGCACAGACCGCGTTCGCCCGCCCCCTCGATCACGACCGTCCCGACGGCCGGGTCGTGCTCCCAGGCGGTGAGGGCCTCGTCGATGCGGAGCACCATCGCGTGGGTGAGCGCGTTGATGGCGCGGGGCCGGTTCAGGGTGACGAACCCGGCGCGGCCCTCCGTCCGGAGGAGTACGTCGGAGGTTGCGGTCGGCACGGTCACTCGGTCCCTTCGGGCGGTACGGCTCGCTGTCCCGGCCACCGTACCGGGCCCGCCGGAAGGGGCCGGGAGCGCGTGCGACCGCCGCCCCGGGGGCACCGGGGCAGCGGTCGCGGGCCTCAGGCCGGGAGCAGGTCCTGGGGGACGCGGACCTGGCGCGGGGCGGACATGCGGAGTTCGACGATGTCGCGGACGGCGGGCCATTCGTCGTCGAGGACCGAGTAGAAGGCCGTGTCGCGGACGGCGCCGTCGAGGCCGCGGGAGTGGGCGCGACGGACGCCCTCGCAGGTCGCGCCGAGGCGTTCGATCGCGATCCTGGAGCGGGTGTTGCGGGCGTCGGCGCGCAGGGTGAGGCGCCGGACCCTCCAGACCTCGAAGGCGTGCCGGAACATGAGGTACTTGGCCTCGGTGTTGATGCCGGTGCCCCGGGCGGCGCCCGCGATCCAGGTGTTGCCGATCTCGGCGGCGTCCGGGACGGCGGTCAGGGGATCGCCGTGGGGCATGCCGGGGACGGGCGGCCAGACCAGCGGGCCCCGCCAGTAGTCGAGTTCGAGGAAGCGGGTGGAGCCGACGACCCGTTCGTCGGCCGTACTGACCACGGCGAAGGGCAGGCACCGGCCCGCCGCCTGGTCCGCGAGGGCGCGGGCGATGTAGTCGAGGGCCGATTCGAGGCCGTCGGGAACGGGGGTGAAGGCGTAGGCCGATCGGTCCGCCCCGCCGGCCCGGGCGAGGGCTTCGGCGTGCCGCATCGCCAGCGGCTCCAGGCGCACGGAGCGCCCGGTCAGGAGAACAGGTACTGGCACGGAACCTCGGGTCTTTCACGGGCAGGGGAGGCTCCCGTCACGGAGAGTCCGCGGCGGTAGCTGGAGGGAGGTTCTCGCCGGTGCCGACCATGTCGTGAGAACGACGAATGAGCAGGTGAGAGCGGTTCGTCACCGGTGCGAGGAGGACAGTATGCAGCCCCGGCCGCTCGGAGAACAGAACCCCGGGCGAACCCGCGTACACGGGTGGGTGAAGCCTCTCGCGCGCCCCGGACGCGCCGGTCTCACGCAACGGACGGGGCCGCCCGCCAGTCGGACGGCCCGGCCGTTCAGACGCAGGTGGGATGGCCCCAGCCGTCGGGGTTCTTGCTGATGGTCTCGCCCTTGTCGTAGGCCTTGCCGCAGCGGCAGCGGCCCGCGAATCTCGCCTTGAGCGTGCCGCCGGACGGGCGTGTCCGGCGGGTGGCGGAGGCGCTCGCGGTCCCGGTGCGGGAGCCGGACGGCGCGGAGGAGCGCGAGCGGGGCGCGGAGGCCCTGGCGGGCGCCTCCGGCGGGGGCAGCGGGGATCCGGAGTCGGAGCCCGCGGCCTCCTGGGTGCGGGCGGTGTGGCCGGCCGCGCGGTCGGCGGCGTCGTTGAGGGGGTCGCCGTCGACCTGGTGGGCCGGGGTGTACACGAAGTCGACGTCGCGGCCGGTGAGGAGCGCGTCGATGCGGACCACCAGGTCCTTGTTGGCGACGGGGCTGCCGGAGGCGGTCCTCCAGCCCTTGCGGCGCCAGCCGGGCAGCCAGGTCGTGACCGCCTTCATGGCGTACTGCGAGTCCATGCGGACCTCGACGGGGACGTCGGGGTCGAGGACCTCCAGGAGCCTTTCCAGGGCCGTGAGTTCGGCCACGTTGTTGGTCGCCCGGCCGAGCGGGCCCGCCTCCCAGCGGTCGACCGATCCGTCGGACCGGCCGATGACCCACGCCCAGGCCGCGGGGCCGGGATTTCCCTTCGACGCGCCGTCGCACGCCGCGATGATCTTTTCCACCATCCCACGATCCTGGCACGGCGCCGGGGGCGGTCGGCGCCGCCCCCGGGCCGCCGGTCAGAAGGCGCCGTAGTTGACCTGCCAGGTGGGGAGGCCCATGCGGCGCCAGAGGGCCACGACGCGGTCGCGGTCGTCGAGGGAGACGCGGACGGCGTAGCGGTGGCGGACGTGGGCGTCGAAGAGCTCCGCCTTGACGAGGTCGTCGCCCCGGCCGTCGCCGGAGGCCCGCATCCACAGTTCGTCGTAGGGCACCTCGTGGCGGGCGAGCCACTCCTCGGTGAGGGCGCGGTGGTCCTCGCTGCGGCCGGAGAGCAGGACGATCCGGTCGCGTTCGGCGTTCCGGAAGGCCCGCAGGGCGTCGCGGACGGAGAGGTTGAGGGCGTCGCGGTCGCAGCGGGTGAAGTCGTACGGCCCCCGGTCGACGCGCAGGGCGAGGGTGCCGTCGATGTCGCACATGACGGCGGTGGGGAGCGCCGGGTCCGCGACGTACGGCTCGACGGCCGGGCGGTCGTTGAGCCAGTCGGCGGTGAGCCGCCAGCCGCCCCGGGTGGCCTTGGCGTGCTTGTCGGCGAGGATCCTGATGATCTCCTCGCCGACGGGCCGCTCGCGGGCGGCGTCGCGGCGGACGCACTCGTCGGCAGGCACGCCGGTGAAGTCGTGGACGGCGAAGGTGACGTCCAGGCCCGCGACGGCGGCCTTGAGCCGCTTGGGGATGTGCGGGGTGAGGTGGGTGTTGTCGACGACGACGTCGAAGCCGCCGTCGACAGCCGCGCGGACGGCGGCGTCCTGGACGGCGAGGACGGTCTGCTCCCGGGTGTGCGAGCGGCCCCGCTCGGGGTCGGGCAGGTCGAGCATGGTGCGCAGGTCGTCGAGGTTGACGCGGCGCACGCGGCCCTCGGCGTCGGCCTGCAGGGCGCGGGCGGCCGTTGTCTTGCCCGAGGCGGGCAGGCCGGTCATGACGTGGACGACGGGCACGGTCGGTTCTCCTGGTCGTGGGCGAAGGGATCGGTGGCCTCGGGGCGGACCTGCCGCCAGAGGAGGAGGTCGGTCGGGCGCCCGTCGAGGCGCAGGAAGAGGGCGGCGCGCAGGCCCTTGTCGGGCAGGCCCGCGGCGGCGCGGGCGAAGGCGGCCCGGTCGCCGGCGAGGTGGGCCAGGCGGGCGTACGCCTCGTCGACGGCCCGCTCGCGCGCGGCGGCGGTCTCCTCCAGGCGGGCGATCACCCCGCGCACCCACTGGTCGAACTCGTCGGGGACCTGTTCCAGGAGGGCGTCGAGGGGCTTGCCGCCGGAGGCCTCGACGTCGGCGACGGCGCAGCCGAGGCCCTTGGCGACCTGCGTGGCGGGCAGGCCGGCGAAGCGCTGGACGCCGTGGCCGCGCCAGATGTCCTGCTCGGTGACGCCGGTGAGCACCTTGTGGAGGCGGACGTACTCTCTCAGCTTGGCCTTGGCGCGCAGGCCGGAGGCGAAGCGCAGCACGAAGCCCTCGGCGTCGGTGCCGGTGGCCGGGCGGCCGTCCGGCAGGGTGTTGGACTCGGTGAGGGCGACGAGTTCGTCGAGGGTGGCGACGGACCAGGTGCGGACGACGCTGCCGAGGGGCGCCCAGGAGGCGGCGGCCTCGGCGAGCGGCACCTCGGTGCCGTCCGGGCCGAGGGCGGCGAGCAGGACGAGGTCGCGGCGCTCGCCGTAGTTCACGACGATGCGGTTGCCCGGGTAGAGCATCTCGGCGAGGTAGGTGGTGCCGGGCGTCAGGCCCGTGGTGTCGGCGGCGTCGAGGCGGCGCTGCGCCCAGACGGCCTGGGAGCTGGTGAAGGAGCTCTTGGAGGCGGCGTGCCAGCGGTCCGCGTAGTGGAAGACCACGGCGAGGCTGCCGTCGACCTTGTCGTACACCTCGAAGGGCTCGTCGGGCAGCGGGGGCGCGTAGGGGCTGCCGGTGGCGTGCTCGGCGAGGTTGAAGAACTTGGGGAGGGGCAGTCCGACGATCCGCCCGGTGGCGTCGTCGGCGACGAGGCCGCGGCAGTGGAGGGTGGCCCGGTTCCAGTGCTGGGCGTACTGGCACGCGCGCGTGTACGTGTAGATCGACAGCGGCAGCCCGGGATGCGGTTTCCGGGTCACGTGCCCCTCGGCGAGGGCGGCGGCGAGCTCGTCGGGCGTCATCAGGTCGTGCAGAGTCAGGGCGTCCTGGCCCATCGGGTCCCCTCCCGTGGTGTTCGATGATCCATTCTCGGACGGAAGGGACGCGGAGAACAGTGATTATCGGACCGGGAGGCGTCCGTCGGGGTGACGACCGGGCTCCCGGACCCGGCCGTGTCGGTGGTGCCCCGTAGACTCGCCGTCGCCCTGTCGGTGACGCACGCCGGCGCAGACGAAGGAAGCGAGCCCCATGAACCACTCGGACGGCACGGCACCGATCTATGCCGAGCTCATACGGGAACGGGGGGATGTTCCCGGTGACGTCCGCCAGACCGCGGAGGAGGTCCTGCGGGACCTGAGCCGGGTCATCCAGGTTCCGCCGCAGGGCGCTCCCGCCCCTCAGGGCGGCGTCGTCCACGCGGGCGCGCCGCGCGCCGGGGCCGGTGCCCCGATGGGTCCTGGCGGTCCGATGGGTGCCGGGGGGCCGATGGGCCAGGGCGGTCCGGGCGGTCCGATGGGCGTCACCGGCCCCATGGGCGTCGTGGGCCAGGCGGCGGGCGCCGTCGTCGCGCACCGGCCGCAGCGGTAACCGTCCCCTCGCCCCGCACCGGGGCGTTGTCGGTGCCGTGCGCCATGCTGCCTCCCGGGACGGTCCGTGCCGCGAGGGAGCGGACCGCGCACGGCGACCAGGGGACGACGACATGGCCGAGGTTCTGCTCTTCCACCACGCGCTCGGGCTGACGGAGGGCGTCCGCGCCTTCGCGGACGGGCTGCGGCGCGCCGGGCACACGGTCCACGTGCCCGACCTGTACGAGGGGCGCGTCTTCGGGGATCTGGAGGCCGGGGGCGGATACGCCCGGGAGATCGGTTTCGGCGCGCTCGTGGAGCGCGGCGCGCGAGCGGCCGAGGGCCTTCCGGACGGCCTCGTGTACGCCGGGTTCTCGCTCGGCGTGCTGCCCGCGCAGAAGCTGGCCCAGACCCGGCCCGGGGCGCGCGGCGCCCTGCTGTTCAGCGCCTGCGTCCCGGCGGACACGTTCGGCGCGGCCTGGCCGGAGGGCGTGCCCGTGCAGGTGCACGGGATGGACGCCGATCCGTACTTCGCCGGCGAGGGCGACCTGGCGGCGGCGCGCGAGCTGGTGGCGGGCGCGGCGGACCGCCGGCTCTTCCTGTACCCCGGGACCGCGCACCTGTTCGCGGAGTCCGGCGCGCCGTCCCACGTCCCGGAGGCGGCGGCGCTGTGCGCCGAGCGGGCGCTGTGCCTCCTGGACGGCGTCAGGTCCTGAGCCCGGGGCGGAAGCTCCGCCTCACACCGTGAACCTGCGGACGTACCGGCGCTGCCAGGGGGTCTCGACCGCGTGCCGGTCGTAGTGGCGGCGCACGTACGCGACCGCCTCCCCGGCCGGGACCCCGTCGAGGACGGCGAGGACGGCGAGGGCCGTGCCGGTGCGCCCCCGGCCGCCGCCGCAGGCGACCTCGACGCGTTCCCCGGCGGCGCGTTCCCGGGCCTCCGCGAGGACGGCACGGGCCGCGTCCCGGTCGGCGGGGAGCCGGAAGTCCGGCCAGCGCAGCCAGGTGGACTCCCAGGGCACCTCGGGAGGCGTCCGGCCGAGGAGGTGCACGGCGTACGTGGGGGCGGGGCCGTCGGGCAGCGGGTGGCGCAGGCCCCGGCCGCGGACCAGACGTCCGGAGGGCAGGCGCAGGACGCCCGGGGAGGACTCCTGCCAGAGCTCGGTCATCGCGCCACCGTAACCGCCGGAAGGGCCCTCCCGGGGCGGGAACGGGGTCATCCGTTCGGCCGACCCCGGTGTCGTCCGTTCCGGCACCGGGGCCGGGATGCCCGGTGGACCGTGCGGGGGCGGGTCCGGGCGGAGGATCGGTGCAGGGCGCGGATCCGTCTCCCCTCCCCCGGCCGCGATCCGCCGGACGGGCCTCCGGGAGGCGTCCGCGCGGTCGCCGCACCGAGGAGTCCGTCATGAGGAAGTCCCGCCGTCCGTCCCGTGCCGCCCGGGCGCTCCTGCCCGGCGCGGTGGCCGCCGTGCTCCTCACGGGGTGCGCCCAGGGCTCCGGGAGCGCGGCCCCGGCGGGGCCCGCCGGGCCGTCCTCCCCCGCCGCCGGCTCCCCGGCCCCCGGTCCGGCGGCCACCGCGCCGCCCGCCCCCGGCACCCTGCTCGTGACCGACTTCGGCTCCGACACGGTCACCTTCGTCGACCCCGTGCGGGGGGCCACCGGGTCCGTGGAGGTGGGGACCGCGCCGTACAGCGTGGCGCTCGGCGCCGACGGGCGCGCGTGGGTGGCGACCGCCGAGGGGGTGGCGGTCGTGGACACCGCGGCCCGGAAGCGGCTCGCCCTGATCCCGTACCGGACGGACACCGGGCCCGTGACCACGGGCGAGTACCGGGGCGGCGGCATGGGCATCGCGCTCGCGCCGGACGGGCGCCGGGCGTACGTGGGGGTCAACGCGCCCGGCGGGAACGGCGCCCTGGAGGTGGTCGACACGGCGGCGCTGCGGGTGACGGACGCGGTGCCGGTCGGCCGGCGCCCGTTCGACGTGGACGTCTCGCGGGACGGAACCGAGGTGTACGCGACCGGCCACGACTCCTTCGACGTCACGGTCGTCGCGGCGGGGACCCTGGAGTCCCGGAGGGTGGAGGTCGCCCCGTACGGCACGGAGGGCGGGCTCGGTTCCTGGCTCAAGCCGCACTACGCGGCGGTGCGGCCCTCGGACGGGAAGCTGCTCCTGCCGTTCGAGGGCGAGCGGCTCGCCGTGGTCGACCCCCGGACCGGCCGGACGGAGATCGAGCCGATGACCGCGCGGACGCATCAGCACGGGGTCGCCGTGACGGCCGGCGGGACGCTCCTGGTGGTGGGCACGGGGCCGATCGACCCGGACGCGGACCGGGGGCCGTCCCTGACGGTGCGCGCGCCGGACGGGAGGGAGCGGGTGTACCCGCTGGAGGGGGCGCACGAGAACGTGGCCGTGTCCCGGGACGGGCGCACGGCCTACGTGTCCGGCGGGTTCACCCGGGACGGGTACTGGGACGGCCTGACGGTCGTGGACCTCGCCTCGGGCGACGCCCGCCGGCTGGCGGCGGGGTCGCGCCCCCTGGGGATCGCGGTCCTCTGAGGGGGCGGTTCGGTCTTCCGGACGTGCGGCGGGGCGGTGGGAACGGCCGTGAGGGGGTAGCAGAGGGCGCAACCGGCGGTGCCGGGCCCTCGGGGCCGGTACGGACACCGCCGAAGAGCGATCCATCGGCAATGACGATAAAAAGGGTAAACAAGGGGTAGTCGGCAAAAAGTTGCCATGCGGCCGTACCGGCCGCAGCCAATGGCTCCTTGCACGCTCATACGGAAGGGCGGACAGCGTGACGCGACCGAGGATTCTCGTGGTGGGCGCCGGCTTCGCCGGAGTGGCCTGCGTACGGAGGCTCGAACGGCGGCTGGCGGAGCGGGAGGCGGTCATCACGCTCCTTTCGCCGTTCTCGTACCAGCTCTATCTGCCACTGCTCCCCCAGGTGGCGGCGGGGGTGCTGACCCCCCAGTCGGTCGCCCTGTCGTTGCGGCGCAGCGAACGGCACCGGACCCGGATCGTCCCCGGCGGGGTGGTCGGCATCGACACGGCGGCGAAGGTCTGCGTGGTGCGGACGATCTCCGGGGAGTACGTGAACGAGCCGTACGACCATCTCGTGCTCGCGCCCGGCAGCGTGACCCGGACCTTCGACATCCCGGGCCTCACCGAGCACGCGCGCGGGATGAAGACGCTCGCGGAGGCCGTGTACGTCCGCGACCACGTCATCGCCCAGCTGGACCTGGCGGACGCGAGCAACGACGAAGCGGAGCGGGCGGCCCGGCTGCAGTTCGTGGTCGTCGGCGGCGGCTACGCCGGGACGGAGACGGCGGCCTGCCTCCAACTCCTCACCCACAACGCGGTCAAGCGCTATCCGCGGCTCGACCCGGACCTCATCAAGTGGCACCTGGTGGACATCGCGCCGAGGCTCATGCCCGAGCTGGGCGAGAAGCTGGGGAAGGCCGCGACGGACATCCTGACCCGGCGCGGCATCGAGGTGTCGCTCGGCGTCTCGGTGGCCTCGGTGGACGAGAAGACGGTGACGCTCACGGACGGGCGCGTGCTGCCGAGCCGGACCCTCATCTGGACGGCCGGCGTGGCCGCGAGCCCCCTGATCGGCACGCTCGGCACGGAGACCCTCAAGGGCCGGGCCGTCGTCACGCCCGAGATGGCGGTGCCGGGGCTGGACGGGGTGTGGGCGCTCGGGGACGCGGCGGCGGTGCCCGACCTCGCCAAGGGCGAGGAGGGGGCGGTCTGCCCGCCGACGGCCCAGCACGCGATGCGGCAGGGCAAGGCGGTCGCCGACAACCTGGTCTCGACCCTGCGCGGCGAGCCGCTCCACCCGTACCGGCACAAGGACCTGGGACTCGTGGTGGATCTCGGCGGGATGGACGGGGTCTCCAAGCCGCTCGGCGTGGAGCTGCACGGGATGCCGGCGCAGGCCGTGGCCCGCGCCTACCACTGGGGCGCGCTGCGGACCAACGTGGCGAAGACCCGGGTGATGACGAACTGGGTGCTCAACGCCCTGGCCGGGGACGACTACGTGCGGACCGGGTTCCTGGCCTCGAAGGCGGGGACGCTGAAGGACTTCGAGTACACCGACGCGTACCTGTCGCAGGATCAGGTCCGCAGCCACACGGCGTCGTTCCGCGGGGCGGTCGCGTCCGGCGGGAGCTGAGCGGCGGGAGAAGACGCCACGGGGCGCCCGGCGGAGAGCCGGGCGCCCCGTGGCGCGTGTGCGTGGACGGGCTTCGTCAGCGGGCCAGTTCGGTGGCCGGGCCCATGACGACGACCGGTTCCCGGGCCGGGTCGAGCGCCCGGAGCAGCTCGCGCAGGTCCTCGATCTCCAGGGTGACGCAGGCCTGCGTGGGGCCGGCGTGGTCGACGTGGATCCAGACGCCGCCGCCCTTCTCGGCGCCGAGGGGGCGTTCCCTGTCGAGCGGGCTGCGGCCGGGGACCCGGTTGTAGTCGATGGCGACGACGTGGTCGAAGGAGCCTTCGAGGGGTTCGCCGGCGAACCCGGTGCCGCTGATCGCGAACCGCGCGTCCTGGTCGTACGGCAGGAGGGTGCCGGGGTCGGGCAGCCGGCCGCCCGCGTCGCCGAGGCGGAAGACCCCGATGGGAGTGCGCAGGTCGCCCGCGGTGTGGTCGGCGGTCCAGCCCCGGAGGGCGTTGTGGGTGGGCCAGGGTCCGGCCTGGGTCTTCCAGCCGCCGGCCGGGTCGCGGGCGTAGAGCGTCGCGGTGGACCGGGTGGAGTCGGCGGAGGCGCCGGTGACGACGAGGGCCTGGGAGGTGCCGTCGGGGACGGAGGCGTGGGTGACGGGGCCGACGCCGGGGAGCCGGGTCTCGGGAATCGGGGCGGAGGCGGTGGCGGCCTTGCCCGGTGGGCCCGGACGGGAGCGGGCCTCGCCGGCGGTCGTGGGAGCGGGGGCGGGGGCGGGCGGGGCGGCGGGGCTGCCGCAGCCGGTGAGCAGCAGGGCGGCACACAGCGTGCCGGCGCTCAGCAGCGCGGGGGTGCCCTTGCGGACGGGCATGGGACGGCGTTCCTCCTGACCGGGGGGGGCGGTGCGGGGATCTGACCGGGGGGACAGTGCGGGGATCCGTACCCGTTCGGCGGGCGGTGCTGCCGCGGTCCCTCCGCCCCCACCCGTACGGACGCGCCCTCCCGGGTGTCTCCGGGCGGGCCCGGAAAGCGGTTGACCGGCCGGGCGGGGGGCGGTTGGCTGCCCGGATGAACGAACTCCACATCGAGCGGGCCCTGAGCGGGGCGCCGCTCGCGGACTGGCGCGCCGTCCACAACGCGATCGTCCCCACGGCCGTCCTCTCGCCCGACGAGGTGCGCGAGCGCGCGGGCCGGAACCGGCTGGACGTGGCCTATCTCGGGGACGTGGCGGTGGGCTGCTCGACGGTGCGCCCGCCGGACGGGGAGACGGCGGCGGCGACCGTCATCGCCCGGACGCTGCCCGGGTTCCGGGGGCGGGGCTTCGGGACCGCGCTGTACGAGCGGGGGCTCGCGCACGCGCGGACGCTGGGCGGCGAGGGCGTGGAGACGGTGGTCCTGGCCTCCAACGGGGAGGGGCTGCGGTTCGCCCTGGCGCGGGGCTTCGTGGAGGTGGAGCGGTACGTCCTGCCCGGGGACACCGTCCCGTTCGTGACCCTGCGGCTGGCCTGACGGACGCGGCGGGTCGATTCCGGCTCGCGGACGACGGGCCGGGGGCTCCGCCCGCGAGCCGGGGTCCTCGGGGGCGTCTTGCCGATCGGGCCGGACGCCGCGAGGCCGGCATGATCGGCAAGGCGCCCCCTCGGGGCCGCCGGTCAGGCGCGGGCGGCGAGGGCGGGTTCGGCGCGGACCGGGCCGTCGAGGAGCCGGCGCAGCAGCGCGGTGGCGCGGGCCGGGTCGCCCGCGCCGCCCTCCTCGGAGAGGAGCGCGGCGAGGACGGCGATCCTGGCCTGCCCGGCCCGGAGGGTGCCGGTGAGGAGGGCCCCCGCCGCGACGAGGTCGACGGCGCCGCCGCCGGTGTAGATCTCGGCGAGCGGTCCGGCCGGGACGCGGGTGGTGACGGCGACGAGGACCCCTCGGGCGACCGCGTCCTCGACGGCGGCGGCGATCTCCGGGGTGGCGTTGCCCGCGCCGGTGGCGACGAGGACGACGCCCCGGGCTCCGGCGGCGACGGCCGCGTTCAGGAGCAGCGGGTCGCCGTCGGAGTGGTGCGTCACGATGTCGACCCGGGGCAGCGGGGCGGCGCCGGTGGTGCCGGGCGCGGCCGTGCGCGCGGCGGCGGGCAAGGGGAGCGGGGCCGGGCGCTCGGGCTGCCGCTCGACGTCGACGCGGGAGAACCCGACGCGGCCGAGGCGCTCGGCCGACGGGTCGGAGAAGGCGTCGGCGTCCAGGGTCCGGTACTTGACCGTGCCGCGCGCCGCGTGGACGCGCCCGTCGAAGACGACGAGGACGCCGAGGTCGCGGACGGTGGACGCGACCTGGAGCGCGTCGTAGAGGTTGCCGGGGCCGTCGCCGTCGCCGGTGCCGAAGGGGCGCTGGGCGCCGGTGAGGACGACCGGGCGGGCGTCGGTGTGGTGCAGGTCCAGGAGGAAGGCGGTCTCCTCCAGGGTGTCGGTGCCGTGGGTGATCACGACGCCGTCGACGCCGGGGTCGGCGAACGTCTCGTGGACGGTGCGCAGGAGGGCGAGCTGGTGGGCCGCGGTCATGCGGGAGCTGTTGACGTTGAAGAGGTCGACGACCTCGACGGTGACGTCCTCGGGGAGGGGGGCGGTGGCCAGGACGTCGCTGCCCGAGGCGTCGGCCGCGTAGCCGGTGCCCTGCCAGCGGCTGGCGATCGTTCCGCCGGTGCTGATGACGACGATCCGGCGCGCTTCCCCGTCGTGCGTCCGCTTCATGGCTGCTGTCCTCGACTCCGTACCGACGAAAAGGGGTTCCGCCCCGTGGCGGGAGGGCCCGGGGCGGGAGGGCCTCTGCCGGAAGGGCCCCGAAGGCCTCTCCAGAGGTTCCTGAGCCCGCAAGGATAGGACAAACGGCGCGCAAGGCGATTGCCGAATGAGCCGCCGAAATGTTTCTTCTTGGGAGAAGATTGCGCCATGGACCGAATCGACCTCCATATCTTGCGCGAGCTCCAGAACGACGGCCGGCTGAGCAACCAGGAGCTGGCCCAGCGGGTGGGGCTCAGCCCCTCCCCCTGCCTGCGGCGGGTGCGCCAGCTGGAGCAGGACGGGGTGATCCGGGGCTACCGGGCGATCATCGATCCGGAGGCGGTGGGGCGGGGCTTCGAGGTGCTCGTCTCGGTGGAGGTGCGGCGGGACCGGGAGACGGTGGAGGCCTTCGAGGAGGCACTGCGGGACGTGCCGGACGTGATCGAGGCGTACCGGCTGTTCGGGAGTCCCGGCTGCCTGCTGCGGATCGCGGTGGCGGACCTGGCGGCGTACGAGCGGCTGTGGATCGAGCGGCTGACGACGCTGGCCGGGGTCACCGAGGTCAACTCGCAGATCATCATGAAGCGGATCAAGGAGCCGAAGGGGTTGCCGGTGGACGTCCGGGGCGTCTGAGGAGGTCCCGGACGGGCGCGCGGACCCCCGGTGCCCGTGTATGCGAGAACGTCACGGAAACGCCTCCTCCCGGTTACACGGCGGGCCGCTCCCCCGTGCCACGCTCCCGGCTGACAAGAAGTCAACACGCGTAGAGCGCGGCGCCCTCGAGCCGGTGCCGCGTTCCGGCGCGTGCCCCCACCGGGAAAGGGCACCCCCCATGTCCGTCGCACAGCCCCGCCGTCGGAAGGCCTGGGCGGCTTCCATAGCCGCCGTCCTCGTCACCCTCACCCTCCCCGCGGTCACCGCGGCCCCCGCGAACGCCACGACCTCCCCGTACGACAGCACGTACTACAAGGACGCGGTCGGCAAGACCGGTCCGGCCCTCAAGTCCTCGCTGCACACCATCATCAGCAGCCAGAGCAAGATCTCGTACGACGCGGTCTGGAACGCCCTGAAGACCGTCGACCAGGACCCGAACAACTCCAACAACGTGATCCTGCTCTACAGCGGGGTCTCGCGCGGCAAGTCCCTCAACGGCGGTGCGGTGGGCAACTGGAACCGCGAGCACACCTGGGCCCAGTCCCACGGCAACTTCGGCACCTCGGCCGGCCCCGGCACCGACCTGCACCACCTGCGCGCGGCGGACGTCCAGGTCAACAGCACCCGCGGCAACAAGGACTTCGACAACGGCGGCAGCCCGGTCAGCGGCGCGCCCGGCAGCTACACGGACAGCAACTCCTTCGAGCCGCGCGACGCGGACAAGGGCGACGTGGCGCGGATGCTCCTCTACATGGCCGTCCGCTACGAGGGCGGCGACTCCTGGGCGGACCTGGAGCCCAACGAGTCGACCTCCAACGGCAGCGTCCCGCACCACGGCCGCCTCTCGGTCCTGAAGCAGTGGAACGAGCTGGACCCGCCGAGCGCCTTCGAGAAGCGCCGCAACGACATCATCTTCGGCACCTACCAGGGCAACCGGAACCCGTTCGTCGACCACCCGGAGTGGGTCGAGGCGATCTGGTAGTCCGACCGGGTCACCCCGTGCCGCGGGCCGACGAAGGCGCGGCACGGGGTGACCCATACACATGACCGCTCCCGACGGCTTCAAACGCGAAATCGCGGATCATCTCACGCTTTCTGAAGGAGCGAATCCTTCTCTCCCGAGCCGTTATCGATCCGTTATAAACGGTCATTCTGTCCCTCTATGAGGTGATTCGCCGTAGCGGGAAAGAGGGATTCCCCTCATGAAGGTGCCAACTGCACCTATCACGTTCCACCAGCGCGAACAACCCCTCAGCACCAGGAAGTTCCGAGATCCTCTGGGTACCTTCGGCGCCCATGACCACTGCCCAGAGCACTGCCCCTGCGACAGCCCGGACCGACGTCTCCGTCGGCCCGGCCGAGATCGAGGACGGCGCCGACCTCTGGCGGATCGCCCGCGGCTCGGGAGAGCTGGACCTCAACTCGCCGTACAGCTACCTGCTGTGGTGCCGCGACTTCGCCGACACGACCGCCGTCGCCCGTGACGCCTCCGGACGCCCGGTGGGCTTCGTCACCGGATACCTGCGGCCCGAAGCGCCGGGCACGCTCTTCGTCTGGCAGGTCGCCGTGGAGGATTCGCACCGCGGAAGCGGGGTAGCCGGGACCCTGCTCGACGCCCTGTCCGCCCGAGTGGCGGCCGAGCGGGGACTCGACCGCGTGGAGGCGACCGTCACGCCGGGAAACCTGGCGTCCGACCGGATGTTCCGGTCCTACGCGCGCCGCCACGGCGCGGAGCTGACGCGAGAGGTCCTCTTCCCGGCCGCCTCGTTCCCCACCTCGGGGCACGAGGCCGAAGTGCTGTACCGCATCGGCCCCCTGGACCTCCCGGCCTCCTGAGCCGTCCGCCGGCCGTTCCCGCACGCATCCACCCGCACCCCGAACCACACCTGGGAGAAGAGACTCCGTGACCCTGACCGACCTCGCCCCCTCCTCCGTCTTCGAGACCGTCGAATCGGAGGTCCGCAGCTACTGCCGCGCCTGGCCCGTCGTCTTCGAGCGCGCCTCCGGCAGCAGGCTGTACGACGAGCAGGGGCGGCCGTACCTCGACTTCTTCGCCGGAGCCGGCTCGCTGAACTACGGGCACAACAACCCCGTCCTCAAGCGCGCCCTCCTCGACTACCTCGCCGACGACGGCATCACCCACGGCCTCGACATGTCGACGACCGCCAAACGCGACTTCCTGGAGACCTTCCGCTCGGCGGTCCTGGAGCCCCGCGCCCTGCCCTACAAGGTGATGTTCCCCGGCCCCACCGGCACCAACGCGGTGGAGGCGGCCCTGAAGCTCGCCCGCAAGGTCACCGGGCGGGAGACCGTCGTCTCCTTCACCAACGCCTTCCACGGGATGTCGCTCGGTTCGCTCGCCGTCACCGGCAACTCCGCCAAGCGCGCCGGGGCGGGCGTGACGCTGCCCCACGCCACCCGGATGCCCTTCGACCACTACTTCGACGGGCAGGTCCCCGACTTCCTGTGGTTCGAGCGGCTCCTGGAGGACCCGGGCTCCGGCCTCGACCACCCGGCCGCCGTCATCGTCGAGACCGTCCAGGGCGAGGGCGGGATCAACGTCGCCCGCGCCGAGTGGCTGCGCGCCCTCGCGGACCTCTGCCGCCGGCACGACATGCTCCTGATCGTGGACGACGTCCAGATGGGCTGCGGGCGCACCGGTGACTTCTTCTCCTTCGAGGAGGCGGGCATCACGCCCGACATCGTCACCCTGTCCAAGTCCATCAGCGGCTACGGCCTGCCCATGGCCCTCTGCCTGTTCCGCCCGGAGCTGGACCTGTGGGAGCCCGGCGAGCACAACGGCACCTTCCGCGGCAACAACCCCGCCTTCGTCACCGCCACCGCCGCCCTCGACGCGTACTGGCGCGACGGCGCCCTGCGCGAGCGGACCCTGGAGCGGGCCGGCCGGGTGGAGCGCGCCCTGCTCGACCTGTGCGGGGACGACGAGCGGTCGGGCATCGCGGTGCGCGGACGCGGCCTCGTATGGGGCCTGGAGTTCGCCGACGGGGAGCGCGCCGACGCCGTGTGCCGGCGGGCGTTCGAGATCGGCCTGCTCCTGGAGACGTCCGGACCGCACGGCGAGGTGGTCAAGCTGCTACCGCCGCTGACCGCGACGGACGACGAGCTCGACGAGGGCCTCGGCATCCTGGCCCGCTCCGTCCGCCACGCCGCCTGACCCGTCCGGCAGCGACCGACCCCGTCCGCGACACCGCGAGAGGAAAACATGATCGTCCGTTCCTTCGACGAGCTGGAGAACACCGAGCGGCACGTGAGGGCCGCCTCGGGCACCTGGGAGAGCAAGCGCATCGTCCTGGCCCGCGAGCGGGTCGGCTTCTCCCTCCACGAGACGGTGCTGTACGCCGGGACCGAGACCTCCATGTGGTACGCGCACCACGTCGAGGCCGTCGTCTGCACGGCCGGCGAGGCCGAACTCACCGACCACGAGACCGGCCTCACCCACACCATCGTGCCCGGGACGATGTACCTGCTCGACGGGCACGAACGCCACACCCTGAAGGTCAAGCGGGACTTCCGCTGCCTGTGCGTCTTCAACCCGCCCGTCACCGGGCGCGAGGACCACGACGAGAACGGCGTCTACCCCCTGCTCACCGAGCCCGAGCCGACCGACGCGGGCGCCGCGGACGACGCCTGATCCGGCGCCCCCGGTCGCGTCCCGCGCTCCGCGGCACGCCCCGCACGCACCCGTACGAGACGCACGAAAGGAAGGCACACCGCCCCATGGCCTCCGCACCCACCCGCCCCGTCGACCTCTACCCCACCCGCGGCCCCCGGGAGGAGCTGATCGGCCGCAAGGACCCCGTCGTGTGGTCCGAGCCCGGTACGCCCGGCCCCTTCTGGGCGCGCGAGCTGGAGGACTACGACCGCGACGGGTTCGTCACGGTGGACGAACTCGTCACCCCGGAGGAGGTCGACGAGCTCCGGACGGAGCTGGACCGACTCGTCACCGACCCCGCCGTCCGGGCGGACGAGCGGGCGATCGTCGAGCCCAGCTCCCAGGAGATCCGCTCCGTCTTCGAGGTGCACCGGATCAGCGAGGTCTTCGGCCGGCTCGCCGAGGACCCGCGGGTCGTCGGCCGCGCCCGCCAGATCCTCGGCTCCGACGTGTACGTGCACCAGTCGCGGGTCAACGTGAAGCCGGGCTTCGGTGCCAGCGGCTTCTACTGGCACTCCGACTTCGAGACCTGGCACGCCGAGGACGGCCTGCCGCAGATGCGGACGGTGTCGGTGTCGATCGCGCTCACGCCGAACCACACCACCAACGGCAGCCTGATGATCATGCCGGGTTCGCACCGCACCTTCCTGGGCTGTGCCGGGGAGACCCCCCGGGACAACTACAAGAGGTCGCTCCAGATGCAGGACGCGGGGACGCCCTCGGACGAGGCGCTCACCACCTTCGCCGAGGCCTGCGGCATCCGGCACTTCACGGGGCCCGCCGGCTCGGCCACCTGGTTCGACTGCAACGCCCTGCACGGGTCGGGCGACAACATCACCCCGTACCCCCGCAGCAACGTGTTCCTGGTCTTCAACAGCGTGGAGAACCTGCCGGAGGCGCCCTTCGCCGCCCCGGTCCGGCGTCCCTCCTTCATCGCCGCGCGCCCGTAGTCCCGGGCCGGCGGAGACGACGGGGCCCGCACTCCGGGGGAATCGGAGTGCGGGCCCCGTCCGTCGGCGCGCGCCGGACGCTCACGCGGCGTCCGGCCGCCCGAACATGCCCTCGCGCAGCCGGTTGAGGCTGCGGGCCAGGAGCCGCGAGACGTGCATCTGGGAGACGCCGAGCCGCTCGCCGATCTGCGCCTGCGTCAGCTCCTCGACGAAGCGGAGGTGGAGCAGCAGCCGGTCGCGCTCGCCGAGGGCCACCACGAGCGGGGCGAGGGTGTGGAAGTCCTCGAAGAGTTCGAGCGCCGGGTCCTCCCCGCCGATGAAGTCGGCCAGGGCCGCCTCGTCCTCCTCGTCGCCGCCGTTGATCGCGGCGTCCAGCGAGGTGGAGTTGTAGCCGTTCGAGGCGATCTGGGCCTCGACCACCTCCTCCTCGGGGAGCCCCATCAGCATCGCCAGCTCGGCGACCCTGGGGGCCCGGCCGAGCCGCGAACTCAGCTCGTCGGTCGCCTTCGCCAGTTCCACCCGCGCCTCCTGGAGCCGGCGGGGGACGTGCACGGCCCAGGTGGTGTCCCGGAAGAAGCGCTTGATCTCGCCCACGATGTACGGCACCGCGAAGGTGGCGAACTCCACCTCGCGCGAGAGGTCGAAGCGGTCGATCGCCTTGATCAGGCCGATCATGCCGACCTGGACGATGTCCTCCATCTCGTCGGCCCGCGCGCGGAAGCGTCCCGCCGCGTACCGCACGAGCGACATGTTGATCTCGATCAGGGTGTTCCGGACGTACTGGTACGCCTCGGTGCCCTCCTCCCGCTCCGCCAGCTCGCGGAGGAACACCTTGGTCAGGTTGCGGGCGTCCTGGGGCGCGACCTCGTGGGGGGCCTCCAGGACGGGCAGGTCCTCACACGTACCGCTGGTCACGTACGTCGCCATCGCCTCGGCCGTCTCGGTCCGCACGCGACAACCTCCTCTTCCTCACGGTCCGTTCAGCAGTTCCGGTTCTCGTACCCCCGCTTTTCGAACGCACTCCCCGAAAAGGGGCGTCGGCTCCGCCCGGAGTGGCGGGCATCACTTCTGGGCGAACGGGCAGACGAATTACATCACGTGTTGATGAATCAGGAAGAAAGGGACCCGCGATGAACACCCGGAGCGACACCCGGCCCCGTACGCCGGAGGCCCCGACGGCCCGCCCCGGCGCCGGAGCGTACGGGCCGTCGACGGTCGGTACGCCCGCGCAGGCGCGGCGGCTGGTCTGCCACGCGCTCGCGGCCCTCGGCCCCCTGCCGCCGGACCAGATCGACGACCTGCTGCTCGTCACGTCGGAGCTGGTCACGAACGCGCACCGGCACGGGGGCGGGGTCACCGACTTCGGCATAGCCGTCGGCCCCGATCGCGTGACCGTGTCCGTGGCGGACGCCAGCGGGAGGACGCCGCGCCAGGACCTCCACGACAAGCTGCGCCCCGGCGGCTTCGGCTGGCCGATCGTGCTGCGCCTGTGCCGCGAGGTCACGGTGGACGCCCGGCCGGACGGCAAGACCATCCACGCGGCGGTGACGGTGGACCGGTGAGCCGGCGGACGCCCCGGACGCCCGGGACGGCGGACGGAACGACGAGAGGGGCGACCACGCTTCCGGCGTGGTCGCCCCTCTCGCACACCCCTTCCGGGGTGTGATGACGGAACGTCTGTTCAGAGGAGGTCCCGACGGTCGTCCTCGGTGACCGTGGGGGCGACCGGAGGGACGATCATCCGGCGGCGGCGCAGCACGCTGACGTAGGCCGCCGTTCCGATGATGCCGACGGCCATGAGGATCAGGCCGACCAGGTCGAGATTGACCCCCTCCATCTGCCAGTCCGACGCGAACGTGAGAATGGCCCCCACCGCGATCAGAATGATGAAAGCTCCCAGACCCATGATTCCTCCCTTAGTGGGTTGGACGGTCATCGGGTACCCCGGACCGGCGCCCTCATCCCCGATGTCCTCGCACGGAACGTCGGGTGACCGGGAGTCAGGAGCCCGTCCGCGCGGGTTCGCCCTCCTCCGACGGTCCGGGCGCGAGCTCCGGCGGCCCGTGCAGCCGTACGGAGTCGGGACCGGCGGCGGAGTGGCGTTCCGCCCAGGCCTCCAGGGCGGCGCGGCAGGCGTGGTCGAGGTGCTGGAGCCCGGAGAGGTCGAGTTCGACCGGGCGGTCCCTCGGCAGGCCGTCGAGCGTGTCGAGTATCTTCGGCAGCCGCAGGAAGGTGACGTTCCCCGACAGGCTGACGCGCACCGGCCCGTGGCCGTCGTCGCTCCGCTCGACGCGGAGGTGGGAGGCGTCCCAGGCCGCCTTGGCGACGGAGAGGACCAGTCCGATCAGGACCCCCTCGAACATGTTGACCGTGACGATCGCCAGGGCCGTCACGACGAGGACGAGGGCCTCGCCCCGGTGGCCGCGCCACAGCGCGGCCAGCCCCCTGAAGGGGATCAGCTTCCAGCCTGCGTGGACCAGGATCCCGGCGAGCGCGGCGAGCGGCACGTACTCCAGGGTGGCGGGCAGCAGGGCCGCGAAGAGCAGCAGCCACAGGCCGTGGAGCACCCGGGAGGCCTTGGTCCTGGCCCCCGCCCGGACGTTGGCCGAACTGCGCACGATCACCGCGGTCATGGGCAGCGCGCCGAGCACGCCGCAGACCGCGTTGCCGACCCCCTGGGCGAGCAGTTCCCGGTCGTAGTCGGTGCGGGGGCCGTCGTGCAGCCGGTCCACGGCCGCCGCGCTGAACAGCGACTCGGCCGAGGCGATCAGGGCGAAGGCGAGGACGGTGCCGAGCAGGGCGAGGTCGGCCAGGCCGGCGAAGGCGTCCGCGCCGGGCACGCGCACGGCGTCCAGGACGCCGTCCACCCGCACGGTGGCGACCGGCAGGTCGAGCAGGGCGGTGGCGAGGCCCGCGAGGAGGACCGCGACGAGCGCGCCGGGCACGGCCCGTGCCTTCGGGGGCAGGTGGCGCCAGCCCACGATCACGAGGACCGTGCCGGCGGCGACGGCGAGCGGGATCAGGTGGGCGGTGGCGGTCAGCGCGCCCGCCAGGGCGGCCGGCAGTCCGGCGAGCCGGGCGGGGCCGGAGGCGGGGGCGTCGAGCCCGGCGGCGGCGTAGAGCTGGCCGGCCACGATGACGAGGCCGATGCCGGCGAGCATGCCCTCGACGACCGAGAGGGAGATGGCCCGGAACCAGCGGCCCCATCTCAGCAGGCCCATGAGGATCTGGAGCAGTCCGGCGAGGAGCACGACGACGCCGAGCGCGGCGAGGCCGAAGGTGCGGACCGCCTCGAGGACGAGGACGGTGAGGCCGGCCGCGGGGCCGGAGACCTGGAGGCTGCTGCCTCTCATGAGGCCGGTGACGATGCCGCCGACGATGCCGGTGATCAGGCCGAGTTCGGCGGGCACGCCGGAGGCGACGGCCACGCCGATGCAGAGCGGCAGCGCGACGAGGAAGACGACGAGGGAGGCTGCGAAGTCCTGCCGTAGATGGGGAAATTCCCGGAGTCGGGGCAAGGAGGGCGGCATGCGGATCTCCCCTCATGGGATCCGAGGTGCGGGGGCGGACCGGTGGTCGCGCGGGCGAACGGGACGGGCCGGGACGGCCCGCGGCCGGGCACGGCGCATCCCTCCCCGGAGTCCCACCGGCATCACGCTTCACCAAGACGAGGTCAAGCGAAGACCAACGAAGGGTAATACGCACAGGTGGGCCCGATCGTGAACAACCCGGCCCCCAGTGGGGTCTTCCGACTGGAACCGGGTGGAAGTTGACGCGATCACCCCCGCGGAGGGCGCGCGGGGGCGCGGGACGCCGGGGCGCATCGGGTCACAGGCGCCCGCACACGCGCACGGCGGGAGGGCGTACGGTCGCCCGGCCGGGGCTCACGCGGGCGCCGGGCCCGGCCTCACCACCAGTAGGCGGGGTACTCCGGCGCCGCGCGCCGGACGCGGGAGGCGGTGAACGCGGTCAGGACGAGCAGGACCGTGGAGCCGAGGAGGAGCGGGACGAACCGGCCGGGCGCGGGCGCCTGGAGCACGACGACGGCGGTCGCACAGGCCGGCGAGTGCGGGGTGCGGGCCAGGGTGGTGAGGGCGAGGGTGACGCCGGCGGCGACCGCGGCGGCCCAGGCGCTGCCGCTCGCGACCGCTGCCACCGCGTATCCGGCGGCGGCCCCGAGCAGATGGCCGACGACCACGCTCCGGGGCTGGGCGAGGGGGAGGGCGGGGGCGCAGTGCACCAGGGCGGCACTGGCGGCCAGCGGGGGTATCAGGACGGGTTCGTGGAGGAGGGCGCCGAGGCCGACGAGCCCGAGGAGGGCGGCCGTGGCGGCGCCGACGCTGTGGACGGCGGCCCCGGGCGCGGGGCGGGCGGGGGCCCGCCCGGCCATCCTCGGCCGCCTGGGGCGTGTGTCGAAAGTAGCGCCGTCTGCCCGGAGGGCAGGCCCGGCGGTGTCCGGTGCGTGCGATCGCAAGGCGGAGGGTCGCCCCGATACTGGTGGTATCGGGGCGATCCCGACAACGCGGCGAGCGTGCGTGCCGGACACCGCCGGGCAGGCAGGACTTTCGACACACGCCCCAGGGGTCGCCGGGCCGGGGGCGGGGGCCGCCGGGCCGGAGGCGGTGGAGCCGAGCGCGGCGGGGGCCTCCGGGCCGGGGCCGGCGGAACCGGAGGCGGCGGGGGCGGCGTCGGGGCACAGGGCGGTGTCGGTACTCATGCGATGCGGCGTTTCCGGGGCAGGCGGCCGTGGGCCGGGCGAAGCGGGACGGGTGGTCGTACGGGTCCCTGTGGTCGACAGTCGGCCCGGTCTCGCGCCCGGTCCTGGTGCGGCGGCGCGACCTCCCCCACTCTAACCAGCGGTTTCGTGGCGCTGCGGGCGGGGTCGGGGGAGGATCCCGGCATGAACGAGACCCCATCCGCCGACGCGGACGGCGCGACCGGCCCGTACGGCACGCCCGTCACGGCCGGCGCCCCCTCCTCCTTCCGCCTCCTCCCCGGCGCCCCGGACTCCCCCGTCCTCCTCCACGTGCCGCACTCCTCCCGCGCGGTGCCCGCGGACGTGCGGGCCGGGATCCTGCTCGGCGACGACGAACTGGGGCGGGAACTGGACCACATCACCGACGCCCACACGGCCGGGATCGCCGCCTCGGCCGCCGCGGCGGCCGGCACGACCCCCTGGCGGTTCGTCAACCGGCTCTCCCGCCTCGTCGTCGACCCCGAGCGCTTCCCGGACGAGCGGGAGGAGATGGCGGCCGTCGGGATGGGCGCGGTGTACACCCGCACCACGCACCGGGCCGAGCTGCGGCCGGCCGGATTCGACCCTGCGCCGCTGCTGGACCGCTACTTCACGCCGTACGCGCGGGGCATGGCCGAGGCCGTGGCCGAGCGGCTGGCGGCGACGGGCCGGGCGGTGGTGATCGACGTCCACTCGTACCCGAGCGAACCGTTGCCGTACGAGCTGCACGGCGACGGCCCCCGGCCGCCGGTCTGCCTCGGCACGGACGCCTTCCACACGCCTCCCGCGCTGCTCGGCGCGGCGCGGAAGGCGTTCGGCGGGTTCGGCGGGGTGGGGACGGACAGCCCCTTCGCCGGGACCTACGTGCCGCTGCCGTACTACGGCCGGGACGCGCGGGTCGCGGCGCTGATGGTCGAGATACGCCGGGACCTCTACATGCGGGAGCCGGGCGGCGCGGCGGGCCCGGGGGCGGCGGCCCTCGGGGCGGCGCTGGCGGAGCTGGTGGACGCCGTGTCCCGTACGGCCCGAGCGGAGTCCCCGCCGGCCCCGACGGGAGGATTCCCCCTGGCGTAAAATAGGGCAAATGAGCATATCCAGGTACGAGCTGGTGTTCACCGACGTCACGGGCGCCACCCGGGACGTCGTGGTCGTGGAGCGCACCCTCTACAAGGGCTCCGGAGGGCATCCCGTCTACACCGACCCGACCGGCATCATCCGCGCCGAGATCAGCGACCGGGGCGAGGTCCGCGTCATGCCCTCGGGAGGGCACCAGGACCCCGCCCACGCCGTACGGGCCCGCGCCCTCCCCGAGGACGACACGGAGGACCCGGCCGACCCCGGCCCCGCCGCGTCCTCCGCCTGACACCGCGCGCGCCCCTCCCCCCGGGCCCCGGCCGCCGTCCCCGTTTTGGTTTGTCGGACGATCGTCAATACGATCCGGCGATGATCACGAGAAAACGGCTGGCGACCGGGGCCTGCGCGCTGCTCGCCGCTCTGGGCGCCGCGCTCCTGCCGACGCACGCGGCCGCCGACGCGCCGACGGCGAAGGAACCCCCCAAGGTCGAGCTGGTGCTCGACGTCAGCGGCTCCATGCGCGCCCGGGACATCGACGGCAAGTCCCGCATGGCGGCGGCGAAGCAGGCCTTCAACGAGGTCCTCGACGCGGTGCCCGAGGAGGTGCGGCTGGGCATCCGGACCCTGGGCGCCGACTATCCGGGGCAGGACCGCAAGCAGGGCTGCAAGGACACCCGCCAGCTCTATCCGGTGGGGCCGCTCGACCGGGCCGAGGCCAAGACCGCGGTGGCCACCCTGGCCCCCACGGGCTGGACCCCGATCGGTCCGGCGCTGCTCGGCGCGGCGAAGGACCTGGAGGGCGGTGACGCCACCCGCCGGATCGTGCTCATCACGGACGGCGAGGACACCTGCGCCCCGCTCGATCCCTGCCAGGTGGCGCGGGAGATCGCGGCGAAGGGCATCCACCTCGTCATCGACACCCTGGGCCTGGTGCCGGACGCCAAGACCCGGCAGCAGCTCACCTGCATCGCGGAGGCCACCGGAGGCACGTACACCTCGGTGCACCGCACCGAGGAACTCTCGCGCCGGGTCAAGCAGCTGGTCGACCGCGCGGCCGACCCGGTCGTCACGCCCGTCGCCACCCGGGGCGCGGCGCGGTGCGCCGACGCCCCGGAGCTGAAGCCCGGTCTCTACACGGACCGCGAGACCTTCGGCGAGCACCGCTGGTACCGGGTGGACCTGCTGCCCGGCCAGGAACTGCGCGCCTCCGTCAGCGTGTCGGCCGACCGCGCCGTCAACAACGACTACGGGGTGCTGCTGCGCGCCGTCACCCGCCACGGCCGGGAGATCACGCGCGGCTCCGAGGCCGGCGACGGCCGCACGGACGTCATGTCGACCGGGCTGCGCTATCCGAAGCCGGAGCTGGACGGCGCCGACGACCTCAAGCCGGCCGCCGAGACGGTCTGCCTCCAGGTCAGCAACTCCTTCTCCGCTCCCCCGTCGGTCAAGACGGCGCCCGGCATGCCGATCGAGCTGACCGTGGACGTCGTCGACGGCCCCGCGAGCGCCTCGGACGTGGCCTCGTTCGGCCTCGGCCGGGGCTGGTGGCTGCTCGGCGGCCTGGTGCTGGCCGGCTTCCTGGCCGGTCTGGTCTGGGGCTGGCTTTCCCGCTGGCGCGTCGCCGTCTGGAGGACCCACTGATGCGTATCGTACGCACGCTCGCCGCGGCCGCGCTCACGGGCGCGGCCCTGCTCGGGCTCGCGGCTCCGGCCGCCGTCGCCGACTCCCCGTCCGCCACGGCGACTCCGGACACGCGCTCCACCGGCGGGCCGACGGAGGCGGGCACCGCCTTCCGCACCGCCGCGAGGTTCCTGCCGGGGCAGCAGGCGACCGCGCAGGCCGCCACGGGCGACTACCTGTACTGGGTGTTCCCGGCGGACACCGGGCAGCGGCCGACGGTGAGGGCCGCGGTCACCCTGCCGGACGCGGCCCTGCGGCACGGGCCCTCCACCTGGCGGATCGACGTGTACGACGGGCTGCGGCGCCGTCAGCCGTGCATGTACGGGGCGCAGTCCCGCACGGCGGCGAAGGACGCCGCGAAGGTGGAACTCGCCTGCGTGCTGCGCCCGGTCCGCGCCTCGGCCGACGCCTGGGCGAACGACCCGCTGCCGGGCAGCTACTACGTCCGGCTGACCGTCACGGGCCTGCCGGACGAGGACCTCGGCCAGCCGTTCGACGCCCGGCTCGGGGTGGACGTCAAGGACGAGGGCGGCGCCCACGCCACGGACGGGGCGCTCGCCGCGCCGCTCGTGCCGGGCGCGGTGACCGCCGATCAGGCGGAGGCGGACGCCGACGCGGGCCGGCCCTCCGCCGTCGAGGCGGCGGCGCCGGAGGACGGCTGGTCCTCCGGCTGGTGGTCCGACCGCTGGCTCTGGACCCTGGCGGGCGGCGTCCTCGCGGCGCTCGCCGGCATCGGCGGATACGTCCTGACACGCGGCGCGGGCCGCCCGTCCCGGGTCCCGCCGGCCGCCTGACCCTCCCGGAAGCCGTCGAAGGCCCCCGTCGCGCCGGAGCGACGGGGGCCTTCGGCCGTCCCGGGCCGCCACCGCGCTCCAGACTGTTGACCATTCAACATAATTAGATGGATTTGCACCGTTTCCGACCTGTCCGTCTGGTAAGAGGCCTGGATGACGAGCCGAGAGAGAGCAGGAGGGTCGACATGATCGCCCGAGAGCAGATCCACGCCGTGCTGGACCACCCCGTCTACGACGCCGAGGGCAAGAAGGTCGGAGACGCGAAGCACATCTTCGTCGACGACGCGACCGGCCTGCCGGAGTGGGTGACGGTGAAGACCGGCATGTTCGGCACCAGTGAATCCTTCGTCCCGATCAAGGACGCGGCTCTGGTCGACGACCACCTGGAGGTCCCGTACCCCAAGTCCACCATCAAGGACGCGCCCAACGTGGACGTCGACGCCGGCGGACACCTCTCCGAGAGCGAGGAGCACCGCCTCTTCGACCACTACGGCATCGCGTGGGACGACGCCTGGCAGCGGGCCAACCAGCCCGGCGAGGGCGGCTGGGCCCACGGTCGCACCGGCACGGAGACCGGCACCGCGACCGGCACCACGGGCACCGCCGAGGGGTTCACGGCCGGCACCGCCGCCGGACGCGCCGCGGACACCGGCGACGACGCGATGACCCGCTCCGAGGAGCAGATGCACGTCGGCGTCGAGCGCACCGAGGCCGGCCGGGTCAGGCTGCGCAAGTACGTGGTGACGGAAGAGGTCCAGCAGACCGTGCCCGTGTCGCACGAGGAGGTGCGGATCGAACGGGAGCCGATCACGGACGCCAACCGCGACGAGGCCCTGTCCGGCGCGGAGATCACCGAGGCCGAGCACGAGGTCATCCTCCACGAGGAGCGCCCCGTCGTGGAGACCCGGACCGTTCCGGTCGAGCGGGTGAGCCTCAAGGCGGACGAGGTGACGGAGGAGCAGACCGTCTCGGGCGAGGTCCGCAAGGAGGAGATCGAGGTCGAGGGCCTCGAGGACCCGGACGACCCCGACGCCCGCGGCCGCAGGTACTGACCGGCCGGCGAACGACCGGTGCCGCCCCGCGAGCCGGGGCGGCACCCCCCGTGCGGGAGCTCTCGCTCCCCGGCGCGAAGGCGAAGTCGCGCCGTGCCGGTGGCCCGCCCCTCCGGGGGCGGGCCACCGGCCTTTTCGGGGTGGACCTGTCGCCGGGCACGGTCGCGGTCGCCCGCGAGACCTGGCCGGGGTGCGCTTCGGGGTGGGGTCGACGACGGCGCCCGACCTGCCGGACGCCTCGCTGCGCGGATCCTGTCCCGGTACGCGACGGCACACGTGCCGGAGGCCGAACCCACGGCTTCCTTGGGGGAGTTCCACCGCGTCATCGCCCCGGGCGGACGGCTGCCGGTCCCCTGCGAGGGGGAGACGAGCGGGTGCGGCCGGAACGGGCGTACGGGCGCGAGGTCGCCCTCGACGCGCACCGCCGGTCATCCGACCGCGTCGCGGAACTCCTGACCGTGGCCGTCCCCGTCGAGTCGGCCCGCCCGGTGCGGGAGCCGGATCCCGAGGAGAAGACGCCGCAGGGCTTCCTCCCGGCGCGCGAGCCGCGCGGCCGAACCGGGCCGGGGGCGCGCGCCGCACCGGGCCTCCGCCCCGCCTCCGTCCGGGAGACCGGCACCCTTCCGGAGCCCGGCCCGGCCCCGGAGCACCGTCCCGCTCCTGAGCTGGGCGCGGGAGATCCGGGCGCGCTGGCCGCCGCCCGCGATCAGGGCGTTGACGGAGGCCATCGGGTCCGCGCCGACCGACCGGGCGATCAGGGCGCCGACGAGCACCGGCCCGAGGGCCACCGCGAGGGCCGCACCGGTGGCGGTGACGTGCTGGAGGGGGCGGGCGCGCCGGGCTTCGGAGGTCATGTCCCCAGTCAAGCGGCGGGCGGGCGTCCGCCGTATCGGTCGGCGTACTCAGACGCGCGCACCGCGCTACTCAGACGGGGACGCGCACGGGAGCCCGGGGAGCTCGCCGCCGGGGCCGGCGTCCGTCCGCGCGAGCCCGCCGAACCTCCCCGGCGTACCGTGGGCGGGCCGACCGTACGAGCACGAAGGAGCCCCGCCGCCATGGCCGACTACCGGATCGAGACCGTCCGCACCGGGTACCGGAACTGGACCGCACGCAACGACCGGGGCGCGGAGGTGCGGATGGCCGCCGCGGACGACGACGGCGCGCAGCCCTCGTTCACTCCGGTCGAGCTGCTGCTCGCCGCGATGGGCGGCTGCGGCGGCCTGGTGATCGACCGGACCGCGCGGGCGGTGGACCACGACGACCTGCGGATCGTGGTGGAGTCGGTCTCCGGCCCGGAGGACGACGGCCGGGTGGGCCGGATCCGGGTCAGCTACGAGTTCGACCTGCCGGACGGCAACCCGAAGGCGGCGGAGGTGTTCGCGCGCGGGGTGCGGCTGACGCACGAGAAGTTCTGCACGGTGAGCCGGACCGTGGAGCACGGCGCGCGGGTCGAGGCGGTCCTGCCGGACGGCACGGTCGGCTTCGAGGGCTGAACCGCGGCGGCCCTCCGGCGGGCCGGGCACCGCGGCCCCGGCCCCGATCCGCCGGACGGGCCCCGGGACCGTCACTCCTCGATCGCGCCGCCGATCCGGCGCAGGTGCCGCCGGAAGGTGTACGAGGGGTCCTCGGCCCGGCCCGCCAGATAGGCGTCGAAGCGGGTCTGGTCGCGCAGGGTCTCCCCCGCCGTGATGCGCCGGGCCTGGTCCCGCTCGGTGCGGAAGAGGGACAGCGCGGTCTCCAGGACCGCCCCGGCCCGGTCGGCGGCCACGAACAGCACCCCGTCGTCGTCGCCGAACACCACGTCGTCCGGGGTGACCTCGTGCTCCCCGAACCGCGCGGAGCGCAGCGCGTCCGGCTCCTGCGGGTCGAGGCGCACGGGGCCGGGGGCGTGGCGCCCGTACGAGAAGACGGGCAGGCCGATCCGGACGAGGTCGGGGGTGTCGCGGTGCAGTCCCCAGACGGCGATCCCGGTGACGCCCGCCGCCCCGGCCTCCAGGACGACGAGGTCCCCGAGGCAGGCCTCGTCGCGGCGGCCGGCGTTGTCGACGACGAGGACGTCCCCGGGTTCCGCCCGCGCGAGGGCCTCCAGGAAGACGTCGACGCTTCCGTAGTGCCGGACGGGGAGCGCCCGCCCGGCGACCCGCTGTCCGTCGACGACGGGCAGCACCCCGGCGGGCGCGGCGCGCAGCGGCACCCCCAGCCGCAGGCAGGCGTCGGCCACCAGGGGCGTGGAGAGCTCGGCGAAGCCGGCGAGGTCCTTCGGCATCGGGCGTTCCGTTCCGTGAGCGGGAGGGGCGGTGGGCTTCCGCGATGCTAGCGGCCGGCGCCCCGGACGGACGACGGTTCCGGCCGCCCGGCATGCGGGCGGAACCGCCCCTTCCTACGATCGGTGGAGGGACACGTCTGTCCGCTCCGTCCGAGCGGAACGGGAGCGAGGGAACATGGCAGTCGAGGACCCCGCCCCCGAGGGCCGGCCGGCGGATCTGAAGCACGACGCGATCGGCTTCGTGGACGCCCTCGTCATCGGGCTCAACTCCACCTCGCCGGCATACTCCATCGCCGCCGTCATCGGCCCGATCGTCGCGCTCGCGGGGATCTACGCGCCCGGGGTGATGGTCGCGTCCTTCGTCCCGATGCTGCTGATCGCGTCGGCGTTCTACTACCTGAACAAGGCCGACCAGGACTGCGGCACGACCTTCTCGTGGGTCACGCGGGCGATGGGTCCCTGGGCGGGCTGGCTGGGCGGCTGGGCCATCGCCATGACCGGCGTCCTGGTCGTCGGCTCGCTCGCCGACGTGGCCGTGAGCTTCGGGCTGCTCGCCGTCGGCCTCGACGGCTGGGTGGAGAACGCGTTCGTGCGCCAGCTGCTCACCGTGCTGCTCATCCTCGTGATGACGGCCGTCTGCGTCGTCGGCACCGAGCTGTCCGCCCGGGTGCAGAACGTGCTGATCCTGGCCCAGGTCGTCTTCCTGCTGGTCTTCGTGTGCGTGGCGCTGTCCAAGGTGTACGCCGGGACCGGCGCGTACGACTCGGTGGATCCGTCGCTCGACTGGCTGAACCCGTTCGGCGCGGGCGGCGCGGCCCTCACCGGCGGGCTGCTGCTCGGCGTCTTCATCTACTGGGGCTGGGAGTCGGCGGTCAACCTCACCGAGGAGGTCGAGGACTCCGCGACCGCCCCCGGCAAGGCGGGCCTGTGGTCGACCGTGATCCTGCTCGTGACCTACGTGTCCGTGGGGTTCGCGGTGGTGGCCTACGCCGGTCCCGCGTTCCTCGCCGAGAACGCCGGCGAGGAGGAGTTCGTCTTCGCCCAGCTCGCCGGGGACGTCCTGGGCGGCTGGGACTGGGTGCTGCTGCTCGCCGTGTGCACGTCGGCGGTCGCCTCCACCCAGACCACGATCATCCCGGCCTCCCGGACCGCCCTGTCGATGGCCCGCCGCCGGGCGCTGCCCGCGTACTACGGGCACATCAGCGCGCGCTTCCGCACCCCCGACGTCAGCACGTGGTGGGTGGCCGGGATCGCGATCGTCTGGTACCTGACGGTGAACCAGGTCAGCGAGAACGCGCTCCTCGACTCGCTCACCGCCCTGTCGCTGCTCATCGCCTTCTACTACGCGCTCACCGGGGTGGCCTGCGCGGTCTACTACCGCCGCCACCTCTTCGAGAGCCCGCGCAACTTCCTGCTGATCGGGCTCGGCCCGCTGGTGGGCGCGGGGCTGCTGACGTGGCTGCTCGTGCGGTCGGTCTCCGACATGGCCGACCCGGCGAACTCGTACAGCGGCAGCTCGTGGCTCGGTCTCGGCCCGCCGCTGGTCATCGGCCTCGGCATCGCCGGCGTCGGGGTGGTCGTCATGGTCGTGCGGCGGCTGCGGGCGCCCGCGTTCTGGGACGAGCGCCCGGGCGTGGCCGATCCGGACGTGGTCCGGGGCGTCCGCGAAGGGAAGGACTGAGATGTCGATCGTGCTCGGGTACGACGAGTCGCCGGGGGCCGCCCGCGCGCTGCGCATCGCGATCGAGGTGGCGGCCGCCTTCGACGACACCCTCGTCCTGGTCTACGGGGCGGCGGCGCCCGGCCCCACCGGGGAGGAGTACCGCTCCCACCACGACGCGATCCGGCAGGCCGGCCGCACCGGCCTCGAACACGCGGTCGCGGAGGCCGACCGGGCGGGCGTGCCGACCGTCGTCGAGGTGATCGACGAGAAGCCGGCCCAGGCCCTCGTCGACGCGGCGACCCGCCACGCGGCCCGGGCCGTCGTGGTCGGCAGCTGGAGCGAGAGCCCGATCCGAGGCGCCCTCCTCGGCTCCACCCCACACAAGCTCCTCCACATGTCGACGGTGCCGGTGCTCTGCGTGCCGCCGGAGGAGTGACGGCCGGCCCGGCCGGTCACGGCGCGGGCGCGGGCTCCGTCTCCTCGCGGGCCTCCCGGCGCGGGAGGAGCAGCGGGGTCGCGAGCAGCAGGGCACCCGCCAGGGCGAGGGCGGCCCGGGGCCCGGTGACCACGGCGAGGAGGCCCCACAGGGCGGTCAGGGCCGCGATGGAGATCTTGCCGGTGACCGACCAGGCGGTCAGGACGCGGGCGACCCGGTCGGGGGGCGTCAGGGTGAGGCGTCGGGCGGCGAACACCGGGTTGAACACGCCCGTGCAGGTGATCAGCGCGAACTCGACCGCCATGACGAGCAGGAGGCCGGTGACGCCGGGGTGGACGAAGGCGAGGCCGACCGACCAGAGGGCGCGCAGCGTGCCCGCGGTGCGCAGCACCCGGTGCCGGCCGAACCGCGCGACGAGCCGTCCGGCCAGGCGCGCGCCCAGGAGGCCGCCGAGGCAGGGGACGGCGAAGGCCAGGCCGTACTGCCAGGGCGGGAAGCCGAGCGGTCCCAGCATGAGGACGGCGAGCAGCGGCGCGACGGCCATGATCAGGCCGTTGACGAGGACGGTGTGCAGGAAGAGGGGGCGCAGGACGGGGTGGGCGAGGATGTGGCGCCAGCCGGTGAGCAGGTCCCCGGCGTCCGGCCGGGACCACCGCCCGGCGGGACGCTTCCGCGGCGGCGGTGGTTCCTCCGCCCCGATCGACCGGAGGCCCGCCGCCGAGAGGACGTAGCTCACCGCGTCGGCCACCACCGTGGCCACCGGGCCGAGGAGGGCGATCAGGCCGCCGCCGAGCGGCGGTCCCAGGACGGTGGCGGTCCAGTTCGTGGATTCCAGGCGTCCCTGGGCGGTGACCAGGTCATCGGGGCGCACGAGCCACTTCAGGAAGGCGCCGGAGGCCGCGCCGAAGACGATGTCGGAGGCCGCCACGACGACGGCGGCGGCCAGGAGGTGGGCGAAGCCGAGCCGGCCGAGCGCGTACGCGGCGGCGACGCTCAGCAGGGCCGCGCAGCGGACGAGGTCCGCCGCGACCATCACGGGCCGTTTGCGGCGGGCCTCCGTCCAGGGGCCGAGCGGGATCGCCGCCGCCGCGCCCACGGCGGCCCCGAGCGCGGCCAGGGCGGACACCTCGGCGGCGCCCCGGTGCAGCACCGTGATCGCGATCAGCGGGAAGGCGTCGAACGCGAGCCGGGTCCCCACGGCGCTGGCCGCGTAGGCCGCCCACAGGCGTCCGAAGTCCCTCCCGAGGGGCGCTCCGCCCGCCATGCCCGTACTCCTTCTCTCGCCGGTCGGCCGGTCCGCCGGCCACCGGTATCGAAGCGGGCGCGGGCGCGCCGGGCAAATCCGGGAGCCCGCGGAGGGCGGGCCGCGTCCTAGACTCGGGAGGTTCGTACGGGGTGGCGGGACCGACCGGGAGGGGGCCGGGGATGGGGTGGGACGCCGGGGCCGTGGCGGGGGCGCTGCTCCTCGTCCTGCCCGCCGTGGGGCTCATCGCGCTCGGCCTGCTGCACAAGGGGCGGGCCGCGCGGCCGTTCGCCGCCTCGCGCGCGCGTGCCTTCGCCCAGCGGGAGTACGCCCGGAACCTCCAGCGGGCGGCCGACCACGTGATCGCCTCGGCCCGCCGGGCCGCCGGGGAGGGCGAACCGGCGATCGTCACCGTGGCGGCGGTGGTGCGGACCGCGGAGGAGCGCTACGGGTACGACGGGGTGGAGCGGCGGCACGCGGCGGCGGCGCTGCGGCGCCGGTACGAGCACGGGCGGTGCGCCGCCGACTGCGTGACGGACGCCTACGGCTGAGCGTCCTCCCCGGCCACGGGCGTCGCGCGGCGGTGGTGCGCGCGCACGCGTCCGCCGTCGGCCCCGGGGTCACCCCCGTACCGGCCGGCCGGGGTTCCCCGGGCCGGCCGGTACGGGGCGGGTTCCTACTCGAAGGCCGCGGCGGCCTCCTTCAGGGCGGCGGCGACGGCCTCCGGCGCGTCGGGGCCGGGGGCGCCGGGCCGGTAGGTGACGGAGCGGAGGCGGCCGGTGAAGCGGAAGGAGCGGTGGCGTTCGTAGAGCGGCCAGGAGACCGGGGACTTGCGGTCGACGCCGACGCTGATGCCCTGGAAGGGGGCCATGCCGATGAGCTGGTGCACGCTGTCGGGCGCGGCCCGGTGCTCGCCGTCGACGGTGACGGCGAACCGCCAGCGCAGGCCCTCCTCGGCGGTGGCGGAGACGAGGATCTCGTGCGGACCGGGGCCGAGGGGTCCGGCGTCGGTCTCGTGGAGGGTTCCGTACTCGTTGTACGCGAGGGCCAGGCGCCCGTCCTCGACGTACAGGCTGTAGCCGCCGCCCTGGTCGCCGTGGGAGACGAGGACCCCGTCGCCGGTCTCCTCGACGTCGACGGCGATCTCGAAGGAGCGCAGGGCGACGAGCCGGGAGGAGCGGTAGCGCTCCAGTTCGGGGGTGCCGGGCAGCAGGGTGAGGGGGCGGGAGAGGCGCTGCTCGGCGGGGTTGCGGCGGGCGAGGGCGCCGCTGTGGTCGGGCAGCGGGAAGACCCCGTTGCGCCGGGCGGCGTCCTCCCAGGCGGCCGACAGCTCCTTGACCAGGTCGGGGTGGTCGGCGGCGAGGTCGTGGATCTCGGTGGGATCGGTCCGGATGTCGTACAGGGCCCACTCGGAGTCGTCGTAGGGGGCGCCCGGGCGGTGCAGGGTGACGAGCTTGTGGCCGTCGCGGTAGTGGCTGCGGTTGCCGGCCGTCTCGCAGTACTGCTCGGGGTGGGTGGAGTCGTGGGCGGGGTCGGCGAGGACGGGGGCGAGGCTGACGCCGTCCGGCTCCTGGAGGGGGACGCCCCGGCGGCTCTCCGGCCGGGCGAGGCCGGCGAGTTCGAGGAGGGTGGGGGCGATGTCGGTGACGTACTGGTACTGGGGGCGGAGCCCGGCGGCGAGGCGGCCGTCGCGGACGCCGTCCGGCCAGGACAGGACGAAGGGGACGCGGACGCCGCCGGCGTAGGTGTGGCCCTTGTAGAGGCGGAAGGGGGTGTTGGAGGCCATGCCCCAGCCGCGCGGGTAGTGGACCAGGCTGCGGGGGCCGCCGATCAGCTCGGGGTCGCGGTCGACGTCGGGGTCCCAGTCGCCGGGGAGGCGGGGGTGGTGGACGAAGCGGCTGAAGTAGGAGCGGGTGCCCTCCGCGCCGCCCTCGCCGGTGCCGCCGTTGTCGGAGGTGAAGACCACGATGGTGTTGTCGAGTTCGCCGAGCGCGTCGAGGGCGGCGGTGAGCCGGCCGAGGTTCTGGTCGATGTTGTCGACGAGGGCCGCGTACACCTCCATGTAGCGGGCGTAGAGCTTCCGCTGCTCCTCGGTGAGGGAGTCCCAGGCGGGCACGTCGAGTCCGGCCTCGCCGTTGCGGGCGGGGAGTCCGGTGCCGGGCGGGAAGAGGCCGGCGGCGATCTGGGCGGCGAAGCGGCGCTCGCGCAGGACGTCCCAGCCCTCGTCGTAGCGGCCCCGGTGGCGGGCGATGTCCTCGGCCCTGGCCTGGAGGGGGCCGTGGACGGCGTTGTGGGCGAGGTAGAGGAAGAAGGGCTTGTCGGGGTCGTGGGCGCGCAGCGACTTCACCATGGAGATCGCCTGGTCGGTGATGTCGTCGGTGTAGTAGTAGTCGTCGGGGAACTCGTCGATGTCGAGCGGGCTGTTGTCCCGGACGAGCTGGTGCGGGTGGAAGAGGCTGGTGAGGCCCTCCAGGACGCCGTAGTACTGGTCGAAGCCCTTCTGGAGCGGCCAGTTGCCCCGGTGGTCGGCGGCGTTGGAGGCGGAGTCCCGGACCAGGTGCCACTTGCCGACGGCGTAGGTGGCGTAGCCGGCGTCGTGGAGGAGTTCGGCGAGGGTGGGGATGTCGTCGGCGATCTCCATGCCGTAGCCGGGGAAACCGGGGTCGGAGTTGGCGACCATGGCGTAGCCGACGCGGTGCGGGTTGAGGCCGGTGAGCAGGGCGGCGCGGGCCGGCGAGCAGAGCGGCATGGTGTGGTAGTTGGTGAGCCGCACGCCGTCGTCGGCGAGGGCGTCGAGGACCGGGGTGGGGATCTCGGAGCCGAAGGGGCCGATGTCGCTGAACCCCATGTCGTCGACGAGGACGACGACGATGTTGGGGGCCTTGGCGGGCGGTGCGGTACGGGCGGGCCAGGCGGGTTCGGACTCGGCGAAGGTGCGGCCGACGCGTCCGGCGAAGCCCTCGTAGGGGTCGCGGCGGGGGGCGGTCGGGGCGGTTTCGCCGGGGGTGCCGGTGGTCATGCGGGGGCGGGTCCTTCCGGGAGGAGCGAGCGGGCGACGCGGAAGCCGCCGTGGCCGGTCGAGGAGTCGGGCGTGTTGTGGGAGCGGGCGGCGACCCGGTAGCGGTTGCAGTGGGAGGAGTGGCAGAGGTAGGAGCCGCCGCGGATGACGCGCTCGGCCCGGCCGGCCGGGTCCGTCCGGCCGGTGGGGTCCGCGGAACCGGCCGGGCCGGCCGTTCCGAACGCGCCGGCGGTTCCGAACGCGCCGGCGGTTCCGAACGCGCCGGCGGTCCCGAAGGCGTCGGCGCACCACTCCCAGACGTTGCCGGAGGTGTTGTACAGGCCGTGGCCGTTGGGCTCGTACGCGGTGACGGGGACGGTGCCGACGCGTCCGCCGGGCCGGTCGGAGCGGTGCGGGAAGTCCCCGAGCCAGGTGTTGCACCGCTCGCGGCCGTCCGGGGTGAAGTCGTCGCCCCACGGGTAGCGGGCCCCGTCGAGGCCGCCGCGCGCCGCGTACTCCCACTCGGCCTCGGTGGGCAGCCGGACGCCCGCCCAGGCGCAGTAGGCGAGGGCGTCGTCGTGCGAGACGTGGACGACGGGGTGGTCGGCGCGGCCTTCGAGGTCGGAGCCGGGACCCTCCGGGGCGTGCCAGGAGGCGCCCTCGACGCCGAGCCACCAGGGGGCCCGCGGGACCCGGCCGAGGACGTGGCGCTCGGCTGCGGGGTGGAGCAGGAGGTGGAAGACGAAGGAGGAGCCGAAGCGTTCGGCGTCGGTGCGGTGCCCGGTGGCCCCGACGAACCGCGCGTACTGCTCGTTGGTGACGGCGGTGGCGCCGATCGCGAAGGGGGCGACGGTCACCTCCCGGACGGGCCCCTCGTGGTCGGCGGGGTAGCCCTCGCCGAAGGAGTCGCCCATGCGGAAGGCGGCGCCCGCCAGGTCGAGCAGGGGTGGGGGCGGCGGGGCGGTCCGTACGGTCGGCGGCGGGAGCGGCGGGGCGGCGGCCGGGTGGCCGCCGCCCGTGCGACCGCGTCCGGGGACGCAGCAGGCGCTCACGCGGACACCGCCTCCGCCACGGCGGGCACGGGCGCGGCCGTGACCGGTACGGGTTCGGGCGCGGCGGCGAGCAGCGCGCGGGTGTAGGGGTCGCGGGGCCGCTCGCACAGTTCGTCGGCGGCGCCGGTCTCCACGATCCGGCCCTCGTGCATCACGGCGATGCGGTGGCTGACCTGGCGGACCACGGCCAGGTCGTGGGCGATGAAGACGAGGGCGAGGCCCAGGTCGCGCTGGAGGTCGGTGAGGAGGCCGACGATCTGCGCCTGGACGGAGACGTCGAGCGCCGAGACGGGTTCGTCGCAGATGAGGACGGACGGCTCCGGGGCGAGCGCGCGGGCGATGCCGACGCGCTGGCGCTGGCCGCCGGAGAAGGAGCGCGGGTGCCGGTCGGCGGCGGCCGGGTCGAGGCCGACGAGGCGCAGCAGCTCCGCGACGCGCCCGGCCCGCCCGGCCGGGGCGACGGTCCCGAAGGCCCGCAGCGGCTCGGCGACGATCTCCCCCACGGTCATGCGCGGGTTGAGGGAGGCGTACGGGTCCTGGAAGACCATCTGGACGCGGCGGCGCACGGCGCGCAGCTCGGCGCGGCCGGGGCGGGTGACGTCCTCTCCGCCGAGGAGGATCCGGCCGCCGTCGGAGGGGTGGGCGTGGGCGAGGACCCGGGCGAGGGTGGACTTGCCGGAGCCGGACTCGCCGACGATGCCGAGGGTCTCGCCCGCCGCGAGGGTGAGGGAGACGCCGTCGAGGGCGGTGAAGGTGCGGCGGCCCCGGCCCCGGTACGTCTTGCGGAGCCCCTCGGCGGCCAGGACGACGGCGCCGGGCGCGGGCCGTTCGATCCGGGCGGGCGGCGGGGGCGGCGGCAGCGGCTCGGCGCGTTCGGCGGCGGGCAGGCAGGCCGCGCGGACGGTGCCGGTGAGGGCGACGAGCGGGGGCGCGGTCGTGTGGCAGTGGTCCTCGGCGAGGGCGCAGCGGGCGGCGAACGCGCAGCCGGCGAGGGGGAGGGAGAGGTCGGGCGGGGTGCCGGGGATGCCGGTGAGGCGGGTGCCGGAGGGCGCGGAGAGCCGGGGCACGGCGGCGAGCAGGCCGGCGGTGTAGGGGTGCCGGGGGCGGGCGAGGACCTCGGCGGTGGGGCCGTCCTCGACGACGGTGCCGCCGTACATGACGAGGACCCGTGCGCAGGCGCGGGCGACCACGCCCATGTTGTGGGTGATGAGGACGAGCGCGGTGCCGGTGGTGCGGGTGAGGTCGCCGAGGAGGGTGAGGATCTGGTCCTGGACGGTGGCGTCGAGGGCGGTGGTGGGCTCGTCGGCGAGGAGGACGTCGGGTTCGCCGGCGAGGGCCATGGCGATGAGGATGCGCTGGCGCTGGCCGCCGGAGAACTGGTGCGGGTGGTCGTCGAGGCGGCGCTCGGGGTCGGGGATGCCGACGAGGCGCAGGAGTTCGAGGGCGCGGGCACGACGGGCTGCCCTGCCGGGGCGGGCGGGCCCGTCGGAACGGGCGGCCCTGCCGAGGAGGGTGCTCCTGCGGGGGCGGGGGGTCCTGCCGTCGGTTCCTGCCCCGTCGGCGCCGGGGCCGTCGGTTCCTGCCCCGTCGGCGCCGGGGCCGCTCGCGGTCGCGCCGTTCGCGGTTCTCCGGTCCCGGTCGCCGTGCGCCCTGAGCACCTCGTCGAGGTGGCGGCCGATGCTGAGGACGGGGTTCAGGGCCGTCATCGGGTCCTGGAAGATCATGCCGATCCGCGCGCCGCGCACCTCCCGCAGCCGGTCCTCCGTGGCCGTGGCGAGGTCCTCCCCGTCGAGGAGGACGGACCCGCCGGTGATCCGGCCGGTGCCGGGGAGCATCCGGAGCAGGGCCAGGGCGGTGGTGGACTTCCCGGAGCCGGACTCGCCGACGACGGCGAGCGTCTCGCCCCTGCGGAGCGTGAAGGAGACGTCCCGCACGGCGTGCAGGGGCCGGCCGTCGGGGGTGGTGAACCCCACGTCCAGGCCCCGGACTTCGAGGAGCGGAGGGGTGGTCATCGGCGTATCTCCCGGTTCAGCGCCTCGGCGATCAGGGAGAGGCCGAGGACGAGCGCGGTCACGGTCACGAGCGGCCCGGCGGCGAAGTGCGGTGCCTGCGCCAGATAGGGCATGGACTGGCTGAGGACGGCGCCGAGGGTGGGTTCGGGCGGCCGGACGCCGACGCCGAGGAAGCTCATGGCGCCCTCGATGAAGACGGCGACGGTGAGGGAGACGGCGATCTGGACGACGAGCGGGTCGGCGGCGTTGGGCAGGACGTGCCGGGTGAGGATCCGGCCGCCGGGGGTGCCGCCGACGCGGGCGGCCGTCACGTACTCCCGGCCGCGCTGGACGAGGATGCCCGTGCGCAGCAGCCGCCCGAAGACGGGGATCTCGGCCAGGGCGATCACCAGGATCACGGGCAGCCGGCCGGGGCCGAGGACGGCCGTGACGGCGAGCGCCAGGATCAGTCCGGGGAAGGCGAGGACCAGGTCGAAGACGCGCTGGACGACGGTGTCGGCGACCGGGTGGGCGGCGGCGGCCAGGGCGAAGAGGCAGCCGAGGAGCGCGCCGAGCGGCACGGAGACCGCGATGACGCCGAGGTCCGCGCGGATGCCGTGGAGCAGCCGGGACAGCAGGTCGCGGCCGAGATCGTCGGTGCCGAGCGGATGTCCGGGGGTGCCGGGTCCGGCGAGCGTCAGGGCGCTCTGGTCGGTGGGGCCGTGGCCGGAGAGGAGCGGGGCCAGGAGGCCGGCGAGGACGACCAGGCCGACGAGGGCGAGTCCGGTGCGGCCGCGCGCGGTGGCGAGGGCGGCCCGGTAGGGGTGGCGCGGCCGGCGCGCGAGGGGCGGCGCGGCCTTCGTGAGGGTGGTCATGGCGGTCACTCCCACCTGATCCGGGGGTCGAGCCGGGCGTGGACGAGGTCGGTGAGGAGCTGGACGAGGACGAAGACGGTGACGAGGAGGAGCAGGAGGTCCTGGACGACGGGGTAGTCCCGGCGGACCAGGGCCTGTTCGGCGAGCTGGCCGAGGCCGGGCCAGGCGAAGATCGCCTCGACGAGGACGGCGCCGCCGAGGAGGTTGCCGGTCTGCATGCCGAGGAGGGTGACGACGGGCGGGAGGGCGTTCGGCAGGGCGTGGCGCCACAGCAGCCGGCGGGGGGCGACGCCTGCGGCGGTGGCGGTGCGGACGTAGTCCTCGCCGAGGGCGCGTTCGATGCCGTCCTTGAGGTAGCGGCCGAGGACGGCGGCGCTGGGCAGGGCGAGGCAGAGGGCGGGCAGCAGCAGGTACTGGACGCCCAGGTCGGGTGCGGTGAGGAGGGGGACGCGGCCGCCCGGGGGCAGGACGCCGAGGAGGACGGAGAAGAGCAGGACGAGGAGGACGCCGGTGACGAAGGGCGGTACGGCGAGGGCTCCGGTGGTGAGGACCCGTACGGCGGTGCGCACCCAGGCGTTGCGGGAGGTGGCGCCGAGGATGCCGAAGGCGGCGCCGAGGACGACGACGAACAGCAGGGCGCCGAGGGTGAGTTCGACGGTGGCGCCGAGTCCGTCGGCGATGAGGTCGGCGGTCTGCCCGCCGATCGCGTAGGACGGACCGAGGTCTCCGGTGAGGAGGTCGCCGAGCCAGTGGAGGTACTGGGCGGGCAGGGGTTCGTCGAGGCCGAGGCGCGCCCGGATGGCGGCCTCGGTCTCGGCGCTCGCGTCGGGTCCGGCGAGGACGGCCGCCGGGTCGCCGGGGACGAGCCGGAGGACGGCGAAGACGACGAAGGAGGCGACGAGGAGGACGAGGAGCGCGGAGGGGAGCCTCCGCAGCAGATGGCCGCGCATCTCAGCCCGCCAGGTAGGCGTCGTCGAGGTTGAGGTAGGCGAACTTGTTGAGGGTGACGCCGCGCAGCTTCTTGGCGGCGACCTGGACGGAGCCCCGGATGACGAGGTCGATGATGAACGCCTCGTCGAGGAGGGTGTCGGTGATCTGCTGCCGCAGGGCGTTGGCGCGGGCACCGGTCTCGGGAGTGGTCCAGGCGTCGCGGACGACCTTGGTGTAGTGGGCGGAGCGGAACCGGGAGGTGTTCTTGGCCTCGTTGAAGGGATAGGCGCTGACGGCGAGGGTGGACGGCTGGACCTGGGCGAAGCCGTGGCTCATGGTCCAGAGGCCGGGCATGGACTGGGAGATGAGGTTCTTCTGGGCGGTGGCCGGGTCGGTGGGTTCGAGGGTGACCCGGACGCCGATCTGCTTGAGGTCGTACTGGACGGCCTCGGCCACCGCGGTGTCGCCGGGCAGGTTGATGTGGAGGAGCGGCAGGTCGAGCGTGGTGTGTCCGGCGGACCTGAGGAGTTCGCGGGCCTTGCCCGGGTCGTAGGTGTAGTGGGTGCGGCCGGCCTCGGTGAAGGCGGGCGAGGACTTGGGCCAGGGGGTGGCGGAGGCGAGTCCGTAGCCGCCGAGGACCTGCTTGAGGATCCGTTCGCGGTCGATGCCCCATGCGAGGGCCTGTCGGACGGTCTTGTCGTTCAGCGGGGCGACGGTGGTGTTGACGCCGAGGTAGTGGGCGCCGCCGCCGGTGGCGTACTCGCTGATGACGAGCTCGGGGTCGGCGGCGAGGGTGGCGAGGTTCCGGCCGGGGACGCCGTAGGAGAGCTGGGTCTGTCCGGTGCGCAGGGAGGAGAGGAGGGCGTCGGCCTGGGCGACGACGCGGAACTCGACGGCGTCCAGGTAGGGGCGGTCGGGCTGCCAGTACTTCTCGTTGCGGATGAGGCTGAGGCCGGTGCCGGGGCTCCACTTGGTGAGCTTGAAGGGGCCGGTGCCGTTGAGCTTCTTGCCGGCGACGGCCTCCTCGACGCTGTTCCGGTCGGCGATGATCATGAACTCGAAGAGGTCGAACAGGTTGTTGACCGGGTGGGCGAGCTTGAGGACGAGCTCGTGGTCGCCGCGCTTCTCGAAACCGGTGATCGCGGCGGCGGTGGACCTCAACTGGGCGGCGCGCAGCGGGTTCTGGAGGTTCTTCACGGCGAAGATCACGTCGTCGGCGGTGAAGGGCCGGCCGTCGTGGTAGGTGACGCCGGTGCGCAGCCGGAGGGTGATGCTGCGGCCGTCCTCGGCGTACTCCCAGGAGGTGGCGAGCTCCGGCTGCGGCTTCAGCCGGTCGTCGTAGCGGACGAGGGTGTTGTAGACCAGGCGCTGCTGGAGCGACTGGCTGCTCTGGGCGAAGAGCAGGCTGGGCGTGAAGTCCGAGTTGACGGCGACGGCGAGGGTGCCGCCGCGCCGGGGCTTCGCGGCCGCCCCGGCGCCGGGCGCCTCGGATCCGGCCTCGGAGACCGCCGAGCGGCAGCCCGCCAGGCCGAGCCCGAGCAGCAGGGTGCCGCCGCCCGCGGCGCGCAGGGTGGTGCGCCGGGAGGGAGCGGTGGGCGTGGTGGGGTACAGCTCGGTCATCGGTGCCTGCCTGTGAAAGGGGTGGAGGTCCGCAGGGCGCGCGGAGTTGTTTCCGCTGCGGAAGGAAAGAGCCGCGGAAGGGCTACGGAGGTGCGGGGAGCCGGACGCGGGGAGGCGCGGGAGCGGCTACGGGCGGTGGAGGGGTGCGGTGGCGGGAAGCCGGGGGTCACGGAGCCGAGGACGCCGGGACCTTCGCGCCACGGAGCCGCGGAGGAGGCGGTGGGGCCTTCGCGTCAAGGAGCCGTGGCGGTGCGACCGGTCGGCGGCCGGGACGTCGGGGCGCTCGCCGGCCGTCGGCGACGGGGGCGCGGCGGGCGGCCCGGGTCCGGCGGGGCCGGTGCGGGAGAGGTGTGGCCGGTGCGGCGACCGGCGCCGGGGTCAGGCGCGGACGGCACAGACCGCGCTGGCCTGCCGACAGAGGTCGACGTGCCTGCGGGAGATGAGGCGCATGTCCGGATTCACGGGAGCAATATGACAGCGGCTTCGCGGAGCGGTCAACCGGTGTTGACCGCATTCCGAGACGGCATCAGCCTTCCGCTCCTGCGGGCAGGACCTCTTCGAGGGTCTCAAGAGGCCTCCTGAACAGGGGATTCAGGAGAACCGTGCCCGCCGCGACGGGCAGTGTGGCCGGTCCGGCATGTGGACTGACGATGCGTTCGGGGTCTCCGCAGACGTGCGAGAGGTCGATCGCAGCGCCCCGGATCTCCTCCAGGTACTCCGGTGCGACGACGCTGGCCTGCTCGGTCACCACGACCAGGTCGGGGTTGAGGACGTCGAGCAGGAGCGCCACCGCGCGGCCGACCGCGCGGGCCCGTTCGCGCAGCAGCCGGTCGGCGCGCCGGTCCCCGGCCGCCGCCGCGTCCACCACGAGGGAGGTGTCCGGCTCGGGCACGATGCCGCGCCGCACGGCGGTCCGTCCGAGGGCGGTGTTCGACGCGGTCGCCTCCAGGCAGCCCGAACGCCCGCAGGGGCAGGGGGCCGTGGAGTCGGGGACGGGCAGGTGCGCCACGTCGCCGGCCGCCGCCCCGGGCCCCTGGTGCACGACCCCGGCGAGTCCGACAGCCGCGTCGACGACGTTGCCGACGAAGAGGTGCACGAGGCTGCGACGGGCGGCGGGCCGGCCGAAGAGGATCTCCGACTGGGCGATGGAACGGGCGTGGTTGTCCAGGCGCACGGTGCGCCCGCCGAGGCCGCGGGCGAGTTCGGCGGCGAGCGGCCGGCGGCGCCAGCCGAAGGCGTCGTGGCGGACCACCGTCCCTTCGGCGGGGTCCACCCAGCCGCCGATCGCGGCGCCGACCCCGAGCAGGGGCCGGCCCCGGACGTGCTCGTCGAGGAAGCCGCCCAGTTCCCGGGCGAGTTCCGCGGGCAGTTCGTCCGGCGCGCCGCCCCCGTGCGCGTGGGTGTGACGGGCCAGGACCCGGCCGCGCAGGTCCACCAGGGCGAAGGTCGAGCCGGGGACGCCGAGGTGGACACCGCCGACGACAGGCCCTCCGGTGGCACCGACGTGCAGGTCGACGGGGATCCGGGGCCGCCCCACTCCCCCGCCCCCGGCGAGTTCGGGCAGCTCGCGCAGGAGGCCGAGCCGGGTGAGGTCGGTGGCCTGGCGGGAGACGGCGGCGGGGCTGAGGCCGGAGAGCCGGGCGACGGCGCTGCGGGCGACCGGCCCGTGGTCGAGGACGGTCCGCAGCACGGTGGCGGCGTTCGCCTCGCGCCTGCCGTCGCCCGCCATCCGGGGGCCGTGCGGGCTGGTCGTGGTCATGAGGGCCTTTCTGGTCACTGTTGCGGCGGTGTGAAATCCCGTACGACCGCCGGCAGGTCCGCCGCCCGCCGCGCGGAACCGGCCGCGTTCTCCGGAGGGAAGGGGAACATCGCTGGTCAAAGCGTGTCCGGCGGTGTACGGGAGGGCGGGTCGACGGCACCGGGCAGGCGCCGATTCAACCACCGGGGGCGGCGGTTCGGGGAGCGGACGGGCGCTTGACGGGCTGCGTCGGCCGCTGCGAGGCTCCGGGACATGTTCGCGACCTCCTCCTGTCCCGCCGCCTCCGGCGTCTGACCCTCGCGACCCTCCGCGCGGCCGGTTCGCCGGCCCCGCTCCCGTGACCCGGCCGCCGCCGGACCCGCCCCGTACCGCACCGGCCCCTTCACCCCGCTCCCGGGTCCGGTGGACGTACGCCTCCGGTCCGGCTCCTTCGTCGGCTCATTACTTCCGCTCCGAGATTAATTCCTCCGGGACCACTCCCCCGGACCTCCGAAAGGACTCGCCATGGCGACCGCCACCACCTCTCCCGACGTCCGGCAGGACGCCGCCCAGCAGGACACCGCCGCCCAGGAGATCACCGTCCGGAAGGTCGGCGGGCGCCTCGGCGCCGTCGTCTCCGGCGTCCGCCTCGGCGGCGACCTGCCCGCCGAGACCGTCGCCGGGATCCGCGCCGCGCTCCTGGCGCACAAGGTCGTCTTCTTCCGCGGCCAGGACCACCTGGACGAGGAGGCCCACGAGGCCTTCGGACGCCTCCTCGGCACGCCCGTCGCCCACCCCACCGTCCCCTCCGCCGACGGCCGCTACTCGCTGCCGATCGACTCGGACTTCGGCGGCCGGGCCAACCAGTGGCACACCGACGTCACCTTCGTCCCGGCCTACCCGGCCTTCTCGATCCTGCGCGCGGCCGTCGTCCCGCCGTACGGCGGCAACACCCTGTGGGCGAACACGGCCACCGCGTACGAGAACCTCCCCGAGCCGCTGCGGGCGCTGGCCGACAGCCTGCGCGCGGTGCACTCCAACGACTACGACTACGCGGCCCTGCGCCCCGGCATCCTGCCCGAGCAGCTCGCGCGCTTCCGCGAGATCTTCTCCTCCACGAAGTTCCTGACCGAGCACCCGGTCGTGCGGGTCCACCCGGAGACCGGCGAGCGGACCCTGCTGCTCGGCAACTTCGTCCAGCGGATCAGCGGTCTCACCGGCGCCGACTCGCGGGACCTCTTCACCCTCCTCCAGCGGCACGTCGAGCGCCCGGAGAACACCGTCCGCTGGCAGTGGCGGGTCGGCGACGTCGCCATCTGGGACAACCGCGCCACCCAGCACTACGGCGTGGACGACTCCGACGAGCACGACCGCAAGCTGCGCCGGGTGACCATCGACGGCGACGTGCCGGTCGGCGTGGACGGCCGCTCCTCGGTGCTGCTCGCGCCCGAGTCCGTGCCGGACCCGGCGTTCGGCATCGCCTCCGGCGCCTCGACGGCGGACGCGGCGGAGGCCTCCGCCGCGTGACGGAAGTCCCGCCCCGGGTGATCGTGGCCCCCACCGACCAGCGGCGGCGGGACACCGCGGGCGTCCACGGCGATCCGGCGGGGGGTGACCCCCGGGTTCGACCGGCCGGCCCGCGAGGGCGCGCCGATCGGGCGGGCGATCCCCCCAACCCGGTCTGCGCGCCGACCCGTTCGACGCTGCGGACCGGCCGCCGGCCCACCTCCACCGGCGCCCTCCGCAACGGCCTCCCACTGCCGGAGGGCATCCCCACTCTCGCCTCGGTCCTCGGCGCGGCGGGGTACGGGACCGGGTCCGCCGGCAAGCGGCACCCGGCAGGCGAGGAGAACCCGGACGGCCCCGTGCCACCCGGGCGCCGGGGCGGCCACGCCCACCGGCTGCCGCCCGACCTCGCCGCGCCGAGCCGCGCTCGCTCCCCCGGCGGAGCCCGGACTCCTTCCCGCACGGGCGGGTGCCGTGGGAGGGGACGAGGTTCGGGCACCACTGAGGCACGCGACCACGGGCCGGGCAGGCCGGGCAGGCCGGGCAGGCCGGGCAGGCCGGGCAGGCCGGGCAGGCCGGGCAGGCCGGGCAGGCCGGGCAGGCCGGGCAGGCCGGGCAGGTCAGGCAGGTTTGGCGTAGTCGCCGAAGCCCGCCCAGTCGAGGACCACGCACGCCTCGTCGTCGAGGACCCACGCGTCGTGACCGGGCTCCACCCGCATGAAGTCGCCCGGTCCGAACTCCTCGGTCTCGCCGTCGTCCATGACGACCTTCATCCGGCCGCTGACGACGTATCCGACGTGGGCGGCCCGGCAGCTGTCGGTGCCCGCGATCGGCTTGACGTGCTCGGTCCACCGCCAGCCCGGTTCGAACACGGCGCGGCCGACCGGGCCGCGCTCGTCGGTCAGCAGGTCGAGCCTTCCCTTGCCGTCCTCGAAGGGGCGGCTCTCGTCCGCCGCGTCGAAGCTTCTCCGCACGATGCCGGCCATGATCCACTCCCGGCGCTGAAAGGTCGGTTCCCCGAGTTCCCTTCCAGGCTACGCCGGTTCCCGCAGGTCGGACCTTTGCCGAACGGCCGATCACCTTTGGTGGAACCCGGCACGTCCGGGCGCCGAATTCTGTACACATCCCCCAGGGGACAGAACTACACATAAAGGCCAGATAAGAGCACAATGAAACAGCGGCGCATTGCGTCGCAAGCGCGGCCCGACTTGCAAGACACCAGAAGGAGGCGAGTCACATGGCCGACGTCTCTCATCGCCACGGTGATATCTCGGGACACCCCGACGCACCGGAAATGCGGGACCGATATGCCCGTATGCTCCAGACCCGAGGTGTGGCGGCGGTCGAGGAACTCGTGATCCTCGCCGGCGTCTACGCCGCGATCTCCGCGTGGACGGTCCACTTCGCCGCGGCCCGACCGGAACTCGCCCTCAGCAACCTGGTCGTCGGCATCGGCATCGCGCTGCTCGGCCTGTGCATGTCGATGGTGCCGGAGCGGTCGCAGGACCTGAACTTCGTGGTCCTGCTGCTCGGCGCGTGGCTGATCGTCTCGCCGTGGGTGGTCACGCGCGGCCCCGACACGGGAATGATCCTCAACAACGTCATCACCGGCGCGTGCGTCTGCCTGTTCGCCCTCACGGCCGGCGGACTGCTCATGAGCAAGAGCAAGAGGAGGACGTGACCTCCGGCCCTCCTCGATCCCTCACCGACCCCGTCCGGAACGGCGGCACCTCAACTCCCGCGAGGTGCCGCCGTTCACCGTCCCCCGCGGACGAACCGCATCCACACGGTAACGAATTGACCCACGCGGTTTCGGCCACCTAAGTTCTGCGTAAAGCTTGCTCCACAGGGACAGGCTCCCGCTCGCATACCCAGTCCTTGGGGGGACAAAGTGAACTGGTACCTCGACGTTCTCAAGAAGTACGCGGTGTTCAGCGGCCGGGCGCGCCGCAAGGAATTCTGGATGTTCACGCTGTTCAACTTCATCGCAGCGGTCATCCTCTCCATCCTGGACAACGTCCTGGGCATACAGATCCTGAGCCTCATCTACACCCTGGCCGTCTTCCTGCCGGCCCTCGGCGTGTCCGTCCGGCGTCTGCACGACACCGGCCGTTCCGGCTGGTGGATCCTCATCGCCCTGGTCCCGTTCGTCGGCTTCATCGTCCTGCTGGTCTTCAACTGCCTCGAGGGCGAGCAGCAGCAGAACGCGTACGGCCCGAACCCGAAGCTGGCCCCGGCCTACTGACGGTCCCCGCGCCGAAGCACCGCACCACACATGCCCGTGGCCCCCGGAGGATTCCTCCGGGGGCCACGGCCGTGTCACGCCCCGGCCGGATCCCGGCGGGCCGCGTCCAGTTCGGCCCGGTCGGGCGGGTGGGCCCCGGCCCGGGAGACGGTCACGGCCGCCGCCGCCCCGGCCCGTGCGAGCAGTTCGGCCAGCTCCCCGGCGGAGAGGGCGCCGAGGGCCGCCCGGTCCCGCCCGGCCAGCGCGTCCAGGACGGCGGACATGAACGAGTCGCCCGCGCCGACGGTGTCGACGACGTCGGCCGGGGGCGCCGCGGCGGCGACCGCGTGGTGCCGCGTGACGGCGCAGGAGCCGGCCGCGCCCCGGGTGACCAGGACGACGGCCGGGCCGAGGGCCAGCCAGCGGGCGGCGACCGCCTCCGGCTCCTCCCCCGGGTACAGCCAGGCCAGGTCCTCGTCGCTCACCTTGACCAGGTCGGCGAGGGCGACGCAGTGTTCGACCCGGGCGACCGCCGGGGCGTGTTCCCCCATCAGCGAGGGCCGCACGTTGGGGTCGTAGCTGACCGTGGCCCGGTCGCGGAACCGCTCGGCCCCGGCCAGGACGGCCGCCGCGCCGGGGGCGGTGACGGCCGCGATCGAGCCGATGTGCAGATGGGCGGGCGTCCGCGCGGGGAGCGCTCCGGCCTCCAGCGTCCAGGCGATGTCGAAGGCGTACGCGGCCCGGCCCTCCGCGTCGAGGCTCACGACCGCCGACGGGGTGCGCCGGGGATGTCCGCCGGTCTCCACCCGTACGCCCGCGCCCTCCAGACGGGCGCCGATCAGACGCCCGGCGGGGTCGTCGGCGAGCTGGGTGAGCAGGGTGACGTCCCGGCCGAGGCGGGCGAGCCCGTACGCGACGTTGGCGGGGCTGCCGCCGGGATGGACGCGGTCGGCGGCGCCGGGCGCGCGGACGACGTCGGCGACGCACTCGCCGATCACCAGGAAGGACATGGGTCGGGCCTCCTCGGAGCGGGAGCGGGCGTCCCGGCCGCCGACCGTATCGTGCCACCGTCCGGGTCCTGGTGCGGGGGAGGTTCGGGTGGAGACGGTCGAGGGGCTCGCGGTCGTGTCGTTCGGCGGCGGGAAGGAGCCGGAGGACCGGCTGGAGGCCACCACGGCGGCGCCCCGGGGTCCCCGCACGGGCGCGGGCCCGGCCTCGCCGAGGTGCGGGCGGCGCGGCTGGAACGGGCGGTGGCGGCGGGCGGCACGGCGGGGTTCAGGCGGCCCGGCCGTCCCGGCGCCGCCGGTGGAGCACCTGGTGGGCGTCCCACTCCACGAAGGACTCCGCGTGCTCCAGGCCGACGGCCTCCAGGAGCCTGCGGGAGCGGTGGTTGGCCTCCTGGGTGACCGCGACCACGCTCGGCGTGCTCTCCAGGGCCCGCGCGACGGCCGCGCCGACCGCCTCGCGCGCGTATCCGTGCCCCCAGTGCTCGGGCAGGAACTGGTAGGAGACCTCCGTCTCGCCGCCCCGTCCGCCGTCCTGCACCGTGACGAGCCCGAGCAGGACGCCGTCCTCGGCGCGGATCACGGCGTGGAAGCCGGGCGCCCCGACGATCCGCCGCTGCCGGATGCGGATGACCGGTTCGGTGACGGGGCCGCCGAGGTGGCGCCGTACCTCGGGATCGGTCCACAGCCGCGTCACGGCCGGCAGGTCGCCGCGGCGGACGGGCCGCAGCAGCAGCCGCTCGGTGCGGAGCGGCCGCGCCGCCGGGACCGGGGCCCGGGCCGGGCTCTCTGAGGGGGGCACCGGTCCATCCTCTCAGCCCTTCCGCCCGTCGCGGAGCGGGCCCCGGGGCCCGGGCCCCGGGCCGCCGCGTCAGAGGCGGTGCACGGTGTGGAGCTTGACGGCGTACGTGCCCGTGCCGTCCAGGGTGGAGGATCCTCCCAGGTCGGCCATGGTCGGTCCGTTGCAGGTCTTGCGGCTGGAGAGGAAACGGCGCTTCCCGTCCGTGTCCCTGCCCAGGTAGATGCCGACGTGGTCGACCGTGGCGGTCTGGCCGTCGTCGCCCGAGTCGGCGTTGAAGAGGACCAGGTCGCCCGGCTGGAGCTGGGCCGCGGCCGGCGGGGCGCCGCCGGCCGTCCGGTCGACGCGGACGCCCGGCGCGTACTCCGCCATGTCGCGGGACTTGCGGGGCAGCCGGGTCCCGGAGGTGTCCGCCCCGGCCGCCAGGGGGACGCCGTGGTGGTGGCCGAAGACCATCCGGGTGTACCCGGAGCAGTCCAGGTTGCCGACCTGCGCGCTCGACGGACCGGTGTGCGTGCCGTCCGGGAAGGTCCAGCCGAGGTTCATGTACTCGTGGAAGTCGGCGCCCTCGTAGCGGTTGCCCCGCGGGTCGAGGTGGCCGTAGCCGGCCCGGCCGAGGACCTGGTGGCCCGCCGCGGGACCGGCCCCCGCGGTCACGGCCGGGCCGCCCGGCAGGAACATCGCCGCGCAGGCGAGCACGTCGGGCGCGGTCGAGCCGGCCCAGGCCCGGACACGGGCCTCCAGCTCCGGGGTCCACGTGCCGTCGAACGGCCGGTCCAGGACGCGCACCCAGTCGTTGTGGGTGACGGTCGGCGGAGCGTCCCAGGTCGCGGCGGTGACCTCGAAGCGGCTCACGGTCAGCTTGACCGGCAGGTTGGTGCAGCCGTCGTTGGCGAGGGCGCGCAGTCCCACCCGCCCCTTGCCGAAGGTGGCGTCGGTGGCCTCGACGGTCCAGGCGGCGGGCTCGGCGGTGGACGTGCGCCAGGCCTTGGCCCTGATCCCGGTGCCCTCGCGGCGGACCCGTACGGTCCACGCGGTTCCGGCGGCGACTCCGGTGGCCAGGGGGACGGCCGGCGCCAGCTGCGTGACGGTGTCGGCGACCTCCTTCTCGACGCGGAGCTCGACCGCGCCCGAGGTCGTGAACGACAGCCTGGCCCGGTAGTTGTTGTGGGTGTCCTGGTAGCCGAAGGACAGGGCGTACGAACACGCCTGGCCGGTGGGCACCTTGTCGAACGAGGCCGTCGTGCGCACGTCGACGTCCGTGATCTCGCCGTCGCGGACGCTGGCGTGGCGGCTCGCGTAGTCCGTGGTGAGACTGATGACGCCGGCGCCGGGGGTGACCGCGTAGTCGCCGGCCGGGCCGCCGAGGGTGGTCCAGCCGCCACCGCCGGGCGCGGTGCCCCAGTACACGCGGTCGGTCTCGGGGAGCGCCGGGTCCGGCAGGGTGCGCCGGAAGTCGTCGGCGAAGGGTCTCTTGTCCTCGGTGAAGGTGCGCTCGGGGCCGGGGAGGACCATCGTGCGGGCGCCGAGCGTCAGGAGCGCGACGCGTCTGCCGCCGGAGGTGACCTCGGTGCGGGCCGGGGTGCCGGGCAGTACGGCGGTGTCGAGCGCGCCGAGGGTCACGGAGGTGAACCAGTCGGCGCCGAGGGGGCCGACGGTCACGGCGGAACGGGGACCGCCGAGGCCGGTCGGGAGCGCGGCGCCCGCCGGGGCGGCGGCAAGGGGAGCGGCCTGCGCGGCGCGGGCCGGGGCCGTGGTCGGCGAGACGAGGGGGACGGAGGCCGCGGTGGCGGTCAGCGCGGTCAGCAGGGTGCGTCGGGAGGTGCCGCCGCTGTGGGAGGTGCGAGTCATGGGAGCCATCATCCGGACGGCCGGGAGGCGGTGTCCGGCCGGGTGCCGAAAAGCCGGGGTGGAGCCGACTGTTCCCTCCTCGACCGTCCTCGCACACGCTTCCGCCCTCCTCGAACCTTTGCGCCCATCCGTCCCACTCCTCCCCCGCCCTCGCCCCACCAGCGCGTTTCCACGCCCACCCACGGTCTTCCGCCACGGAGCGCCCCTTCGTGGCCGATAGCCGCCGGGCCTTTGACATATGCCAGGAGCACCACCGGATCGAGTGTTGCCAAACCTCTTACGAGCCGTCCCGGGCTGTGCGACAGTCTTAGGCGGGCCTTCCCCTCACACGTGGCCGCGCCTGCATCGGAGTACGACATGCCGTCCCCTCTGTTCGCGGACCGCCCCGCCCGGCCGCCGGTGCCGGGCGCGGTGGACGCGCTGATCTCGCAGACCCGCCGCCTGCGCGGCGACGTCGACGCCGTCCGCCGGGACGCCGTGGCGAACGAGGACGATCCCCAGCACCGGTGGCAGCGCGCCCTGTGCGACCTCGCCGTGCACCAACTCGACGACCTCGGCGCCCAGTTGGGACAGCTCCGGGCGGGCGTCCCGGTGGAGGTCGCGCCGGAGGCGGAGGCCGTCCACGACACCGGGTTCGCGACCGACCCGGGCACCGCCTACGGCCCGGCCGCCCCCGGGCGCACCGGCGCGCTGCTCTCCCGGGTCGGCAGCGCCGAGTGGAACCTGCTCACCGACGAGGTGAGCTGGACCGAGGAGCTGTACCGGATCTTCGGCCGCACCCGGGAGAGCGGCCCGATGTCGCTCGACGAGATGCCCACGATGGTCTTCGCCGAGGACCAGCCCCTCCTCCAGGGGATGGTGACGGACTGTCTGATCGACGGGAAGCCGATCGACGGCGAGTTCCGGATCGTACGGGCCGACGGCCGGGTGCGCACCGTCCACATGACGGGCGAGCCCGTCCTCGACTCCGACGGCTGCACCGCCTCCATGTGGGCCGTCGTCCGCGACGTCAGCGAACTGCGGCGCAGCCAGCGGGCGGTCAGGGAGAGCCGGGCGGGTCTGGAGCGCAGCCGGGACATCGAGCGCACCGAGCGCCGGGTCGCCGTGGAACTCCAGGAGGCGGTGCTGCCGCCGTGGCACGGCTCGCTGCACTTCGCGCACGACGGACCGGCCCCGCTCGACGTGGCCGCGCACTACCTCCCGGCCGCCAGCACCAGACTGATCGGCGGCGACTGGTACGACGCGCTCGCGCTGCCGGACGGGGACGCCCTGCTGACCGTCGGCGACCTGACCGGCCACGGGGTCGCCGCGACCTCCTCGATGGCGATGCTCCTCGGGGCGCTGCGCGGCATGGCCGTCGCCGGCATCCGCCCCGCCGCCCTGATGGGCCACCTCAACCAGCTCCTGGAGACCTCCGTACAGCCCGCGCTCGGCAGCGCGATGTGCTGCCGGTACGACCCCGTCGACCGGACCCTGACCTGGGCGCAGGCCGGCCACCCCGCCCCGCTGCTCTTCCGCGACGGGACGGGGCGCGCCCTGCGGCGGCCCGAGGGCGTCCTCCTCGGCGCGACGACGGGCGCCGCGTACGAGGAGGCCGAGACCCGGCTCCTCCCGGGCGACGTGCTCGTCCTGCACACGGACGGGCTGAGCCGGGGCGGCGGTGCCGCGGACGACGACACGGGCGCACGGCGACTGCTCGCCCTCGGCCCCCGGCTCGCCGGCGTGCGGGACGCGCGGGAGGGCGTGCGGGTGGTGGTCGAGGAGTTCGGCGAGGAGTCGCGCGAGGACGACGCGTGCGTGATGGTGGTCCGGGTCGGCCACTGAGCCGCCCGGCGGCGCGCGGCCGGCGGCCCCGGTCCCCGAAGGGGCCGGGGATCAGGCCTGTCCGGGCCTCGGGCGGACCACCGGCGACCGGGTCAGGGCCAGCTCGATCTCCTCGCGCAGGCTGTCGGTCCTGGCGTGGTCGGCGTACTGGCCGGTGAGCCGGTACATCTCCCTCAGCCGGTCCCAGGTCCGGTGGGAGGAGGTGTCCCCCATGGAGATGAGGGCGAGCCGGGCGTACCGGTCGGCCTGCTCCGGGTCGTCGGCGATGAAGCAGGCCGAGGCGAGGGAGATGTGGTCGAAGAGCTTGGACCGCTCGTGCCCCTTGCTCCGCAGGTCGAGGGCGAGCTTGGCGTGGCGCTGCGCGGGGATCGCGGCGGCCGGGTCGTGCTCGGCGAGGGTGCGGTAGGCGAGGGCCTCCATGCCGTGCATGTCGGCCTCGTCGAAGTTCTGCATCCAGCTCGGCGTCCTCTCGTCGCCCCGGTCCGACACGAACAGGTCCTCGGCCTCGCCGAGGGTGCGGCGCATGGCCTGCCCCCGGCCCATCGACGCCTGCGCCCAGGCCTCGATGGTGTGGAACATGGCCCGGGTCCTGGGCAGCAGCCGCTCGCCCGAGCCCGTCTTGGCGAGCTTCATCAGGTCGAGGGCGTCGTCCGGCCGGCCCAGGTGCACCATCTGACGGGCGGCGCGGGAGAGCGCCTCGCCGGCCCGGGGCCGGTCGCCGCTCTCGCGGGCCGCGTGGGCGGCGATGACGAAGTACCTCTGCGCCGTGGGTTCGAGGCCGACGTCGTGGGACATCCAGCCCGCGAGGACGGCCAGGTTGGCGGCGACGCCCCACAGGCGCCGCTGGAGGTGGTCGGGGTGGCGATAGGCGAGCATGCCGCCCACCTCGTTGAGCTGGCCCACCACGGCCTTGCGCTGGAGACCGCCACCCCGGGAGGCGTCCCAGGCGCGGAACACCTCCACGGAACGCTCCAGCGCGTCGATCTCCTCCGACCCGATGGGGGCGGCCTCGTAGCGGTCGAACCCGGCGGGGTCGGCGTGGAGGGGATCGGCGGCACGCGGAACGGCGCCCGGGCGGGCGGGATCGGTCTGCAGCCAGTCGTGCATGGCGTTGCTGAGTACGGAGCCGGCGGCGAGCGCGGCACCCGCGCCCACCAGGCCGCGTCGGTTGAGCATGAGGTCCATTCCCGTGAATTCGGTGAGGACCGCCGCCGTACGATCGGGTGGCCAGGGCAGTTGGTCAGGGTTCTCCGTCTTGCCGACGTCCTGCCGTTTCCCCGCACGCCCGTGTCGTACGAACCCGAGGTCCTCGATGGTCACGACACGGCCGAGTCGCTCGGTGAACAGTGCTGCCAGCACCCGGGGGACGGGATCGCGCGGGGTCTCGCCCCGGTCGATCCACCGCCGCACCCGTGAGGTGTCGGTCGCCAGCTGGGGGTGGCCCATGGCCGCCGCCTGCCGGTTGACGAGCCTCGCGAGTTCGCCCTTGGACCAGCCGGCCAGGCCGAACAGGTCTGCCAGGCGGGTGTTGGTTTCTCCGGTCACGTCTAAGCCCCCAGGTTCTCGGCTGAGTTGACAGTAACCCCTGTCATGGGGCCGGGGACTATTCGCCAGGCTTTCGCCAGGGGCCGCCCGGTGTTCCGCCACCCGCGCCCGGGTGTCAGGTAGGAACGCGCCACCCCGTCCCGTCGACCGGCCCTCATTCCCCAGGGTGCGGACCGGGGGCGGGCGGGGCGACGCACGCAACTCGTCGGCGCACGAAGGGATCTGTCACCTCCATGTACACAGCATCGTCCTCCGTGTCCGCCCCGCCCCGGCCGCAGCACCGCATCGTCCCGGCCGGCGCCGGACCGTACCTGGCCCCCGCTCCCCAGGCCGTCCGGCCGAGGCGCTGGGCGGGCGGCACCGGTACCCAGCCGGTCAGCGGAAGAATCGATCTGTCCGGCCCCCAGGGCGCGCAGCTGAAGATGGCGATCGCCTCGGTCCACCGCATCTGTCCGGAGTTCAAGCCGGTGCAGGTCCTGCGGCGCAGCGGTCGTTCCGTACTGATCGTCGGAACGACCGGACGGGCCACGGCGGTCGCGAAGTGTTTACTGGACCACTCGTCGGCCTGGGTCGAGCGGTTCCGGCACGAAATAGCTTCCTACCGCGCCTTCGTCCGGCACCGCCCCCCGGTGCGGGCGCCCCGGCTGATCGCGGCGGACCCGGAGAACTGCACGCTGGTGATCGAGCGGATGCCCGGACGGGCGGCGGCGCTCTCCCGCCACCCCGTCGAGGCCCCGCCCCGCGCCGACGTGCGGGCCGCGCTCGGCGCGATCGCCCGGCTCAACGCCTGGCGGCCGCCGGCCGGCACCTTCGACGCACCGCTGGACTACGGCGCCCGGATCGCCCGTTACCACGAGCTCGGCCTCTTCACCGACCGTGACCGGGACGACCTGCAGAAGCTGCTGCACGGTCTGGCGCACGCGGGCGGCCGTCAGGGCACGGGCCAGTTCTGCCACGGCGACGCGCTGCTCTCCAACGTCCTGCTCTCCCCGGCCGGTCCGGTCCTCGTCGACTGGGAGCACGCGGGCTGGTACCTGCCCGGCTACGACCTGGCGACCCTGTGGGCGGTGCTCGGTGACGCGCCGCCGGCCCGGCGCCAGATCAGTCAGCTCGCCCAGCAGGCGGGCCCGGCCTCCCGGGACGCCTTCCTGGTGAACCTGATGATCGTGCTGACGCGGGAGATCCGCACCTACGAGACGGCGGTGCAGCGCACCATGAAGGAGGCCCCGCCGGCCGGCACCGTGCCGGTGCCCTCGGGGGCGCTCGCGCCCGGCGAGGAACAGCGGCTGCTCCTGAGGCGGCTGCACGACGACTGCGCCATGGCACGGCGGGCCGTGCGCGCGGCGGTCGGGACGCGCTGAGAGGCGGGTCCTGCCGACCACGGGGGTGGTGCGCCGCGTCCCGGTGCCGACACACCGGGACGCGGCGCACCGGCTCTTCCGGCGGCCGCGCCCTCCCCCGCGCCCGCCTCTCCAGTGGTCCACTCCAGTGACGCGTCCCAGGCCCGGGGCCCGTCGCCGCGAAACTCCGCCGTCCGGCCTCCATTTCGGCTCTGACGTGGGAACTTCCTCCGTCGCGGGTGTGATTGACGGATCGTTCGGGAGCCGATACCCCTGTACGGGTCCGGCCCCGCACGCCCCCCTCCGTGCCACCCCCACGCCCCTGGAGGCCGCCTTGCTCCGTTCCGGGTCCCCCCGACGCACGCCGAGGGCGGTGGGCGCCCTGGCGTCCGCCGCCCTGCTGCTCCCCCTGCTGTCCGCCGCCCCGCCGGCCGGTGCCGACGCGCCCGAGGCGGGTGCCCTCCAGGGGCAGTTCGCCCGGGCGGCGGCGCGCCACGGCGTCCCCGAGAGCGTGCTGCTCGCCGTCTCGTACCTCCAGTCGCGGTGGGACGGCCACGGCGGCGCGCCGAGCGTGACCGGCGGATACGGGCCGATGCACCTGACGGACGCGGTGACGGCCCTGACGCGGGCCGTCCCGCACCACTCGGACGGCGGGGAGGACCCGCGCGGCGACTCCTCGCGTCCGGCGCGCACGAAGGCACCCGCACCGGTGCCGTCCGCCGACCGGCTGCCGGAGCGGCTGCGGACCCTGGAGCGGGCGTCCGCGCTGTCCGGGATCCCGGCCGAGGAGCTGCGGACCCGGACGGCGGCCAACATCGAGGGCGGCGCGGCCCTGCTCGCCGCGGCGCAGCGGGAGGCGGGGCTGCCCGCGAGCGCGGACCCGGCCGACTGGTACGGAGCGGTGGCGCGGTACTCCGGCGCCGACGACTCGGCCACGGCGGCCGCGTACGCGAACGACGTGTTCGACGTGATCCGGACCGGGGAGACGCGGACGACGGACGGCGGGCAGGTGGTGACGCTCCCGGCCGACGCGTCGGTGGCGCCCGCCGCGGAGCAGGTGGCGGCGCTCGGTCTGCGCGCTCCGGCCGCCGGTCCCGTGGAGTGCCCGCGGACGGTGGCCTGCGAGTGGGTCCCCGCGCCGTACGAGGAGTTCGGCGACGGCGACTACGGCAACCACGACAAGGCGGACCGGCCGGCCTCCCAGTCGATCGACTACATCGTGATCCACGACACCGAGGCCACCTGGGACGTCACCCTGGGCCTGGTGCAGGACCCGGCGTACGTGTCGTGGCAGTACTCGCTGCGCTCCTCCGACGGGCACGTCGCGCAGCACCTGCCGCTGAAGGACGTCGGCTGGCACGCGGGCAACTGGTTCGTGAACGCCAAGTCGGTGGGCCTGGAGCACGAGGGCTTCCTGACCGCGCCGGACTCCTGGTACACGGAGGCGATGTACCGGTCGTCGGCGCGCCTGGTGCGGTACCTCGCCGACCGGTACGACGTCCCGCTGGACCGGCAGCACGTCCTGGGGCACGACAACGTGCCGGGCACGGTGACGGCCTCGATCCGGGGCATGCACACGGACCCGGGCCCGTACTGGGACTGGGCGCACTACTTCCGGCTGCTCGGCCGTCCGATCGTCCCGAGCGCCGGTCCGCACGCGGGCGTGGTGACGATCCGGCCCGACTACGACGCCCACCGGCCGGTCTACACCGACTGCGCGGCGGCGGGGACGGCGTGCGCGCCGCACGGCAGCGGGGCGGTGCGCCTGCACACCGCGCCGGACGAGGACGCGCCCCTGGTGAAGGACGTCGGTCTGCGGCCGGGCGGGGAGGACTCCACCACCGACGTCAACGACACGGGGGCGCGCGCCTCGACGGGGCAGAGCTTCGCGGTGGCGGAGCGCCGGGGCGACTGGACGGCGGTCTGGTACCTCGGCCAGAAGGCCTGGTTCCACAACCCGCGCCGGCAGCCCACGGCGGTGGACGGGCGGGGGCTCGTCCTCACCCCGAGGCCGGGGCTCGCGGAGGTGCCGGTGTACGGGCGGGCCTATCCGGAGGCCTCGGCCTACCCGGCGGGCGTGCCGGTGCAGGCGGTCTCGCCGCTGCCGTACGGACTGCTCGCCGGCCAGCGGTACGTGGTGGGCGGCCGCACCCCGGGCGAGTACCTCTTCGCACCGACGTTCGACACGGCCGGGCACACGGTCGTCCGGGGCCGGGAGGAGTACTACGAGATCCAGTTCGGCCACCGGGTGGCCTTCGTGAAGGCCGCTGACGTGCGGGTTTCCCGGATCTGACGGAGGGGTGGCCGGAAGGCCCGGGGTGGTGCCGGACGCGCGGTCCGGCACCACCCCGTCGGCGTTCATACGACTATTCGGGAGATCGTGTGCGCCGTACGGGCGAGGGGTAAGGCTGGGCCGGTCGGACCGCCCTCGCACACCGGAAGGCCCCCCAGCACATGCCGCAGCCCTTCGTCATGCCGGATTTCTACGTCCCGTATCCGGCGCGCCTCAACCCCCACGTGGAGGCCGCCCGCACGCACACGCGTGCCTGGGCGCGCGAGAGGGGGATGCTGGAGGGCTCGGGGGTGTGGGAGGAGCACGACCTCGACTCCCACGACTACGCGCTGCTCTGCGCCTACACCCACCCGGACTGCGGCGAGGACGCCCTGAACCTCGTCACCGACTGGTACACCTGGGTCTTCTTCTTCGACGACCACTTCCTGGAGGTCTTCAAGCGCACCCAGGACCGGGCCGGGAGCAAGGCCTATCTGGACCGGCTGCCGATGTTCATGCCCGCGGACCCGGCGGACCTGCCCGAACCGACCAACCCGGTCGAGGCGGGCCTCGCGGACCTCTGGCGGCGGACCGTGCCCGCGATGTCCGAGGGCTGGCGGAAGCGTTTCTCGGAGGCCACGGAGCACCTGCTGTACGAGTCGCTCTGGGAGCTCGACAACATCAACGAGGGGCGCGTCGCCAACCCCGTCGAGTACATCGAGATGCGCCGCAAGGTGGGCGGGGCGCCCTGGTCGGCGGGGCTCGTCGAGTACGCGGCGGGGGCGGAGGTCCCCGACCGGGTGGCGCGCTCGCGGCCGCTGTGCGTGCTGCGGGACACCTTCTCGGACGCGGTGCACCTGCGCAACGACCTCTTCTCGTACCAGCGCGAGGTGGAGGAGGAGGGCGAGAACAGCAACGGCGTGCTCGTCCTGGAGCGGTTCCTCGGCTGCACGACGCAGGAGGCGGCGAACGCCGTCAACGACCTGCTGACCTCGCGGCTCCACCAGTTCGAGAACACGGCCCTCACCGAGGTGCCGCCGCTCGCCGTCGAGAAGGGGCTCACGCCGGAGGAGTGCGCGGCCGTCGCGGCGTACGCGAAGGGGCTCCAGGACTGGCAGTCCGGCGGACACGAGTGGCACATGCGCTCCAGCCGGTACATGAACGAGGGCATGGTCGGCGGCCCCTCGCACCTGGACGGGATCGTCGGCACCTCGGCCCTGGACGTCCGGAACCTCTTCGGTCGGCCCGCGGCCTCGCGGCTGCGGGCCCTCACCCACGTGCCCCACCAGTACGTGGGGCCGTCGCTCCTTCCGGAGTTCGACCTGCCGTACCCGCTGGCGCTCAGCCCGCACCACGCGGAGGCGAAGCGGCGCTCCGGGGACTGGGCCGACCGGATGGGGCTCCTGGAGGGCATCTGGGACCGTCCGATGCTGGACGGCTTCGACCTGGCGCTGTGCGCGGCGGGGCTCGACCCGGACGCCACCCCGGAGGAACTGGAGCTGAGCTCCGAGTGGCTCGTCTGGGGGACGTACGGGGACGACCACTACCCGCTGGTCTTCGGCCGGCCGCGCGACCTCGCCGGCGCGAAGGAGCAGACCGAGCGGTTCAAGGCCTGCATGCCGCTGGAGGAGCCGGCCCTGGGGGCGGCGTCCGCCGTGAACCCGATGGAACGGTCGCTCGCCGACCTGTGGGCGCGGACGGCGGGCCCGATGTCGCCGGAGGCGCGCGGGCAGCTGCGGCACGCGCTCGACGCCATGCTGGACGGCTGGCTGTGGGAGCTGCACAACCAGGCGCAGCACCGGGTGCCCGACCCGGTCGACTACGTCGAGATGCGCCGCTCCACCTTCGGCTCGGAGCTGACCACCCTGCTGTGCCGGCTGCGGCACGCCGACGCGCTGCCGGCCGCGCTCCACCGCACGGGCACGGTGCGCGCCCTGGAGCGGTCGGTCATGGACTACGCGACGCTCCTCAACGACCTCTTCTCGTACCAGAAGGAGGTCGAGGTCGAGGGCGAGGTGCACAACGGCGTCCTCGTGCTCCAGAAGTTCTTCGACTGCGACTACCCGACGGCGGTCGCCATGGTCGACGACCTGATGCGGGGCAGGCTGCGCCAGTACGAGCACCTGAAGAGGCACGAAGTCCCGCTGCTCTACGAGGACTTCGGGCTCGACGAGGAGGGCAGGGCGGCCTTCGGGGCGTATCTGCGGGAGCTGGAGGACTGGCTCGCCGGAATCCTCAACTGGCACCGGAACGTCCGGCGTTACCGGGCCGAGGACGTGCGCTCGGGCGCCGGGACCCCGCTGCTGCGGCACGGTCCGAAGGGGCTCGGCACCTCGGCGGCACGGGTGACGGAGCTGCTCGGGGCCGCGCCCCGCTGAGGCGCGCGAAGGCCCCCGGGAGGTTCCCGGGGGCCTCGTGTCCGCTCAGGGGCGACGGCCGCGCAGTTCGTCGATCTCCCGGCGCTCGCGCTTGGTGGGGCGGCCGGCGCCCCGGTCGCGGACGGCGGCGACCGCGACGTGCTCGCGGGGCGGCGGGGGCGGGCTGTTGTCCACGTACGCCTCGGCGGCCACCGGCGGGCCGATCCGCTTGGTGTGCAGCACCTTGACCTCGACGATCCGCTCCCGGCCGCCGTGGAAGACCCGGACCTCGTCGCCGGGCTTCACCGGCTGGGCGGGCTTGACCCGCTCGCCGTTGACCTTGACGTGCCCGGCCCGGCAGGCCGCCGCCGCCTGGGAGCGGGTCTTGGTCAGGCGGACCGCCCAGATCCAGCTGTCGACACGCGCGCTCACGCCGCCCCGCTCTCCCGTCAGCCCTGCTGGAACAGCTCGGCGGGCAGCGGCTTGAGCAGCGCGTACAGGTCGTCGCTGATCGGCCGGTCCCAACTGGCGATCGTCACGAGGACGTTGTCGCTGCGGTCGAACTGGACGCAGGAGATGCGGCTCTCGGAGAGCTTGAGGCGGCGGACGATGAGGAGGTTGTCGCCCTGCATCACGGGGACGTCCTCGATGTCGAGCACCTCGACCGGCTCGTCGTTCTCCAGGGCGGCGAGGAGCTGCGCCACCTCGAAGGGGATCTGGCCGTCCCCGAGCTCGCGGGCCGGGGAGCCCGCCGGCAGGTTGCCGATGATCATCGCGGGGCCGCGGCCGCCGAACAGGTCGTACCGGAGGAACACGCCCTGGCAGGAGCCGTCGGGCGCGGGCAGCAGGCCGGCGCCGAGATTGCCGGGCCAGTCCCCCGGGTCCATGGCCAGGACGTCGAAGTCCGGACCCGCGGGTGTGGCGGCGCTGCGGCGGCGGAGGAAGGACATACGGCCATGGTACGTGCCCCGGGGCGGGACGCGACGCGCCGGGCGGCTCCGTACCGGCGGTCCGCCCGCGCGGGGGCGCCGCGGCTCGCGTTCCGTGCCGCGGAGGGCCCCCGGCGGGTCCCGGACCGGCGTCCGGCGGGCTCGCCGGAGCCCCGCGCCGGGGAGCGCCCGGCCCGCGGCGGTCGCCCGGGGCGCCCGGGCGATCGCCGCGGGTACGCCGTGCGGGCGGCCGGGGCCGGTGCGCGCGAGGCCGCCGGCCGCCCCGCGCACGTCGGCCCCGGCCGCCCGCACGCGTCACCCCGTCCGGCCGCCGGAGCGCTCCGCGAGCCGGTTCAGGACGTCCAAGGCCTCCTCGGCGCGGGCGTGTTCGACGAAGAGGTGGTCGTGGTGGAACCCGGCCACCACGTTGCAGCTCAGGCCGGCGTCGGCGAGTTCGCGCGCGACGGCGGCCGTGAGCCCGACGGCGTCGAGCGCGGAGTGCACCCGCAGCGTGATCCGGCCCGCCACGTAGGCGTACGCGAGGGAGGCGGCGTCCGCCTCCTCCTGCCGTACGACGAGGGTGAGCCCCTCGGGCTCGGCGACGGTGACCACCGGGGCGAGCCCGGCCGGGGCGGGGCCGTCCACCGTGGTGAAGACGTACCGGCCGGGGTCGAGTTCCGGTCGCAGGCCGGCGAGGAGCCGGGACAGATCACGTTCCGCGTTCATGCGCGCCAGGGTAGGCGGACGCGGTCACGGGCGCGGCGGGACGCCCGCCGGGCCCGCCGCGAACGCCAGGGGCGGGGCGATCGCCTGGGCGTCCGCGCCCTCCCCGACCCACAGGCCGATGAGGAGCGCGGCGGTCGCTTCCAGCAGTCCCGCGCGGTCGAGGCCGCCCCCGGCCAGCGGGGTGCAGCCCGTGTCCCGCACCAGCTCCCCGGCCAGCGCGAGCGCTTCCCCGTCGTCCCCGCAGACCGGGACGGCGAGGGGACGTCCGTCGAAGACGGGCGGCGTCATCCGCCACACGTCCTCGTGGCAGAGGTTGAAGGCCTTGACGACCCGCGCCCCGGGCGCCGCGTCGGCCAGCCGGCGGGCGGCGGAGGGGCCGCCGTCCGTGAGGAGCCGGAAGCCGGGGCCCACCGGGTTGGAGCAGTCCAGCAGGACCCGCCCGGCCAGGGGGACCCGCAGGCCCGCGACGACCTCCGCCCCGGCGCCGTACGGCAGCGCGGCGAGGACGACGGCCCCGAACCCGGCCGCCTCCTCCGGGCCGCCGTGCCGCGTCCCGCCGCCCAGCCGGGCGGCGAGCCGCTCCGCCCGCCGCCCGTCCCGGCCGCCGACGAACACCTCGTGGCCGGCCCGCACCCAGTGGGTGGCGAGGGCGTCCGCCATGCCGCCCGTTCCCAGTACGCCGATCCTCATCGTTCCCGTCCTCGGGGTCTGCCGGTCTCCCGGGCCTCGGGCGCCGGCGTCCGGCACCTCGGGAATGACACTAGGGAGCGGTTCGGGCACCATCCGGTACGTGACTTCCGACGGATACCTCGCCGACTGCCGTGCCCGTCTGGCCTTCGACCTGCTCGCCAACACCTGGAACTCGGTGGTCCTCTGGGCCCTGCGCGACGGCCCGAGCCGCCACGTCGAGCTGCGCGGGCGCATCGGCGGCATCAGCTCCAAGGTCCTCACCGAGACGCTGCGGCGGCTGGAGTTCAACGGCCTGGTGGAGCGGCGCGTCCGCACCGGGACGGAGACCCGGGCCGTGTACGCGCTCACCCCGCTGGGGCGGAGCCTGCTCGGTCCGATCGGCGCGTTCGGGGAGTGGGCCTTCGAGCACGGCGACGAGGTGATGGCCGCGCAGGAGCGGCACGGCGGGTGAGGGGCGGTCCTGCCGTCCGGCCCCTTCGTCCCCGTCAGGGGTTCGGCCGGCCGCCGGACCGGGCGAGGAAGGCGGCGGCCGTGCGGACGAAGGCGCCCGGGTCGTCCGCCCAGGGGTAGTGGCCGGCGCCCGGCTGGACGGCGAGTTCGGCGGACGGGAAGAGGGCGGCCGCCTCGGCGGCGCGGGCGGGGGTCGGCCCGGGGTCGTGCTCGCCCGCCAGGACCAGGACCGGCGCGGTGAGGGCGGCGAGGGCGCGGCGGGTCGCCACCGGGTGGTAGGCGCCCTCGCCGTGGTAGGCGCCGGCGGCCTCCCAGCGGGTCTGCCGGTCGGTGGCGGCCGCGCGTTCCCGGGCGGCGTCGTCCCAGCGGCCGTAGGAGAAGGGCGCGGTGATCCCGTACATCCGGGACAGCGGGGTGTCGGGGCCGGTCGCGTCGAGCGCGGCCCTGGCCTCCGGGTACCGGGGCCGGTCGGCGAAGACCTCGGCGGCCGCGTCCCACTCCTCGCCGGTGGTGGTGACGCCGAGCGCGCGGGCGGCGGAGGCGACCGGGACGAGGGAGCGGATCCGCTCGGGGCGGGCGGCGGCGTAGAGGGTCGCGAGGTCGCCGCCCGCCGAGTGGCCGAGGAGGTCGATCCGGTCCGGGCCGAGGTGGGCGCGGAGCGCCTCGACGTCGCCGAGCTGCCGGTCGCAGCGGTAGGTGCCGGGGTCGGCGGGCTCGGCGCTCGCTCCGGTGCCGCGGGCGTCGAGGAGCACGAGCGTCCGGTGGACGGCGAGCCCGCCGAGGTCCCCGAGGTAGGCGGCGTCCCGCATCGGGCCGCCCGCCAGGCACACCAGCGGCTCGCCCTTCCCCCGGAGGCGGTGGGCGAGTTCGGTTCCGTCGTACGTCGTGAAGGTCGGCGTGTGCCGATCCTCACCGGCCCCGATGATCTCGGCGAAGGATTCCGCCGAGGTCGCGGGGCCGGGCGCGATACGGTGGACGGGCCGTCCCCGGCGTCCTCCCTCCTCCCTAAGGAACCGTTTCACCGTGCCCGACACCCGGGAATCCGCGCTGCGCGGCGACTGCGCGAACTGCTTCGGCCTGTGCTGCGTGGCGCTGCCCTTCGCCAGATCGGCGGACTTCGCCGTGGACAAGTCCTCCGGCGAGCCCTGCCGGAACCTGCGGGAGGACTTCCGCTGCGGCATCCACACGCGGCTGCGGCCGAGCGGTTTCCAGGGCTGCACGGTGTACGACTGCTTCGGCGCGGGCCAGCGGGTGTCGCAGGTGACCTTCGGCGGGGTGTCGTGGCGCGAGGCGCCGGAGACGGCCCGGTCGATGTACGAGGTGTTCCCGGTGGTGCGCGGCCTCCACGAGCTGCTGCGGTACCTCACCGAGGCGCTGGCGCTGCGCGCCGCCCGGCCCGTGCACGCCGAGGTGCGGGCGGCGCTCGTCCGGGTCGAGGCGCTCGCGGCGGGAACGCCGGACGCGCTGGGGAGGCTGGACGTGAACGCCGTGCGGGGCGAGGTGAACCCGCTGCTGCTCCGGACGAGCGAGCTGGTCCGCGCCACGGCCGGCGGCCGGCCGAAGAGCCGGCGCGGGGCGGACCTGATCGGCAGGCGGCTGCGCGGGGCGCGGCTGCGGGGCGCGGACCTGCGCGGGGCGCTGCTCGTCGCCGCCGACCTGTCGGGGGCGGACCTGTCGCTCGCCGATCTGATCGGCGCCGACCTGCGGGACGCCGACCTGTCGGGCGCGGACCTGACGGACGCCCTCTTCCTCACGCAGCCCCAGCTGAACTCGGCGCGCGGGGACGCCGCCACCCGCCTCCCGGAGGGCTTCGAGCGCCCCGCGCACTGGACGGCCTGAGGAGCGGCGGCCCGATCAGACCCCGTACGTGTACGGGGTCGTGGTCGTCAGTTCCAGGAAGCCGAGGCGGCGGAGGATCGGGCGGCTCGTGGGGGCCGCGTCGACCTGCACGTAGCGGTGGCCCCGGTCGGCGGCGATCCGGGCGCGGTGGGAGACGAGGGCGCGGTAGAGGCCGCGCCCCCGCCAGCCCTCGACGGTGCCGCCGCCCCAGAGGCCGGCGAAGTCGGTGCCGGGGTGGAGTTCGAGGCGGGCCGCGCCGACGGGTTCGCCGTCGGCGAGGGCCACGACGGCGACGACGGTACCGGGGCCGGTCGCGAGGTGGTCCAGGAGCAGGCGCCCGAGGTGGTCGCTGTCGGTGCCGAAGGCGCGCGCGTGGACCTCGACGACCTGGCGCACGCCCGCCCCGTCGGTGACGGCGCGGAGTTCGACGCCCTCGGGCAGCGGGACGTCCCGGGGCAGGGCGGCGGCCTCGGCGGCCATCAGGGTCTCGGGCTCCCCGGCGGTGAGGCCCGCCGCGCGGAGCCGGTCGCCGAGGTCGGCGGGGGCGTCGTGCCCGTACAGCTTCCACTCGAAGGGCAGGCCGGCGGTCCGGTAGTGGGCGATCTGCGCGGCGACGGCGGCGTCGGCGCGCGCCGTGTCGTCGGTGTCGAGCCCGGACCAGAGGACGCCGTTCCACGCGTGGGCGGGGCCGGTCCGGCGGACCACCGGTCCGACGCGTTCGACCCGGCTGCCGGGGCCGTCGGGGCGGGCGTCGCGGCGCAGTTGACGGTCGTACAGGTCGAGCAGTTCGCGGGGGTCGCACGGGGTGGGCGGAGTGCCGGGGCGCTGGGGTTCCATGGCGGCCACTCCAGCAGCCGGGCGCGGGCCCGGCAACGGATTTCGGCGGGCGGACGCGGGCGCGGCCGGCGGGCCACCATCCCACCGGGAGGGTTTCGGGGTCCCGGACGAAGGTGCCGCGCTGTCGGCGGAGCCGCTCGGCGGGGGCGTCGAGCACGGGGCCTGTCTTTCTGCGGTCGGGGGCGCTCCCCTCCTCCCGCCCCGCCCCGCCCGGCCACGGGCACCGGACCGCCCCGAGAGCGCACGAAGGGCTCTCGACCGCGCGGCGGGGGCGTGGTCCGTGCGGGCGATCGGGCGCCCCGTCTCCGCTCCCCCCGCGTCCGACCCCTTGCCAAGCCCCCCGTACCTCCGGTTTTACTGACCCGAGAGGCTCTACCGAATGATCGGTAGGTTGCTTCGAGGGCACGGCGAGGAGCGCGGTGAAGAGTGTGGAGGAGCGGCGCATGACGGAAGAACTGCTGGACGGCGGCGAGCGGCTCGGGCGGGAGGAGCTGGCGGCGCTCCAGCTGGAGCGGCTGCGCGCGACCCTGCGGCACGCGTACGAGAACGTGGACTTCCACCGGCGCTCCTTCGACGCGGCCGGGGTCTCCCCGGACGACTGCCGCACGCTCGCGGACCTGGCCCGGTTCCCCTTCACCACCAAGTCGGACCTGCGCGACCACTACCCCTTCGGGATGTTCGCCGTCGACCCGTCGCGGATCCGGCGGATCCACGCCTCCAGCGGCACCACCGGCCGGCCCACCGTCGTCGGCTACACCGAGGGCGACCTGGACGTCTGGGCGGACGTGGTGGCCCGCTCCCTGCGCGCCGCCGGCGTGCGCCCCGGGCACAAGGTCCACGTGGCGTACGGCTACGGCCTGTTCACCGGCGGGCTCGGCGCCCACTACGGGGCGGAGCGCCTGGGCTGCACGGTGATCCCCGCCTCGGGCGGCATGACGGCCCGGCAGGTGCGGCTGATCCAGGACTTCCGGCCCGAGGTCATCATGGTCACCCCCTCGTACATGCTCACCCTCCTCGACGAGTTCGAACGCCAGGGCGTGGATCCCCGGTCGACCTCCCTGGAGGTGGGCGTCTTCGGGGCCGAGCCGTGGACGGAGGAGATGCGCAAGGAGATCGAGGAGCGGTTCGCGATCGACGCGGTCGACATATACGGCCTGTCGGAGGTCATGGGGCCGGGCGTGGCGCAGGAGTGCGTGGAGACCAAGGACGGCCTGCACGTCTGGGAAGATCATTTCTATCCGGAGGTCGTGGACCCGTTCACGGGCGAGGTGCTGCCGGACGGGGAGGAGGGGGAACTGGTCTTCACCTCGCTCACCAAGGAGGCCATGCCGGTGGTCCGCTACCGGACCAGGGACCTGACCCGGCTGCTGCCGGGGACGGCGCGGGTCTTCCGGCGGATGGAGAAGGTCACCGGGCGCAGCGACGACATGATCGTCCTGCGCGGGGTGAACCTCTTCCCCACCCAGATCGAGGAGATCGTCCTGCGCACCCCGGCCGTGGCCCCGCACTTCCAGCTGCGCCTGACCCGGGAGGGGCGGCTCGACGCCCTGACCGTACGGGCCGAGGCCCGGCCGGACGCGACGGCCGGGGAGCGGGCGGAGGCGGCCCGGACGATCGCGGCGGCGGTCAAGGACGGCATCGGCGTCTCGGTCGGGGTCGAGGTGGTCGACCCCGAGACGCTGGAGCGCTCGGTGGGCAAGATCCAGCGGATCGTGGACCTGCGGGACTCCGCGTAGGTCCTGTCCTGAGGGGACCTGGCCGGACGGGACCTGCCCGGCGGGCCGGAGAAACGCGCTCCGGCCGGTCCGGTCAGCCCAGGAAGCCGAGCAGCCGCTCGTCGAGCCGGTGCGGTTCGACGAGCGGCAGGGAATGGTGGGTGGCTCCGGGCAGCAGGACCGCCTCGGCCTCCGGGAGCACGCGCCGGACCCGGTCGGCGACCTCGGCGGCGCGGTGGGTGCGGCTGCGCTCAGCGAGCAGGACGAGCAGCGGCACGCGCAGGTCGGCGGCCCGGGGCCGGCCGCCGGCGACGAGCTTGCGGCCGGGGGCGGTGGCGGCGAGGGCGTGGAGGCGCCGCCAGGTCTCGTCCGGGTGGGTGCCCGCCGTCTCCCAGGCCAGGAAGGCGCGGGCGCGGGCCTCGGTCGGGCGGATCAGGAGGGGCAGCGCGCGCAGCAGGTAGCCGGGGCGGAACCCGGCGAAGACCCGGGTGGGGTCGACGAGGGCGAGGCGGTCGATCCGCTCCGGCGCGTGCAGCGCGTACCGGACGGCCAGCCAGGCGCCGTACGAGTGGCCGCACAGGTGCGTGCGGGTGAGGGCGAGCCCGTCCAGGAGCGCGTCCAGCCAGGCCGTCAGGTCGTCGGCGCTCCTCAGGGGCCCGCCCCGGCGTTCGGTCCGGCCGGCGTCGCCGAGGAGGTCGACCGCGTGGATCCGGTACCGCGCCCCGAGGGCCGGCGCGTTGGCGAACCAGACGAGACCGGTGGCGGAGCCGCCGGGCAGCAGCACCAGCGGAGGGCCGTCCACCGGACCGTGGACGTGCACGCGGGTGCGTCCGTACGGGGTGTCGACGTCCCGCTCCTCGGTGGAGGCGGGCCAGCGGGCGCGGAGTTCGTCGTAGGCGAGACCGAAGGCGCGTTCGTGGGCGGACGGAGGCATGCCCATTCCTCTCGCTGAGCGATAATCTCGTTCAACGAGATGGTACGCAAGGGTTCGAGGTACGGAGGAGTACGGGTGGACGACCGAGGTCCGGCGATGCGGCTGGTGCACCTGCTGCGGGCGGTCACCGTCGAATTCGACCTGCTCGGCGCCGAGTTCGCCGCGCGCGAGGGGCTGCACCCCACCGATGTGCGGGCGCTGATCCATCTGCTGGACGCGGCACGGGACGGGACCAGGGCCACGCCCGGGTGGCTCGGTGAGCGGCTGCGGCTGAACTCCGCCGGGACCACCGCGCTGGTGGACCGGCTGGAACGGCTCGGGCTCGTCCGGCGGGAGCGGGACGCGGAGGACCGGCGGCGCGTCCTCCTCCGGGTGGAGGAGAAGGCGGTGGAGCTGGGGTGGGCCTTCTTCGGGCCGGTCGTCGACGGGGTGGTGACGGTCGCGGAGGGGTTCGGGCCGGACGAGCTGGAGACCGTGCGCCGGTTCCTGGCATCGGTCCTCGATTCCACCGGGCGGACCGGCCCCGGCTGAGGAGCCCCGGGGCCCGGCGGGTCCTGGGACGCGTCGGGCGGATCGTCGCCGGGGCCGGCCCTGGCCCGCCGGGCACGTCCTAGCCCTCCGCGAACCGGTCCCTGAGTTCGCGCTTGAGGATCTTGCCGCTCGCGTTGCGGGGCAGTTCGGGCAGGAAGTGGACGCGCTTCGGGGCCTTGAAGTGGGGGAGCTCCTCGCGGGCGTGGGCGAGGAGTTCGGTCTCGGTGACCTCGCCGCGCGGGACGACCACCGCCGTGACCGCCTCGATCCAGCGCTCGTCGGGGAGGCCGATCACGGCCGCCTCGGCGACCCCGGGGTGGGTGTAGAGGGCGTCCTCGACCTGGCGTGAGGCGACCAGGACGCCGCCGGAGTTGATGACGTCCTTCACCCGGTCGACGATCGTGTAGTAGCCGTCGGCGTCGCGGACCGCGAGGTCGCCCGAGTGGAACCAGCCGTTCCTGAAGGCCGCCCGGGTCTCCTCGGGCTTGTTCCAGTACCCCTTGCACAGCTGCGGCGAGCGGTAGACGATCTCGCCCGGGGTGCCGTCGGGGACGTCGTCGCCCTTCTCGTCGACGACCCGGGCCTCGACGTGGCGGACCGGGCGGCCGCAGGAGTCCATCCGGCCCTCGTGCTCGTCGGGTCCGAGGACCGTGGCCAGCGGGCCGATCTCGGACTGGCCGAAGCAGTTGTAGAAGCGCAGCTCCGGCAGCCGGGCGCGCAGGCGCTCCAGGACGGGCACGGGCATGATCGAGGCCCCGTAGTAGGCCTTGCGGAGCGCGGAGAGGTCGCGGGCGGCGAACTCCGGGTGGTCGGCGAGGCCGATCCAGACCGTCGGCGGGGCGAACAGGCTGTCGGCGCGGCCCGCCTCGACCAGGTCGAACAGGACGGCCGGGTCGGGTCCGTCGACGAGGGTGTTCTCGGCGCCGACGGCGAGGTAGGGCAGCAGGAAGACGTGCATCTGCGCCGAGTGGTAGAGCGGCAGCGCGTGCACCGGCCGGTCGTCCTCGCGCAGGTCGAGGGCCTCGACGGCGCTCGCGTACTCGTGGGCCAGGGCGAGGTGGGTCATCATCGCGCCCTTGGGCTGGGCGGTGGTGCCCGAGGTGTAGAGCAGCTGGGCGAGGTCGCGGGCGTCGCGGTCGGTCTCGTACGCCTCCGGTTCGGCGAGCGCGTCGAGCAGGGAACCGGGCGCGTCCCGCAGCGGCTTGACGGGGAAGCCGTCCGGGATCCGGTCCGCGAGGGCGGGGTCGGCGAGGACGAGCGAGCTGTCCGACTGCTCCAGGACGTACGCGAGGTCGTCGCCGGTCAGGTGGTGGTTGACCGGCACGTGGATCAGGCCGGCCCTGGCGCACGCCAGGAACGCGATCAGGTAGGCGTCGGAGTTGTGGCCGTAGGCGGCGACCCGGGCGTACTCCGGCAGTCCGATGCCGTGGTGGGCCTCCCGCAGGACGGCGGCGGCGGTGGAGACGGCCGCGTCCAGCTCCGCGTAGGTCCAGCTCCGGTCGGCGTACCGGAGGGCGGTCCGTTCGGGGACGCGCCGGGCGCTCGCGCGCAGGACGCCGTCGACGGTGCGGCTGAGGAGTCGGCTCATGGCGCGATCCTCGGCGCGCACCGCACGGGAGGTCAAGTGCGGTGCGACGCGGCCGTGCGCCGACGGGCGCGGGGGCCTCCTGGTTCCGCGGGAGGGCGCCCCGCGCCCGCCGGCGCACGGGTGGTGGCCGTCAGGGGCTGAACGACATGAACACGAAGGCGGCGAAGATGGAGAGGTGGACGCCGCCCTGGAGGAGCGTGGCCCGTCCGGGCACCACGGTCAGGGCGCTCACCACACCGGTGAGGGCGAGCAGGACCAGGTGGAGGGGGCCCAGGCCGAGGACCAGGGGCCCGGACAGCCAGATCGAGGCGAGCGCGATCGCCGGGACGGTCAGGCCGATGCTGGCGATCGCGGAGCCGTAGGCGAGGTTGAGGCTGGTCTGCATCCGGTCCCGGCGGGCCGCGCGGACGGCGGCGAGGGTCTCGGGGAGCAGCACCATCAGGGCGATGACGACGCCGACGACCGCCTTGGGCAGTCCGGCGGACTCGACGCCGTCCTCGATGGTGGGCGAGATCAGCTTGGCGTTGCCGACGACGGCGACGAGGGCGAGGAGGAGCAGGCCGAGGCTGGTCCAGGTCTCGCGGTCGCTCGGCGGGGCGGCGTGCTCGTCCTCCGACTCGTGGCCGGGGCGTGGCACGGGGAGGAAGTAGTCGCGGTGCCGGATCGTCTGGACGCCGACGAACACGCCGTACAGGAAGAGGGAGGCGACGGCGGCGAAGACGAGCTGGATGCCGGAGAACTCGGGGCCGGGGTGGCTCGTGGTGAAGGTCGGCAGGACCAGCGTCATCGTGGCGAGGGTGCAGACGATGGCGAGCGCGCCGCCGGATCCCTCGGCGTTGAAGACCGCGACGCGGTTGCGGAGCGCGCCGACGAGGAGGGAGAGGCCGACGATGCCGTTGCAGGTGATCATGACGGCGGCGAAGACGGTGTCGCGGGCGTAGGTCGAAGTGCCCTCGCCGCCTCCGACCATCAGGGTGACGATGAGTCCGACTTCGATGATGGTGACGGCCACGGCGAGGACGAGCGAGCCGAAGGGTTCGCCGACGCGGTGGGCGATCACCTCGGCGTGGTGGACCGCCGCGAGGACGGCCGCGATGAGGCAGAGCGTGATGAGCCCCACGACGAAGCCGGGGAGGTCACGCCCCCAGGCCGCGCCCAGGGCCAGCGCCGCCACCACTGGCCCCCAGGTGGTCCACTGCCGTGTCATTGCCGCCGTGCTCGAACTCATGATCCGCATCCTGCCACAAAGGGGGCTTTCGCCCGGTTTCGGTCATTCCAGGGGTTCGGTGAGGCCGCGTTCGTACGCCGCGAGGGTCTCGATGAACATCCGCCGCTCCCGCGCGTCGAGCGGGGCCAGGGCCGCACGCCAGGCGTCGGCGCTGCGTCCGAGCCAGCCGTCGATGGCGGCCCGGTACCGCTCGGAGATGGAGACGATCTTGCGCCTGCGGTCGGCGGGGTCCTCGACCCGTTCGAGCACGCCCTGCTTCGCCAGGTCCCCCGCCATCAGGCTGACGGTGGTGGGGGCCACCTCCAGATGGGCGGCGAGCTCGTTGACGCTCAGCGGTCCGTCGAAGAGGAGGTGGGCGAGGAGGGAGAGATGGCGGGGCGCGAGGGTGAGCGACCGCAGGTCCTCGGGGATCCTGACGCGCTTGACCCGTGCGACCGTCCGAGGCATCAGCAGCAGCAGCGTGCGTACGGCCTCGTCCAGTTCCGGTCCGGGGTCCTCGTCCTCCTCGTGGGCGTTCGCCATCGCGCTCTCCCCCTTCATTTCGGTTTCAAACTCTTCATTTTGCTTTCAAAGCAAAGGGATCTTTACGGGTGATCCTACCGGAAGGGATGTTCGAGCAGGGCCGTTTGGCGGCTGCCCCCGGTGGGAGACAGTGGGCATGACGGAGGATGCGGCGAGACAAGGACGTTCGACCCGGCGCGCGTTCGGCGGCGGGCTGCTGGCCCTCGGAGGAGCCGTGGCGATCGGTGCGGTGCCGGGGGCCGGCCTCGCGGCGGGGGCCGGGAGCGGGCTCGGGAGCGGGTCCGGGGCCGGGGCCGGGGCCGTCGCGCGGCGGACCACGCTGCGGCGCGGTTCGGCCGCGCGGGCCGGGCTCCTCGCGCCGCACCTGGACCGGCTGGTGACGGAGGCCGAGGCGTTCCTCGCCCCCTCCCCCGCGCACCCCTGGTACGCGGGCGCGGTCCTGCTCGCCGGGCGCGGCGGAACCGTGGCCCTGCACCGGGCGATCGGCTCGGCCGTGCGGTACGCCGCCTACGACGAGAAGACCGACACCGGCGTCGAACTGCCGCCGGAGCAGCAGCGGCCGATGACCGAGGACACCGTCTTCGACCTGGCCTCGGTCTCCAAGCTGTTCACCTCGATCCTGGCGGTGCAGCAGATCGAGCGCGGGACGCTCGACCTGGAGGCGAGGGTCACGGCGTACCTGCCCGAGTTCGGCGGCGGCGGGAAGCGGGACGTGACGGTGCGCCAGCTCCTCACCCACACCTCCGGCTTCCGGTCCTGGATCCCCCTCTACCGGGAGCCGACGCGGGAGGGGAAGCTGCGCCTGCTGTGGGAGGAGCGGCTCGCGAACCCGCCGGGGTCCGCGTACCTCTACTCCGATCTCAACCTGATCTCGCTCCAGCTGGTCCTGGAGGAGGTCACCGGTCGCGCCCTGGACGTCCTGCTCCACGACGAGATCACCGCTCCGCTCGGGATGCGCCGCACGCGCTTCAACCCGCCGCCCTCCTGGCGGCCGGACATCGCCGCCACCGAGGACGCCCGGCCGCCCTGGTCGGGTCTGGACCGGGGCATGGTGCGGGGCGAGGTCCACGACGAGAACGCGTACGCGCTCGGCGGGGTCGCCGGGCACGCCGGGGTCTTCTCGCGCGCCTGGGACCTGGCGATCCTCGCCCGCGCCCTGCTCAACGGCGGGGCGTACGGCCGGGCCCGCGTCCTCTCCCCCGCGTCGGTGGAGCTGATGTTCACCGACTTCAACACCGCCTTCCCCGGCGACGCCCACGGGCTCGGCTTCGAGCTCCACCAGCACTGGTACATGGGTGCGATGGCCACGCCCCGCACCGCCGGACACACCGGTTTCACCGGCACCAGCCTCGTCCTGGACCCGACGACCGACGCCTTCCTGATCGTCCTCGGCAACTCCGTGCACCCGGTGCGCTCCTGGCGCTCCGGCTCCGCGCCGCGCGTCGCCACCGCGAACCGGCTGGCCAGGGCCGTGCCCGTGCGGCCGGCCCGGGGGCGCACGGCCTGGTTCTCCGGCATGGAGAGCGGCACCACCGCCACCCTCGCCCTGCCCCCGGTCCCCGGCGCCGCGCGCCTGGAGTGCGCGCTGTGGTGGGACACCGAACCGGACGCGGACGCGGCCTTCCTGGAGGCCTCCCGCGACGGCGGGACGACCTGGGAGCCGTTGCCGTTCGTCACCGCGCGCCCGGCCGGGGAGCCGTCGCCGCACCCGGCGGGGACGGCGGGCGGCTGGTCCGGGCGCGTCTGGCACCGGCTCGCGGCCGAGGTGCCGGAGGCGGCTCGGGGGTCCGCCCCCGTACGGCTGCGGTGGCGGTACGCGACGGACGCGCGGTACGTCGGACGCGGGGTGTACGTGGACGGGATGCGGGTCCTCGACCGCGCGGGGCGCCCGCTCTTCGACGAGGCCCGGCCGGCGGACGGCGCGCGGATCGAGGCGGTGGGCTGGACGGCGTCCCGGGACTGACCGGCCGGCCCGGCCGGAGGGATCCTCAGCCGGCCGCCGCCGTGCGCAGCTCCGTCAGGAGCGGGCTGATCAGGGGGTGTTCCTCGGCTCCGCGCCGTACCGCCGCGAAGACCCGGCGGGTGGGGGCGACCCCGTCCACCGGGCGGACCTCGACGCCCGTCAGGTCCATCCCGCGCAGCGCCGAGCGCGGCACGAGGGCGACGCCGGCGGCGGCGGAGGCGAGGGCGACGACGGCACGGAAGTCGTCGGAGACGTGGGCGAAGCGGGGGGCGAAGCCGGCGTACTCGCAGGCCAGGACGGTGACGTCGTGGCAGGGGTTGCCGGTGGACTGCCCGATCCAGTCGTCCTTGGCGAGGGCGGAGAGCGCGACCCGCCCGCCGGCCGCCAGGGGGTGGCCGGGCGGCAGGACCGCGTCGAAGGCCTCCGCGTAGAGCGGGACGCGGGTGAGGCGGTCGTCGTCCTCGGCGGGGGCGCCCCGGTACTCGACGGCGACGGCCACGTCCACCTGCCGGTCCAGGACCATGAGCAGGCTCTCGTCGCCCTCGGCGTCCCGCACCCGGACCCGGATGCCGGGCGCGGTGCGGGCGAGCGCCGTGAGGGCGGGGGCCACGACGAGGCCGATGCCGGTGGCGAAGGCGGCGACCGTGACGGTGCCGGCCTCGCCGGAGCCGTAGGCGGCGAGTTCGGCCTCGGCGCGCTCCAGCTGGGCCAGGACGGCGTTGGCGTGGCTCAGCAGGATCTCGCCGGCCGGGGTGAGGCGCGCGCCCCGGGCGCTGCGCTCGACCAGGCGGTGGCCGGTCTCCTGCTCCAGGGCGGCGAGCTGCTGGGAGACGGCGGAGGGGGTGAGGTAGAGCGCGGCGGCCGCCGCCGTGACCGTGCGGTGGTCGGCCACCGCACGGAGGATGTGCAACCGCCGCGCTTCGATCATGCCCCCAGTCTCGCAGGCCGGAGGGCCTGCTCCGGCCGTCCCGGTGTCAGCCGGCCAGGGCGGCGCGGGCCGCCACGAAGGCGTCCACGGCCCGGTTCACGTCCTCCGTGGAGTGGGCGGCCGAGAGCTGGACGCGGATGCGGGCCTGTCCCTGCGGCACGACCGGGTACGAGAAGCCGATCACGTACACGCCGCGCTCCAGGAGCAGCTCGGCCATGCGTCCGGCCTCGGAGGCGTCGCCGATCATGACCGGGGCGATGGCGTGGTCGCCGGGGAGGACGTCGAAGCCCTCCTCGGTCATGCGGGAGCGGAAGAGCGCCGTGTTGGCCCTGAGGCGCTCGCGCAGGTCGCCGGCGGCCTCCAGGAGGTCGAGGACCTTGAGGGAGGCGGCGGCGATGACCGGGGCGAGCGTGTTGGAGAAGAGGTACGGGCGGGAGCGCTGGCGCAGCAGGGCGACGATCTCGGCGCGGGCGGCGACGTAGCCGCCGGAGGCGCCGCCGAGGGCCTTGCCGAGGGTGCCGGTGACGATGTCGACGCGGTCCATGACGCCGTGCAGCTCGGGGGTGCCGCGTCCGCCGGGGCCGACGAAGCCGACGGCGTGCGAGTCGTCGACCATGACCATGGCGTCGTAGCGCTCGGCCAGGTCGCAGATCTCGTCCAGCGGGGCGACGTAGCCGTCCATCGAGAAGACGCCGTCGGTGACGATCAGCCTGCGCCGGGCGCCGCCCTCGACGGCCTCCTTGAGCTGCTGCTCCAGGTCGGCCATGTCGCGGTTGGCGTAGCGGAAGCGGCGGGCCTTGGAGAGGCGGATGCCGTCGATGATCGAGGCGTGGTTGAGGGCGTCGGAGATGACGGCGTCCTCGGCGCCGAGGAGCGTCTCGAAGACGCCGCCGTTGGCGTCGAAGCAGGAGGAGTAGAGGATCGTGTCCTCCTGGCCGAGGAAGGAGGAGAGGCGCGCCTCCAGCTCCTTGTGGACCTCCTGCGTGCCGCAGATGAAGCGGACGGACGCCATGCCGTAGCCCCAGCGGTCGAGCGCCCCGTGGGCGGCGGCGACCACCTCGGGGTGGTCGGCGAGGCCCAGGTAGTTGTTGGCGCAGAAGTTGAGCACCTCGCCGGGGCGCCCGCCGGAGGTCACCTCGACAGTGGCCGACTGGGGGGTGCCGATGACGCGCTCGGGCTTGTGGAGTCCGGCCCGCTCGATCTCTGCGAGGGTGGCTCGGATGTCGTCGCGTACGGAATCGAACATGGGTCAGGCTCCCGCAGTCCAGTCGAGGATGATCTTGCCGCTCTTGCCGGAGGCCGCGTCGTCGAAGGCGGCCTCGAAGTCGGTGTGCGCGTAGCGCCCGGTGATCACGGGGGCGAGGTCGAGGCCGCCCTCCAGGAGCACCGACATCGCGTACCAGGTCTCGAACATCTCGCGGCCGTAGATGCCCTTGACCGTGATCATGGAGGTGACGATCTTGGCCCAGTCGACGGCGAAGTCCTCGCTGGGCAGGCCCAGCATGGCGATCTTGCCGCCGTGGGTCATGTTGGCGACCATGTCGCGCATCGCGTGCGGGTTGCCGGACATCTCCAGGCCGACGTCGAAGCCCTCCTTGAGCCCGAGGGTGCGCTGGCCGTCCGCGATGGTCCGCTCGGCGACGTTGAGGGCGAGGGTGACGCCCGTCTTGCGGGCGAGTTCGAGGCGCTCCTCGCTGACGTCGGTGATGACGACGTTGCGGGCGCCGGCGTGCCTGGCGACGGCGGCGGCCATGATGCCGATCGGGCCGGCGCCGGTGACCAGGACGTCCTCGCCGACGAGCGGGAAGGAGAGCGCGGTGTGCACGGCGTTGCCGAAGGGGTCGAAGATCGCGGCGACGTCGAGGTCGACGGGGACGCGGTGCACCCACACGTTGGAGGCGGGCAGCACCACGTACTCGGCGAAGGCGCCGTCGCGGCCGACGCCGAGGCCGACGGTGGCGCGGCAGAGGTGGCGGCGGCCGGCCAGGCAGTTGCGGCACTTGCCGCAGACGAGGTGGCCCTCGCCGCTGACCAGGTCGCCGACGGCGATGTCGGCGACGTCACGGCCGGTGTGGACGACCTCGCCGACGAACTCGTGGCCGAGCGTCAGCGGGGTGTCGATCGTCTTCTGCGCCCAGCCGTCCCAGGAGCGGATGTGCAGGTCGGTGCCGCAGATGCCGGTCCGCTTGACCTTGATGAGGACGTCTCCGGGGCCGGTCTCCGGCTCGGGCACGTCCGTGAGCCAGAGTCCCGGCTCCGCCTTCAGCTTGACCAGTGCCTTCAATGCAACGGCTCCCGACGTGCGTGTCCTGTGATGTGGGGGTGAGGGCAGGGCTGTGCGCCCAAGATCCCTGGAGGAGAATCTCCCGTACGCGCGGCTCCGGGTCCATCGAGGATTTCTTAAGCGCGCTCGCAGATCAGCTTCACACCCCGGGCGGGGACGGCCCGGCGTCAACACGCGGAGGGGACGGCCACCCCCGCGGAGTGGGGTCACCGGCCCAGGACGCTCATCGCCGCGTTGTGGCCGGGGATGCCGCTCACTCCCCCGCCCCGGACCGCGCCCGCGCCGCACAGGAGCACGTTGGCGTGGCGGGTCCCGACGCCCCAGCGTCCGCCGTCCTCCCCGTGGGCCGGTTCGTCCGCGTACGGGAAGGAGAGGTCGCGGTGGAAGATGTGGCCGCCGGGCAGCCGCAGGTCGCGTTCGAGGTCGAGCGGGGTCTTCGCCTCGACGCAGGGGCGGCCGTCCGCGTCGAGGGCGAGGCAGTCGGCGATCGGCTCGTCCAAGTGGGCGTCGAGCTGGGCGAGGGTGGCGGCGAGGAGAGCGGCGCGGGCGCCGTCGTTGTCGGCGGCGAACAGCCGGGCGGGGGCGTGCAGCCCGAAGAGGGTGAGGGTCTGGTGCCCCCGGGCGGCGAGCTCCGGGCCGAGGATCGTCGGATCGGTGAGCGAGTGGCAGTAGATCTCGGAGGGCGGGGCGGTGGGGAGGCGGCCGGCGGCGGCCTCGGCGTGGGCGGCGGCGAGCTGCCCGTACCCCTCGGCGATGTGGAAGGTGCCGGCGAAGGCCTCGCGGGGGTCGACGGAGCGGTCCCGGAGCCTCGGCAGCCGGGTGAGCAGCATGTTGACCTTGAGCTGGGCGCCCTCGGGGGCGGGCGGGGGCGGGTCGCCGAGCAGGGCGGCGAGGTCGCGCGGGGAGGCGTTGACGAGGACGTGGCGCGCCTCGACGGTCCCTTCGCCGTCGGCGGTGCGGTACGTGACCTCGGCGCGGTGTCCGTCGGTCTCGATCCGGGTGACCTCGTGGCCGGTGCGGAGGCGGGCCCCGGCGGCGCGGGCCGCGTCCGCCAGGGCGTCGGTGAGGGCGCCCATGCCGCCCACGGGCACGTCCCAGTCGCCGGTGCCGCCGCCGATGACGTGGTAGAGGAAGCAGCGGTTCTGGAGGAGCGTCGGGTCGTGGGCGTCGGCGAAGGTGCCGATGAGGGCGTCGGTGAGGACCACGCCCCTGACCAGGTCGTCGGCGAAGTTCTCCTCCACGGCGACGCCGAGGGGTTCCTCGAAGAGCATCCGCCAGGTGTCGGCGTCGTCGACGCGGGCGCGCAGGTCGGCGCGGGTCGGGAGCGGTTCGGTGAGGGTGGGGAAGATCCGGCGGGCGGCCCGGCCGGTGCGGGCGTAGAACGCCTGCCAGGCCTCGTACTCCCGGTCGGAGCCGGTCAGCGCGGCGAAGGAGGCGCGGGTGCGCTCGGGGCCGCCGCCGACGAGGAGGCCGCCGTCGCCCTTCGGGGTGTACGAGGAGACGGACCGCTTCCGCACCGCGAACGTCAGCCCCAGCTCCCGGACGATCTTCTCCGGGAGGAGCGAGACGAGGTACGAGTACCGGGAGAGGCGGGCGTCCACCCCGGCGAACGGGCGGGTGGAGACGGCCGCCCCGCCCGTGGAGCCGAGCCGTTCCAGGACGAGGACGGCGCGCCCGGCACGGGCCAGGTAGGCGGCGGCGACGAGCCCGTTGTGCCCGCCCCCGACGACGACGGCGTCGTACGGGGCGGCGGACGCGGGACGGCCCGGGAGCCGGTCGGAGGCGGTCATGGCTCATGCTCACACGCGGGCGGGGGCCGGGGAAGGGGGCGGGGCCGGGGGCCGTCGCCCTCCGTGGGGGCGGTCAGGCGGGGGCCGCTCCCCGGGGCGGCGTGGCCGCTCCGAGGAGGAGGGCGGCGGCCTCGGCGGGGCGGCCGAGGCGCTCCAGGCAGTGGGCCTCGTCCTCCAGGGCGGCGACGGTGTCGGGGTGCGCGGGGCCCAGGAGCCGGGTGCGGGCGGCGGCGACGGCCCGGTGGGTCTTCCGGGCCTCCTCCCAGCGGCCGAGCCGGCCGAGGGCGACGGCGGACTCGCGGCGGCTGAGGAGGGTGTCCGGGTGGTCGGCGCCCAGGACGCGCTCCCGGGCGGCGTGGACGTCCCGGGACTCCGCGAGCGCGTCGTCCCAGCGGCCGAGCCGGCCGAGGTTGACGGCGAGGGCGTGGCGGGCGCGCAGGGTCTCGGGTCCGTCGGCGCCCTGGGCGCGGGTGCGGGCGGCGACGAGGTCGCGGCAGACGTCCAGGGCGTCCGCGGCCTGGCCGAGCCGGCCGAGGAAGACACCGGTCTCGTAGCGGGCGGCGAGGGTTTCGGGGTGGTCGGCGCCGAGGGCCGCGGCGCGCGTCTCGGCGACCGCGCGGTACTGGGCGAGGGCCTCCTCGCCGCGTCCCAGGCGCCCCAGGACGTGGGCGACCTCGTGGCGGGTCGCCAGGGTGTCGGGGTGGTCGGGGCCGAGCAGCCGGGCCCGTGCCTCCGCGACCTCGTGCGCCGTGCGGTACGACTCCTCCAGGCGCCCGAGGCGGCCGAGGGTGAACGCCAGGTTGTGGCGGCAGCGCAGGGTGTCGGGGTGGTCGGGGCCGACGGTGCGCTCGCGGGCGGCGAGCACCTCGACGTAGAGCTCGTACGCCTCGGGGTGCCGTCCGAGGCGCCCGAGCGCGTACGCCCGCTCCTGCCGCGCCGCGAGGGTGTCGGGGTGGTCGGGGCCGAGGACGCGGGCGCGGGCCCGGGCGACCCGGTCGAAGGCGTGCAGGGCGTCGGCGGGGCGGTCGAGCCGGGCGAGGGCGAAGCCGACCTCGTAGTGGCTGGCGAGGGTGTCGGGGTGGTCGGGGCCCAGGACGCGCGAGCGGTCCTCGGCGACGGAGCGGTGCACCGCCTCGGCCTCGTCCCAGCGGCCGAGCCGGCCGAGGCCCATCCCGGCCCGGTACCGGCCGGCGAGCACCGCGACCAGCTCGGCGGGGGGCGCGGGGACGGCGGCGGAGTGCGCGGCGCCGGCGGTGTCGGCGGGCGCGGCGGTGGTCCACTCGGTGGTGAGGACGGCCGCGGCGGGGTCGTGGGCGGCCGGGCGCGGGCCGTCGGCGGCGGTGACGGCGGCCGGGCGGGGCCCGCCGGCCATGCCGCGGGCCCACGCGGGCGCGGACGCGACGGGACCGGGCGAGGCGGGACCGGGGACGACGGGGCCGGGGCCGACCGGTGCGGGCCGGGTCGGCGGCAGGGGCGGCTGCGCGGGCACGCCGGGCGGCGCGAACGGGGACGGGCCCGCGCGGCCCGAGACGATCCGGCGGCGCAGGTCGCCCGCGTCGGCCGGGCGCTCCTCGGGGACCTTGGCGAGCAGGTCGACGACGAGGCGGTCGAAGTAGTCGGGCAGCTCGGCCCGGTGGGAGCGCGGCGGGCGCGGCACCGTGTCCCGGTGGCCGATGAGGATGGCCCAGGAGTCGCCGAGGTCGAAGGGCGGGACGCCGGTGGCGAGTTCGTACAGGACGCACCCCAGCGAGTAGAGGTCGCTGCGGTGGTCGATCTCGCCGCCGCCGATCTGCTCCGGGGACATGTAGTGCGGCGTCCCCATGGCGATGCCGGTCCCGGTGAGCTTGGAGGTGAAGCCCATGTCGGCGCCCAGGCGCGCTATCCCGAAGTCGCAGATCTTCACCGTGCCGTCCCGCAGCCGCATGATGTTGGCCGGCTTCAGGTCGCGGTGCACGATGCCCTGGCGGTGCGTGTAGGCGAGGGCGTCGGCGACCTGGTCGGTGATCTCGACGAGGTCCTGGACGGGCAGCGGGTTCTGGGCGTTGGCCGCGAGGAGCTGGCTGAGGTTGCGGCCCTCCAGGAGCTCCATGACGAGGAAGAGCACGCCCTCGTACTCGCCGAAGTCGTGCACGACGGTGATGCCCCGGTGCTGGAGCGCGGCGGCCACCCGGGCCTCGCGCCGGAAGCGCTCGCGCACGATGTCGCGGGAGTGGGGGTCCTGTTGCGGACCGAGGGGTTTGAGGCACTTCACGGCGACGCGGCGGCCGAGCGCCTCGTCGGTGGCGTGCCACACCTCGCCCATGCCCCCGCGGCCGATGACCTCGTGCAGCCGGTACCGGCCCTGGATCAGTCTGGAGTCCCCCATCGCGTGCCGCCGCCCCCGTCGATTCCGTGCGCCCTTTCCGGTGTGTCCAGTATGGCCGCCGGTTCGGACAACGGGTACGGGGTGGGGTACGCGCAGGGGTCGGGCCGCGTCTCCGGGCCGAGCCGCTCCACGGCCCGCAGGACGTGCCGGGGCGGCAGCCTCCAGCGCAGGCCGGAGGGGACGCAGCGCAGGAGGTTGGCCGTGGTGACGAGCCGGCGGGTGACGGTCTCCGGCGGCGGGGCGGGGCGTCCGTAGAGGGCGTGGGCGTACGGGGGCAGGGTGTCGTACGCGAGTGCCGTGACGCGCCGCCAGACCACCTCGCGCGCCGGGACCAGGACGGGTTCGACGGGCGGGCGGCGCAGGAAGTCCTCGACGGTCCGGGCGTCGGGCCCGGCGGCGAGCCGGGGGCGCGTCTCCTCGAAGTAGGCGGCGAGTCCGGCGGTGGAGGCGGGGACGGCGTCCGGGTCGAGGCCGACGAGCCGGGCCGAGGCGCGGTGTTCGCCGACGTAGCGGTCGGCCTCGGCGTCGGTGAGCGGGATCCCGGAGCGGCGGGCGACGGAGAGGTACGAGTCGGTCTCGGCGCAGTGGACCCAGAGCAGCAGCTCGGGGTCGTCCACGCCGAGCCTCCGGTGGATGCGGCGGACGCGGGCGCCGGCCTCCTCCGCGGCCCCGGTGGTCCCGTAGCTGAGGGTCCCGACGAAGTTCGCGGTCCGCATCAGGCGGCCCCAGGGGTCCTGCCGGAAACTGCTGTTGATCATGACGCCGCGGACGGCGACGGGGTGCAGCGCCTGGAGCCAGAGGGCCCGGATGCCGGCGATCCACATCACGGGGTCGCTGTGCAGCTGCCAGGTCACGGAGCGGGGCCCGAAGAGCCCGGGGTCGGCGTCCTGCCTCATGGCGTTCAGGCTACGCCGGGACGGGCCCGGGAGCGCCCGCCGGTACGGCCCTTCTCGCGGACGCCCCCTTTCCTGCGGTCCCCCGCCCCCGCGCCGGCCGTCCGCGTCCGGGCCGCGACCGACCCCGCCCCTGGCCCATCCGGCCCCTCTTGCGGGCACGCCCTCCTGTGTCACGCCGCCTTCGGGCGGATCGGGCACCACGATGGGGTGCGGACCGAGGGGTGGCTCCGGATCTGGGCGACTTCGGGTCCGGATGGCTCCGGGCCGGGGCACGTCAGGGCCTGGCGTGTCCGGTGCGGGGTGCGTCCGGGCCGGTGTACGTCCGGTGCGGGGTGTGTCCGGTGCGGCGGCGCGGGGCAGACGCCCCGGAATGCGTCGGGGCCGACCGGCCGGGCGATCTCGTCCGCGCGCGCACCCCGCGCAACCCGCACAACTCGTACGACCCGCACGACTCACACGACTCACACGACGGAGGAGACATGCGCAGGAACAAGCGCTCGGACGGCGCGTCCCCGACCGACGAGGAGCTCGACGCGCTCGACGCCCACTGGAGGGCGGCCAACTACCTCGCCGTCGGCCAGATCTACCTGATGGACAACCCGCTGCTGCGCAAGCCCCTGGAACCGGAGCACATCAAGCCCCGGTTGCTCGGGCACTGGGGCACCTCCCCGGGGCTCAACCTCGTGCACACCCACCTCAACCGGGTGATCCGGAACCGCGGCATCGACGCCCTGTGCGTCTGGGGCCCGGGACATGGCGGCCCGGCCGTCCTCGCGAACTCCTGGCTGGAGGGCAGCTACAGCGAGGTCTACCCCGACGTGAGCCGGGACGAGGAGGGCATGGCCCGGCTGTTCCGGCAGTTCTCCTTCCCCGGCGGGGTGCCGAGCCACGTGGCGCCCGAGACCCCCGGCTCGATCCACGAGGGCGGCGAGCTGGGCTACTCGCTGTCGCACGCGTACGGCGCCGCCCTCGACAACCCGGACCTCCTGGTGGCCTGCGTCATCGGCGACGGCGAGGCGGAGACGGGCCCGCTCGCCGCGTCCTGGCACGCGAACAAGTTCCTCGACCCCGTCCACGACGGGGCCGTGCTGCCGATCCTCCACCTCAACGGCTACAAGATCGCGAACCCCACCGTGCTCGCCCGGCTCCCCGAGGCGGAGCTCGACGAGCTGCTGCGGGGCTACGGCCACGAGCCCCTGCACGTGACCGGCGACGACCCGCGCCGGGTGCACCGGGCGATGGCGGCCGCGATGGACACGGCGCTCGACCGCGTCCGGGACATCCAGCGCGCGGCGCGCGACGGCGGGTCCGCCGAGCGGCCGAGGTGGCCGGTGATCGTCCTGCGCACGCCGAAGGGCTGGACCGGCCCGGAGGAGGTGGACGGGCTGCCCGTCGAGGGCACCTGGCGCTCCCACCAGGTGCCCCTGCCGGGCGTGCGGGAGAACGCGGAGCACCGCGCGCAGCTGGAGGCCTGGCTGCGCTCGTACCGTCCGGAGGAGCTCTTCGGCGACGACGGCACGCCGTCCGCGCGGGTGCTCGCCTGCGTGCCGGACGGCGAGCGCCGCCTCGGCGCCACCCCGCACGCCAACGGCGGCCTGCTGCGGCGGGACCTGCCCGTACCGCCCCTGGAGCGCTTCGCCGTGGCGGTGGAGGAGCCGGGCGCCACCCGGCACGAGCCGACCGGCGTCCTCGGGGACCTCCTGGAGGCCGTCATGGCCGCCACGGCGGACCGGCGGGACTTCCGCCTCGTCGGCCCCGACGAGACCGCGTCGAACCGCCTCCAGGCGGTGTACGGGGCCAGCGGCAAGGCCTGGCAGGAACCGCTCCTGAAGACCGACGAGCACCTCGACCGGCACGGGCGCGTGATGGAGATCCTCTCCGAGCACACCTGCCAGGGCTGGCTGGAGGGGTACCTGCTCACCGGTCGGCACGGGCTGTTCTCCTGCTACGAGGCGTTCGTCCACATCGTCGACTCCATGGTCAACCAGCACATCAAGTGGCTGCGGACCTCGCGCGCCCTGCCGTGGCGGGCGCCGATCGCCTCGCTCAACTACCTGCTGACGTCGCACGTGTGGCGGCAGGACCACAACGGCTTCTCGCACCAGGACCCGGGCTTCGTGGACCACGTGCTCAACAAGAGCCCCGAGGTCGTCCGCGTCTACCTGCCGCCGGACGCCAACACCCTGCTGTCGGTCGCGGACCACGCGCTGCGCAGCCGCGACTACGTCAACGTGATCGTCGCCGGCAAGCAGCCCTGCTTCGACTGGCTGTCCCTGGACGAGGCCCGCGCCCACTGCGCCCGGGGCGCCGGGGTGTGGGAGTGGGCGGGCACCGAGGACGGCACGCGCGAGCCGGACGTGGTCCTCGCCTGCGCGGGCGACGTGCCGACCCAGGAGGTGCTGGCGGCGGCGGGCCTGCTGCGGCGCCACCTGCCCGACCTGGCGGTCCGGGTGGTGAACGTGGTCGACATGACGCGGCTCATGCCCCACGAGGAGCACCCGCACGGCATGACCGACGGGGAGTACGACGCGCTGTTCACCACCGACCGGCCGGTGATCTTCGGCTACCACGGCTACCCCTGGCTGGTGCACCGGCTGGCGTACCGCCGCGCCGGGCACGCGAACCTGCACGTGCGGGGCTACAAGGAGATGGGCACCACCACGACGCCCTTCGACATGGTCGTGCGCAACGACCTCGACCGCTACCGCCTGGTGATGGACGTGATCGACCGCGTGCCCGGTCTGGGCGTACGGGCCGTGGGGGTGCGGCAGGCCATGGCGGACGCCCGTACCCGCCACCACTCCTGGATCCGGGAGCACGGCACCGACATGCCCGAGGTCGCCGACTGGAGTTGGGCCGGGGACGACGACCGGCACGGGAGCACCCCGTGACGGACGGTCCCGGTGGGGGCGGGTACGGGTCCGCCGGGCCGGGGGAGCCGCCCCCGGTCCTCCGGGGGCCGGGGCGCCGGCGCGGGTCTTCCTCGTGGACGAGCACGAGGTGGTCCGCAGGGGCCTGCGCGACCTGATCGACGACGGGCTTCGTGCGGATGGTGATCCGCATGGGGTACGGCCCCCGGGGGCGGGCCCCCGCCGGCCGGTCTCCGAGGTGCTCCGGTCCGTCTGAGCGCCCGCCCGGGGGTCACAGCCGGAGCCAGCGCTCCTCCCCCGCCGCGATCCGGTACCGGCGGCCGCCGGGAAGGACGACGGCGAGCGAGCTGCGGGACGAGGACGGCACGCGGACGGCCAGCCGCCCGGGGAGCACGCGCACGTGCACTCCCCGGTGCCCGTGGAAGCAGATCGTGAAGGCGAACCGGGGGATCTGCGCGAGGGCCACCGGTTCCACGCGGAGTCCTTCCGGACCGGCCTCCAGGCCGGTGATGCCGCGCTCCACGAGGTCGACCGTGCCCGCCATCGCCCCGAGGTGGATGCCCTCCCCGGTCGTCCCGCCCTGGACGTCGGCCACGTCGCCGAGCAGGGCCTCCTCGCAGTACCGCCAGGCGTCGGCGCCCTTCTGCCGGGCGATCACCCGGCCGTGGACGAGGCTGCTGAGCGTCGAGCCGTGGCTGGTGCGCCGCAGGTGGTACGCGACGGTGGCGCGCCACACGTCGTCGTCGAGGCGGTGGCCGAGCCGGGCGAAGAGGCCGTACAGCTCGGCGGGCCGGAAGAGGTATCCGAGCATGAGCGTGTCGGCCTGTTTGGAGGCCTGGTAGCGGTTGACCGTGTCGCCCTCCGCCTCCAGGATCCGGTCGAGCCTGCGGATGTCGCCGTACCGCGCCCGGTACGCCTCCCAGTCGAGTTCGGCCAGGTCGCCGTAGCCCTCGAACTGGCTGATCACACCCCGGTGGAACGGGATGTGGAGGCGGCGGGAGACGTCGTCCCAGCGGGCGAGCTCCTCGTCGTCGAGCGACAGTTCCTCCGTCAGCTCCGCCCGCCGGGCGTCGGGCAGCTCGGCCAGGAGGTCGAGGCCCCGGGCGAGGACCCAGGCGGCGGTGGCGTTGGTGTAGGCGTTGTCGTCGACGCCCGGGGCCGTGGCGCCGGGATAGGCGTCGTGGTACTCGTCGGGGCCCACGACCCCTCGGATCCGGTAGCGCCCCAGGGCGGGGTCGAGGTCGGCGGCGCCGGCCCAGTGGCGGGCGATCTCCACCAGCGTCTCGGCCCCCTCGGCGTGCAGGAACCCGCGGTCGCCGGTGGCCTGCGCGTACTGCCACACGTTGTACGCGACGGCCGAGCCCACGTGGCGCTGGAGGTGCGAGTGGTCGGGGAGCCAGCGGCCCGAGCGGGGGTTGAGGTGCAGCTCCTGGGTCTCCTCCCGGCCCGAGCTCGCGCTCTGCCACGGGTAGACGGCTCCCGCGGCGCCGACCCGGCGCGCCTCGGCGCGCGCGGCCGGGAGCCGACGGTGGCGGTACATGAGCAGGGCCCGGGCCACCTCGGGGAAGTGGAGGTTCAGATAGGGCAGGACGAACAGCTCGTCCCAGAAGACGTGCCCCCGGTAGGCCTCGCCGTGCAGGCCCCGGGCGGGGACGCCCACGTCGAGTTCGGCCGTGTGCGGGGAGAGCGTCTGGAGCAGGTGGAACAGGTGGAGGCGCAGGATGCGGCCCACCTCGCCGGGGACGTACAGCTCGCCCTGCTCCCAGAGGCGCCGCCAGGACGCCTCATGGGTGGCCAGGAGCCGGGGGAAGGCGGGCGCGAGGGCGAGGTCCTCACAGGCCGCCGTGCGCGGGTCGCCGTCCGGCCGGTCCGCCGAGGTGCGCAGGACCAGGGTCTTCACCAGCGTCGCCGGGCGGCGGGGGCCGACCGGCAGGCGGTACGTCCGGACGGTGCCGGTCGGCACGGCGGTCGCCTCGGCGGGCGCCGCGGGACGGACGTCCGTGCGGACGGCCAGGGCGAGGCGGAGACCCGGGTCGGTGGTGCGGCAGGAGAGCCAGTCGGTCCCGTCGGGCCCGCAGCCGCTCCGGTGGTCCGTGAGGTGGCGGCCCTCCAGGTTCCGGTAGCGCTCCACCCCGGCGTTGACGACCGCGCCGTCGAGGACGGACTCCACCTCGACGGCGCCGGTCCAGCCGTAGGCGCGGAACGTGCTGCGCTGGGCCGCGAGGCGCGGGTCGCCCATGTGCACGATCCGGGTGTGTCCGACGCGCAGTCCGCGTCCGTCCGCGTCCCGGAAGAACAGGTGCCGGGTGAGCGTCCCGGCCCGCAGGTCGAGGCGCACGCCGTAGTGGCGCAGGTCCGGGGAGTCGGGCGTCAGCCAGACGCCGGGCGGCCCGCCGTCGGGGAGGCAGCGGTAGCGCAGGCGCGTCCAGTCGGGGAGGTTGACCATGTCCTCGTTCTCGATGCGCCGGCCGGCGACGTCCGAGGCGCGCCGGTCGTAGCAGCCGGCCAGGTAGGTGCCCGGGTAGTGGACGGGCCCGGCCGGGCACTCGGGCGCGGAGCCCCGGGTGGCGAACCGGCCGTTGCCGAGCGTGCAGAGCGATTCGACGAGGCGCTCGCGCGCCGGGTCGTACCGGTCGTAGCCCCACGTCCAGTCCGTGGTCGCGTCCGCGTTCCACGTCCGGTCCGTGGCCATGTCCGTGTTCCAGGTCCAGTCGATGGTCACGTCCGCCCGTCCCTTCCGTGCCGCCGCGTTCGGTTCCGCCCGCCCCAGGCCGTCCGCACCAGCGTCGTGAGGTCGGGGGCCACCAGGTCGGCGCCCTCCGCGCGCAGCGGTGCCGCGCCGTGCCCGTCGGGGCTCCGGTCCAGGCCGACCACGAGGCCGAATCCGCCCCGGCGGGCCGCCTTCACCCCGGCGAGCGCGTCCTCGACCACGGCGGTGTCGCCGGGGCGGACGTCCAGGCGGGCGGCCGCGTGGAGGAAGAGCGCCGGGTCCGGCTTTCCGGGGAGTTCGAGCCGGGCGGCGTCCCCGCCGTCCACGACGACCGCGAGGAGCCGGTCGAGACCGGTGTCCGCGAGGAGCGTCCGGGCGTGGCGGGACGCCGAGACGGCGGCGCACGGGACGTGGAGCGCGCGCAGGGCGGCGAGCGCCTCCTCCGCGTCGGGGAAGGCGGTGACCGCCCCGGCGGCCAGGGCCTCCCGGAACGCCGCCTCCTTGCGGGCCGCGACCGCCCACACGGTGCCGGGGCTGGGTGGGTCGTCGGGGCTCCCGGGCGGGAGGACGACGCCCCGGGAGGCCAGGAACGCCGCGGCGCCGTCGTACCGTGACCGGCCGTCGACGAAGCGGCGGTACTCGGCGTCCGCGTCGAACGGCGCCCGGGCGCCGGGGTCGTCGGGTGCCCGCGCGGCGAGGCAGGCGTCGAACGCGGTCTTCCACGCCGCCGCGTGCGCGGTGGCGGAGTCGAGGAGGACGCCGTCGGTGTCGAGGACGACGGCGTGCGGCGGAACGCCTTCGTCGCGCCCGTTCACGCGGCGGCCGGCGGGTCGGGGGCCTGGACGGCGGTGTGCTGCGGGCCGCCGAGCGCGACCTTGAGGGCGCCGGTGTCGGACGCGCGGCCGAACACGTCGTACGCCTCCTCCATCTGTCCGAGTTCGAAGCGGTGGGTGACCAGCTCCGACGTGTGCAGCCGGCCGGCGGCCAGCATGTGGAGCAGCATGGGGATGGACGAGGTGTCCACGAGTCCGGTGGTGATCGTGACGTCCTTGATCCGCAGGTCTTCGAGGCTGAGGGTCGCGGGCCTGCCGTGGACGCCGGTGTCGGCGACCCGCCCGCCGGGCCGGACCATCCGGGTGCACGCCTCGAAGGTCTCCGGGAGGCCCACGGCCTCCATGGCGACGTCGGCGCCCAGGCCGTCCGTCAGGTCGGCGACGAGCTTCTCCGGTCCTTCGCCGGCGGCCGCGGTGGCGTCGGCGCCGAGCTTGCGCGCGGCCTCCAGCCGGGTCGCGTCGGGGTCGACGGCGATGATCCGGCCGGGGCTGAAGAGGCGCGCGGTGACGATCGCGGCGAGGCCGACGGGCCCGGCGCCGACCACCACGACGGTGTCAGCCGACCGGACGCGCCCGTTGAGGACGCCCACCTCGTAGGAGGTGGGGAGGATGTCGGCAAGCAGGACGGCGTCGAAGCCGTCGACCGCGCTCGGGAGCGGGTGCGTGGACAGGTCGGCGAACGGCACCCGGACGTACTCCGCCTGCGTGCCGTCGACGGCGTGCCCGAGGATCCAGCCCCCTCCGCCGCGGCACTGGCCGTAGCGGCCCGCGCGGCAGAAGCGGCAGCGGCCGCAGGCCGTGATGCACGAGATCAGGATCCGGTCGCCGGGCCGTGCCGTGCGGACGTCCCGGCCGGTCTCGACCACCGTGCCGACCGCCTCGTGGCCGAGGACCCGGCCCGGCGTCACCTCCGGCACGTCGCCCTTGAGGATGTGCGGGTCCGTGCCGCAGACGGTGACCACGTCGACCCGCACGATCGCGTCCCCGGGATCCACGGGGCCCGGGTCGGGGACACCCTGCCGGGCCATGCTGCCCGGCCCCTGAAAGACGGCGGCCTTCATGCTGCCCACCCACTTCCTGTACGGCGTTCGGGTGTCCTTCTCCCCCGGGCCCGGCTGCCGTCCCCCGGCGGGGACCGCTCGGGCCCTGCGGCCCGTCCGGTGCCGGTGCGAGGGCGGTGGTGGGGGCCGGGGAGGGAGTCTTCGGACGGGAGCGACCACGCGCGGCTCCTCCTCGACCGCGGTCCCTTCCAGGGTTCCGCGAAGCGGCGGCGCCGCAACCGGAGGCGGTGCGGGGACGTCGCCGGACCGGCGGGCGAGGAGCCGCCCGGGGGCGCCGAGCCGCTCCTGCGGACCGTGACGCGCGGCGGGCTCCGGACGGACCCGCCGGACACCCCGGCAGCCGCACGGGAGCGCTTCGGGCGGGACCTCGCCGCCCTGCCGGAGGAGGCCCGGCGCATCGAGCGCCCGGTGCCTCCCGTCCCCGCGTCCTCGACCCGGCTGACGGCCCTGGCGACCCTGGTCCGGCACAGGATCGGGACGCGGACGGGCACCTGACGGGCGGCGCCCGCGCGAAGGGCCTTCCCGAGGGGCCCGGGGCCGGTCAGTCGTCGTCCGTTCCCGCGCCCCTGTCCCGGCGGAGCCTGCCGGACCACACGGGCTCCACCCGCTCCCACTCGCGTTCCCAGGCGTCGTACCGGTGCCCTTCGGCCCTCCGCCGCACGAGGACGAGCGCGCCGGCCCCCGTGACCCCGACGGCACCCGCCACCGCGATGCCGCCGGACACCGCGGTGAGCGAACGGCTCGCGGCGGCGACGGGCGCCCGGACGGGGGTCCCCCGGTCGTCCACCCAGATGACCACGGCGTCCCCCCGGGGCGTCCGGGGCGGCACCTGGACGGTCCCGGACCGGCGCGCGTTCCCGGGGTGCTCCCAGGTCGCCGGAGCGAGGGCGTACGGCTCCGTGCCGTACCGGGTGGAGGCGGGCGGGTCCTCGGCCGGGCCGGTCGTGGTCGCCGTCACCCGGTGCCGGTGGGCGGCGCGCTCGCGGTCGGCGTCGGCTCCGGCCTTCCAGAGCGCTCCGGCGGCCGCGGCGCCGCAGACCAGGGCGATCGTCAGGAGGAGGACCAGGGCGGCGCGCCCGAGGGGCCCTCGCGCGGACGGGGTTCCGTCGCCGTCCGACGTCTCGTGGCGGGTCATGCCGCACCTCCCGTGGGGGTGGTTCGCCGGTGTCGTCCCGGCGCCGCTCGGTGGTCGCCGGTGTCGTCCCGGCGCCGCTCAGTCGTCGCCGGGGACGGCCGGGACTCGCTTCGCGTTCATGGCGGCCCTCCTCCGGGTGTGCTGCCGTCGGGCCCCGGTCCCGCCGTCCGGATCGCCGGTCTCCGGTCGCGGGTCGCGGGTCGCGGGTCGCGGGTCGCCGGACCGGGCTCCGACCCCCATTCTTCCGTCCGGACGCCGCACGGCGCAGCGCCCGAGGGGGTCGCCCGCGTGGGCCGAACGGTCCGCGTCCGGAAGGGGCCGACCGGCCCGGAGGCGCCGTGCCGTCCCCGTCCCCCGGCTCTCCCGACGGGTCCGGAACGGTCCGAGGGCGCCCCGGGAACCGTGGCGGCCGGACACGCGGCGCGGTGCGGAGCCCGTGGGCCGCCGGACCGGTCCGCATGCCCGGGCCGCCGGCGCGCCCCCGGCGGCCGACGGCCGGGGCGAGGGCGGACCGGGCGGCCAGGGCGAGCTGTTCGACCGGGTGCCCCTCCCCCGCCCTCGGCCTCGGGCCCTGGCGCGCGGAGTGTCCGGAGGTGCGGACCGAGGGCCGGGTCGTGGCCGGTTCGGCCGGCCAGGAGCTGGTGCGGGCCGCCGCGGGCGCGTCCCTGGTGGTGGTCGGACGGCGCGCCCGGCGCTCGGCGGCGTGGCGTACGCCGTCCTGCGCCACGGCCGCGCCCCGGTGGCCCTCGTCCCCCACGGCTGACGCCCACGGCGCGGAAGGGCGCCGGATACACGTCGGCCCCGGTCCGGAGGGCGTACCTCCGGACCGGGGCCGACACGGCACGTTCTAGGGCAGGAGCTCGTCCATGGAGGCGCGCCCCTTCTCCGCCATCCGGCGTTCCGCCCAGGCGAGGTTCTTCGGGGTCACGTCACGGCCGGAGGCGAGGACCAGGTCCTCCGCCGTGAACTCCCCCTCCGATCCGGCGTGCAGCAGCCGGTCGGGCGTCGGGGAGTCCCCGGGGGACGTCTTGTCGGGCTCAGCGTTCATGCCGCCTCCTACGTGTTCGTCCGGCACTGGCCATTCTCGTGTCCGGTCGGCGAGAACGCATCCGGGACCGGAGGGGACCCGGTGCCGGCCCGTCGGGCGAGGAGGTGCGCGTCCGGTACGACGGCTCCGCGCACCGCCTCCTCCCAGAGGGCGAGGCCGATGCGGAGCAGGTCGTGAGCGGCGGCGGCCTCGCCGTCCGTCCAGAGCGCGCCGTCGCCGGCCTCGAAGAAGCGGTCGTAGGCGGCGTCGTGGGCCGCGCCCTGGACGGGGAGGGCGAGGGAGGTGTCCACGCCCTGCGCCAGGTCCTCGAAGAAGTTCCACGCCTCCAGGAGCTCTGCCGCGGGGACGGGCCCGGGAGCACGGACCCACTCCGCCACGGGTTCCAGGTCCAGGGACGACTCCGCGTCCGTCACGAAGTCCCGGTGGTGCCGGGCGCAGTGCTCCTCGGCCGAGCGGACGGCGTGGAAGGCGAGGAGCCGCCCCCGGTCGTCGGCGGCCACGGCGTCGCGGTCGTCGCCCTCGCCCCGGCGCCAGAGCACGTACAGGTCTCCGCTCCGGGTTCCGATCCGGTACGGGTGGTGGTCGGTCACTCGGGATCTCCCAGGTCTGTCGTACGGGGCCGGCGGCGGCCCGGGGGGACGGGCCCGCTCCCCGGGACGGCCTTCGCCCCGTCGCCGGCCCGGAGGGCGGGACGCCGGACCGAGGACGCGGCGGGACGGCCGCACCGGCCCATTCTGCCCCGGCGGTGTCCCGGGCCCCGCCCGATGCCGGGCGCACCGGCGGCACCCGTCCAGGACGGGGTCCGGCCGGCCCCGGCCGGGTCGTCCTTCGCGGCGAACTCGCGCCACGCCGTGTCAGCGCCATGGCGTCGCCGGGGTGCGGGTTCGACAATGGGGGGGATGACCGATGACGACCCGCGTGCGCGCAGTGGCGAGATCGGGCCCGCCGAGTGGCTCGCCATGAACCGGACCGGCAGCTTCGACTGGGATCTCGACACGGGCACCATCGATGCCGACGAGTCCGGGCTGCTGGTCTTCGGCGTGTCCCCCGGCTGCTTCGACGGGCGCCCGGAGACGCTCGTCGCGCGCCTCGACCCCGAGGAGCGGGTCAAGCTGCGGGGCGTCGTGCGCGAGGCCGTCAAGAGCGGCGCGGCCTCGTACACCGCGCACTTCCCCATCCCGCAGGACGACGGACCACCCCACTGGACGCACGTGCAGGCGCGGATCCTGCGGTCCCCGGACGGGCGGGCGCGGCGGATCGTCGGCGTCGTGCGGGACACGACCGCCGAGGTGATGCACTTCGCGTTCGTCCGGGACCTGGAGAAGCGGCGCGAGGTCCAGACGAACATCGTGGAGCGGACGACGAACGCGCTGTCGCGCGCGGTGACCGTGGACGACGTGACGGCGGCCCTGACCGGTCCGGGCGGGCTCGCGCGGCTCGGCGCGGACGGTCTGGCGCTGGGGCTCGTGGAGAACGGCTCGCTGAACATCATCGCGCTCAGCGGGGAGTCCCTCGACGTGCTCGACGGCTTCCGCAACCGGCGGCTCGACCGGCGGCTGCCGCTGGCCGAGGCGGTGCTGAGCGGCCGGCCCCGGTTCGCGTCGTCCTTCCCGTCGCTCGGGCGGGAGTTCCCCGAACTGGCCCCCTATCTGCCCCGGCTCGACTTCCGGGCCGCCTGCTACCTCCCGCTGGTGGCGCAGGCGCGCTCGCTGGGCGGGATGGCCCTGTTCTACCGGGGCCGCACCTCGTTCAACCCCGACGAGCGGAACCTGGCCCTGGGGCTCGCGGCGATCGTCGCCCAGTCGCTCCAGCGGGCGATGCTCTTCGACGAGGAGCGGGAGCTCGCGACCGGGCTCCAGGCGGCGATGCTGCCGCGCCGGATCCCGGAGATCACCGGCGGAGAGATCGCCGTCCGCTACCACGCGGCGTGGAGCGGGCGTCAGGTCGGCGGCGACTGGTACGACGTGATCCCGCTGCCGCGCAGCCGGGTCGGGATCGTCGTGGGCGACGTGCAGGGCCACGACACGCACGCGGCGGCCATCATGGGCCAGTTGCGGATCGCGCTGCGGGCGTACGCGGGCGAGGGGCACGCCCCTTCGACGGTGCTGGCCCGGGCCTCCCGCTTCCTCGCCGAGCTGGACACGAACCGCTTCGCGACCTGCACGTACGCACAGGTGGACCTGGCGAGCGGCACCCTGCGCGCGGTGCGTGCCGGGCACCTCGACCCGCTGATCCGGCACAACGACGGCCGGGTGGGGCAGCCCAAGCTGCGGGGCGGGCTCCCGCTGGGCCTGGCGACCGTGTTCGGGGACGAGGAGTTCCCGGAGACGCGGCTCGACCTGGTGCCCGGGGAGACGCTGGTGCTCTGCACGGACGGGCTCGTGGAGCAGCCGGACTCGGACATCTCGTCCGGTCTCGCCGCGCTCGCCGGGGCGATCGCCAGTGGTCCGCCGCAGGCCGAGGCGCTCGCCGACCACCTCTCCGACCGGCTGTGGGAGCGGTGGGGTTCGGGCGACGACGTGGCCCTCCTGGTGCTGCGGCGCAGCCCGGACCCGGGCACGCCGAAGGCGCCGCGCATCCACCAGTACATCCACCAGGCCGACCCGCAGGGCCTCTCGGACGCGCGGGCGGCCGTGGGGCAGGCGCTGCGCGACTGGGGCATGCGGGAACTCGCGGACGACGCGGAGCTGCTGACGGGCGAGCTGCTCGTCAACGTGCTGCTGCACACGGAGGGGGGCGCGGTGCTGACCCTGGAGGTGCTGCCGGAGCCGGTGCGGCGGGTGCGCCTGTCGGTGCAGGACCGGTCGAGCGCCTGGCCCCGGCGCCGCACTCCGGGCGAGGCGGCCACGTCGGGGCGCGGGCTGCTCCTGCTGGACGCGCTGGCCTCCCGGTGGGGGGTGGAGCCGCGCGGCGAGGGCAAGGCGGTGTGGTGCGAGATCGGCCCGGTGCGGGTGCCGGCCGACGCCGCTCCCGGCGGCGGGTGAGTCCTCCGCGGGGAGCGGCGTCCGGCGGTGGGGTCAGGCCCGCTGCCACACCGTGGTGGCGTTGCAGAACTCGCGGATGCCGTGGCCGGCGAGTTCGCGGCCGTACCCGGAGCGCTTGATCCCGCCGAAGGGGAGCGCGGGGTGGGAGGCGGTCATGCCGTTGACGAAGACGCCGCCGGCCTCCAGGTCGCGGACGAAGAGGGCGACCTCCTCCTGCGAGCGGGTCCAGACGTTGGAACTGAGGCCGAACGGGGAGTCGTTGGCGACGGCCACGGCCTCCTCGATGTCGCCGACCGGGTAGACGGTGGCGACCGGGCCGAAGGCCTCCTCGCGGTGGATCCGCATCTCGGGGGTGATGCCGGTGAGGACGGTGGGCCGGTAGTACCAGCCGTTCCGCAGTTCCTCGGCCTCGGGCCGGTGGCCGCCGCAGAGGGCGGTGGCGCCCCGCTCCACGGCGTCGTCGACGAGTTCCTCCAGGTCGGCGCGGCCCTGCTCGGTGGCGAGGGGGCCGACGTCGGTGGACTCGTCGAGGGGGTCGCCGACGGTGAGGGCGTTCATGGCGGCGGTGAAGCGCTCGGAGAAGTCGTCGTAGACGTTCCGGTGGACGATGAACCGCTTGGCGGCGATGCAGGACTGGCCGTTGTTCTGCACGCGGGCGGTGACGGCGGTCTTCACGGCCGCGACGACGTCGGCGGAGGGCATCACGATGTACGGGTCGCTGCCGCCGAGTTCCAGGACGGTCTTCTTGATCTCGTCGCCCGCGACGGCGGCGACGGCCCGGCCGGCCGGTTCGCTGCCGGTGAGGGTGGCGGCCACCACGCGGGGGTCGCGCAGGACGCCCTCGACCTCGCGGGAGCCGATGAGGAGGGTCTGGAAGCAGCCCTCGGGGAATCCGGCGCGGCGGAAGAGGTCGCCGAGGTAGAGCGCGGTCTGCGGCACGTTGGAGGCGTGCTTGAGGAGGCCCGTGTTCCCCGCCATGAGGGCGGGTGCGGCAAAGCGGATCACCTGCCAGAGCGGGAAGTTCCACGGCATGACGGCGAGGACGGGGCCGAGGGGCCGGTAGTGGACGCGGGCGGTGTCCGCGCCGGAGTCCTGGACGTCGCTCTCCGCCGGGTGCTCGTCGGCGAGCAGTTCCTCGGCGTGGCGGGCGTACCAGCGCATGGCCTTGGCGCACTTGCCGGCCTCGGCGCGGGCGGCGGCGATCGGCTTGCCCATCTCGGTCGTCATGGTGCGCGCGATGTCCTCGGTGTCCTCGTCGAGGAGCGTCGCGGCGGCGCGCAGGAGGCGGGCGCGTTCGGCGAAGGAGGTGGTGCGGTACCGGCGGTACGTCTCGTGCGCCGCCGCGACGCGGCGCTCGACCTCCTCGGGCCCGTGGGCCTCGTAGGTGCGCAGCGTCTCGCCGGTCGCGGGGTTCACGGTGGCGATGCCCATGGCCTGTCTCCTCCTGCGTCGGCCCCCGTCCGACACCAACCTTCCGTGAAGAGCGGCGCGGCGCAACAGGGGCGGGACGGCGGGGTGACCCGGGCGGCCGCCGGGCGGTCAGGCGGTCAGCCAGGTCAGGGCGCCGGCGAGGTGGGCGCGGAAGAGCGGGTCGCGGTACGCCTCCGGGGCGTGCCCGAGGGCGGTGAAGAGGACGCGCCCCCGGTCCGCCTCCCGGCACCAGACGAGCGGGTGGTCGTCGCCGTGGGCGCCGCCGCGGTACGAGGTCTCGTCGGCCCGGGCCAGGACCCGCACCCCCCGGGGGACGGAGGTGAAGTTGTACCACTCGTCCGTCCACGCCCAGCGGGCCGGGAGCGGGGCGGTCGCCGGGTGGTCGCCGGGGGTGACGAGGACGGTGCCGGGCTGGATCTCGGGATGGCCGTCGAAGCGGGTGCCGAGCAGGTCCCCGTAGAAGGGCCAGTCGGGTTCGGCGTTGGCGGCGGCGTGCACGGCGAGGAGGGCGCCGCCGCCCCGCAGGTAGGCCTCGAACGCGGTCCTGCCCTCGGGGGTCAGGACGTTCCCGGTCGTGGAGAGGAGGACGACGACGGCGCACCGGGCGAGCCGTTCGGGCGTGAAGGCGCCCGGGTCCTCGGTGACCTCGGCCGTCCGCCCCAGCTGCCGCGCCAGTTCCGTGAGCGCGGCGGCGCCGTCGGGGATCGAGTCGTGGCGGTATCCGGCGGTGCGGGTGTGGATCAGGACGTCTGCGGTGGTCACGCGGCGCGCTCCAGGGGCGGAAGGGCTGGGGAAAGCGCTTTCCCCCTGCGGCTCGACCGTAGCCACCGGGAGGCCCCGCCCGCAAGGCACGTCCTGATCCATTGTCGTATCGGATACACCTCTGTATCTTTTGGCGCGCCGTTCCGGGCCGTTTCCGCCCGCCCCCAGCCCCCCGTCTCCCCGAGGAGCCGTCATGAGCACCGTGCCGCCCGCGCTCGCCGCCGCCGTCGGGCCGCTGCCCGAAGGGGCCGTCCTGCCGCTGCCGCCCGTCTTCGAGAGCGTCGAGGAGGAGCGGCGGTACCGCAAGGAGCAACTGGCCGCCGGATTCCGGATCTTCGGCCGGTTCGGCTTCTCCGAGGGGGTCGCCGGGCACATCACCGTCCGCGACCCCGGCGACCCGAACGCCTTCTGGGTCAACCCGTTCGGAATGGGCTTCACCCGGATCAAGGCCTCCGACCTGATCCTGGTCGACCACGAGGGCGTCGTCCTGGAAGGGCGCCGGCCCGTGAACCGGGCCGCCTTCGTCATCCACTCCCGGGTCCACGCCGCCCGGCCCGACGCGGTCGCCGCCGCGCACGCGCACTCCCTGTACGGCAAGGCCTTCTCCAGCCTCGGGATCCCGCTCGACCCGATCACCCAGGACGCCTGCGCGTTCTTCGAGGACCACGGGATCTACGACGACTACCGGGGCGTGGTGAACGAGACCGAGGAGGGCGAGCGGGTCGCCAAGGCCCTCGGCGCGCACAAGGCCGTGATCCTCAAGAACCACGGGCTCCTGACGGTCGGCCACTCCGTCGCCGAGGCCGTCTGGTGGTTCGTCACCATGGAGCGCTCCTGCCAGGCCCAGCTCCTCGCGATGGCCGCGGGCGCCCCGCAGTCCGTCGACCGGGAGACCGCGCTGCTCACGCGCGGGCAGATCGGCGGGCACCTGGCCGGCTGGTTCCAGGCGCGCCCGCTGTGGGATCAGATCACCGCGTCCGACCCGGACCTCTTCGACTGACCCCCGGACTCCGGCAGTCCGCGCGTCAGGGCCTCCAGGAACGCGGGGAGGAACTGGCGCTCCAGACTGCCCGGCGGCAGCGCGTCCGGCTCCACGTAGCTCTGCGCGAGACCGCCCTCGCGCAGGGCGATGAGCAGACGGGCGAACCGGTCGGCGTCCACGGTCAGTTCGCGTCCGGCCCGGCGCAGGACGAGCGTGAGGCCGCGGGCCATCTCGGCCCGCAGCCGCTCGTCGTGGCGCGCGAGCACCCAGGCGGCCTGCGGGTCCCGGATGGCGTGCAGGGTGAACTCGGTGGTCACCAGGTACCAGTCCCGCTCGTCCGGCTCCACCCGGGAGGCCAGCTCCGCGAGCCGGGTCAGGGTGTACTCCTCGGCCGTCAGCGCGTCGATCGACTCGGCGAGCCGCCGCACCGTCCGGTCGCTGTGCTCGTCGAAGAGGGCGAGGAAGAGCTCCTCCTTGCTCGCGAAGTTCGAGTAGTACGCGCCCCGCGTGTAGCCGGCGCGCTCGCAGATCTGCTCGATCGTCGTCGCGTGGAAGCCGTGCTCGGCGAAGGTCTCCAGAGCGGCCCTCAGGAGCGCCGCGCGGGTGCGGGGCCGCCGCTTGGTGACGCCTTTCGGCACGGGTGGGTCCTCCGGTTCCTCCGGGCCGCTCGTCGCGGCGGACGCCCACCATACCGGCGGCTCCCGCCCGGGCGGGGATCGGCTCCGGCGGATAAAATTCAGACATGGGAGAGCGGCCAGCCGCGCCTGCGGCGCCCGACCTGGTCCTCGAGATCGACGGGGACGCGACGCTCATGGACGCGCGCCGCGTCTACCGCATCGGACGGGACCCCACCAGCGACATCGTCCTCTCGGACGACCGGGCGTCGTGGCACCACGCGGTGCTCGGGGCCCCCGCCGGCCGATGGACCCTGACCGACGAGGACAGTACGAACGGCACCTTCGCGGACGGCCGGAGGGTGGCCCGTTCGCGGGAGGTCGGCGCCGGGACCGTCGTACGGTTCGGACACCCGGAGGACGGCCCGCGCGCCGTCCTCTCGGCCGCCGCCCCGGCCCGCCCGGCGGCGCCGGAACCGCCGCCCCCACCCGCACCGGACGCGCCGGCCCCACCGTCCGCCCGGGGCGTGCCGGAGCCCGAACCCGAGCACGCGCGCGTACGGAAGCCGGGGCCGGAGGCCGCGCGGAAGCGGGAGACCGCCCCGGAGCCGGACCGGGGGCGCGCACCGGAAGGACGCGTGCGGGAGGAACCCGTACGGGAGCCGGAGCCGGCGCCCGAACCGCTGCCCGGCTCCGTACCGGAGCCTGCGCCCGTACCGGAACCGGCTCCGGAGCCGATGCCCGAACCGGCACCGGAGCCCGGGCCCGTACGGGACTTCGCGGCCGGCGCCGGACGGGAATCCGCTCCTCCCCGGCCCCCCTCCGTCTCGCACCCCGCCGCCACCGGCACCTTCCGGCAGCCGACGTCCGTCCGGCCGCTGCCCGCCCACAGCATCCGCATCGGCCGCGCCCCCGACAACGACGTCGTCATCCCCGAGCTCGTCGTCTCCCGGCGCCACGCCGAGCTGCGCGCCCACCCCGACGGCACCTACTGGATCCACGACCTGGGCAGCCACAACGGCACCTTCCTCAACGGCCGGCCCGTCACCGACGCCCGGGTGACGCCGGAGGACATCGTCGGCATCGGCCGGTGCGCGTTCTGCCTGATCGGCGGGCAGCTCGTCGAGTTCACCGACACCGGCGAGGTCTCCCTCGACGTGCGGTCGCTCGCCGTCACCGTCGACCACGGGCACAAGACCCTCCTGGACGAGGTGTCGTTCCCGGTGGGCGAGAAGTGCCTGCTCGCGGTCGTCGGACCGTCCGGCGCCGGCAAGTCCACCCTCCTGAACGCCCTCACCGGCCAGCGGCCCGCCGACCGGGGCACGGTGCTCTACGACGGCCGCGACCTGTACCGGGACTACGCCGAGCTGCGCCAGCGCATCGGGCTGGTCCCCCAGGACGACATCCTGCACCTCCAGCTCACCGTCCGCCGGGCCCTCGGGTACGCCGCCGAGCTGCGGTTCCCCGAGGACACCGAACGCGCGGAGCGGCAGGCCCGGGTCGACGAGGTGATCCGGGAACTCGGGCTCGTGGAGCGCGCGGACCAGCCGATCCACAGCCTCTCCGGCGGCCAGCGCAAGCGCGTGAGCGTCGCCCTGGAGCTGCTCACCAAACCGTCCCTCCTCTTCCTCGACGAGCCCACCTCCGGCCTCGACCCCGGCATGGACCGGTCCGTGATGCACATGCTGCGCGGGCTCGCCGACGACGGGCGCACGGTCGTCGTGGTGACGCACAGCGTGCTCAGCCTGGACGTCTGCGACCGGCTGCTCGTCCTCGCGCCCGGCGGCCGGGTCGCCTACTACGGACCGCCCTCCGAGGCTCTCGGGTTCTTCGGCTTCGAGGAGTGGCCGGAGGCCTTCGAGGCCTTCGAGAGGGAACGGGACCGCGACTGGGCGGGCGGCTACCGCTCCTCCCGCTTCCAACGCCGGTACATCACCGACGCCACGGCGGGCCCGGACCTCCCCCTGGGCGGCGGCGCCCCCGCGGACGAGGTGCGGGCCCCGCCGCCGAAGGCGCAGAGCTGGGGCTCCCAGCTGCGGACCCTGGTGCGCCGCTACGCGGCGGCGCTCTCCGCCGACCGCACCTTCATCGTCATCATGGTGGCGCTGCCGTTCGTGATGGGGGCGATGGCCCGCGCCCTGTCCGAGGGCAGTCTCAATCCCGAGTCGTCGCTGAACGTCCTGCTCATCCTCTGCGTGGGCGGGGTCCTCACGGGCGCGGCGAACGCCGTGCGCGAACTCGTCAAGGAACGCACCATCTATCGGCGCGAGAGAGCCGTCGGTCTGTCCCGCTCGGCGTACCTCGCCTCCAAGGTGGTGGTCCTCGGCCTGATCACGGTCGTGCAGTCGGTGGTCCTGACCCTGGTGGCACTGATCGGCGTGCCGCTGAACGTGCCCGGCGGCAAGGGGGTCCTGATGCCCCCGCTGGTGGAGATCACCCTCGCCGTCGCCCTGCTCTCCTTCACCGCGATGATGCTCGGCCTGTTCGTCTCCGCCCTCGTCCGCAAGGAGGAGGTGACGATGCCGCTGCTCGTCCTGCTCGCCATCGTGCAGGTGGTGTTCTGCGGGGCCCTCCTGACCGTGCGGGGCACGCCCGTCCTGGAGCAGCTGGCCTGGCTGGTGCCCTCGCGGTGGGCGTTCGCGGCGATGGGCGCGACCATCGACATCGGGAAGGTGGCGCCGAGCGACAAGACCACCGATCCGCTGATGCGGCACACGGCGGAGGCCTGGTTGTTCGACATGGGCATGATGGTGGTGCTCTGTCTGGTCCTCGGCCTGGTCGTGGCCCGGCTGCTGCGCCGCCACGAGCCGGTCGTCATGCGGAGGTAGGCCCGTGAGCGTCCCCGTGTCCGCGTACGTGCCGGACTTCCGGCCCACCCACGTCGTGCCGCGCGACGGCCTGCCCGCCTGGGAGGCACCCGATCCGGGGCTGCCCACGGCACCCCTGGACGCCTTCCTGCCGGTGCGCCTGGAGGAGCGGAGCGGGGACTGGGGGCGGATCCGGTGCTCCAACGGCTGGACGGCGTGGGTCGACGCGCGGCTGCTCGTCGGCGTCCCCGACGACCCGCCGGCGGCGGGCCGTCCCCTCACCAGGACCGCCGACCCCCGCCCGCTGATCGCCCGCGCCGAGGACGCCCTCGGCCGCTACCGGCGGGCCGCCGAGGAGCTGGGCGCGGGCCGCCTCGACGGCGAGGCCTTCCGGCTGCGGACCCGGGGCCTGCGGGTCGGCATGGTCGTCGACGGCGAGTCGGTCTGGCTGTACGACGCGGAGCACGAGCGCTGGGTGTACTGCGACGGCGCGGGCCTCAGCACGTACGCGGCCGGGGCCGCCCCCTCGGCCACCGCCGCGCCGCCCGCCGCTCCCGCGAGTGCGCCTCCGGAGGAGGAGGCCGGGGACGGGTCGTCGGACGGGTCTGCGGACGGCGGTCGCGAGCCCGTCGGGGCGGTGCCCGCCGGACACGATCCGATGCGGGTGGTGCCCCGGGTGGACGCGGCGGAGACGGGACCGGCCGGGGAGCCGGAGCCGACCGGCCCGCCTCCGCCGGCGCGAGTGGTGGAACGGCCGCCCGGGACACCGGAAGCCCCACCGGCCCGGGGCGTGGAGCAGCCGCCCGCCGAGGTGGTGGAGCGGCCTCCGACCCGGGTGGTGGAGCGGCCGCCCGAGACGGTGGAGGCTCCTCCGACCCAGGTCGTGGAGCAGCCGTCCGAGACGCCGGGCGCGCCCCCGACCCAGGTCGTACAACAGCCGCCCGAGACACCGGACGCACCGCCGACCCGGGCCGTGCGGCCGTCGTCAGGGGCCGGGGATCCGCCGCCGACCCGGGTCGTGGAGCGGCCTCCGACGGGTGAGGGCTGATGGCCGGCGGGGCGCACGCCGACCCGGACCTTCCGGCCGGGCGGCCCTCGGGGCTCGTCGGCAAGGAGGTCGCCGGATACCGCCTGGAGGGCGAGATCGGGCGCGGCGGCATGGCGGTGGTGTACCGCGCGCGGGACCTGCGGCTCGACCGCACCGTGGCGCTGAAGCTGCTGGCCCCCGAGCTGGCCCGCAACGACACCTTCCGCAAGCGCTTCGCGCACGAGTCGCGGGTCGCCGCCTCGATCGACCACCCGCACATCGTGCCGGTCTTCGAGGCGGGCGAGACGGAGGGCGTGCTCTACATCGCCATGCGGTACGTCGCCGGGCAGGACCTGGTGGCCCTGCTGCACCGCGAGGGGCCGCTGCCGCCGGCGAAGGCGGGCAGGATCGCCGTGCAGGTGGCCTCGGCCCTGGACGCGGCGCACGCGCACGACCTGGTGCACCGGGACGTGAAGCCCGGCAACATCCTGGTGGCCGAGGGCACGGACCGCGACCATCCGGAGCACGTCTACCTGACCGACTTCGGCCTGACGAAGAAGTCGCTGTCCCTGACGGGCTTCACTACGGTGGGCGAGTTCGTGGGGACGCTCGACTACGTGGCGCCCGAGCAGATCTCGGGGAAGCCGGTCGACGGCCGGTGCGACGTGTACGGCCTGGCGTGCGTGGTGTTCGAGACCCTGGTGGGCGCGCCGCCGTTCCGCCGGGACACCGACTGGGCGGTGCTGTGGGCGCAGCAGTACGACCCGCCGCCGCCGGTCTCCGAGGCGCGTCCGGAGCTCCCGGGCGCGGCGGACGCGGTCTTCGCGAAGGCGCTGGCGAAGACGCCGGAGGAGCGGTACGGGACGTGTCTGGAGTTCGTCACCCAGTTGCGCGCCGCCCTGGCGTCGGGCGCCCCGGGGGCGTCGGACCCGGTGGCGGCCGGGGCGCCGAGGCCGCTCGGCCCGCCGCCCGCCCCGCCCGCGTGGGCGAGGCCGGTGTTCCGGGAGCTGTAGGCCGCCGGGGGTCACGCGGTGCCTGGCGGGCCGGCGCCGTCCTCCCGGCCGACCGGCTGCTCGACCTCGCCCTTCCGGCGGACCCGGGAGGCGAGGAGGCCGCCGAGGAGGCCGAAGACCAGGCCCCACAGGAGCGCGAGGCCGACGACGGTCCAGACGTGCGGGCGCAGCAGCACCTCTCCGCCGAGCGAGTCGAGCGTGCCGATGCCGAGGACCGAGAGGCCGAAGCGGGCCTCGACGAGGGTGACGGGGGCGGCGACCAGCATGGTGAGCGCGAAGGCGACGCCCGTGCGCAGGGCGTGCTGCCGGAGCCGGGTCCGGGCCGGGGAGCGGACGGCGGCGGCGAAGGCGGCGGCGAGCAGCAGGACGGTGGCGACGGGCAGCAGCCACCAGGCGCGTCCGTCCTGCGCGGCGAGCGAGGACAGGTCGACGGTCGAGAGGTCGGGCCTCTCGCCCCCGCCCTCGCCGCGCAGGACGGCGTCGAGGACCTGCGGCACGGGCAGGCCGAAGGGGCCCTCGGCCCTGCCCTCCCAGGAACCGCCGATGCCGACGCCGAGGGCGAGCCAGGTGATGTTGGGCAGGCCGAGGAGGAGGACCGCGAAGGTGTCGGCGGGCCGCCCCTTCGTCGCCGCGACGACGAGCCCGACGACCAGGCCCACGAGCACGTACGCGAGCAGCAGCAGGAGCATCGCGCGGGCGACGGGCCGGACGGGTTCCTGGTACCGGACGAGCCGGGACGGCAGGGGGGTCGCGCGCGAGACGAGGAGGGCGACGAGGAGCACGCCGAGGATCCACAGGAGGCCGTAGAAGAGCGTGGGTCCGAGGTCGGTGCGGAAGCCGACCGTCGGGTTCACCGAGTCGAGGAGCTCGCCGAAGAGGTCCATGAGCGGGTCCTCGGCCTCCCCGCCGCCGACGGTGATCCGGAAGTCGTGGCGCGCGAGGGCGGAGAGCCCCGCGAGGCCGATCAGCCAGAGGACGACGACGGACCCGGCGCGGAGCAGGAGTTGGCGGGCGCCGGTCACCGCGTGGTGGCGCAGGGGGCGCAGGAAGCAGTAGCCGGTGACCAGTGCGCCCACCAGGGTGACGGTGAGGGGCATGGCGGTGAGCTGGGCCTGGGTCCCGGCGAGGGCGCCGGCGTCGCCGGAGAGTTCGACCTTGCCGCCCGTGGCCATGACGACGACGGCGGCGAGGACGGCGGCGAAGCCGCCGGGAAGGCCGGCGGCGCCCGCGGCCCAGAGGCCGAGCCCGGCGACGGCGGCCATCGCCAGGTATCCGGCGACCACGGCCACCAGGGCCTGGAGGGCGATCCGGGCGAGGAGTCCGGTCGGGGTCGCGGCGGGCCGCGTGGGGGTGGGGGGCCTGCTGCTCACGGTGACCACGCTAGTACCGGGGACGGCCGCGCGCTTGCGGACGGAGCGCCCGCGGCACCGGGCGGGGACGGGGCGGACGGCGCGCTTCCGGGCGGAGGCGGAGGCAGGGTGAACGGCGTACCTCCGAGCGGGGCGGGGCGGGTGACGGGGATGGGGTGAACGGCGCGCTTCCGGGCGGGGCGGGGTGGGTTCGGAGTGGACAGCGTGCCTCCGGGCGGGGCGGGGACGGGGTGAACGGCGTGCTTCCGGGCGGGGCGGGGCCGGGCTGGACGGCGTGCCTCCGCCCGCGGGGCGGGGAGGGGCCACCGGCGTGCCTCCGCTTGCGGGCGGGCACCGGTCGGCGCACACAATGGGCCCGGAACGGAAGAAAGGGAAAAACGTGACTTCCCACCCCCCGTCCGGCCCCCCGTCCGGTCCGCCGTCGGTCCCTCCCTCGGGTCCTCCCTCGGGCCCCCTCTCGGGTCCGAGCACACGCCCGAACGCCGCCGGCCCCCCGCCGTCCTCCGGACCGCCCACCGGCGGTTCCGGAGGCTCCGGCGGTCCGGGCGACCCGGGCGGCGGTCCGGGCGGTTCCGGAGGCGGGGGCGGCCAGGACGGCGGCGGCTCGTCCCGCTACCCCGGCGACGGGGGCGGCGGCCCGTGGTGGCGCTCCGTCCCGAAGGTCGCCTCGATCACCGCCGTCCTGGTGGCGGCCGTCGCCCTGATCGTCGTGCTCACCAGCCGCTCGGGCGACGACGGCGGCACCACGGACGCCGGCGGCGGGGAGGTCTTCCTGCAGAGCGCCTCCACGACCGGCCCGGACCCGTTCACCCGGTCGACGGCCCGCTCCACCGGCTCCGCCCCGCCGGTCACGCCGCCGCCCCGCAGCGGCTCCGCGGAAACCGGCACGCCCCAGGTCTCGGGCTCGGCGCCCGGCCTCTACGGCGGGACGCAGTCGGTGGCGAGCTGCGACGTGGAGCAGCAGGTGCGCTACCTCTCGGGCGAGCCCGCGAAGAACGCGGCCTTCGCCTCGGTCCTGCGGATCTCCGCGAACGAGGTGCCCGGCTATCTGCGCTCCCTCACCCCGCTCCAGCTCCGGGCCGACACCCGGGTGACGAACCACGGCTTCAAGAACGGCTCCGCCACCACCTACCAGGCGGTCCTCCAGTCCGGCACGGCGGTCCTGGTCGACGATCGCGGGGTGCCCCGGGTCCGCTGCGCCTGCGGCAACCCGCTGACCGAGCCGGTGCCCCAGAAGAACCCGCGGACGAGGGGCACCGCCTGGCCCGGCTACTCCTCCGACCGGGTGGTCGCCGTCGCTCCCTCCCCGAAGGTCGTGAACGTCTTCGTGGTGTACGACCCTGAGGACGGCGGCTGGTTCGCGCGCAAGCACGGCGACACCGGTGGCCGGGACGAGCCGACCTCGCCGCCGACGTCGCCGGCGCCGTGCCCGGAGGGTTCGTCGTCCTGCCCCTCCGACGGCACCTCCCCCGGCCCGTCGACGTCCTCTCCGGACACGCCGCCCGACGCGTCCCCGCCCAACGACTCGCCCCCGCCGCCGGACTCGCCCCGGCCCGACTCGCCCCGCCCGGACTCGCCGCAGCCCGACTCGCCCCGGCCGGACTCCTCTCCCGAGCCGCCGGCCCCGCCCGACACCTCGGCCCCGAACTCGGGACCGGCGCCGGACGGTCCGGGCGACACGCCCGGCGGGAACACCCCGGCGGACCCGAACACGGGCGGGGCCGCGGGCGGGACCGTCCCGGCCCCGGACACCTCGCCCTGAGACGGCGGGGTCCGGTCGGCCTCGCCCAGCCGGCCGGTTCCGCGAGGCCGACCGGACCCGTGGGGCGCCGCCATATTCGGATGCCCGTCCGGGGCGGTCCGTGTACGGTCCACCGGGTGGAACCACTGACCGACAAACAGATCCGTTCGTCCTTCGTGAACTGCACCAAGGGCGAGGCGGCCCGGCTCAAGCTGCCGCTCGACTTCGCCGAGCTCCCCTGGGACGACCTGGACTTCCTCGGCTGGGTCGACCCGGGCGCGCCGCTGCGCGCGCACCTGGTCGTCCCGCGCGAGGACGGACCGCTCGGCGTGTCCCTGCGGGTCCCGGCGACCGGCCGGACCAGTGCCATGAAGTCGAGCCTGTGCCAGGTCTGTCTGACCGGGCACGCCGCCTCGGGCGTGACGCTCCTCGTGGCGCCGCTCGCCGGGAGCCGCGGCCGCGAGGGGAACACGGTCGGGATCTACCTCTGCGCCGACCTCGCCTGCTCCCTCTACCTCCGGGGCAAGCGGCAGCCGAAGCTGCGCGGCCGGCGCCAGGAGGAGTCGCTCACCCTCGACGAGCAGATCGCCCGCATGACGGGCAACCTCGACGCCTTCGTCCGGCGGGTCACGACGGGCTGACCGTCCGCCGCGACCCGGGCGGGCGGAAGGCTCAGCGGAACGCCTGCTCGCCGGTGAGCGCCTTGCCGATGACCAGGGAGTGGACCTCGCTCGTGCCCTCGTAGGTGAGCACCGACTCCAGGTTGTTGGCGTGGCGCAGGACGGGGTACTCCAGGGTGATGCCGTTGGCGCCCAGGATCGTGCGGCACTCGCGGGCGATCGCGATCGCCTCGCGCACGTTGTTCAGCTTTCCCACGCTGACCTGCTCGGGGGTGAGCACGCCCGCGTCCTTCAGGCGGCCCAGGTGGAGGGCGAGGAGCATGCCCTTGCCCAGCTCGACGGACATGTCTGCGAGCTTCTGCTGGGTGAGCTGGTAGGAGGCGAGGGAGCGGGCGAAGACGGTGCGGTCCCGGGCGTAGGAGATCGCTGTCTCCAGACAGTCGCGGGCGGCGCCGAGCGCGCCGAAGACGATGCCGAAGCGGGCCTCGTTGAGGCAGCCGAGCGGGCCGGAGAGGCCGCGGGCCTCCGGCAGCATCGCGTCGGCCGGCAGCCGCACGTCCTCCAGGACCAGCTCGCTGGTGACGCTCGCGCGCAGCGACAGCTTCATCCTGATCTCGGGGGCGCTGAAGCCGGGGGTGCCGGCCGGGACGAGGAAGCCGCGGACGCCGTCCTCGGTGCGGGCCCAGACCACGGCCACGTCGGCGACGGAGCCGTTGGTGATCCACATCTTGGTGCCGTTGAGCACCCAGTCGGAGCCGTCCCGCTTGGCGTTGGTCCGCATGGCGCCGGGGTCGGAGCCCGCGTCCGGCTCGGTGAGGCCGAAGCAGCCGATGTACTCGCCCGCCGCCATCTTCGGCAGCCACCGCTGCTTCTGCTCCTCGGATCCGTGCTTCCAGATCGCGTACATGGCGAGGGAGCCCTGCACGGAGACCAGGGAGCGCAGCCCGGAGTCGACGGCCTCCAGCTCCAGACAGGCCAGGCCGTACGCGACGGAGTTGGTGCCCGCGCAGCCGTACCCCTCCAGGTGCATGCCGAGCACGCCGGTGCCGCCGAGGGTGCGGGCGAGTTCGCGGGCGGGGATCTCGCCCTTCTCGAACCAGCCGGCGACGTGCGGCCGCAGCTCGCGGTCGGCGACGGCGCGGACGGTGCGCCGGATCTCGCGCTCCTCGTCGGTCAGCAGCCCGTCGACGGCGAGCAGGTCGAAGGGGTGGACGGGAGTGGACGACGACTTCACGGACGGCCTCCTGGCGGTGGGCGACTGGCGCCTGTGACGAGTGGTGACGGGCGCCTGCGACGACTCGGCGTGCCGAAGCGTAGCCGTACATCGGATATTGGATCCAGTATTGAAAATCCTTCGGCCCGGCCCTACGGTCCGGTGGACCGGATCCAATATCCGAATCCGATGTATTGGATCCGACGTATCGGATGCGACGTATCGGATCCGATGTGCTCGACCCGGCGCGTCGGAGCCGACATCCGGTCGCCGGTCCCGAGGAGACCCGAGGAGAGCGGAATGCGCGCAGACCGGCCGACCCCGTCCGGCGCCTCGCCCGGCGCTGCGCCCGGCACCACCCCCGGCAGCGCGCCTGGCGCCCTGTCCGGGATCGTCGTCGCGGACTTCGGCCGGGTGCTCGCCGGGCCGTACATGACGATGCTCCTCGCCGACCTGGGCGCGGACGTGATCAAGATCGAGCGGCCGGGGTCGGGGGACGACACGCGCGCGTGGGGGCCGCCGTTCGCGGACGGGCAGGCCACGTACTTCCTCGGGGTGAACCGGAACAAGCGCTCCGTGTCGCTCGATCTGACGGATCCCGGGGACCTGGCGGCGGCGCGCGCGATCGTGGACCGGGCGGACGTCCTGGTGGAGAACTTCCGCCCCGGGACGATGGAGGGGCTGGGGCTCGGTTACGAGGACGTGCGGGCGACGAACCCGGGTCTCGTCTACTGCTCGGTGACCGGGTTCGGCACCGAGGGGGGCGCCCGGCTTCCGGGGTACGACCTGCTCGTCCAGGCCGTGGGCGGACTGATGAGCGTGACGGGCGAGCCGGACGGGCCGGGGACGAAGACGGGCGTGGCGCTGGTCGACGTCGTCACCGGCCTGCACGCGGGCATGGGCGTGCTCGCCGCGCTCCGGCACCGGGAGCGCACCGGCGAGGGCCAGCGCGTCGAGGTCTCGCTGCTCGGCTCCCTGCTCTCCGCGCTCACCAACCAGGCCGCGGCCCACCTGGGCGCGGGGGTCGTGCCGCACGCGATGGGCAACCGGCACCCGAGCATCACCCCGTACGAGGTGTTCGAGGCGAAGGACCGGCCGCTGGTCCTGGCGGTGGGCAACGACCGGCAGTTCCGGGCGCTGTGCGGGCGGCTCGGTCTGCCGGGGCTGGCGGAGGACGTCCGCTTCGCGACGAACTCGGCCCGGGTCGCCCACCGGGAGGAGCTGGCGGCGGTGCTCGCCGGGCCGCTCGGCGGCCGTACCGCCGACGACTGGTTCGAGGAGCTGACGGCGGCCGGGGTGCCCTGCGGGCCCATCAACGACCTGGCGGACGCCTTCGGCCTGGCCGACCGGCTGGGGCTCGCCCCGCGCGTCCCCGAGTCCGCGGCGGGGCCCGGACAGGTGGCGAACCCGATCCGGCTCGGCGCCACCCCGCCCTCCTACCGGGCCGCGCCCCCGCGCCTCGGGGAGCACACGGACGCCGTGCTCGGCGCGGAGGGACGGGCCGCGCGCACGCCCTGAGCCGGGGGGAGGCGCGGAAGATCCGTAGGAAGATGGTCACTCCGCAGGAGCGGTCCGTCGCAGGAGCGGTCCGCGGGAAGAGCGGTCCGCCGGACGGGCGATCCGGCGGAGGAGCGACCTGCCGGGCGGCGATCCGTCGGCGGCGGCACGAGGAACGGAAGGCGACAGGCGATGAGCAGCGCGGTGCAGAAGCGGCGGCCGCAGACCGCCCAGCAGTTCGTCCTGGAGGAACTGCGGCGCGCCATCACCACCGGGGAGCTCAGGCCGGGCGACCAGATCCGCCAGGACGCCCTCGCGGCGCGATTCGAGGTGAGCCGGGTGCCGCTGCGCGAGGCCCTCAAGGCCCTGGAGGCCGAGGGCCTGGTGGTCCATCACATACACAGGGGCTACTTCGTCGCGGAGCTCTCGCTCGACGACCTGGAGGAGATCTACCGGATCCGGGAGCTCCTGGAGACGGAGGCGGTCCGCCTGGCCGTGGCGCGGATGCCCGAGGGCACGGTCGGCGCGCTCGAACGGATCCAGCGCGAGGTGGAGCGGGCCGCCGCCGACGGGGACGTGCCCGCGATGGCGGCGGCGAACCGGCTCTTCCACTTCACCCTGATCGAGGCCTCCGGGATGCCGCGCCTGGTGCGTCTGGTCGCGACCCTGTGGGACTCCACCGACGCGTACCGCTCGCTGTACTACGCCGACGCCCCGCACCGGAAGCTGGCCGTGCGGGAGCACCGGGCCGTGATCTCCGCGCTCCGCCACGGCGACGGGGCCGCCGCCGTCCGCTGGCTCGACGAGCACCGGGCCCACGCGGTGGCGGCCCTGCGCGAGGTCCTGGAGCGGGACGCCGGCTGATCCCTTCCCGGCGGAAAACCGGGTGCCGTCCCCCCGGGACGCCCTCTACGCTCCCCCGCATGGAGCACGGGGGTCTGGTCAACATCGTCGACGTCGAGGCGACCTGCTGGGAGGGCGAGCGCCCGCCCGGCCAGGTGAGCGAGATCATCGAGATCGGGCTGACCGTGGTCGACCTGGAGGCGCGCGAGCGGCTCTCCCGGCACCGGATCCCGGTCCGCCCGGTCCGCTCGCGGGTCAGCGCGTTCTGCACCGAACTGACCGGCCTCACGCAGGCGGAGGCCGACACCGGCCTGGACTTCGCCGCCGCCTGCCGGCTGCTCGCCACGACGTACGGGGCGGGGCGGCGCCCCTGGGCGAGCTGGGGCGAGTACGACCGCAAGCAGTTCACCCACCAGTGCCGGGCCACCGGCGCCCCGTACCCCTTCGGGCGGCGGCACACCAACGCGAAGGCGGTCTTCACCGAGGCGTACGGGCTCGCCCGGCGGCCCGGCATGGCGCAGGCCCTGGAGGTGGCCGGGCTGCCCCTGGAGGGGCGTCACCACCGGGGCGAGGACGACGCGTGGAACATCGCCGCGCTGGTGCTGCGGATCGCCGACCGGGGCGCCTGGCCGGAGGAGCCGGGTCCCACCGGCTGAGACCCTTCGGTCCGCATGACGGACGAGACTTGTCGGCGGAGCGTCCGCGCGGCAAGGATGCGCCCATGACTCCCGCCCTCGTCTCCCGCCGCCACGTGGATCTTCTGCGTGTCGCGGGGATGCTGTGTCGGGTCGACTCCTGTCGTCGCGCGGCCTGTTGCTGAGCCCCTTCCCGGCTCGCCTCCCCGCTCTCCTCCCGCGCCGTCGGCGGACCCCCTCCGCCGGCCGCCTCCGCCGCGTTCGACGCCCCGGGCCCTGACGCTCCCGGGCCTCCGGCCATCCTTCCCGCGCCCGGCGGGCGTTCCGCGGCACGCCCGTCTCCGCCCCGCACTTCCTCCGAGGTACGCCCGCATGCCCCCTTCCGCCTCCCCCGTACTGCACTGGTTCCTGCCCACCGGTGGTGACGGCCGCGACCCCGGCGGTGTCACCGCCGTCCAGGGCCGCACCGCCGCCGCGACCCGCCGCGGCGCCGGTCTCGGCTATCTGGCCCAAGTGGCCCGCGCGGCCGAACAGGCCGGTTTCGAGAAGCTGTTGACGCCCGTGGGGCTCGGCTGCGCGGATCCGTGGGTACTGACCCCGGCCGTCGCGGCGGTGACCGAGCGGATCGGCTTCCTGGTGGCGTTCCGGGCCGGTCTCGCCCGGCCGACGCTGGTCGCTCAGCAGGCCGACACGTTCCGGCGCCTGTTCGGCGACCGGATCGCGCTGAACGTGGTCACCGGCGGCGACCCGGCCGAGCAGCGGGCGTACGGCGACCACCTGCCGAAGGACGAGCGGTACGTCAGGACCGGCGAACTCATGCGGGTGGTGCGGGCGCTGCTCGACGGCGGCGCCGTCGACCTGGCGGGCCGTCACGTCCGGGTGGAGGACGCCCGCTTGCACGAGCCCTCCGTGGAGTCGCCCGTGCCCCTCTACTTCGGCGGCGCGTCGCCGGAGGCCGAGGAGGTCGCCGCCCACCACGCCGAGGTGCAGCTGCTGTGGGGCGAGCCCCCGGCCGCCGTCGCCGAACGCGTCGCCCGGCTGCGGGAGAAGGCCGCGCGGGCCGGGCGCACCCTGCGCTTCGGGATCCGCCTCCACGTCATCACCCGCGACACCGCCGCCGAGGCCTGGCGGGAGGCGGACCGCATCCTGGCCGGGCTCGACCCGGAGGCGGTCCGCGTCTCGCAGGAGCGGTTCGCCCGGATGGACTCCACCGGGCAGGCCCGGATGACCGCGCTGCACGGCGGCTCCGCCGAGGACCTGACCGTCTCCCCCAACCTGTGGGCGGGCATCGGGCTGGTCCGCGAGGGCGCGGGCACGGCCCTGGTCGGCTCGCACGACGAGGTCGCACGACGGCTCTTCGAGTACGGGCGGGCCGGCATCGACGAGTTCGTCCTGTCCGGCTATCCCCACCTCGAAGAGGCCTACCGGGTCGGCGAGGAGGTCGCGCCCCGGCTGCGGGCGCTCACGGAGGCGGCCGACGCGGAGGCGAACGACGCGCGGACGGACGGCGCGGAGGCGTCCCGCGCGCGGACGGCCGGCGCCGAGACCACCGGCACGGGGGCGGCGGCGTGACCCTCCTCGACACCGCGAAGGGGACCGGCACCGCGCAAGGGACCGGCACCGCGGAGAAGAAGGCCGGCCCCGTCCCCGCCGCCGGGCGGCCGGGCCGGCGGATACCGGCCGGGGTGGCGGCCCTGCGCTGGACCGCGCTGCGGCTCCTCGCGCTCGCGGTCCTCCTCGCGGCCTGGCAGGCCGTGGTCGCGGCGGGCGTCTGGCCGCGCGTGCTCGTGCCGTCCCCGGGCGACGTGTGGCAGGCCTTCGTGAAGGCGTCCACCGTCCGGGACGGGGTGCGCGGCATCAGCGGCCACCTGCTGGTCGAGCACCTGGCGGTCTCGCTGCGCCGGATCGCGATCGGCACCGGCTACGCGGCCCTCGCCGGGATCCCCCTGGGGCTCCTCATCGGGGTGGTGAAGCCGCTCGCCGTGGTCCTGGAGCCGGCCGTCACCTTCCTGCGCACGCTGCCCCCGCTGGCGTACCTCTCGCTGCTCGTCATCTGGTTCGGCATCGACGAGTCCCCGAAGATCTGGCTGCTGCTCGTCGCCGCCCTCCCGCCGATCGCGGCGGCCACCGCCGCGGCCGTCCGGGGCGTCCCCGCCGACCTGGTGGAGGCGGGGCGGGCCCTGGGAGCGGGGCCGGTGGCGCTGCTGTTCTCCGTCCGGCTGCCGTCGGCGCTGCCGGAGATCCTGACCGGGGTGCGGATCGCCGTCGGCATCGCGTACACCTCGGTCGTCGCCGCCGAGACGATCAACGGCGTGCCCGGCATCGGCGGCATGATCCGCGACGCCCAGCGCTACAACCAGACCGACGTCGTCGTCGCCGGCATCATCGCCATCGGCCTCTCCGGGATCCTCCTCGACGCGCTGTTCCGGGGCCTGGAGCGGGCGGCGGTCCCGTGGCGCGGCCGCGCCTGACCCACCCTCCTCTTCTTCCCCTCTCCTCCCTCTTCCCCGAAGGAACCGTCATGCCCTCCTCCCGTCGCGGCGCCGTGCTCACCGCCTCCGCCACCGCCCTGCTGCTCGCCCTCTCCACGACCGCCTGCGGCGGTGCCGGCTCCGGCGGCGAGGGCAGGGGCGGAAAGGTCCGGGTGCGCATCGCGTACCAGGCGATCCCCAACGCCGACCTGGTGGTGAAGAACCAGAAGCTGCTGGAGAAGGCGCTGCCGGACGCCGAGGTGTCGTGGGTGAGGTTCGATTCGGGCGGCGACGTCAACACCGCCGTGATCGCCGGGTCGGTGGACTTCGGGCTCCTCGGTTCGAGCCCGGTCACCAAGGGGCTCTCGGCGCCGCTGGACATCCCGTACAAGGTGCTGTGGATCCACGATCTGATCGGGGACAACGAGGCGCTCGTCGCCAAGAAGGACGTCGCGTCCGTCGCCGCGCTCAAGGGGCGCAAGACAGCGACCCCGTTCGGTTCGACCGCGCACTACTCGCTGCTCGTGGCGCTGGAGTCGGCCGGGCTCAAGGCCTCCGACGTGTCGCTCGTCGACCTCCAGCCGCAGGACGCGCTCGCGGCCTGGCAGCGGGGCGACGTCGACGCCGCCTATGTGTGGACGCCGAGCCTGACCGAGCTGAAGAAGGACGGGAAGGTGCTCGTCTCCAGCCGGGAGATCGCGGCGAAGGGCAGGCCGACCGCCGACCTGGGCGTGGTCACCGACGCGTTCGCGGCGAAGCATCCCGAGATCGTGGACGCCTGGCTGAAGGCCGAGGACCAGGCGGTGAAGCTGGCCAAGAGCGACCCCGCGAAGGCGGCCGCCGCGATCGGCGCCGAGCTCAACCTCGACCCCGAGGAGGCCCGGAGGCAGCTCGCCGAGCTGGTCCTGCTCACCGCCCGGGAGCAGCAGGGCGCGCAGTACCTCGGCAGGCCCGGCGCTCCGGGCGCGCTCGCGGGGAACCTGCACGACGCCGCCGTCTTCCTCAAGGGCCAGAAGGCCATCGACGCCGTGCCGGACCGGTCGGTCTTCGAGAAGGGCCTCGCGCTGAAGGAGCTGGCCCGTGTCGCCGGCTGAGCGCGTGACACCGGCCGGGGCCGTGTCGTCCGCCGGAGCGGGTACGGAAGCGGTGTCGGGCGCCGCCGGCATCGGGCCGTCCGACACCGGACCGTCCGACACCGGGCCGTCCGGGGCGGGTCTGCCCGACACCAAGACGCCCGACACCGGGCCGTCCGACGCCGGGCCGTCCGACATCGAACTGTCCGGCGTCGAGGTCCGCTACGGCACGCCCAAGGCCCCCGTCGTCGCGGTCTCCGGCGTGTCCCTGACCGTGGCGCCCGGCGAGTTCGTGGTCCTGGTCGGCCCGTCGGGCTGCGGCAAGACGACGCTGCTGCGGCTCGTGGCGGGCTTCGAGCGGCCCGCCGCCGGAAGCGTGGAGGTGCGCCGGAAGGTCGGCGTGGTCTTCCAGCGGCCCCGGCTCTTCCCCTGGCGCACGGTCGGGGGCAACCTCGCCTTCGCCCTGGCCCGGCACGGCGTGGAGCGGTCCGCCCGGGCCGGGCGGGCCGAGGAACTGCTGTCCCTGGTGGGCCTCTCGGGCATGGCCGGGCGGCGCACCTGGGAGCTGTCGGGCGGCCAGCAGCAGCGCGTCGCGATCGCGCGGGCGCTCGCGGCGGAGCCGCAGGTCCTGCTGATGGACGAGCCGTTCGCGGCCCTGGACGCGCTCACCCGCGAACGCCTCCAGGAGGAGGTGCGCGCCCTGGCGTCGGCCACCGGCGCGACCGTCCTGTTCGTCACGCACTCGGCGGAGGAGGCGGTACTGCTCGGCTCCCGGGTCCTGGTGATGGCGGCGGGCCCCGGCCGGGTGGTCGCCGAGGTCCCCGTGCCCCTCCCGCGCGATCCGGACACGGACGTGGCCGCCCTGCGCGGCGACCCCGGCTTCGCCGCCCTGCGGTCGGAGCTCGCGGCGGCGACGCGGAGTCCGGCGGCCTGAGGAACGGGGGTCCGGGGCCCCGGGGGCGGGCCGGCGGGGCGGGCCGGGGCGATCACGGCGCCGGGGGCTGCGGTTACCCTGGCGCCGGACGCGAGGAGGAACCATGGCGCGGATGTCTTCGGCCGCACGACGCGGGCAGCTCGTCGAGGCGGCGATCAGGGCGATGACCAGGGACGGGGTCGCCCGGACCACCACCCGGTCGATCTGCGCCGAGGCGGGGGTGTCGCTGAGCGTCTTCCACTACTGCTTCGAGTCCAAGCAGGCGCTCCTCGAAGCCGCGATCGAGACGATCACCGACAACTACGTGGCGCGCGTGATGTCGGCGGTGGAGCCGGGGGCCACCCTGCGCGAGACCGTCCGGGGCGCGCTCCGGACGTACTGGGACCACGTCACCGCCCATCCCGGCGAGCACATGCTGACGTACGACCTGACCCAGTACGCGCTGCGCGAGCCCGGGTTCGAGCACCTGGCGCGGGCCCAGTACGAGCAGTACGTGGCGTCGGCGGCCGATCTGGTCGAGCGGGTGGGAGCGGTGCGGGGGGTGGGGCCGAAGGTGCCGGTGGAGGTGGTCGCGCGGTACCTGGCGGCGGCGATCGACGGCCTCACGCTCCAGTTCCTCGTCCTCGGCGACGAGGAGGCGGCGGACGGCCATCTCGACCTGATGGCGGATCAAGTCGTTGCCCTGATGGAGGGTTGAGGGGAGTACGGGACTCCTCACCCGCGAGTAGGTCATCTGTCCCGGACCCTTGACTCGGCCCTCCGGCACCGCGATCCTCGGCACGCCCGGTACTTCCCCACCGACCGGAGGCTCGCTGCCCATGACTCGACCCCTTTCGCGCGGGAGGGGCGGCGGATCCGCCCTCCTGGCGCTCGTCCTCGCCCTGGCCGCCGTCCTCTTCGGCTCCGCCCCGGTCCCCGCCGCCGCGGGCGGCTCGTGGTGGGAGCCGGCGTCCCGTCCCGCCGCCGACTCGCAGATCAACGTCACGGGCGCGCCGTTCACCGGAACGGACGCCCGGGGGAAGGTGCGCGGGTTCGTCGACGCGCACAACCACCTGATGTCCGACGAGGGCTTCGGCGGCCGGCTCATCTGCGGCCGGACCTTCTCCGAGGCGGGCGCGGCCGACGCCCTCAAGGACTGCCCCGAGCACTACCCCGACGGCTCCGGCGCGCTGTTCGAGAACATCACGGGCGGCGCCGACGGCCACCACGACCCGGTCGGCTGGCCCACGTTCAAGGACTGGCCCGCGCACGACTCCCTCACCCACCAGCAGAACTACTACGCCTGGGTCGAGCGCGCCTGGCGCGGCGGGCAGCGCGTCCTGGTCAACGACCTGGTGACCAACGGCCTGATCTGCTCGATCCTGCCCCGCGACCGGGGCTGCGACGAGATGGACTCGATCCGCCTCCAGGCCCGCAAGACGTACGAGCTCCAGAGCTACGTCGACCGGATGTACGGCGGCCCGGGCAAGGGCTGGTTCCGGATCGTCACCGACGCGGCGCAGGCCCGCTCGGTGGTCGAGCAGGGCAAGCTCGCGGTCGTCCTGGGCGTGGAGACCTCGGAGCCGTTCGGCTGCAAGCAGATCCTCGACGTCGCCCAGTGCGACAAGGCCGACATCGACCGCGGCCTGGACGAGCTGTACGGGCTCGGGGTGCGCAGCATGTTCCTGTGCCACAAGTTCGACAACGCGCTGTGCGGGGTCCGCTTCGACGAGGGGGCCATCGGCACGGCGGTCAACATCGGCCAGTTCCTGTCGACCGGCACCTTCTGGGCCACGGAGAAGTGCGCGGGTCCGCAGCACGACAACCCGATCGGCCTCGCGGCGGCCCCGGTGATGGCGTCGAAGCTGCCGCCGGGCGTGAGCGTCCCCTCGTACGCCTCCGACGCCAGGTGCAACACCCGCGGCCTGACCCGGCTCGGCGAGCACGCCCTGCGGGGCATGATCGACCGCGGGATGATGCTGGAGCTCGACCACATGAGCGTCAAGGCCGCGGGCCGGGCGCTGGACGTCCTGGAGTCCGAGGAGTACCCGGGCGTCCTGTCCAGCCACAGCTGGATGGACCTCGACTGGACCGAACGGCTCTACCGCCTGGGCGGTTTCGTCGCCCAGTACATGCACGGCGCGGAGGGGTTCGTCGGTGAGGCGGGGCAGAAGGCGGCGCTCCGCGCGAAGTACGGGGTCGGCCTCGGCTACGGCACCGACATGAACGGCGTCGGCGGCTGGCCGGGCCCGGTCGGCACCGGCGCGCCGAACGCCGTGACGTACCCCTTCCGCAGCTTCGACGGCGGGTCGGTGCTCGACCGCCAGGTCACCGGGCAGCGCGTCTGGGACCTCAACACCGACGGCGCCGCGCACCACGGCATGGTCCCGGACTGGATCGAGCAGATCCGGCTCACCGCCGGCGGGCCGGGCGTCGTGGGCGAGCTGGCCTCGGGCGCGGAGTCGTACCTGACCACGTGGAAGGCGACCGAGGACCACGAGCCGGGGGTGAACCTGGCGGCGGGCGCGCCCGCGTCGGCCAGTTCCTCGGAGTGGAACCCGTTCACGAGCTACGCGCCGGGCCGGGCCTTCGACGGCGACACGGGCACCCGTTGGGCCAGCGACTGGTCGGACGGCCAGTGGCTGCGGGTGGACCTCGGGTCGGCCCGCCCGGTCGGGAGGGTCGTCCTCGACTGGGAGAGCGCGTACGCGAGCCGGTACCGGATCGAGCTGTCGGACAACGGCGCGGACTGGCGGACGGTGTGGTCCACGACCACCGGGGACGGCGGCTACGACACGGCGGAGTTCCCGTCGCAGTCGGCCCGTTACGTGCGGATCCACGGCGAACGGCGGGCGACGAAGTGGGGGTACTCGCTCCACGAGGTGTCGGTCCACCGGGCCTGAGGGCGCCGCGCGGGCGGGGCCGGCCGGACCGGAGGACGGTCCGGCCGGCCCTCCGCCCTCCCACCCCCTCGTTCCGAGAAGGTCCCCGGTGCGGGATCATGGGATCCGGAACGCAGAAGGGACGGAACGGACGATGAGGCACCGCAGTGTCGCGGACCTGATGACGCCCACCGCGGTCGCGGTGCAGCGCGGGACGCCGTTCAAGGAGATCGCGCGGCTCCTCGACGAGTACGGCATCACCGCGGTCCCGGTGGTCGACGACGAGAACCGGCCGGTGGGCGTCGTCTCCGAGGCGGACCTGCTGCGGCGGCACACGGCGAAGGACGGGCCGAGCACGGCCGAGGCCATGATGACCAGCCCGGTCGTCACGGCCCGGCCGTCGTGGACGGCGGTCGAGGCGGCCCGGCGGATGGAGCGGCACCGGGTGAAGCGGCTGCCGGTCGTGGACGCGGAGGGGCGGCTGATCGGGGTGCTGAGCCGGAGCGACCTGCTCCAGCTCTTCCTGCGCAGGGACCGCTCCATCCAGGAGGAGATCCGCGAGGACGTGGTCGTCCGGATCCTGCGCCTCTCCCCGTCCGCCGTCCACATCGACGTCGACGAGGGCCGGGTGACGCTGAGCGGCGCGCCGGAGCGGCCGGGCATCGGCCCGATCCTGGTCCGGCTGTGCGAGACGGTGGACGGGGTCGTGGAGGTCGTGGACAGGCTGACGTACGAGGAGGGCGGCGGGGCCTGAGGCGCTCCCGGCCGTTCGGGGCCGGCGCCTCGCGGCCCCGGTCTCCGCCGGGCGCCTCGCTCCGATCTGGTGCCTCGCTCCGGTCGGGCGCCTCGCTCCGATCTGGTGCCTCACCCCGGTCGGGCGCCTCACCCCGGTCGGGTGACCGTCCCGTCAGGTCGCCCTCCCGTTCAGGTCGCAGGTCCGCCCGGGTGTCTCCCGTCAGGTCACCGCCTCCGGCCAGCCGTACCCGGGCCCGGTGCGCTGCGGCACTGTCCCGGCTCCCACCGCCTCCATCTCGCGGTCGGCCTCCCGCATCAGCTTGCCCGCCAGGTCCTTCATCGCCCGGCCCGCGGCGAGCTCGTCGCCGATCGCCGGCACGTCCGTGTCCGTCGGGTTGCGGTGGGCCGCGCCGTGGCCCGTGAGCGTCGAGGTCCCGGTGCTCAGCCGGGCCTCGGCCCGGGTCGTACCGCCGTCCTCGACCAGTTCCAGACCGACCGTCCACTCCAGGGTGCGGCTCATGGTCTGCCTCCTCGCGCCGTCGGCCGCGCGGAAACGGCGCACGGCCCTTCCGATGCCTCCAGGATCCCACCGGTGGAGGCCCCGGCGCGCGGGGGCGGCCCCGTTCCCGGGACGCCACCGGAGTTCCCGTGGCACCCGTGGCTTTCTCCATTGGTGGCCCTCCGGGCTCCGGTCTACGGTCGGAGGCGTCCCCCGCTTCCCCGCACTCCCCCGGAGACTCCCGTGTCCAAGATCCTCTTCGTGATGACCGGCGCCGACCACTGGACCCTCGCCGACGGCACCCGGCACCCCACCGGCTTCTGGGCTGAGGAGGTCGTCGCCCCCTACGAGGCGTTCCGGGAGGCCGGTCACGAGGTCGTCGTCGCCACCCCCGGCGGCGTCGTCCCCACGCTCGACCGGGGCAGTCTGGCCCCCGAGTACAACGGCGGACGGGAGGGCGCCGACCGGGTCGCGGCCGCGCTCGCCTCGATCGAGGAGATCAAGCACCCGATCGCCCTGGACGACGTGGACCCCGACGCGTACGACGCCGTCTTCTACCCCGGCGGCCACGGCCCCATGGAGGACCTCGCCGTCGACCCCGTCTCCGGCCGGCTCCTCGTCGACGCCCTCGACTCCGGCAGGCTCGTCGCCGTCGTCTGCCACGGGCCCGCCGCGCTCCTCGCCGCCACCCGGCCCGACGGCACGAACGCCTTCGCCGGGTACGAGGCCGCCGCCTTCAGCAACGCCGAGGAGGCCCAGGGCGGGCTCGCCGACAAGGCCGAGTGGCTCCTCGAAACCCGTCTGACCGACGCCGGCGTGAAGGTGCGGACGGGCGAGCCGTGGGCGCCGAAGGTCGTCGTGGACCGGAACCTGGTCACCGGCCAGAACCCCGCCTCGTCCGCCCCGCTCGCGGCCGAGGTCGTCGCGCGCCTCGCCTGACCGCGAGCCGGTGCGGAAACGCCGCCGTCCTTTCTCCCCGAGGCACGGAGACCCCCGGGCGGCGGCGGTGCTGCGCGGTCCGGCGCACCGCCCCCGACGGACCTGAACCCGGTGCGCACGTTCCTGGCGGTGTACCGCTCCGGCTCGTTCACCGCCGCCGGGCTCCTGGGCCCTTCGCGGCCCACGGTGACCGGCCGGATCCGTTCTCCGGAGCGGCAGACGGGCCGGGAGCGCTTCGAGCGGCTGCCGCGCGGCGTCGCCCCGACCGCCGTCGCGGACGACCTCGCGGCCCGCGTCGCGGCCCCGCTCGACCCGCTCGTCGCCGCGACCGGGGACGGGGCCGCGCCCCACGAACGGTATAACCGGAGCATGATCTACCACGTCGTTCCCCTCGCCGAGTGGTCCGCTTGTCCGGAGCGGCCGTACGCGCCCGCGTCCCTGGCCGAGGAGGGGTTCGTCCACTGCGCGCCCGACGAGGCGACCGCGCTCGCCGTCGTCAACGCCTTCTACCGCTCCTCCCCCGGGCCGCTCCTGGCGCTCGTCCTCGACGAGGACCGGCTGTCCGCCAGGACGGAGTGGGAGGCGGCCGATCCCGCGCCGCCCCCGGGGGTCCCCGGGGGGACCCTCTTCCCGCACGTGTTCGGACCGCTCGACCGCGGGGCCGTCGAACGGATCCTGGAGATCACCTGGGACGGGAGCGGCCGGGCCACGGGAACGGCGCCGCGGGAATGAAGCCGTGGGAATGACGCTGCGGACGCCCTGCGTGTTCTCTCCGCCGCGCGGCCCGCGGTGCGCGAGCATACGGACGCCGACACGAGCTCCCCACCCCGTGGGTCCGGTCGGGCGATTCCGGCCGGCGGGCGCCACGGCGCGTGACGGGCGCGGGTCGCAGTGCTCGACGCAAGAACACCGAGACAGGAAGAAGGACGGACGTGTCCGGCAGCGAAAGCGAGAACCCGGCGATCCCCGCCCCCACCCCGACCCCCACCCGGCCCCGGACGAACCGGGACTGGTGGCCCAACCAGCTGGACCTCCAGGTGCTCCACCAGCACTCGCCCCTGTCCGATCCGATGGGCGGGGACTTCGACTACGCGGCGGAGTTCGCCACCCTGGACCTCGACGCGCTGAAGCGGGACGTCTTCGAGGTGATGACGGCCTCGCAGGACTGGTGGCCCGCCGACTACGGCCACTACGGGCCGCTCTTCATCCGGATGAGCTGGCACGCCGCCGGGACGTACCGCATCGCCGACGGCCGGGGCGGCGGCGGTTCCGGCGCCCAGCGCTTCGCGCCCCTCAACAGCTGGCCGGACAACGCGAGCCTCGACAAGGCGCGCCGGCTGCTGTGGCCGGTCAAGCAGAAGTACGGCCGGAAGATCTCCTGGGCCGACCTCCTCGTCTTCGCCGGCAACTGCGCCATGGAGTCCATGGGGTTCGAGACCTTCGGCTTCGCCTTCGGGCGGGAGGACATCTGGGAGCCGGAGGAGATCTTCTGGGGACCCGAGGACACCTGGCTCGGGGACGAGCGCTACAGCGGCGACAGGGAGCTCACCGGACCCTTCGGCGCCGTGCAGATGGGCCTGATCTACGTCAATCCCGAAGGCCCCAACGGAGATCCCGACCCGCTGGCCGCCGCCCGGGACATCCGGGAGACGTTCGGCCGCATGGCGATGAACGACGAGGAGACGGCGGCGCTGATCGTCGGCGGCCACACGTTCGGCAAGTGCCACGGCGCGGTCGACCCCTCGTACATCGGCCCGGAGCCCGAGGCCGCCCCCTTCGAGCAGCAGGCCCTCGGCTGGCGGAACACGTACGGCACCGGCAAGGGCGCCGACGCGCTCACCAGCGGTCTGGAGGGGGCGTGGACCTCCCGGCCGACGAAGTGGGACAACGGCTTCCTGGACAACCTGTACGGGTACGAGTGGGAGCTGACGACGAGCCCGGCCGGCGCGAAGCAGTGGACGCCCACGGACGCGTCGGCGAAGGACACCGTGCCCGACGCCCACGACCCGTCGCGGAAGCACGCCCCGATCATGCTGACGACGGACCTCGCGCTGCGGCTGGACCCGGTCTACGGGCCGATCACGAAGCGCTTCCACGAGAACCCGGACCAGCTCGCGGAGGCGTTCGCCAAGGCCTGGTACAAGCTGCTGCACCGTGACATGGGTCCCCTCTCCCGCTACCTGGGCCCCTGGATCCCCGAGCCGCAGCTGTGGCAGGACCCCGTCCCCGCCGTCGACCACGAGCCGGTCTCGGACGAGGACGTCGCCGCCCTCAAGCGCCGGATCCTCGACTCGGGCCTGTCCCTGCCCCAGCTGGTCACCACCGCGTGGGCGGCGGCGGCGAGCTTCCGCGGCACCGACAAACGCGGCGGGGCCAACGGGGCCCGGATCCGGCTCGCGCCGCAGAAGGACTGGGAGGTCAACGCCCTGCCCGAGGTCGCCGGGACCGTGGAGGCCCTGGAGCGGATCCGGGAGGAATTCGACGGCTCGCAGGGCGACGGGAAGCGGATCTCGCTCGCCGACCTGATCGTCCTGGGCGGCTGCGCGGCCGTCGAGCAGGCCGCGCGGAACGCCGGGCACGACGTCACGGTCCCGTTCGCGCCGGGCCGCACGGACGCCTCGCAGGAGCAGACGGACGTGGAGGCGTTCGCCGTGCTCGAACCCAGGGCGGACGGGTTCCGCAACTACCTCCGGGGCGGCGAGAAGCTGTCGCCGGAGACCCACCTCCTCGACCGTGCCAACCTGCTGACGCTGACGGCCCCCGAGATGACGGTGCTCGTCGGCGGCATGCGGGTTCTGGACACCGGCTTCGCGGGGTCCCGCCACGGCCGGTTCACCCACCGGCCCGAGGCGCTGACCACCGACTTCTTCGTCAACCTGCTCGACATGGGCACGGAGTGGAAGACGTCGGCCACCGAGGAGAACGTCTTCGAGGGCCGCGACCGTGCGTCGGGCGAGCTCAAGTGGACCGCCACCCCCGTCGACCTCGTCTTCGGCGCGCACTCCCAGCTGCGCGCCCTCGCGGAGGTCTACGCCTCCGCGGACGCGGGCGAGAAGTTCGTGCGGGACTTCGTGGCGGCGTGGGACAAGGTGATGAACCTCGACCGGTTCGACCTCGCCTGAGCCCCTCGCCCCGTACCGGCCCGTCCCGGCCGGCCGCTCTCCGGCCGGCCGGGACGGGCCGCGGGGTCCGCCGTGTCTGCCGGGGCGATTGCCGGGTATCCGGGTCCCGTACGGACGATGCGGGCGGCCCTCGAAGGAGTGAAGAGCGTGACGGTCAAGGCGATGGGGTGGGCGCACTCGTTTCCCGTGTCCGGGGGTGTGCGGGCCGGTCGGCAGTGGACGCGGGACCAGCTCGCCTCCCTGTCGTGGACCGCGGCGGAGCCCGAGACGGTGGACTCCGTGGTCCTCGCCGTCTCCGAACTGCTCACCAACGCCCACATCCACGCGCACAGCGACGCGCAGCTCGTGCTCACCTGGGACGGCGACTGCCTCCACATCAGCGTCCACGACGAGGACCCGGCGCTGCCCCGCCCCCGCGATGCGGCCGAGGGCGCGGTCTCGGGGCGGGGCGTGAGCATCGTGCGGGCCCTCGCCGACGAGTGGAGCATGCGCTGCCAGCGGCACGGCAAGACGGTCACGGCGTGCTTCCGCCCCACCGTGCCCCCGGCCGACGAGGACCCGGTCGCCGACGCCGGGCGGTAGGCGGGCGGTGGCCGGTAGCCGGCCGGTGGCCGGGCGGGCCGTCCCCCACGGGGCGGTCCGCCCGGCCCCCTCGTGTCAGGGCTTGTTGGCGAGGGCCCCGAGGTACTGGTTCATCTGCTTCAGCCGCGCGTCCACACGGCTCTCCCGCTCGGACACGGTCCTCAGCTCGTCGCGGACCGCCAGCAGGGCCAGGACCACCGCCCTCGCGGCGGGATCGGACACGTCCTCCAGGGCCGCCCGGGCCTCGTCTGCCGCCGGAACGGGTCGGGATGCCTCTGCCATGGCTGCTCCTCCTGTCCGGCCGCCCATCGGCCGTTCCCGTACGTGTGCCCCGAAACTCCCCGTACGGACAGGGGGCCGTCCGTACGGGGAACCGGCGGACGGCGCGGGCGCCCGCGGCCGTCGGAAGGCGCGCGGGGCCGCGGTCAGAGCGGAGCGCCCCCGAACCCGATCCGGTTCCCGTCCGCGTCCTCGTACGTGACCTTGCGCACGCCGTTCGCGTAGGTCTCGCGGTCGGCGGGGGCCAGTCCGCGCGCGGTGATCCCGGCCACGCGGGCGTCGAGGTCGTCGACGAAGACCGTGTGGAAGGCGCCGCCGGCCCGCCCGGGCCGGTGCTCGATGTAGACGTAGAGGTGTTCCGCGAGCGCCCAGACGGCCTCCACGTCGTTCGGGAGGAACGCCGGAGGGGCGCCGAACAGGCGCTCGTACCAGCTCAGCGCCGCCGCGTAGTCCTCCACGGGGACGCCTGCGAAAAGATCGACGGCCATGGGGCCAGGATAGGTCCGGTGACGCGCTCCGGCCGGTGGACCGGTGCGTCCGGGGACGGGGAGGGGCCCCGGTCCGTCTCTCCGGGAGCGGGGCCGGGCGGGTTCCTAGCCGGTCTCCTCGGGGGTGGCGGTGTGGTCGCGGTGGCCGTGCGTGCGGCGGCGCTCCTTCATCTCGGCCTCGTGGAGGTGGCCGCGGCCGTCGGCGAGGTCGGAGACGGCGTCGCGTTCGAGCGCCTTGAACGGCTCGTAGTACGTCCGGTCGTAGTCCTCGACGACCTGGTACGTCCAGCGGCCCGGGATGACGTTGCGGCCGAGGACCTCCCGTTCGACGAGGTCGGCCCACTTCCCGTGGCCGGCCCTCCTCAGCAGCGCCACCGCCCTGTCGAGCTCCAGGTCGGCGGTGCCGGTCAGCTGGTGGAAGGAGTACAGGTGGCCGCGGGCCCGCTCGGTGGTCTCCAGGGCCTTGGAGAGCGAGCCCAGCGCCTCCACGGTGAGGTCGTCGACGTTCTCGGGCCGCACGCGGCGGCCCCGGTGATCATCATCGTTGTCCATGCCCCACCCTCTGCCCCCGGTCCGGGAGGGGCACACCCGGCCGGACCGCACGTGGCCCGGCCGGGTCAACCCGCGGGGCGGCGGATCAACGGCCGCCGCGGTCCGGGCCCTCCCCCGCCGCGAGGCCGCCGGGCCCGAGCAGACCCGTGGGGCGCAGGGCGCCCTTCTCCTCCAGGCGGGGCAGGGTCCTGGCCGAGGACCACGCCACGAGCGCGGGCAGGAGGGGGCGGACGGGCTGCACGAGGCGCAGCCAGGGCGGCGCGTAGACGGTGGCGGAGCGGCGGCGGACCGCCTCGGCCAGCCACGACGCCACCTTCTCCACGGGGTACACCTTGCGCGCGGGGCGCGGCATGTGGGCGCGGAGCTCCCGCAGGACGTCGTGGGCGTCCACGTCCCGCACCATGTCGGTGTCCGTCCAGTGCAGGTACGCGATGCCGACCGCGACGCCCCGGTGGGCGCACTCCGCGCGCAGCGACTGGGCGAAGGACTCGACCCCCGCCTTCGAGGCGCAGTAGGCGCTCATCATGGGGGCCGATCCGAAGGCGGCGGTCGAGGCCACCTGGAGGAAGTACCCGCGCGAGGCGAGCAGGCCGGGCAGGAACACCCTGGCCGTGGTGGCGCTGCCCATGAGGTTGACCTCGACGACGCGGTTCCACGTCCTCGGGTCGGACGCGGTGAACGGGCCGCCCTCGGCGACGCCCGCGTTGGCGATCACGACGGAGGGCTCGCCCAGGTCGCGGGTCACCCGGCGGGCCGTCCGCTCCATGAGGTCGTCGTCCGTCACGTCGACCTCGTAGCACCGGCTGCCCGCGGGCAGTTCCCGCGCCACCCGTTCCAGGGTCTCGCGCTCCCGGCCGAGCAGGGCGATCCGCATGCCCCGGCCCGCCAGGTCCCTGGCGAGGCCGGCCCCCAGGCCGCGTGCCGCGCCCGTCACGACCGCCGTCCGCCCCCGCAGGGGGTTGTCGTGCGACATGTTCCTCCAAGCGCTGGGTCGGGCCTTCCCGGTTCTCCTCCCCGCCGGTCGCGGGCTCGTCCCCCATGGCACCACCGGGCCCCGCGGGCCGCCCTCCGACTGCGCCGATTGCCGCACCGTTCGGATTTTCTCCGCGCAGGTGTGAGAACGGGGATCGGGGGCACGCGTTGCCAGGGGTGCGGAGGCCGGGAGGGGTGTGAAGCGACGCCTCCGGCCGGTGACGTATCGTCGGGACGGATTTTCGGACGGCAGGACCTGGTGAGGGGAAGACTCATGGACAACGAGGACTCGAAGCGGTTGCTGGAGCTGCTGACCACGCGGCGGGCCGAGCTGGTGGCGCAGTGGGAGCAGACCGTCGGAGTCTCGTTGCGCGGGCGCGTGAGCGGCGCGGAGCTCGGCCGGGAGCTCGGCGAGCTGTACGACGCGATCACCGAGGCCGTCTCGCAGGGCGGGCTGGTCGGCCGCGGCGACGGGTTCGGCGTCGTGCGCAGCCTTCTGGTCGAGCTGTCGCGCACCCGGGCCCGGCAGGGGTTCACCCCGACCGAGACCGCCGTGAGCGTCTTCGCGCTCAAGGAGGTCCTGGAGCCCTTCCTCGGCGGGTCCGTCGAGGACGTGCGCGCCTACCTCCAGTTCTCCCGGCTCCTCGACGACCTCGGTCTGTTCACGGTCGAGGAGTACGCCCGGACCCGCGAGGAGATCATCTCCACGCAGTCCCAGCAGCTCCTGGAGCTGTCGACCCCCGTGGTGAAGCTGTGGGACGGCGTGGTGGGAGTGCCGCTCGTCGGCACGCTCGACTCCGCGCGCACGCAGGTGGTCATGGAGAAGCTGCTCCAGGCCCTCGTGGACTCCAACTCGGCGCACGCGATCATCGACATCACCGGTGTGCCGGCCGTCGACACCCAGGTCGCGCAGCACCTCCTCAAGACCGTCGTCGCGGCGCGGATGATGGGCGCGGAGTGCACCATCTCCGGCATCCGGCCCCAGATCGCGCAGACCATCGTGGCCCTGGGGATCGAGTTCGGCGACATCCCGACGAAGGCGACCCTGGCCGACGCCCTGCGCCACGCCCTTGCGGAGATCGACAAGGCCGCCGCGGCCCGTCCGGCGGGTCTGCTGTGAGCGACCGCGTACCGGTCCTGAAGATCGGCGACATCCTCCTGGTCTCGATCCAGGTGGACCTGGAGGACCAGATGGTCCTCGACCTCCAGGACGACCTCTCCCAGCAGATCGTCGCGACCGGCGCCCGCGGCGTGGTCATCGACATCTCGGCCCTGGAGATCGTCGACTCGTTCGTGGGACGCATGCTGGCCACCACGGCCGCCATCTCCCGCGTCCTCGGCGCGGAGACCGTCGTCGTCGGCATGCGCCCGGCCGTCGCCATGACCCTGGTGGAGCTGGGGCTCTCGCTGGGCGGCGTCCGCACGGCGCTCAACCTCGAACTCGGCCTTGGCTACCTGCGCCGGGCGCAGGACGCTCCTCCGGCACGCCGGTGAAGGAGTATCCGGCCGACGAGGCCTCCCGCGAGGAAGTGGAGATCCGGTCCAGCGGCGACGTCGTCAAGGCCCGCCAGGCGGTGCGCGTCCTCGCCCAGCAGGCCGGTCTTTCCCTGGTCAACCAGACCAAACTGGTCACGGCCGCCAGTGAGCTGGGTCGCAACACGCTCATCTACGGCGGGGGCGGCACGGCGCACGCGGTCATCGTCCGCGACGTGGCGCGCGTCGGCGTGTGGGTGAGCTTCTCGGACACCGGTCCCGGCATCCCGGACATCGAGCAGGCGCTGACCGACGGCTGGACGTCGGGCAGCGGCATGGGCCTGGGGCTCAGCGGTGCCCGGCGCCTGGTCGACGAGTTCGAGCTGGACTCGGCGCCGGGCGCCGGAACCACGGTGACGGTGCTGAAGTGGGCACGGTGAACCCGGTGACCGGTTACGAGATCGAGGCCGAGGACGTCGTGTGGCTGCGCCTCGACGTCGCCGTCGCCGCGGCCGCCCGGCGGGAAGCCGCGCGGCTGGCCCGGCGCATCGGCATGGATCCGGTCCGCGTGGCCGAGATCGAGCTCGCCGTGACCGAGGCGGCCACCAATCTGCAGAAGCACGCCCGGGACGGCGCGCTGGCCCTGCGGGTGACCACCCTGCGGGGCCGGGCCGCCCTCGAACTCCTCTCCGTGGACAGCGGTCCGGGCATGGCCGACGTGGGCAGCGCGCTCGTGGACGGCGTGTCCGGGAGCGGCACCCTGGGCGTGGGGATGGGGGCGATCGCGCGGTTCGCCGGCGTCTTCGACGTCCACTCCCTGCCCGGTCGCGGTACGGCCCTGCTCGCGCGGTTCTGGGAGGGCGACGACCCCGGCCCGCTCCCCTGCGCGGACGAGCCCGAGGTCGCCGGTCTGACCCGCCCGATCAGCGGTGAGGAGGTCTGCGGGGACACCTGGGCCGCGCGCACCGAGCACGGCCCCGACGGCGCGCGGGCGGTCACGGTGATGATGTGCGACGGGCTGGGGCACGGCCCGATGGCGGCGCTCGCCGGCGAGCGCGCGCGGGCCGCCTTCCGGACGGGCGGCCAGGGGAGCCCCCAGGACGTCGTGCGGACCCTCCACGCGGAGCTGCGGGGCAGCCGGGGCGCGGCGGTCACGGTCGCCCGGGCCGACTTCTCCCGGGGGATCGTCGAGCACTGCGGGGTGGGCAACATCAGCGCCTTCGTCGTCGGCGGCGAGAAGCGCGTCACCCTGCTGTCCCTTCCCGGGATCGTGGGCCACCAGCTGCCCGCGCTCCGGACCTTCCGGACCGCCCTGGAACCCGGCGCGGTCCTCGTGATGCACTCCGACGGCCTGAGCGACCGGTGGTCGCCGGCCGGCCTCCCCGGTCTGTTCGCCCGGCAGCCGGCCGTCGTCGCGGCCCAGCTCCTCGGCCAGGCGGGAGTGCGCCGCGACGACGCCGGCATCGTCGTCGCCCGGGCGGCCCGTCGATGAGACAGGGGCACACCGACAGTCTCTGCGTCCTTCCGCTGGCCGTCGAGCGCGACGGGTTTGAACTGCGCAGGCGGGGACAGTTGGTGTGCCGTGCCCTGGGTCTGGAGGGCCACGAACTAGTGCGAGTGGTGACGGTACTGAGCGAGGTGGGACGTGATCTCCTGGGAGCTCCGGGGCTGCGTGCGGACCTGTGGGTGGAGAGCCCCCTCCGGGAAGCCGAGCTCTTCCGGGCCCGCTTCACCTGGAGCGGGCCCCGCACGCCCGGCCGCGACGCGCTCGACGCCGCCGAGCGACTCCTGGACCACTGCCGGTACGAGGCGTCGGCCGGGGACCACGCGTTGACGGTGGGCCAGCGGCTGCCCGCCTCCCAGGGGTATCCCGGGCAGCGGGCGGAGCGCGCCCGTGCGGCGCTCCGCGACTCGGGCGACCTCAGCATGGGCGAGGAGCTGCGGATCCAGAACCGCCAGCTGCTCCAGGCGCTGGAGGAGTCGAGGGCCCAGCAGGAGGAGCTGCAGCGGCTGAACGCCGAGCTGGAGGAGACCAACCAGGGGGTGGTCGCCCTCTACAGCGAGCTGTCCGCCGAGCTGGAGGAGACCAACACGGGCGTGGTGGCCCTCTACGCCGAGCTGGAGGACAAGACCCGGCAGCTGCGTCTGGCGAGCGAGGCCAAGACGCGTTTCTGGGCCAACGTGAGCCACGAGCTGCGGGCCCCGGTCAACTCGGTCATCGCGCTCGCCCGCCTCCTGCTCGCGCCCGACGCCGACCCGCTGACCGAGGAGCAGCGCCAGCAGATGTCCCTCATCGCCGGCTCCGGCAGCACGCTCCTCGCCCTGGTCGAGGAGCTCCTGGACGTGGCCAAGGCCGAGTCGGGGCGGCTCGAACCCCATCTGGTCCGCACCGACCTGCGGACCCTGCTGCACCAGCTGCGCGGGACGCTGCGCGGCATGGCCCGCGACGGGGTACGCCTCGACATCCCCGACGTCGAGGACGTGCCGGAGCTCGTCACCGACGAGGTCATGCTCACCCGCGTCCTGCGCAACCTGCTGTCCAACGGCCTGAAGTTCACCACGGCCGGCGAGGTCCGCCTCACGGTCGGGACCGAGGAGCGGGCGGGCCGCCCCTGGTTCGTCTTCACCACCACCGACACCGGCATCGGGATCGCCGCGGACCAGCAGGACCGCGTCTTCGAGGAGTTCTACCAGGTCCTGGGCACCCACCAGCGGGGGCAGCCGGGCACCGGCCTGGGCCTGCCCTACGCCCGGAGGCTGACCGGCCTGCTCGGCGGCGTCCTCACGCTGACCAGCGAACCGGGCACGGGGACCAGGGTCCGGGTCGAGATCCCGGCCCGTCCGGACCCGGACGCGCCGTCGCCCGGCGCCGACGGCGTCCGTGCGGATTCGCTGGTCGTCGTGGACGACGACCCGACCTTCGTCGAGCTGCTGCGGCCCGTACTGGGCCGGGTCGCGCGGAAGGTGACGGAGGTGTCGGTCAGTTCGCGGGCCCTCGACGTCATCCGCGCGGAGCGGCCCGACGCGGTCCTGATCGACCTGGCGATGCCGGCCCCCGACGGGTACGTGCTCCTCCAGGTCCTGGCCCGCGACCCGGAGACCGCGCACATCCCGGTCGTGGTCCTGACCTCGACCGACCCCGGTGACGTGGACCGCTCCCGGCTCACCCACGCGCGGGCCGTCCTGGGCAAGACGCACCTGACGCCCGAACGCATCGCCCTGGCCCTGGCCCTCGACCCGGCCGGGCCCGACCGCACTCCTCCGGCGAGGGCCGGCGAGCAGCACACGCCCGGAGAAGCCACACCGTGATCGCAGGCCAGACACCGTCCGACCACTCGCCCGCGCGCGTCCTGATCGTCGACGACAACCCGACCAACCGCTACGTCCTGAGGACCACGCTGTCCCGCGCGGGCCACACCGTCGTGGAGGCGGAGGACGGCACCGGGGCGCTCGCGCTGCTCAAGGGCGCCGAGGCCCTGCCGGAGGTGGCCGTCATCGACGTGCGGCTGCCCGACATGACCGGTTTCGAGGTCTGCGAGCGCATCAAGGCGGATCCCGCGACGGCGGCCCTTCCGGTCCTGCACGTCTCGGCGTCCGCCATCACCGTCGACGACCGCACCCAGGGTCTCAACCGGGGTGCGGACGCCTACCTGACGGAGCCCATCGCCCCGGACGAGCTCCTCGCCACCGTCACGGCGACCCTGCGCTACGCGCGGGCGCGCCGCCGGGCCGAGCGTCTCGCGGACCGCCTGCTGCACCTGAACGAGGCGACCCTGCTCCTCTACAGCGCGGACAGCGCCGCCGGGGTCGCCCGGGCGGCCGCCAGGGGCGCCGCCATCGTCCTGGGAGCCCCCGCCGTGGCGGCGATCATCTCCCCGCACGGGGAGCCGGCCTCGGCGATGTGCGCCGAAACGAGCGGGAAGGCCCCACCGGACGCGGTCGCCGACGTGCAGCTCGACGCCCGCGAACTGCCCGCGTACCACGAGCTGGGGGACCGCACCGGGACGCGGCTCGCCACGGTCCACTCCCACGAGTGGCCCGGTCTCCCGCCCGGCCCCGTGTCTCCCGGCAGGCTCGCCGCGGCGGTGGCGCGCGCCAAGCCCGGTCGGCAGCCGGTGTGCCTCGCGGTCCCGGCGGAGGCGGTCGCGACGCCCGACGACGAGCAGCTCCTCGCCCAGCTCGCCCAGGCGTGCGCCCTCGCCCTGGAGGCGCTGCGGAGCTACACCGAGGAGCACGACCTGGCGCTGACCCTCCAGCGGAGCTTCCTGCCCGAGACGCTGCCGGATTCGCACCTCGCCGACCTGGCGGTGCGCTATCTGCCGGCCAGCGACCACGCGGAGATCGGCGGCGACTTCTACGAGGCCCTTCCGACGCGGGGAGGCCTGCTGCTCGCCGTCGGGGACGTCGCCGGGCACTCCCTGGACGCCGCCATGCTCATGGGGCAGATGCGCCATGCCCTGCGCGCCTACGCCATCGAGGGGCATCCGCCCCACGACATCCTCGGGCGCCTCGACCACCTCCTGGCGGCCGTCGGGGCGCGGCTCACTCTCACCCTGTGCATCGTCTTCATCGACGAGGCCACCGGTCTGCTGCACATCGCCAACGCCGGCCACCTGCCGCCGCTGCTGCGCGCTCCGGACGGGAGCGTCCGGTCCGTCGAGGAGCACGGACCGCTCCTGGGCATAGGCCTCCCCCATCCGGTGAGCACCGAGGTGGCCGCGCCGCCCGGCTCCATCATCGTCATGACCACCGACGGCCTGGTCGAACGCCGCAACGAGAACCTGGGGCTCTCCCTCGAACGTCTCGAACGCGCGCTCGGGGCCCTTCCGGCGGACGTGGAGAGGATCTGCGACGGCCTCCTGGAGGCGTTCCCGCCCAACGGAGAGGACGACATCGCGCTGATGGCGGTGCGTTTGACCGGCGGTGGGCGATCTCACATATTGTGAGGCTTGTATGCGCATGTGCCCGGCGGGTTGCGATCCCGGGGACGAGTGCGAGACGGTTGCCCCAGGACAACTGTCGTCCATAGCAGGAAGGTGGTGGGGCGCGCGTCACGCGTGCCTCCGTTTGTGTCTGCTTCCCGCAGTTCCCCCGCCCGTCCGCCCGGTACCGGCGTCCAGCTCGGCGCCACGTGGATCGAGGCCCCCTATCCCGTACTGGTCGTGGACCGGCACGGCGGTCTCGTGCGGATCAACGGGGCCGCACAGCTCCTGCTGCCCGGTGCCGCGAGCGGCGACTGGCTGCACGAACGGGTGCCGTCCTGGCTGGCGGACGCCCACCGGCGCATCTGCGACGGCCTGTCGGACACCCGGACGGGCCCGCTGACCGGGCGCATCCGCGACCGCCTCGTCGAGGCGCACCCGACCACGGGCGACGACGGCGACGTGGTGTGGTGGCTGGTCGACGAGACCGATCGGCGTTTCGCCGAAACGGCCCTGGCCGACGTGCAGACGCGCTCCGAGGTCCTCGCCGAGGTCTCCGGTTCCCTGCTGTCCACACTGAACGTGCGGCGCTGTATGGAGGTGGCCTCCTCGATGGCCGCGGAGCACCTGGCCGAGGCCGCCGTCCTCGTGGCGCCGCCCCAGGGCCGGCGCCACTCGCTGACCTTCGCCCGCCGGGGCGGCCCCGTCACCCAGTCCGTCCGGCAGGTCGACGTCTCCGCCGTGCCCGGGCTGACCGAGGCCCTTCAGGGCTTCCCGCCCGTGCCGGCGCGCTGGATCGACCCCGCCGACCTCCCCGACTGGGTGATCCCCGAGGGCTTCACCGCGCCGGTCGGTTCCGTCATCGTCACCCCGCTCCCCGGCCACGGGGTGCCCGCCGGGGCGCTGATCCTGCTGCGTTCCGGCACCGAACGGGCCTTCAGCGAGAACGAGGAGGTCTTCGCACGCCTGTTCGCGGCGCGCGCCGGAGCCGCCCTGTCCGCCGCCCGGCTCTACACCGAGCAGGCCGCCATCACCGCCACGCTGATGAACGAGCTGCTGCCGCCGGTGCTGCGCCACGTCCACGGGGTCGAGTACGCCGGCGGCTACCGCGCCTCGAAGGACCACGAACGGGTCGGCGGGGACTTCTACGACGTCCACCCCGGCGCCGACCCCTCCGGGGAGACCCTCGTCGTCCTGGGCGACGTCGCGGGCAAGGGCCTGGACGCGGCGGTCCTGACCGGAAAGATCCGCAACACCCTGCACGCCCTGCTCCCGCTGGCCGAGGACCACCAGCGGGTCCTGAACCTGCTCAACGGCGCGCTGCTCTCCTCGCACCACACCCGATTCGCCACGCTCGTGCTCGTCTCCGTGCAGCACCGGGACGGCCGGACGCGCCTGCGGGTGACCGGTGCCGGGCACCTGCCCCCGCTCATCGCCCGCGCCGACGGGACGGTGGAGGAGATCGCCACCCGCGGCACCCTGGTCGGCGCCCTGCCGACCGTCGAGGCCCGCACCGTGGAGACCGTGCTCGCCCCCGGCGAGACGTGCCTGCTCTACACCGACGGCATCGTCGAGGCGCGGGGCGGCCCCCTCGGGGACGGGTTCCTGGGCACCGAGCGCCTGAAGAGGGCGCTGGCCGAGTGCGCGGGCATGCAGGCGGAAGCGGTCGTGGAGCGGATACAGATGCTGGCCGCGCAATGGCTCCGCGAAGGCCGGCACGACGACATGGCCGTCGTGGCGATCACGGCCCCCAGGGCCTCGACGCTCACCACGGGCGGCGGATACGGCCGGTACGGCGGGAGGAACACGTGAGACAGGCCACCGCGACGGACACGGTGGTGGAACGGCTGTGGACGGCAGCGGTGGAGGGTGACGAGCCCGCCGCCGCCTCCGTCGTGCACGAGGCGCTCGCCGCGGGCGTGCCGGAGGAGGCCCTGCTCCTCGACGTGCTCGCGCCGGTCCAGGCGAAGGTCGGCGTCGAATGGGCCGCCGACCGCATCACCGTGGCGCAGGAGCACGCCGTCACCGCCATCAACGAGCGGATCGTCGCCTCCCTGGCGCACCGCCGCGACGCCGGTCGCGCCGTGCCCCCGCGGGGCCGCGTCACGGTCGGCTGCGTCGACGGCGAGTGGCACGCCTTCCCCGCCCGCCTCGTCGCCGAGGTGCTCTCCCTGCACGGCTGGCGGGTCGACTACCTCGGGGCGCAGACCCCGACCCCGCACCTGGTGGCCCATCTGCACCGGAGCGACCCCGACGCCGTCCTCCTGTCCGGGTCGATCCCGACCCACCTGCCGGCCGCCCACGCCGCGATCACCGCCTGCCAGGCCGTGGGCGTCCCGGTCCTGGCGGGCGGGCGCGCCTTCGGCCCCGACGGGCGGTACGCGCGCACGCTGCGCGCCGACCGGTGGGCCCCCGACGCGCGCGGCGCGCTCGCGGTCCTGGACGAGGGCATGCCCCGGCCCGACGTGTCGGCCGGCCGGCACGCGGTGGACGACCTGCCGCACCTGGCCGACCAGGAGTACACGATGGTCGTCCGCTCCCGGCACCGGCTGGTCAAGCAGACCCTGGTCGACCTGGAGGACCGTTTCCCGCCGATGCGCGCCTACGGCGACCTCCAGCGCGAGCGCACGGCGGAGGACATCGCGCACATCGTCGACTTCCTGACCACCGCCCTCTACGTCGACGACCCCGAGCTGTTCGCCACGTTCCTCGTCTGGACCGCCGACATCCTCCGGGCCCGCCGCGTGCCCACCCGCTCCCTCGTGGCCGGCCTGGACGTCCTGGCCGGCCAGTTGCGCGACTTCCCCCGCGCGGTGCGCGCGATCGAGCGGGGCGCGGCGGCCCTGGGCGAGCACTCCGTCCGTACCGTCCCCGGCCCCGGCACCCGCCCATGAACGACTTCGCCTCCACCGAGTTCGCCCTCGGCGTCGTCCGCGAGCCCGGCTCGCTGCACGTGCGCGTGAGCGGCGACCTCGACTACGACACCTGTGACGAACTGGTCGACGCGGTCACCGGGGAGCTGGCGGAGGACGGGCCGCCGCCACGGGGCGTGCGCCTCGACTTCGCGGAGCTGACGCACATCGACTCCTCGGGCCTGTCCGCCCTGCTGCTCGTCCACCGCCGGGCCGGTGCCGTCGGCGCCACCCTGTACCTGGACAACCGCCCTGACTTCCTGGAGCGCATGCTCCGGATCACCAACGTCCTGGAGCACCTCACCGGCCCGGCGGCCGGTCAGCCCGCGGACTGACGGAGGCGGAGACGGGCGACGACCTCCTTGCCCGTCTCCACGCCCTGGTGGGCGAGTTGTTCGCGCAGCAGGCCGACCAGCCGGAGGCCGTGGCCCCCGGCACGGCGGGCGTCCTCTTCCCGGAGGACCGGCGGGCGGGGTGAGCCGTCGCGGACGGTGATGCTCAGCAGGGAGCCCTCGGGCGGCAGTTCGAGGAGGAGCCCGCCGGGGCCGGTGGGGTCGGGTCGTCGAACGGGGCGGCCATGGCTCTCCTCCGTCGGGTCACGGGCCTCAGCTGGCCGGAGAGGGGCCCGTGCTGACGACCCGGAAGTGGCCGAGGGTCCCGCTGACGTCCAGGAGCCGCCGCACCGCGGAGTGCAGGGGGCCGATCAGCACCAGCTCGCGCCCGTCCGCCTCGTGGCGGCGCCGGGCTTCGAGCAGCGCGTTGAGGAGCATGCTGTCGGCGAAGGTGACCCGGGAGAGGTCCACCGCCGTCATCGGGGAGGCCGCCTCGACGGAGGCCGCCCAGGCCGCCTCGACGTCCTCCGCGTCGTCGTGATCCATCTCGCCGTGCATCGTGATGACGAACACCTGCTCGTGGCTGGTGAAACGCACTTTTCTCTCGGGGACCGCATGCATGCGGTCATCCTCACATCGGCGAACGCCGCCGCGCCACCTGCCCCTCGGATCGTCCGACGGCCGCGCCCCCGGAGCCGTGCTGCTCCGGGGGCGCGGGCGGTGCGGGGTGGTGCGGGTGGTGCGGGTGGTGCGGTGCGGGATCAGAACTGGAGCGACCAGGCGTTGACGTAGCCGGTGTCGTTGACCCAGTTGTCGGTGACGCGGAGCTTCCAGGTGCCGTCGGCGGCCTTGGCGGAGGCGTCGACCGTGAACGTGCCCTGGACGTGGTCGGCGCTGTCGGAGGAGTTGTAGTTCTTCAGGACGAACGCGCCGCCGTCGGGGGCGACCAGCTCGACCTTCAGGTCGCCGCGGAAGGTGTGGCGGACGTCGACGGTGACGGCCAGGTTCGCGGGGGCGTTGCCGGCGACGCCGGTGACGGTGATCGGCGACTCCACGGTGGCGTTGTCGCGGATCTGCACGTCGTCGGTGTTCTCGAACTTGCTGCCGGTGGGCGGCGGGGTGGTGCTGCCGGTGCCCGTGTAGAGGAGCTTGTTCGGGGAGCCGGTGCGGGGGTCGGTGACCTTGCCGGAGGTGGCGTCGGCGACCAGCTTGTCGCGGACCTGGGCCGGGGTCCAGGTCGGGTTGGCGGCGAGCAGCAGGGCGGCGGCGCCGGCGACGTGCGGGGCGGCCATGGAGGTGCCGCTCATCGACTGGGAGGCGGTGTCGCCGGAGTTGGACGTGGAGACGATGCTGTCACCGGGGGCGAAGATGTCCAGGCAGGAGCCGTAGTTGGAGCCCTGGCCGTTGTTCCAGCCGGTGGCGCGGGCGTCCCGGCTGTTGGTGGCGCCGACCGTGATGGCGGACGGGGTGGAGGACGGGGAGTAGGAACACGAGTCGGCGTTGTTGTTTCCGGCCGCCACGACCCAGGTGACGCCGGAGGCGATGGAGGACGCCACGGCGTCGTTCACGGACTGGGTCTTGCCGCCGCCGATGCTCATGTTGGCCACGGCCGGCTTCTTGGCGTTCTTGGTGACCCAGTCGATGCCCGCGAGGACCGGCGCCCAGGTGTCGCCGGAGGTGCCCTGGCAGTTCAGGACCCGGACGCCGATCAGCTTGACGCCCTTGGCGACGCCGTACGAGCCGCCGCCGACGGTGCCGGCGACGTGGGTGCCGTGGCCCTGGCAGTCGGAGGCGTTGGAGTCGTTGTCGATGAAGTCGTAGCCGCTGACGGCGCGTCCGCCGAAGTCGCGGTGGCTCATGCGGATGCCGGTGTCCACGATGTACGCGTTCACCTGGGAGGCGGTGGTGCCGTAGGTGTAGCTGTTGTCGATCGGCAGGTCGCGCTGGTCGACGCGGTCCAGGCCCCAGGAGGGCGGGTTGGGCTGGGTGTCGACGGCGTACGCCACCGCGTCGGCCTCCACCCGGGCCACCGACGGGTCGGCGGCCAGCTCCTTAGCCTCGCTCTCGGTCATCTTCACCGCGAAGCCGCGCAGGGCGGCGGTGTAGGTGTAGCGCAGGCTGCCCGCGTGGCGCTTGGCCAGTGCCTTCGCGGAGGCGGGCACGTCGGCGCGGGCGACCGAGTCCTTGAAGGTGACGATGTAGGAGCCGTCGACCGCGCCGGGGCGGTCCGCGCCGACGATGCGGCCCTCGCCGCCGCTCGGCGGTACGGGGGCGGCCGTGGCCCCGGCGGTCGAGGCGGCCCCGGCGAGCAGGGCGGCACTGGCGCCGACGGCGAGCAGGCGCCGAAGGACGCGAGCGTCGAACTCCATGGTTTCTCCCTTGAGAGGTGTCCGGGCCCGGCTCGGGCCCGGAGGGCGGCACCCGTCGCCCCGGTTGGGCTCCGGACACGCTCCGTCGGTGGTGGGAGGCGCGTGTCCGGAGGGGGACCGCCGGCGCACCGGGACGCGCTCCCTGTCGGGATCATGACAATCGCCCGGTCGTGGCGGTCGTGCGGGCGCCTTCGGGTGTCGGCGCCCACGACGGTGGGGGGTGGGGTGGCGCGCCGCACGGAGTCGGCTCCGTACGGCACGGGTCCGGTCACGCCGGACGACCGCGTGGGGTGCGGCCGTCCCCGCACCTCCGCCGGCTGGGGACCGCGGTGTGCGGGACGGCGTCGCCGGACCGCCCAGAGCTTCGGTCAGGCGGGAGGAACGCAGCAATCCGTAGCGCTACCCAAAGAGTGGGGGCGGACGGTCGGGGCGGGCGCCCGCATTCCGTAGGTGGTGGACCCCTATTGCGACATCGGCCGTCCGGAGGGTAGACCACCTGCCCAACGGGCGGCCCCGGCGGTGCGCGAGGTCTTCCGGGCGAGTGGTCGGCGAGAGGCGGAGCCGTGGAGAGACGTTCCTCCGGTACGGAGTCCTGCGGTGCGGGGCCCCGTGGTACGGATTCCTCCGGCACGGATCCCTTCCCTACGGGGCCCTTCCCCGCGGATCCCCGTCCCCCGGGGCCCGGCGAAGAGACGGCCGGCGGGGGCGGGTTCGTCGGGCGGACCGCGGAGCGGCGGCGGCTGCGGGAGGCGCTGCGGGCGGGACCGGGCCTCACCGTCGTACGGGGAGAGGCGGGGACGGGGGCGTCCCGGCTGGTGGACGAGGTGCTCGGCCGGGCGGAGTTCGCGCGGTGGACGCAGCTGCGCGGGACGTGCCCCGACACGGCGGACGCGGTGCCGCTCGGGCCCGTCGCCGACGCGCTGGCCGGGCTCCCGTACCGGCCCCGGCTCCCCGACCGGCCGCTGCCCGCGGTGACCGGGGCCGTCGGCCTGCTCGTGCCGGAACTGGCCGATCGGCTGCCGGACCCGCCCGCCGCGGCGGCCGATCCGGAGGTGCGACGCGGGCTGCTGCCGCGCGCGATCGGGGCGCTCCTCGCGTCGCTCGGGGACGTCGTCCTGGTCGTGGAGGACGTCCACCGGGCGGACCCCGCGACCCTCGCCCTGCTCCACCGCCTGACGGACGCGATGCCGGCCGGACTGCGCCTCGTCGCCACCGAGGACACCACGGCCGGGCCGCCGGTCCTCGGCGTCCGCGCCCCGGCGGACGTACGGGTCGAGGAGATCGGCGTACGGCCCTGGACGCCCGGGGAGACGGGCGAGTTCGTCCGCCGCTGGCTCGACGCGCACCGGCCGGGGCAGACGGACGAACGGGAGGAGCTGACCGCGCTCGTGCACGAACTGGCCGGCGGATTCCCCGGAGCCGCCGGGGAGTTGCTGCGGAGCGCCGGGGAACGGCTGCGGGAGGACGGCTCCGGCCGGAGGGACGGGACCGACGGCCCGGTGGGGGCGTGGACGGCGGGCCGGGCCGGACGGGAGGCGGGGGCCGGGTCGGACGGGGGCGGACAGGCAGCCGGTCCGTGGGCGGGCGGGGACGACCGGGCGGGGGGCCTCCGGGCCGGTGAGGACGGCCTGGCCGCGGTGTCGTGGGCCGGCGGGGCGGCGAGTTCCCCGGCGGCGGGCCACCCGGACGGCGGGGACGACTGGGTGACGGGGCCTCGGGCGGTGGGGCCTGTGTGCGCCGCCGTGCGCGCGGTCGGGGTGCCCGTCCGGGTGCGGCGGGAGCTGGCCCGGCGGTGCGCCCCGCTCGGCGCGGACGCCCGGCGGATCGTCGAGGCGGCGGCCGTCCTCGGACTCGCGGTGCCCGTCGGCGTGCTCGCCGAGGTGGCGGACCTCGCGCCCGAGCGGGCCGAGGAGGCCGTGGACGCCTGCGTGCGCCGGTCCGTGCTGCGGGCCGACGGGCCCCGCCCCGCCTTCCGGCACCCGCTGGACCGCCGGGCCGCGCTGGCGCTCCTCTCCGGGCCCCGGCTCGCCCGGCTGGGCCTGCGCGCCGCCCGGGCCCTGCGCCGGAACGGCGGAGGGCCGCCGCCGCTGGCCGACCTCGCCCGGCTGTACGCGGCGGCCGGACGGGTGCGCGAGGCCCTGCGCTGCCTCGTCGCGGCGGCCGACCGGGCCGCCGCCGGCGGCGACTACGCCACCGCCACCAGCCTCTACACCCGGGCCGTCGCCGAGGACCCCCGCGCGGAGGGCCGGATCCGCACCGCCGCGAAGCTGGCCCGCACCGCGCAACTGGCCCGCGCGGGCGAGCCGGTGGTGGCCGCGGTGCGGCGGGTCCTCGACGAGGACGATCCGCCGCCCCGGCTGCGCGGCGAGATCCGGCTGCACCTGAGCGTCGTCCTGCGCAACCAGAGCGGAGGGGCGCTCGACAGCCTCAACGAGGTCGCCCGCGCCGTCCCCGACCTGGAGGCGTCCGACCCGCAGACCGCCGCCCGCGCCATGGCGGTCGCCGCCATCCCTTCCATCAAGGGCTGGCCCGTCGACCGCCACCGGGAGTGGCTGGAGCGCGGCGAGGCGCTCGCCGACCGGGTCACCGATCCGGTCGCCCGGGCCGCCGTGGCCGCCAACCGCGCCACCGCCCTGATGCTGCTCGGCGACCCCCGGGCCTGGACCGCCGCCGAGGCGCTGCGCGGCCCGGCCGGGTCCGCGATGGAGGCCGCGCACCACGCCCGGGGCTGGACCAACCTGGCGCACGCGTCCAGCGCCCTCGGATACGGCGCGCGGGCCCGGGAGTTCCTCGACCGGGCCTCCGACGGGCTCGCCGACACCAGCAGCCCCTACCTGGAGGGGCTCGTCCAGACCGCCCGTCTGGTGCTCGCCTGGCACGAGGGCCGCTGGCAGGGCCTGCACGCGGCGGCCGACCGCACCGCCCGGCTCTACCGGGAGATACCCGACCTGACCTCCGAGGCCACGCTGGTCCGGGGGCTGACCGCGCTGCACGTGCTCGGCGACGTCCCCCGGGCCCGCCACGACCTGGCGGAGGCCGCCCGCACCACCCGCTACGACACCGGTCTCATCCTCACCGCCTCCGCCGCCGCCACGGCCCGCGTCCACCTGGAGGCCGGACGGCCCGGGCAGGCGTGCGAGGCCGTGGAGGAGGTGCTGCACCGCCTCGAACGGACCGGTGGCTGGGTGTGGGCCGGGGAGGTGCTGCCCGTCGCCGTGGAGGCCCTGCACGGCAGCGGGCAGACCGCGCGGGCCCACCGGCTCGTCGCCGACTTCGCGGCCGGGACCGCCGACAGCGACGCGCCCGCCGCGCGGGCCGCCCTGACCGTGTGCCGGGCGCTGCTCGCCGAGGCCGGGGACCGTCCGGACGAGGCCGTCGGACTGCTGGCCGACGCGGAGGCGCGGTGGCGGCTGCTCGGCCGCCCCTTCGACGCGGCCCGCGCGGCGGAGGCCCGGGGCCGCTGCCTGCTCGGCCTGCGCGGAGAGGCCGCGGCCGACGAGGTCCGGGACGTGGCCGAGGCCTATCGGCGCCTCGACGCCCGCTGGGACGTGGCCCGCTGCCGGCGGCTGCTGCGCCGCCACGACATCGTCACCACCCACCGCCGCGGCCGGCTCGGCTACGGCGACCAGCTGTCCCCGCGCGAGCAGGAGGTGGCCCGGCTGGTCGTCCAGGGGCGCGCCAACAAGGACATCGCCGAGAGCCTGGTCCTCTCCACCCGGACCGTGGAGCACCACGTGGCCCGCATCATGCGGAAGCTGAACGCCTCCTCCAGGACCGACATCGCCCTGGCGGGGTGGGGGGACGGCGGGGCGGAGCCGCGTCGGCGGTAGCCGCTCCGCCGGAGCCTCCCGGAGATCCGCCCGGAAGGAGCGTCGGACCCCCGTGGCGGGGTGGAGCGCGGACGGAGGGACCGCCTCCGACGGACGGGCCCGGAAGCACGGGGAGCGGCACGTGGACGACCCCGGCAGCGGCACGGACGGCCGTCGCACCGCGCGGCGGCGCTCGGACCTCGCCGCGCTCACGGCCCGGTGGCGCGGACTCGGCGGCGACGGGTTCCTCGCGCTCCCGCCGCCGCCCCGGAGCCGCTTCACCCAGTCCGACGGCCACGAGGACGCCGCCGAACTCGCCGCGGTGCGCGGCCTGCCGGCCCCGGTCTCCTTCGCGTACCGGCACTGGCAGTCCCACCGGCGGGCCTTCGACCGCTCCGACGCCCTGACGGGCGAACTGCTGCTGCACGGGGGCGGCGACCACGGCACCGTCGCCGCCGGGCTCGGCGCGGGTCCCGCCGGCTTCCGGATCGTCGACAACGGGCCGGGGGGCGCCTTCGGTCTGGACCGGACCACCCGCCGGGACGAGACGGGCCTGCCCGATCCGGCGGACCCCGGCGGCGTGCGCCGGTTCCCGGACGCGCTCGACGAGCCGGTGGACCGCTCCGCCCTCTCCTTCGCGTACCGGCCGCTGTCCCCCGCCGGGGCCGCGTGGCTCCACGAGCGGCTGCGCGGCCCCCCGGTCCTCTCCGCCGCGACCCGGTTCGCGGTCGCGCCGGAGCGGCGGGACGGGCTCGCGCCCGACGAGACGGAACGGCTGCTGCGCGCCTGGCGGGAGGAGTACGCGGGTCGGCCGGCGAAGTGGAGGGCGTGGCGGGAGCTGTTGCACGCCCTGCTGCGCCACGGCTTCGAGGAGGCGTGGGAGGCCGTCGCCGAGCCCGGCGCCCGGGCCGCCGCCGTGCTGCCCCGGGTGCCGTCCGAGCGGGGTCCGGCCGTCGCGCGGGAGAGCGCGCTCGCCGGTGAGGCCGTTCCGGACGGGCCCGCGGGCTCACGCCGAAGGCGGCGGGGACCCGGCGGGCGCGTCGGCGGCCAGGAACTCCACCACCGCGAGGGCGAGGAGCAGCGCGAGCCCGAGGCCGACCACCACCCAGCCGGTGGGGTACGGCCAGAGGACACAGGCGGCGAGCGCCGCGGTCACCAGGACCCGGACGATCCAGGTGCGGTGCCGGCGGACGAAGGGTCCTACCGGTCCCGTGCGCAGGCCGAAGCCGTCGGCCGTGGCGCGGGCCGCGCCGACGCCCGAGGTCCACACGCCCCTGACGAGACGGGCGCGCCGGCCCCGCCCGGTGAGCCAGGCGGCCAGGGCCACGACGACGCCCAGGGCGACGGCCGCCCTGACCACGGTGTGGAGCGGCCGGGTCAGGGCGTCGTAGACCGCCCCGGCGGCCTCCGGGGAGACCCCGGCGGGCAGGGCGTCGAGGTAGAACGCGCGGAGGACGCGCAGCCCGATGCCGAGCAGTCCCGTCGCGACGGCCACCGCCAGGGCCCCGGCGACCAGGGCCCTGCGCCGTCGCCGGGCGAGGAGGACGCCGCCGGCCACCAGGAGGACCGCGAGGACCGGCAGCCGGTCGCCGACGATCTGGAGGAGCCGTACGCCGTTCTTGACCTTGCCGACGCCGTCGGACCGGACGAGCGTGAAGTCGGTGTGGATCTCCGGGATCCGCGCGGCGAACCCCATGCCCTCGTCCACGAGCCGCTGCTTCACCCGCTCGACGACGGGGGCGAGGTCGAGGGTGACCGTGTCGTCCTCCAGCCGGACCGCACCGCCGCCGCTCCCCGTGAGGGCCTTGTCCACGGAGGCGTGGACCTCGCGGTTGGCCTCCGTCCAGACGGCCTCGAAGGCGTCCGAGCCGGTGACCTCCCGCGCCTTCTCGCGCACGAAGCTGCGGACCGCTCCTTCCAGGGAGTCGCCCAGGCCGCCCAGCGCCTTCTCCAGGCGCGGCCGTTCCTCGGGGGCGGCGCCGGACAGCAGGGCCGACAGGTCGATGCGCGTCATGAGCGCCTCGGTGGCCCGGTCGGCGACGGCGTCCTGGACGGCCGGGTCCGAGGCGAGCGGGGCGACGGTCTCCACGTAGCGGTCGGTGTCGCCCACCACGTCCGCCGCCCAGGCGGCGACGATCCCTAGGGGCGCGAGCACACAGCCGAGGACGATCAGGACGACGGCTGGGAAGGACCGCGCGCGGTGCTTCGGCGGGCGGTGCGTCCGGTCGGCCTCGAGCGTCGCCACCCGGGCGCGGAGCTCCTGGAGTTCCGCGTCCCCGCCGGCCCGCGCGGCCGGTGCGTCGTCCGGCACCGGCGCCTCCTCGTTCGTGACGGTCGCCCCCGGTCCCAGCCGACCTCCGTTCCTCCGCGCGCGCGAGCGGGGGTGCTCCTTCCGGGGGGCGGGCGCGGCCGTGGCCCGTCCGCACTCCTGTGACGCCTCCGCCGGGGCGGTCGTCACCGTCTGCCGGGCGGAGAAGACGATTCCGCGCGGCAGTCGGCCCGACGCCGGCTCCTTCCGCGATCCGGTGAAAGAGGTCGTCCCGCTGGAGCGGGGCGGGTGGAGCCTGCCGGAGTTCGAGCGGGCCGGCGCGCCGTCGTCACCGGGTCGGGCGGGGCGGCGCTCCACCGGAGCGGCGGAGCCGGAGGGGCGTCACGCGGAGGAATCCGGGGCCCGCTCGCCGGGGCCGGACGATCCCCGCCCGCCGACGCGGGGCGGACCGGGCGCCGCACGGTGACCGTCGGCGGGGGCGCCGCCGAAGGCCGTCAGCGCCGCGCGGGCCGCGGAGCGGACGTCCGCCGGGAAGCGCCGGTCGGAGGACGACACGGCTTCGAGGAGGGGCGCCGCCGCGGCGGCCGGGGCACCGATCCGGGCGGTGTACCGGACCGCCGCGCGGCAGGGCTCGTCGGCCTCGCCCGCCCTCAGGGGTTCCAGCGCGGCCAGCAGCACCGGGACGGCGGCGTCCGTGTCCCCGGTGATCCGCCACCAGGCGTGGGCGGCCTGGACGCGGGTCCACGGGCCGGGGGACCCGAGGAGCGGCCGGAGTGCGGTCGCGCAGCGCGCCGCCCCGGGCCCCAGCTCCGCCAGGCGGGCGAGGTCGGCACCCTCCAGGCCCCGGGCCGCCGCGTCCTCCGCGAAGGCCAGGAAGACCTTCGGGTCGCCGGTGATCCGCCAGTGCGCCCATGCCGCGTTCTGCGTGCCGTGCCATCTCCGTACGCCGTTCGGCAACGGGATGCCGCCGTCGTGGCGCGGTGGTCGCGCGGCGCCGCGGACGAAGCCGTCGAGGGTGTCCGCGGCGGGCGCCGCGGCCGGGCCGACGCCGCCGAGCGCGTCGCAGGCCCACCGGACGTTGCGGGTGGCGAGCGTCGACACGAGTTCCGGGACCGCCGCGCTCGCGGCGGGGCCCCAGGAGGCCAGGGTCGCGAGGACCGGGCGCAGTCCCTCTTCGCCGGCCGAGTCGACGAGCAGGCGGCGGATTTCCGGGGAGCAACGCGTCGGCGTGGCTCACCAACGGCCGCAGGACCTCCCCGAGCGACGTCACCTGGAAGAACGGGAGCCGGTGGCTCGACGCGAGCCACCGGTGGACCGGGGCGAGGGCCTCCGGACGGCCGAGACGGGCGAGGGCCAGTGCCACCGGTCCGGCGACCCGGTCGTAGGAGTGGCCGGCGGCCGCGATCAGCGCGGGCACGGCCGATGCGACGTCCGGCGGAGAGTCCGCCGACACGAGCCGCGCCGGCGCCAGCGCCGCGTCGCCCCGGGCATGGGAATCGCCGGACTCCAGGCAGCGCACCAGGCCGGCCGTCAACTCCGGCCGGGGCGTGCGCCATCGCAGCAGGACGTCCGAGGCGAGGGCGACCGCGCCCTCGGCCCGCCCGGGTTCCCGGGAGTCGAACCCGCTCACGGCGAGCGCGGCCGCCCGGTCCGCGTACTCGCGCGCGTCCAGCCGCGGATCGTCCGGATCCACGCCCGCGTCCACGAGCAGCCCGCGTCCCCAGAAGTCGTGGACCGTCCCCGTTCCAGCCGTCATGGCCCGCAGATTACCGACGCGGTGTTCCCCGGGTCGCCGGACCACCGTGGGGCCACGGCGGTCGACGGCCGGCGGTCCGGCCCCCTGCCGCGCGGGCGCCGGGAGCCGGACCGTACGAGGTTCGGACGTGCGAGGTTCGACCGTACGAGGTTCGGGCCGTGCGAGGTTCGGACCGTGCGTCTCAGTCGTCGTGGAGTGCGGTGGCGAGGAAGTCGACGGCGAGTTTGCGGGCGACGTTGGCGGCCCGGGTGTCGCGCAGGCTGTCCAGGAGGAGGAAGTCGTGGACCATGCCGGCGACCCGGACGGAGGTGACGTCGACGCCGGCTTCGCGGAGCTTGTTGGCGTACTGCTCGCCCTCGTCGCGCAGGACGTCGGCCTCGTCGGTGATGACCAGCGCCTTGGGCAGGTCCTTGAGCTGGTCCGGGGTCGAGAGGAGCGGGGAGGCGTGGTGCTCGGCGCGCTGGGCGGGGTCGGTGGTGTAGGCGTCCCAGAACCACTTCATGCCGTCGCGGGTGAGGTAGTAGCCCTCGGCGAACTGGTGGTAGGAGGGGGTGTCGAAGTCGGCGTTCGCGACCGGGTAGAGCAGGCACTGGGCCCTGAGGTCGATGCCGCCGCGCTCCTTGTTCATCAGCGCGAAGACCGCCGACATGCAGCCGCCGACCGACTCGCCGGCGACCGCGACGCGCGAGGTGTCCAGGCCGTGCTCGGCGCCGTGTTGCAGGACCCACTGGCCCACGGCGTAGTTCTGCTCGACCTGGGTGGGGTACTTCGCCTCCGGCGCCCGGTCGTAGACCGGGAAGACACCCGCCGCCCCGGCGCCGACGGCGAGTTCGCGGAAGAGCCGGTCGTGGGTCTTGTCGTCGCCGAAGACCCAGCCCGCGCCGTGGATGTAGAACACCACCGGCAGCGGCCCGGCAACCCCCTCGGGCCGGATGACGCGGGTGCGGACCGTGCCCCACTCCCCCGCGTCGACCTCCACCCACTCCTCGTCGACCTCCGGACGCGGCACGCTCGCGTCGCTCTGGAGACCGAGCAGGATGTCCCGGCCCTCCTCCGGCGGCACCTCGTAGATCCGCGGATGCGGATCCGTCGCCTCGCACAGCTCCTTCGCCGCCGGCTCCAGATACGGGGTGATCGGAGGAGGAAGATCGGTCATGGCCACTCCCTGGAACGAGAACGGGCACGCGCGTGCCCTGCTGCGCGGCCTCACCGGCCGCGGCCCGTACGAACGGCTGCCGCCCGGACACGGCAGCGCCCGGTTCCATCGTTCGCGCCCCTCCCGCCCCCCGCAACCGGGCCGCCGGGCCCGGCGGGGGGTCACTCCGCCGGCAGGACGATCTCCCTCTTGAGGATCTTGCCGCTCGGCCCCAGCGGCAGCGCGTCCACGAGCCGCACCCGGCGCGGGTACTTGTAGGCCGCCACCCGCTCCTTGACGTACTCCCGCAGTTCCTCGGGGGTGGCCCGCGCGCCGGGACGGAGCACGACCGCGGCCGCGACCTCCTCGCCCAGCTCGGCGTGCGGGGTGCCCAGCACGGCGGCCAGGGCGACGGCGGGGTGCTCGTGCAGGACCTCCTCGATCTCGCGCGGGTAGACGTTGTAGCCGCCGCGGATGATCATGTCCTTCTTGCGGTCGACGATGTACAGGTAGCCGTCCTCGTCCGCCCGGGCCAGGTCGCCGCTGCGCAGCCAGCCGTCGGGAACGGCGGCGGCCGTCTCCTCGGGGCGGTTCCAGTAGCCCTTCATCACGTTGGGTCCCCGGACGGCCAGCTCGCCGATCTCGCCGGGGGCCACGTCCTGTCCCTCGTCGTCCAGGAGCCGCACCTCCACGTCCCGGATGGGGGTGCCGACGGAGCCGGCCTTGCGCGGGCGGTCGGGGTGGTTGAAGGTGACGACCGGGCTGGTCTCGGACATGCCGAAGCCCTCCAGGACCGGACAGCCGAAGCGGCGCTCGAAGCCGTGGAGGATCTCCACCGGCAGCGAGGCGCCGCCGGAGATGCACATCCGCAGCGTCGACACGTCCGCGTCGGACGGGTGCTGGAGCAGCGCCGCGTACATGGTCGGGACGCCCTCGAAGACGGTGGCCCGCTCGCGGGCGACGGCGTCCAGGACGGTCCCCGGCTCGAAGCGGGGGATCAGGACGAGCGAGGCGCCGCTGCGGACGGCCGCGCTCATGGTGCAGATCTGCCCGAAGATGTGGAACAGCGGCAGGCAGCCCACCACGACGTCCTCGGGCGTCATCCGCTGGATCTGGACGCCGTTGACCTCGGTGTTGTGCCGCAGTCCGGCATGGGTGAGGACGGCGCCCTTGGGGCGGCCGGTGGTGCCGGAGGTGTACAGCAGTACGGCCATGTCCTCGCCGTCCGTGTCGGCGACCTCGGGCAGCGGCTCGTGCCCGGCCAGGGCCGCGGCGAACGCGGCGGGTTCGACGGCGGTGTGCCGCACGCCCGCGGCGGCGGCTCCCGCGGCCCCCTCGCCCGGCGCCCGGTGCCATTCGAAGAGCCGCACCGCGCCGGAGTCGGCGAGGTGGAACTCGCTCTCCCTGGTCTTCAGGAGCGGGTTCATGGGGACGACGACCGCCCCGGCGCGCAGGACGCCGTAGTAGAGGACGACGAACTCGGGGACGTTGGGCAGCATCAGGGCGACCCGGTCGCCCGGCCGTACGCCCTCGGCCCGGAGCAGGGCGGCGGCGCGGGCGCTGCGCTCGTCCAGCTCCGCGTAGGTGAGGACGTGCTCCCCCAGGCGCAGCGCGGGGCGCCCGGGCTGTCGCCCGGCCGTCTCCACGAGGAACCCTGCCAGATTGGCCATGACCCGCCTCCGTCACACGAGAGCACCACATGTTTACATTGCCGACATCTTGCCGTCGTCCACCGGCGGGTCCTATGGCCTGTGCGACAGCGCTCGGCCCCCCGGATTGTCCTCCGCGACAAAACACGGGGGTTAAGCTGCGGACATGGACCTTTCGGGCGTGGCCGCGGCACTCCGGTCGAGGCTTCCGGAACTGGCCGGGAGGATGGCGCTCCGCATCCGCTCGGAGGTCGACGCCTACCAGGACGAGTCCCTGATCCCCCTGGACTCGCTGCGGCGCTCCTGCCACGCCAACGCGGACTTCGTGCTGTCTCACCTGCGCCGCAAGGGCTCCCCGGACGCGGAGGCGGCCCGCGAGACCGGGCGGGCCAGGGCGGAGCAGGGCGTCCCGCTGGCCGACACCCTGCGCGCGTACCACATCGGCTCGGAACTCCTGTGGACGGAGATCGTCGCGGAGGCGCGCACGCGCCCGGAGGGGTCGGACGACCTGCTGGTGTCGGAGTCCGCGGACTTCTGGGCGCTGTTCGGCCTGTACGCGGAAGCGGTGGCGCTCGCCTACCGGGAGACGGCCGCCGAGCTGACCTCCCGGGGCCAGGCGAGGCGTTATGCCCTGGTGGAGGCGCTGTTCACCGGTGTCATCACCGACCACACCCTGTGGGAGGCCGCCCGGGAGCTGGGGCTGCCCGAGCAGGGACCGTACGCCGTCGCCGTCGCGGAGGCCGGCGCGCCGGGCGAGGAGCCCCTCGCGGGCGTGGAGGCGGCGCTGCGCCGGGCGGAACTCCCCTCCGCGTGGCGGCTGCTGCCGGACCAGCAGCTCGCGCTGGTCGCGCTGCCCTCCGCCGCGGCGGAGGGCGCCTGCCTCCGCGTCCTGCGGGGCAGCCGCGCCCGCGTGGGGTTCAGCCCGTGCTTCTCCTCGCTCCAGGGCGCTCCGCAGAACCTGCGCTTCGCCCGCCTGGCCCTGTCCCGGCTGCCGGGCACCGGTCCCGGCGTGGCCCGGTTCGACGACGACCCGCTGGCGATGGTCGTGGCCGCGGCGCCCGCCGAGGCGGCCCGCCTGGTGGAGGTGACGCTCCGGCCGGTCCTCGACCTGCCGGCCGCGGAGCGGTCCCGCCTCCTGAGCACCCTGGAGCACTGGTTCGCCTCCGGCGGCTCGGCCAACGCCACGGCGCGGGGCCTCTTCGTCCACCCGAACACCGTCCGCTACCGTCTCCGGCGCGTCGAGGAGCTGACGGGGCGGTCCCTCTCCGATCCCCGCGCGACGACGGACATCGGCGCGGCGCTGCTGGCGGTCCGCGACCGGGCGGGGTGAACCGGCGCCCGGGCGGCGGCTCCGTCTCCGCGACGGGGGCGAAGGGTCGCACGAGGCCCGCGGACGGGAGCCGACGCGTTCGACGAGGCGGGCCCGGTCACGGACGCGGCGGCCGGCGCCTCGCGGTCAGCGGGCCTTCGCCGCCGCGTTCGCGTCGGCGACGAGGCGTTCGCGTCGGCGACGAGGCGTTCGGCGAGGCGTTTCGAGGAGGGCGGGTCCCGCCCCGTGCAGAGGGTGCGGTCGACCACCACGTACGGCCGCAGGGGCAGGCGGACCTTGGAGCACCGCGCCCCGCTCTCCCGCAACCGGTCCTCCAGCAGCCGGACCGCCCTGCGGCCGAAGCCGTTGAGCTTCTCCTCCAGGCTCGACGACCCCGTCGTCCGGTATCCGGTGAAGGGCCACGACCCGTCCTCGTCCTCCGCCGCGAACGCCGCCGCCGGCGCATGACACGACAGGGCCGGCGGTCTGCCCGGGGCCAGGGACCGGGTCGGCGGCGCACCGCAGACCGGGTCGACCGACAGGTCCTCCGTCGGACCGTGCCCGCCCGGACAGAACACCATGTCGAAGCCGTCCGGATCGATCTCCTCCAGCGGCCGGGGACCGTGTGCTCCCCCGCCCTCCGGCCCTACGCTCCCGGCGCCGTACGCCCCGCCGCCCCGTCCGTTGCCGCTCCGGAAGGTTCCGCGTCCGCGGCGCGGCGCTGCCGCAGCACCGCCGCGAGCATGGTGACGAGGACGCCGACGACCGCCCAGGCCGACAGCACCAGCAGGGCGGACGTCATGCCGTTGCCGTGGAAGTAGGAGATCGAGCGGGCCGCCCAGGTGCCCGCGCCCGGTGGCAGGGCCGGGCCGATCGCCTGCCAGAACGGTGGCAGCATCGGCGCGGGGAAGGCGCCGCCCGCGCTCGGGTTGCCCGCGATGACGACGAGCAGGATCGCCAGGCCGATGCCGATGACGCCGAAGAGGCCCTGGAGGGCGAGCGTCGCGGCGCCGACGGCGAAGATGAGCAGCGCGCCGAGCCCCCACAGGGCCCAGACGCTGCCCGGCAGGGCGCCCAGGATCGGCCCGACGATGATCGCGCCGCCGAGTCCGCCGGCGAGTGCGACCAGCGTCATCGTGCCCAGGCGGGTCGCCGCGCGGGTCGGGTTGGCCGGGCGGGCGCCGGCGCTGATCGCGAGGATCGACGCGCACAGGTAGGCGCCGACGCACCAGCCGATGACCAGGTAGAACGACGACAGGCCGTTGAAGTCGTGCGGGGAGGCCGGGGCCACGTCGACCGTGCGGACGGTGCGTCCCTGGGCCTTGTCCACGGTGGCGACGAGCGTGCCCAGCGCGAGGGACAGGGCCCTGCCGCCGCCGGAGGCGACGAGAAGCGTGTCGGTGGTGCCGGCCGGATTCACCACCAGCGCCCCGTAGACGTCCCGGTTCGCGATCTGCTCCCGGGCCGTCCGCTCGTCGGGCAGCGCGCGCGGGTCCAGCGGCGAGCCCGGCAGCCCGTCCAGGCGGTCCACCGTCTGCCCGACCACGGCCTGCGGCGCCACCACGCCGAGGGACACGTCCCTGAGCCTGGGCTCGTGGAGGGCTCCCACGTAGGAGGCGACGAACAGCAGCTGAAGGGCGATCACCCCGATCACCAGCAGGGTGGCCCGTGGAGTGACGGCGTCCTTCACCTCGGACAAGGTGCTCTGTCTCATGGTGTCAACGGTCCGGGACGGGAGGCGCCCGCGCAGGCGGGAAGCACCCGAACGGCTGTCGACACGCCGGGACGCGCCGGGGGCGCACGGTTGTTCGGACGCGATCCGTCCGTCCGCGGCGCATCCGCATCCGCACCCGCACCCGCACCCGCACCCGCACCCGCACCCGCACCCGCACCCGCACCCGCACCCGCACCCGCACCCGCACCCGCTTGATGTTTGCATCGATTACATCCATGTCCTAATGTGAGCGCTGCAAACATTTGAGGCGATCGAACGGTCGCGGAGGAAGAGGGAACCCACATGACCAGCGAGCTGTTCTCACCGCTGCCCCTGCGCTCCGGGCAGGTGCTGAAGAACCGGATCGCGAAGGCGGCGATGGAGGAGAACATGGCCGGCGCCGGCCAGCTCCCCGACGAGCGGCTGTTCACGCTGTACCGGGGCTGGGCCGCCGGCGGCGCCGGCCTGCTGGTCACCGGCAACGTCATGGTCCACGCGGAGGCGCTGACCGGCCCCGCCGGCGTCGTGCTCGACGAGCGCGCCCCGCTCGCGCCGTTCGCCGAGTGGGCGGAGGCCGCCAAGTCCGGGGGCGGCGCGGTGTGGATGCAGATCAACCACCCCGGCCGTCAGGTGGCCTCCGGCATGCCCGGCGTGGTGTGGGGCCCGTCCGACATCGGCGTCGGCCTGGGCAGGCACAGCGGCCGCTTCGGCCGCCCGACCGCCATGACCCCGCGGCAGATCGAGGAGACCGTCACCCGGTACGCCGTGACCGCGCGGCGCGCCGAAGAGGCCGGCTTCGACGGCGTCGAGGTCCACGCCGCCCACGGTTACCTGCTGTCGCAGTTCCTCTCCCCCCTGGTCAACAAGCGCACCGACCGGTGGGGCGGGTCCCTGGAGAACCGGGCCCGGATGCTGCTCGACGTCGTCCGCGCGGTCCGGTCCTCCGTCTCCCCCTCCTTCACGGTCGCGGTCAAGCTGAACTCCGCCGACTTCCAGCGCGGCGGCTTCGACGCCGACGACGCCCGCCGGGTCATCGGGATGCTCGAACCCCTCGGCGTCGACCTGGTCGAGCTCTCCGGCGGCAGCTACGAGAGCCCGGCCATGACCGGCCGCCCCACCGACAGGCGCACGCAGGCGCGCGAGGCGTACTTCCTCGACCTGGCGAGGGACCTCGTCGGAACGAGCCCGCTGCCCCTGATGCTCACCGGCGGCATCACCAGGCGCGCGACGGCGGAGCGGGTCCTCGACAGCGGCGTGGCGGTCGTCGGCATGGGCACCGCCCTCGCCGTCACCCCCGACCTGCCCGACCGCTGGCACCGGAGCCGCGAGGCCGACCGCCCCCTGCGGCCGGTGAACTGGTCCGACAAGGCCCTCGCCTCCGCCGCGAGCATGGCCCAGGTCCGTCACCAGATGCGCCGCCTCGCCCGGGGCGGCGGCACCAGGCCCGGCATCCACCCGGTGGTCGCCCTGGTCTCCGAACAGCTCAAGCAGCGCAAGGCCCTGCGGAGCTACCGCACGTGGCTGGCCGAGCCCCGGGGCGCGGCCTGAGCCGTCCCGCCCGCGAGGCCGTCGCCCACGTGCGGTTCGCGCTGGAGCACCCGGCTCTTTTCCGGGCGACGTCCCGGACCACGGCGACGCGGTGGTCGCGCTTGCTCGGGAAGCGGGGGAGGAGCAGGCCCGGGCCGCCGGGCACCGCTCGACGGGGCGCCGCCTATCCCTGCTCGTCGCCACCGGAGGGTTCGCGGCGCAGGCGCCGGGAGCGCAGCACCAGGAGCATCTCGAACCGGCGGTCGGGGTCGTCGAGCACGTCGCCCCACAGTTCGCGGATCTGCCGCAGGCGGTAGCGGGCCGTCTGGGGGTGCACGCCCAGACGGTGGGCGACCTCCGGGGCCCCGCCGGAGGTCTCGATCCAGGCGAGCAGCGTGTCGGCGAGGCGTCCCGCCTGGGCGGGGGCGACGTCGTTCAGGGGGGTCAGACAGCGTGCGGCCGCCGCGTCGACGAGCTCCTGGGAGGACAGCAGGAGCAGTTCCTCCACTCGGTCCGTGCAGTGGTGCAGCCCGCCGTGGGGCAGCAGGCCGCCCTCGACGAGCCGGACGGCGCCTCGTCCGGGCCCGGGAGCGGGCCCTCGCCGTGGCACCGTCGCTGCTCTCCGCGCCGCCGCACGAGGCCACGGTCCCGGGCGGGACCGCGGCGACCTCGACGCGCACGTCCTCGACGAGGCCCGTGTCACGGAAACGACCGGGCGTCCATCAGACAGGTGACCTCGCTGTTCCGCAGCATCGTCGGCACCTCGCCGAGGCAGCGCGTCGAGCGCCCCGGCGTACAGATCCGGTTCGCCGTCCCACGGCCCGTCCGGACCACCGCGCCCCACGCACGGCCGGGACCTACAGCTTCGTCAACGCGCCGGTCCGGTGCATGGCGGTGTGGCCCGTCCTGTCGCTCCTGATCTCGTACTGGGGATCGTCTTCGGTGCACCGGCGCATGCGCCCCTTGTACTCCACGTCCTTCGTGTGCTTCTCGACGATCACACCCTCGACGTACCCGGCCTCGGAGTTCCATCGGACGTGGTCACCCACCGAGAACTTCTCCGGCATGCCCCTCCTCCTCCCGCTCCTGGGCGAGGACGAAATCACCCCTTGTGAGAACGATAGGCGCGTGCCCGGGACCCGGCGCCCCGGAGCCGCGTCCGGCCCGGAGCCGGGCGGCCGCCGGGTCGGAGCACCCGGCGGGCTCCGCCCCGTGGAGAGGCCCGGCACCTCGTGAGCCCGCCCGGTCGCGCACGCCGGCGCCCCGGCCCGTCCGCGGGCCGGGGCGCCGGCACGGAGCGGCGCCGGGCCGCGCGTCGGGGCGCGGGGCTCAGGCCGTCTGCGGGCCCATCAGCCGGACGAGGAGGTCGTCGAGGCTGACCAGGCCGGTGAGGGTCCCCTCCTCGTCGCGGACGACGGCGAGGGAGGAGCGGCGGCGGCGCAGGTGTTCGACGGCCTCGGAGACCGTGGTGCCGGTGGTCAGTTCGGGTACGGGGCGGGCGAGGTCGCGGGCGGTGAGGGCCCGGCCGCGGGTGCGGGCGACCAGGGCGTCGCGGGCGTGGACCGAGCCGAGGAACCGGTCGCCGTCGCGGACCAGGAGGCGCGAGCGACCCGCTTCGGAGGCCCGGGCCAGGAGGGCGTCCAGGTCGGCGCCGGCCGGGACCGTGACGATGTCGGCGGTCGGGGTCTGGAGGCGCGCCACCGGCGTCTGGGGCTCGACCAGCGAGCGGGTGATGAGCTGGGAGTCGGTCTTGTTGATCAGTCCCAGCCGCTCGGACTCCACGACGAGGTGGGTGAGCTGTTCGCGGTTGTGGACGGCGGTCAGTTCGTCGCGGGGCTGGACGCGGCACAGCCGCACGAGCGCGTTGCTGACCTTGTTGAGGATCCAGATCAGCGGGCGCACGGTCTTGACCAGGGCCCTGAAGGGCGGGGTGAGGAGCATGGCCGAGCGCTCGGGGTGGGCGATGGCCCAGGACTTGGGGGCCATCTCGCCGACGACCATGTGGAGGAAGACCACGACGATCATGGCGACGGCGAAGGAGACCCCGTAGCTGAGGGACGCGGGCAGGCCCAGCTCGACCAGCAGCGGGTCGAGTTCGTGCGAGACGGCCGGCTTGGAGATCGCGCCGAGGCCGAGGGTGCACAGGGTGATGCCGAGCTGGGCGCCGGCGAGCATCAGGGACAGTTCGCGCATGCCGGCGAGCGCCGCCCTGGCGCCGCGCTGCCCCTCGGCGACGGCCTTCTCGATGCGGTGGCGCTTGGCCGCGACGAGGGCGAACTCGGCGGCGACGAAGAACCCGCTGCCGATCAGCAGCAGGACGGTGACGAAGAGTGCCGTGGGGAAGCTCATGCCCGGGCCTCCTCGGCCTGCTCGGCGCGGACCTGCTCGATGCGGACGTGCTCGGGGACGTGGCGGTCGAGGCTGAGGACCTCGATCCGCACGCCGTCCACGGTGAGCCGGTCCCCGATGGTCGGGAAGCGGCCGAGGCGGTCGATGACCAGGCCGGCCACGGTGTCGTAGTCGTCCTCCCCGGGCAGGGCGATGCCGGTGGCCTCCTCGATCTCGTCGAGGCGCCGGCCCGCGTCCACCCGCCAGCCCTCGCCGTCCGGAGCGGCCACGACGACGATCCTGTCGTTCTCGTCGGCGATGTCTCCGATGAGCTCCTCGGCGATGTCCTCGTAGGTGACGACGCCGGCGACGCCGCCGTGCTCGTCGAGGACGACGGCGAACTCGTCGTCGCGCTCGCGCATCTGCGCCACCGCCCTCGGCAGCGGCAGCGTGTCGGGCAGCAGGAGCGGGCGGCGGGCGGCCTCGCCCGCGGTGGTGGCGTCGAAGGTGGCGCTGGGCAGGCGCATCAGCTCGTTCACGCCCAGGACGCCGGCGATGTCGTCGGGGTGGTCGCCGAGCACCGGGTAGTTGGAGTGGCCGTGCCGGGCGATCAGCTCCACGGCTTCGGCGAGGGTGGCGTCCTTGCGCACGAAGACGGCGTCGGCGCGCGGCACCATGACCTCGGCCATGGTCCGCTCGGAGAACTCCAGGGCGTGGTCGAGCAGCTCGGCGGTGGCGGGCGGCAGTTCGCCCTGTTCGTGGGACTCGCCGATCAGGTGGCTCAGCTCCTCCAGCGTCGCGCCGTGGTGCAGCTCCTCGACCGGCTCGATGCCGACCTTGCGCAGCAGCTTGTTGGCGGCGCCGTCGAAGACGTGGACGACCGGGCCGACGACCTTCAGGTAGAGGAGGGTGGAGGGGGCCAGCGACTTGGCCAGCCGTTCGGGCACCGCAAGCGCCAGGTTCTTCGGCGCGAGTTCGCCCACGACCATCTGCAGGACGGTGGCCAGGACGAAGGCGAGGACGACGGAGATCGCGGAGACCGCCCCGCCGGACAGGCCCGTGCCCTCCAGGAGGGGCCTGAGGAGCGCGGAGACGGACGGCTCGGCGAGGAAGCCGACGACCAGGCCGGTGACGGTGATGCCGAGCTGCGCGCCGGAGAGCATGAACGAGAGGCGTTCGAGGACCTTCAGCGCGCGGGCCGCCCGCTTGTCCCCGGCGTCGGCCTCCCGGGCGAGCGCGAGGCGGTCGGCGGCGACGTAGGCGAACTCCTGGGCGACGAAGTAGCCGGTGCCGACGGTCAGCACGAGGACGGCCGACAGGCCGAGGGCGGCGTTCATCGGCCACCGCCCCCGGGCACGTGGGGGCGGGTCGTTCTGGCGGACAAGGAGGTGCTCCTTCTGGGGACGGTGATCGGAACCCGAGTATCTGCGGGTACGTGGCGGGGGTGCGGGATCACACGGCGGCGGGACCGGTCGGTTCCCTCCGGAGGGCCCGCGCCGTCGCACGGCCGCGTACGGCTCCGGCCGGGCCGGTGGCGGGAGGGCGGGAGCGGCCCGCGGGAGGGGCGGCGGTCCGCTCCGGCTCACCGCGCTCGGCGGTCGCCGGGGAGGACCCGGCCGCGACGGCCGCCGGGCGCGCGGGCACGGGGCCCGGCGCCGGGAGCGGCGGGGGCGCCTCGGTCACCGTGCCGTCCCCGCTCCCCGGCGCGGTCCGTCCGGGCGGGAGGCGGCACGGCGGGTACCGGGAGGCTCGCCCATCGCGGGTCGCTCACTCCTTCTCGTTCCAAAGGGGGACATGGCCGTGGAAGCACGCAGAGCTTCTACATCACTGTAAAGGAAAGGCAAACAACCATCGAGGGCCAGGGGCGGATCACCCGGCCGGGCGAGCGGCGCGTCGGGCCGGATTCCCGGCCCCGCGGCCCGCGAGCCCTCCGTCACCACATGATCGTTTTCGGACTTTCTCGCCGAAGATCCACGAGGACCGCCCCCGCCGGGGCGCCCGCCCCCTAGTCTTCTACAGACTTGTAGAGAGTTCGGGACGGGGTGCTCGCCTGTCGGCGGGCAGGCCCTTCACCGCGCTCGTTCGTTCCCTTCGGGAGGGTGTCATGGCTTCGATCGACCTGGACAAGGTGCTGGACAAGGCGTGGGCCGACAAGAGCCTGCCCGAGATCCTCGCGGCCCCGGTCGCCGCGCTCAAGGGCGTGTCCGACCGGGACGGCGAACTGCTGCGGGAGGCCTTCGGGGTCGAGACGGTCTCGGACCTCGCGGAGCTGAAGTACGCGCGCTGGGCCCGGGCGCTCGCCGCGCTCGCCGCCGCGAAGTAGTTCCACCGCGCTCCGCCCGGCACCCCCGTATCGCCCGGGGGTGCCGCCGGCGGGAACGCCGGGCGGGCCCCGCGCGACATCCCCGCGCGGGGCCCCGGTGCGCCCGGATCCGGTCGGGCCCGGCCCGTCGGCTCCTCCGCGAACACCCGGGAGAGGGGCCGCGGCCCCCCGTACCGCCGGCAGTCGCGCCGTCCGGCCCCGTGGCGCGGGGCTTCCCGCCCTCGCGCGGGCGGCCGGAACCGCCGGGCGGCCGGGCCTACGGAATGGTGAGCACCTGGCCGACGTCGATCCGGTCCGGGTCCTCGATGCCGCTGGCGGCGGCGATCTCGTGGTGGCGGCTGCCGTCGCCGTAGAAGCGTTCGGCGACGGCCCACAGGCTCTCACCGGGCTCGACGGTGTGGGTGCGCGGCTCGGGGACGCGGGGAACCGCCTCCTCGACGACCCGGGCCGGCTCCGCCTCCTCGACGACGATCGGGGTGTCGGTGTCGGTGTTCGACGCCCACAGGGGGCTGCCGTCCGTCGCGTACAGCACCACGTTGCGGTCGGGCTGCACGACCAGGCGGTGGACGTCCCGGCCACTGGTGCCGGTGGCCCACACGGCGTCGTCGCCCGCGTACAGCACGAAGTTGCCGTCGTGCTGGAGCACAGCCCGCCCGACTCCCCGGTCCTGGGTGCCGGTCGCCCACACGACGCCGCCCGGCTCGGAGAGCACCAGGTTCCCGTCGCCCTGGAGCGTCAGGACGTGGGCACCGCCCCGCAGGGCGTGGTCGGGACCGAGTTCGTCCCCCGGATACAGGGCGTCGCTCATGGACGTTCCTTTCGAAGAGAGGCGTGCGCCGGCGTTCACGCGCCACCGCACGGCGGTTTCCGGGCCTCCCGCCCGAAGCCCCTTGAAGAGCGCCTCCGTCGCGATGCCCGCACCGCCTATTTCTACAGCACTGTAGAGGTTACGAGGTCGGGCCGTCCGCGTGTCGACACGTGCGGGCCCCCCCGCCCGCACCCGTGCGCGCACGCGGTCGAGCGCCGATAATCTCGCCATGCCGTGCACACGCGAGGCGCACCTCCCGGCTCCGTCCCGACGTGCCGTCGACGGCGGCGCGCACGCGGCGGCGACGCCGCGCGGAACCCCCTCCCGCCGTCGCGAGGCGCCGGGACCGACGACCCGCCCCGTCCGCCCCGACCCGCGGGAACCCCGTCCGGACACCTGCCCGTTCACCTCACCAGGAGGCATCCATGAGGATGTTGATCAACGTCCCGGAGACCGTCGTCGCCGACGCGTTGCGCGGGATGGCCGCCGCGCACCCCGAGCTGACCGTGGACGTGGAGCGGCGGATCGTGGTGCGGCGGGACGCGCCCGTGGCGGGGAAGGTGGCGCTGGTGTCCGGCGGCGGGTCCGGGCACGAGCCGTTGCACGGGGGCTTCGTGGGGCCCGGCATGCTCGCCGCCGCCTGCCCCGGCGAGGTCTTCACGTCCCCGGTCCCGGATCAGATGGTGCGGGCCGCCGCCGCGGTCGACAGCGGCGCCGGGGTGCTGTTCGTCGTCAAGAACTACACCGGGGACGTGCTGAACTTCGAGATGGCGGCGGAGCTGGCCGAGGACGAGGGCATCCGGGTCGCCAAGGTGCTCGTGAACGACGACGTGGCGGTGACGGACAGCCTCTACACGGCGGGACGGCGCGGCACCGGGGCCACGCTGTTCGTGGAGAAGATCGCCGGGGCCGCCGCCGAGGAGGGGGCGCCGCTGGAGCGCGTGGAGTCGGTCGCCCGCCGGGTGAACGAGCGGTCCCGCTCCTTCGGCGTGGCGCTGAGCGCCTGCACCACCCCCGCCAAGGGCGGCCCCACCTTCGACCTCCCGGGCGGCGAGCTGGAGTTGGGCGTCGGCATCCACGGCGAGCCGGGCCGCGAGCGGCGGGCCATGATGACCTCGCGGGAGATCGCGGACTTCACCGTCGACGCCGTCCTGGAGGAGCTGCGCCCGTCCGGTCCGGTCCTCGCCCTGGTCAACGGGATGGGCGCGACCCCGCTCCTGGAGCTGTACGGCTTCAACGCCGAGGTGCAGCGGGTGCTCACCGAGCGCGGGGTGCCGGCGGCCCGGACGCTGGTGGGGAACTACGTGACCTCGCTCGACATGGCGGGCTGCTCGGTGACCCTGTGCGAGGCGGACGAGGAGCTGCTGCGCCTGTGGGACGCGCCCGTGCGGACCCCCGCCCTGCGCTGGGGACTGTGAGCGGGGCGGAGGGCGGGACGACGGACGACGGAACGGGAGTGGGAGGCGGCATGACGGAGACCTACGGCGCGGAGTTCCTGACGCGCTGGCTGGCGGCGGTGGCCGGGAGCGTCGGCCGCGAGGCGGACCGGCTCACCGAGCTGGACTCGGCGATCGGGGACGCCGACCACGGCGCCAATCTGAAGCGGGGGTTCGCCGCCGTGGCCGGGACCCTGGCGGAGGAACCGCCCGGGACGCCCGGCGCGGTCCTCACCACCGCCGGACGGCAGCTGATCTCCACGGTGGGCGGCGCGTCCGGACCGCTGTACGGGACGCTCCTCCGGCGCGCGGGGAAGGCGCTCGGCGACGACGACCGAGTCGACCGGGAGCGGCTCGCGGAGGCGCTCGGCGCCGGCGTGGAGGCCGTGTCGCAGCTGGGCGGGGCCCGGGTGGGCGACAAGACGATGCTGGACGCGCTCGTACCGGCCGTGGAGGCGCTGCGGGAGTCGTTCGCGGCGGCCCGCGCCGCCGCCGACGAGGGCGCCGTCGCGACGGTGCCCCTGCGGGCGCGCAAGGGCAGGGCGAGCTACCTGGGCGAGCGGTCGATCGGGCACCAGGACCCGGGGGCGGCCTCGTCGGCCCTGCTGTTCGCGGCGCTCGCCGAGACGGCGGCCGCGGAAGGGGCCTCGGAAGACCCCTCCGAAGGGGAGGAGGGGTGAGCGCCCCGGGAGCGGGAGGCGCGGCGCCCGTCGGCGTCGTGCTCGTCTCGCACAGCGCGTCGGTCGCCTCGGCGGTGGCCGAGCTGGCCCTGGGGCTCGCGGGCGGCGGCGAAGGACCGCCCCTGGTGCTCCCGGCGGGCGGGACCCCGGACGGTGGCCTGGGGACGAGTTCCGATCTGATCGGCGCGGCGGCGAGGGCCGTCGACCGGGGCGCGGGAGTGGCGCTCCTGGCCGACCTGGGCAGCGCCGTGCTCACCGTGAAGGCGATGCTGGCCGAGGGCGACGAGCTGCCCGGGGACTCCCGCCTGGTGGACGCGCCCTTCGTCGAGGGCGCGGTCGCCGCGGTGGTGACGGCGAGCGCGGGCGGGGACCTCGACGCGGTGGTGGCCGCGGCCTCGGAGGCGTACTCCTACCGGAAGGCGTGAGCGCGGCGGGCGCGCGTGCGAGGCCCGGACCCCCGAGGGTGCGGGGCTCCGGGCCTCGCACGCACCCGGGCCCTCGCGCGCCCGGGCCGCCGGGCCCGTCACCGCCCGGGCGCCTCCGTCCCCGCCGCGCCGTCGCGCGCCCGTTACCGAGTAGTAGACATCACGCCCCGATTCTTCTGCAACTAGTTGCAGAACCTGCGGAGGTCCCCTACAACAGGAGGTGACGATCCTGCGCGAGGAGGCGCCCCCATGACCCCGTACCCGCACCTGCTGAGCCCGCTCGACCTCGGTTTCACCACCCTGCCCAACCGGGTGATCATGGGCTCGATGCACGTCGGCCTGGAGGAGGCCGAGCACGGGTTCGAGCGCATGGCCGCCTTCTACGCCGAGCGCGCCCGCGGCGGCGTGGGCCTGATCGTCACCGGCGGCATCGCGCCCAACGAGGCCGGCCGCCCCTGGGACGGCGGGGCCAAGCTCACCACCGCCGAGGAGGTCGCCGAGCACCGGCTCATCACCGACGCCGTGCACCGGGAGGGCGGCCGGATCGCGATGCAGATCCTGCACTTCGGCCGGTACGCGTACCACCCCGGCCTGGTCGCGCCCAGCGCCCTCAAGGCCCCCATCAGCCCCTTCCCGCCGAACGAGCTGACCGACGCCGAGGTCGAGCAGACCGTCGAGGACTACGTCCGCTGCGCCGAGCTCGCCCGGGAGGCCGGGTACGACGGTGTCGAGGTGATGGGCTCCGAGGGCTACCTCATCAACGAGTTCACCGCCGCCGCGACCAACCACCGCACCGACCGCTGGGGCGGCCCGTACGAGAACCGCGTCCGCTTCCCGCTGGAGATCGTCCGCCGGATCCGCGAGCGGGTCGGCGAGGACTTCATCCTCGTCTACCGCCTCTCGATGCTGGACCTCGTCCCCGGCGGCTCCACCCTGGAGGAGGTCGTCCGGCTGGCCAAGGAGATCGAGGCCGCCGGCGCCACCATCATCAACACCGGCATCGGCTGGCACGAGGCGCGCATCCCCACCATCGCCACCTCCGTGCCGCGCGGCGCCTACACCTGGGTGACCAAGAGGCTGATGGGCGAGGTCTCCGTGCCGCTCGTCACCAGCAACCGCATCAACACCCCCGAGGTCGCCGAGGAGATCCTCGCCGACGGGCGCGCCGACCTGGTCTCCCTGGCCCGTCCGTTCCTGGCCGACCCCGGCTTCGTCGCCAAGGCCACGGCCGGCCGCGCCGACACCATCAACACCTGCATCGGCTGCAACCAGGCCTGCCTGGACCACACCTTCAGCCTGAAGATCACCTCCTGCCTGGTCAACCCGCGCGCCTGCCACGAGACCGAGCTCGTCCTCTCCCCCACCCGCCGCGCCAAGCGGATCGCGGTCGTCGGCGCGGGTCCGGCCGGGCTCGCCTGCGCGGTGTCGGCGGCCGAGCGCGGCCACTCCGTCACCCTCTTCGACGCCGCCGCCGAGATCGGCGGCCAGCTCAACGTCGCCAAGCGGGTGCCGGGCAAGGAGGAGTTCGACGAGACCCTGCGCTACTTCCGCGTCCAGCTCGACGAGCGCGGCGTCGAGGTGCGCCTGAACACCCCGGTCGCGGCGTCCGACCTGGACGGCTACGACGAGGTCGTGGTCGCCACCGGCGTCTCCCCGCGCACCCCCGCCATCGAGGGCGTGGACCACCCGAGCGTCGTCAGCTACCTGGACGTGCTGCGGGACGGCGCGCCGGTCGGCGAGCGGGTCGCGGTCATCGGCGCCGGCGGCATCGGCTTCGACGTCGCGGAGTTCCTCACGGACGGCGGGGAGGGCGCGAGCCGGGACCCCGAGACGTACTTCCGCCAGTGGGGCGTGGACACCTCGTACGAGAACCGGGGCGGGCTGCGGACGCCCGAGCGGACCGCTCCCCCGCGCCAGGTGCACCTGCTCCAGCGCAAGGAGACCAAGGTCGGCGCGGGGCTCGGCAAGACGACCGGGTGGATCCACCGCACCGAGCTCAAGCACCGCGGCGTGGCCATGGTGGCGGGCGTGACGTACGACCGGATCGACGACGAGGGCCTGCACGTCACGATCGGCGGCGAGGCGCGGCTGCTCCCGGTCGACACGGTCGTGCTCTGCGCGGGCCAGGAGCCGCGCCGGGACCTGTACGAGGAGCTGGTGGCGGCGGGCCGCACCGCGCACCTCATCGGCGGTGCGGACGTCGCCGCCGAGCTGGACGCCAAGCGGGCCGTCGACCAGGGCACCCGTCTCGCCGCCGCCCTGTGACCGCCGTGCGGTGACCGCACCGGCCGCGCCCGTCGCGATCGCCCCGGTCACGGCGATCGCGGCGGGCCCCCGAACCTAGGATGCGAGCATGTCCCTCCCGCACGCGATCCTCACCGCGCTGCTCGAGAAGCCGTCCTCCGGCCTCGAACTGACGCGCCGCTTCGACAAGTCGATCGGATACTTCTGGTCGGCCACGCACCAGCAGATCTACCGCGAGCTGGGGCGGCTGGAGCAGGCGGGGCACATCCGCGCCCTGCCCGCCCCGGTGCCCGTCCGGGGGCAGCGGAAGGAGTACGAGGTGCTGCCCGCGGGCCGCGCCGAGTTGGGCGACTGGGTCGCCAGGCGCGAGGACCCCAAGCCGATGCGGTCGTCCCTGCTGCTGCGGATGCGGGCGGCCGCGATGGTCGGCGCGACCGGGCTCAGGGCCGAGCTGGAGCGCCACCTCGCCCTGCACCGGGAGCAGTTGGCGGAGTACCTCGCGATCGAGGTCAAGGACTTCCCGGACGAGCGGCGGAGCGCCGGACCCGACCGGCTGCGCCATCTCGTCCTGCGCGGCGGGATCGACCTGGAGCGCTTCTGGGTGGAATGGCTGACCGACGCCCTTGTGGAACTGGATCGGGAGGGGTAATCCCACCGGTCGGGGGCCGGTGCCGGGCGATACTGGGGGCTGCCGGTTCCACGACACGAAAGGGCTGGTATGGCCGACGACTTGGGGCCCCGTACGACACGACACGCGGTGGTCATCGGGGGAAGTCTCGCCGGACTGCTCGCGGCACGGGTCCTCGCCGAGCACGCGGAGAAGGTGACGGTCGTCGAGCGCGACCGCCTCCCCGAGGAGCCGGAGGCGAGGCCCGGCGTCCCGCAGGGCCGGCACCTCCACGTCCTCGTCGAGGGCGGGCAGCGGGCGCTCGACGAGCTGCTCCCCGGCTTCACGGACGAGCTGCGGGGACTCGGAGCGCCGAAGGTGGGCATGCCCGAGGACATGGTCCAGTGGCAGAGCGGCGCGTGGTACCGCCGCACGCCCGCCGCCGTGCACTTCTACTCCGGCCCCCGCGCCCAGCTGGAATGGCTGGTGCGGCGGCGGGTGCTCGCCGATCCGCGGGTCGAACTGGTCGAGGGCGTCGAGACCGTGGGCCTGGCCGGGGACTCCTCGCGCGTGCGGGGCGTGCGGCTGCGGGAGCGCGGCGCGGGGCCCGGCGGGGAGACCCGCGTCCTGGCGGCCGACCTCGTGGTGGACGCCTCCGGACGGTCCACGAAGGCAGCGGACTGGCTGGCGGGCATCGGCGCGGAGGCGCCGCACGAGGAGACCCTCGACACGGGCCTGGCGTACGCCACCCGGGTCTACCGCGCCCCGTCCGGAGGCAAGGACACCGACGCGCTCGGCTACTACGTCGTGCCGAACCCCTCGCAGCCGTACGGCGGCGTGGTGCTGCCGCTCGGCGACGGGCGGCACCTGGTCACCCTCTCGGGGCTGCGCGGCGACGGACCGCCCACCGAGGAGGGCGCGTTCGAGGAGTACGCCGGGCGGCTGCCGCATCCGGTGATCAGCGACTGGCTGGCCCGGGCGGAGCCGGAGTCGCCGGTGTACGGCTTCCGGAAGACCGCCAACGTCCGGCGCCGGTACGACCGTCCGGGGCGCCGCCCGGCGGGCTTCCTCGCCACCGGCGACGCGCTGTGCGCCTTCAACCCGATCTACGGACAGGGGATGGCGGTCGCCGCGCTCGACGCGGTCGCGCTGCGCCGGGCGCTCGCCGACCCGAGGCGGACGCCGACGACCCGGGTGGTGCAGCGGGCGCTCCTGGACGCCTCGCGGCAGGCCTGGGACATCTCGGCGGGGTCCGACCGGAAGATGCCCGGCGCGACCGGTGACGCGGTGCGCTCCGGGGTGCTGGACCGGGCGGTCGGCTGGTACCTGGGCCGGGTGCTCGGCCGGGTCGGGGGCGACCCGGTGGTGGGGACGCCGTTCCGTTCGGCGATCGCCCTGACCGGCCCGACGACGGCCCTGTTCGCCCCGTCGGTGGCGCGGGCGGTGCTGTTCGGGCCGCCCGTCGAGAGGCCGGCCGAGCCGCCGCTGTGGCGCGACGCGTAGCCCTTCCGGGCGAGGCCCCGGGGGCCCGGGTCCGCGGCGGCCGGTGGTGGCCGCCGTCCGGTTCAGGCGCCCGGGGCCGCCGCGATCACGCCGGCGGCGATGGCCGCGCCGAGCACCGCGTAGTCGTCGGCGTTCTGGTGGGCGTAGGCGAGCGCGAAGTCGGCGACGGCGCGGTCGAAGACGTCCGAGCCGCCGAGGTAGGCGGCGATGGCGACGCGGTCGCCGGAGCGGGCGTGGGCGCGGGCCAGGGCCCGGCCGCAGAGCCGCGCGTAGTCCCGCAGCACGGCCGGGGACATGGTCTCCACCTCGGCCGAGCCCTTCATGTCGCGCAGTTGGCGCCAGTAGAAGTGGCGTTGTTCGGGGCCGGTCATCCAGCCGAGGAAGATGTCGCCGGCGGCCTGGACGAGCCGCTGACCGCAGACGACCCGCTGCCCCTGGTGGGGGTAGGCGGTCGGCGCCAGGTACTCCTCCAGGACGGAGCGGCCGGCCTCCTTGATCTGGAGGACGAGCGGGTCGCCCTCGTCCCGGCCTTCGAGGAGGAGGACGAAGCAGCGGGTGCCGACGCTGCCGACCCCGACGACCTTGCGGGCGGCGTCGAGGAAGCGGTAGCGGTCGAGGAGGAGCCGCCGCTCCTCGGAGAGGGAGCTGCGGTAGTCGCTGAAGACCTTGCCGAGGGTGATCCGGTCGATGTCCGTGGTGCGTTCGAGGAGCGGCGGGTCCTCGACGAGGTGCCGGTGCCCGGTGGCGTCCGCCTCGGTGAGCTTGGCGAAGGCCTGGAGGCTGGTGCGCCGGCGGGCGCGGGCGAGCCGGTTCTCCAGGCGGGCGCGGTCGCTCCGGCGGACCAGGGGGAGGAGGTCGTCGGCGGCGATCCGCTCGTACCAGACGTCGAGCTCCCCGAGGCCGGCGAGGCGGCGCATGGACGTGCGGTACGACTCGACGGCGACGAGGGCGGCGCGGCGGGCCTTGGGCCGGCTGCCGCCGTTCTGGAGGGCGGCGACGGTGATGCTGGCGGCGAGCCGCTTCACGTCCCATTCGAAGGGCCCGGGGAGGGTCTCGTCGAAGTCGTTCACGTCGAAGAGGAGCGTCCGTTCGGGTGAGGCGTAGACGCCGAAGTTGAGGAGGTGGGCGTCGCCGCAGAGCTGGACGGTGAGTCCGGTGTGGGGCTGGGCGCCGAGGTCGGCGGCCATGACGGCGGCGGCGCCGCGCAGGAACGCGAAGGGGGAGGCCACCATCCTGCCGTACCGGAGGGGGACGAGGTCGGGCAGCCGGTCCCGGGCCTGGCGCTCCAGGACGCCCAGCGGGTCGGGCCGCTGGGAGCTGGGTATCCAGCGGCCGTGGGAGGATCGGGAGACGTGCTTGCGGGCCTCCCTGCCCCGTGCGGCGCGCTCCGACGACGTTGTCATCCGGCCTCACCCGCCTCTTCCGCCGGGGCGGACTCGCCCCCGCCACCTGGAACCTCATTACAAGGCGCAACGCGCGTTTCGGCCACTCTTTCCGCCGGGACTGGCAAAATGGTTTAGACCAATGATAGGAATTGATCACCCGTACGGCCCATGCGGTCACGCTGAGCAACAGAGAGGGTTGATCATGGCCGAGCCCGATTCCGGGGCGGCGGCGGAAGTGCCGCTCTACCTCCGGGTCGCCGCCGCCCTGCGTGAGGATCTCGCCCGGCGGCGCATCTCACCCGGCAGCAGACTCCCTTCGGAGCGTTCGCTGTCCCAGCGCTACCACGTCAACCGGCAGACCGTGCGGAGCGCGCTCCAACTCCTGCGCGATGAGGGGCTCGTCGTCACCGACCGGCGCGGCACCTTCGCCGCGGGGCCGGGGGCGGAGGCCGGCGCCGAGGAGCCCGGGCCCGCCCCGAGGGTCCACCGGCCGACCTTCCCCGGCGGGCCCCGCGCGGCGGGGACGCTGGTACGGGCCTCGCTCGCCTGGGAGCCGCCGCCCGTCCCGCTCGCCCCGCGCCTCCTGCTCGCCCCCGGCGAACCGACCCTCGTCCACCGGCACGCGGTGCTCGATCCGCGGGGGGCGGCGCTCCAGCGGGCGGTGTCGTGGTTCTCCCGGCCCGCGCTCGCCGAGATCCCCCAACTGGCCCGCTACCGGCGGGGCCGGGACCACCGGCAGCAGCCCGACCTCCGGCTCCTCTACCACTGGATGCACCAGGCGGGGCTGCGGGTCGTCCACCGGGAGTCGGTGGGCGTCCCCGCCGACCCCGGGACGGCGGCGGGCGGCACGGCCCGGCTGCTGGTCCACCGGGTGGTCAGCGACCAGCACGGGCGCGCCCTGGAGATCACGGACATCGATGTCGCGGCCCGCTCGGCCGCCTGGACCTGCGAGTTCAGCGCCTGAGGACGCGGACACGGGAACGCCCGGGCGGCGACGGGCCGGCCCGGGCGTCCCCGTGCGAAGCGTTCCCTACGGGGCTCCGGGCCCCGTCCGGTGGACCGGCGGGGCCTCAGACGATCCCCTCCGCGATGTCCGCCTCCTCGCGGGCCGTGCCGTACGCGGTCGGGGTGCCGTACGAGCGGCGGGCGACGTACCACCAGACGCTGGCCAGGACGAGGACGACGGCGAGGGCGATGACGGCGTAGTTCATCGTGTCGACCGTCACCGGCGACTTCTGCGGCAGGCAGAAGAGGACGGTCACCAGGGCCACCCAGACGACGGCGGTCCAGCCGATCGGCCTGCTCCAGCGGCCCAGGTTCCACGGGCCGGGGGTGAACCGCTTCCCGGCGCGCAGCCGCAGGTAGATCGGGATGGCGTAGGCGGGCGTGATGCCGATGACGTTGATGGCGGTCACCGCGCCGTAGGCGGTGGCCGAGTACAGCGAGGGCACGGCGATGAGCGCGGCCACCCCGACCGAGAGCCAGACGGCCGGGACGGGGGTCTGGGTGCGGGTGCTGACCTTGCGCCAGAGCGCCGAGCCGGGAAGGGCGTTGTCCCGGCTGAAGGCGAAGACCATCCGGCTCGCCGCGGCCACCTCGGCGTTGCCGCAGAAGAGCTGGGCGACGATCACGACGAGCAGCAGGGCGGTGGCCCCGCCGGTGCCGAGCGCGTCCAGGAGGATCTGGGCGGGCGGGACGCCGGTGGCGCTGTTCTGCGTGGCGGCGTAGTCCTGGATCGCGAAGGTCAGTCCGGTGAGCAGGGCGAAACCGGCGATCCAGGAGACCCAGATGGCCCGCACGATGCCCTTGGCGGCGGCGACGGAGGCGTTGGAGGTCTCCTCGGAGAGGTGGGCCGAGGCGTCGTAGCCGCTGAAGGTGTACTGGGCGAGGAGCAGGCCGATCGCGGCGACGTAGAAGGGGTTCGCCCAGCCGGTGTCGTTGACGAACTCGGTGAAGACGAACTCGGCGGACTGGTGGCGGTCCGGGACGATCGCGAGGGCGCCGACGATGACGGCGACGCCGGCCAGGTGCCACCAGACGCTGACGGAGTTCAGGACGCTCACCAGGCGGACCCCGAAGAGGTTCAGGACGGCGTGGAGCAGCAGGATGGCCAGGAAGATGAGGAAGGTCGAGCCGGCCGTGGGCTGGAAGCCCCACTGGAGGTTGAGGAAGGCGCCGGTGAAGAGGGCGGCGCCGTAGTCGATGCCGGCGATGGCGCCGAGCAGGCCGAGGAGGTTCAGCCAGCCGGTGTACCAGCCCCAGCGGCGTCCGCCGAGCCGGTCGGCCATGTAGTAGAGGGCGCCGGAGGTCGGGTAGGCGCTGGTGACCTCGGCGAGGGCGAGGCCCACACAGAGGACGAAGAGGCCGACGCCCGCCCAGCCCCACAGCATGACGGCGGGGCCGCCGGTCCCCAGGCCGAAGCCGTAGAGGGTCATGCAGCCGGAGAGGATCGAGATGACCGAGAAGCTGATCGCGAAGTTGCCGAAGCCGCCCATGCGGCGGGCGAGGACGGGCTGGTAGCCGAGCTCCCTCAGCCGCTCCTCCTCGTCCTGGACGGGCGGTGGCTTGCGTATCGCGTCGGTCGGGGCGTCGGTGCGGGCCATGGTTCCTCCGGGGACGGGGGCGAGCGGAAGGTGCGTGCGGAAGGACGGGCGCGGGCCGGGGCGTCAGTCGCCGAGACAGCGGGAGCGGGCCCGCAGGAAGAACTCCTCGGCGAGGACGCGGTCGTCCGGGCGGGCGGTCCGGTCGGCCCACGGCAGCGTCGTGTAGTACGGACCGAGGGCCTCGAAGACCCGGGTCGCGTCGGTGAAGCGGAGGGCGCCGAAGAGGGCGTGCGCCAGGTGGTTGAGGTCGAGCAGGGAGGCCTCTTCGACGGCGCAGAAGAAGAACCAGGTGTCCAGGGCCCGCTGGGCGTCGCGCACGGCGTCCTCGGCGACCCAGTGGAGGTCGAGGGCGCGCTCCTGGCCGCGCTCGCGCCGGTAGCGCTCGACGCGCACGTAGAGCGGGAGGGCGTGCAGGGCGGACCCGACGGGCGCGGAGGAGGCGGCCCAGTGGGAGTAGTTGACGGCTTCGGAGAGCGGTCCGGAGCGCCGGGCGTAGACGAACTGGAGCATGCGGTGGTGCGCCTCGCGGTTGTGCGGGTGGCGCTTCTCCGACTCGGCGAGCAGGCCCCAGGGTCCGGGCGGCAGCATGGGGGCGGGCGGGGCGACCCGGTGCTCGGCCAGGCGCTGGGGGCCGTCGAGGGCGGCGAGGGCGAGCAGCCCGACCCAGGGCACCGGGTCGGCGGGCGAGCGGTCGACGGCCTCGTGGCAGGCGGCCCTGGCCTCCTGCCACAGCTGCCCGGCGCGGGCGTGGCCGGAGCGGTGGGCGCGGACGGCCCGCTCGACGGTGACGCGGCTGTGCATCACGGCCGCGGCGGGGCTCCCGGGCTGCTCGTCGCGCCAGGTGCGGACGACGTCGGTGCCGGCGGCGACGGCGGCGAGGACCTGGGTGCGCCGGGTCCAGGCGCCCCAGTCGGAGGTCTCCTCCAGGAGCCGGGCCATGGCCACCCAGCGGCCGGTGCGTAAGTCCTGGAGTGCCTGGCGCAGGGCGTGGTCGTGGCCCGCCGGGTGGTAGACGGGCCGGAAGCCTTGGCCGGCCATCAGGGGGCGGGGCGTGGTGTGGGCGGCATGGTTCCTCGGTGGATGGGGAGGGGTGGTCAGCCCCGTGGACGGTGTCCCGGCCGTTGATCGGCGATCACTATAGAGTGCTCTGGACTCGCCCGGTCCACTTTCTTTTTCTACGGCAACTATTAAGACAACGACTGAATTTGACTTACTGTCAGGTACGGCGGCGGACCTGACGGGGTCGCCCGGCGACGCTTGACGGAGCCTTCCGGCGGCGGCACCCTGACCCTTTTCGGTGAGCGGACGGTCACCGAACGGAACCACCGACGGGAGCGGCAGGATGACGGGCGGCCCGGTACTCGCCGTCGACCAGGGCACGTCGGGCACGAAGGCCCTCGTCCTGTGTCCGGAACGCGGTGTCCTCGGCAGCGGTGCGGCACCGGTCCGGCCCCGGTACCTGCCGGGCGGCCTGGTCGAGGTCGACCCGCGCGAGCTGTACGGCTCCGTGGTCGCCGCGGGACGGGCGGCGCTCGCCGGGGCGGGCGTGCCGGTCGTCGCCGTGGGCCTCGCCAACCAGGGCGAGACCGTGCTCGCCTGGGACCCCGCCACCGGTGAACCGCTCACCGACGCGCTCGTCTGGCAGGACCGCAGGGCCGCCGGGATCTGCGCGGAACTCGCTCCGCGCGCGGAGGAGCTGCGCCGTCTGACCGGCCTTCCGGTGGACCCCTACTTCGCCGCGCCGAAGATGGCCTGGATCCGCCGCCACGCCACCGGCGCGGGCGTCGTCACCACCAGCGACGCCTGGCTCGTCCACCGGCTCACCGGTGCCTTCGTCACCGACGCGGCGACCGCCGGGCGCACCGGGCTCCTCGACCCCGGCACGGTCTCCTGGTCGCGGACCGCCCTCGACCTGTACGGACTCGGCGGCGAGCCGCTGCCCCGGGTGGTGGACTGCGACGCGCCCGTGGGCACCACGACCGCCTTCGGCCCGCCGCTCCCCCTCACCGGCCTCCTGGTGGACCAGCAGGCGGCGCTGCTCGCGCAGAGCGCCGACGACCCGGCCGCCGCCAAGTGCACGTACGGCACGGGGGCCTTCCTGCTCGCGCAGACCGGTCCCGAGCCGCCGCGGACCGCCTCGGGCCTGGTGGGCTGCGTCGCCTGGCGACTGGGCGGCCGGGTCACCCACTGTCTGGACGGCCAGGTGTACACGGTGGCGTCGGCCGTCCGCTGGCTCACCGACCTCGGTGTGATCGCCGGGGCCGGCGACCTCGACGCGGTCGGCGGCGCCGTCCCGGACAGCGGCGGCGTCACGTTCGTCCCGGCGTTCGCGGGGCTCGCCGCGCCCTGGTGGCGGGGGGACGTGCGCGGTTCGCTCACCGGCCTCGGCCTGGACACGGGCCCCGGCCATCTGGTCCGGGCCCTGTGCGAGGGGATCGCCGCCCAGGTCGTGGAGCTCGCCTCGGCCGCGGCGGCGGACCGGGGCGCGCCGCTGACCGCGCTGCGCGCCGACGGCGGCCTCACCCGCAGCGCGCTCCTCATGCAGACCCAGGCGGACCTGCTGCAACGGCCCGTCGAGGTCTCCGCCCTGCCCGACGCCACGGCCGTCGGGGTCGGCGCGGTCGCCCGCCTGGGCCGCTACCCGGGGCTCGCGCTCCGGGAGGCCGTACCGGAGTGGAAGCCGTCGGCGGTGTACGAGCCCCGGATCTGCGCCGCCGAGGCGGAGGAGCGCCTCGCGCGGTTCCGCACGGAGGTGGCGGCGCTGCTGGAACGGCCGGGGGCGGCGGACGGCGACGGGGCCGGGGCCGGATGAGGGGCCCGACGGAGCAGGCGGTCTCCGGGAAGGTCACCCGGTCGGGCCGGCTTCCCACCGGCGGGGACGCCGTGTACGACGTCGTGGTCGTCGGGGCCGGGGTCGTCGGGGCCGCGATCGCCCGCGCGCTCGCCCGCCACCCCCTGCGGGTCGCCCTCGTGGAGGCCGCGAACGACGTGGGCGACGGCACGTCCAAGGCCAACACGGCCATTCTGCACACCGGTTTCGACGCCGTGCCCGGCACCCTGGAGGCGCGGCTCGTCCGCGAGGGGCACCGGCTGCTCACCGCGTACGCGCGGGAGACCGGCATCCCCGTGGAACCGCTCGGCGCCCTGCTCGTCGCCCGGGACGAGCAGCAGCGCGCCGCGCTCCCCGGCCTCGCCGAGAAGGCCGGGCGCAACGGCCACCACGGCACCCGGATCGTCGGCGTCGCCGAACTGGCCGCGCGCGAGCCCCACCTGGGCCCCGGCGCGCTCGCCGCGCTCGACGTGCCGGGCGAGTCGATCGTCTGCCCGTGGACGACCGTCCTCGCGTACGCCACGCAGGCCGTCCGCTCCGGAGCGGACCTGCACCTGGACTGCCGGGTGGAGGAGGTGCGTCCGGGCGCCCCGCACCACCGGCTCGTCACCCGGCGCGGCACGCTCCGGACCCGTCACCTCGTCAACGCCTGCGGACTGCACGCCGACGCCTTCGACGCCCTGGTCGGACGCGAGGACTTCACCGTCACCCCGCGCCGGGGCCAGCTGATCGTCTTCGACAAGTTCGCCCGCGGCCTGGTCCGGCACATCCTGCTCCCCGTGCCCGGCCCGCTCGGCAAGGGCGTCCTCGTCTCCCCCACCGTGTACGGGAACGTCATGCTCGGGCCCACCGCCGAGGACCTCGACGACAAGACCGCGACCGGCACGACCGCCGAGGGGATCGCCGGCCTGCTCGAACAGGGCGGCCGGGTGCTCCCCGCGCTCCTCGACGAGGAGGTCACGGCCGTCTACGCGGGGCTGCGGGCCGCCACCGGCCGGGAGGACTACCGGATCGCCGCGCACCCCTCCCTGCGGTACGTGACGGTGGGCGGCATCCGCTCCACGGGGCTCAGCGCCTCCCTGGCGATCGCCGAGCACGTGCTCGGCCTCCTGGCCGACTGCGGACTCGACCCGGGACCGGAGCGGCCGCTCGCCCCGGTCCGCGTGCCGAACCTCGGCGAGGCCTTCCCCCGGCCGTACCGGGACGCCGGACTCATCGCCCGGGAGCCCGACTTCGGGGCGATCGTCTGCCACTGCGAGCGGGTCACCCGGGGCGAGATCCGGGCCGCGCTCGCCTCGACGATCCCGCCGGGCGGCCTCGACGGGCTGCGGCGCAGGACCCGGGCCCGGGGCGGCCGCTGCCAGGGCACCTTCTGCGGCGCGGAGGTGCGGGCGCTGTTCGAGGGGGCGCGGTCCTCGCGGAAGAAGGACGGAGGGGACGGCCGGTGAACCGTACGGTCGACGTGCTCGTCGTGGGCGCGGGACCCGCCGGGCTCGCCGCCGCGGCCCGGCTCGCGGCGGCGGGCGCGGGCCGCGTCGAGGTCCTGGAGCGGGAGCCGGTCGCGGGCGGGGTCCCGCGCCACTGCGCGCGCCCGGGGTTCGGCGCGGACGCGCGGGGACGGCCCCTGGACGGTCCCGGCTACGCGCGGCGCGCGGTGCGGGAGGCGCTGCGGGCCGGGGCCGTCGTCCGGACCGGCGTCTCGGCCACGGGCTGGGCCGGCCCGCTCGCCCTGGACGTCACCTCTCCCGCCGGGCTCGAACGGATCGGGGCGCGCGCGGTGGTCCTCGCCACCGGGGCGCGCGAACGGCCCCGCAGCGCCCGGCTCCTCCCCGGGACGCGGCCCGCCGGGGTCCTGACCACGGGCGAACTCCAGCGGACGGTCGCGCGGTTCGGAGCCCGGAGGGGGTGCGCGGGGCGGAAGCACCCGGGGCGCGACGACGCGGGCCGGGAGTACGTGGGCCGGCGGGCGGTGGTCGTGGGCGGCGGTCCGGTGGCCCGGAGCGCGGTGCGGACGCTGCGCTCGGCGGGCGTGGAGGTGGCGGCGGTCGTCGCCGAACTCCCGCTTCCCGGAGCCGCTTTCGGAGCCGTTCCGGTGCTCACCGGCGCGGTCGTGACGGAGCTGCTCGGGCGCGGCCGGCTGACGGGGGTCGCGGTCCGGGGGCGGGACGGCCGGACGCACGTCCTGCGGTGCGACACGGTGGTCCTCACCGGCGACTGGATCCCCGACCACGAACTCGCCCGCGCCCGCGGGCTGCCGCTCGCGCCGGGCACGCGGGGCCCGGTGACGGACGGCGCCCTGCGCACCGCCGCTCCCGGGGTCTTCGCGGCCGGCGACCTCCTGCACGGCGGGGAAACGGCCTCGGTGGCCGCCGCCGAGGGCCGGACCGCGGCCGACGCGGTGCTCGACCGCCTCGGCGGCCTTCCCCGGGCCACGGGTGCGGTTCCGGTCGTGGTGGCGGGGCCGCTGGGCCGGGTGACCCCCGGTCTCCTCGGCCCGGAGGCCACGCCCCTGCTCGTACGGTCCGAGCGGCGTCTCGTACGGCCGGTCCTGACCGTCTCGCAGGACGGCGAGCGGCTGCGGCGGGAGCGGCTGCGCGGAACGCTGGTGCCGTGGCGTTCCGTACGGCTCGGCCCCGACTGGACGCGCGGAGCGGATCCGGCGGGCGGACCCGTGACGGTCGAAGCGGAGGAGTAGGAGGAACGGAAGGCGGAGGCGCGGAGGAACGAGGAGAGCGACGGGGGGCGCGGGGCTCCGGCGGACACGCGCCGGGGCACACCGTCGCGGGTGTTCCGACGGGCTGCGCGGGCGGGGGACTTCGGAGACACTGGGCCCCATGCCGGTCAAACGCAGCGCGGGTCTCCTGGTCTTCCGCCGGACGGCGGACGGTGGCGTCGAAGTCCTCATCGGCCACATGGGCGGGCCCCTCTGGGCGTCCCGCGAGGAGGGCGCCTGGTCGATCCCCAAGGGGGAGTACGGGCCCGACGAGGCGCCCGACGCGGCGGCCCGCCGGGAGTTCCGGGAGGAGCTGGGCCTCGCCGCCCCCGAGGGCGACTGGATCGACCTCGGGGAGAGCCGGCAGCGCAACGGGAAGCTCGTCACCGCCTGGGCCGTCGAGGGCGACCTGGATCCGGAGCGGATCGTGCCGGGCACCTTCACCCTGGAGTGGCCGCCCCGGTCCGGCCGCCTTGAGGCGTTCCCGGAGATCGACCGGGTCGGCTGGTTCGCCCCGGAGGCGGCGGCTCCGCTGCTCGTCGTGGGGCAGCAGGCCTTCCTGGAACGGCTGGCCGCCCGGCTCGGCGGGCGGGGCTGAGCCGGATTGTCGGAGGCGTGCGAGAAGGTGGTGGGAGCCGAACTGTCGAGAGGGAGCCCGACATGACCACGATCACCGCCGACGAGCGCGCGGCGGCCCAGGCGTATCTGCGGCTGCTCGAATCCACCCGGGCCGTGCTGACGGACCCGCGCCTCGCCCCGTACGCGGGGGCGATGCTCACCCGTCCGATGGCGGAGGCCGACGAGGCGCTCCGCACCGCCGGCCTCGCCGGGAACGAGGACCGGCTGCTGCGCGTCGTCTCCGCGCTGCGGTCCTTCTCCCCGACGGCGTGGGGCCGGGCGGGCTGAGGCTTCCGCCGGGCGGTCAGCGGGTCGGGCGGACCGGGAGCGTCCGGACGCTGTTGCCGACGAAGCCGGCGTGCCGGGGCAGGCCGTCCTCCGGGACGGCCAGGTCCAGGTCGGGGAAGCGGGTGAAGAGCGCCTCCAGGGCGGTCGTGGCCTCCAGGCGGGCGAGCGGGGCGCCCAGGCAGTAGTGGGGGCCGTGGCCGAGGGAGAGGTGCTTGGCCGTCGGGGTGCGGGTGACGTCGAAGCGGTCGGCGTCCGGGCCGTGGGCCTTCGTGTCGCGGCCCGCCGCCGAGTACCCGGCGAGGACGGGGGTGCCCCGGGGGACGAGGGTGCCGTCGACGGTGAGGTCGCGGGTCGGGTAGCGGAACGGGAAGTAGCTGACCGGGCTGTCCCAGCGGAGGGTCTCCTCCACCACGTCCGCCCAGGTCGCGCGGCCCGCGAGGACCAGGGCGAGCTGGTCGCGGTGGGCGCAGAGCGCGCGGACCGCGTTGGTGATCAGGTTCAGGGTGGTCTCGTGGCCCGCGACGATCATCAGGAGCAGCGTGCCGATGAGCTCGGGCCCGCTGAGCCGGTCGCCCTCCTCGCCGTGGGCGGCGAGGAGGGCGCTGGTGAGGTCGTCGCCGGGGGCGGCGGCCTTGGCGGTGACGACGGAGCCCAGGAGTTCGACGAGCTCCCGGTTGGCGGTGACGGCCCGCGCGGGCTCGGTGTCGGTGGCGACGACCAGGCTGGAGAGGTGGTGCAGCCGGTCCTGGTGGGCCGGGTCGACGCCGAAGAGTTCGCAGATGACGCCGAGCGGCAGCGGCAGCGCGTAGTGCCGGCGCAGGTCGGCGACGCCGTCCCCGGCCGCGGCGGCCTCGGCGAGTCCGTCGAGGAGTCCGGCGGTGACCGCTTCGACGCGCGGACGGAGCTCCTCGACCCGGCGGGCGGTGAAGGCGCTGCTGACCAGGGCGCGCAGCCGGCGGTGGTCGGCGCCGTCCGCGGTGGTCATGCCGGGCACGGTGGCGAAGGTGCGCAGCGGCCAGCCCTCGGGTATGCGGCCCTCGGCGAGGGCGGTGAAGTGCCGGGCGCCCTTGGCGACGTCGGGGTGGGAGAGGAACTCGCGCAGCGCGTCGTGGCCCAGCACCGCCATGCCCTCGACCTCGCCGGGCAGGACCACAGGGACCACGGCGCCCCCGGCGAGCAGGCGCGCGTTGTCCGCGTGCGGGCAGCCGCCCGCCGGGTCCATGCGGTGCGGCGGGCGGCCGGAGGCGGCGGGGTGCGGGGTGTTCACGTTCACGAGGGGGCTCCTGTCTGCGGAGACGGGCCGGTGCGGCGCGCGAGCGGTCAGATCCTACGGTCAACCGCGCGGATTCCGCCGGGAGTTGTCCGGCGCGGCGGGGCGTCCGGCGGAGCGGTCGGCCGGACGGGGCGGCGGGCCGGGGCCCCGGGGTTCCCGTACGGAACGGCGGTGCTCCGGTGCGGGGGTGAGGGGGCGTCACCCACCGTCCCCGGGCGCCCGGCGGCGGGCCCCGACCACCCGGTCGGCCCACGACTCGCCGCCGTACGCCACACCCCCTCCCCCGGTCGGCGCACTTCGATCTGCGGGTTCGTCACCTCCTCCCTACGGTGGCCGAATGATCGTCACGTCAGCTGTCCGTCACGCTGCCGCCGGTTCCGCGGCCCTGCTGTTCGTGCTGCCCGTTCCGGCGGCCGTCGCCTCCCCCGCCCCCACGGCCCCGTCCGTCTCCTCCGCTCCTTCCGTCTTCCGGGCCTCCGCCGTCGGAGAGCCCACCCCGCCGGTGGGGCGGCGCGTCGACCCGGCCCGGCTCGACCGGCGGGGCGTGCAGGTGCAGCCGCTGGCGGGCGCGCCCCGGCTGCCCGCGGCCTCCGCGCTGTCGTGGGTGATCGCGGACGCGTCCACGGGCGAGGTGCTCGCCGCGCGGGACGCGCACCGGAAGCTGCCGCCGGCCAGCACGCTCAAGACGCTGTTCGCCCTCACCGCGCTCCCGCGCCACGATCCCTCCGAGCAGCACACCGTGGCCGATTCCGAGCTGACCGGCATCGGGGCGGGCAGCAGCCTGGTCGGGATCAAGGAGGGGTACACGTACAAGGTCTCCGACCTGTGGAACGGCGTCTTCCTCAGCTCCGGGAACGACGCGGTGCACGTGCTCGCCGCGATGAACGGCGGCTGGGACTCGATGGCCCGGAAGATGCAGGAGAAGGCCCGCTCCCTGGGCGCGAACGACACCCACGTGGTCTCTCCGGACGGCTACGACGCCCCGGGGCAGGTGTCCTCCGCGTACGACCTGGCGGTCTTCGGGCGGGCCGGGCTCCAGGACCCCGCGTTCACCCGCTACTGCTCGACGCGGTACGCGGACTTCCCGGCGGGCTCGTGGTCGTACGGGATCGCCAACACCAACCGGCTCCTGACCGGGGAGAACGGGGTGGACCGCTATCCCGGGCTCATCGGCATCAAGAACGGCTACACGAGCAACGCGGGCAACACGCTGGTCTCCGCGGCCGAGCGGGGCGACCGGACGCTCGTCGTGTCGGTGATGAACCCGCAGGAGGGCGGCGGGTACGCCGTGTACGAGGAGGCGCGGTCGCTGCTCGACTGGGGCTTCGAGGCGGCGGGGCGCGTGCGGCCGGTGGGCTCGCTGCTGCCGGAGCGCCCGAGGGCCGAGGCGGACGCGCGGGCCGTGGCGGCGGCCCGGGACGGACGGGACGGCGCCGGGCCGGAGAGGGTGCCCCGGGCGGGGGCGGAGGCGGGAACCGCGTCCGCCGGGGCCTCCGGGACGAAGGGCGCGGGACCGAAGGACACCTCCGCGCAGAGCGCTCCGGCGTCGGGCTCCTCCGCGAAGGAGGCCCCGGTGCGGGGCGCGTCGGCGGAGGGCGGTCCCGCGCAGGGCTCACCGGTGGAGGACGGCCGGGCCGGGGACGGCCCCGACAGGGCCTCGGCGGCCTCGGACGCGTCGGCCGGTCCGCCGCTGGGCCTGATCGGCACGGCCTGCGCGGCGGCGCTCGCGCTGTGGCTGTGGCGGCGCCGGGCGGGCGCGGGCACCGGCGGCTCCGCGCAGGAGTGAGGAGAGGGGGTGCGGCGCCGACCGGTCCGTACGCCCGGCCCGGTCGGCGCCCCGCCGCCGGTCAGGCGCCGACGTACTCCGCGAGGTGCTCCCCCGTGAGGGTGGAGCGGGCGGCGACCAGGTCGGCGGGCGTGCCCTCGAAGACGATCCGGCCGCCGTCGTGACCGGCGCCGGGGCCGAGGTCGATGATCCAGTCGGCGTGCGCCATGACCGCCTGGTGGTGCTCCACGACGATGACGGACTTGCCGGAGTCCACGAGGCGGTCGAGCAGGCCGAGGAGCTGCTCGACGTCGGCGAGGTGGAGGCCGGTGGTCGGCTCGTCGAGGACGTAGATCCCGCCCTTCTCGCCCATGTGGGTGGCCAGCTTCAGCCGCTGCCGCTCGCCGCCGGAGAGCGTGGTGAGCGGCTGGCCGAGGGTCAGGTAGCCGAGGCCGACGTCGGCGAGCCGGGCCAGGATCCGCTGCGCGGCCGGGGTGGCGGCCTCGCCGGAGGCGAAGAACTCCCCGGCCTCGGTCACGGACATCGCGAGGACCTCGCTGATGTCCCGGCCGCCGAGGAGGTGTTCGAGCACGGAGGCCTGGAACCGCTTGCCCTCGCAGTCCTCGCAGGTGGAGGAGGTGCCGGCCATCATGCCGAGGTCGGTGTAGAGGACGCCGGCGCCGTTGCAGGTGGGGCAGGCGCCCTCGGAGTTGGCGCTGAAGAGGGCCGGCTTGACGCCGTTGGCCTTGGCGAAGGCCTTGCGGATCGGGTCGAGCAGGCCGGTGTACGTGGCGGGGTTGCTGCGCCGGGAGCCGCGGATCGGGCTCTGGTCGACGGAGATCACGTCCTCTCCGGCGGGGAGCGAGCCGTGCACGAGGGAGCTCTTGCCGGAGCCCGCGACGCCGGTGACGACGGTGAGGACGCCGAGCGGGACGTCGACGTCGACGTCGCGCAGGTTGTGCGCGGACGCGCCGCGGATCTCCAGGGCGCCGGTGGGCTCGCGCACCGCGTCCTTGAGGGAGGCGCGGTCGTCGAGGTGGCGGCCGGTGACGGTGCCGGAGGCCCGCAGGCCCTCGACGGTGCCCTCGAAGCAGACGGTGCCGCCGGCCGTCCCTGCGCCGGGGCCGAGGTCCACGACGTGGTCGGCGATGGCGATGGCCTCCGGCTTGTGCTCGACGACGAGGACCGTGTTGCCCTTGTCGCGCAGCTGGAGCAGGAGGTCGTTCATCCGCCGGATGTCGTGCGGGTGCAGGCCGACGGTGGGCTCGTCGAAGACGTAGGTGACGTCGGTGAGCGAGGAGCCGAGGTGGCGGATCATCTTGACGCGCTGCGCCTCGCCGCCCGAGAGGGTGCCCGCGGGGCGGTCGAGGGAGAGGTAGCCGAGGCCGATCTCCACGAACGAGTCGAGGGTCAGCTGGAGCGCGGTGAGCAGCGGGGCCACCGAGGGCTCGTCGAGGCCGCGGACCCAGGCGGCCAGGTCGCTGATCTGCATCGCGCAGGCGTCGGCGATGCCGACCTTCCCGATCTTCGAGGCGCGGGCGCCCTCCGCGAGCCGGGTTCCGTCGCACCCGGGGCAGGTGGTGAAGGTGACGGCCCGCTCCACGAACGCCCGGATGTGGGGCTGCATCCCCTCCTTGTCCTTGGCCAGGAAGGACTTCTGGATGCGGGGGATCAGACCTTCGTAGGTCATGTTGATGCCCGCGATCTTCATCCGGGTCGGCTCCTGGTGGAGGAAGGCCTCCTGCTCCTTCTTGGTGTACGAGCGGATCGGCTTGGCCGGGTCGACCAGGCCGGACTCGGTGTAGAGGCGGTAGTTCCAGCCGCCGACGGTGTAGCCGGGGATGGTGAGCGCGCCCTCGTCCAGGGACTTGGAGTCGTCGTAGAGCTGGGTGAGGTCGATGTCGGAGACGGTGCCCCGGCCCTCGCAGCGCGTACACATGCCGCCGGTGCGCTCGAAGGTGGCCTTGACGGCCTTCTTGGCGCCCTTCTCGACGGTGATCGCGCCGCTCGCCCGCACGGAGGGGACGTTGAAGGAGTACGCGCTCGGCGGGCCGATGTGGGGCTTGCCGAGGCGGCTGAAGAGGATGCGGAGCATCGCGTTGGCGTCGGTGGCGGTGCCGACGGTGGAGCGCGGGTCGGCGCCGAGGCGCTGCTGGTCGACGATGATCGCGGTGGTGAGGCCTTCGAGGACGTCGACCTCGGGCCGGGCGAGGGTCGGCATGAAGCCCTGGACGAAGGAGCTGTAGGTCTCGTTGATCAGCCGCTGCGACTCGGCGGCGACGGTGTCGAAGACGAGGGAGCTCTTGCCCGAGCCCGAGACGCCGGTGAAGACCGTGAGGCGGCGCTTCGGGATCTCGATGCTGACGTCCTTGAGGTTGTTCTCGCGCGCGCCGTGCACACGGATCAGGTCGTGCCGGTCGGCGGCGTGCGGCACGGACGTCTGCTCGTCCGGCCTGGGGGCCTTGCTCATCGTGTCTCCAGCTGTCGCGCGGGGCCGAAAGGGTGGTCCGTCGCGCCCGGCCCGCCTTCGGCGGGCGTCGCGACGTCCATGGCCGTCACGCTAACGGCGGCACGGTGGTGACGCTTCTCTATTCCTGATCTCTTCCAGCGGTACGCGAGGGATCAGGCCCCGGGCAGGCCCTCCAGGGCCGGCCGGGCCGGGGCGCGGCTCCCGGTCACGTACCGCTCGGCGGCGCGGGCCGCCGCGCGGGCGCTGCGCTCCCCCATCAGGACGCAGAGGGTGTACGCCGTGTCCTCGAAGCGCCGGCGGGCCGACAGGTCGCACGGCCGGGCGAGCACGGTCCGCTCCTGGGCGCGGTAGTGCCGGAGCAACCGGTCGACCGTGTTCCTGTCGGGCAGCAGCATGGCGTCCTCCTGTTCCTGGGTCGCTCCATAGTGGCGGCCGTCGGCCACGCCCGCGACCCGCGCGGACACGGTGCGTGACGGAGGAGGAGGGTGCGGGGGTGCCGGGGTCCGGAGAACGTGCTCCCCGGACCCGTTCCCGGGCCGTCAGCGCGGGGCGGCCGACCAGTCGACGATGCGGATCCCCGCGCCCGCCGCCTCGCGGCCCCGGCAGTGGGAGCGGTGGCGGCGCAGGACGGCGTCGATGTCGAGGTGGCGGGCGAACCCGGGGAGCGCGGCGAGGCGTTGGGCGTAGGCCCAGAGGGCCGGGTGGGCGGCGACCCGGTCCATGGCGGCGGCGTCCAGGTGCCAGCGGTGGACGGTGTCGAGCTGGACGAGGGCGACCCAGACGTGGACGTCGGCGAGGGTCGGCGCGTCGCCGAGGACGTACGGGTGGCGGGCGAGGCGTTCCTCCAGGGAGCCGAGCGCGGCGAAGAGGACGCCGAGGGGCTCGTGGTGGGCGGCCTCGTCGTCGAGTCCGAGTTCGCCGGCCCGCTGGGCGGCCCGGTTGACGCTCCGCTCGCACAGCTCGGCCACGGCGTCGATCTCGGCGCGGTGCTCCTCGGGCAGCAGGTCGGGGCCGTCGCCGCGGAAGCGCAGGGCGAGGTCCCGGAGGATGTCGGGGACGTGGGTGGTGACGATCCGGCCGGTCCAGCCGTCGCTGAGGACGGGCGCGGAGGCGGGGCCGTCGTAGAGGTGGGCGCTGGCCTCGTACAGCGGGCGGAGGACCGCGTACCCGCCGTCGGGCGCGTCGGGGGTGTCGGGCAGGACCGTGAGCGGGAGGGTGCCGTCGAGTCCGAGCAGGCCGTGGGTGAGGGCGATGCTCAGACAGCCGGGACTGGACGGTGCGACGTGGAGGCGGTAGCGGTGCGGCACGGCGTAGTGGCCGCTGCGCACGTCGCGGCCGATGCGGCCGCGGAAGGCGGGCACGGCGGAGGCGGGCAGCAGCGAGGACGGGACGACGGACATGCTTCTCCCTTGAGGGTGCTCGGTGCCGGGTCGGGGCGGCGCACGGCGGCGGTCGACGGCACGACGACGGCGGCGCCGGCCGGACGGGGCCCGGAACGGCGGGGATACGTGCAGGAGGAGACGGGCGGACCGCGGCGGAGGGGCCCGGCGGGCGGGGGCGGCGCGGGCCCGGCCGGGAGGAGGCGGCGACTACGCGGCGCTGCAGACCCGCAGCAGGTCGATGTGACGGCGGGACGTCAGGGGCAGGGAGCGCGGGAGGGGCGCGGCGGACGCGGTGTCCCTCCGGCCGGTGCGTCCCATGGTTTCCTACCCGTTCGCTCGGTTTTCCCGTCCCTGAGTGTCCGGCCGGTCACGGGCCGCGTCAAGGGTGCGGCACGACCCGTCTCGGAGGGCGGTACGGTGCGTCCCACGACGAGCGGCGCGGCCGGCGGAACGGCGCGTCCCACGGGCGCGCGGATCCGTCCCGACCGTACGGAATAATGCGCGCATGCGCATTTCAGCCAGGGCCGACTACGCGGTGCGTGCCGCCCTCCAGCTCGCCGCCGCCCGGGACGCGGGCCCGCTGAAGGCCGAGGCCATCGCGGAGGACCAGGGCATCTCGCACAAGTTCCTGGAGGGCATCCTCGGGGACATGCGCAAGGGCGGTCTGGTGCAGAGCCAGCGCGGCGGCAACGGCGGGTACTGGCTGGCCAGGCCCGCCGAGACGATCTCGGTCGCGGAGGTCATCCGCTGCGTGGACGGCCCGCTGGTCTCCGTGCGCGGGGAGCGGCCGCCGGAGCTGTCGTACACGGGTCCGGCCGAGTCGCTCCTGACGCTGTGGATCGCGCTGCGGGCGGGGGTCCGCGAGGTGCTCGGGGTCTCGCTCGCGGAGGTGGCGGCGGCGGAGCTGCCGGCCGGGATCGTCGCGCTCGCCGACGACCCGGAGGCCTGGACCAACCCCTGACCCTCCCCCGCCCCGCCCGTCCCGCCGGGCCAACCCGGCGCGACCCGCGCCCACTTGGCCTCATCTCACGGATCAAGACGACCTTGTCCGCCCTGCGGACGCCCCTTGGGGAGCGGCGGCCACCTCTGCCACTATCCCTACTATTCCAGTGGGGATACTAGGGATCATGTGAGGTGACGTGAGTACGCCGAGGAAATCGCCGAAGAGATCAGCTGTACGCACCGCCTCCGCAGCGGCCGGACGGGCCGTCGACCGGCCCGCCGACGACGAGATCTGGCCCCGCGTCACCCGGGAGCTCGCCGACGACCTCGCCGTGGACGCCCTGGCCAGGGACCGGGCCGGCAAGGCTCCCTTCGACGAGGTCGCCCGGCTCCAGGAGGCGGGCCTGCCCGCCCTCCTCACGGCACCGGGCCCGTCCCGGCGGGGCGCCGACCTGCGGGCCGCGTGCGCGGTCGTGCGGGAGATCTCCGCCGCCGACAGCTCCGTGGGCGAACTCCTCGCCCACCACTACGCGCTGTCCTGGAGCAGCCGCTTCTTCGGCCCGGCGCACGAGGCGCACGCCCCCCGCACCGCGTCCGCGACGGAGGACCGGGACCCGGCGGCGGAGAGCCCCGGCCCCGCCACGGAGACGGAAGCCGCCCACCGGCCGGACGCCGCCCACCGCCGCCCGCCCTCCCTCGACGTGTGGACGGCCGAGGAGCGCTGGCTGCTCGCCGGCGGCGTCGAACCGCCGCGCACCGCGACCGACCCCGGCCTCGCGCTCACCCCCGCCGAGGGCAGCGGCGGCGGCTGGATCCTCGACGGGCGCCGCGCCTTCGCGTCCGGCGTCACGGTGGCCGACCGGCTCGTCGTCGGCGCCCGCCCCGGCGGCACCGGCGACCTCCTGGTCGTCCTGGTGGACCCGGCGCACCCGGGGGTGTTCACCGACGCGGGCACGGACCGGGTCGGGCAGCGCCTGGCCGGCGCGGGCACCGTCACCTTCGACCACGTCCCCGTACCGCCCGAGCACGTCCTCGGCGTCCTCCCGCACGACGAGCACGCCGTCGCCCCGTTCACCGCCCTCGCCCCGCTCGCCCTGCGGCTGCTCCTCACCCAGGTCGGACTGGGCGTCGCCGAGGGGGCGCTGGCCGAGGCCCGGGACATCAGCCGCGCCGACCAGGCCGGTCCGGTCCCGGCCGGCGGCGCGGGCGGCCCGGTGGCGGCGGACAGCACCGCCCCGGCCGGGTCCGGGGACGACCCGTACCTCCTCCTCGCCTACGGGGAGCTGGCGACCGCCGCGCACGCCGCCGCCGCCGTGGCGGAGCGGGCCACGGACGCCCTCGCCCGGGGCCTGCACGCCGAGTGGTCGCTGACCCTGGAGGAGCGCGCCGACATCTCCGTCCTCGTCGCGGCGGCCGAGACCGTCACGGGCCGGGCGGCCGTCCACATCACCACCCGGATCCTGGAACTCGTCGACGGCACGGCGGGCGCCGACTCGCGGGGCGGCGGACCGGGGTTCGACCGCTTCTGGCGCAACGCCCGGGCGCTCACCGCCCCGACGCGGGCGGACCACCGGCTCCGGGACATCGGGGACCACTACCTCAACGGCACCCACGCGCGGCTCACCCTGCTGGCCTGATCCGGACCGCTCCTGAGCCCCCGTCACGACGGAAAACAGCATGTCGGGACGTACGGCCCTGCCGTCGGGCGGCCGTTGGGCCCAAGCTGGGGGGGGAGAGGGTCCGCCGGCCGGGCGGGCCCCGCACCGCAACAGACGGAGGCAGCCGGATGAGTCGTGAGATCGTCGCAGGAGTGGACGGTTCCCCGGAGAGTCTCGCCGCGGCGGACTGGGCCGCCCGCGAGGCCCTGCACCGGGGCCTCCCGCTACGGCTCGCGCACGCCTGGCGCTGGGAGCCCCTCGATCTCCCCCTGGTCCAGGACCCCGAGGCCCAGGGACGGGCCGCGCACGCGGTCCTGCGCGAGGCCGAGGCGGAGATCGCCCGCCGCCACCCGGACCTGGAGCTCTCGGCCGAGGTGCTGCCCGACACCCCGGTCGCCGCGCTGCTCGGCACCGAGGAGCGGGCCGAGATGCTCGTCATCGGCTCGCGCGGCCACGGCCCCGTCGCCGGGTTCCTGCTCGGCTCGTACGGACAGCAGATCATCGCCGCCGCCACCCGCCCCGTGGTGGCCGTCCGGTCCCGCGGCGGCGAAGGGGCCGAGCCGCCCGCCGGGCCCGTGCTGGTCGGCCAGCTCGGCGGCCCGGAGGACAGCGCCGCCGCGCTCGGCTTCGCCTTCGCGACCGCCGCCGCGCGCGGGGCGTCCGTGCGGGCCGTACGTGCGTGGAGCCTGCCGGCCCTCTACGCGTACAGCCCGGCCTCGATGCGGCTCGCCGACGAGGCCGGCGGGCTCGTGCCGTACGAGGAGAAGGCGCTGCGCGAGGCGCTCGACCCCTGGCGGGAGAAGTACCCGGAGGTACGGGTCGAGGAGCACGTCGAACTGGGCAGCGCGGGACAGGTGCTGCTCTCCCGGTCGGGGGCCGCGCAGCTCCTCGTGGTCGGGCGGCGGGCCAAGCGCGGGGCCGTCGGGCCGCGGATCGGCTCCGTGGCGCACGCGGCACTCCATCTGGCGCCCTGCCCGGTGGCGGTCGTTCCGCAGGGCTGAAAGGCTTCGACGTGAGCTGACGCGCCGGGTTGACGAGGGGTGTCGGGACGGCCGGGGCCGGAAAGGGTCGTCACCGTCGCCCCGGCGGCTCTCGCCGGGGCCGGCCGTCCGGCGACCCCGGCGAGAGAGCGGAGCACCATGCGGTACCACGTCCGTCCCCGACCCTCCGACCGGTCCGCGCGGGCGGACGGCCGGCACCGCGGGAGAGGCGGAGCGCGGCGGCGCCCGGGTCTCCGCACGGTCGTCGCCGTCGCGGGGGCGGCGGCCGTCGCGCTCACGGTGGCGACGGGGACGTACCTGGCCTCGACGGCGCCCGGCGGTCCGGCGGCCGCGGCCTCCCCGGCACCCGCGTCCACGCCCGCCGCCGTCCCCGTTCCCGTACGGACCGGCCCGGAGGCCGGGCCCGGGCAGGCGCGGGCGCAGTTGCGGGAGCGGCTGCCCCTCCTGGTCCCCGGGGGCGGCGCGGCGGGCACCGGGAGGGCCGAGCGGTACGCCGGGGAGGTCGTCGCCCTCGTCAACGCCGAGCGCGCGGAGGCCGGTTGCCGGTCGCTCCGCTCCGAGAGGCGGCTGCGGGCGGCGGCCCAGGGGCACGCCGACGACATGGCGGCCCGCGCCTACTACGCGCACAGCAGCCCGGAGGGCCGGGACGGGGGCGACCGGATGAGGAGCGCGGGCTACGCCTGGTCGACCTGGGCGGAGAACATCCACCGCGGGCCGGCGACCCCGGCGCGGACCGTGGCGGAGTGGATGGAGAGCCCCGGCCACCGGGCGAACATCCTGAACTGCGCCTTCAAGGACATCGGCGTCGGGGTGTCCCTCGGCGCCGACGGCCCCTGGTGGGTGCAGAACTTCGGCGCCAGGCGCTGATCCGGCCGTCCGGTCGGGCGTACGGTCGGGTGTCGCGCTGCCCGGCCGTCCGGCCGTCCGGTCGGGCGTACGGTCGGGCGCCGTGACGTCCGGCTGCCGGACGTCCCGCCGTCACTCCCCTCCGGGGGCGGGCGCGGCCAGCTTCTGCACCCAGATCGTGCCCCGGGGGCCGGGCACCGACGCCACTCCGGTGTCCCGGTAGCGGCAGTCGAGCATGTTCTCCTCGTGCATCGAGCCGTCGCGCCAGTCCTCGACGACCTCCTCCGGGCCGGTCGCGCCCCTGGCCAGGTTCTCGGCCCAGGCGCTCCAGGAGTAGCCCGCGGCGCTGATCCGCGCGTCCGCGAAGTCGCCCTCCGGGCTGCTGTGCCCGTAGTAGCCCCGCGCGACCATGTCGCGGGCGTAGGCGCGGGCCGCCGCGACGAGCCGGGGGTCGGTGCGCAGCGGGGCGCAACCCGCCTCCGCCCGCAGCCGGTTGACGAGACCGGTCACCCGCTCCCCGGTGGTGGGCGGCGGCGGGGGCGGGGTGGTGCGGCGGGGCGCCGGGGTGGTCGTCGTCGGTACGGGGGCGGGCGTGGTGGTCGTCGGAGCCGGCGCCGGGGCCGTGGTGGTCGGGGCGGGTGCCGCCGGGGGCGCGGCGAGGGGCCGCGCGGGCCGTACGCGCGCCTCCGGCTCGGAGGGTACGAGGAGGGCGACGGCGCCGAGGACGGCGACGGCGGCGACCCCGGCGACGACCGTCCCGCGCCCGGGTGCCCACCGGCCGGCGGGCTCTGCCCCGCCACCGGGCCGTACGGCGGAACCGTCCACGGGCGCGGCGGGCCCTCCGTCCGGGGCGGGACCGGGCGCGGCGGCCTCCGCGTCCGGGCCGCGTCCGGAAGCGACGGGCTCCCCGTGCCCCGCGAGTTCCGCGTCCGGCCACCCGTCCGCCGTCGTCGCGGCGAGGCCGAGCGGGGGCACGAGCCCGATCCCGACGAGCAGGCCCTCGACGGGGGCGAGGCCCCGGCGGCCCGTCACCCGGCGCGTACAGGCGTCGCAGGCGCGCAGGTGGCGGGCGATCCGCTTGCGCCAGAGCGGGGACGGCCGGCCGTCCCAGGGGCCGAGGATCTCCGTCAGCTCCGGGCACGGCGGCAGGGCGTCCAGGGCGCGGACCACCGCCCGGCCGGTCTCCAGTCGCTCCTTCATGCGCTGGACCCGCACGGCGGCGTGCTGCGGGGGGACGCCGAGGCCCTCGGCGAGTTCGGCGCGGGTCAGCTCGCCGGCGGCCTCCAGCCACCACAGGGAGAGGAGGTCGCGGTCGTCGCCGTCGAGCCAGCGGGTGGCGCGGGCGACGTCGCGGCGCTGCCCGGAGAGGCCGAGGCGGAGGATGGTCAGCTCGGTGAAGTCCCCGGCCGGGTCGGCGAGGTCGGCGGCTTGGTCGAGGCCCGGGACGGGGGCCCGCCGGCGTTCGTGCCAGCGGCGGCGTATCCCGTTCATCGCTATGGCGACGATCCAGGACCGGAACCTGGCGGGGTCGCGGAGGCCGGGCAGGCCGTCGAGGGCGCGGACCATCGTCTCCTGGACGATGTCGTCCGTGTCGGCGTGGCCGTCGAGGGCGCGGCCGACGACGTTGTGGACGAGCGGCAGGTAGGCGCGGACCAGTTCGTCCCTGGCGTGGACGTCACCGGCCCTGGCCGCCTCCACGAGGGCGGTGGTGCGGCGCTCGTCGCTGTGCATGGGTGTGCTCCCTCGTCCCGGGTCCGTGTTCCCCGTCTTTCGGAGACCCGTGGGCGCGGGAGGGATAACACTTCTCGCGGTGACGGACGCGTGTCGTGATCGGGTGTTCGTGGTGCTCGGGTCGTTCGTGGTGCTCGGACACGGGTGGCGTTCGTCCGGGTGCGGACGGTGCTCGGGTGCCGGTGGTGCTCGGGGGCCGGTGCCCGGGCGGCCGGTCCTACACCAGGGGCCCGGGCAGTCTCGGGACCGTGGCCCCGTTTCCCTCCCGGACGGCCTCCACGACGGCGTCGTGGAGATCCCGGCTCTCCTCCTCCGTTGCGCAGGGGACGGGACTGCCCGACATGGTGAACCAGTCGGACGCGCCGCTGTACTGCACGGCCACACGTGCTTCGCGCTCGGTCCAGGTGGTGTGCACGGTCAGATCGCCCGTGACGTTCCCGGCCTCGTCGGTCAGCACCCCACCTCGCCCGGTGTAGACACCGGTGGTCGTCCAAGATGCCCAACTCATCCATCCAGGTTCACACCCGGATGCCGTATGCGCCACCGACGGGACCGCCCCGGCCGGAAACTCCTCCGGCCGGGGCGGTACGGGGCCGCGCGCCGGATCAGGCGAGGGACGCGAGGGCCTCGTTGAGGGTGGCGGACGGGCGCATCACGGCCGCGGCCTTGGCCGGGTCGGGCTGGTAGTAGCCGCCGATCTCGGCCGGGGAGCCCTGGACGGCGATCAGCTCGTCGACGATCTTCCCCTCGTCGGCCGCGAGCTTCTCGGCGAACGGGGCGAAGACCTTGGCGAGCTCCGCGTCCTCGGTCTGGGCGGCCAGCTCCTGGGCCCAGTACAGGGCCAGGTAGAAGTGGCTGCCGCGGTTGTCGATGCCGCCGAGGCGACGGGTCGGCGACTTGTCCTCGTTGAGGAAGGTGCCGGTGGCGCGGTCGAGGGTGTCGGCGAGGACCTGGGCGCGGGTGTTGCCCGTGGTGGACGCGAGGTGCTCGAAGGAGGCGGCCAGGGCGAAGAACTCGCCGAGGCTGTCCCAGCGGAGGTAGTTCTCCTTGACGAGCTGCTGGACGTGCTTCGGGGCGGAGCCGCCGGCGCCGGTCTCGAAGAGGCCGCCGCCCGCCATCAGCGGGACGACCGACAGCATCTTGGCGCTGGTGCCCAGCTCCAGGATGGGGAAGAGGTCGGTCAGGTAGTCGCGCAGGACGTTGCCAGTGACCGAGATGGTGTTCTCGCCGCGGCGGATGCGCTCCAGGGAGAACTTCGTGGCCTCGACCGGGGACAGGACGCGGATGTCCAGGCCCTCGGTGTCGTGCTGCGGCAGGTACTCCTCGACCTTGGCGATGAGCCGCGCGTCGTGGGCGCGCTCGGCGTCCAGCCAGAAGACGGCCGGGTCGCCGGTGGCGCGGGCGCGGGTGACGGCGAGCTTGACCCAGTCCTGGATGGGCAGGTCCTTGGTCTGGCAGGCGCGGAAGATGTCGCCCTCGGCGACCTCCTGCTCCAGGACGGTGTCGCCCGCGGAGTTCACCAGGCGGACGGTGCCGGCCCCGGCGATCTCGAAGGTCTTGTCGTGGGAGCCGTACTCCTCGGCCTTCTGCGCCATGAGGCCGACGTTCGGTACGGAGCCCATGGTCGACGGGTCGAAGGCGCCGTGGGCGCGGCAGTCCTCGATGACGGCCTGGTAGACGCCGGAGTAGCTGTGGTCCGGCAGGACGGCGAGGGTGTCGGCCTCCTGGCCGTCCGGGCCCCACATGTGGCCGGAGGTGCGGATCATGGCCGGCATCGAGGCGTCGACGATGACGTCGGACGGCACGTGCAGGTTGGTGATGCCCTTGTCGGAGTCGACCATCGCGAGGGCGGGGCCCTCGGCGAGCTCGGCCTCGAAGGAGGCCTTGATCTCGGCGCCCAGGTGCGGGACGCCGTCCAGGCCGTTGAGGATGGTGCCGAGGCCGTCGTTCGGGGAGAGGCCGGCGGCGGCGAGGGCCTCGCCGTACTTGGCGAAGGTGGCCGGGAAGAAGGCGCGCACGACGTGGCCGAAGACGATGGGGTCGGAGACCTTCATCATGGTGGCCTTGAGGTGCACGGAGAAGAGCACGCCCTCGGCCTTGGCGCGGGCGACCTGCTCGCTCAGGAAGGTGCGCAGGGCGGCGGCGCGCATGACGGCGGCGTCGACGACCTCGCCGGCGACGACCTTCAGCGGCTCGCGGAGCTCGCTGACGGTGCCGTCGGCGGCGGTGAACTCGAAGCGGAGGGTGTCGTCCGCGGCGATGACGACGGACTTCTCCGTGGAGGCGAAGTCGTTCTCGCCCATGGTGGCGACGTTGGTCCTGGACTCGGGGGTCCAGGCGCCCATGCGGTGCGGGTGGGCCTTGGCGTAGTTCTTCACCGAGGCCGGCGCGCGGCGGTCGGAGTTGCCCTCGCGCAGGACCGGGTTGACGGCCGAGCCCTTGATCTTGTCGTAGCGGGCGCGGATCTCGCGCTCCTCGTCGGTCTTCGGGTCGTCCGGGTAGGCCGGGAGGGCGTAGCCCTGGGCCTGGAGCTCGGCGACGGCCGCCTTGAGCTGCGGGATGGACGCCGAGACGTTCGGCAGCTTGATGATGTTGGCCCCGGGCGTCTTGGCCAGCTCGCCCAGCTCCGAGAGGGCGTCGGCGATGCGCTGGCCCTCCTCCAGGTACTCCGGGAAGACGGCGATGATGCGGCCCGCGAGGGAGATGTCCCGCGTCTCGACCGTGACTCCGGCCTGCGAGGCGTACGCCTGGACCACGGGCAGGAACGAGTACGTCGCCAGGGCAGGCGCCTCGTCGGTGTGGGTGTAGATGATGGTCGAGTCAGTCACCAGGGTGCTCCGCTCCACGTCTGCGTATGCGAGATTGCTCGACATCAAGATATCTCGTGATCGCGGTCCTCGGTAAAGGGCCCCACGAGCTCCTCGTCCTCCGGGGCCCCGGCGGCCTCGGCGAAGGGACCGCCGAGCCGGTACGGGGGCGGGGGGCCGTCCACGTCGACGTGGCGGAGCAGGAGGAGCAGGACGACTCCGGCGGCGGCGGTCGCGCCGGCGGCGAGGGCCTGTCCGCAGCGGTGGGCGAGCCGGAGGTCGGCCGGGTCGTAGGGGGCGGTGGCGGGCAGGGCGAGGGTGTCGCCGAGGAGCCAGATCCCGGCGGCGAGGCCGCCGGCCGCGACGAGGACGAGCGGGACGAGCACCAGGAGGGCCGCCGGGGCGGGCAGCCGCCGGGGCGCGGGGCGCACCTCACCCTTGCGGGCGCGGAGGGCGAGGATCCCGCAGAAGACGGCGAGGACGAGGAGGGCGGCGGCGATGACGTCGCCGGGCCGGTGCCGGCCGTCGGCGACGGTGTACGCGCCGACGGCGGCGGCCCAGAGGGTGGCGGCGCCGACGGCGGGGGCGCGCAGCCTGCGGGGGACGACGAGGGCCAGGCCGAGGGCGACGCCCAGGGCGAGGGCGGTCTGGGCGCTGGGGAAGCCGCTGGGCAGGAGGGCGGCGGCGCCGGTGGCGCGGGGGCGCGGGGCGTGGAGCCGGAGCAGTCCGGTGAGGGCGAGGGCGGTGACGACTCCGCCGGCCGCGAGGCCGGTGAGGACGTACCGCCTGCCTATGAGCCCGACGGCGAGGAGGAGGACGCAGCCGAGGACGAGGGAGAGGGTGGTGAGCCCGGCGAGGGAGGGGTGGTCGCGGAGCAGGGTGACGGCGGCGGTGTCGGCGCGCCGGCCGGTCGTGGCGGCGTCGCCCCAGCGGCGGCCGGTCGCGGTGAGGACGAGCCCCGCGTAGACGACCGTGAGCAGGAGGACGGCCCCGAGGCAGCCGCGCCGGGCCCGGGTGCGGACGCGGGTGGTGAACGAGCCGGCGGCCTCGCCCGCCACGGCGGCGTACCACCAGGTGTCGCCGGCCCTGAGCGGCCTCGGGGAGCCGCCGGTGCGGGGCCTGTCGTAGGAAGCCATGCCCCGATTCGAACCCACGCCCGGCCGCCCCGCCCGCTGGGCTCGTCCGAACGACACGCCGGACGGTGCGCCGGGAGCGGGAACCGGGCGGGCGGCCCTCGCGTCTGCCCCGGAGACCGTACGTACGCTCCGGGGGGACGTCTCACATGTCGATGCCGCGCAGAATCGGAATCGGGCTGCTGGTCCTGATCGCGTTCGGGTTCCTGGCGCCGAACGGCTGGTACGTCCTGGGCGCGGTCGTGGTCGCCCTGGTGATCGCGGGGTTCGTGGCCTTCGAGGCGATGAGCGAGTCGCACCGCTCCCACCGCCCCGACGGACGCCGGTTCCGGCCCGGCCGGGGCGGGGACGGCCGCTGGATCGTCCACGACGAGGACAGGGGTCCCCGCTCCTGACGGGCGGGGGGACCGTCTCGGCGCTCCCGGTGCGGGCGCCGGGAGAGGACCACGAGGACCAGGGCGCAGAGGAAGCCGGGGACGGCGAGGACGCCGATCCCGTTCCGCGGGGCGGGGTCGTCGGGGAACGCCGAGGACGCCAGGGCCGCGAACGCGCCCGCCCTCACCGGCCGGGCCCGGCCGAAGGGGCCGACCCGGTGGACGTGCCGGCGCCGCGTCGGAAGCGGCCGGCCGGTGCGGAGGGCGGCCGTGCCGCCGGCGGCGAGCAGCAGGGCGAGGATCCCGAGGGGGGAAGCGCGAGGTACGCGGAATGCCGGGACACGGTCCGCCCCCTGTGGTTCCGGCACCGTGCCGGGGTCGGCGCGATCATGCCACAGGGGGTGCGCGGCCGGTCAGGAGGAGGCGCGGACCACCAGTTCGGTGGGGAGCATCCGGCGGGGCTGGTCGCCGGGGGCGCTGGGCGAGGCGATCTCCTGGAGGAGCAGACGGGCCATGGCGCGGCCCATCTCCTCGATGGGCTGGCGCACGCTGGTGAGCGGCGGGTCCATGTGCCGGGCGACGGCGGAGTCGTCGACGCCGACGAGGGCGACGTCCTCGGGGACCCGGCGGCCCGCCTCGCGCAGGACGGCCCGCGCGCCCGCCGCCATCACGTCGGAGGCGGCGAAGACGGCGTCCAGGTCGGGCCGCCGGTCCAGGAGCTCCCGCATGGCCCGGCGGCCCCCCTCCTCGGTGAAGTCGCCGTTCGCGACGAGGCTTTCGTCGGCCGCGAGCCCCGCCTCGGCGAGGCCCTCGCGGTAGCCGTCGAGACGGCAGCGGGCGACGTACATGTCGAGGGGGCCGGTGACGGTGGCGACGGCGCGCCGGCCGCGCGCGGCGAGGTGGGCGACGGCGGCCCGGCCGGCGCCGGTGTTGTCGGAGTCGACGAAGGCGACGGCCTCGTCCTGCGAGCGGCGGCCGTTGAGGACGGCGGGCAGGCCGAGGGCGCGGACCTGGTCGGGCAGCGGGTCGTCCCCGTGCACGGAGACGAGGAGGACGCCGTCGACGCGCTGGGCGGCGAGGTACTGCTCGAAGCGCTGCCGCTCCTGTTCGCTGCGGATCAGGGTGAGGAGCAACTGCTTGTCGGCATCGGCGAGTTCGGCACTGACGCCGCGGATGATGTCGAGGAAGTACGGCTCGGCGAAGAGCCGCGCCTCGGTCTCGGGGACGACCAGGGCGACGGCGTCGGTGCGGCTGCCGGCGAGGGCGCGGGCGGCCCGGTTGGGGACGTAGCCGAGTTCGGCGACGGCCCGTTCGACGGCGGCCTTGGCCTGTTCGCTGACCTTCGGGGAGCCGTTGATGACCCGGGAGACCGTGCCGCGGCCGACTCCGGCCCGCGCGGCGACCTCCTCCAGGGTGGGTCTGCCGGTCTGCCGCCCGCTCACCGCCATGTGCCGCTCCTCCCCGCCGGGGCGCCGCCCCGCCCGCGTCGCCCGCGAACCTATCAGGCGGGGCGGGACGTTCCCGGGGCACGACGGAGCCCCGGCTCCTCGCACGGAGTCCGGGACGGCCCGGACGACACTCTCCGCACCGCCTCGGCGACCCCGCGTATTGCCGCAGGTCAAACCGACCTTATGTGCATAAGACACTCTTTCGGCGTACCGTCGTGGGGTTCCCCTTCCTCCTCGACGCCCCGGGAGAGCGCGTGCCCCGCTCCAGGACCGACCATGCCCCGACGCCCCGCGAGGGGCGCCGTCCGCGTCTCCGGACGGCCGCGATCGCGACAGGCGTGGTCGCGGTGGCCGCCGGCGGCCTGTACGGTGCGGGCCTGCTCGCCACCGGGGACGACATATCCACCGGCACCCGGGTCTCCGGCATAGACATCGGCGGCATGAGCCGCTCCCAGGCCGAGGCGAGACTCGCCGCCGAGGCCCCGGCCGAGTGGAAGGCGCCGATCCCCGTGCGGGTCGGCGACCTCGCGTCGACCGTGGACCCGGCCGCCGCCGGGCTGAGCGTGGACGTGGCGAAGACCGCCGAGCTGGCGGCCGACCCCTCCCGCGACCCCGTCACCGTCGTCCGGCGCCTCTTCTCGTCCGGCGAGCGCGACATCCGGCCCGTCTTCGCGTACGACGAGGCCAAGGCGAAGGCCACCGTGGCCGACCTGGCGAAGCGGAACGACCGCGCGGTCCGCGAGGGCTCCGTCGCCTTCCGCGGCGGGAAGGCCGTCGCGACCCAGCCGGTCACCGGCCGGAAGCTGGACACCGACCGGTCCGTCGAGTCCCTCCGCTCGGCCTACCCGGCCGCCACGGGCGCGTCGCCGGTCGCCCTCCCCGTCGCCCTGACCCAACCGAAGCTGCCCGCCGCCGAGGTGAACCGCTTCCTCGACACGTACGCGAAGCCCGCCCTCTCCGGCCCCGTGACGCTCACGGCGGGGAGCGAGCGCCTGCGGATCTCCCCGGCCACGCTGAGCGACCACCTCACCGTGAAGAACGACGACGGGCACCTCAGCGGGGTCCTCGACGCGAACGCGCTGCTGCGCGACCCGGACGTGGCGCGGCCGCTCGCCTCCCTGACGAACGCGCCGACGCAGTCCACCCTCGGCGTGCGGAACGGCAAGGTCGTCGTGGAGTCGGAGGGGCGGCCGGGCCACGAGGTGACCGCGAAGGCCCTCGGCGACGCCGTCCGCCCGCTGCTCACCAAGACCGGCGACGCGGCCCGCACGGCCCCGGTGGCCACCGAGGTCACGCAGCCCGACCTGACCTCCGACTCGCTGGCCCGCCTCGGCATCACCGAGCAGATGTCGTCGTTCACGGTGAACTTCCCCTCGGCCCCGTACCGGACGACGAACATCGGCCGGGCCGCCGAGCTGATCAACGGCTCGCTCGTGCAGCCCGGCGCGGTGTGGAGCTTCAACAAGACGGTCGGCGAGCGCACCCCGGACAACGGCTTCGTCGACGGCACGATGATCCTCGACGGCCAGTACCGGTCCGCGCCCGGCGGCGGCGTGTCCGCCATGGCCACCACCGTCTTCAACGCCATGTTCTTCGCCGGGGTGAAGCCCGTCGAGTACGGCGCCCACTCCTTCTACATCGAGCGCTACCCGGCCGGCCGCGAGGCGACCGTCGCCTGGGGCAGCCTGGACCTGAAGTTCCGCAACGACACGGGCAAGCCGATCTACATCAAGGCGAGCGCGACGGACTCCTCGGTCACCGTGAGCTTCCTCGGGACGAAGAAGTACGACTCGGTGGAGGCGGTCGCCGGTCCGCGCACCAACCTCACGCAGCCCGCGAAGCGCGAGGGCACGGGCAAGGCCTGTGTGCCGCAGCCTCCCCTCGAGGGCTTCGACATCTCGGTGGACCGGGTGTTCAAGAACGGCGGCGCCGAGGTCAAGCGGGAGACCTTCAAGACCCACTACACCCCGCGCGACGAGGTGACCTGCACGGTGGACGGCGGGGAGGCCCCCGAGAAGGCCCCGGCGAAGACTCCGCAGGAGATCGCCGACGGGCGCTGACGCGCGCCTCCGGAAGGGTGTCTTCCCGTCCGGCCGGGGCATCACTTCGGAGCGCGGCCCGCAGGGGCCCGCCGGAAGCGCCCCGGAGCACCGCGGGCCGGGCGCGGCCTTCCGGACGGGCGCCCGATCCCCGACGGGCCGCCCGATCCGTCGGAGGCCCGCCTTGGCACAGCGCACCGACCCCTGCGAGCGGCTGCTCGGCGACGCGGTGCGCGCGGGCGTCGTCCCCGGCGCCGCCTGGGCCGCGGGCGACGCCCGCACCACCCTGTCGGCCGGGGCCGTCGGCCTCCTCGACCCGGCGGACCCCGCCGGGCCGACGCGCCCCGACACGCTCTTCGACGTCGCGAGCCTCACCAAGGTCCTCGCCGTCTGGGCCGTGACCGGCACGCTCGTCGACGCCGGCGAGCTCGACCCGGCCGCCCCGCTCGGCTCGTACTGGCCGGAGGCGGCCGGCCGGCCGCTCGCCGGGGCCACGGCCCACCACCTCCTCACCCACACGGCGGGCCTGCCGCTGCGCGCCAACCTGCGGCACCTGTACGGCTCCGACCCGCGGGACGTGCGGGACGGGGTCCTGTCCGAGCCGCTGCGGCACCGGCCCGGGGAGGCCGTCGCGTACACCGACCGGGCGGCCCTGGTCCTCGGCTACCTCGCCGAGCACCTCACCGGGCTGCCCCTCCCCCGGCTCGCCGGGGAGCGGGTCTGGACGCCCCTCGGCATGGCGGAGACCCGGTACGGACCGCTGCCCGCCGCCCTGAGGGAGCGGTGCGCGCCGACGGAGCACGACGAGGAGAGCGGCGTCCGACTCAGGGGCACCGTCCACGACTTCTCGACCCGGCTCCTCGGCGGCGCCTGCGGCATCGCGGGCGTCTTCACCACCGCCGCCGACACCGGCCGCTTCCTGCGCCACCTCCTCGACCCGGTGCCCGGCACCTTCTCCGCCGCGTGGACCGCCGCCTCGCTGCGCGTGCGCACCGGCCGCCTCGACCCGCCGCGCGGGCTCTTCTGGCACCCGGCGCCGGGCACGGGCCCGGCGGACGACGTCTGGGCGCACTTCGGCTTCACCGGCACGGCCCTCTGGGTCTCGCCCGCGCGGGGCCGCTGGGCCGTGCTGCTGACCAACCGGCTCTACCTCACCCGCGATCCCGGCCCGCTGGCCCGGGTCAGGGACGCCTTCCGGGCCTTGGCCCTCGCCTGAGGGGCCGCCCCCTCCGACCGCCCCGTCCGCGCCCTCCGTCCACCCCGTCCGCGCCCCCCGACCGCCCGGCGCGCGGAACGGGACGGAGCCCCCGGGGCGCAAGGGGGCCGCAAGGGGCCCTCGTCACACCCGGAACCCCTTGATCGATCGAACGGGCCGCGGGTTACCATATGAGCGCCGCCTAGCTCGAAAGATAAACTTGTGACTGTCAATGACGACTCGTTCACCAGCTGGAAGAACCGCGAGGAAATCGCGGAGTCGATGATCCCGATCATCGGGAAGCTGCACCGGGAGCAGGACGTCACCGTCCTCCTCCACAGCCGCTCCCTGGTGAACAAGTCGGTGGTCAGCATCCTCAAGACCCACCGCTTCGCCCGGCAGATAGCCGGCGAGGAGCTGTCGGTCACCGAGACGCTCCCCTTCCTCCAGGCGCTCACCACCCTCGACCTGGGCCCGTCCCAGATCGACATCGGCATGCTGGCCGCCGACCACAAGACCGACGACCGCGGCCTCTCGGTGGCGGAGTTCACCGCCGAGGCCGTCGCCGGCGCCCTCGGCGAGAACAAGATCGAGCGCCGCGACGGACGCGACGTCGTCCTCTACGGCTTCGGCCGCATCGGCCGCCTCGTCGCCCGCCTCCTCATCGAGAAGGCCGGTTCGGGCAACGGTCTGCGACTGCGCGCGATCGTGGTGCGCGGCGGCGGCGAGCGGGCCGCCGAGGACATCGTGAAGCGCGCCTCGCTGCTGCGCCGCGACTCCATCCACGGCCAGTTCCAGGGCACGATCACGGTCGACGAGGAGAACAGCTCCATCGTCGCCAACGGCAACACCATCAAGGTGATCTACGCCAACGACCCCTCCGAGGTCGACTACACGGCGTACGGCATCGAGAACGCCATCCTGATCGACAACACGGGCAAGTGGCGCGACCGCGCGGGCCTCTCCAAGCACCTGCGCCCCGGCATCGACAAGGTCGTCCTGACCGCGCCCGGCAAGGGCGACGTGCCGAACATCGTGCACGGCGTCAACCACGACACCGTCAAGCCGGACGAGCGGATCCTGTCCTGCGCCTCCTGCACCACCAACGCGATCGTCCCGCCGCTGAAGGCGATGGACGACGAGTACGGCGTGCTGCGCGGCCACGTGGAGACCGTCCACTCGTTCACCAACGACCAGAACCTCCTGGACAACTACCACAAGGCCGACCGCCGCGGCCGTTCCGCGCCGCTCAACATGGTGATCACCGAGACCGGTGCCGCCTCGGCCGTCGCCAAGGCGCTGCCGGAGCTGAAGGCCCCGATCACCGGCAGCTCGATCCGCGTCCCCGTCCCGGACGTCTCGATCGCGATCCTGAGCCTGCGCCTGGGCCGCGAGACCACCCGCGACGAGGTCCTGGAGTACCTGCGCGACGTCTCGCTGCACTCGCCGCTGAAGCGCCAGATCGACTTCACCACGGCCCCCGACGCCGTCTCGATGGACTTCGTGGGCTCGCGCCACGCGTCGATCGTCGACGCCGGCGCGACCAAGGTCGACGGCGACAACGCGATCCTGTACCTGTGGTACGACAACGAGTTCGGCTACTCGTGCCAGGTCATCCGGGTCGTCCAGCACGTCTCCGGCGTGGAGTACCCGACCTTCCCGTCGCCGGCGGTCTGACCCCCGCGACGCCCGACGCCGCGCCGCGCCCTTCCCGGAGGGCGCGGCGCGCCGCCGTTCCCGGGGCGGCGAACCGGACGCGCGGTCGCGGGCGTCCCTCCCGCCATGGAGACGTTCGTCCACGGAACACGCCAGCTGCTGCGCTTCGCGGTCCTGGAGGTGCGCTGCTGCGCCTTCGCCGTCGCGCTCGTCGGCGGGATCGCCGCCTCGACGCTGCTGCCGGAACTGCCGGTCGCCCGCTACGACCTGCTCCTCCTGTACGGCGCCGGGCTCACGCTCCTGGCGTGGCGGGTCGGCTGGGACACCGGCCGGGACGTCGCCGTGATCGCGGGCTGCCACGCCATAGGCCTGCTCTTCGAGCTGGTCAAGGTGCGGATGGGGTCGTGGAGCTACCCGGAGGAGGCGCTGACGAAGTTCGGCGGCGTCCCCCTGTACGGCGGGTTCCTGTACGCGGCCGTGGGCAGTTACGTGTGCCGGGCCTGGCACCTGTTCGACCTGCGGCTCACGGGCTACCGGCCCCGGGTCACGGCGGTCCTCGCCGGCGCCGTGTACGTGAACTTCTTCAGCCACCACTGGCTGCCCGACGCCCGCTGGGCGCTGGCCGCCCTGCTGCTCGCCGCCACGGCGGGCACGTGGGTGCGGTTCCGGGTGGGGGCCCGGGACCACCGGATGCCGCTGGCCCTGTCGTTCGTCCTGATCGGCTTCTTCCTGTGGGTGGCGGAGAACGCGGCCACGTACGTCGGGGCCTGGAGCTACCCGCACCAGCTGGGCGGCTGGCAGCCCGTGCCCCTCTCCAAGTTCGGCGCGTGGGCGCTGCTCATCAGCGTCACCTTCGTCCTGGTGGCCGCCGGCGGCCGGGGCGGCGGCCGGGAGGACGGCGGGAGCGGCGGCCGAGGCGGCGATCGGGGCGGTGGCCGGAAATTTGTTCTCGGCGGCTCCGGGTGAGAAATTCGCGGGTTTCCCGCACGGGCGCCGACGACGTGCTACAGTCGATGTCAGTTGCAGTTGTGGTTCCCAAATACTTACAAGTGCCTTCGACGATTCGACATCGTCAGGCACTTGATTTGTTTTCGGTGCAGTTTCCGGACGGGGCAATCATCACGGCGACTCCGGGATCCGCACAGTGCGGCTCCCAGGGCTACGCCCCGAAAAGGAGATATGACATGGCTACTGGCACCGTGAAGTGGTTCAACTCGGAAAAGGGCTTCGGCTTCATCGAGCAGGAGGGTGGCGGCCCGGACGTGTTCGCCCACTACTCCAACATCGCCACCTCCGGCTTCCGTGAGCTCCAGGAAGGCCAGAAGGTGACCTTCGACGTCACGCAGGGCCAGAAGGGCCCGCAGGCGGAGAACATCCTCCCCGCCTGACGTTGACACGTCCGACGCGGCCGGTGTCCTCACCCGTGTGGTGAGGACACCGGCCCGTCGCGTTTTCCGGATTCCCCACGGCCCGGAGGCCGTTTCCTCCCGCTCCCGCGGCACGTCCGGATCCGCACGCATCACCCCTCACACGACATCGCACGGCATTTCGGTACGTCGCGGCAATTCACGGGTCAACCGCCCGTCGTGAATTCCTCGGAACGCACCGTTTCCAGGAAGGTCACATGAACGACACGCCCCGTACGGACGACACGCGGAAGGCCGAATGCGCGCCGGCCCCGATACCGGCCACCGGCTTCGCCGAACTCGGCCTGCCCGCCGAGGTGCTCCGGGTGCTCGGCCGTCTGGGCGTCGACGAACCGTTCCCGATCCAGGCCGCCACCGTGCCCGACGCCCTCGCGGGCCGCGACGTCCTCGGGCGCGGGCGGACCGGGTCCGGCAAGACGCTCGCCTTCGGGCTGCCGCTGCTCGCGCGGACCGCCGGGCGCCGCGCCGAGGCGCGCAGGCCGCTCGCCCTGGTCCTGGTGCCCACGCGGGAGCTGGCCCAGCAGGTCGCCGACGCGCTCGCCCCGTACGCCACCGCGCTGGGCCTTCGCCTGGCGACCGTGGTCGGCGGCGTGTCGATCGGCCGGCAGGCGGGCGCGCTGCGCGACGGGGCCGAGGTCCTGGTCGCGACGCCGGGCCGTCTCATGGACCTCGTGGAGCGCAAGGACTGCCGGCTCGACCAGGTGGCGGTCACCGTCCTCGACGAGGCCGACCAGATGGCCGACCTGGGCTTCATGCCGCAGGTCACCGAACTCCTCGACCAGGTGCGCGCCGGGGGCCAGCGGATGCTGTTCTCGGCCACGCTCGACCGGAACGTCGACCTGCTCGTCGAGCGCTACCTCACCGACCCGGTCGTGCACTCGGTCGACCCGTCGGCCGCCGCCGTCTCCACCATGGAGCACCACGTGCTCCACGTGCACGGCCCCGACAAGTTCGCCACCGCCACCGAGATCGCGGCCCGCGACGGGCGCGTGATCATGTTCCTGGACACCAAGCACGCCGTGGACCGCTTCACCAGGCACCTCCTCGGCAGCGGCGTGCGGGCCGCGGCGCTGCACGGCGGCAAGTCCCAGCCGCTGCGGAACCGCACCCTGGAGCGCTTCAGGAGCGGCGAGGTGCCGGTCCTGGTCGCCACCAACGTGGCGGCGCGCGGCATCCACGTCGACGCGCTCGACCTCGTCGTCAACGTCGATCCGCCGGCCGACGGCAAGGACTACCTGCACCGCGGCGGGCGCACCGCGCGGGCCGGCGAGTCCGGCGTCGTCGTCACCCTGGTCACTCCCGAGGAGCGCCGGGACGTGGCCCGCGTCATGGCGGACGCGGGCATCCGGCCCCGGGTCGCCCGGGTCCGCTCCGGCGAGGCCGAGCTGACCCGCATCACCGGCGCCCGGAAGCCCTCGGGCGTCCCGGTCGACGGCAGCGCCCCGACCCAGGAGGGCGCCAAGCGCGGCGGCGCGGCCTTCCGCGGCATCGGCACGGTCCCGGGCCGTCCGGGCCGCGCCAAGAACGAGTCCCGACGCGCCGCCGAGGCCCGGAAGACCGCCGAGGCCCGGCGGGCGGCGAAGGTCCGCAGGGGCGGCTGAACGGCCCCGAGGCCCGAGGCGCGCGGGGGGCGTGGTCGAGGAGGTGGGCGGCGCGGCGGCCGAGTTGGGCCGGGACCGATCCCGGCAGCCACTCCCCGGCCCGGTCGGGCTCCGTGCGCGAGGCCACCTCCTGGGGAGCGGGCCGCTCGGCCGGATGCTTCTCCGGGCAGGCGCGTACGAGGCCGGCGAGCGGGTCCGGCACGCCGGCCGGGTCCGCCTCCTCCTCGGCGACCCGGAGGAGGTGGGCGTTCAGACCGGCGTCCGTCGCGCCGAAGAGCAGGCGACCGGTCGCGGCGTAGACGAGGAGCGCGCCCGGGCAGAACACGTCGGACGCCGGGGTGAGTTCGAGGCCGCGCACCTGCTCCGGCGGCATGAGGCCCGGCGAGCCGATCAGCATCCCGGTGCGGGTGTGCGGGCTGTCCCCGGTGAGGCTGTCCATCGCCCGCGCGATGCCGGAGTCGATGACGCGGGGGCCGTCCACGGTGATCAGGACGTTGGACGGCTTGAGGTCGCGGTGGATCAGGCCCGCGCCGTGCACGGCCCGCAGGGCGAGCGCGAGGCGGTTGGCGAGGGTGCGGACCGAGTGCTCGGGCAGCGGCCCGAAGTCCCGGGCGACGACGGGTACGGGCCGATGGCGACCGGGTCCTCGGGCATCAGCTGTTCCACGGAAGAAACCTCCGGGTCGTGACGTTCTTCCTCACCGACGAGGGTTCGCGGCGCCCACCGGCGCCGCGCCGGACGGACCCGGGACGCGCTCCCGGACCGCACCGGTTCCGCCCCGCGACCGCGCTCACGAAGGACGTCCCATGAAGATCGGTATCATCGGCGCCGGCAACATCGGCGGCAACCTCACCCGTCGTCTCACGGCCCTCGGTCACACCGTGTCCGTGGCCAACTCCCGCGGCCCCGAGACGCTCACGGCGCTCGCCGAGGAGACCGGGGCCACCCCGGTCCCCGTCGCCGAGGCCGCCCGCGGCGCCGAACTGGTCGTCGTGACCATCCCCTTGAAGAACGTCCCCGACCTCCCCGACGACGTGCTCGCCGGTGCCGCCGAGGGCTTCGTCCTCGTCGACACCAACAACTACTACCCCCGGGAGCGCGACGGGCGGATCGCCGCCATCGAGGACGAGGGCCTGACCGAGAGCCGGTGGACGGAGAGGCAGTTGGGCCACCCGGTCGTCAAGGCGTTCAACGGCACCTACGCCCAGGACATCCTCGACCGTCCGCGTCCGGCCGGCGACCCCGAGCGGATCGCCCTGCCGATCGCCGGTGACGACGAGGCCGCCAAGGACGCCGTCCGCGCCCTCGTCGACGAGCTCGGCTTCGACACGGTCGACGCCGGCGGCATCGACGACTCCTGGCGGCAGCAGCCCGACACCCCGGTGTACGGGCTCCGCGCGGGTGCCGACGCCGTGGCGAAGGCCCTCGCCGAGGCGTCTCCCGAGCGTCCCGCCGCCTTCCGGGGCTGAGCGGACGGGGCTCCGCCCGGCCCGGGGGACCGCGCGTTCCCGGGCCGGGCCCCTCACGAGCCCTCCGGGGCGAAGGACAGCATGCGGGCCTCGTGCCGGGCGTCGTCGCCGTCGACGTGGGACGGCGTGATGACGATGCGGCCGCGCGCGTAGGCCAGCTTTCCCGCCAGCATGCCGGACTCCGCGGAGCGGGCCGGGGCGGGATGGCGCAGCACCTGCTCCCTGGTGTCCACGCCGCCCGGGCCGAAGCGGGTGATCCCGCCGGGGCTGCCCGACCGGGGCACCTCGTAGACGAGCGCCCGCGTGCCCCCCTCCGCGGCGATCGGGTGGAGGATGTCGCCCTCGCCGGCCTTCACGCCCCAGAGGAGCTTCCCGGTGCCGAGGTCGTAGGCGCCGACCCGGTCGGTCCCGCCCAGGTACACGGCCCGCCGGTCGACCAGGGTGCCCGGGCAGTTCTGGACGCCCTCGCCCGCGTCCCCCGAGTCGGCGCAGTACGCGAAGCCCTTCTCCCTGGCGTCGATGGTGGTGCGCGGCGCTCCGCCGGGCCCGAGGGAGACGACACGCCAGTTCTTGGTGTGCTCCTCGGCGTGGAAGGTGGTGAGGACGGCCGGGTCGGTGGAGAGCACCTTGCCGACCCGCCAGCCCTGCTGGGTCCGGTGGCGCCAGAGCACCTTGCCGGTGCCCGGGTCGATCTCCCTGATCTGCCCGTACGTCCTGCTCCGGTCCGCGCCGACCGCGCAGTCGGAGACGACCAGGAGCCGGGCGCCGCCCGCCACGTCGCCCGGATAGCACCCGCCGGGGTTCTCCACGGGGATGTCGTAGAGCTCGGCCCCGTCCGCCACGCGGTACGCGGTGGCCTTCAGGCTCCGGGCGATCGCGAGGACGCCGCCGCTGATGGCGGTGTGGACGATGATCGTGTCGTCCCCCGAGCCCGTCTCGGTCAGCTCCTTGTCCCAGCCGGCCTTCCCCGTCCGCAGGTCGATCATCCGGAGCTGGTTGCAGCGGTTGCCGTTCCGGGCCCGGCTGCTCTTGTAGACCACGACGACCTTGCCGTCGGGGGTCGGATGGACCGGCGTCTCGCAGACGGGGGCGGGCAGCGGCAGGCTCCACACCTCGGCGCCGTCGGAGAGGCGGTGGGCGACGACCTTCCGGTACATGGCCTGGACGACGGTGTCGCCGACGATCCACAGGTCGTGGAGCCAGACGTTCCGGCGGGGCAGGTCGGTGCGGTCGTCGACGATCCACCCCGTGGCGTCCCCCGGCCCGCGCCCGGCGTTGATCTCCCCGGTCGTGGGGATCCTCTCGGGCACGGGGGTGCGGACGGCCGGGGTACGGGAGGCGGTCGGCGTCCCGGAGGGGGGCGCCGTTCCCGTCGCCACGGGCGGTGCGTCCGCTCCGCCCTGCCGGTCGCTCCGGACGGCGTACGCGCCGACGCCCGCCAGGAGCAGGAGGGCGACGATCCCGGCGATCACCGGTCCCCCGCCGAGGCGCCGGCGGCGGGCGGGCGCCGGGGGCGTCGGGGGCGGTGCCGGGGTGTACCCCTCCGGGGCGTACGGGTTGCCGGGAACCGTCTGCTGCGGCGGGCGTTGCCCGTACCAGGGCTGCGGCGGGCGCTCCATCGGTCCTTACCCTTCTTCGCGTTCTTCGCGCTGCACGTTCTTCGCGCCGGCCGGGCCGGCGCTCACCGGGTCCGGGGTCGCCGAACGCCCCCCGGGGCGCGGCGCGTTCGCCGGACGGTCCGGCGGCCGCGGTCCGGACGCGCGAGGGAGCGGACGGGCGCGCCCCGCGGACCGTTCCGGCCGGATCGGGCCCGGCGGGCGAGACGGCGGCCCGGCGCCCCGACGGCCGCGGGGCGGCAGCCGACACTGCCGCCCCGCCCTGTGCGTCGTCACCCGGCACCTCCGCCCCCCGTCGATGCGTGGGTGCCCGACACAACTCGGCCAACCCTGCCGCCCCGCGTTGCAAGGGCGATGAAATCCTGTTGAAGAAAGGCTCTTGGAGAACTGCGCGGGCACGGGGCGCACGGAGAACACGGGGACGGCGAAGTGGACGAGCGGGCAGCGGGGCCGGGCGGAGTTCCGGCCGGTGCGGGGGAGCACCTGCGGATCGAGCTGCTCGGGTCCGTCCGGGCCCGGCGCGGCGACCGGCGGATCGCCCTCGGGCCGGTGCGCAGACAGGCGGTCCTCGCCGCCCTGGTCCTGCGCGCGCCGGCCTTCGTGACGTACGAGCGCCTCCTCGACGACGTCTGGGGCGCCGAGCCCCCCGGCACCGGCCACCGGGTCCTGCCGAGCTACGTCTACGCGCTGCGCAAGGCGCTCGACGGACCGGACGCCGGTCCCGGCGGGTCGGTGATCCTCGGCGGGCGCGGCGGCTACCGCTTCGTGCCCGAGGGGACCGGGACCGATCTCGCCGAACTGGCCGAACGGGCCTCCCACGCCCGGCGGGCGAAGGCCTCCGGCGATCTCGGGGCGGCGCTCGACCACGGCGGCCGGGCCCTGGAGCTGCTCCACGGGGAGCCCCTGCCGGGGCTGCCGGGGCCCCTCGCCGGGAGCGAGCGGCAGCGCCTGGCCCGGCAGCGGCGCGCGCTGCTCCAGGACCGGGCGGAGTGCCTCGTCCTGCTCGGGCGTCACACGGAGGCCCTGGACGGCCTGATGGCGGCGGCACCGGCCCCGCCGCACGACGAGCCGCTCGCCGCCCTGCGGATGCGCGCGCTGTACGGCAGCGGCCGGCAGGCCGAGGCGCTCGCCGTCTACGGGGAGACGCGGCGCCTGCTCCTCGACGACCTGGGCGTGGAGCCCGGCGAGGAGCTGCGCCGGGTGCACCAGGCCGTCCTGCGGCGGGACGACCGGCTGCTGCTCGGCCGGGCGACGGCCGGTGCGGGGGCCGGTGCGGGGGCCGGTCCTGCTTCCGGTGGCGGCACGGGGGCCGTTGCCGGGCGCCTCCCCGCTGTCGCGGTCGTCGCCGGCGGCGACGGCGCTTCCCGTCCCTCCGGCGGCGCCGACGTCGAGCACCACCTCGCCGACGGCTCCGCTCCCCCGGGCCTCCCCCGGCCCCGGCACGACGAGCGTCCCGGGCTCCCGGACCGGACCGGCGCGTCCGACCGGACCCGCCGTGCCCGGCGGCACCGCAACGAACTCCCCGGCGACACGGCCTGTCTGATCGGACGTGAGGCCGAACTCGCCCTGCTCACCGCTCCGGTGTCCCCGGGAGCGGTGTCCGTGGTGACCGTCGACGGCACGGCGGGGGTCGGCAAGACGGCCCTGGTGGTGCGGGCCGCCTGGGCGCTGGCCGACGACCACCCCGACGGCTGCCTGTTCGTGGACCTGCACGCGCACGGCGCCGCCCACGAGACCGTCGACCCGCGGCGGGCCCTGCGCCGGCTGCTGCGGGCGGTCCGCGACCAGGGGCACGGCGCCGAGGACGGGAACGAGCCGGACGACCTGACGGAGCTGGTCACGGCCTGGCGGGCCGCCACGAGCGGGCTGAGGCTGCTGCTCGTCGTGGACGACGCCCGCAGCGCCGAGCAGGTGCGCCCGCTGCTGCCCGCCGGGCCCGGGAGCCGGGTCCTCGTCGCGGGACGGCAGCGGCTGCCCGGCCTGGACGCCGACGCACGGCTCACCGTGGAGCCGCTGGACACGGGGGTCGCGGTCGGACTGCTCCGCGAGCTCCTCGGCACGGACCGGGCGGACCGCGAGCCCGGGGCGGCCCGCGCACTCGCCCGCCGCTGCGGCGGGCTTCCCCTGGCGCTGCGCATCGCGAGCGCCCGGCTGCAGAACCGCCCGTCGTGGACCCTGGCCTTCCTGGCCGGGCGGCTGTCCGACGACGCGCGCGGCCTGGGCGAGCTGCGGGCCGAGGACCGCAGCGTGGAGGCCGCCTTCCGGATGTCGTACGACCAGCTGGCGCCCGGACTGCGGCGCGGGTTCCGGGCGGTGGGCCTGGCCCCGACGGCGCGCTTCGACGGCCTCGTGCTCGCCGTCGCCCTCGGGCGTTCCCGGGAGTACGCCGAAGGGGTCCTGGAGGACCTGGTCGACGCGAGCCTGGTGCAGCAGCCGCATCCCGGCCGCTACCGGCTGCACGATCTCGTACGGGCGCACGCGCGGCAGCTCGCCGCGGAGGCGCCCGAGGAGGCCGCCGCGGACCGGGACGCCGTGCTGCGGCTCTACACGGCCGCCGGGCGGCTCGCCGCCGACTGGGGCCCGGACGCGTTCCCCACCGGGCCCGAGGGCGTCGGCGGCGCTCCGTTCGCCGACTGGCGGGAGGCGTCCGCGTGGCTGGGCGCGGCGGGCGGGGAGCTGGTGGACGTGGTGGCCCACGCGGTCGCCGCCGGGGAGTTCGACCACGCCTGCTGGATCGCCGAGGCCCTGGCCGACCCCCTGCTCGGGCAGGGGCACCACCACGAGTGCCGGGCCGCCCTGGAGCTCGCCCTTTCCTGCGCGGACCGGGCCTCCGACCGGCGGATGCCCGCCGCGCTGCGCAACTGCATGGGGTTCCTGGACGTGCACCGGGGGCGGTTCCGGGAGGCGTACTCCTGGTTCGAGGAGGCGCTGCGGCACGGCACCCGTCACGGCGACCCCCGGGACCGCGTGCGGGCCGTCGCCGGCATGGGGGTCTCGGAGTGGATGCTGGGCCGGGTCGAGGAGGGCACCGCCCGGCTGGAGGAGGCGGTGGAGCGGGCGGTCGGGCTCGGCGACGACTGGCTGGCCGGGATCGTGACCTGCAACCTCGGCGCGATCCGCCACCGGCAGGGGCGGTACGAGGAGGCCCTGGAGTTCTACGTCACCGCCCTGGCGTTCGCCGAGAAGGGTGGGCGGCCCCGGACGATCGCCGGGAGCCTGTGCTTCGTCGCCGAGGCCCAGCTGGCCCTCGGCCGGACCGCGGAGGCCGTCGGGCTGCTGCGGCGGGCGGCCGGCCTGGCCCGCGAGGTCGAGGACCCGCCGCTGCGGGCCGTGACCCTCTCGCGGCTCGCCGCCGCCGAACACGTCCGGGGCCGGCTGGGTCCGGCCGTCGACACCCACCACGAGGCCCTGTCGGCGCTGACCCGGCACACCAGTACGTGGCTGGAGATGCAGGTCCGCGTCCGGCTCGGCGGCACCTACGCGGCCGCGGGCCGGCACGCCGAGGCCCGCCGGGAGTTCGAGGCCGCCCTCGCCCTGCCCGGGGCGGACGACCACCCCCACGAGTGCGCCCTGGCCCGCGACGGCCTGGCCGGCGCGGCGCCGTCCCCGGGGGAACGCTTCTGACGGCGCGACGGCCCGGGGCGGTGCGGGCCCCGCCCACCGAACACCGCGAGCGGTGCGCGGGGGCTCCGGTCGACCCGGGGCGGTCAGTCAGTCAGTCAGAGGGTGACGATCGTCGCCTCGGTCGCCTTGATGCCGGTCCAGACTGACACGCCGTCGGCGAGGCCGAGTTCGGCGGCGGCCCGAGGGGTGATCTCGGCGACGAGGTCGGGCGCCCCCTCGGAGGTGACGAGGACGCGGAGGCGGCTGCCGCTGGCGGTGATCTCGCGCACGGTGCCGGGCCAGACGTTGCGGGGGCTGCCGGCGGGCTTCTCGCGGTGGAGGGACACCGCCTCGGGCCCGACGATCGCCAGCGCCGGGGTGCCGGGCGGCGGGGGCTCGGCGGCGACCAGGGTGCCGCCGCCGTCGAGGGCGAGGCCGTCGGGGGTGGCGGTGCCGGGCCAGGCGTTGCGGCCGAGCATCCGGGCGACCCAGGGCGACCGGGGGTGGCGGGTGACCTCCGCCGGGGTGTCGTCCTGGAGGGCCCGGCCGTCCTGGAGGACGAGGACGCGGTCCGCGAGCGAGACGGCCTCGACGGGGTCGTGGGTGACGACGAGGCAGACGCCGCCGAAGCCGGCGAGGTGGGTGCGCAGGGTGTGCCGGACGTGGGCGCGGGTGGTCTGGTCGAGGGCGGCGAGGGGTTCGTCGAGGACGAGGAGCCGGGGGCGGGCGGCGAGCGCCCGGGCGAGGGCGACCCGCTGGGCCTGTCCGCCGGAGAGCTGCGCGGGCTTCCGGTGCCCCAGGGGGCCGACGCCGAGGCGGTCGAGCCAGGCCTGCGCCTCGCGGCGGGCCTCGGACCGGGCGACGCCCTGGGCGCGCAGGCCGTAGGCGGTGTTGGCGAGGGCCGACATGTGCGGGAAGAGCGCGCCGTCCTGCGGCACCCACGCGACGTGGCGGCGGTGCGGGGGCAGGGCGGTGACGTCCTCGTCGCCGAGCCGGAGGTCCGCGCGGGCGCGCGGGGTGAGGCCCAGGAGGGCGCGGAGCAGGGTGGTCTTGCCGGCGCCGTTGGGGCCGACGACGGCGATGGTGGTGCCGGGTCCGGCGTCCAGGGTGAGCCGGGTGAAGCCGGTGACGTCGGCGTGCAGGGCCCAGCGCCCGCCGGGCGGGACGCCTTCCGGGGCGGTCGGTACCGCCGCGGCCGGTCCCGCCGCGGCCGGCTGTCCGGCGGTCGGTGACGCCGCAGCCGGCTCCCCCGTGGTCCGCTCCCCCGGCGCCGGTTCCTCCGTGGGGGCGGGGTGGCGCCTCCCGTCCGTCGGGGTGCCGGTCCAGCGCCCGCGCAGGGCGATCAGGACGCCCATGGCGATGGCGAGGAGCAGGAGCGAGACGGAGGTGGCGGCCTCGGGCTCCTCCTGGAGCAGCAGGTAGACCTGGAGCGGGAGGGTCTGGGTCGTCCCGGGCAGGTTCCCGGCGAAGGTGATCGTGGCACCGAACTCGCCGAGGGCCCGCGCCCAGGTGAGCGCCGCGCCCGCCAGGACCCCGGGCGCCACCATCGGGAGCGTGACGGTGAAGAAGACGCGGACCGGCGGGGCCCCGAGGGACGCCGCCGTCTCCTCGTACCGGGGCCGGAGGCCGCCGAGCGCGCCCTCCAGGCTGATGACGAGGAACGGCATGGCGACGAAGGTCGCCGCGACCACCGCACCGGAGGTGTGGAACGGCAGGGTGATGCCGAAGGTGCCCTCCAGCCACGGTCCGAGCAGTCCGCGCCGGCCGAAGGCCAGGAGCAGCGCGACGCCGCCGACGGTCGGCGGCAGCACCATCGGCAGCAGCACGAGCGAGCGGACGAGCGCCTTGCCGGGGAAGGAGACCCGGGCGAGCAGCCAGGCGAGGGGGACGCCGAGGAGCAGCGAGAGGCCGAGCGCCCAGAAGGAGACGAGGAGCGACAGCTTGAGCGCCTCGACGGTCCCCGGCGCGGTCAGGTGGCCGGCGAGCTCGCCCCACTCGGTCCGTACGAGGATGCCGACCAGGGGGAGCGCCAGGAAGGCCACGGCCGCCAGCGCGGGCAGCGCGAGGGCGAGGGGCGGCCGGGAGCTCCCGGGGCGCCTCGCGGAGACGCGCATGTCTGATCGTTTCATCGTCCGTCCCGGAGAGGTGGGGGTGGAGCGGAGGGGCCGCCCGGTCCCCCGGTGCGGGGCAGCCCCTCCCGATCGTGGTCGATCCCGCGCGTCACGGCTTCTGGAAGCCGGCGTCCTGGAGGATCTTCTGTCCCTCGGGCGAGGACAGCCAGGCGACGAACGCGGCGGCGGCCCCGGCGTTCTTCGACTCCTTCAGCGTGGCCGCCGGGTACTGCGCGACGGCGTTCTGGCCGTCGGGGATCTCGACGGCGTCGACCTTGTCCTTCGCGCTCTCGGCGTCGGTCCTGTAGACGAGGCCGGCGTCGGCCTCGCCCAGCTCGACCTTGCTGAGCACGGCGCGCACGTTGGGCTCCTGGGAGACCGGCTTCACCGCGATCTTCTGCTTGTCGAGGATCTGCTCGCTGTACTTGCCGGCCGGGACCTCGGGGGCCGCGAGGACGACCTTGAGCTTGGTGTCCGCGAGGTCCTTCAGGTCGTCGATCCCGTGCGGGTTGCCCTCGCCGGTGGCGATGACGAGGCGGTTCTCGGCGATGACCACCGGGGCGCCGGTGTCGGCCCTCGCCTTGTCCATGCTCTTGGTGTCGGCCGTCACCAGGACGTCGGCGGGCGAGCCCTGGGAGACCTGGGCGACGAGCTCCTGCGACCCCGCGAAGGAGAAGGTGAGCTTCGTACCGGGGTGGGACCTCTCGTACGCGGCGCCGGCCGTCTTGAACACGTCGGTCAGGGACGCGGCGGCGAGCACGGTGAGGTTCGCCGCGGGGGCGCCGCTCGGCGAGCCGGAGGCGGTGGCCGTGGAGCCGCCGGTGCCCTTCCTGCCGTCGTCGCTCGCACAGGCCGCGAGCGGGACGAGCAGGGCGGCGGTGAGGGCGCAGGCGGCGGCACGGCGCCCGGTGAGGGTGAGGGACATGAGGGTCTGGACTCCTTGGAGACGGATCGGAAGTGCGGGGAAGAGGCCGGCCGCGCCGACGGCCGAGGTGCTGCGGTGGTGCGTGAGGGGTGGTCAGGTGCGGTCGATGTGCACGCTGGTCGACTTCACGCGGGCGGTGGCCTGCACGCCGACTTCCAGTCCCGGTTCCTCCACGGCCTCCCGGGTCAGGAGGGAGACGAGCCGGTGCGGACCGGCCTGGATCTCGACCTGGGCCGCGACGTCGCCGAGCTCGATCGCCGTGACGATGCCCGGGAAGGCGTTGCGCGCCGACGTGTACGACGCGTCCTCTTCGTCGTCCTGCGCGATCTCCACGGAGAACGCCGCGAGCGACTTCCCGTCGATGACGCGCCGCCCGCTCTCGTCGCGGTGGGTGGCGACCCGGCCCGCGTCCGCCCAGCGACGCGCGGTGTCGGGGCTGACGCCCAGCAGACGCGCGGCCTGTCCGATGGTGTAGGACTGCATATGCGACACCGTAGGCCGTGCTCGCTCTCATCTGCAAGAAAGTCGTCGGACTCTCCATCGCGGATGAGAGGAGGGTGGTAGGAACCGACGAGCGGGGTCGCCCTCCGGTCCCACGCCTCGGACGGAAGACCTCCGGCGAGCCGCGGAGGGCCGGTCCAGATGCCCGTGACGGCGCTGGCGCAGCGGGCTCCGCAGCGGTCGGACGGGACGACGAGCCGCGGGCCCGTCCGCGGCCGTTCAGCGCAGGTCGACGTGGACGTCGGTCGACTTCACCCGGGCGGTGACCGTGACCCCGACCCCAAGGCCCGGCTCCTCGACGGCCTCGCGGGTCACGAGGGACACCAGCCGGTGCGGGCCCGACTGCACCTCCACCTGGGCGGCCACGTCGTCGACCCGCACCGCGGTCACGATCCCCACGAAGGAGTTCCGCACGGAGGTCGACGCGTCGTCCTCCGGGACGGCGTGCAGCCCGGCCCCGCGCTCCCGGGCGAAGGCGGCCAGGGCCGCGCCCTCGATCACCCGACGGCCGGCCCCGTCGCGCTCCACGGCCGGTCTGCCCCCGTCCGCCCACCGGCGGACGGTCTCCGGACCTCACTCCGAGCAGCCGCGCGGCCTGCCCCATGCTGTACGACGGCATCCCCGCACTCCAGGGGGTGTCCGGCGGATCGGGGCCGCGCCCCCGGCGTCCTCCACCGGCCGGCGGCGGGTGCTCACGGCGCTCCGCCTCCCGTCGTGCGTCCGGTGTAACGTCCCGCGCCCGGGGGGCGTGATCGTCCGGAAACCGGGGCTTCCTACGGTCGTGGGGGTGGGAGACCTCCCACCCGGGAGGACGACGACGAGGGGTGCCGATGGAGCCGGAGGGCGGGACTTCGCGAACGGTCTGCTCGTACTGCGGGGTCGGCTGCGGCATCGTCCTCGACGTCGCGCGCGACCCGGCGACCGGGCTGCGGAGGGTCGTGCGGGCGTCCGGCGACAAGGCGCATCCGGCCAACTCCGGGCGGCTGTGCACGAAGGGGGCCACGAGCGCCGACATGGCGGCGGCCCCGGGCCGGCTCGGGAAGGCGCTGGTCCGGGCGGAGCGCGGCGGCGAGCCGGTCGAGACGGACGTGGACGCCGCCGTCGAAGCGGTCGCGGGGCGGCTGCGCGCGATCCTGGACGAGCACGGGCCCGACGCGTTGTCCTTCTACGTCTCCGGGCAGATGTCCCTGGAGGCGCAGTACCTGGCGAACAAGCTCGCCAAGGGCTTCGTCCGCACCCACCGGATCGAGTCGAACTCCCGGCTGTGCATGGCCTCGGCCTGCTCCGGCTACAAGCTGTCGCTCGGCGCGGACGGGCCGCCCGGCTCGTACCGGGACCTCGACCACGCGGACGTGTTCCTCGTGATCGGCTCCAACATGGCGGACTGCCACCCGGTCCTCTTCCTGCGGATGATGGACCGGGTGAAGTCGGCCGGGGCGAAGCTGATCGTCGTCGACCCCCGGCGCAACGCCACCGCCGACAAGGCGGACCTCTTCCTGCCCATCCGGCCGGGCACCGACCTCGCCCTGCTCAACGGCCTGCTGCACCTCCTCGTCGAGAACGGGCACGTCGACGAGGAGTTCGTCGCGGAGTTCACGGAGGGCTGGGAGGAGATGCCCGCCCTGCTCGCCGACTACCCGCCCGCCGAGGTCGCCGGGATCACCGGCCTCCCCGAGGCCGACATCCGGCGGGCCGCGCGGTGGATCGGCGAGGCCGGGGCGTGGACCAGCTGCTGGACCATGGGGCTCAACCAGTCCACGCACGGCACCTGGAACACCAACGCGCTCGTCAACCTGCACCTCGCGACCGGCGCGATCTGCCGTCCGGGCGCCGGACCCTTCTCGCTCACCGGTCAGCCCAACGCCATGGGCGGCCGGGAGATGGGCTACATGGGGCCGGGGCTGCCCGGCCAGCGGTCGGTGCTCGTCGACGCCGACCGCGCCTTCGTCGAGGAGCTGTGGAACGTCCCCGAGGGAACGCTGCGGGCCGAGGCGGGGCGCGGCACGGTCGACATGTTCGAGCGGATGGCGGCCGGCGACATCAAGGCCTGCTGGATCATCTGCACCAACCCGGTCGCCTCGGTCGCCCACCGCAGGACCGTCATCGACGCGCTGGAGGCCGCCGAACTCGTCGTCACCCAGGACGTGTTCGCCGACACCGAGACCAACGCCTACGCGGACGTGGTGCTGCCGGCCACGCTGTGGGCGGAGTCCGACGGCGTCATGGTCAACTCCGAGCGGAACCTCACCCTCGTCCAGGGGGTCGTCGACCCGCCCGGGCAGGCGCTGCCCGACTGGCTGCTCATCGCCCGGGTCGCCCGCGCGATGGGCTTCGCCGAGGGCTTCGCGCACGCCTCCGCCGAGGAGGTGTTCGAGGAGCTCAAGCGGGCGTGGAACCCGCAGACCGGCTGGGACCTGCGCGGCGTGACGTACGAGAGGCTGCGCGCCACCCCCGTCCAGTGGCCGGCCCCGACCCCCGACGGCCCCGACCGCAACCCGGTCCGGTACCTGAACGACGGCGTCAGCCAGACGCTCCTGGAGCGCGAGGACGGCACCCGCCCCCGGCTGGCCTTCCCGACGCCGAGCGGGCGCGCCCGGTTCTTCGCGCGCGCGCACCTCCCGGCGGCGGAACCACCCGACGACTCCTACCCGTTCGTCCTCAACACCGGGCGCCTCCAGCACCAGTGGCACACCCTGACCAAGACCGGCAAGGTCGCCAGGCTCGCGAAGCTGAACCCCGGCCCCTTCGTCGAGGTCCATCCCGAGGACGCGGCGGCGCTCGGCATCGCCGAGGGCGACGGCGTGGAGATCGCCTCGCGGCGCGGGCGCGCCGTCCTGCCCGCCGTGGTCACCGACCGGGTCCTGCCCGGGAACTGCTTCGCGCCGTTCCACTGGAACGACCTGTCCGGGGAGTACCTCGGCATCAACGCCGTCACCAACGACGCCGTCGATCCGGTCTCCTTCCAGCCCGAGTTCAAGGTGTGCGCGGTGACCCTCGCGAAGACGGCCGCTCCCGTGCCCGTCGTCCGCCCGGAGGAGGAGCGGGCACGGGAGGCGGGGGCGGAACGGGAGACGGAGGCGGGACGGGAGCCGGGCGGAGGGGCCGTGCCCGCGCTCGCCGCCCTGTTCGGCGTCGCGGACCTCGCCCCTCCCCCGTTCACCGAGCCGGAGCGCCACTACCTCGCGGGCTTCCTCGTCGGGCTCGCCGGACCCCCCGGGATCTCCGGGCCCGCCGGGCCCGTCGACGGCCGCGTGCCCGTCCTCCCGGCGTCCGCACCCTTCGCGCCGGAGCACGGCCTCTGGGTCGACGGGGTGCTCGCCGGGGCGTTCTCGCGCACCGCCGCGCCGGCCCCGTCCGGCGGCCCGGCGCGGGAGGGAGGGCCGGACGACGGGCGGCGGGCCGCCCCCGCGCGCCGCCTGCTGGTCCTGTGGGCCTCCCAGACCGGGACGGCCGAGGAGTTCGCCGCCACCGCCGCCGGCCGGCTGGCCGAGGCCGGGCACGCCCCGGCCCTCCTCCCGATGGAGGGCGCGGACCTCGGGGAGATCGGTCCCGACACGGACCTGCTGGTGGTGACCAGTACGTTCGGGGACGGCGACGCCCCGGACAACGGAACGGCCTTCTGGCAGGCGCTGGCCTCCGCCGACGCCCCGCGCCTCGACGGCGTCCGCTTCGCCGTCCTGGCCTTCGGCGACTCCGGCTACGCCGACTTCTGCGGCCACGGCCGGCGCGTCGACGAGCGGCTCGCCGCGCTCGGCGCCACCCGCCTCCACCCCCGTACCGACTGCGAACCCGACCACGAGGAGGGGTCCGGGGCGTGGCTCGCGGCGCTCCTGCCGCTGCTCGCCGCCCCGGCCTCCGGGCCGGCCCCGGCGCCGTCCCCCTCCCCGGTCCATGCGCCCGCCCCCGCCGGGCGGGTCGCCGGGCCCCCGGCGTACACGAAGGCCTCCCCGTTCGCCACGCTCCTCGTCGGCAACCGGCTGCTGAGCCTGCCCGGTTCACAGAAGGAGGTGCGGCGGTTCGCCTTCGACACCCGGGGCGGCGAGCTCGCGTACGAGGCGGGCGACGCGCTCGGCGTGTGGCCGGTGAACGGCGCCGGTCCGGTCGCCGAGTGGCTGGCGCTCACCGGCCTCGACCCCGGCGAGCCGGTCGATGCGGGCGGTGCCGGGCCCCTCCCGCTGGCCGAGGCCCTGCAGACCCGCCTCGACATCACGCGCGTCACCCCGGACCTGCTGAGGTTCGTGGCCGAGCGCTCCGGGAGCCACGACCTCAGGCGGCTGCTGCGCCCCGGCAACAAGGACGAGCTGGCGAAGTGGGGGTGGGGGCTCCAGACGGCCGACGTGATCGGGGGCTTCTCCGTCCGCGCCTCCGCCGCCGAGTGGACCGGGGTCCTCAAGCGCCTCCAGCCGCGCCTGTACTCGATCTCCTCCAGCCCGCTGGCCCACCCGGGCGAGGTCCGGCTCACCGTCTCCGTGGTGCGCTACGCCAACGGCCGCGGCCGGGACCGCACGGGCGTGTGCTCGGCGTACCTCGCCGACCACGCCGACGACGGCCCCGTCCAGGTCTTCGTGCGGCGCTCCCCGCACTTCCGGCCGCCGGCCGACCCGGCCGCACCCCTGATCATGGTCGGTCCCGGGACGGGCGTGGCCCCCTTCGTCGGCTTCCTGGAGGACCGCCTGGCCCGGGGCCACACCGGACGCAACTGGCTGTTCTTCGGCGAACAGCGCGAGGCCACCGACTTCTACTACCGCGAGGAGCTGGAGGCCCACCTCGCCTCCGGCCACCTCCACCGGCTCGACACCGCCTTCTCCCGCGACCGGCGCAACAAGGTCTACGTCCAGGACCGGATGCGCGAGCACGGCTCCGTCCTCTGGTCCTGGCTGCGGGACGGCGCCCACTTCCACGTCTGCGGCGACGCCGCCCGCATGGCCAGGGACGTCGACCACACCCTGCGCGAACTCGTCGCCCGCCACGGCGGGATGGGCGACGAGGAGGCGGCGGCCTACGTGGAGCGGATGGCGGCGGACCGGCGGTACGTCCGGGACGTGTACTGACGGAGGCCGGGGTTCAGCCCGCGGTGATCCGCAGGACGCCGGTCACCGTGCCCTGGAGGTAGGCGCCGTCCTGGGCGACGGTGCCGGCCATCTGGAGCGTGTCGTACAGGGATCCGACGCCGACCTGCTGGGAGCGGGTGACGCGGCCGGTCTCCGGGTCGATCTGGACGTAGCGGTACGGGTCGAGGACGCCCGTCCCCCCGGTCCCGGGAACGAGCGGGTCGCGCAGGACGGTGTGCAGGGTGTTCGTGGCGGTGGACAGCTTCGGGACGGCCGCCGAGCGCAGGGTGTTGTCCCAGACCGTGGCGCAGCCGGTGCCGTCGGGGCGGATGTCGACCCGGGTCAGTCCGCCGGCGAAGTCGGCCGAGGAGGGGACGGACGGGCCCGCGCCGTCGGGGAGGGCCGGGTACGGGTAGCCGTAGGTGCCGGCGACGAAGACGCTGTTGCCCGCGCCGACGGGCGAGTTCTCGCTGCCGGGGCCGCCGGAGGCCTGGAGGACGGGGATCGAGCAGATCTCCGCGCCGCCGTCGGTGCGGTACACCTTGAGGCGGACGGTGGTGTCGGCGTTGTCGACGATCGCGACGTAGTCGGTGCCGGTCTTCGGGCCGAGGAAGGTCGGGGTGGAGCCGCTGCCCCAGCTCAGCAGGCCGGGCTTGCGGGCCCGGCCCCGGTCGTACGCCTGCCGCCAGGCGATCGCCGGGGTGCCGTCGGCGTCCGCGGTGAGCAGGTAAGTGGCGTGGGTGCTGGTGACGGCGGTGCCCTCGGGGGCGGTGGAGATGCTGTTGGCGACGCGTTCCCCGGCGGGCAGGCGCAGGGTGGTGACCCGTCCGGTCCGGTCGTCGGCGAGGCCGACCACGCCGTTGCCGGTGGCGAACCAGACGCGCCCCTGCCAGTCCGGCGAGAGGCCGGTGACCGCGTCGTCGGCGGGGACGGCGGAGGCGAGGGAGAGGCTCCGGTCGAGGGAGAGGTGCCACTTCCCCGAGGCGTCCTTGCGGTGGGCGACCCGCAGGAGGTGGCGGCTGCCGTCCACGACGACGAGCCGGTCCTCGTCGTCCAGGTAGGCGTAGACGCCGCCGAGGAGCGAGCCCTTGGTGAGCCGGAGGGTGGTGAGGGAGGAGCCGTCGGCCGGGTCGAGGAGGTGGACGGTCGGGACCTGGCCGAAGATCGGGGTGCACAGGACGACCGGGTGGCCGTCGGAGCCGACGAGGACGGTGGGGCAGGCGGAGGCGAGGGCCACCCGCTTCGACGCGAGGGGGCCCGCGCCGGGGCCCGCCAGCGGGGTGGTGTCCGAGGAGCCGGTGTCCCCGTGCATGGTGGCGGTCCCGTCGGGACCCGCGTACGGGTTGTGCGGCGGTACGGGGGCGAAGCCGGCCGTGGGCGCGGCTCCGGCGGGGACGGCGGTGGCCGCGAGGGCGAGGGCGGAGAACAGCGCGGCGACCAGGGGCCTGCGGCGGGCACGGGAGCGTACGGACGGGAGGGGCATGACGGGGACGGGATCCTTCCGGAAGGGGGTGCGGGGCGGGGGCGCACGCGGGCGCAGAGGAGGCCCGTACGGGCGGAGTGGTGCGTACGGGCGGGGCGGCGGGCACGGGCGGGCGGACCCCTCGGCCGGTGCTCCCGGGATCGCCGGGAGGGCAGGGACCGGTGGGGCCGGTGGGATGGACGGGGCTGATGGGGCCGAGGGGATCAGGGGGCCTTCGGTGAGGCCGATGAGCCCCGCGGGGCCGGCCGGGCGTCACGCGACCGGGGTCCGGCTCCGGCGGCCGGAGGCGCGCCGGGGGCGACGGGCGGCGACCGGGACGGGCACCCGCCGACCGGGGCTACGGCCGAGCGGGGTTTCCGGGGGCGGCGGCTGCGGTCGGCGTCAGCGGGCGCGCGGCGCCGCGGCCGGGGTCAGCGCACGCTACAGAGGGCGCCGGACGTCCGCGCGAGGTCGACGTGGCGTCGTCGCGTGAGGGTCGTCCGGCTGCTCTTCACGCACATGATCGAACCAGGTGCCCGTCGGCGGGGTCAAGGCGCACCGGCCGCCGTTCCACGGAGTGGGACGGCGGTACGGAGGGCGGCGCGGACGGCTTCAACGGCCGGGCCGGGCAGGAGGGTTCGCCCCGGCGTCACCACCGGCCGCCGGAGCCCCCTTCGTGTCCCCGCCGGTGCCGGTGCCGCCGCTCCCGGCCGTCGAAGAGGTTCACCGCCAGGGCCGCCATGACGAGGCCCGCCGCCAGGAGCAGCCCGTGCGGGACGACCCCTCCGACGACGACGGCCGCGAGGGCCAGGGCCATGGCCGGCCAGGCCCGGCCGCGCCGGTACTCACGGGGGCGCCGGGGGCGGCCCTCGTCCAGGCCGCGGGCGAAGCGGGGGTCGTCGCGCCACACGACGGCCTCCAGGTCGGCGAGCCTCTCCTCGTCGGAGTCGCCCATGGTGTCCTCACTCCTCTCGGTGGCCCGGCGGGGCGTCGGTCAGGCCAGGACGAAGTAGCGCAGCCAGACGTACAGGCCCGCGATGGCGGTGGTGACGGCGGTGACGACCAGGCCGTACTTGCTGAACTGCCAGAAGGAGAGGGGGTGGCCCGCGCGTTCGGCGATGCCGACGGTGACGACGTTGGCGGAGGAGGCGATGATCGTGGCGTTGCCGGCGAGGTCCGCGCCCAGGGCGAAGGACCACCAGAGCATGCCGGCCCGCTCGGTCCCGCCGGAGGACCCGACGATCTCGGAGACGATCGGGCCGACCGAGGCGACGAACGGGATGTTGTCGATGACGGCGGAGGGCACCACCGAGCCGAAGAGCAGGGCCATCGAGGTGCCGAACAGCTTCCCCTCGGCGGCCCGGGCCGCCGCCTCCCCGATGTCGGTGATGACCCCGGTCCGCACCATGGCGCCGACCATGACGAAGAGTCCGGCGAAGAACGCCAGCGTCTGCCACTCCACGTCCGCCACCACCTCGTCCGGCTTCAGCCGGGAGACGGCGAGCAGGATCAGTCCTCCGCCGATGGCCACGACGGAGGGTTCCAGGTGCAGGACGGTGTGCAGGACGAAGCAGACCATCACCAGGCCGATGACGACGCCGCTGACGACGAGGAGCCGCTTGTCGGTGATCGCCTCCCGTTCGTTCATCGCCATGACCCGTTCGGCCCGTTCGGGGTCGTACGGGAAGGAGCCCCGGAACATCCAGCGGGCCATCACCGCGAACACCAGGATCAGGAAGGTGGTGATGGGAGCCATGTGGAGCAGGAAGTCGTTGAAGGAGAGGCCGGCCCGCGAGCCGATCATGATGTTGGGCGGGTCGCCGATCAGGGTGGCGGCGCCCCCGATGTTGCAGGCCATGACCTCGGCGATCAGGTACGGCACGACCGGGAGGCCGAGCTTGCCGCAGACCGCGATCGTGACCGGGGCGATCAGGAGGACGGTGGTGACGTTGTCCAGCCACGCCGACAGGACGGCGGTGGTGAGGATGAGGAGCACCATGAGGCGGTACGGGCGTCCCCGCGAGCGTTTCGCCGCCCGGATGGCGACGAACTCGAACACGCCGGTGCGTTTGAGCACGGAGACGATCAGCATCATGCCGAGGAGCAGGAGGAGGACGTTCCAGTCGATGCCCGTGTGCTCGGAGAAGAAGGCGTCCTCCGGGGTGGTCGCCCCGATGAGCAGCATCGCGACCGCGCCGCCGAGGGCCGCGGCGACCCGGTGGACCCGTTCCGTGGCGATCAGCACGTAGACGGCGGCGAACACCGCGACGGTCGCCCACGTGGTCACGCTCACGGCGGACCCGCCCGGTGGGGACGGCGGCCGGGTTCGGGCGGGTTCTCCGGAGCGGTGCGGGGGCTCCGTGGTCTCCGGGGGGGACGTGTCATGGGCGCGGACTCCGTTCGTGCCACGGCCCGGAAGACCGGTGCCACCGGCCGGGCCCGCACTCCGTGCGTCCCGCCCCGTGCACCGGCGCGGCGACCGGGTCGCCGGGCGATCCTCCACCCCACCGTCCCCCGGGGCACCATCCGTCCGCATCGGGGCCGGCACCCATTTTCGCCCGCCGCACGCGGTTCCGGCCGCCGTCGCCAGAAGTGTCCGTCATGCCCGTTTCAAGGGGCGCGTTCGCGGCAAGTCGCCCGGCATGATGCAGATCGGCTACACGATGATGACCGAGCAGGCCGGGCCCCGTGAGCTGGTGGGGCACGTGGTCGAGGCGGAGCGCGTCGGGTTCGACTTCTCCGTGATCTCCGACCACTCCTTCCCGTGGCTGGACTCCCAGGGCCACGCCCCGTACGCGTGGAGCGTCCTGGGGGCGGCGGCGCAGGCCACCTCCCGCATCCCGCTGATGACGTACGTGACCTGTCCGACCTTCCGCTACCACCCGGCGGTCGTGGCGCAGAAGGCGGCGACCGTGCAGCTGCTGTCGGAGGGCCGGTTCCGGCTGGGCCTCGGCTCGGGCGAGATCCTGAACGAGCACGTCGTCGGCGAGGGCTGGCCCTCGGCCGGCGTCCGCCTGGAGATGCTGGACGAGGCCGCCGGGATCATCCGCGACCTGTTCTCCGGCGCGTACGTGACCCACCGCGGGACCCACTTCCAGGTCGAGAACGCCAAGCTGTGGGACGTCCCCGACACTCCCCCGCCCATCGGGATCGCCGTGTCGGGCCCGCACTCCTGCAAGGTCGCCGGGCAGCGGGCGGACCTGGTGATCGCCACCGAGCCGAAGGGGGAGCTGCTCGACGCCTTCGACGAGCACGGCGGCGCGGGCAAGCCGCGGGTCGGCCAGATGCCGGTCTGCTACGACCCCGACCGGGACGCGGCGGTGGCGCGCGCCCACGACCAGTTCCGCTGGTCGCTGAACGGCTGGGGCGTCAACTCCGAGCTTCCGCTGCCCTCCGGGTTCGCCCAGGCCACCGAGACCGTGCGGCCCGAGGACGTGGCAGAGAACATCCCGTGCGGCGACGACATCGACGCGTTCGTGGAGGCCGCCCGCCCGTACGCCGAGGCCGGGTTCACCGAGCTGGCCCTCGTCCAGATCGGCGGCGGGCACCAGGAGCCGTTCTTCCGCTGGGCGGAGAAGGAGCTGCTCCCGGCCCTGCGCGACCGGCTCTGAGGGCGGATCACTCCTTCGGCGGCGGGCGGCGGGCGCGGACGAATGCTTCCCCCCGCCGGGGGTACCCGCCGGTCCGAACCACAGTGCCCCGTCTCCGACAGGAAGGGCGATCATGCTTCTCTCCCCTCTCTCCGCCGCCGCACCGGCCTCCCCGCTGGCCGCCGGGGGCTCCTCCTCGCTCCTGCTGATCGCGGTCGGGGTGGTGGTGGCCGCCCTGCTGCTCGGCGCGTTCTGGTGGGGCTCCCGGCGGGTGGCCCGGCGGAAGCAGACCGCCGGGGTGGCACAGCCCCCGGCGGCGGAGGCGAGGCGGGAGTCCTGGCAGCCGCCGGAGCAGTCCGAGCGGAACCAGGAGCGCTGAGGCGCGGGCCATGGGAATCCCGATACGAAGCTCCGAGGAGACGTCCGCGCCGGTGGACCGCGTGCCGCCGGCGCCGGGCGCCCCGTCCCGGGCGGGAGGCCGGTCACTGTGACTCAGATGACCCCTCCCGTCGGCGAGGACTTCGCCGCACCGCCCGGGGACGGGCGGGCGGGCGTGCCGCGCGTCTACCGGCTCCCCGGGGTGTACGCGCCCCAGGGGGACACCGCGCTGCTGCTCGCGAACCTGGCGCGCGAGGAGTTCCGGCACGGCGCGCGGTCGCTCGACCTGTGCACCGGGACCGGTGTCGTCGCGGTCGCCGCCGCCCTGCGGGGCACGCGGGCCACCGCCGTGGACATCTCGCGCGCGGCCGTCACCACGGCCCGCCTCAACGCGCTGCGGCACCGCTGCCGGGTGCGGCTGTTCCGGGGCGACCTGGAGGCCCCGGTGGCGCACGAGCGCTTCGACCTGATCACCGTGAACCCGCCGTACGTGCCCTGCGAGGACCCCGCGCTGCCCGCGCGCGGCCCCCGGCGGGCCTGGGACGCGGGCACGGACGGGCGCCTCCTCCTCGACCGGGTCTGCGCCCGGGTGCCCCGTCTGCTCACCTCCGCCGGGACGCTGCTCGTCGTGCAGTCGTCGCTCTCCGGCGTCACCGCCACCCTGGACGGTCTGCGCCGGGCCGGGCTGCGCGCCCGGGTGGCCGACCGCCGCGCCCAGCCCTACGGCCCGGTGATGGCCTCCCGCGAGGAGTGGTTCGCCGCCCGGGGGCTCGTCCCGCCCGGGACGCGCGCGGAGGAACTGGTCGTGATCCGCGCGTCCCGCGCGTGACCCCGGCCCCTCCCCCGCCGCGCCGCCCGCGCATGGGCGCGGTCCGGCGGGGCAGCCGCGCAGCAGAGGAAACGAGACAGCCGATGGGTGGTGTGTGATGTCCCCTTCCCCGGACGTACGGCCCGGGGCCGTGCCCCCGGTGCGGACGGAAGGTCCCGCGCGGAGCGCGCCGACCCTGGTCCGGCCCCTGGACGACGGGCCGATGCTCGTCGAGGGGCCGGTGGACGTCGTCATGCCCGACGGATCGGTGCGGCACTGCGAGCGGCCCGTGGTCGCCCTGTGCACGTGCCGGCGGAGCGGGCGGGCCCCGTTCTGCGACACCAGCCACCGCCACCGGCAGCGGCGCCCCCGCCCGGCGGCCGACTCCCCGGAGGACCCGACCTCATGACCGCCGCCCCGCAGATCCTCCCTACGGCCTCCGTCGCGCCCGGGGTCCCCGAGGCCCGCGGCGAGGTGTCGCGGGCGGTCCGGCGACGGCTGCTCGGCGACCCCGGGGCGCTGCCCGACGGCCCGGAGATCGCGCGCTGCGACCCGTACGGGGAGGACCTCCAGCTCGCCCTGCACCTCTGCTACGCCCTGCACTACCGGGGGTACGACGGGGTCCCCGAGACCCTGGAATGGGACCCGCACCTGCTGAGGACCCGCGCCCTCCTGGAGCACCGCTTCGAGAGCGCGCTGCGCCACGACTGCCGGCGCCGCGGGGACGTGGACGAGGAGCTGGGCGCCCTGCTCGTGGAGCCCGCCGAGCCCACCGGCGTCTCCGCGTTCCTCGCGTCGCGGGGAGAGCGGTGGCAGGTGCGGGAGTACGCGGCGCTCCGCTCCGTGTCGCAGCTCCGGGAGGCCGACCCGTACCTCTGGGTGGTCCCCCGGCTGCGCGGCCGGGCCAAGGCGGCGATGGTGGCGATCGAGTACGACGAGTTCGGCTGCGGGCGCGCCGAGCGCATGCACGAGCGGCTCTACGCCGACCTCATGGTGGACCTGGGGCTCGATCCCGCGTACGGGCGGTACGTGGACGCGGTGGGGGCCGAGACGCTGGCGGCGGTGAACCTGTCGACCTTCCTCGCCCTGCACCGGCGGCTGCGCGGCGCGCTGGTGGGGCACTTCGCCGTCGTCGAGGTGACCTCGCCGCCGGCCGCCGCCCGGCTCGTCGAGGCGATGCGGCGGACGGGCGCGGGCCCGGCGGCGGAGCGGTACTACGACGAGCACGTGGAGGCCGACGCCGTCCACGAGCAGCTCGTGCGCCGGGAGGTCGTGGGCGGCCTCCTGGAGGACGAGCCGGACCTCGCGCCCGACGTGGCCCTCGGCATCGCGGCGACCGGCTTCCTGGAGGACCGGCTCGGCGCCCGCGTCCTCGGCTCCTGGGAGGAGGGCCGGAGCGCGCTGCGGGCCCCGCTCGGCTCCGAGGACCGCGAGGACCGCGAGGAGCACGAGGGCTCCGAGGACCGCGACCGGATCGTGTCCGGGAGGTAGCGCCGTCCGCCCGGCGGGGCCCGACCGGGCCCCGCCCTCCCTCAGCCGTGCTTCCCCGCCGCCGTCACGGGGTCCGCCGCGCTCTCCGCCGCACCGGGCTCCGGCTCCGGCTCCCAGCGGAGCAGGTCGCCCGGCTGGCAGTCGAGGACCTCGCAGAGGGCGCCCAGGGTGGTGAAGCGCACCGCCTTGGCGCGGCCGTTCTTCAGCACGGCGAGGTTGGCCGGGGTGATGCCCACGCGTTCCGCGAGTTCGCCCGCGGACATCTTGCGCCGGGCCAGCATCACGTCGACGTCCACGACGATCGGCATCAGATCACCTCGGCGAGTTCGGCCCGCATCCGCCTCGCCTCGGCCTCGCGCTCGACGGCCTGGGCGAGGAGCGTCCGCAGCACGAGCACGATCAGGGCCACGCCCAGGACCGCCAGGCTCGCTCCGCAGACCAGGAGCACCACGCCCGGGGCGGCGGCCTCGCCGGGCGCCAGGAGGACGGCGAACGCGAACACCAGGCCGGCGCCCGCGGCGAAGGCGCCGGTGATCACGTCCACGTACCGGAAGGCGCCGTGCGAGAACACCGTGCCGCGCCGCACCATCGTCACCAGCCGCCACACGCAGACGAGCACGGTCTGCGCGGTCAGCGCGCCCAGGACGACGAGCACGAGCAGCGGTGTGCGGAGGTGGGCGTACTCCGGCCTGAGCCCGTCCAGGTCGGCGGCCAGGAGCGGCACCATCACCGCTTCCACGAAGACCGAACCCGCGAGCAGTACCGCGAGCACGGCCCGCAGGGCGAGCACCGTCAGCTTTCCCATGACATCCCCTTCGATCGAAAACCGATAACAAGCTATCGATATTCGATAGGTACGGCAAGACGGGGCCCGTGCGGGCGAAGGGGGCGGGAGTCAGGGGTCGCGGCGGAGGAGCAGGAGCGCGACGTCGTCGGTGCGGTGCGCGGGGTTCTTCACGTGCCGGATCAGGCCGTCCGCGAGCGCGTCCAGGTCCCCGGGCCGGGACCGCGCCAGGCGGCCGGACAGCTCCGCCGTGGCCGTGCCGATGTCGACACCGGGCGCCTCGACGAGCCCGTCGGTGTAGAGCACGAGGACGGAACCGGCCTCCCAGGGCACCTCCGCCGTGGCGTACTCGACGTCCGGGGCGATCCCGAGGAGGAGGCCCGGCGGGGCCTCCAGGAGGCGGGTCCGGCCGTCGGGCGCGCGCAGGAGCGGCGGCGGGTGACCCGCCGTGGCGAGCCTCAGGCGGTGGCGGACCAGGTCGAGTTCGACGATCAGGCAGCTGGTGAAGCGGTCCGGGTCCAGGTCGTTCAGGAGCCGGTTGGTGCGGGCGAGGATGTCGCCGGGCGACGCGCCGGCCGTCGCGTGCGCGTGGACGGCGGTGCGCACCTGCCCCATGAGCGCGGCGGCGTTCGGATCGTGCCCCTGGACGTCGCCGATGACGGCGATGACGGTGTCGGGCGCGGCGCGGATGAGGTCGTAGAAGTCGCCGCCGACGTCCATGCCGTGGCCCGCCGGCAGGTAGCGGGCGGCGACCCCGACGCCCGGGAGCGGGAGCAGGCCGTGCGGGAGCAGGCTGGTCTGGAGGCTGTGCGCGAGGGAGTGCTTGGCGTCGTAGAGCCGGGCCCGGGCGAGCGCCTGGGCGATGAGGCCCGCCAGGGAGGTGAGCATGGCCCGCTCGGCCGCCGGGAAGGGGCGCGGCCGGGCGTAGGAGAGGATCAGGGAGCCCACCGGGCGGCCCGAGGCGATCAGCGGCAGGAACGCCCAGGCGGAGCGGTCCTCGTAGCGCGGGGCGTGGGGGTGGGCGCGGTACAGGTCCTCGGGGCTGGTGAAGAAGACGGGGACGCCGGTGGCGAGGACCTGGGCGTCGGCGACCTCGGCCGTCAGGGGCGTGCCGTCGTACCGGTCCACGAACTCCTGGCGGTAGCCGCGGTGGCCGATGATGCGCAGCCGCCCCTCGTCCGCGCTCATCAGGACGAGGCCCTGCGGTCCGAAGGCGGGCACGATCTGGTCGGCGACGAGCTCGACGACGTCGTGGACCCCGGCCGCCTCCGCCAGGGTCGCCGCCATGTGCATGAGGTGGTACACGGCCCCGGCACCCACGGGCTCGGCCTGCCGGGGGGCCGGGGCCGGTCCCCCGGGGGCGACGGACGCCCCGAAGGCTCCGGGCGAGGCCGGGGTTCCGTACGCGGCGGAGACGCCGTGCGGGGCGGGGGTTCCGGACGGGGCCGAAGTCCCGTGCGGGGCGGGGGTTCCGGGCGGGGCCGGGGTTCCGGGCGGGGCTGTCGCGTCCGCTCCTGGCCCGCTTCCGGCAGCTTCCCCTCCCCCTCCCCCTTCTCCGCCTTCCTCCCCGCCCGTCGCACCGGGTCCCGCCACCCGGGTGACGTGGACGCTGATGCCGGTGCCGTCCGGGTACAGCTCGAACAGCAGCCGCGTCGCAGGCCTCCGTACGACGGTGAAGGACATCGGCCGGCGGCTGACCACCGCCGCGCGGTAGCGGTCCTCGAAGACGGGGTCGTTCAGCCAGAGCAGCGCCTCCCACGGGCGCTTGCCGAGCAGCGCCGCCGCGCCCGCCTGGAGCAGCTCCGCGGCGGCGGTGTTGAGGAAGGTGAGGCGTCCGTCGAGGTCCATGGCGCAGCAGCCGACGGGCAGCCGTTCGGCGAAGCGGAGGGCGGACCGGGACAGGACGGGGTCGGCCTCCGGGGGCCGGTCCGGGTGCACGACGCGCGGTTCGGAGGGGTAGGTCGCCGGTTCCCGCTCGGCCGCCCGGCGCAGCAGGCGGGCCGCCCGGCGGCCGCAGTCGTCGAGCGCCGCGCGCTCGTGCCCGTCGAGGTGGGGCGGATGCCAGACCGGCCACAGCAGGACGATCCCGCCCCGCACGGCATCGTCGTCGGCGACCGGGGCGGCGGCGAGGAGGAAGTCGTACGGCAGCACGATGCCCAGGCGCGGGTAGCGGCGGGCGATCTCCTGCTGTCCCCCCAGCCACACGAGTTCGCGGTCGCGCATGGCGTCGACCACCGGGATCGGGGCGTCGGCCGGGATGCGGACCCAGGGGGCCGCGATCTCCTGGGAGACGCCCGACACCAGCGCCAGGCGCAGCATGTCCTCGCCCGGCACCCGGAGGTACATCAGGCCGACCGAGGCCCCGGTGTCGCGCATCACGTCGGCGAGGACGGCCTCCAACCGTCCCGCGCCGAAGACGTCATCGGCGTCCGCGTCCGCCGGCTCTCCCATATCCGGACCCTACGCCGGGCCCGTCCGGAACGCTCGACAGGACCGGCCCATCGGTGGACCGCGCCGGGCGAGCCCCAGGGAAGCCCAACTTAGGTTAGGCTCAGCTAAGTCCCGATCGAAGGGTGAGGGGGTGCGGGCACATCCGCTTTTCGTGTTCCTTCCGGAGGGTCGCGAACGATTCCACGGACGACGGCACGAAACGGCGGCCCCGGCGGGGACACGGCCGAGGGCGCGCACGGCGAACGGTCCCGCGACGGACCCCGTCCACGAGGCCGGAGGCGCGCGGGGCCGGGTCCCGTCGCGCGGCCCCCGCCCGGCGGGACGCCGCGAGGCGTTCGCCGGGACGCACCGCCGAGGGCCCGTGCCGGCAACCCCGCGCCCCCACCCTGGAACGGCGTTCCGCGGCCCCCTCCCGGGGCGGCGGCCCCCACACGTACGGAGAGAGACGGAAGAACATGACCGTAAGGGTCGCGGTGGCCGGTGCGAGCGGCTACGCGGGCGGGGAACTCCTCCGCCTGCTGCTGTCGCATCCCGGCGTGGAGATCGGCGCGGTGACCGCGCACAGCAGCGCGGGCCGCACCCTCGGCTCCGTGCAGCCGCAGCTGGCGGAGCTCGCGGACCGGGTCCTCGGCGAGACCTCGGCGACCGCCCTGCGCGGTCACGACGTGGTCTTCCTGGCCCTGCCGCACGGCCAGTCCGCCGCGTACGCCAGGGAGTTGGGCCCCGGCACGCTGATCGTGGACTGCGGGGCGGACTTCCGCCTGCGCGACCCGGCGGCCTGGGAACGCTTCTACGGCTCCGAACACGCCGGGACCTGGCCGTACGGCCTCCCGGAACTCCCCGGCGCCCGGGAGGAGTTGAAGGGCGCCACCCGAATCGCCGTGCCGGGCTGCTACCCCACGGCGGTCACGCTCGCGCTGTTCCCCGCGCACGCGGCCCGGCTCGTGGAGCCGGAGGTCGTGGTCGTCGCGGCCAGCGGGACCTCGGGCGCCGGACGGGCCCTCACACCGCACCTCCTCGGCGCCGAGGTGATGGGCTCCATGAGCCCGTACGGGGTCGGCGGCGGCCACCGGCACACCCCCGAACTCGTCCAGAACCTCTCCCTGGCGGCCGGCGAGCACGTCACCGTCTCCTTCACCCCGACGCTCGCCCCGATGCCCCGGGGCATCCTCGCCACCTGCTCGGCACGGCTCCGCCCCGAGGCGCTGGCCGCGGGCCCCGGGGCGGTGCGCGAGGCCTACGCGTCCGCCTACGCCGACGAGCCGTTCGTCCGGCTGCTGCCGCCCGGGCAGTGGCCCTCGACCGCCGCCGTCCTCGGGTCCAACACGGTCCAGGTGCAGATCGCCGTGGACCCGGACGCCGGCCGGCTCGTCTGCGTGAGCGCCGTCGACAACCTGACGAAGGGCACCGCGGGTGGCGCGGTGCAGAGCATGAACGTCGCCCTCGGCCTGCCGGAACGGCTGGGCCTGCCCACGAATGGAGTCACTCCGTGAGTGTGACCGCTGCACAGGGATTCCTCGCCTGCGGCATCGCCGCCGGCATCAAGGAGTCCGGTGACCGCGATCTGGCCCTGGTGGTGAACCGGGGACCGTCGCGCGCCGCCGCCGGCGTCTTCACCTCCAACCGCGTCCAGGCCGCGCCGGTGCGCTGGTCCCGGCGCGTCCTGGCCGACGGCCGGACATCCGCCGTCGTCCTCAACTCCGGCGGCGCCAACGCCTGTACGGGACAGGCCGGAGCCGTCGACACGCGTCTGACGGCCGAGCGGACGGCGGACGCGGTGGGCGTGGACCCGCACGAGGTCGCGGTCTGCTCCACCGGCCTGATCGGCGTGCGACTGCCGATGGACCGCCTCCTCGCGGGCGTCGACGCGGCCGGGAAACTGCTCTCGCCGGACGGCGGCGAGGACGCGGCCGTCGCGATCAGGACGACGGACTCGGTCCACAAGACCGCCTCGGTGACCCGGGACGGCTGGACGGTCGGCGGCATGGCGAAGGGCGCGGGCATGCTCGCCCCCGGGCTCGCGACCATGCTGGTCGTCCTCACCACCGACGCCGACGTGGACGCGGAGGCCCTCGACGAGGCGCTCCGCGCGGCGGTGCGCACCACCTTCGACCGGGTGGACTCGGACGGCTGCATGTCCACCAACGACACGGTCCTGCTGCTCGCCTCGGGCGCGTCCGGGACCGTCCCCGACCCGGCGGCGTTCGCCGGGGCCGTGCACGCGGTGTGCCTGGACCTGGCCGGGCAGCTCGTGGCGGACGCCGAGGGCGCCTCCAAGGAGATCGAGGTGAACGTCGTCGGCGCGGCCTCCGAGGAGGACGCCGTCGAGGTGGGCCGCTCCATCGCGCGCAACAACCTCCTCAAGTGCGCCCTGCACGGCGAGGACCCCAACTGGGGCCGGGTGCTCTCCGCCATCGGCACCACGGCGGCCGTCTTCGACCCGGACCGGCTCGACGTGGCGATCAACGGCGTCTGGGTGTGCCGGGACGGCGCGGCGGGCGAGTCCCGGGACGAGGTCGACCTCTCGGACCGGCGGATCACCATCACCGCCGACCTGCGCTCCGGCGACGCGTCGGCGGTCCTCTGGACGAACGACCTGACGGCCGGGTACGTCCACGAGAACAGCGCGTACAGCTCATGAGCGGCCCCGGGACGACACGGACGGGGACGCTCCCCCACGCGCGATCCGGCGGGGCCCCGGCCGGAAGGGCCGCCTCCGCCACCCCGGCCGCCGACGCGGTCACCGCCGCCGGCCTGCCCTGGGCCGAGGAGCTCCGGGGCCGGACGGTCGTCGTCAAGTTCGGCGGCAACGCCATGGTGGACCCGGCGCTGCACCGGACCTTCGCGCAGGACGTCGTGGAGCTGTGGCACGCGGGCCTGCGGCCGGTCGTGGTGCACGGCGGCGGACCGCAGATCAGCGCCATGCTCGACCGCCTCGACCTGGAGGTCCGCTTCGAGGCGGGCCTGCGGGTGACCACGCCCGAGACCATGGACGTGGTCCGCATGGTGCTGACCGGGCAGGTGCAGCGGGAGCTGGTCGGCGCCCTCAACGCCCACGGTCCGTTCGCCGTGGGCCTGTCGGGCGAGGACGCGCACACCATGACCGCCGTGCGGCGCCCCGCGTGGGTGGACGGCCGGTCCGTGGACATCGGTCTGGTCGGCGAGGTCGTGGCCGTGGAGACCGCCGCCGTGCGCGCCCTCCTGGAGGCGGGCCGCATCCCGGTCGTCTCGCCCGTCGCGCGGGGCGGGGACGGGGAGGTCTACAACGTCAACGCCGACCTCGCCGCCTCCGCGCTCGCCGTGGCCCTCGGCGCGGACCGCCTGGTGGTCCTGACCGACGTCGAGGGGCTGTACGCGGACTGGCCGCGCAGCACCGAGGTGGTGAGCCGGCTGACGGCCGGTGAGCTGGACGCGCTGCTCCCGGGCCTGGCGAGCGGCATGCTCCCGAAGATGGAGGGCTGCCTGCGGGCGGTCCGGGCGGGAGTCCGCGCGGCCCGGGTCGTCGACGGCCGGGTGCCGCACGCGCTCCTCGGCGGCGTCTTCGCCGAGGCCGGGCCGGGCACCACCGTGGTCCCGGACCCCGAACCGGAGGCCTCCCCCGCCCCCGTGTCCGTTTCCCCGTCCGAGGAGGACGACGCGTGACCGCCGCCGACAGCACGAGGACCCTCACGGAGCGCTGGCGCGCGGTCATGATGGACACGTACGGCACTCCCCCGCTGGCCCTGGTCCGGGGCGAGGGCAGCACCGTGGAGGACGAGTCGGGCCGCACGTACACCGACTTCACCGGCGGGATCGCGGTCAACACCCTGGGCCACGCCCACCCGGCCGTCGTCGCGGCCGTCCGGGAGCAGGCCGAACGGCTCGGCCACGTGTCGAACCTGTTCGCCGCCGGGCCGCCCGTCGCCCTGGCCGAGGAGCTGCTCCGGCTCTCCGGCCGGCGGGGCAGGGTCTTCTTCGCGAACTCGGGCGCGGAGGCGCTCGAAGCGGCCTTCAAGATCGCCCGCCGGACGGGACGTCCGCGCGTGGTCGCCGCCGAGGGCGGGTTCCACGGGCGCACCATGGGGGCCCTGGCGCTCACCGGCCGGCCGGCGAAGCGCGAACCCTTCCTGCCGCTGCCCGGAGAGGTCACGCACGTCCCGTTCGGGGACGTCGGGGCGCTGCGCGCGGCCGTCACGGAGGAGACCGCGGCGGTCGTCCTCGAACCGGTCCAGGGCGAGGGCGGGGTCGTGCCCGCGCCCGGGGGATACCTGCGGGCCGCGCGGGAGATCACCCGGGCGACCGGAACGCTGCTCGTCCTGGACGAGGTGCAGACCGGCATCGGCCGGACCGGCCACTGGTTCGCCCACCAGGCGGACCGGGACGTGGACCCCGACGTGGTCGCCCTCGCCAAGGGCCTGGGCGGCGGGCTGCCGATCGGCGCCGTGGTGGCCTTCGGATCGGCGGCCGGGCTCCTCGGGCCCGGTCAGCACGGCTCCACGTTCGGCGGCAACCCGATCGCGTGCGCGGCCGGGCTCGCCGTCCTGCGGACCGTCGAGGCCGAGGGGCTGCTCGCCCGGACCGTGCGGTCGGGCGAGCGGCTGCGCCGGGGGATCGAGGAGCTGAAGCACCCCGGCGTCGCCGGGGTGCGGGGCGCCGGCCTGCTCCTGGGGGTCGTGCTCACCGAACCGCGGGCCGCCCTGGTCCGGCGGGCGGCCCAGGACGCCGGTTTCCTGGTCAACGCGGCGGGCCCGGCCACCGTGCGGCTCGCTCCCGCCCTGACGGTGACGGAGGAGCAGATCGACGCCCTGGTGGAGGCGCTGCCGGGGATCCTCGACGCCTGAGCACGGCAGGAGGGCGGGCCCGGAGCCGTAACGGCTGCTCCGGGCCCGCCCTCCTGCCGTGGCGTACCGGCGTCAGGGGGCGTCGTCGCCCCCGGGGGTCGCGCTCACAGCTTCTTCCCCTCCGTCGCCTCGCGGCCGTCCACGAAGGTCGCCACGACCTCGATGTCCCCGATCCGGGAGGTGTCGACGGCGTGCGGGTCGTCGCCGAGGACGACGAGGTCGGCCCGCTTGCCCGGGCTCAGGGTGCCCGCGCTGTCGTCCCACCGGCAGGCGTGGGCGCCGGCGACCGTGTACGCGCGCAGGGCCTCGTCGACGGTGACCGCTTCGTCCGGGCCGATCGGGAGGCCGGAGAGGGAGGTGCGCTCGACCATGAACTGGACGGCCCGCAGCGGCGATCCGTCGGCGACGGGCCGGTCGGAGCTGCCGACCAGCGTGACGCCGTGGTCGAGGAAGCCGCGGCCCCGGTACATCCAGGGCGCCCGGTGCGGGCCCATGACCGTGGCGTAGTCGTCGCCGAAGTACCGCAGGAAGTTGGGCTGGACGACGGCGCTGAGGCCGAGCCGGGCGAAGCGCGGGAGCTGGTCGGGGCGGATCAGGCCGGCGTGTTCGACGCGGTGGCGGGCGTCGGGGCGGGGCCGCAGCTCCTGGGCCCGTTCCAGGGCGTCCAGGGCGAGGTCGGCGGCGCGGTCCCCGATGGCGTGGACGGCGAGCTGCCAGCCGGCGAGGTGCCCGTCCACGATGAGGGAGGCGAGGCGCTCGGGGTCGTCCTGGAGCCGGCCGGTGCCGTCCGTGCCCTCGTACGGCTCGGTGAGCGCGGCCGTGCGGGCCATCATGCCGCCGTCGGTGTAGATCTTGAGGGCGCCGACGGACAGCCAGTCGTCACCGAAGCCGGTGCGCAGGCCGAGGTCGAGGCCGCGGGGGATGCCGTCCCGTTCGTGGGCGCCGAGCGGCTTGAGGGTGTCGGCGCCCGGCATGAGCTGGACGCGCAGGGGCAGCCGCCCCCGGTCGCGCAGGAGTTGGTAGGCGCCGAGCTCGGCGGGGCTGTGGCCGAGCAGGCCGCCGCCGATGCCGGCCTCGGCGCAGGCGGTGACGCCCTCGGCGAGGCAGACGCGCCCGGCGTGCTCGATGGCGTCGGCGAGTTCCTCCTGCGCGTACGGGAGGCGGAGCCGGCGCACGGCGCCCATCGCGCTCTCCACGAGGAGGCCGTCGTCGTGGGGGACGTCGGCGGGGAGCAGGTCGAGGACGGCGCTGTTGACGACGCAGGCGTGGCCGGAGGTGTGCATGAGGAAGATCCGGTGGCCCGCGGCGACCCGGTCGAGGTCGGCGGCGGTCAGGTGTCGGCCGAGGGCGCGCTGGTCGTAGCTCCCGACGTGGATCCACGCGCCGGGCGTGTTCGTGCGGGCGACCGCGTCCGCGACGACGGCGAGGGCGTCCTCGGTCCGCTCGACGCCGGCGAGGCTCGGCGAGCTCGCCTTGAGGCCCGTCCACGCCAGGTGGACGTGGCTGTCGATGAAGCCGGGCAGCACGGTGGCGCCCTGGAGGTCGACGACCTGGCGCGCGGGCAGGCCGCTCACGGCCTCGTCCAGGCCGGCGATCCGGCCGTGCCAGACGCCGATGTCGTGGGCGACCGGGTGGTCGGGGTCCATGGTGAGGACGCGCGCGTTGGTGAACCTGGTGCACAGCATCATGGGCGGGTCCGTCCCTAGGGGGTCGAGGGGGCCTCGTCAGGGGTGTGCGAGGGCCGGAAGGCGCCGGGGGCTCGGAGGCCGTCGAGGGCGCCGAGGACTCGGGGGGCCGTTCGAGGGCCGAGGAGCCGCGGGGGGCCTCAGGGGGTCTTCGCGAGCGTCGTGCCGCCGGTGCCCTCCGCCGTGTCGTACCGCCTGGGCGCCGCCGGCACCATGAGCGGGGTGCCGGTCTCGGGGTCGTCGATGATCCGGCAGGGCAGTCCGAAGACGTCCTCGACCAGTTCGGCGGTCATGACGGAGGCCGGATCGCCCTGGGCGGCGATGACGCCGCCGGGGCGCATGACGATGAGGTGGGTGGCGTAGCGGCAGGCCTGGTTGAGGTCGTGCAGGACGGCCACGACGGTGTGACCCTTGCGGGCGTGGAGTCCGGCGCACAGGTCGAGGACCTCGACCTGGTGGGCGATGTCGAGGAAGGTGGTCGGCTCGTCGAGGAGCAGGACGGAGGTCTGCTGCGCCAGGACCATGGAGAGCCAGACGCGCTGGCGCTGGCCGCCGCTGAGGTCGTCGACGGGCCGGTCGGCGAGGTCGAGGACGCCGGTCTGGCGCATGGCCTCGGCGACGGCCGTCTCGTCCTCCGCGGACCACTGCTTCAGGAGCCGCTGGTGCGGGTAGCGGCCGCGGGCGACGAGGTCGCCGACGGTGATGCCGCCGGGCGCGCTGGAGGACTGCGGGAGCAGGCCGAGGCGGCGGGCGACCTCGCGGGAGCGGTACGAGGAGATGGCCGCGCCGTCGAGGTAGACCTGCCCGGCCCTGGGCGTGAGCATCCGGGCGAGCGCCGAGAGGAGGGTGGACTTGCCGCAGGCGTTGGGCCCGATGATCACCGTGAAGGAGTGGTCGGGAATGTCGACGCTGAGGGAGGTGGCGACCGTCCGGCGGTCGTAGGAGAGGGTGAGGTCCTCGGCGCGCAGCCGGGGCCCGGAGGGGTTCTTGGCGGTCATGCGCGGCTCTTTCGCGACTCGGTGATCAGCAGCCAGATGAGGTAGGTCCCGCCGAGGGCGCCGGTCGCCGTGCCGACGGGGAGGAGCGCGGGCGCGAAGGCCCGCTGGACGACGAGGTCGCTCAGGGCGAGCAGGACGGCGCCCATGAGGGCGGAGGACAGCAGGGCGGGGGCGGGCGAGCCGGTGAGCCGGCGCACCACCTGGGGGGCGGCCAGGGCGATGAACCAGATGGGGCCGGTGACGGCGGTGGCGAACGCGGCGAGGGCGACGCCGATGATCAGGAGCGCCGTGCGGGTGCGGCGGACGTTCACGCCGAGCGCGGTGGCGGTGAGGTCGCCCATCTCCACCATGGCGAGGCGGCGGGAGAGCAGGAGGGCCGGGGGGAGCAGGACGGCGAGGGCGAGGCCGACGGCGTCGGCGTGGATCCACGTCCGGTTGCCGAGGCTGCCGATGAGCCACGCCTGGGCCTCCAGGGCCTCCTGGAAGGTGGCCCGGGTGATCAGGTACGAGTTGACGGCGAGGAGCAGGGCGCTGACGCCGACGCCGATGACGACGAGGCGGAAGCCCTGGAGGCCGCGGCCGATCATCAGGAGGTGGACGGCGAGGGCGGTGGCGAGGCCGCCGGCCAGGGCGCCGAGGGCGATCTGGGTCATGCTGCCGTGCAGGAGGACGATGACGACGAGGGCGCCCACGGCGGAGCCGTTGGTGAAGCCGATGATGTCGGGGCTGCCGAGGGGGTTGCGGGTGAGGCTCTGCAGGATCGCCCCGCTCACGGCGAGGGAGGCGCCGACGAACACCGCGGTCAGGACGCGGGGCATGCGCAGGGTGTTGACGACGAAGTCGGCGGCCCCGGTGTCGTTGCCGGTGAGGGCGCGGAGGACCTCTCCGACGGTGAGCGGGAAGTCCCCGGTGGTGAGGGTGGTGCCGACGACGAGCACCAGGGCGGCGAGCAGCAGGACGGTGACGGCGACGGTGCGGCCCCGCACGCGCAGGGAGACGGCGCCGCGGCCGACGCGCAGGACCCGGCCGCCGACGACGCGGGGCGCCGGGGCCCCGGCCTCTCGTGCCCCGGCCTCTCGTGCGAGGACGCTCACAGCATGACCAGCTTCCGTCGGCGGCAGAGCGCGATGAACAGGGGGGCGCCGATGAAGGCGGTGACGATGCCGACCTGCACCTCGCCGGGGGCGCCGAGGACGCGGCCGAGGACGTCCGACCCGACGAGCAGGACGGGTGCGAGGAGCATCGAGTACGTGAGGACCCAGCGCTGGTCGGGGCCGACGACGAAGCGGGCGATGTGCGGGACGGCCAGGCCCACGAAGCCGATCGGTCCGGCGGCGGCGGTGGCGGCCCCGCACAGCAGCATCACGGCGAGGGCGGCGAGGAGCCGGGTGCGGCCGACGTTCACGCCGAGGGCGCGGCCCACCTGGTCGCCCATGGCGAGGGCGTTGAGGGAGGGGGCGAGGAGGAGCGCGACGACCAGGCCGATCGCGACGAACGGCAGGATCAGGAGGACGATGTCGTGGTAGCGGCCCGCGAGGGAGCCCACGGTCCAGAAGCGGAACTGGTCGAAGGCCTCCGGGTCGAACAGCAGCACGCCCCAGTTGAAGGCGTACAGGACGGCGGTGACGGCCGCTCCGGCGACGACGAGCCGGTCGGGGGTGGCGAGTTTGCGGCCGGAGGAGCCGAGGAGGTAGACGCCGACCGAGGCGGCGGCGGCTCCGGCGAGGGCGAACCAGACGTAGCCGAGGGGCGAGGCCACGCCGAGGAAGGCGATGGCGACGACGACGCCGGCGGAGGCGCCCAGGTTCACGCCGAGCAGTCCGGGGTCGGCGAGCGGATTGCGCGTCAGGGCCTGCATGAGGGCGCCCGAGAGGCCGAGCGCCACTCCGACGAGGAGGCCGAGGAGGGTGCGGGGGACGCGGTAGTCGTGGACGATGACGGAGGCCTCGGACCCGTCGGGGTGCCACAGCAGTTCCCAGGTGGAGGCGAGGGGGATGCCCCGGGTCCCCACCCAGACGCTCAGCAGGGAGACGAGGAGCAGCGCTCCGAGCGTCACGAGGAGCCCCGCGCCGCGCAGGGCGACGGTGGCCGGGCGCACGGGGGGCGCGGCGGGCCCGTCGGGGCCGCCGGTCCTTCCCCCGGACGCCGTCTGGATTTCGACGGACAACGGCCACTCCCCTGACGGCGGTTCGCGCTCCCGTCCGGCCGTGGCGCCCAAGCCGGGTGCGCCGCACGCGACTTGACGTGCCGAACAGGTCAACTTAGGCGAGCCTAACCGGATACCCCCGGCGGGTCAACGCGGCCTCCGGACCGCCGGTCGCGCGCCCGCCCCCGGTACCCTGCGATGTCTTGTTGACGCCTCTTGGCGACACCCCTCCTCAAGGTAGCCTTACCTAACCATCTCTCTCTTCGTGGAGGCTCCGCATGCCCGCTGGAGGACCAACGGGGGGCCACGTCCTCCGGAGAGCGCTCGGCGACCAACGCCGCCGGGTCGGCGGGGCGTCGCTCCTCGCCATGGCCCACCAGGCGTGCGAGGCGCTCGTGCCGGTCGTCATCGGCCTGACCATCGACGAGGCGGTGGGGACCGGGTCCGCCGGGGCGCTGCTGCGCTGGCTGCTCGTCCTGGCCGGGCTCTTCCTCGTCCTCTCCACCTGCTACCGGATCTCGGCCCGGTTCGCCGAGGGCGCGGGCGAGAGCGCCGCGCACCGGATCAGGCAGGACCTCGCCGCCCGGGTGCTCGACCCGAGGGGCGGCGCCGACACCGGCCGGCTCCCGGGCGCGCTGACCGCCGTCGCGACCGGCGACGCCCGCCGGGTCGGCTCGGTCGCCTCCGCCCTGCCGTACGCGCTGTCCGCGCTCACCGGACTCGCCGTCAGCGCCGTGGCCCTGCTCCGCGTCTCCGTCCCGCTCGGTCTGCTCGTCCTCCTCGGCGTGCCGCCCCTGCTGTGGATCGGCCACCTCATCAGCCGGCCGCTGGAGCGGCGCAGCGAGGCCGAGCAGGAGCACGCCGCCCACGCCTCCGGCGTCGCCGCCGACCTGGTGGCGGGGCTGCGCGTCCTGAAGGGCATGGGCGCCGAGAGCGCGGCGGTCTCCCGCTACCGGGAGACCAGCCGCGGTTCGCTCGCCTCGGCGCTGCGGGCGGCCAGCAGCCGGGCCTGGCACGACGGCGCCATCCTCGCCCTGACCGGCGTCTTCATCGCGGTGATCGGCCTGGTCGGCGCCCATCTGGCGATGCGCGGCACGATCAGCGTGGGCGACCTGGTGGCGGCCGTCGGCCTCGCCCAGTACCTCCTGGGGCCCTTCCAGCTCCTCACCTACGTCAACGGCGAGTTCGCCCAGGCCCGCGCCTCGGCCGACCGGATCGCCGAGGTCCTCGCCTCGCCCCCGGCCGTCGCCGCCGGGACGGTCCCGCTCCCCTCCCCCGTCACCGGGCGGCTGCGGCTGCGGGGCCTGACCCACGGCGCGCTGCGCGGCCTCGACCTCGACGTGGCGCCCGGCAGCGTCGTCGGCGTGGTCTCCCGGGACCCGGCCGCCGCGAACGACCTGCTGCTCTGCCTGGGCCGCGAACGGGAGCCCGCCGGGGGGACCGTGGAGCTCGACGGCGTCCCGCTGGCCGACCTCGACCCCGGCGACGCCCGCCGGGCGATCCTGGTCGCCCACCACGACGCCGACCTGTTCGAGGACAGTCTCCTCGCCAACGTACGGGCCGGGGCGGGCGACGGAGCGCCGGACGTCGGTCCCGCGCTCGCCGCCGCCGCGGCGGACGACGTCGCCGACGCCCTGCCCGACGGCGTGCACACCGTCCTCGCCGAGCGGGGCCGCTCCCTCTCCGGCGGCCAGCGCCAGCGGGTCGCGCTCGCCCGCGCCCTGGCCGCCGACCCGCCGGTCCTGGTCGTCCACGACCCGACCACGGCCGTCGACACCGTCACCGAGGCCCGCATCGCCGCCCGGCTGCGGGAGCTGCGGCGGGGCCGCACCACCCTCCTGGTCACCACCAGCCCGGCCCTGCTCGCCGGGACCGACGTCGTGGTGATGCTCGACGAGGGGACGGTGGCCGCCGAGGGCAGCCACCCGGAGCTCGTCGCCTCCCACGAGACGTACCGCTCGGCGGTCCTGGCGTGACGGCCGGCCGCGACACGACCGCGCAGGACACCGGAGCGAAGGACGAAGGACGCACGATGAGCGGATCCGGCACGCCCGGGAGCGCGCCCCTGCCCACCGCGACCGGCACGCCCGGGCGCGCCCTCCTGCCCACCGCGACCGGCGCGCAGACCCTCGCCGTCGTGCGCGGGCTGCTGCGCCGCCACCGGCTGCTCGCCGCCGGATCGCTGACCGTCCTGGTCGCCGGCACCGGCGTCGGGCTGCTGACCGCCCCGCTGCTCGGCCGGATCGTGGACCTGGTCGTGGAGCGCAGCGGCACGGCCGCCCTGACCGTGCCGATGGTGCTGCTCCTCGTGGTGGCCGTGGCGCGGGGCGCGGCGACCGCCGTCGGCAAGTCGCTGGTCGCCCGGCTCGGCGAGACGGTCCTCGCGGACCTGCGGGAGCGGTTCATCGCCCGGGCGCTGCGGCTGCCGCTCGAACGGGTCGAGAAGGCCGGCTCGGGCGACCTGACCGCCCGGGTGACGGGCGACGTCACGCTGATCGCGCGGGCGGTCCGGCAGGCCCTGCCCGAGTTCGCGAACGCCTTCCTCACCATCGTCCTGACCCTGGTGGGCCTCACCGTCCTGGACTGGCGCTTCCTGCTCGCCGTCCTCGTCGCCGTCCCGGTGCACGTCCTCACCGTGCGCTGGTACATCCCGCGCGCCGCGAGGATCTACGCCGAGCACCGGATCGCGACCGGCGCCCTCCAGCACCAGCTGCTCGACAGCGTCGGGGGCGTCCGCACCGTACGGGCGTTCCGGCTCACCGGCCGTCACGCGGACCTGCTCGAAGGGCGGTCGGGCGCGGCCGTCGACCTGGCGGCGAGCGGCATGCGCCTGGTCTCCGGCTTCTTCTCCCGCCTGAACGCCGCCGAGTTCCTCGGCATGGCCTCGATCCTGGTCACCGGCTTCCTGCTGGTCGACGCCGGATCGGTCAGCATCGGCACGGCCACGGCGGCGGCGCTCTACTTCCACGGCCTGTTCAACCCGATCAACGCCGCGCTCTTCCTCATCGACGACGCCCAGTCCGCCGGGGCGAGCCTCGCCCGCCTCGTCGGCGTGTCGAGCCTCCCGGCGGAGCGGGAGCCCGAGGAGCGGTCCGCCGCGCCGGTGGACGGCTCGGTCAAGGTGACGGGTCTCGGCCACGCCTACGTGGACGGGCACCCGGTGCTCCACGAGGTCGACCTCGACGTGCGGTGCGGCGAGCGCGTGGCCCTGGTCGGCGCCAGCGGCGCGGGCAAGACCACGCTCGCCAAGCTGATCGCGGGCGTCCACGAGCCGGCGGCCGGCGCGATCTCCCTGGGCGGCGTGGACACCCGCGAGCTGGGTCCCGCCGGGGTCCGGCGGGCCGTCACCCTGATCAGCCAGGAGGTCCACGTCTTCTCCGGCCCGCTCGCCGAGGACCTGCGCCTCGCCCGGCCCGGGGCGACGGACGGGGAGCTGCGCGCGGCCCTGGACCACGTCGGCGCCCTGGAGTGGGCCGACGCGCTCCCCGAGGGCCTGGCGACGGTCGTGGGCGAGGGCGGCCACCGGCTCACGGTGACCCAGGCCCAGCACCTGGCCCTGGCCCGGCTCGTCCTCACGGACGCGCCCGTCGCCATCCTCGACGAGGCGACCGCCGACGCGGGCAGCGCGGGCGCCCGGACCCTGGAGACCGCCGCCCTGCGCGCCCTGGAGGGCCGCACGGGCCTGATGGTGGCCCACCGGCTCCCGCAGGCCGCCGCCGCGGACCGGATCGTCGTCCTCGACGGGGGCCGGGTCGTCGAGACCGGCACCCACGAGGACCTGGTCGCGGCGGGCGGGCACTACGCCGAGCTGTGGTCGGCGTGGTCCGACAGCCGTCGCGAACCGGCCGCCGTGCTCGACTAGCTAGGGGGTGTCCTGCCGGTCGGGCCTGATCGACAGGACACCCCCTCACCGGTACGACAGGGTGAAGGGCCCCTCCCGGACGGGAGGGGCCCTTCACCCGTTTCCGGGGCTCAGCCCCGCCCGGCCGCCAGGCTCGCCGGGCGCAGGTCGGTCCAGTGGGTCTCCACGTACTCCACGCAGGCGTCCCGGGTGTCCTCGCCGAAGACGGTGCGCCAGCAGGCCGGCGCCTCCGCGAAGGACGGCCACAGCGAGTGCCGGCCCTCCTCGTCGACCAGGACCAGGAAACGGCCCGGCGGGTCCTCGAACGGGTTGGTGGTCATGCGTCGTCACTCCTCGTGGACATGGCGGTGAACAGCTCCGAGAGCGGCTGCTCCGGGTCGGTGACCACGGCGCGCAGCAGGCACTGGAGTTCGTCGGCGAGCCGCCGCGCCTTGGCGGCGCCGAACAGGTCGGTCGCGTGGATGAGGCCGCAGTGGACCGGGCCCTCGCCCAGCGGCTCGTAGAAGCTGAGGGTCAGCCGGGCCCGCGTGGAGCCGGTCGGCACGGCGTCGAGGGAGCCGACGCCGCCCTCCAGGCGGTCGAGGTCCGCCTGTTCGTGGTGGATCACCATGACCTGCGGGCCCTCCGGGGGCAGCCCGGCCGCGCGGGCCACCTCCTCGAAGGGGACCTCCTGGCGGTCGAGGGCGCTCAGGGTGGTCTCCCGGACCCGGGAGAGCAGTTCGGCGAAGGTGGGGTCCCCGGCCGTGTCGGTGCGCAGGACGAGCGTGTTGAAGAAGCAGCCCACGAGGTCCGCGAGCCGGTCGTCCGTGCGCCCCGCGACCATCGTGCCGAGCGGCAGGTCGGTGCCCGCGCCGTGGGCGGTGAGCAGGGCGGCCAGGGCGGAGTGCAGGACCATGAACATGCTGGTGCCGGTCGCCCGGGCCAGCTCGTCGACGGACGCGTGCAGCTTCTCGTCCAGGACGAAGCCGATGTGGTCCGCGCCGGGCCCGGAGGCGCGCGGGCCGTCGGCGGGGAGGGCGAGCGCGGCCGGCGCGTCCTTCAGGGCCTGCCGCCAGTACGCGAGCTGGCGGGCCGCCCTGCTGTCCGGGTCGCCGGGGTCGCCGAGGACCTCGCGGGCCCAGCGGGCGTAGTCCGTGTACGAGACGGGCAGCGGCTCCCAGTCGGGCGCCCGGCCCTGCGTGCGGGCCGTGTAGGCGGACGTCAGGTCGCGGAAGAGCGGGACGACCGACCATTCGTCGACGGCCAGGTAGTGCAGGGTCAGGAGCAGCGACTGCCGTCCGTCGGGGCCGGTCAGGAGGTGGGCCCGCAGCGGTGCCCCGCGGTCCGGCGCGGGGGCTCCCCCGGCCAGTTCCCGCAGGCGGGCCTCCGGGTCGGCGCTCTCCTCCCGCACCAGGGCGGGCGGTGCGGCGTCGACGAGGTGCAGGACGCCGTCGCGTTCGGCGAAGGCGGTGCGCAGCGGCTCGTGGCGGGCCGCCACGTCGGCGAGCGCGGCCGCCAGGGCGTCCGCGTCCAGTCCGCCGGGCGAGCGGAGGACCAGGGCGTGGTCGAAGGCGGGGACGCGGCGGGACGCGTCCCACTGGAGGCGCTGGACGGGCGCGGCGGGCCGGGGCCTCCCGGGGGCCGCGGCGGGCAGGAGCGCCGGGCGGGCCGCGGCGGCGCCCTTCAGCTTGGCCTCCAGGCCGGCGACCGTGAGGGCGTCGAAGACGTCGCGGATGCTGAGCTCCACCCCGAACTCGGCGCGGATGCGGCCCAGGAGCCGCATCGAGGCCATGGAGTGGCCGCCGAGCGCGAAGAAGTTGTCGTGGACGCCGACCCGGTCGAGGCGGAGGATCTCGCGGAACAGTCCGGCGAGCCTCTCCTGCGTCTCGTTCGCCGGGCGGGTGTCGCCGGTCATGGCGGCCCAGTCCGGCGCGGGCAGCGCCTTCCGGTCGAGCTTGCCGTTGGGCGTGAGGGGCAGCGGTCCGTCGAGCGCGACGACGAGCGCCGGGACCATGTACTCCGGCAGGAGGCCGGCCGTGTGGGCGCGCAGCTCCTGCGGGTCGGGCTCCCGCTCCCCCGCCTCCGGCACGGCGTAGCCGACCAGGCGCACGATGTCGCCGTCGCGGTCGGGCACCACGGCGGCCTGGGACACCGACGGGTGGGAGGCGAGCGCCGCCTCGATCTCGCCGAGTTCGATGCGGAAGCCCCGCACCTTCACCTGGGTGTCGACGCGGCCGAGGAAGTCGACGTTGCCGTCGGCGCGCCAGCGGGCGCGGTCTCCGGTCCGGTACATGCGGCTGCCGGGCGGGCCGTACGGGTCGGCCACGAACCGCTCCGAGGTCAGTCCGGGCTTGCCGAGGTAGCCGCGCGCGAGGCCGCGTCCGGAGACGTACAGCTCGCCCGCGACGCCGGGCGGGACCGGCGCGAGGCGCTCGTCGAGGACGTAGCAGCGGGTGTTGGGGTCGGGCCGGCCGATGGGGACCCGGCCGGACGGGCGGCCCGGGTGCTCGCGGGCGGGCCACAGGGTGGAGTTGACGGTCGCCTCGGTCAGCCCGTACGCGCAGATCAGGTGGGCGGTGGTGCCGAAGCGCTCGAAGAGGTCCGGCGGCACGGTCTCGGTGCCGACGAGGACGGTCGACCCCTCGGGCAGGGCGCAGCCGGGCGGCAGCGCGGAGACGAGGGACGGCGGCAGGATCATGTGGGTGATCCGCTGGTCGGCGAGGAAGTCGGTGAGGGCGGGGCCCGCGACCCGGGCCTCGTCGGTGATCAGGACGAGCCGGCCGCCGTGGCAGAGGGCCATGGCCAGTTCGAAGACGAAGACGTCGAAGCCGACGGAGGCGAACTGCAGGACGCGGCTGTCGCGTTCCAGGCCCATCCGGTCGACGGCGGTGGCGACCAGGCTGGCGATCCCCTCGTGGGGGACGACGACGCCCTTGGGGCGGCCGGTGGAGCCGGAGGTGTAGATGACGTACGCGGCCGTGTCCAGGACGGCGGGTCCGCTGCCGAGCGGGGCGTCCGGCAGGTCGCGCGGGGCGGCGGCCGACGGTCCGTCGAGCAGCAGCACCGGTACGCCGGGCACCTCGGGGATCTTGCCCGCGACCGGTTCGGTGCCGACGATCAGGGCCGCGCGGGAGTCCTCGATCATGTACGCGAGGCGGTCGGCCGGGTGGACCGGGTCGAGCGGCAGGAACGCGGCGCCCAGCTTCATGGCGGCGAGGACCGTGGCGACCGTGTCGACCGAGCGGGGCACGGCCACGCCGACGACGCTCTCGGGTCCGACGCCCCGGGCGGCCAGGAGGGCGGCGACGCGGTCGGCGCGGGCGTCGAGTTCGGCGTACGTCACGGAGCGGGAGCGCTCCACGACGGCGACCGCGTCGGGACGCTCGGCGCGCCGCCGGGCGAAGAGGGCCGGGAAGGTCTCCTCGTCGACCGCGCGGGCCGTGGCGTTGAACTCCTCCAGGACCAGGTGCCGTTCGGCGCCGTCCAGGATCTCGGCCCGGGAGACGGGCCGTTCGGGCGCGGCGACCAGGGCCGCGACGAGGGTCCGCAGGCGCTCCCCGATCCGCTCGGCGGTCTCCCGGTCGAAGAGCTCCGCGGCGAACTCCAGGCGGCAGCCGAGGGAGCCGGGGCCGCCGTCGGCTGGGGTGTGCTCGGTGAAGGAGAACACCAGGTCGAACTTGGCCGAGCGGATGCGGAAGGGCAGGTACGCGGCGGTCAGGCCGGGCAGTGCGAGGGCGTCCCCGGTGCGGGCGTGGTGGCCGACCATCACCTGGAAGAGGGGGTTGCGGGAGAGCGACCGGGTCGGGTTGAGCTTCTCCACCACCGCCTCGAAGGGCACGTCCGCGTGCGAGAACGCGGCGAGGTCGGTCTCCCTGACCCGGGCGAGGAGCTCGGTGAAGCTCGGGTCGCCGCTCAGGTCGGTGCGGAGCACCAGGGTGTTGACGAAGAAGCCCACGAGGTCGTCCAGGGCCTCGTCGCCCCGGCCCGCGATGGGCGCGCCGAGGGGGATGTCGGTGCCGGCGCCCAAGCGGTGGAGGAGGGCGGCCACGGCGGCGTGCACCACCATGAACATGGTGGCGCCGGTCTCCCGGGCGAGCCGCCTCAGGCCCTCGTGGACGTCGGCGTCGAAGACGACGTCGACTTCGGCGCCGGTGAAGGCGGGGCGGGCCGGGCGCGGCCGGTCCGTGGGCAGTTCCAGTTCCTCGGGGGCGCCGTCCAGGGCAGTGCGCCAGTGCTCCAGCTGCCGGGCGGCCCGGCTGTCCGGGTCGGCGGGGTCGCCGAGGAGGCGCTGCTGCCACAGGGCGTAGTCGGCGTACTGGACGGGCAGCGGCTCCCACTCCGGTGCCGTGCCGGCGGTCCGGGCCGCGTAGGCGGTGGCGAGGTCGCGGAGGAAGGGGCGGTCGGACCACTCGTCGGTGGTGATGTGGTGGAGCAGCAGGATCGCGGCGTGGTCCTCGGGGCCGAGCTCCACGAGCGCGGCGCGCAGCGGGAGTTCGGCGGCGAGGTCGAAGGGCCGGTTGACGGCCGTGTCGACCAGGCCGGGCAGCGCGTCCTCGGTGGCGGTGAGCCGCTCGACGGCGGGCCGCGCCTCCCCGGCGGGCAGCACCCGCTGGAACACCCGGCCGTCGCGCTCCGCGAACACGGTGCGCAGGGCCTCGTGCCGGGCCGTGACGTCGGCCAGGGCGGCCTCCCAGGCGTCGGCGTCGAGGGGGCCGCGCAGCCGCAGGACCAGCGGGAAGTTGTAGGCGGCGGAGCCGGAATCGATCCGCTGGACGACCCAGAGGCGCTGCTGGGCGTGGGAGAGCGGCAGCTCGTCGGGGCGCTCGACCGCAGTGAGGGCGGGCCGGGCGGGGCCCTCGGCGCGGTCGACGCGCTCGATCAGCTCGGCGACCGTGGGGGCCTCGAACAGGTCGCGGATGGCGAGTTCGGCGGCGAGCGCGGTGCGGGCGCGGCTGACCAGGCGGGTGGCGAGGAGCGAGTGGCCGCCGAGGTCGAAGAAGTCGTCGTCGATGCCGACGGCCTCCCCGGGCAGTCCGAGGGCGTCCGCGAAGAGGTCCCGGAGGGTCTCCTCGCGCGGGGTGCGCGGGGCGCGGCCGGTTCCGCCGGCGCGGGCGAGGTCGGGGGCGGGCAGGGCGCGGACGTCGAGCTTGCCGTTGACGGTCAGCGGCAGGGTGTCCACGGCGACGAGCGCGGCTGGGACCATGTAGTCGGGCAGGGCGGTCTTAAGGTGGGCGCGGAGCGCCTGCGGGTCGGGGGCGTCCTCCTCCGGCGCGTAGTAGCCGACCAGGCGCTTCGTGCCGGTGTCGGTGTTGACGACGACCGCCGCGTGGGCGACCCCGGGGTGTTCGGACAGGGCCGTGGCGATCTCGCCGAGTTCGACGCGGTAGCCGCGGATCTTGACCTGGTCGTCGGTGCGGCCGAGGAAGTCGAGGAGGCCGTCGGGCCGCTGCCGCACGAGGTCGCCGGTGCGGTACATCCGCTCGCCGGGCTCCCCGAAGGGGTCCGCGACGAAGCGCTCGGCGGTGAGGCCGGGGCGGTCGTGGTAGCCGCGGGCCAGTCCGGTGCCCGCGATGTACAGCTCGCCGGGGCAGCCCGGCGGGACGGGGCGGAGCATGGCGTCGAGGACGTGGGCGCGGGTGTTGCGGATGGGCCGGCCGACCGTCGGGGTCGCGCTGTCGGCCGTCGAGCCGCCGAGGGTGTTGATGGTGTACTCGGTCGGCCCGTACAGGTTGTAGCCGTAGCAGCCGTCGGTGTCCCGCAGCCGGTTCCACACCGTGTCGGAGACGGCCTCGCCGCCGAGCAGGACCAGCGCGGGCCGGTGCTTCCCGGCCGCCTCGTCGTGGTCGAGCAGGCCCTCCTCGACGAGGAGCTGGGCGTAGGTGGGGGTCACGTTGACGACGTCGACCCGGTGCCGGTCGCAGTAGGCGACCAGGGCCTCGGCGTCGCGGCGCAGCTCCTCGTCGCAGACGTGGACCTCGTGGCCCTCGACGAGCCAGAGCAGCTCCTCCCAGGACATGTCGAAGGCGAAGGAGACGGTGTGCGCGATGCGCAGGCGCCGTCCGCCGGCCGAGGCGACGGCCGGGGCGAAGATCTCCTCCTGGTGGTTGAGCTGCATGTTCGTCAGGCCCCGGTAGGGGGTGACGACGCCCTTGGGGCGGCCGGTGGAGCCGGAGGTGTAGATGACGTACGCCGGGTGCTCCAGGCGGCCGGGGGTCCCGCGCGCGAAGGCGGGGCGTTCGGCGTCGGTGATCCCTGCGCCGGACAGGGCGCTCAGCTCGAAGGCGACGTCCGGGTCGTCCAAGGCGATCTCGGGGGCGAGCGGGCCCGTCTCGCCGCGCAGCGTCGGGGCCACGGCGAGGGTGGTGAGCAGGCACAGCGGCCCGGTGTCCTCGACCATCAGGCGCAGCCGGTCGGCCGGGTGGTCCAGGTCGAGCGGCAGGTAGGCGGCGCCGGTGCGCAGGACGGCGAAGAGGGCGACGACCATGTCGAGGGAGCGGGGCAGCGCCAGGGCCACCGTGCGCTCCGGGCCGGCACCGGCGGCCAGCAGCAGCCGGGCCGTCCGGTTGACGCGGGCGTCGAGTTCGGCGTAGGTGAGGGAGCTCTCGCCGAAGACCAGGGCGGTGTCGTCGGGGGTGCGGGCGACCTGGGCCGCGAGCAGGTCGGCGACGGTCTCGTCGGGCACGGGGTCGCGTCCGGCGGCGTGCCCGGCCGTCAGGGCGGCGCGCTCGGCCGGGAGCAGCAGGTCGACGGCGGCGGTGCGGACGGTGGCGGCGCCGGGTCCGTCGAGGAGGTCCGCGAGCCGTTCCAGGACGGTCGTGAACCGGTCGAGGACCGTGGTGGCGGCCTCGGCGTCGAACAGGTCGGGGCGGGCCGCGAGGGTGACCCGGATCCGGGTGCCGGGGGTGACGATCAGGGTCAGCGGGAAGTGGGTGCCGTCGACGTTGGACACGCCGGTGATGCCGTGCCGGCGCCGGAGTTCGGCGGCCCGGTCCTCGCCGTCGGCGGAGCGCAGCACGAAGAGGGTGTCGAAGAGGCGGCGGTGGCCGGTCTCCCGCTGGAGGGCGCCGAGGCCGACGTGCTCGTACGGCATGACGGCGGCCCGCTCGGTCTGGAGGCGGCGCAGCAGGTCGAGCAGCGGCTCGTCGGGGGCGAACGCGGTCCGGGCCGGGACGGTGTTGAGGAACATGCCGATGATCCCGGCGGCGTTCGGCAGGTCGGCGGGGCGGCCGGCGACCGCCGTGCCGAAGGCGACGTCGCCGCGGCCGGTGGCGGCGGAGAGGACCAGGCCCCAGGCGGCGTTGAGGACCGTGTTCGGGGTGAGGCCGTGGCGGCGGGCGGCGGCGCGCAGCCGGTCGCTCGTGCGCTCCGTCAGGACCGCGTCGAAGTCGGCCGGGATGACCGGGCCGGCGTCGCGGCCGGTCGGGGCGACCAGGGTCGGTTCGTCGAAGCCGGCGAGGGCGTCGCGCCAGGCGTCGACGGCCTCGGCGGTGTCCTGGCCGTCCAGCCAGGCGAGGTAGTCGCGGTACGAGCCGGGGGCGGGCAGCCCGGTGGGGTCGCCGCCGTTCTCGTACAGGGTGAACAGCTCCTCCAGGAAGAGCCAGGCGGACCAGCCGTCCCACAGGATGAGGTGGTGGGTGACGACGAGCCGGTCGCGGCCTTCGGGGAGGCGGATCAGGTGGAGGCGGCAGAGCGGCGGGGCCGACAGGCCGAAGCGCCGCCGGCGGTCGGCCGCGAGGATCTCCTCCACGCGTGCGTGCCGCTCGTCGGCGGGCAGCGCGCTCAGGTCGGTCTCGGTCAGCGGGATCTCGGCGCCGTCGACGACGAACTGGACGGGCCGGGGCAGGCCGTCGCCGGTGAACCCGGCGCGCAGTCCCTCGTTGCGGTCGAGGAGCGTCCGGCAGGCGGCGCGCAGCCGGTCGGCGTCGAGGCGGTGGTCGAGGTCCAGGGTCTCCTGCGACAGGTAGACGTCGAGGGCGTCCCCGGCGTCGTAGGTGGCGTGGAAGTACATGCCCTCCTGGAGCGGGGAGAGCGGCCAGACGTCGGCGACCGGCAGTCCCGCTGCGGCCTCGGCGACGCGGGCGGTCTCCTCGTCGGTCAGCTCCAGGCCGCCGAGGGGGGCGGCCGGTGCCTGCGGCTCCTCAGGGGGCGCGGCGGCGGTGAGCTGGTCGAGGAGGGCCTTGAGGGCGGGGTCGACGGCCGCGCCCGCCAGTCCCTGCTGGGCCAGAACGGCCTGGAGCGCGGCGGCGGCCTGTCCGGCGTCGGTGGCGGAGACCGTGACGGCGGGGGCCCCGGTGCTCTCGCGGGGTCCGGGCGCGGGCTCGGCCGGTGCCGCCGCCGCGAGCGCGGCGGGCGTGCGGTGCCGGAACACGTCGCGCGGGCTGATCGTCAGTCCCCTCTCGCGGGCCCCGGTCGCGACGGCGATCGAGGTGAGGCTGTCGCCGCCGAGGACGAAGAAGTCGTCGTCGGCGGCGATGCCGGGAACGCCGAGGACGGTGGTGAAGACCTCGCACAGGGCGCGTTCGCGGGCGTCGCGGGGCGCGCGTCCGCCGGCCCGGGGGGCGGTGGACGGCGCGGGCAGGGCGTTCTGGTCGAGCTTGCCGCTGGGCGTCAGGGGCAGCGCGTCGAGGACGACGACGGCGCTCGGCACCAGGGGGGCGGGCAGGGCTTCGGCGAGGGCGTCGCGCAGGGCGTCGGCGTCCGGCGCGGGCGCGCCGGGGGCGGGCACCGCGTAGCCGACGAGGGCGCCGTCGCGGACGACCACGGCGGCGCGGGCCACGCCGGGCAGTCCGGCGAGGACGGTCTCGATCTCGCCGGGTTCGACGCGGTTGCCCCGGATCTTGACCTGCCGGTCGGTGCGGCCGAGGTACTCGACGGCGCCGTCGGCCCGGCGGCGGACGAGGTCGCCGGTGCGGTACATGCGGCTGCCGGGCGCCCCGAAGGGGTCGGCGACGAACCGCTCGGCGGTCAGGGCGTGCCGCCCGTGGTAGCCGCGCGCCAGCTGGACCCCGGCGAGGTACAGCTCGCCGGGCACGCCGTCCGGGACGGGCCGCAGGAAGGAGTCGAGCACGTGCAGGCGGGTGTTCCAGACGGGCCGGCCGATCGGGACGGCGGGCTCGTCGGCGCCCTCGTACGGGAAGTGCGTGACGTCGACGGCGGCCTCGGTGGGCCCGTACAGGTTGTGCAGCGGTACGGGTCCCCGGCCGGGCCGGGAGGTCAGCTCCGCCCAGCGGCGGGCGTCGGGGCCGCTGAGCGCCTCGCCGCTGCAGAACGCCCTGCGCAGGGGCGCCGCCCAGGCGGGGCCGGCGGGCGCGGCCTCCAGGGCCTGGACGAAGGCGGCCAGCATCGAGGGGACGAAGTGCAGGGTGGTGATCCGCTCGGCGCGGATCAGTTCGGCCAGGTAGCCGGGGTCGCGGTGGCCGTCGGGGCGGGCGAGGACGACGGCGGCGCCCTCGGTCAGGGCCCAGAAGAACTCCCACACGGACACGTCGAAGCCGGCCGGGGTCTTCTGGAGGACCCGGTCGTCGGCGGTCAGCCCGTACTCCCCCTGCATCCAGGCGAGGCGGTTGACGATCGCCCGGTGGGTGACGGCGACGCCCTTGGGGCGGCCGGTGGAGCCGGAGGTGTAGATGAGGTAGGCCGGGTGGTCGGGGCCCGCGTCCGCGCGGGGCGCGTCGGGGGCCTCCTCCTCCCGGTCCACGAGGACGGTGTCGAGGCCCGGGACGCCGGGCAGCCGGCCGGCGGCTTCGGCGGTGGTGACGACCGTGCGCGCGCCGGAGTCGGCGAGCACGAACGCGACCCGGTCGGCGGGGTAGTCGAGGTCGACGGGCAGGTAGGCGGCGCCCGCCCTGTGGACGCCGAGGAGGGCGACCATCAGCTCGGCCGAGCGGGGCACCGCGACGGCGACGAACTCCTCGGGGCCCGCGCCCCGGGCCCGCAGCCGCCGGGCGAGGGCCTCGGCGCGGCGGTCGAGTTCCGCGTACGTGAGGGTGGCGCCCCCGTACACGACGGCGGGCGCGTCGGGGGTCAGGGCGGCCCGCGCGGCGAAGAGGGACGCGAGGGTGGCGTCCGGGTCGGGGAGCGGGTGGTCGGTGGCGTTCAGCGCGGCGAGGCGCTCCTCCTCCCGGTCGGAAAGGAGGGCGACGCGGGCGGTCGGGCGGCCGGGGTCGGTGGCGAAGGCGCGCAGCAGCGCCTCGAAGCGGTGCGCGACGACGGCGACGGTCAGCCGGTCGAGGCGGTCCGGGTCGTGGGTGAAGCGGAGCGACAGGTGTCCCTCGCGGAGCTCGGCGACGAGCGCGAGCGGGTAGTGGACGGCGTCGAGCACCTCGGTGCCGGTGACCAGCGGGGTGGCGGCGGGCGGACCTGCCGGGTGGTTCTCGAACACCACGAGGGTGTCGAAGAGTTCGCCGCCGCCCGCGAGCCGCTGGATGTCGGCGAGGCCGAGGTGCTGGTGGTCGAGGAGGGCCGCGTGGTCGTCCTGGACGCGCCGCAGCAGCGCGGCGAGGGGTTCGTCGGCGCGCAGCCGGACCCGGACGGGGACGGTGTTGATGAAGAGGCCCACGGCCGCGTCCAGGCCCTCGACCTCGGTGGTGCGGCCGGAGACGGTGCTGCCGAAGACGACGTCCCGGGCGCCGGTCAGGCCGCCGAGGAGGAGGGCCCAGGCGCCGTTGAGGACGGTGCTCGGGGTGAGGCCCTCGCGCCGGGCGCGGGCGGTCAGTTCGGCGGTCAGCGCCTCGGGCAGGCGCACGTCGACGCGCTCGGTGCGGGTGCGGGGCGCGTCGGCGCCGCCGGTGGTGGCGTCGGTCCCGTGTCCGGCGGCCCTGTCGTCCCCGGTGGGGGTCCCGGAGAGGTCGGGCAGCCGGGTCGGGCCCTCCAGGCCGGTCAGCGCTTCGCGCCAGGCGTCACGGGCGGCGTCGCGGTCGCGCGTGGCCAGCCAGGCCAGGTAGGGGCGCGGGTCGGCGGGCCCGGGCAGGGCCTCCCCCGCGTACGCGGCGGTCAGTTCGCGCAGCAGGACGGTGACGGACCAGGCGTCGGCGACGATGTGGTGCAGGGTGAGCAGGAGCCGGTGGCGGTGTCCGTCGCGGACCAGGGTGGCGCGCAGCAGCGGCGGTTCGGCCGGGTCGAAGCCCCGGGCGCGGTCCTGCCGCAGGATCTCGTCCAGGCCGGTGCGGGCCGTGTCGGCCTCGTGCCACGGGAGGGCCGCGCGGTCCGCGAGCCGCTGGACGACCTCGCCGCCGGGGAGCTGCCGGAAGGAGGCGCGCAGCAGCGGGTGCCGGTCGAGGAGCAGTTGGAGGGCGGCGCGCAGCCGGTCCGGGTCGACGGGGTCCGCGAGGTCGAGGAGTTCCTGGACCACGTACAGGTCGTCGGCGTCCTCGTCGTACACCGCGTGGAAGAAGAACCCCTCCTGGAGCGGCGAGACGGGCAGGGCGTCCTCGTCGAGGGCGCTCGCCGGGAGCGGCGCGGGTCCGGGGGTGACCGGGGCGGCGTGCGCGGCGAGGGCCGCGACCGTGCGCAGCCGGAAGACGTCGCGCGGGGTGAGCGCGAGGCCGGCGGCGCGGGCGCGGTTGACGAGCTGGATCGCGACGATGCTGTCGCCGCCCAGCTCGAAGAAGCTGTCGTGGACGCCGACCGACGGCAGGCCGAGGACCTCGGCGAAGAGCGCGGCGAGCGCGGTCTCGTCGGGGGTGGTGGGCGCGTCGTCGCCGGCCATCGCGGTCCAGCGGGGCTCGGGCAGGGCGCGGCGGTCGAGCTTGCCGTTCGGGGTGAGCGGCAGGGGCCCGTCGAGGCGGACGAGGGCGGAGGGGACCATGGGGGCGGGGAGGGTCGCGGCGATCCGGGCGCGGGCCGCGGCGACGGCGGCGTCGGCCGCTTCGGCGTCCGTGCCGGTCCCGGCCACGAGGTAGCCGACGAGGCGCTTGACGCCGCGGTGGTCGTCGCGGGCGAGGACGGCGGCCTGGGCGATGCCGGGGCAGGCCATGAAGGCGCTCTCGACCTCGCCGGGTTCGACGCGGTGGCCGCGGATCTTGATCTGGCCGTCGGCGCGGCCGAGGAACTCCAGGTTGCCGTCGGCGCTCCAGCGGACCCGGTCGCCGGTGCGGTACATGCGGGCGCCGGGCTCGTCGGCGTACGGGTCGGCGACGAAGCGCTCCGAGGTGAGTCCGGGCTGGCCCAGGTATCCGCGGGCGAGGCCGCGCCCGCCGACGTACAGCTCGCCCTCGGCGCCGGCGGGGGCGGGCCGCAGGGCCGAGTCGAGGACGTAGGCGCGGGTGTTGGGGTCGGGGCGGCCGATGGGGGCGGGGCCGGGCCGGTCGGCGTCGGCGAGCCAGAGGGTGGAGTTGACGGTGGCCTCGGTGAGGCCGTAGGCGACGACGACCCGGACGCGCCCGGCCCAGCGGGCGATGAGTTCGCCGGGCACGGCCTCCGTGCCGACGACGAGGACGGAGCCGTCGGGCAGGTCGCACTCCGGCGGCAGCGCGGAGACGAGGGAGGGCGGCAGGATCATGTGGGTGGCGCGGTGGTGGGCGATGTAGTCCGTGAGGGCCGGTCCGGCGACGCGGCGCTCGGCGGGGACGAGGATCACCCGGCCGCCGACGCACAGCGACATGACGAGGTCCCAGACGGTGACGTCGAAGCCGGCGGAGGCGAACTGCACGATCCGGCTGTCGGCGGTGACGCCGATGCGGTCGGTGGCGGTGGCGATCAGGCTGCCGACGCCGTCGTGGGAGACCACGACGCCCTTGGGGCGGCCGGTGGAGCCCGAGGTGTAGATGACGTACGCGGCCCCGTCGAGCGTCACGGGGACGGCGGGGTCCGAGGGGTCGAGGGAGTCGCGTGCGGCGGCCGTGGCCGGGTCGTCGAGCAGGACGCGGGCGACGCCGGGAGCGTCGGGCAGCGCGTCGGACAGTTCGCGGGTGGTGACGACCGTGCGGGCGTCGGCGTCCTCCAGCATGTAGGCGATGCGGTCCTGGGGGTGGTCGGCGTCCAGGGGCAGGTAGGCGGCGCCGGCCTTCATGACGGCGAGGAGCGCGATCACCAGGTCCGGGGAGCGGGGCAGGGCGACGGCGACGACGTCCTCGGGGCCCGCGCCCCGGGCGGCGAGGAGCCGGGCGAGGCGGTTCGCGGCGGCGTCCAGCCCGGCGTACGTCAGCTCCTCGTCCTCGCAGACGAGGGCGACGGCGTCGGGGGCGAGGCGGACCCGCTCCGCGAAGGCGGCGGGCCAGGTGGTCTCGGGTGCGGGCCGGGGCGCCGTGCCGAACTCGCCGAGCAGCCGGGCGCGTTCCTCGCCGGAGGTCAGCTCGATGTGTCCGACGGGCCGGCCGGGGTCCCCGGCGAGGGCGTCCAGGACGGCGAGGAAGTGCCGCCGGTGCCCGGCGAGGGCCGCTTCGTCGCAGACGTCGGCGTCCGCGTCGAGGTGGAGCCGGAGGCCGCCGCTCGCGCCGGGGTCCCCGAAGGTGAGGGTGAGGTCGCCGATCGGGCCGAGCCAGTGCGGGACGAACTCGGCCTCGGCCCCGTCGAAGCGGACCCCGTCGGGCTGGGGCAGGACGTTGACGGTGGGGCCGACGAGTTCCCGCACGCCGTCGGTCAGGCCGAGGTCCCTGGCGAGGTCCTCGGCGCGGTAGCGGCTGTGGGCGAGGAGGGCGGAGACGCCCGTGGCGACGTCGTCCAGGAGCCGGGCGGCGGTGGTGTCGGGGCGGACGGTGACGCGCAGCGGCAGGATGTTGGAGACCATGCCGGGGACGTTCCGCACGGCGGGGTCGCGGCGGGCGGTGACGGGGAGGCCGAGGACGAGGTCCTGTTCGCCGGTGGCGCGGTGCAGGTGGGCGGCGACGGCGGCGAGCAGGAGCCGGGACAGCGGCACGCCGGCGGCGTCCGCGCTGGCGCGCAGCCGGGCGACGGCCGCGGGGGCGAGGAGGGTGGTGTCGCGGACGCGGCGGCGCATGGGGGCGGTGGCGCGCGGCAGGAGGCGGACCGGTTCGGGCCGGTCGGCCGTCCGCTCCCGCCAGTAGGCGCGGTCCGCCGCGTGCTGCTCGGAGGAGGTGTACGCGGTGTCGGCGGCGACGAGCCGGGCGAGGGACCAGTCGGGGGCCGGGGCCGCGTCGCCGAGGGTGTGGAGGTCGCCGGCGCGGCGGGTGATCAGGGCGGCGCCGGCGCCGTCGACGAGGAGGTGGTGGTAGCGCTGGTACCACCAGATCCGGTCGTCGGCGATCCGGAGGAGGGCCTGGGCGAAGAGCGGGCCGCCGGCCGGGTCGGCGGGGCGGTCGCGGTCGGCCTCCATCCAGCGGTGGGCGGCCCCTTCGGGGTCGGCCTCGCCCCGCAGGTCGACGCGGGCCACGTCGACGGGGAAGCGGGTGGGGACCTGGCGCGGGGCGCCGTCGGCGTCGGTGATCCGGACGTGCAGGCTCTCCGCCTCCTCCACGGTCCGCCGGACGGCGGTCGCGAGGCGGTCGGGGTCGATGTCTCCGCGGAGTCTCAGGACGAAGGCGATGTTGTAGGCCGAGCCGTCCGGCTCGATCTGCTGGGCCAGCCAGATTCCGGACTGTCCGCCCGTGAGGGGGAGTCCGGCGGCGGTCGTCCGGTCCGACTCGACGTCAAACATCGTTCGAGGGTGCCTTTCCCTGGGGTGCGTCGGTGGGTGGAGCGGGGTGCGGCCGCCCGTCCGCACTCCGCCCGTCCGCCGGCCGGCCGTGGGGCCGGCGGCGGACGGGCGGGGGGGCGCGGAGGGGCCGTCGACGGCTACTTGACGGCCGTCAGGAGCGGCTCGATCTCGTCGATCGCGTAGGGGATCGAGAGGACCGTGTTGAAGGAGAAGGCGGCGCCGATGTCCGGGTCCTGGTAGGGCACGAACAGGTCGCGCTTCTCCTGGTTGACCTTCAGCTTCTTGTAGAGGGGCTCGGCCTTGATGCGGTCGTTGGCCTCGGTGCTGGAGGTGACCCAGACGAGGAGGTCGGCGTCGAGCACGTTCAGCTTCTCCGCGCTGAGCTCGGCGACGTTCCAGCCGGGCTTGGCGAGGGTGTCGATCTCGGGCTTCGGCGTGAAGCCGAGCTCGGAGAAGAAGATCGCCTTGGGGTCGGTCCTGGTGAAGGCCGAGTACTTGCCGGCCTCGAAGCTGTCGGCGACGGTCAGGGTCTTGCCGGCCCACTCGGGGTGCTTCTCGCGGACGGCCCTGAAGCGGGCGTCGACGTCGGTGATCAGCTTCTCGGTCTCGGGGCCCTTGCCGAGCGCCTTGCCGATCTGGCGGGTCATGACCTGCCAGGGGGCGCCGTAGTCGGGGTGCTCCTTGGGCTGGGCGACGACCTTGGCGATCTTGGAGAGGGTGTCGTACTGCTCCTTCTTCATGCCCGAGTACTGCGCGACGATCAGGTCGGGCTCGAGCGCCGCGATCTTCTCGATGTTGTACTCGTCGCGCTCGCCGACGATCCGGGGCGGGGTCGAGCCCCACTTGTCCTTGGTCCACGGCCACTTGCCGTACGGCTGCTCCTTGAACCAGTCCACCGAGCCCACCGGCTTGACGCCCAGGGCGAGCACCGCGTCCTGGTCGGAGAGGCCGAGCGTGACGACCTTCTTCGGTTCGGCGTCGATCGTCGTGCTGCCGTACTTGTGCTCGACGGTCACCGGGAAGGCTCCGGCCGACGACGTGCTCGCGCCCGGCTCGCCCGACGGCTTGGCGCCCCCGGTCTCCTCCGTGCCGCTCCCACAGGCGGCCAGAGCGAGCGCGGCGACGGCGGCGACGGCCGCGCGGGGGACGTTTCCGGCGAACCGCGCCAGAGCGGGGCGTGTACCAGTGGACACGTGTGTTCCTTTCACGGGGACTTCACGGTGCTGCCGCGCACGCCCGGCACGAGGAGCTGCCGGTGGTGCGCGGCGGTGTGGGGGGTGGAGCGAGGAGGCCGCCCCTGGTCCGTGCGAGGGGCCCGGCGGCCGTGCGGTCCGGCGGTCTAGCGGCGCGTGCCGATGCCGCCGGCGACCGGGCCGACCGGGTCGGAGGAGTCTCCCGGTCCCCGTTCGAGGATCGACTCAAGGATCTCGCCGACCCTGATCGCGGTGTTGGAGAGCAGGGACGACGTGATGCCGTGGGTGTGCTCGGTGCCGCCCTGGAGGTAGATGCCGCAGCGCAGTTCGGGGTCGGCGGCGACGCGGTAGTCGCGTTCGACGCGGACGCGGCCGAGTTCGTCGCGGCGGCAGCGGTCCGCGACCTCGCCGAGGAGGCCGAGGCCGTCGGCCTGCCGGTAGCCGGTGGCGAAGACCACGACGTCGGCCTCGATGACGCTGTCCTCGCCGGTGACGAGGTTGGCGACGGTGGCGCGGACGCCGTCCGGCCCCTCCTCGACCCCGGTCAGGCGGGACACGTTGATGAAGCGCAGCCGCTCGTTGCCGAGGACCTTCTCCTGGTACGCCTGGCGGTAGAGGTCGTCGATGAGGTCGATGTCCACCACGGAGTAGTTGGTGTTGCCGTGGTACTCCATCAGCTTGCGCTTGATGTCGTCGGGCGCCGTGTAGTACTCGTCGACCGCCGCGGGGTCGAAGATCCGGTTGGCGAAGCCGCTGTCGTCGGCGGGGCTGTAGCCGTAGCGCGAGAAGACGGCGCAGACCTCCGCGCCCGGGAAGCGGCGGTGGAGGTAGGCGACGTTCTCGGCGGCGCTCTGGCCGGCGCCGACGACGACGAAGCGGGCGGGGTCGGCGCCTTCGAGGCCGTCGACCCTGGCGAGGAGTTCGGAGTTGTGCCAGACGCGCTCGCCGCGCTCGACGCCCTCGGGCATGAGCGGGCGCAGGCCGGTGCCGACGACGAGGTTGCGGGCCCGGTGGACCACGGTCTCGGTGCCGGAGCGGGCGGTCACGTCCAGGTACTCGATCACGCCGTCGCGGACGACGGGCTCCACGGAGACGACCTCGTGGCTGTAGGAGACCATGTCGTCGACCTTGGCCGCCGCCCACTCGAAGTAGTCGTGGAACTCGACGCGCAGCGGGAAGAGGTTCTTGTGGTTGACGAAGTCGATCAACCGCCCCTTGCTCTGGAGGTAGCGCAGGAAGGTGTACTCGCTGCTCGGGTTCCGCAGGGTCACCAGGTCCTTGAGGAAGGAGACCTGCATGGTCGCGTCGTCGATGAGCATGCCGCGGTGCCAGCCGAAGCGGGGCTGCCGCTCGAAGAAGTGGGCGGTGACCGTGTTTTCTCTTCCGACGCTCGCGTTGTGCTCGCTGAGCGCGATCGCCATGGCCACGTTGGACGGCCCGAAGCCTATTCCTATGAGGTCGTGGATCAGCGGTGCGTCATCAGGAAGAGCCTGAGACATGTCACTCCCATCGTGCGGGACAGCCGCCTGTCAGGCGCACTGTCAGGCGTGGGGAAGGGCGGGGTCCGGGCGCACCGGTGACAGGGCATCACCGATTCGAACTTAGGTAAAGCTAACCTGATCCGCCTGGGCTGTCGACGGGATGAATCGGACATGAGCCACGTCGAGCCGGTCAACTGGCCGATAAACACGCCCTGTTGCATCCTTAGGTTAGCCTTGCTTTACTTTCGGCTGATCTACTGCTCTCCCGAGGAGGAACTTGCCCATGCGGGTCGTCATGTTCGGTTATCAGACCTGGGGCCATCGCACCCTGCAGGCGCTCCTGGACTCCGAGCACGACGTGGTGACGGTGGTGACCCATCCGAAGAGCGAGCACGCCTACGAGAAGATCTGGAGCGACTCCGTCGCCGATCTCGCCGAGGAGCACGGCGTCCCCGTGGTCATCCGCAATCGGCCCGACGACGAGGAGCTGTTCCAGCTCCTCAAGGAGGCCGATCCGGACATCATCGTGGCCAACAACTGGCGCACCTGGATCCCGCCGCGCGTCTACGCGCTGCCCCGGCACGGCACGCTGAACGTCCACGACTCGCTGCTGCCCAAGTACGCCGGCTTCTCGCCCCTGATCTGGGCGCTCATCAACGGCGAGACCGAGGTGGGCGTCACCGCCCACCTGATGGACGAGGTGCTCGACGCCGGCGACATCGTCCTTCAGCGCGCGGTCGCGGTCGGGCCGGGGGACACGGCCACCGACCTCTTCCACAAGACCGTCGACCTCATCGGGCCGGTCACCGTCGGCGCGCTCGACCTGATCGCCTCGGGGCGCACGGACTTCACCCCGCAGGACCGGTCGCAGGCCACCTTCTTCCACAAGCGGGCCGAGGAGGACGTCCGGATCGACTGGACCTGGCCCGCCGAGGTCCTGGAGCGGCTGGTCCGCGCCCAGTCCGCGCCGTATCCCAGCGCGTTCACCTTCCACCGGGGCGAGCGCCTCGAAGTCGTCTCCGCCGTCGTCTCCGAGGGCCGCTACGGCGGCACCCCCGGGCGGATCTTCTACCGGGAGGGCGAGGGCGTGGTGATCGTCGCCGGCGCCGACGCCCGCACCGGCCGCAACCACGGGCTCGCGATCACCCGCGTCCGCACCGCGGACGGCCGGGAACTGCCCGCCACGGAGTACTTCACCTCCATGGGCGGCTATCTGACCGCCCGCCCCTGACGGGCGGTCACCGAGAGCGCCGGTCCGCCCCGGACGGTCCCGGGGCGGACCGGCATCGTGGGTGAAAATTAGGTTAGGCTCACCTAACCAGGGTGGCCCGTGCGGTGGTTCGGGCCGTCGCATGCGGCACGTGGACAGCGAGGAACAGCGATGGAGCAACGGGTCTTCTCCGGCACCGCACACGACCCGAGCGGCGCGCGGTTCGCCGTCGTCGGCGTATCGAACATGCCGACCGACTGGGCGCAGGTGCTCAAGGGCCTGGCGGGCGCCGACCTGGCGCTCCTCGGCTCCCCGCCCGCCACCGCCGTGGCCGGCGCCGCCGTCGCCGGGGCCTCGGGCCCGGCGACCGGCGCGGACCGCCCGGCCGCCGGGCCCCCGTCCATGAGCATGACGCCGCCCAGCGTGCTCGGCCTCAACGCGTACCTGATGTACGCGCTCGGCAAGGCGGCGCGGCGCAGGCTCCAGGACCGCCTGACCGCACGGGGGTTAAGGCTCTGGCACCTCACCGTGCTCGCCCTCCTCTCCGACCTCGGCCCCCAGATGAAGACCGTCCTCGCGGCGCGGCTCGACATGAACGCCAGCGACCTGGTGCGGATCGTCAACGACCTGGTCAAGACGGGGTACGTGGACTGCGCCCGGGACCCGGAGGACCGGCGCCGGGTCGTGGTGCGGCTGACCCCCGAGGGCGGGTCCGCCCTGGCCCAGCTCGGCGCGGACATCGTCTCGGCGGACGACGAGGTCCTCGCCCCCCTCGACGCGGAGGAGCGCCGGCTCCTCTCCTCGCTGCTGCGCCGCGTGCACACCCATCTGGAGGCGGGAGCGAGAACGGCCGCCCGCCCCTGACGCGGGGCGCGCGGCCGTCCTCACCCGGAAGGCCCCGGGAAGACCCGGAAGACCCGGAAGGATCCGGCGGTCCTCAGCGGCGGCTGCGGACGAGCAGGTGGAGGAAGTACGGCGTGCCGATGACGGCCGTCATCATGCCGGCGCCGAGCTGGGCCGGTGCGATCACCGTCCGGCCCACCAGGTCCGCGGTGCAGACGAGCACCGCGCCGAGGAGCACCGCCACCGGGACCACGCGCGCGTGCCGGCGGCCCACCAGGGCGCGGGCGGCGTGCGGGGCGACGAGCCCGACGAAGCCGATCGTGCCGGCGGCGGCCACGGCGGTGGCGCTGAGCAGGACGCTCAGCAGGAGGAAGCCCAGGCGCCCGCGGCCGAGGTCGAGCCCGAGGAGCCGGGGGGTGTCCTCGTCGAGCGAGACGAGGTCGAGCTCCGCGCGCCGCAGGACGGCGACGACCAGACCCGCCGTCAGGACCACGGCGAGGGGCACCGAGTCGGGGAAGGTCCGCCCGTAGGTGGAGCCCGACAGCCAGGTGAGCGCCTTCGCCGCGTTGAACGGGTCGGTGAGGACGATGAGCAGGCTGATGAGGGCGGCGCTCGCGGTGGCCGCGCCGAAGCCGACGAGCACGAGCCGGTTCTGCTGGAACCCGCCGCGCGCGGCGAGGCCGAAGACCAGGACCGAGCTGACGGCGGCGCCCGCGAACGCGGCGCCGGCCACGCTCCACGAGCCGGCCAGCGGCACCGTGGTGACGAGGAGGACGGCGCCGAGCGCGGCGCCGTGGGAGACGCCGAGGATGCCGGGCTCCGCGAGCGGGTTGCGGGTCACGGCCTGGACGAGCGTGCCGGACAGGGCGAGGGCCGCGCCCGCGAGGAGCGCCGCGACGACCCGGGGCACCCGGGTGTCGAGCACGAAGGTGACGGTCCGGCCCGCCCGGCCCTGGGCCCAGTTCACGACGTCGCCCAGGAGCAGCTTGGAGTCGCCGAGCAGCACGCTCGCGACGAGCACGCCGACGACCAGCGCGACGAGCGCGCCGGTGGTGACGAGGAAGACGGTCCGGCTCCTGATGCGCAGCTTCTCCACCGGCGTGGTTCCGGCGGTGTCCTTCACCCTGACGGCCATCGCGATCAGGAAGACGGCGCCGACGAGGCTGGTGACGATGCCGGTCGGCACGGCGACGGCGACGTCCGCGGGGATGACGGCCCGCAGCAGCACGTCCGAGCCGAGGACGAGGGCGGCGCCGGTGAGGCCCGCGACCGGCAGGCCCGCGCGGGAGCGGTGGAGCCGCTGGGCCCGGCGGGCCAGGCCGCGGACGAGCGCGGGGGCGCACAGGCCGACGAAGCCGATCGGTCCGGCGAGCGTGACCGCGGCGGCCGAGAGGAGCGCGGCGAGGACGACGGCCGTGACCCGGGTGGAGCGGACGGGGACGCCGAGGCCGCGGGCCGCGTCGTCGCCGAGGGCCAGGGCGTCGACCCGGCGGGCGAGCAGGATCAGTCCGGCGAGGGCGGCGAGGGCGACGGGCGCCATCTGCAGGACGGCGTCGAAGCCGTTCTGCGAGATGCTGCCCTGGTTCCACTGGTAGAGGCCCTCGGTCTCCTCGGGGAAGAGCAGGAGCAGGCCCTCGGTGACGGCGGTGAGGCCGAGGGTGAGGGCGCTTCCGGCGAGGACGAGCCGGACGGTGCCCGCGCCGAGGCCGGAGAGGCCGAGGACGACGGCGGCCGCGGCCAGGCCGCCGGCGAAGGCGACCCCGGAGGTGGCGAAGAGCGGCAGCGAGACGCCGGTGACGGCGGCGAGGCCGAGCGCCAGGTAGGAGCCGGCGTTGACCGCGAGGGTGTCCGGCGAGGCGATGACGTTGCGGCTGACGGCCTGGAGGGCGGAGCCCGCCATGCCGAGGGCGGCCCCGACGAGGAGTCCGGCGACGGCCCGGGGCAGCCGGGAGGAGACGACGACGGACGCGTCGGTGGGGTCGGCCCGGCCGGTGAGGGCCTTCCAGACCTCGGCGCCGCCGACGGCGGCGGTGCCCTGGGTGACGTCGACGAGGGCGAGGCCCGCCACGAGGAGGGCCAGTGCGGCCGTCACCGCGGCCGCGCTCCTCCGGGACGTGACCGTCGTCGGACGGGTGGAGGGGGTGGTTGCGGTGACGGCCATGGTGTTACTTCGTCAGCTCCCCGACGGCGGAGTCGATGTACTTGCCCATCGACCCGGGTCCGCCGAACATCCAGATGCCGTCGGGCAGGCGGTGGACGTTGCCCTTCTTGACGAACGGCAGGGAGGTCCAGACCTTGTCCTTGGTGAGGACGCCGCTGAACGGGGTGCTGCTCGGGTCCTGCTCGTTGGCGATGTAGGCGAAGTGCACGTCGCCGAGCTTGGTGAGGCCCTCGACGTCGGTGCTGCCGAGGCCGTAGGCCGGGTCGCCCTCGACGGTCCAGGCGTTCTTCAGGCCGAGCCGCTCGTTGACGGCGCCGATGAGCGAGCCGCCGGTGTAGGGCCGGACGGAGACCTGGTTGGAGACGAGGTAGCCGTCGGCGAAGGCGTACCGGGCGCCGACGAGACCGGCGGCGGCGAGCTTCTTCCTGCCGTCCTCGATCTTGGTGTCGAAGTCCTTCTTGAGCCGGTCGGCCTCGGCGGTGGTGCCGGTGGCCCGGGCGATGAGGTCGAGGTTCTTCGTCATCTGCCCGATCGGGTCGGCCCCGTCGGCGGCCTTGAGCTCCAGGACGGGCGCGACCTTGCGGAGCTGCTTCACGACGGCCGGCTTCAGGTCGTTGGTGGCGACGATGAGGTCGGGCGCGAGGGCGGCGACGGTCTCCACGCTCGGCTCGCCGCGGGTGCCGATGTCCTTGGCGTCGTTCTTCAGCGGGACGGCGGTGTCCCACGCCTTGTAGCCCTTGACGTCCGCGACGCCGACGGGGGCGACGCCGAGGGAGATCAGGCTCTCGACGACGTTCCACTCGGTGCCGACGACCTTCTCGGCGGGACCGTCGAGGACGACCTTCGCGCCGGTGGAGTCGGTGAGGGTGATGCTCTCGGCGGTCTTCTCCGCCTTCTTGTCCGCGGCGGGCTCGGTGGTGCCGCAGGCGGTCAGGGCGAGGGCCGCGGCGGTGGCGGTGGCCGTGGTGAGGAGGAGGCGTCTCATGACGGGGTGGTGAGCCTTTCGCTTCGCGTGTGGTGCCGTCCGACGGCGCGCGTGCGCAGCCGGCCGGTCAGGGGGTCGGTGTCGACTTCGATGCGGATGCCGTACGTGTCGGTCAGCCGTTCCGCCGTCAGGACGTCCTGCGGGGAGCCGTCGGCGACGACCCGTCCCGTGTGGAGGAGCACGACCCGGTCGGCGACGGCGGCCGCCTGGTCGAGGTCGTGCAGGACGGCCCCGACGGCGATGCCGTGGTCGTCCGCCAGGTCGCGGACGAGGTCGAGGAGTTCGACCTGGTAGCGCAGGTCGAGGTAGGTGGTGGGTTCGTCCAGGAGCAGGACGCCGGTCTCCTGGGCGAGGCAGCTCGCGAGCCAGACGCGCTGGAGCTGTCCGCCGGAGAGGTGCTCGACGCCCCGGTCGGCGAACTCGGCGACGCCCGTCAGGGCGAGGGCGCGGTCCACGGCGGCGCGGCCGTCCGGGTCGGCCTTCCCCCAGCGGCCCCGGTGGGGGTAGCGGCCGAACTCGACCACGTCGCGCACGGTCAGGCCGCCGGGCGTGGGGCGCCCCTGGGTGAGCAGCGCGACGTGGCGCGAGAAGTCGCGGGGGGACAGGGCGAGGCCGTCGGTGGCGTCGTCGATGACGAGCGTGGCGGTCCGCGGCTTCTGGAGCCGCGAGATCGTCCGCAGGAGCGTCGACTTCCCGCTGCCGTTCGGGCCGACGAGGACGGTGACCTCGCCGGGGCGCAGCGTCAGCGCAGCGTCGTGGACGACGTCGACGCCCTCGTAGGCCACGGTGACTCCCGTGGCCGCCAGTTCGTGGCCGCGGGGACCAGCGACCGCGGATCTCTCTTCTCCAGCTCGCACAGCCGTAGGTTAGCCTAACCTAAGTGTTAGGCGAAACGGGGGTTGCGTCTGTGCGAGCAAGAGGAAAACCCGCCAATTCGTCGGCCATCGGCGCACGGCGGGTAGGGGCCGGAGAGGACTTCCCCTTCCGGACGGAGCGAACCGACCGTGTGCACTGCCGAGGACCATCCCGTACGGGCCGCCGCCCGGGCGCACACCCCCGTCGGCCTCGACGCGCGGCTCGTGCGGTGCCGGGCCTGCCCGCGCCTGGTGGCCTGGCGGGAGGAGGTCGCCCGCACCGGGCGCGCAGCCTTCCGGGGCCAGGAGTACTGGGGGCGGCCGGTGCCCGGCTTCGGCCCGCCGGACGCCGCCCTCCTGATCAGCGGCCTGGCGCCCGCCGCCCACGGCGGGAACCGGACCGGCCGGATGTTCACCGGCGACCGGGCCGGCGACCTGCTGTACGCGACGCTGTACGAACTCGGTCTGGCCTCGCGGGAGACGGTCACGGGCCTCGACGACGGCCTCGAACTGTACGGGGTGAGGGTCACGGCGCCGGTGCACTGCGCCCCGCCCGACAACCGCCCCACGCCCGGCGAGCGGGACACCTGCCGCCCCTGGCTGGCCCGCGAGGTGCGGCTGCTGCGCCCGACGCTGCGGTCCGTCGTCGTCCTGGGCGGCTTCGGCTGGCAGGCGGCGCTGCCCGCCCTGGCGGAGGCCGGCTGGCTCGTGCCCCGGCCGCGCCCGAAGTTCGGGCACGGCGTGCGGACGGTCCTGGCCCCGGCCTCCCCCGCGGACCCCGCGCTCACGGTGTTCGGCAGCTACCACGTGAGCCAGCGCAACGTGTTCACCGGCCGGCTCACGCGGGAGATGCTGCGCGAGGTGCTCGCGGAGGCCGCCCGCGCGGCCGGCCTCCCGGTGGAGCCCCCCGCGCCGGGGTGACCGGCCTCAGAGGTCCTGGACGCGCCGGAACGGCCGGTCCGCCTCCAGCTCGAACGCGAGCTCCAGAAGGGTCCGTTCGGCGCCGGGCCGCCCCGCGAACATGACGCCGACGGGCAGCCCGTCCTCCGTCGCGCCCACGGGCAGGGACAGCGACGGCGTGCCCACGACGTTGTCGATCGGGGTGAACGCGACGTACGCGAGGATTCGCTCGATCAGCGTCGGGTACGGGACGCCCGGGGCGAGGTGGCCGAGCCGGGGCGCGGGGTGGGCGAGGACCGGGGAGAGGACCAGGTCGAGGCCGCGGAAGGCCGCCGCGTACGCCTCCTTCGTGCGCCTCAGCCGCCGCAGCACGCCCGGGGTGCTCCGCCAGCTCTCCAGGTAGGCCGCGCGCAGGCCCCGGCTGAGGCCGTCCATCCGGTGCCGGTCGAAGTCGGCGCCGAGGGTGCGGCCCGTGGTGCCGAGGAGGAACGACAGGAAGCCCCAGTAGGTGAGGAAGTCGCCGGTGAAGCGGGGGTCGACGGCGATCTCCACCGGCTCCACCGCGTGGCCGAGCCGTTCGAGCCGCGCCGCGGTCTCCGCGACGGCGGCCCGGGTCGCGTCGTCGGAGGTGACGCCGGTCGGCGAGTCGAGGAGGAAGCCGACGCGCAGCCGGCGCTCCGAGGGGCCCTCCACCAGGCCGAGGGGCGGCATCTTCGGGTTGCGCCAGTGCCGCTCGGCGGCGGCGAGGAAGACGGCGGAGTCCCGTACGGAACGGCTGACGATCCCGTCGGAGACGATGTCGAGCGGGAGTTGGCGGCCCTGGGCGCTGGGCACGACCCGGCCCCGACTCGGCTTGAGCCCGACGAGGCCGCAGCAGGCGGCCGGGATCCGGATGGAGCCGCCGCCGTCGTTGGCGTGCGCGATCGGCACCGCTCCGGCGGCCACGAGCGCCGCGCTGCCGCCCGAGGAGCCGCCCGCCGAGCGGTCGGTGTTCCAGGGGTTGCGGACGGGCTCGGCGTCCTCGTACTCCGTGGACGGGCTGAAGCCGAACTCGGGGAGCCTGGTCTTGCCGAGGACGGTGACGCCGCTGCTGAGGAACTGCCGGGTGAAGGCCGCGTGCCGGCGGGCGGGCCGCGGCGTGAAGGCGGCGCTGCCGTGGCCGGTGGGCAGTCCCCGGTAGTCGGTGTTGTCCTTGACGAAGGTCGGCACTCCGGCGAGGAGGCCCGCTCCCGGTCCGGGCAGCGGGTGTTCGGCGTGCGCCTGGACGGCGTGCAGCCGCCCCTCCACGGCCCGTACGCGCTCGGCCGCGTCCCGGGCCGCCTCGGCGGCGCTCACCTCGCCCCGCCGGATCGCCGCCGCGAGACCCACCGCGTCGTGCTCCCCCAGGGCGTCGTCCCGGAAGGCGTGCACCGTGGTCCGTTCGTCGAAAGTCGTCACCGCTGCCCCAAGTCCCCGCGTGTGGTTGGTTGGCCGCCATCATCGCGTACCCGCGGGTAACAGGCGAGGCCCGGAAGGAAGTCGAGTTCTTCTCCCTCGCCCCGAACAACAGGTAGTTAGGTTAGCTGACTGAATTTCGCGCGTCCGGCCCGTGGCCGCCGCGGCGGGGGGGGAACAGCCGTGGGACTGCCGCCATCGATTCCCACGCCATGCCCGACCGGTCGGCCCTCCCCCGCTCCAGCGCCCCCTGGCGCGTCGACCCGGAGCGCGCCGCCCTGCTCGTCCACGACGTGCAGAACCACTTCGTCGGGCGCTTCCCGGCCCGGCAGCCGCCCGTCGTGGACCTCGTCGGCAACATCGTGACGCTGCGCGAACCGGCCGGGGCCCTCGGCCTGCCCGTGGTCTTCAGCGCCGGGCCGACCGTGCAGCGCGGGCTCGCCGCCGACGTGCGGGGACCGGCGATCGGCGACGGCCCCGGGGACGCCGCGATCATCGAACCCCTCACCCCGCGTCCCGGCGAGCGCCTGCTCCCCGACGCCCGGCAGAACGCCTTCCTCCGCAGCCACCTCGGCCGGCCGCTGCGCGAGGAGGGGCGCGACCAGCTCGTCATCTGCGGGGTCTACGCCCACTTCGGGGTGCTGCCGACCGCCGCCGACGCCTTCATGAACGACATACAGCCCTTCGTCGTCGCCGACGCCGTGGCCGACCACTCCGCCGAGGAGCACGAGACGGCCCTGCGCCGGGCCGCGCGCGGCGGCGTGGTCCGTACGACCGACGACCTGCTGCGCGGCCTGCTCCTCGGCAGGAACCGGCGCGACGCGTGAAGCGGGTGGCGCCACCCGCCGGGCCTCCTAGGAGGCCGCGCGCTCCAGGGTCCAGAGGCGGTGGTCCCAGCCGACGTCGGCGCGGGAGCGCACGGCGAGGCCCGCCCGCTCGGCGAGCGCCGCGACCTCCTCGGCGCCGCGCACCCCGGAACCGAAGGCGCACTTGAGGCGCAGGTGGTGCAGGACCGCCTCCATGTCCTCGGGGTCGCCGGTCGCCACCTGCTCGACCAGGAGCAGGGTGCCGTCCTCCGCGAGCGAGGCGGCGGCCCCGGACAGGGTGTGCACCGCGTCCTCGTCGTCCTGCCACTCCAGCTGGCGCGACATCAGCAGGGTGCGCGCGCCGGCCGGTCCGGCGCCGGAGCCGGCGACCAGGTCGATCCGGGGCAGCAGGTCCTCGTCGATGATCGCCTCGCGCAGCACCCGGAGCACCGAGGGCATGGCGACGATCCGCGCGCGCAGCTCCGGGAACTCCTTGACCAGGGTCTCGACGACGGTCGCGACGCCGTGGCCGGTGGCGGTCAGCTCGGTGACGGCCGACCAGTCGTGGGCGCGCAGCACGCCGGGGGCGATCCAGCGGGCCTCGTCCTCGACGGCGGCGCGGGCGGTGTCGGCGATCCGCGACTCCCGGGCCATCTCCTCGGTCAGGGTGCGCCCGGCGAGGGTGCGGTAGCCCGCCTTCCCGGTGCGGACGGTGTGCAGCAGGCCGGAGAGGGAGGCGTCGAACGCGGCCTCGGCGCCCTCCAGGTGGTACTCCTCCGCCGAGTGGTCGTCCTCGACCAGCTCCTCGCTGATCGGGGTGAGGCTGTAGTCGCCCTCGCCGTCGGTGGCGAGCAGCTCGATCCCCACGAGGTAGTCGAGGAGTGCCCCGAGGGTGGCCGGGTGGGCCCCGGCGCTCCGGGCGATCTCGGCGGCGCCGCGCACGCCCCGGTCGACGAGGTCGAAGACGCCGAGGGTGACGGCGGTGCGGATGGCGTAGGGCGGCGCCAGGTCGGTGAGTTCGTGGAGGCGCTCGTGCGCGTCGTCCTCGTCCTCCTCCGTCACCACGGCCGATTCGGGCAGTTCCCCGGCCGGGGCGGGGACGGCGGGTGCGGTCCGGCGCCAGTACCCCGTGATGTGCGTCTGCTCGCGCGGGACCCGACGCTCCGTCGCCAGGTGGCGGCGGATGCCCTTCAGAGTGACGGCCTCGCCGGCGACCCAGGCGAAGACGGTGCCGGGCAGCCAGTCGGCGGCGCGGACGGCCTGCTCCAGGAGGTCGGTGGTGCCGGCCGGGGCGCCGTTCCGGGAGAGCCAGACGATCTCGGCGTCGGCCTCGGTGGGCAGCTCCTGGCGGTGGCTGTCCTCGCCGACCTCGACGAAGACGCGGGCCTTGGTGCCCCCGGGCATCTCGGCGAGCCAGCGGCCGATGGCCGGCAGGGCGGTCTCGTCGCCGACGACGAGGATCCAGTCGGCGCCCTCGGGGTGGCTGTGGGACATCTTCGGTCCGGCGATCCAGGCGCTGTCGCCCGGGGCGGCGCTCTCGGCCCAGGTGGAGGCGACGCCGCCGTCGTGGCGGACGAAGTCGAAGACGATCTCGCCCTTGTCGGGGTCGTGGCTGACCGGGGTGTAGTCCTTGGCGACGGGCCGTCCGTCCGACCAGTCGAGGCTGCTCACCTGCTGCCGGGGCAGGACGAGGCGCCCGGTCTCGTCGGCGAAGAAGAACTTCACGTGGTCGTCGAAGCCCTCGGTGCGCAGGGCGGGGAGTTCCAGGCCGTCCTTGACGAAGGCGTCGAGCTGGGGTCCGCCGAGGGTGAGGCGGCGCATCCCGGGGGTGAGGTTCTCGGCGCGCAGCACGGTCAGCTCGCGCAGCACGATGGGGAAGGTGACGACCGAGCGGGGGCTGCGGGTGGGCATGGGTGCTGCTCCTTCGTGCGCGGCGCCGGGCGGGCGCCGCGGGACGGACCGGTGGGCCGGGCGGGCCGGTGGCGCGGTGCGCCCGGCCCACCGGCCCGTGCGGGTGGTGAGGTGCTCCCCTGCGGGAGCGGGGGTCACTTGCCGGCGACGGCCCCGGCGAGGATCGGCGTCAGCTTCTCGACGATCCAGGGGGCGCTGAGGGCGTCCGGGTAGGCGACGGCGGAGGAGAGGGTGTTCTCCGAGGGGATGACCGCGTAGTGCTTGCCCTTGACGACCTGGAGGGACTGGAACAGCTTGTTGCTCTCCAGCTCCTTGGCGCTGAGCAGGCCGTTGTCGCCGAAGGGGTACGTCATGAGGAGGACGTCGGCCTCCAGCTCGTCCAGGTTCTCCAGGCTGACGGCGTTCTTGTCGGCCTTGTGGTTCTTGGCCTTGTCCGTCTTCTTGAAGCCGAGCTGCTCGAAGACGCCCGGGTCCTGGTCGGCGTAGGACATGAAGGTGATCTGCTCGGGGTGGACGACCGCGTAGGTGTACGTCTTGCCCTTGAACCCGGGGTGCGCGGCGGCCGCGTCGGCGGTGGCCTTCTCGTTGGCGGCGACGACCTTCTCGGCTTCGGCGCTCAGGCCGAGCGCCTTGGCGGCGGTCTTCAGGCGCTCCTGCCAGGTGAGGGTGTCGGAGTGCGCCTTGTCGGTGAAGGTGACGACCGGGGCGATCGGCGCGAGCTTGGCGTAGTCGGTGTCCATCGACCAGGTGTTCATGCCGAGGATGACGTCCGGCGCCTCGGCGGCGATGGCCTCGTAGTCGGTGCCGTCGGTGTCGTCGTACTTCTTGAGCTCGCCGGCGCCGAGCTTGGTGAGGGCGCGCTGCTTGTACTCGGGGACGGGGCCGCCGTCCTCGGCGTCCGGGGTGATGACCGGGACGATGCCGAGGGCGAGGGCGATGTCGGTGTCGCCGTCGGAGACGGTGGCGACCTTGAGCGGCTTCTTCGCGACCTCCGTCTTGCCCCAGGCGTTGGGGAGGGTGACCGGGAAGGCGGCCTCGGCGGCGCCGGTGCTCGCGCCGGCGGACGGCTTCCCGCCATCCGTCTCCGCTCCCTCGTCGTCCTTGCCGCCGCAGCCGGCGAGGAGGGCGGCGCACGCGACGGCGGCGAGGAGGGTGCGGGCGGTGGAGCGCCGTGCGAACGGTCTGGCGGGGCGGTTCATGGTCAGTTCTCCTGCGAGTGGTGACGGCGGCCGAGGGGGAAGATCTGCGGCCTGGCGTTGTGGGGGTGGGGTACGACGACGCACTTGAGGCCGAAGACCTCGGCCACGGTCCGTTCGTCGAGGACCTCGTCGGGCGGGCCCTGCCGGATGACGCGTCCGTCGCGCATGGCGACGATCGTCGAGGCGTACAGGGCCGCCTGGTTGAGGTCGTGGGAGACGAGCACGATGGTCTTGCCCGTCTGTTCGTTGAGGTCCGCGAGGAGGTCCATGACCTCGATCTGGTGCGCGACGTCCAGGTAGGTGGTGGGTTCGTCGAGCAGCAGGGTGGGGGTGTCCTGGGCGAGGGCGAGGGCGATCCACACGCGCTGGCGCTGGCCGCCGGAGAGCTGGTCGACGGGGCGGTCGACGAGTCCGGCGGTGCCGGTGGCCCGGAGCGCCTCGGCGATGATCACGTCCTCGCGCTCGTCGCGGCGGCGGCCGAACTGGCGGTGCGGGTGGCGGCCGCGCCAGACCAGGTCGCCGACGGTGATGCTCTCGGGGGCGACCGGGGACTGCGGCAGGACGCCGAGTCTGCGCGCCACCTCGCGGGTGGGCAGGCGGTGGATGTCGGCGCCTTCGAGCAGGACCGATCCGGCGGCGAGGGGCAGCAGCCGGGCGATGGACTTGAGGAGGGTGGACTTGCCGCAGGCGTTGGGGCCGACGAGGGCGGTGATCCGGCCCTTCTCGATCCGCAGGGACAGGTCCTCGATGACGGGCGTCCTGCCGTACCCGGCGCTGATGCCGCGGGCTTCGAGCTGGTGGGCCGCGGTGGTCCCGGGGCTCTCGGTCTGCGGGGTCACGGTGTGTGTCACGAGGCTCCCTGCCTGCGTCGAAGGATCAGCCAGACGAAGTAGGGGGCGCCGAGCAGCGCGGTGAGGACGCCGGTGGGCACCGGGCTGATCAGGGGTGCGTGCTGGGCGAGGACGTCGGCGCCGATGACGACGACGGCGCCGATGAGCGGGGCGAGGAGGGTGGAGCGTTCGGTGCCCACCAGGCGCACGGCGATGGGGCCGCTGATGAGGGAGACGAAGCCGATGGGGCCGACGACGCTGGTGGCGAGGGCCGCGGCGGCGGCGCCGAGGAGCAGGACGCCGACGCGGGAGGCGGTCACCCGGGTGCCGAGGCCGGAGGCGAAGTCGTCGCCCAGGGTGAGGGTGGCGAGGGGCCGGGCGAGGAGGAGCGCGGCGAGCGCGCAGGCGCCGAAGCCGACGGCGAGGGTGGTGACGCCGTCCCAGTCGGCGGCGCTGGTGCTGCCGACCGTCCAGCGCATGGCGATGGCGATGCTCTGCTGGTCCGCCACGGTGAACAGGTAGTTGGTGTAGGCGGTGCAGACCGCGCTGAGCCCGATGCCGACGAGGACGAGGCGGTACGTGTCGACCCCGCCGCGCCAGCTCAGCGCCTGGACGGCGGCGACGAGGACGAAGGAGCCGGTGACGGCGGCGACCGGGACGCCGAGGGTGAAGGCGGCGGGCGCGTGGAGCAGGGCGGTCGCGGCACCGGCGCCCGCGCCGGCGGAGATGCCGACGATGTCGGGGGTGGCGAGCGGGTTGCGGATCAGCCGCTGGTAGAGCGAGCCGGCCAGGCCGAAGAGGGCTCCGGCGAGGAGCGCGGAGAGCGCCCTCGGCATCCGGAGCTGGAAGATCATGTAGTCGGCGAGGCCGTCCCGGAGGCCGAAGGCGGCGGGCAGGACGTCGGCGGGGTCGAGCCGGCCGGTGCCGCCGAGGAGCACGGAGGCGGCGGTGAGTCCGAGCAGCGCGACGGTGAGCACGGCGGCGGTCACGGCGGCGCGGCGGTTGCGGACGCGGCGGTCGGAGCGCAGGTGCGCGACGACGGCGGGCGTGGTCGGGGAGTCCGGCCGCGGGGACCGGGTGTCGCGTGCGGTCATCACATCCGCACCAGGTCGCGGCGGCGGGCCAGCCAGACGAAGAAGGGGGTGCCGACGACGGCCGTCATGAGGCCCACCTGGACCTCGCCGTGGTCGAGGACCAGCCGGCCGGCCGTGTCGGCTCCGGTGAGGAGGACGGCGCCGACGGCCATGGAGACCGGCAGGGACCAGCGGTGGTCCGGTCCGACGAGGAGCCGTGCGCAGTGCGCGGCGACCAGGCCGACGAAGGCGACGGGGCCGACGGCGGCGGTGGCGGCGGCGCAGAGCAGGACGGCGACGGCCGCGGCGGTGAGGCGGGCGCGTTCGACCCGGACGCCGAGGGCGCGGGCGGTCTCGTCGCCGAGGCCGAGGATGTCGAGGGTGCGGCCCAGCGGCAGGGCGAGGAGCAGACCGACGATCACGAAGGGCATGACCTGGCCGAGGACCTCGGCTCGGCCGGTGAGCTGGCCGACCGACCAGAAGCGGAGGTGGGCGAAGGCCTCCTTGTCGCGGACGACGAGGAGGGTGACGAGGGAGGACATCACGGCGGCCATGGCGACGCCGGCGAGGACGAGTCCGACGGCCGAACTCCCGGCGTCGGTACGGGTCCCGATGAGGTGGACAAGGGTGGCGGCCACGGAGGAGCCGAGGAGGGCGAGCCAGAAGTAGCCGCCGGCGTCGGTGACGCCGAGGAACATGATGCCGAGGACGACGAACATCGAGGCGCCCTGCTCGACGCCGAGGACGCCCGGGTCCGCGAGGGGGTTGGCGGTGAGTGCCTGCATGACGAGACCGGCGGCGCCGAGCGCGGCGCCCACCGCGAGGCCGAGGAAGGTCCGGGGGATGCGCTCGGTCCACAGGACGTGGGTGTCGAACGCCTGGTCACCGGGGTTGAGCAGGATCCGGACGACCTCCGTGGGCGAGATGTCCCGGGCGCCGAGCCCGATGCCCGCGACGAGGGTCACCACCACCGCCGCGACGGCGAGTACGGCGACGGCCGTGCCCCGGGAGGCCCGGGTGCGGACCGGGGGAACACCCGGTTTCCGTTCCGGCACCGGGGGTTTCACCACCGACGGGGGCGGTTGTGTCATCTGTTGTCCTTGTTCTCACGGCTCGTACGGCAAGTTAGGTTACCCTTGCCTAACCTTCGGTGATCCAACCCGGAGGCCGACCGATCACATCGAGGGGCCGGGGTCCACCCGGCCCGGGACCACGGGGGTGGCCTTCATGGCCGACGGCACGAGACGGGTGACGGACGAGGGCGCCATCACGGCGACGGGGCACTCCACCCACGTACACGACTTCCACCAGTTCCTCTACGCCGCCCTGGGCCGGATCACGGTCACCACCCCGCACGGCGAGCACCAACTCACCGCCCCCCTGGGCCTGTGGCTCCCGGCCGGGACCCCGCACAGCGCCCGCTTCGATCCCGAGTCCCTGGTGGTGGCGGAGGCCTTCGACCCCGCCGCGCACCTGCTCCCGCACGCCCGGACCACCGCGATCCGGATCGACGACACGACCCGGCGGCGCCTGCTCGCCCGGACCCGCGGGGCGGATACCGAGGCCGGCGACGCGGCGATGTTCGCCGCGCTGACCTGCGTCCGGACCCGCAGGGAGGTACGGCTCCCCCTGCCCCGCCCGACCAGCGAGGCCGCCCTCGCCGTCGCCGGCACCCTGCTGCGCAGGCCCGACGACCAGCGCACGGCGACGGAGTGGGCCGAGAGCCTCTACGTCAGCTCCACCAGCCTGCGCCGGGCCTTCCGCTCCGAGACCGGACTGCCCTTCTCCGAGTGGCGGACCCGGGTGCGCCTCAACCACTCGCTGGAACTGCTGAGCCAGGGACACCAGGTCGGCGCGGTCGCCGCGAAGGTCGGATTCACGAGCACGAACGGCTACATACTGGCGTTCCGGCGGCACTTCGGGCGCACTCCGGGCGCCTGGAGCAAGGAGTGCGCGGGGCGTTCGGCGGGGTGAGGGGAGGCGGGCCGACCGGCCTCCGCGGCACCGGCGGGGCCCCCGGGGAGTGACTTGACAGTCACAGACCTCTAGGTGATTTTAGGTAAGCCTTACCTAAACGCCCGCTTCCCGGGCGCCCCACCGATCCGAACCAACGGCCCTCCGTGCCTCCGCCCCGCCGGGCGGTCGCACGCGGGGCCGCACCGGCGCGAGGAGAGACCCATGACCGCGACCAACCCCTTCGAGGACGACGACGCCCGCTACTACGTGCTCGTCAACTCCGAGAACCAGCACTCGCTCTGGCCGGCCTTCGCCGAGGTGCCGGACGGCTGGACCGTGGTGCACGGCGAGGACTCCCGGCAGGGCTGCGCCGCGTACACCGAGGAGCACTGGACGGACCTGCGCCCGGCGAGCCTGGCCGCCCGCTCCTGACGCCACCGCCTCCCGGCCGGCCCCCGGCCGGGAGGCGTCCCGCCCGGCCGCGTCACCCGAGGGCGCGGACCAGGACCCGGGAACCGCGCGCGGGGTCCAGCGAGGCGCGCCACACGGGCGGCGCCTCCTCGTCGCCGCCGACGGCGAACCCGTACCGCAGGAACAGCAGTCCGCTTCCGGTGGTCGCCGTGAACACCCGGGCCGCCCCCCGCGCACCGGCCTCCGCCAGGGCCGCGTCGAGGAGCGCGGAGCCGACGCCCCGCCCCTGATGTCCGGGCGCCACGCAGAAGTTGTAGAGCACGGCTGCCGGCCGGCCCCGCGCGTCGGTGCGGGCACGGAGCCCCACGCATCCCGCCAGTTCTCCGCGCCCGTCCTCCACGACCAGGAAGTCCGTCGCGGCGAGGGCCAGTTCGGCGGCCGTCCGGTCGCGCAGGGCGCCCTCGCGCACGAACGGCCGGGACAGCCGGCGGACGGCGCCGGCATCGCCGCTCCCGGCGGTCCGGACGACGACGGCGGCGGGGGCCGGCGGGAGCTCCGGGCAGGGCGGGGCTGTGCTCAACGTCTTCTCGCTCTCTGGTCACTGACATTTCAACAGACCTCCGCGGTGGCGCACGCCCGTTTGACTCCACGATAGTGACTTAGGTAAGCCTTACCTAACTAATCTTGATCCACCGGACGGGAAGAGGACCCAGACCATGGCCGACACGGCCGGACAGCAGACCTTCGCCCTGGAGCGGCTCGCACGCGACGTCGCCGACGTGCTCTACGTCGAGGCCGAGGAGGTCGACCCGGACGAGAGCCTGCTCGACCAGGGCCTCGACTCGATCCGGCTGATGGCCCTGGTCGAGACGTGGCGGGCCGACGGCGCCGAGGTCGGTTTCGTCGAACTCGCCGAGCGTCCCACCCTCCGCGACTGGGCCGCCCTCCTCGGACAGCCGTCGGGAGCGTCCCGTGCGAGCCGGTGACTTCCTGGTCGACATCACCCCGCTGCGGACCAGCCGGGACTTCCGGGCCATCTTCATCGCCCGGATCGTCTCCCTCTTCGGTCTCGGCATGGCGATGGTGGCACTCTCCAAGCAGGTCTACGACCTGACGGGATCCACCTTCGGCGTCGCCGTCTCCAGCATGATCATGAGCGTCACCGTCCTGGTGGGCTCCCTCTGGGGCGGCTGGGCGGCCGACCGCATGGACCGGCGGAAGCTGATCCTGTGGGCCCGCGCCTCCGCCGCCCTCGCCTTCGCCGGCCTCGCGGTCAACGCCTTCACGCCCGAACCCGACCTCTGGGCGGTCTACCTGTGCGTCGCGTGGGACGGACTCGCCACCGGGGTGAGCGTCACCGCCCTGATGGCCGTCGCCCCCACCCTGGTCCGCCCCGACCAGCTCCCCGCCGCCGGCGCCCTGATCTCCCTGACCGGTGAGATCGGCTCGGTCGCCGCCCCCTTCCTCGGCGGCGTGCTGCTCGCCCTGGCCGGCCCCGCACCGGTCTTCGCGTTCACCGCCGTCACCACCGGCATCACCACCCTGCTGCTGCTCAGGCTGCGGCCGCTGCCCCCGGTCGAGGACGACGAGGACGACGAGGACGACGACGCCGAGGACTCGGGCTCGCCGCTCGCCGCCTTCCGGTACGCGGTGCGCAACCGCGTCGTCGGCGGCCTGCTCGCCCTCGGCGGGATCAACGCGCTGTTCAACATGCCGGTGGTCCTCTTCCCCGAGATGGTCGACAAGCGGTTCGGCGGCGGCGACGTCATGCTCGGCCTGCTGTACACCGCCCCGGCCGTCGGCGCGATCCTCGTCTCCGCCACCAGCGGCTGGATCACCCGCGCCGCCCGCCCCGGACGCCTGCTGCTCACCGCCGCCCTCGTCGGCGGCCTGGCCATCATCGGCTTCGGTCTCGGCGGCAGCGCCGCCGTCGCCTTCGCGATGCTGGCCGTGGGCGGCGCCGCCGGCACGGTGTACGAGATCCTCGAGTACGCCCTCGTCCAGCACAACACCCCGGACCGGCTGCGCGGCCGCATGGTCAGCGTCCTCACCGCCCAGGGCACCACCGGCGACGTCGTCGGAGACGTCGAAGTCGCCCTGGTGGCCAAGTGGTTCAGCCCGGCCGGCGCCGCCGTCGTGAACGGCGTGGTCTGTGCGGCGGCCGCCGTGGTCGTGGCCGTCACCGTCCCCGGCCTGCGCAGGGCCACCCTCCCCCGCGAGGAGGAGCACGAGGACGACGGCCCGCCCGGCGACGCCGCCCCGGCCCCCGTCGGCGCGGCCCCTTCCCTCGCGAAGCCCGCCCCCGCCGGGGACGCCCCGCCGGCCACCGGCTGACACCGACCGGGCGGGGGGGGGGGGGGGGGGGGGGGGCCGCCGCCCCCCCCCCCCCCCCCGCCCCCCCCCCCCCCCCCCCCCCCCCTCCCCCTCCTCCCCCTCTCCGTCCCGTCCCGCGGCAGGCCCCGAGCCGCCGCGGGTGACCCCTGGAGCAAGATCCATGACCGAGCGTGCCCTGCGACGCCTCGCCCTGACCGGGGCCCAGACCGGAGTCTGGTACGGCCAGCGGCTCGACCCCGACTCCCCGGTCTACAACGTCGGGCAGTACGTCGCCGTCGACGGCGCGCTCGACACCGGACTCTTCGCGACGGCCCTGCTCCGGGTCGTCGGGGAGTGCGAGGCCCTCACCGTCCGCTTCGAGGAGGACGAGAACGGGCAGCCCGCCCAGCTCCTCGCCGACGCGCCTCCGAGCGGGCCCGTCGTCGAGGTCGTGGACCATCTCGGCGCCCCGGACCCGGAGGCCGCCGCGCTCGCCGCGATGCGCGCCGACATGGCCGCGCCCGCCGACCCGGCCACCGCCCCGCTGTTCGGCTTCGCCCTGCACCGGGTCGCCCCGGACCGCACGCTCTGGTACCAGCGCGTCCACCACATCGCGCTCGACGCCTACGGCTTCTCGCTCCTGTCCCGCCGCACCGCCGAGGTCTACACGGCGCTCGCGAACGGCGAGGAGCCCGCCCCCTCGCCGTTCGGCCCGCTGTCCGCCGTCGTCGACGAGGAGGCCGCCCACCGGGACGGCGAGCAGTACGCCGCCGACCGCGCGTACTGGCTGGACCGGCTCGCGGACCGCGGCGACCACGAGCCGCTGGCCGGCGCCTCCTTCCCGGCCGCCCCCGGCTTCCTGCGCGCCTCGGCCGCGCTCGGCCCCGGGGCCACCGCCGGGGTGCTCGCGCTCGCCCGCGCCGCGAAGGCCACCTGGGCGGACGCCGTGACGGCCGCCTTCGCCGCCTTCCTGCACCGCTCGACCGGCGAGCGGGACGTCCTGCTCTCGCTGCCCGCCATGGCCCGCCTGGGCTCGGCCTCCCTCTCCGTCCCGGCGATGGTGGTCAACGTGCTGCCGCTGCGGGTCGCGGTCCGCCCGGACCTCCCCCTGGCCGAGCTGGTCGCCGAGGTCGCCGCCGGCGTCCGCGACCTGCGCCGCCACCAGCGCTACCGCGCCGAGGACATCCGCCGCGACCTCGGCCTCGTCGGCCGCGACCGGGGCCCGCTGGGCCCGATGGTCAACGTCAAGGCCTTCGACAACGCCCTCGACTTCGCCGGCGCCCCCGGCACCGTGCACAACGTGGCCGCCGGACCGGTCGACGACCTCACCCTGGCCGTCCGCCACGACACCGCCACCGGCCGGATCTCCTTCGAACTCGACGCCAACCCGCACGCCTACGACGCCGAGGGCCTGAACGCCCGCTGCGCCGAGTTCGTCCACTTCCTCACCGAGGCCGTGACCGCCGGCCCCGGCACCCCGGTGGGCCGCCCCGACCTCCTCGACGGCGCGCTCCTGGAGACCCTCGCCGAGCAGGCCGCCGCGACCGCCCGCGCGATCGCGCCCGGCACCGTCGTCGAGGCCTTCGCCGCGCGGGTGCGCGAGCACCCCGAGGCCGTCGCGCTCGTCGCGGGCGCCGAGGAGCTCACGTACGCGGAGCTCGACGCCCGCGTCGACCGGCTGGCCCGCCTGCTCGCCGCGCGCGGCGTCGGACCCGAGCGGTTCGTCGGCATCGCCCTGCCCCGCGGCGCCGAGCTGATCGTCGCCCTGCTCGCCGTGCTCAGAGCGGGCGGCGCCTATCTGCCGCTCGACCTCGAATACCCGGCCGAGCGACTGGAGTTCATGGTCGAGGACGCGCGCCCGGTGTGCGTCCTCACCACCCTGGCCGCCGCGCCCGACGCCCCCGACGTGCCCGGCACCGAGACCCTCGTCCTGGACTCCCCCGACGCGCTGTCCGCGCTCGCGGACCTGGCCGACGAGCCCGCCGGGCCGCTTCCGGCCCCGGACGGCGACCACCCGGCGTACGTCATCCACACCTCCGGCTCCACCGGACGCCCCAAGGGCGTGGTGATCCCGCACTCCGCCCTCGCCAACTTCCTGCGCATGCAGGCCCACGAGCTGGCCATGGAGCCCGGCGACGGGCTCGTCGCCGTCACCACGGTCTCCTTCGACATCGCCGCCCTGGAGATCCACGTCCCGCTGATCAGCGGTGCGGCGGTCGTCCTCGCGGGCCGCGACACCGTCCGCGACCCGGCGGCGCTCGCCGCCCTGGTCGAGGCCCACCGGCCGACCGTGATGCAGGCGACGCCGTCGCTGTGGCACGCCCTCCTGGAGGAGGGCGCCCCGCGCGCCCTCGCCCGCACCCGGGTCCTCGTCGGCGGCGAGGCGCTGCCCGCCGCCCTCGCCGAGCGCCTCGCCCGCACGGCCGCCTCGGTCACCAACGTGTACGGGCCGACCGAGGTGACCGTCTGGGCCACCTCCTCCGTCCTCTCCCCCGAGCACACCGGCACCCCGGACATCGGCCTGCCGTTCTGGAACACCCGCGCGCACGTCCTCGACTCGGCGCTCCGCCCCGTCCCGCACGGCCGCCCCGGCGAGCTGTACCTGTCGGGCGACCAGCTCGCGCGCGGCTACCTCGGCCGCCCGGCGCTCACCTCCGAGCGGTTCGTGGCCGACCCGTACGGCCCGGCCGGCTCCCGCATGTACCGCACCGGCGACCTGGTGCGCCGCCGACCCGACGGCGTCATCGACTTCCTGGGCCGCGCGGACGACCAGGTGAAGGTGCGCGGCTTCCGCATCGAACCGGGCGAGATCGAGACCGCCCTGACGGACCGTCCGGAGGTGGACCGGGCCGTGGTCGTGGTCCGCGAGGACATACCCGGCTCCCCGCTCCTGGTCGGCTACGTCACCGGCGCGGGCGGCTCCGCCCCGGACGCGGCCGGGCTGCGCGCGGCGGTGGGCGAGCGCCTTCCCGCCCACATGATGCCGTCGGCCGTGGTCGTCCTGGACGCCTTCCCGCTCACCGCCAACGGCAAGGTGGACCGGCGGTCGCTGCCCGCGCCCGACCTGGCCGGGTCCGCCGCGACCGCCGGCCGGACGCCCCGCGACGCCCGCGAGGAGATCGTCGCCGGGGCGTACGCGGACGTCCTGGAACTGGCCTCGGCCGGCCCCGACGACGACTTCTTCGACCTCGGCGGGCACTCGCTGCTCGCCGCCCGCGTCGCCGCCCGGCTGCGCACCGCGCTCGGCGCCGACTGCGGCGTGCGGGACGTGTTCGAGGCCCGTACGCCCGCGGTCCTGGCCGAGCGGCTCGCCGCCCGCACCGCGTCGGGCGCCCGTCCCGCGCTCACCGCCGGGGAGCGGCCCGGGACGCTTCCGCTGTCCGACGCGCAGCGCCGGCTCTGGTTCCTGCACCAGCTCGAAGGCCCCAGCGCCACGTACAACATCCCGTTCGTGGCCCGGTTCGGCGCGCTCCTGGACCCGGCGGCCCTGGACGCGGCCCTCGGGGACGTGGTGGCCCGGCACGAGACGCTGCGCACGGTCTTCGCCGAGCACGACGGCGAGCCGTACCAGCGGATCCTGGCCCCGGCCGACGCCGGGGTGCGGCTGCGCGTGGAGGAGACCTCCGCGGACCGCGTCGACGCGGCCGTGGACGCGGCCCTCGGCCACCTCTTCGACCTGTCGGCGGAGGCCCCGGTGCGGGTCACCCTGGTCCGCGACGCCGAGCGCGGCGCCGACGCCCTGGTGGTGCTGCTCCACCACATCGCCGGCGACGAGTGGTCGATGGGCCCGTTCCTGAACGGCCTCGAACACGCCTACGCGGCCCGGCTCCGGGGCGAGGCGCCCGCGTTCGCCCCGCTGCCGGTGCAGTACGCCGACTTCGCGCTCTGGCAGCGCGAGGCCCTGGGCGACCCGGCGGACCCGGAGTCCCCCGCCGCCCGGCAGGCCGCGTACTGGCGCGAGGCGCTGGCCGGCCTCCCGGCCGAGGCGACCCCGCCCGCCGACCGGCCCCGGCCCGCCGAGCCCGACAACGCGGGCGGCACGGTGCACCACGAGGTGCCCGCCGCCCTCGCCTCCGGCATCCGCCGCCTGGCCCGCGAGTCCGGCACCAGCGTCTTCATGGTCGTCCACGCGGCCGTCGCCGCCCTGCTCCACCGGCTCGGCGCGGGCGACGACATCCCCCTCGGCAGCCCGGTCGCCGGCCGCTCCGACCCGGCCCTGGACGGTCTCGTCGGCTTCTTCGTGAACACGGTGGTGCTGCGCGCCGACCTGTCCGGCGACCCGGCCTTCGCCGCCCTCCTGGAGCGGGTGCGCGGCACCGACCTGGCCGCGCTCGACCACGCCGACCTGCCGTTCGACGCGGTCGTGGAGGCGGTCAACCCCGAGCGGTCCCTCACCCGGCACCCGCTCTTCCAGACCATGGTGTCGCACAGCACCGTCACCCAGGACGTGCGCGCCCTGTTCGGCCTGGACGCGGCCGTGGACCGCACCGACCCGGGCGTCACCAAGTTCGACCTCGACGTCACCTTCTCCGACGGCGCCCACGGCGACGCACTGGACCTGGAGGTCTTCTACTCGTCCGCCCTGTTCGACCGGGCCACGGCCGACGCGCTCGCCGCCCGCCTCCTGCGCCTCCTGGAGCAGGCCGTCGCGTCCCCGGAGACCCCGGTCTCCGCGTACGAGCTGCGCTCCGAGGAGGAGCGGGAGCTCCTGGAGCGCTGGAACGACACCGCCGTGGACCACTCCGGCGCCACCGTCGTGGAGATCCTGGCCGAGCGCGTCCGGGAGGCCCCGGACGCGACCGCCCTGGTCTGCGGCGACCTGAGCCTCACCTTCGCCGAGCTCGACGACCGGGTCGCCCGGCTCGCGTCGCTGCTCGCCGAGGAGGGCGTCGGCCCGGACGCCGTCGTGGCGCTCGCCGTGCCCCGCTCGGCCGAGTCCGTCGTCGCCGCCTTCGCCGTCCTCACCGCCGGCGGCGCCTACCTGCCGCTCGACCTGGACCACCCGGAGGAGCGCCTGACGCACATGCTGGACGACGCCACGCCCGTCTGCGTCGTCACCACCCGGGCCGTGGACGGCCGGGTCCCGGACGCGAACGGCGCGGCCCGGCTCGTCCTGGACGACCCGGCGGTACGGGACCGGCTGGCGGCCGCCGAGGGCCCGGCGCCCCGCGCGCCGCGCCCGGACGACCTGGCGTACGTCATCTACACCTCCGGCTCCACCGGACGCCCCAAGGGCGTCGGCCTGCACCACGCCGGTCTGACGAACCTGTACCGGGACCACGAGCGGCGGCTCTACCGCCCGGTCGCGGAGCGGCTCGGGCGGCGCGTGCGGGCCCTGCACACCGCCTCGTTCTCCTTCGACTCCTCGTGGGAGCAGCTGCTGTGGCTGATCGCGGGCCACGAGCTGCACGTCCTCGACGAGTACGGGCGCCGCGACGCGGACGCCGTCGTCGCCCACGTGCGGGAGGCGCGGATCGACGCGCTCGACGTCACCCCCTCGTACGGCCGCCACCTGCTCGACGCGGGCCTGCTCGCGGGCGACCACCGCCCGCCGCTGTTCCTCCTCGGCGGCGAGGCCGTGCCGCCCGCCCTCTGGACGGAGCTGCGCGCGGTCCCCGGCGTGGAGACGGTCAACTACTACGGTCCCACCGAGTTCACGGTGGACGCCCTGGTCGCCCGGGTCACCGACTGCGCGACCCCCGTGGTGGGCCGCCCGCTCGACAACACCCGGGCGCACGTCCTGGACGCCCGGCTGCGGCCGGTGCCGCCCGGCGTGCCCGGCGAGCTGTACCTCGCGGGCGTCCAGAACGCCCGCGGCTACCTGGGCCGTTCCGTGCTCACCGCCGAGCGGTTCGTGGCCGACCCGTACGGCCCGGCCGGCTCCCGCATGTACCGCACCGGCGACCTGGCGCGCCGCCGCGCCGACGGCCTGATCGAGTTCCTGGGCCGCGCCGACGACCAGGTCAAGATCCGCGGCTTCCGCGTCGAACCCGGTGAGGTCGAGGCCGGGCTGACGGCCTGCGCGGGCGTGGCCTCGGCGGCCGTCCTGGTCCGCGAGGACGTCCCGGGCGTGCCGCGCCTGGTGGCGTACACGACCGGCGGCGCCGACCCGGACGCGGTGCGCCGCGAGGTCGCCGGACGCCTGCCCGAGTACATGGTCCCGGCGGCGGTCGTCGCCCTGGACGTCCTGCCGGTGAACGTCAACGGCAAGCTGGACCGGACCGCCCTGCCCGCGCCCGCCGTGACGGCCGCCGCGCCGTCCCGCGCCCCGCGCGGCGAGGCGGAGGAGCGCCTCGCGGAGGCGTTCGCCGAGGTCCTGGGCCTGGCGCCGGTCGGCGCCGAGGACGACTTCTTCGCGCTCGGCGGCCACTCCCTGCTCGCGACGCGCCTGGTGGCCCGGGTGCGGGCGGCGGGCCGGGCCTGCTCGGTGCGGGACGTGTTCGAGGCGCGGACGGTCGCGGCGCTCGCGGCCCGGCTCGCGGAGCGGACCGCCTCCGAGCGGCCCGCCCTCGCCCCCGCCGCACGGCCCGAGCGGCTGCCGCTCTCGTACGCCCAGCGGCGCCTGTGGTTCCAGTACGACATGGACGGCGCGAGCTCCACGTACACCGTCCCGCTGGCCCTGCGGCTGCGGGAGCGGCCCGACGCCGACGCCCTGCGCGCCGCGTTCGGGGACCTGGTGGCGCGGCACGAGGTGCTGCGGACCGTGTTCGCGGAGGCCGACGGCGAGCCGTACCAGCGCATCCTGACCCCGGGCGAGGCCGAGGTGCCGTTCGCGGTACGCGAGGCGGCCCCGGAGGCGCTCGCGGACGCGGTGGAGGCGGCGATCGCGGAGCCCCTGGGCCTGGAGGACGAACTCCCGCTGCGCGTCACGCTGTTCGGCGCGCCCGGCGGCGAGCACGTGCTGGTCGTGCTGCTGCACCACATCGCGACCGACGAGTGGTCCACCGGACCGCTCCTGACCGACCTGGACACCGCCTACACCGCCCGCCTCGCCGGCCGGGCCCCGGAGTTCCCCGAACTCCCCGTCCAGTACGCCGACTACGCCCTCTGGCAGCGCGAACTCCTCGGCGACCCGGCGGACGACTCCTCCCTGGCCGCCCGCCGGTCCGCCTTCTGGCGCGACGCCCTGGCGGGGCTGCCGGAGGAGCTGGCGCTGCCCGCCGACCGGCCCCGGCCGGCCGTCCCGACCCATCGGGGCGACACCGTCACGGCCGAGCTCCCGGCCGGCCTCGTGGCCCGTCTCGACCGGCTGGCGGCGGGCTCCGGCGCGACGATGTTCATGGTGGTGCACGCGGCCGTCGCGGCCCTGCTCCACCGGCTCGGCGCCGGGGACGACATCCCCCTCGGCACCCCGGTCGCGGGACGCGGCGACAGCGCCCTCGACGGGCTCGTGGGCTTCTTCGTCAACACCGCCGTCCTGCGCACCGACCTGTCCGGCGACCCGTCCTTCACCGAACTGCTCGACCGCGCCCGTACGGCCGGCCTCGCGGTCCTCGACCACGCCGACCTGCCCTTCGACGCCGTCGTGGAGGCGGTCGCGCCGGTCCGCTCGCTCGCCCGCCACCCGCTGTTCCAGACGATGGTGGCGTACGAGGGCGGCGGCCCGGACCTGTCCCGGCTGCTCGGCACGGACGCCGGGGAGTTCCCGGTGCGGGGCGGCGCGGCCAAGTTCGACCTGGAGATCCTGTTCCGGCGCGCGGAGGGCGCCGGCATGACCTGCGGCGTGCGGTACGCGACCGACCTGTTCGAGCGGGCGGGCGCCGAGCGGCTGACGGAGCGGCTCGTCCGGCTCCTGGACGCCGTGGCGACCGCGCCCGACGCGCCCGTGTCCTCGGCCGCGCTGATGGACGAGGACGAGCGACGGCGGGTCCTGGAGGGGTGGAACGCGACCGACCGCGTCGTGGACGGCCCCCGGACGCTCGCGGACCTGGTGGCGGCGGGCGCGGCGAAGTCCGAGGGCCCGGCCCTGGTCTTCGAGGACGAGGAGCTGTCCCGCACCGGGTTCGACGCACGCGTCAACCGCCTCGCCCGGCTGCTCATCGGCCGGGGCGTGGGCCCCGAGTCGGTCGTCGCCGTCGCCCTGCCCCGCTCGCTCGACCTCCTCGTCGCCATCCACGCCGTCGTCCGCGCGGGTGGTGCCTACCTGCCGCTCGACCTCACCCTGCCCGCCGACCGCCTCACCCACATGACGGACACCGCGCGTCCGGTGTGCGTCCTGACCGACCTTCCGTCGCTCGGCGCGCTGCCGGACGGCGTGGAGGCCGAGCCGGTGGTCCTGGACGCGCCCGAGGTGCGCGCGGAGCTGGACGGCCTGGCCGACGGCGAGGTCACGGACGCGGACCGCTCGGCCCCGCTGCTTCCCCGCCACCCGGCGTACGTCATCTTCACCTCCGGCTCCACCGGACGCCCGAAGGGCGTCATGGTCGAGCACGAGGCCGTCGTCAACCGCCTGGCCTGGATGGAGGGGACGTACCGGCTGACCCAGGCCGACCGGGTCCTCCAGAAGACCCCGACCACGTTCGACGTCTCCGTCTGGGAGCTGTTCTGGCCGCTCGCCCAAGGCGTGCCGCTCGTCGTCGCCCGGCCCGAGGGGCACCGGGACCCCGAGTACCTCGCGGAGCTGATCCGTGGGCAGCGGGTCAGCGTGCTGCACTTCGTGCCGTCGATGCTCCAGGCGTTCCTGGACTCGGTGGACGTGGCGGACTGCCCGGGCCTGCGCCTGGTCGTGTGCAGCGGCGAGGCCCTGCCCACCGGTCTGGTGGACCGGTTCCACGCCTCCGCCGGGGACCGGACGGTCGCGCTGGAGAACCTCTACGGCCCCACCGAGGCCGCCGTCGACGTCACCGCCGCCACCGCCCTCCCGGGCGCCACCACGGCCTCGGCCTCCATCGGCTCCCCCGTCTGGAACACCCGCGCCCACGTCCTCGACCACCGCCTCCAGCCGGTCCCTGTCGGCGTCCCCGGCGAGCTCCACCTCGCCGGCGTCCAGCTCGCCCGCGGCTACCTCTCCCGCCCCGACCTGACGGCGGAACGATTCGTCGCGGACCCGTACGGCCCGGCCGGCTCCCGCATGTACCGCACGGGCGACCTCGTCGTCCGCCACGACGACGGCCGGATCCAATACCTCGGCCGCACCGACGACCAGGTCAAGCTGCGCGGCCTGCGCATCGAACTCGGCGAGATCGACGCGGTGCTCTCCGGGGCCCCCGGCGTGGCGCACGCGGTGACGCTGGTCCGCGAGGACCGGCCCGGCGTGCAGCGGCTCGTGGGGTACGTCGTCGGCGCCGGCGACGGGCCGGTCCCCGTGGACGCGGTGCGCGCCCACGCGGCCTCCCGCCTGCCGGAGTACATGGTCCCGCACGTGTTCCTGGAGATCCCGGCCGTTCCCCTCTCCCCCAACGGCAAGCTGGACCGGCGCGCCCTGCCCGTGCCGCCGGACGCCGTCGCCGGGCCCTCGCGGGCGCCGAGGGACGCGCGCGAGGAGATCCTGCTCGGGATCGTCGCGGCCGTGCTCGGCCTGGAGACGGCCGGGGTCGAGGACGATTTCTTCGACCTCGGCGGCCACTCCCTGCTCGCGGCCCGCGCGGCGAGCCGGATGCGGTCCGCGCTCGGCGTGGAGTGCTCGGTGCGGGACGTGTTCGAGGCGCGGACGGTCGCGGCGCTCGCGGCCCGGCTCGCGGAGCGGACCGCCTCCGAGCGGCCCGCCCTCGTCCGCGCCGCACGGCCCGAGCGGCTGCCGCTCTCGTACGCCCAGCGGCGCCTGTGGCTCTTCGACAGGGTGCGGGGTCCGGGGACCGCGTACAACGTGCCCTTCGCGGTCCGTCTCGACGGACCCGTGGACGCGCAGGCCGTGCGGGCCGCCGTGGAGGACGTGGTGGCGCGGCAGGAGGTGCTGCGGACCGTGTTCGCGGAGGCCGACGGCGAGCCGTACCAGCGCATCCTGGCCCCGGGCGAGGCGCGGGTGCCGTTCGCGGTGCGCCGCGTCCGCTCCGAGGAGCTGGCCGCCGAGGCGGAGGCCGCCTCCCGGTACGTCTTCGACCTGGCCCGGGAGGTCCCGGTGCGGGTGACGCTGCTCAGCGCGTCCGACGAGGAGCACGCGCACGTGCTGGTCGTGCTGCTGCACCACATCGCGACCGACGAGTGGTCCACCGGACCGCTCCTGACCGACCTGGACACCGCCTACACCGCCCGCGCCGCCGGCCGGGCCCCGGAGTTCCCCGAACTCCCCGTCCAGTACGCCGACTACGCCCTCTGGCAGCGCGAACTCCTCGGCGACCCGGCGGAGTCGGAGTCGACGGCGGCGCGCCAGGCCGCGTACTGGCGGGAGGCGCTGGCCGGGGTTCCGGAGGAGCTGGGGCTGTTCACCGACACCCCGCGTCCGGCGACGCCGACGCACGGCGGCGACGTGGTCCCGTTCGACGTCTCCGCCGCGACGGGCGCCGGCCTCGCCCGGATCGCCCGCGACTCCGGCGCGACGATGTTCATGGTGGTGCACGCGGCCGTCGCGGCCCTGCTCCACCGGCTCGGCGCCGGGGACGACATCGCCCTCGGCGCCCCGGTCTCCGGGCGCGGCGACGAGCAGCTCGACGGGCTCGTGGGCTTCTTCCTGAACACGCTCGTGCTGCGCGCGGACGTGTCGGGCGAGCCGACGTTCGCCGAGCTGGTCGACCGGGTGCGGGACGCCGGGCTCGCGGGCTTCGCGCACGCCGACCTGCCGCTCGAAGCGGTGGCGGAGGCGGTGGGCGCGGCCCGCTCCCAGGCCCGCAACCCGCTGTTCCAGGCGATGGTGACCTACCACTCGGTGTCCACCGGGGTGTCCTCGCTCTTCGGGGTCGCGGCCCGTGAACTGCCGGTGGAGATCGGCGGGTCGAAGGTCGACCTGGAGTTCGCGTTCGGCGGCTCGGAGGACGACGGGCGGATCGAGGGCGGTCTGCGGTACGCGACCGACCTCTTCGGCCGGCCGGGCGCCGAGCGGCTCGTGGAGCGGCTCGTCCGGCTCCTGGACGCCGTGGCTGCCGACCCGGGCGCCCCGGTCTCCTCCCTGGACCTGATGGACGGGGAGGAGCGGCACGCCCTGGAGGGGTGGAACGCGACCGGCCGTGTCGTGGACGGCCCCCGGACGCTCGCGGACCTGGTGGCGGCGGGCGCGGCGAAGGCCGAGGGCCCGGCCCTGGTCTTCGAGGACGAGGAGCTGTCCCGCACCGGGTTCGACGCACGCGTCAACCGCCTCGCCCGGCTCCTCATCGGCCGGGGCGTGGGCCCCGAGTCGGTCGTCGCCGTGGCCCTGCCCCGCTCGCTCGACCTCCTCGTCGCCATCCACGCCGTCGTCCGCGCCGGCGGCGCCTACCTCCCCCTCGACCTCACCCTGCCCGCCGACCGCCTCACCCACATGTGCGAGACGGCCCGGCCGGTCGCCGTCCTCACCGACACGGCCTCGGCGCCGGACCTTCCGGCGGAGCTCGCCGCGGAGCGGATCGTGCTCGACTCGGCCGCCGTGGCGGCGGAGTGGGCCGGTGCGGACGCGCACGCGGTGACGGACGCGGACCGCTCGGCCCCGCTGCTTCCCCGCCACCCGGCGTACGTCATCTTCACCTCCGGCTCCACCGGACGCCCCAAGGGCGTCATGGTCGAGCACGAGGCCGTCGTCAACCGCCTCCAGTGGATGCAGGGCGCGTACGGGCTCACGCCCGCCGACCGGGTCCTCCAGAAGACCCCGACCACGTTCGACGTCTCCGTCTGGGAACTGTTCTGGCCGCTCGCCCAGGGCGCGCCGCTCGTCGTCGCCCGGCCGGACGGGCACAAGGACCCGGAGTACCTGGCCGAGGTGATCCGCGAACGGCGGGTCAGCGTGCTGCACTTCGTGCCGTCGATGTTGGACGCGTTCGTCGCGGGGGTGGAGGTCGTGGACTGCCCGGGCCTGCGGCTCGTGGTGTGCAGCGGCGAGGCCCTGCCGACGGACCTCGTGGACCGGTTCCACGCCTCCGCCGGGGACCGGACGGTCGCCCTGGAGAACCTCTACGGCCCCACCGAGGCCGCCGTCGACGTCACCGCCGCCACCGCCCTCCCCGGCGCCACCACGGCCTCGGCCTCCATCGGCTCCCCCGTCTGGAACACCCGCGCCCACGTCCTCGACCACCGACTGCGGCCGGTCCCTGTCGGCGTCCCCGGCGAGCTCCACCTCGCGGGCATCCAGCTCGCTCGCGGCTACCTCTCCCGCCCCGACCTGACGGCGGAACGATTCGTCGCGGACCCGTACGGCCCGGCCGGCTCCCGCATGTACCGCACGGGCGACCTCGTCGTCCGCCACGACGACGGCCGGATCCAATACCTCGGCCGCACCGACGACCAGGTCAAGCTGCGCGGCCTGCGCATCGAACTCGGCGAGATCGACGCGGTGCTCTCCGGGGCCCCCGGGGTGGCCCGTGCCGTCTCGGTGGTCCGCGAGGACCGGCCCGGCGTGCGCAGGCTGGTCGCCTACGCCGTCCCGGCGGGCGACGGGCCGCTGGACCCGGACGCGCTGCGGGCGCACGCGGCGACGCGGCTCCCCGAGTACATGGTCCCGGCCGTGGTCCTGGAGATCCCGTCCGTGCCGCTCTCCCCGAACGGCAAGCTGGACCGGCGCGCCCTTCCGGTGCCGCCGGAGCCCCGCCGGGCGACGGCGACGACCGCTCCGGCGGCCCCGGCCGCCGCGTCGGAGACGCCGGCCGAGCTGCTCGCGCGGCTGATGGCCGAGGTCCTGGGGCTGCCCGCCGTGGGTCCCGACGACAACTTCTTCGAGCTGGGCGGCGACAGCATCGTCTCCATCCGGTACGTCAGCCAGGCCCGCAAGGCCGGGTTCACGGTGACGGCCCGCCAGGTGTTCCAGCACCCGACGCCGGCCGGTCTGGCCGCCGTCGCCGCGCCCGCCGCCCCGGCGGGCAGGGCGCCGGAGCGTCCGGCCGAGCAGGCGACGGGTCCGCTGGTCCTGCCGCCGGTGGCGCACTGGTTCGCGGGGCGCGGCGGCGCGTACCGCCGGTTCTGCCAGGCCCGGCTGGTGCTGCTGCCCGCCGGGGTGCGGCACGCGGACCTGGAGACCGCGCTCCAGGCGGTCCTGGACCGGCACGACGGCCTGCGGCAGGTGCTGACCGTGGCGCGGCCCGGGGTGTGGAGCGCCGAGGTCTCCCCGGTCGGTTCGCTGAAGGCGGCCTCGGTGCTGCGGGCGGTGGACGCGGCCGGGCTCGACGCCGGGGCCCTGCGGGAGCTGGTCTCCCGCGAGTCGGACCGGGCGGCGGACGAACTGGACCCGGAGTCCGGGCGGACCGTGCGGGCCGTGCGCTTCGACGCCGGTCCCGGCGAGCCGGGCAGGCTGCTGCTCGTCGCCCACCACCTGGTGGTGGACGAGGTGTCGTGGCAGATCCTGCTGCCGGACCTGCGGGCCGCCTGCGAGGCGGCGGCGGAGGGGCGGGCGGCCGTTCTCGACGCCGTGCCGACGGCGCTGCGCACCTGGACGGCGGGGCTGCTCGCCGAGGCGCAGAGCGCGCGCCGGGCCGCCGAGCTGGACCGGTGGCTCGCCGAGTCCGCGACCGGCGGGCGGCTCCTGACGGACCGTGCCCTCGACCCGGCGCGGGACACGGTGGCGACCGCGCGGCGGCTCACCGTGCGGCTCTCCGCCGAGCGCACCGAGCCCCTCCTGACCGCCGTGCCGCAGGCCTTCCACGGCACGGTCAACGACACGCTGCTCACCGCGCTCGCGCTCGCCGCGGGCGACTGGGCGGCCCGGCACGGGAGGCCCGCGAACGGCCTGACCGTGGAGCTGGAGGGCCACGGCCGGGAGCAGGACCTCGTCCCGGGCGCCGACCTGACCCGTACGGTCGGCTGGCTGACCGGCGTGTACCCGCTGCGGCTCACGGCGGACTCCTACGACGCGCGTGCGGTCGTGGGCGGGACGCAGGACGCCGGGGCGGCCCTGAAGGAGATCAAGGAGCGGATCCGCGGGGTCCCGGACGGCGGCGTCGGCGCCGGGCTGCTGCGGTACGCCAACGCCGCCACCGCCGGTCTGTTCGACCCGGAGGACCGCCCGGAGATCCTGTGGAACTACCTGGGCCGGCAGACCGCCGCCCGGCAGTCCGCGTGGGGCCCGGCCGAGGAGGCCGACGCGCTCGCCGTCGGCCCGGAGCCGGACGCCCCGCTCGCGTACCCCCTCCAGGTGGACGCGGAGGTCGAGCACGGTCCGGACGGCCCCGAGCTGGCCGCCTCCTTCCTGTGGGCGGGCGACGCCCTGTCGCAGGACACGGTCGCGGCGCTCGCGGACGGCTGGACGGCCGCCCTCGACGCGCTCGCGGCCTGGGCCGCGGGCGGGGTCACCGCCGGGCACACCCCGTCCGACCTCGACCTGCTCGACCTCGACCAGAACCAGATCACCATGCTCGAAGAAATGTGGAGGGCCCAGCAGTGACGCAGGCTCGTATCGAGGACATGCTGCCGCTGTCCCCCCTTCAGCAGGGCATGCTGTTCCACTCCGTCTACGACGACGGGGCGGCCGACGTGTACACCGTGCAGGTGTCGGTGGGGCTCGGGGGCCCCGTCGACGCCGACCGCCTGGAGCGGGCGGCCGCGGCGCTGCTGCGCCGGCACCCGAACCTGCGGGCCGGCTTCTGGCACGAGGGGGTGCCGCAGCCGGTGCAGTTCGTGCCGGCGGAGGTCCCCTTCGGCCTGGACCGGGTCGACCTGACGGAGGGCGGCGCTCCGGGTGCCGCGGGTCCGTCGGTGGAGGACCGGCTCGCCGGGCTGCGCCGGGCCGAGCTGGCCCGCCGCTTCCAGCTGCACCGGCCGCCGCTGCTCCGGCTGGTCCTCGCCCGGGTGGGCGAGGACGACCACCGCCTGGTGATCACGGTCCACCACATCCTGGTCGACGGCTGGTCGATGCCGCTGCTCGTGGGCGATCTGCTCGCCCTGTACGCGGCGGACGGGGACGCCTCGGGGCTGCCGCCGGTGCGCCCGTACCGCGCCTATCTGAAGTGGCTGAAGGAGCAGGACGCGCCGGCCGCCGAGGCCGCCTGGCGCGACGCGCTGGCCGGGCTGGAGGAGGCGACGCTGGTCGCGGAGCCCGACCCGGCGCGCGCCCCGGTGCGGCCGGGCGTGCGGTCCCTGGAGCTGTCGGAGGGGGCCACCGCCCGTCTGACGGCGGCGGCCCGCCGTCTGGGCACCACGCCGAGCACCCTGATCCAGTGCGCCTGGGGCCTGCTCGTCGGCGGTCTGACGGGCCGTCGCGACGTGCTGTTCGGTCTGACCGTGTCGGGCCGTCCGGACGAGATACCCGGTGTCGAGTCGATGCTCGGCCTGTTCATCACGACCGTGCCGGTGCGGCTCTCGGTCCGCAACGAGGAGACGGTCGAGGGGCTGCTCCGCCGCTTCCGCGACGAGCAGAACGCCCTCCTGGCCCACCACCACCTGGGGCTGCGGCTCATCCGCAAGCAGAGCGACGCGGGCGAGCTGTTCGACACCCTCGTGGTCATCGAGAACTATCCGGTGGACCCGGCGGCGCGCGAGACCGTCGCCGCCGGGGTGCGGGTGACCGGGGTCGAGGCGGAGGACGCCACCCACTACCCGCTGACCCTCGCGGTCTCCCTGGACGAGCGGGCCCTGCTGCGCCTGGAGTACCGCCCGGACGTCTTCGACGACCGGCGCGCGGGTCTGATCGCGGACCGCCTCGCCCACGTCCTGGACCGGATCGCGGACGAGCCGGGCACGGCGGTCGGGGCGCTGCCCCTGCTGCCGGAGGCCGAGTCGGCGCGGGTGCGCGGGAGCTGGCCGGGGACGGTGCGGGACGTGCCGGCGGGCACGGTCGCGGACGTGTTCGCGGAGCGGGCGGCCCGTACCCCCGACGAGGTCGCGGTGGTGTGCGGCGGGGAGTCGCTCACCTTCGCGGAGGTCGACGCGCGGTCCGCGCGGCTCGCGTCGCTGCTCGCCGGCCGGGGCGTGGGCCCCGAGTCGGTGGTGGCGCTGGCCGTGCCGCGCTCGGCGGAGACGGTGGTGGCGATCCTCGCCGTCCTGCGGGCCGGCGGCGCGTACCTGCCGCTGGACCTGGACTACCCGGCGGAGCGGCTCGGTCTGATGGTCGACGACGCGCGTCCGGTGTGCGTGGTGACCACCGCGCGCGGTCCGGAGCTGCTGCCGGAGGCCGGCGACGGGCCGGAGCGGCTCGTCCTGGACGCGCCGGAGACGGCCGCCGCCCTGGCCGCGGCCCCGGCGGAGTTCGCCTCCCCGGCCGTCGCGGACGGGCACCCGGCGTACGTCATCTACACGTCCGGCTCGACCGGGCGCCCCAAGGGCGTCGTCCTGACCCACGGCGGTCTGTCCAACCTGTACGCCCATCACGTCGCGGACGTGTTCGGCCCGGTGGTCGAGGCGACCGGCGGCCGGCGCCTGCGGGCGCTGCACACGGCGTCGTTCAGCTTCGACACCTCCTGGGAGCAGCTGTTCTGGCTGGTCGCCGGACACGAGCTGCACGTCCTGGACGAGACGGGCCGGCGGGACGCCGAGTTCGTCGTGTCGTACGTGCGGGAGCACCGGATCGAGACGATGGACGTCACCCCGACGTACGCGCTCGGCCTGCTCGACCAGGGGCTCCTGGACCCGGCCGCGCACCGTCCGGCGCTGCTGCTGCTCGGCGGCGAGGCGGTGCCGGAGGCGCTGTGGTCGGCGGTGCGGGCGGCGACCGGCGTGATGTCGGTGAACCTGTACGGCCCGACCGAGTACACGGTGGACGCGCTCGCGGCGGACCTGGCGGCCTCGGCCACCCCGGTGGTGGGCCGGCCGATCGGCAACACGCGCGCGTACCTGCTCGACGCGGCGCTGCGGCCGGTGCCGGCCGGGGCGACCGGCGAGCTGTACCTCGCGGGGCACGGCATCGCGCGCGGCTACCTGGGCCGGTTCGCGCTGACGGCCGAGCGGTTCGTGGCCGACCCGTACGGCGCCCCGGGGTCGCGGATGTACCGCACGGGCGACCTGGCGCGGCTGCGCGCCGACGGCGAGATCGAGTACCTGGGCCGGGCCGACGACCAGGTGAAGATCCGGGGCTTCCGGATCGAGCCGGGCGAGGTCGAGTCCGCACTCGCGGCGGTCGACGGCGTCGGCGCGGCGGCCGTGGTGGTCCGCGAGGACACGCCGGGGGTGAAGCGGCTCGTCGGCTACGTGACGGGCACGGTCGACCCGGCGGCGGTCCGCGAGGAGCTGGCCGCGGGCCTGCCCGACCACATGGTCCCGGCGGCGGTCGTGGTCCTGGACGCGCTGCCGTTCACGGTCAACGGCAAGCTGGACCGGGCGGCGCTGCCCGCTCCGGTGTTCGGCGGCTCCGAGGGGTCGCGGGCGCCGGGCGGGGAGCGCGAGGAGGCCCTGTGCCGGGTCTTCACCGACGTCCTGGGGCTCGCGTCGGTGGGCGTGGACGACGACTTCTTCGCCCTGGGCGGCGACAGCATCGTCTCCATCCAGCTGGTGACCCGGGCCCGCAAGGAGGGCCTGGTGCTCTCCCCGCGCGACGTGTTCGAGCGGCGGACGGTCGCGGCGCTCGCGCTCGCGGCCCGGACGCCGGAGGAGAAGGCGGCGGCCACGACGGCGCCGGACGCGGACGCCCCGCTGGTGGACCTGGACGAGGCCGGCCGGAAGGTCCTGGAGCAGGTGTTCCCGGGCGCCGAGGAGGTGCTGCCGCTGGCGCCGCTCCAGGAGGGCCTGTACTTCCACGCGCAGTACGACGACCGGGCGCTCGACGTCTATCTGATGCAGAACTTCGTGGAGCTGCGGCACGCCGTGGACACGGCCGCGCTGCGCTCGGCGTTCGACGCGATGCTGCGCCGCCACCCGAACCTGCGGTCCGCGTTCTGGCACGAGGGCCTGCCGGGCCCGGTGCAGGTGGTCCCCGCCGCGTGGGAGCTGCCGTGGGAGGTCCGCGACCTGACGGGGCTCGACCGGGCCGCGCAGGACGAGGCGCAGCGGGAGTTCTCGCTGGCGGACGCGGCGACCCGGTTCGACCTGTCGGCGCCGCCGCTGATGCGCGTGACGCTCCTCAAGTTCGCCGAGGACCGCTGGATGCTGTGCGTGACGCAGCACCACGTCCTCACCGACGGCTGGTCGGAGTCGCTGTTCTTCGAGGAGCTGTTCGCGCTGTACGGGGCGGGCGGGCGCGAGGAGATCCTGCCGCCGGTCACGCCGTACCGGGAGTACCTGCGCTGGCTCGCGGGCACCGACCGGGAGGCGGCGCGGGCCGCCTGGCGGGAGCACCTGTCGGGCCTGGACCAGGCGACCCTGGTGGCGCCGGCCGATCCGACGCGGCAGCCGGTGACCGCCGAGGTGGTGGACATCGCGCTCGGCGAGGAGGTCAGCGACCGGCTGCGGTCGTTCGCGCGGGGCTCCGGCGTCACGCTGAACACGGTCCTCTCGGCGGCCTGGGCGCTGTCCCTGTCCGGGATGACCGGCCGGGACGACGTGGTGTTCGGCGCGACGGTCTCGGGCCGTCCGGCGGACGTGCCGGGCGTCGACCAGATGATCGGCATGTTCATGAACACGCTGCCGTTCCGGGTGACACTGCGTCCCTGGGAGACGCTGCGGGAGCTGCTGGTCCGGATGCAGGGCGAGCACGCGGACCTGCTGCCGCACCACTACCTGGGGCTCGGCCCGATCCAGCAGGGCACGGGGATCGGCCGGCTCTTCGACACGCTGTACGTGTTCCGGAACACGCCGCTGGACGACGCGGCGCGCGAGGAGGCGGTGGAGCGGCACCAGATCGGCTGGACGCACAGCGTCGACGGCACGCACTACCCGCTGACCCTGGCGGTCACCCCGGAGCGCTCGCTCGAACTGAGCCTGGCCTACCGGCCCGACCTGTACGACCGGGAGACCGCCGAGCGGCTCGCGGGCCGGCTGCGGCTGCTCGTGGAGCAGTTCGCGGCGGGCGGGGCGACGCCGGTGGGCCGGCTGCGGACCCTGGAGTCCGCCGAGCGGGCCGCGCTCCTCGCGCTGGGCGACGACACCGGACACGACGTGCCGGACGTGCCGCTCGTGGACCTGTTCGCCCGGCAGGCGGCGCGGACCCCGGAGGCCACGGCGCTCGTCTTCGAGGACGAGCGGCTGACCTACGCGGAGCTGGACGAGCGGGCCGACCGCCTGGCGCGGGCGCTGATCGCGCGCGGGGCCGGTCCCGAGCGGACGGTGGCCCTCGGGCTCCCGCGCTCGGCGGACTTCGTGGTCGCACTGTTCGCGGTCCTGAAGGCGGGGGCGGCGTACCTGCCGCTGGACCTGGACCACCCGGTGGACCGCCTGGCCGCGATGGTCGAGGACGCGGTGCCGGTCTGCCTGGTCACCGTGGACGCCGTGCGGGGCCGGGTCCCGGTGGTGGACGGCGTGCCGCCGCTCGCCCTGGACGACCCGGCGGTCGTCGCCGAACTGGCGGCGCTGTCCGGCGGTCCGGTCGCGGAGGAGGAGCTGACCGGGCCGCGCGACGGCCGCCACCCGGCGTACCTGATCTACACCTCGGGTTCGACCGGTCGCCCCAAGGGCGTGGTCGTGCCGGGCTCGGGTCTGGTCAACATGCTGCTCAACCATCGGGAGCGGATCTTCGACCCGGCGGTGAAGCTGGCGGGCGGGCGCCGGATGCGGGTCGCGCACACGGTGTCGTTCGCGTTCGACATGTCGTGGGAGGAGTTCTTCTGGCTGGTCGACGGGCACGAGGTGCACGTCATCGGCGAGGAGCTGCGGCTCGACCCGGCGGCCCTGACGGCGCACTACGACCGGGTCGGCATCGACGTCGTCAACGTCACCCCGTCGTACGGGCGGCAGTTGGTCGACGCGGGCCTGCTCGACGCGGACCGGCACCGTCCGGCGCTGGTCCTGCTCGGCGGCGAGGCCGTGCCGGACTCCCTCTGGTCGCTCCTGGAGGAGACCGAGGGCACGATGGGCTACAACCTGTACGGGCCCACCGAGTACACGATCAACGCGCTGGGCGCCGACGTGGAGATGGGCGTCTCGTCCTGCGTGGGCCGGCCCATCCACAACACCCGGGCCTATGTGCTCGACAGCGCGCTGCGGCCGGTGCCGCGCGGGGTGCCGGGCGAGCTGTACCTGGCGGGCGCGGGTCTGGCCCGGGGCTACTTCGCGCGGCCGGCGCTGACGGCGGAGCGGTTCGTGGCCGACCCGTTCGGCGAGCCGGGCACGCTGATGTACCGCACGGGCGACCTGGTGCGCTGGCGCGAGGACGGGCAGATCGACTACCTGGGCCGGGCCGACCACCAGGTGAAGATCCGCGGTTTCCGGATCGAGCCGGGCGAGATCGAGTCGGCGCTCGCCGCCGCTCCCGGGGTGGCCGCCGCCGCGGTGGTCGTGCACACCGGGGCGAACGGCGTGAAGCGGCTCGTGGCGTACACCGTGCCCGCCTCGGACGCGGTCCGCACCGACCCGGGGGCGGAGGCGGCGGAGCTGCGCGCCCTGCTCTCGGCGACGCTGCCGGAGTTCATGGTGCCGTCGGCGTTCGTCGAACTGGCGGCGCTGCCGCTGACGGTGAACGGCAAGGTGGACCGGGCCGCGCTGCCCGCCCCGGTGTTCGCGGACGCGGGCGGCGGCCGGCCGCCGAAGGACGCCCGCGAGGAGCTGCTCTGCGGGATCTTCGCGGACGTGCTCGGTCTGGAGCGGGTCGGCGTGGAGGACAACTTCTTCGAGCTGGGCGGGCACTCGCTGCTCGCGATGCGGCTCGTGGGGCGCATCCGCGACGAGCTGGGCGTGCCGGTGCGGGTGGGCACGGTGATGTCGGCGCCGACGGTCGCGGACGTGGCGGCCCGGATCGGGTCGGACTCGCGCCGGGACGCGCTGCGGGTGCTGCTGCCGCTGCGCGAACGGGGCACGAAGGAGCCGCTGTTCTGCTTCCACCCGGCGTCCGGTTTCAGCTGGCAGTACACGGGCCTGCTGCGCCACCTGGACGCGGACCGGCCGCTGTACGGCGTGCAGTCGCCGGGTCTGGCCGGGGAGCTGCCGGACGCGGCCGACGTGGCGGAGCTGGCCGAGCTGTACCTGACGGCGATCCGGGAGGTGCAGCCGGAGGGTCCGTACCACTTCGCGGGCTACTCCTTCGGCGGGACGGTGGCGCACACGCTGGCGTCGATGCTCCGGGAGCGGGGCGAGGAGGTCGCCTTCCTGGCGCTGCTCGACGCCTATCCGCCGGAGCGGGACGACTGGTCGTACCTGGAGGGGCCGGACTGGCGCGGGCGCCTGGAGCGGGAGGAGAACGGCTTCCTGCTCTCGGTGGCGGGCCTGGGCGCGGAGGAGTCCGGGCGCGGCGGGGTGACGCGGGAGGAGGCCGTCGCGGCGATCCGGGACAGCCAGGGCCTGCTCGCCGGGTTCGACGAGGAGCTGCTGCGGGCGATCGTGGACACCAACGTGCACTGTGTGCGGCTGCTCTCGCGCAGCACGACCCGTCACTTCGACGGCGACGTGCTGTTCTTCACGGCCTCCCGCACGACCGCGCCGGAGGACGCGCCGGGCACGGTGTGGCCGGCGCACGTGTCGGGGGCGCTCACCGAGCACGTCCTCGACCGGGGCCACGACGAGCTGATGGCCCCCGAGGCCCTGGCGGAGATCGGTCCGCTCCTGGACGGGGCGCTGCGCGCCGCCGCCGGGAAGCGCCCGGTTCCCGTACGGGCGGGGGCCGTTCGGCAGGCTCCGGTTCCCGAACGCCTTTGAACGGCCTCCGGGAACCGATGGGCAACCACTGAAACTTAGGATAGGCTTACCTAAGTACGAGGAGAGATCGTGACGGACATCAACGGACCCGGCAGACCCGGACCCGGTGGAAACGGGCCGGACGGCGACGCGCCGGACGGCACCGGCGGCGGTACCGGCCCCCACGGTGCCGGCCCGCGCGGCGAGTTCACGGGTCGCGTGGCGCTGGTCACCGGCGCCGCCCAGGGCATCGGCGAGGCGGTGGTGCGCGCCCTCTCCGCGCGCGGAGCCGCCGTGGCGGCGACCGACCGCTCGGAGCGGGAGCTCGAGCGGAGCGTCGCCCGGCTGTCCGAGGACAGCGGCGCGGACCCGGCCTCCGGGCCGGTCCTCCCGTACCGGCTCGACGTCACCTCGGCGGACGACGTGACGGAGACCGTGGAGCGCGTCTCGCGCGAACTCGGCCCCGTGGACATCCTGGTGAACGTCGCCGGGGTGCTGCGGACCGGTCCGGCCGTCGAGACGACGGACCGCGACTGGGCGGACGTCTTCGCGGTCAACACGACCGGGGTCTTCCACCTGTCCCGCGCCGTCGTCGCCGGCATGGCCGCCCGGGGCTCCGGCTCCGTGGTGACGGTCGCCTCCAACGCCGCGGGCGTGCCCCGCGCGGACATGAGCGTGTACGCCGCCTCCAAGGCGGCGGCCGTGGCCTTCACCAAGTGTCTGGGCCTGGAGGTGGCCGCCCGGGGCGTGCGCTGCAACGCCGTCTGTCCCGGTTCCACCGACACGCCGATGCAGCGCTCGCTCTGGGCCGGCGACTCCCTCCCGGACAGCGTCCTCGACGGCGATCTCGCCGCCCACCGCACCGGCATACCCCTGCGCCGCATCGCCCAGCCGGAGGACATCGCGGAGGCCGTCGTCTTCCTCGCCTCCGACCGGGCCCGCCACATCACCATGCAGGACCTCTACGTCGACGGCGGCGCCACCCTGCGCTGACGGCCCGCGCGGCGCGGACCCCGGCCCGGGAGTCCGCGCCGCCCACCCACCTCACCGAACCAAGGAGCCCACCCGTGTCGACGGTCCCCCAGGTCGCCGCGCACCCGCCCGCGTCCGCCTCCCCACCCTCCCCCGCGCCCGTCCGCGCCGCCGGCCCCACCTCCTCGGCCGTCGGCGCCGCCACCGGACTGCTCGACGCCTTCCGCGCCGGCGACCGCTTCCTCGCCACGCCCACCCGGACCCTGCTCGCCCACGGCGTGCTGAGCGAGGTGCCGCACGGCACCGACCCGATCGCCGAGCGGGTGGCCGGCGCCCTCGCCGAGGCCCGCGCCGGACGCCGCGCCGCCCCCGTCGTGATGGGCGCCATCCCCTTCGACCAGGACGCCCCGGCCGCGCTCGTCGTGCCCGAGACGGTCCGCACCGGACCGGCCCTCGCCTCCGACCCGCTCGTCGCGCTGCCCGCCGACGCGCCCCGCGCCGGCGCCTGGACGGTCCGCCCGCACCCGGAGCCGGAGACGTACGCCAAGGGCGTCGCCGCCGCCGTCGACCGCATGTGGAAGGGCGAGTTCAGCAAGGTGGTGCTCGCCCGCACCCTGGAGGTGACCGGCCCCGACGAGTTGGACATCGCCGCCATGCTCCGCCGGCTCGCCCGCCGCGACCCCTGCGGCTACACCTTCGCGCTGCCCACCCACCCCGGCCGCACCCTGCTCGGGGCCAGCCCCGAGCTCCTGGTGTCCCGGCGCGGCAACCAGCTCGTCTCCAACCCGCTGGCCGGCTCCACCCCCCGCAGCGACGACCTCGCCGAGGACGTGCGGCGCGCGGCGGCCCTCCTGGAGTCCGCCAAGGACCTGCACGAGCACGCGGTCGTCGTCGACGCCGTGCACCAGGCGATGGCCCCGTACTGCTCCTCCATCGACGTGCCCGCCCGGCCGTCGCTGATCCGCACCGCCGCCATGTGGCACCTCTCCACCACGGTCACCGGCACCCTGGCCCACCCCGACGTGTCGGCCCTGGAGATCGCGTCCTCGCTCCACCCGACCCCGGCGGTCTGCGGCACCCCGACGCCGCTGGCCCGCGAGGTCATCCGGGAGACCGAGCCCTTCGACCGCGGCTTCTTCACCGGCGTCGTCGGCTGGGGCGACGCGGACGGCAACGGCGAATGGGTCGTCACCATCCGCTGCGCCGAGGCCGAGGAGCGGACCCTGCGCCTGTACGCGGGCGCCGGCGTCGTCGCCGCGTCCGTGCCGGAGGACGAGACCGCCGAGACCGCCGCGAAGTTCCGCACCTTCCTGCACGCCGTGGGAGCCGAGCTGTGACCGCACCGACCCGTCCCGCGCCCGCCGTCGAGCCGTCCGGGGACGCCCCGTACACCGCCCCCACCTGGCCGGCGGAGTTCGCCGAGCGGTACCGGGCGGCCGGCTGGTGGGAGGGCGTCACCTTCGGGACGATGCTCCGCGCCCGGGCCGGGGCCCACCCCGACCGCGTCGCCGTCGTCGACCGCGCGGGCCCCGGCGGCGCCCGGCGCGCCTGGACCTACGCCGAACTCGACCTGCGCGCCGACCGGCTCGCGGCCGGCCTCGCCGCACGCGGGATCGGCGCCGGCGACAAGGTCGTCGTCCAGCTGCCCAACGTCGCCGAGTTCCTCGAAGTCGTCTTCGCGCTCTTCCGCCTCGGCGCGCTGCCCGTCTTCGCGCTGCCCGCGCACCGCGAGTCGGAGATCTCCTACTTCTGCTCCTTCACCGGGGCCGTCGCCTACGTGATCCCCGGCGTCCACGGCGGCTTCGACCACCGCGCCCTGGCGACCACGGTCCTCGCCCGCTCCCCCGAGCTGCGGCACGTGTTCGTCGTCGGCGAGGACGCCGGGGCCTTCGAGGCGCTGGCCGACGTCCCGGCCGAGCCCGTCGACCTGCCCGACCGCGACCCCTCCGAGACGGCGTTCCTCCAGCTCTCCGGCGGCAGCACCGGCGTGCCCAAGCTGATCCCCCGGACGCACGACGACTACGTCTACTCGCTGCGCGGCTCCGCCGAGATCTGCGCGCTCGACGAGGACAGCGTGTACCTGTGCGCGCTGCCCGCCGCCCACAACTTCCCGCTCTCCTCGCCCGGTTCGCTGGGCACCCTGTACGCGGGCGGACGGGTCGTCATGTGCCCGCGGCCGGCCCCCGACGTGGCGTTCCCGCTCGTCCAGGACGAGGGCGTGACCATCACCGGCCTCGTGCCGCCGCTCGCGCTCGCCTGGATCGACGCCGCCCCCGGCTCCGCGTACGACCTCTCCACCCTCGACGTGCTCCTGGTCGGCGGCGCGAAGCTCTCCGACGAGGCGGCCCGCCGGGTCCGGCCAGCCCTGGGCTGCGCCCTCCAGCAGGTCTTCGGGATGGCCGAGGGCCTGGTCTGCTACACCCGGCTCGACGACGACCCGGAGACGGTCGTCACCACCCAGGGCAGGCCCGTCTCCCCCGACGACGAGATCAGGGTCGTCGACGACGAGGACGAGGACCTGCCGGTCGGCACGACGGGCCATCTGCTGACCCGGGGCCCGTACACGATCCGCGGCTACTGGAACGCGCCGGAGCACGACGCCCGCGCGTTCACCGAGGACGGCTTCTACCGGACCGGCGACCTCGTCCGGCTCACCCCGAGCGGCCACCTGGTGGTCGAGGGGCGCGCCAAGGACCAGATCAACCGGGGCGGCGAGAAGATCGCGGCCGAGGAGGTCGAGAACCACCTCCTGGCCCACCCGTCGGTGCACGACGCCAACGTGGTGGCCGAGCCCGACCCGTACCTCGGCGAGCGCAGCTGCGCGTACGTGATCCGCCGTCGGGGCGCGGAAGAGGTCAAGGCGCTCGTCCTCAAGCGCTTCGTGCGGGAGCGCGGGCTCGCCGCCTACAAGGTCCCCGACCGGATCGTGTTCGTCGACGCCTTCCCGACGACGGGCGTCGGCAAGATCTCGAAGAAGGACCTCCGCGCGGAGAGCGCGGGCGCCTGACCGACCGCCTCCCGCACCCCCCTTCGCCCCACCCTCCTCGAAACGGACCGTCATGAGCCTCCCCGCCGTCCCGCCCTACCCGATGCCCCGCCCCGACGACCTGCCGGCCAACCGGGTGGACTGGACCGTCGACCCGGACCGCGCCGTGCTCCTCGTGCACGACCTCCAGAACCACTTCCTCACCCCGTTCGACGCGGAGGCGGAGCCGCTCACCGCGCTGCTCGCCAATCTGAACCGGCTCCGCGAGGAGGCCGCCCGGCTCGGCGTGCCCGTCGTCTACACCGCCCAGCCCGGCGGGCAGACGCCCGAGCAGCGCGGCCTCCAGCAGGACTTCTGGGGCCCCGGCGTCCCGGACGACCCGCACGCCGTGGCCATCGCGGACGCCGTCGCGCCCGAGCCCGGCGACATCCGCCTCACCAAGTGGAAGTACAGCGCCTTCGTCCGCACCGACCTCCTGGAGCTGCTGCGCGAGCAGGGCCGCGACCAGCTCGTGGTCACGGGCGTGTACGCGCACATCGGGGTCCTCATGACGGCCTGCGACGCGTGGATGAGCGACATCCGGGCCTTCGTCGTCGCGGACGCCGTGGCCGACTTCTCCGAGCGCGAGCACCGGATGGCCCTGGAGTGGGCGGCGGGCCGCTGCGCCGTCGTCACGACGACCGACCGGGTCTTCTGACCCGCCGTGCGCCACGAGGAGGTCCCCGGCCATCCGGGAGTGGTGACGGCCCGCGTGTCGGAGGCCGCGGGCCCGGCCCGCGCGCTCGCGTCCGTCCTGGACGACGAGGAGCGCGCCCGGGCCGCCCGCTTCCGCTTCCCGGCGGACGCGGACCGGCACCGGGTCGCCCACGTGCTGCTCCGGCTGGTCCTGGGCCGTCACGTGGGCGAGCCCCCCGGGCGGCTCGTCCTCCTCGGACGGCCGTGCGCCGGCTGCGGCGGCCCGCGGGCCTTCCCGGCCTCCCGGCCTCCCGGCCCGTGGCCCCTCACGGCCTTCCCGCCGCTGGTCCTTCCCGGTCTCCCGGCCTTCCGGCCCGTGACCCCTCACGGCCTTCCCGCCCACGGCGCTTCCGGCCTTCCCGTCCGTCGCCCCGCCCGGCTCCCGGCGCCCCGCGACTCTCCGTCGTCACCCGACCGCGGCGCTCCGTTCACCCGCATGGGCCACCGGGTTCCGGGCACCCGGGGGAAGGGGTCTTGCGGGGGGTCACGCGACGGAGAGGGAACCATCCATGGCTTCTGAAGTGTCCCGGGCCTCCTCACCAGGCCCGGAAGGGTCGTCGACGGTCACCACGGCCGTCCCCGCCCGCCTCGACCGGCTGCCGTGGTCGCGGTGGCACTGGATGATCGTGATCGGCCTCGGCACCGTCTGGATCCTGGACGGCCTGGAGGTCACGATCGTCGGCAACGTCGCCGGCCGCATCGCCGAGGACGGCAGCGGCCTCGACATCACCGCCGCGCAGATCACCGGCGTCGCCGCGGCCCTGTACGTGGCGGGCGCCTGCTCGGGCGCGCTGTTCTTCGGCTGGCTGACCGACCGCTACGGCCGCAAACGCCTCTTCATGGTGACGCTGGTCGTCTACCTGGCGGCGACCGCGATGACGGCGCTGTCGTTCGAGTCCTGGTGGTTCTTCCTCTTCCGGTTCCTCACCGGCTTCGGCATCGGCGGCGAGTACGCGGCCATCAACTCCGCCATCGACGAGCTGATCCCGTCGCACTACCGCGGCCGGGTCGACCTCATCATCAACGGAAGCTACTGGCTGGGCGCGATCGGCGGCTCCCTGCTGTCCATCGTGATGCTGGACACCGACATCTTCCCGAAGGACCTCGGCTGGCGGCTCAGCTTCGCCCTCGGCGTCGTCCTCGGCCTGGTCATCCTCCTGGTGCGCCGGCACGTCCCGGAGAGTCCCCGGTGGCAGTTCATCCACGGCCGGGGCGACGAGGCGGAGGAACTCGTCGGCGCCGTGGAGAAGGAGATCGAGAAGGAGAAGGGCGTCCGGCTGCCCCCGCCGGACCGCGAGATCACCATCCACCAGCGCAAGAGCATCGGCTTCGGCCTGATCGCCAAGACGGTCTTCCGCTCCTACCCGCGCCGGGCGGTCCTCGGGCTCTCGCTCTTCATCGGGCAGGCGTTCCTCTACAACGCCATCACGTTCGGCTTCGGCACCATCCTGATCACCTTCTTCGACGTGCCCACGGGCAGCACCGGCTACTACTTCGCCGTGATCGCCGCGGGCAACTTCATGGGGCCGCTGCTGCTCGGCAAGCTCTTCGACACGGTCGGCCGCCGGATCATGATCTCGTCGACGTACCTGCTCTCCGGCATCCTCCTGTTCGGCACGGCCTGGCTCTTCGACCGCGGCTCGCTGACGGCCACGACGATGACGGCCTGCTGGTGCGTGGTGCTGTTCTTCGCGTCGGCGGGCGCGTCCAGCGCGTACCTGACGGTCTCCGAGATCTTCCCCATGGAGACCCGCGCGATGGCCATCGCCTTCTTCTACGCCCTCGGCACGGCGGCCGGCGGCATCAGCGGCCCGCTGCTCTTCGCCGACCTGACCGCGTCCGGCGTCGTCGGCGACACGGTCCTCGCCTTCCAGATCGGGGCCGGGCTGATGTGCGCCGCCGGCCTCGTCGCCGCCTTCCTGGCGGTCAACGCCGAGCGCCGCTCCCTGGAGGACATCGCGGAACCCCTGTCGACGGCGCGGCCGGCCTCCTCCACGGACGCCTGAGGTCCGGTGCCCGGCACCCGATGTCCCCGGGGGACGTTTGGATCCCCGAAATCGGCGCAAACGTTCGATGTAAGCGTTCGATAAGTACGGAACGGGCCGCACGGCACACGCGAAGGAGACGGCACCATGGGAATCATCGCTTGGATCGTCATCGGACTGCTGGCGGGCCTCATCGCGAAGGCCCTGACCCCCGGGCGCGACCCGGGCGGGTTCATCATCACCACGCTGCTCGGCATCGCGGGCGGCCTCCTCGGCGGCTGGCTCGGCAAGGTGATCTTCGGGGTCGACTCCATCGACGGCTTCTTCGAGCTGTCGACCTGGATCGCGGCCATCATCGGCTCGGTGATCCTGCTCCTCCTCTACCGCCTCTTCACCAACGGCTCGCGACGCCGCGCGTGACGGCGTGAGGCCAGGTCACCCGGCCCTCCGCACGCTCCGCGCACGACGCGCGCACGGCCCTCCCCGGGCCCCGCACACGGCCCCGTCCCCGGCTCCCCCGAGGGCGGGGCCGACGCGCGTCCGGCGGCCGGAGGTCCGCTCCCCCGGCCCGTCCGCTACCGTGGGGCGCGCTTTCCGCCCGGGCCGACCGCGTCCGGGCGCTCCGTCCCGCACGCCGAGGAGGTCCGTGTGCCGCCCGTCACCCCCACCGGCGCGCCCGCGGGCCGCGGCGTTCCACTGACGCCCCGAAAACCCGCCGGACGCGCTCGGCCGACCCCCGCCTCCCGGATCTTTTCCGGAAAGCCGGGGGATTTCTGTTATCGGCCCGGCCCCCGGCGGTCTCCCATGTGTTGGCCCCCGAGGACGACCGGAACAGGCAGGGTGATTCGAGCATGAGTACACGGCAGCTCACGGAGCTGGTCAGGGCCGCGCAGAGCGGGGATCCGCAGGCGCAGGACCGCCTCCTCACCCACCACCTGCCGCTGGTCTACAACATCGTGGGCCGGGCGATGAACGGCCACCACGACGTGGACGACGTCGTGCAGGAGACGATGCTGCGGGCGCTCGCCGGGCTCGGCGACCTGCGCGCCCCGGACAGCTTCAGGTCCTGGCTGGTGGCCATCGCGATGAACGTCGTCCGGGGCCACTGGCACCGGCAGCAGAACTCCTTCGTCACGGGCGGCCTCGACGACGCCCGCGACCTGCCCCAGCCGGGCGCCGACTTCGTCGGCCTGACCGTGGTCCGGCTGAACCTGTCGGGCCAGCGGCGCGAGACCGCCGAGGCGACCCGCTGGCTGGAGCCGGACGACAGGGCCCTGCTGTCCCTGTGGTGGCTGGAGTGCACGGGCGACCTGACCCGCCACGAGGTGGCCTCGGCCCTCCAGCTCTCCCCCGAGCACACGGCGGTGCGCGTCCAGCGCATGAAGGCGCAGCTGGACGCCGCCCGGGTCGTCGTGCGGGCCCTCACCGAGAACCCGCTCTGCCCCGACCTGCGGTACGAGCTCGGCGGATGGGACGGGCGCCCCTCCGGGCTCTGGCGCAAGCGAATAGCCAGGCACGCCCGCGCGTGCGCCCACTGCGCCGGCCTCTCCCACGGCCTCTACCCGGCCGAGGGCCTGCTCGCCGGACTGCTCCTCGTCCCTCCGGCCGGACTGCTGCTCGCGGCCTTCCGCGAGCGGGCCGGCCTCGACCTCGCCACCGCGACCGCCCCGCTCGGCACCCCCGCGTACGAGCCGGCCCCGTACGGACAGATGCCGTACGGACAGGGTTCGTACGGGCAGACCCCGTACGGCCGGACCTCCTACGAGCAGACCCCCTACGAGCAGACCTCCTACGAGCAGGCCCCGTACGGGCAGCCGGAAGCGGCCGGACACCAGGGCGGTCACCGGCAGCCGGAGCCGACCGGCCACGGGACGACCCCGCCCGGCGGACACGCCCACGAACCGGCCGGGCACTCCCACGAGTCGGCGGAGTACGCGTACGAGCCGTCGGAACCGGCCGGACACGAGTCGGCGGGAACGCCCGGACCGCCCTCCTCCCCCGCCGTCGGTGCCCGCGGCGCCCGCGCCACGCGCCGCCGCAGGCGGGAGCAGCAGCAGCGCGGACGCCGGCGCGTGGCCATCGCCGCGAGCATGGCGGTGGCCGCCGTCACCGGAGGGGCCTTCACCCTGGTCAACGGTCCCGACGAGGACGACCTGACGGCCCTGGACGCGCCGCGCGCCTCGACCGTGGACCTCACGGTCCCCGCGTCGGCCCCGGCCGGAGGACCGACGGCGGCCACCGCCTCGGTCACGCCCACGGCCACCCCGTCGGGCACGCCCCGCCCCAGCAGGACCGTCTCCGCCAAGCCCGGGGCCACCGCGTCGGCGTCGGCCCCGGCCACCACGACGGCCGCCGCCCCGCAGACCTCGCGGCCGGCCGCGGACAAGCCGACCCGCAGGCCCACGCGGGCGCCCGTCACGAAGGAGCCGACGACCCCGAGCCGTCCCACGGCCACGAAGCAGGACTCCGGCCACAGCTCCGTCGAGGAGCAGGTGATCGCCCTGGTCAACGCCGAGCGGGCCAAGGAGGGCTGCGGCGCCGTCACCGGGAACCCGCTCCTGGCGAAGGCCGCCCAGGGCCACTCCGACGACATGGCCGCGCGGGACTTCTTCGACCACACCAACCCGGACGGCGCCGGGCCCGGCGAGCGCGTCACGGCCACCGGGTACGGCTGGTCCACCTACGGCGAGAACATCGCGATGGGCCAGCGGACGGCGGAGCAGGTGATGGAGTCCTGGATGAACAGCCCCGGCCACCGCGCGAACATACTGAACTGCTCGTTCAAGGAGCTGGGCGTCGGCCTGCACACGGGTGACGGCGGCCCCTACTGGACCCAGGTCTTCGGCGCGCGCTGACCCCGGGTCCCGCACCGGGTCCGGCAGCGGGGTTACGGTCGGTGGCATGGTGGGTGATCGTCAAGGGTGGCTCCGGTGCCTGCTCGGCGGGGCCGTGTTCGTCGTGGGAATGGCCGGCACCACGCTGCCGACCCCGCTCTACCCGCTCTACCAGGAGGAGTTCGGGTTCTCCGAGCTGACCGTGACCGTGGTGTACGCCGTGTACGCCTTCGGGGTCATCGGAGTGCTGCTCCTGGCGGGCAACGCCTCGGACACGGTCGGCAGGCGCCCGACGCTGCTGTGGGGCCTCGGGTTCGCGGTGGCGAGCGCCGTCTGCTTCCTGTGCGCCGACAGCCTGGGGTGGCTGTACGCGGGCCGGCTGCTCTCGGGTCTGTCGGCGGGCCTGTTCACGGGCGCGGCCACCGCCTACGTCATGGACCTGGCGCCGCCGGGCGGCGCGTCCCGGGCGACGCTCGTGGCGACGGCCGCCAACATGGGCGGCCTCGGCTGCGGCCCCCTGCTCGCGGGACTGCTCGCGGAGTACGCCCCCGAGCCCCTGCTGCTCCCGTTCGCCGTGCACCTCGCCCTGGCGGTCCTTTCGGCCGCCGTCGTCCTGCGGCTGCCGGAGACCGTGCGGGAGGTCCGGCCGCTGTCCGCCGTACGGCCCCGGTGGCCCGCCCTGCCCGCGCCGGTCCGCCCGGTGTTCGTGCCGGCGGCGCTCGCCTCCTTCGTCGGCTTCGCCCTGTTCGGGGTGTTCACCTCGGTCAGCCCCGCCTTCCTGGCGCGCTTCCTGCACGTGGACAACCACGCCGTGACCGGTCTGGTCGTGGCCCTGGCCTTCTTCTCCTCCACCGCCGGGCAGTTCGCCGTCGGCCGCGTCGGGGTGCCCCGGTCCCTGCCCCTGGGCTGCGCCGTGCTCTTCGCGGGGCTCGCCCTCCTGGCGGGCGCGCTCGCCACCGAGCTGTTCGCGCTCGTCATACTGGCCGCCGTCGTCGGCGGCGCCGGACAGGGCCTGACCTTCCGCGCGGCCCTGTCCGCCGTCGCCGGGGCCGCGCCGGAGGACCGGCGCGCGGCGGTGATCTCGACCCTGTTCCTGGTCGCGTACACGGGGATCTCGCTCCCCGTGATCGGCGTCGGCCTCCTGAGCGGGCCGCTCGGTCTGGAGCGGGCCGGCCTGGTGTTCACCGGCTGCATGCTGCTGCTCGTCGCCTGCGCCGCCGCCTACCTGCTCCGGCGGCCGGTGGGACCGGGGACCCGGTAGGCCGGCGAAGGCCTCACGGCAGGATCTCCACGTACCCGTCGGTCCCGTGCACGCGGATCCGCCGCCCGTCCTCGATCAGCCGGGTGGCCCCGGCCACGCCCACGACGGCCGGCAGGCCGTACTCCCGGGCGATCACGGCCCCGTGGGTCATCAGGCCGCCGACCTCCGTGACCAGGCCCGCGATGCCGACGAACACGGGCGACCAGCTCGGGTCGGTGAAGGCCGTGACCAGGATGTCGCCCGCTTCGAGGTCGGCCTCCTCCATGTCGAGGACGACACGGGCCCTGCCCTCGACGGTGCCGGCGGAGACCGGCAGCCCGGCGAGGGCGCCGTCCGGGACGTCGTCCCGCCGGTAGGACCCGTCGAGGGCCTCGCCGTCCGAGGTCAGCACCCGGGGCGGGGTGAGCGCGCGGTACGCCCGGAACGCCTCCTCGCGCCGCCGGACGAGCCCCTCCTCGACCCGCCCCGTGCGCACGGCCTCGTGGAACTCCTGGAACGTGAGGTGGAAGACGTCCTCCGGCTCGGCGACGACACCGGCCCGTGCGAGGCGCCCGGCCTCCTCCATCAGGGCCCGCTTGTAGACGGCGTAGCGGCTGACGATGCCGTACTTCGGATACTCGCGGTATCCGGCGAAGGTCCGGACCCGGTCGATCATCCGCTTGGTCTCGTCGGCCTTCCGCTCCCCGTCGGGCAGGGCCCGCAGCCGGGTCAGGACGTCCCGCTCCTTCTCCAGGGCCGTCCGCCGGCCCTGCTCGAAGCGCCGTTCGGCGGCGCCGGGGCCGAAGTTCCGGACGTTGTCGAGGAGCGCGGGCAGGAGGGCGGTGGGGCGCTCGCGCCAGCGCGGCCTGGTGATGTCGATCTCGCCGACGCAGCGCATGCCGTACCGGTCGAGGTAGGCCTCCAGGGCGTCGCGCGCGCCGGTCCCGCCGGGGAGCTTCGGCAGCGCGTCGAGGAAGCCGTCGTCCTCGGCGCCCTCCAGGAGGGCCACGACCTCCGGGTGGGGGCGGATCGCGTCGGCGACGTCGAGCAGGGCGAGGCCCATCTCCGAGGTGACGTTGCCGGGGGCGGACAGCGTCAGCGCGTCGGCCGCGTTCTTCTCGCCCAGCCACTCGAAGAGCTTGTCGTTGAGCCACCAGGTGGCCTCCATGCCCGCCGTGAGCACCCGGAAGCTCAGCGGATCGCCGAGGACCCGCTTGTGCTCCTCGAAGGCTTCGAGGAGGAAGGCGAACAGCTCCGGCCCGCTCTTCGTCCGGATGTCGCGCTCCAGGGCGGCGACGGACGCCCGGCTGCGCCCGATCAGCCCGGTGACGATCGCCGGGTCGGTCTCGACCGGGGCGGGCGCGCTCCCGGGCGCGGGCGCGGCGGGGGTTTCGTCCGGCAGGGACGGGACGAATCCCTCGCGGTCGAGGACGGTCTCCAGGGCGTCCCTGATCAGCGGGTCGCCCCTCCCGACGAGGTCCAGGAGCGCGGCGCGGCTCGCGGGCGTGGCCAGGCGCCGGGTGACGTCGACGAACAGCCTCCCGCCGGCCTCGTGCATCGGCACCATGGCCGTGAGCTGCCACATGGAGTACCCCAGGGGCTTCATGGCGTCGGTCATCATCTGCTGGTGTCCGACCGAGACGTAGACGTGGTTCTCCCCGTCGCCGGCCTCGGGAACGGGGAACAGCGTGGTGATCGGCCGGCTCTGGACGATCACGAAGTCGTCGTCGACCAGGCACCACTCGATGTCCTGCGGGCGGCCGAAGCGCTCCTCGATCCGCCGTCCGAGCCGCACGAGCCGCACGACCTGCTCGTGCGTCAGCGCCGGCCGCTCCCGCTCCTCCGCGTCGGCCTCCGCCTCCCGCGTGCCGCCGCCGGGCGGGGCGTGGAGGGCGTGCCGTTCGGCGGCGGTCGTCGCGGCGACGACCCGGTCGTCCCGCACGGTGAAGACGTCCGGGTCCACCAGGCCGGAGACCAGGGCCTCGCCGAGCCCGAGTCCGGCGTCCACCGTGGCGGTCCTCCGGTCGCCCGTGACCGGGTCGGCCGTGAACAGGACGCCGGCCGCGCGGGGGAAGGCCATCCGCTGGACGACCACGGCCATGCGGACCGTGCGGTGGTCGATGCCGTTGCGGTGGCGGTAGACGACGGCCCGCTCGGTGAACAGCGAGGCCCAGCAGCGGACGACGTGCCGGAGGACCTCCTCCGGGCCCACGACGTTCAGGTGGCTGTCCTGCTGGCCGGCGAAGGAGGCCGTCGGCAGGTCCTCCGCCGTGGCGCTGGAGCGGACGGCGTAGGCCTCGTGCTCGCCGAACCGGGCCAGCGCGCCGGTGACCGCCTCCGCGACGTCGTCCGGGACGGCGGTCGCCCCGACGGCGCCCCGGATCTCCGCGCAGACCGCGCGGACCGCGTCCCGGTCGCCCCGGTCCTCCGGGTCCAGGAGGGACAGCCGGTCGAGCAGCCCGTCGAGCGCCGGCGTCCCCTCCACGGCCCGCCGGAAGGCGTCCGTGGTCACGCAGAACCCGGCCGGTACGCGGACGCCGTCGAGCCGCGACAGCGCGCCCAGGTGCGCGCCCTTGCCGCCGACGAGCGCGATCCGCGTCTCGTCGATCTCCTGGAGGTCCCACACGTACCGCGCGTTCATCGCGCTCCTCTTTTCGCAGGTCGTGGCCGAGGCCGACGATTCTGCGCCACGACGGGGGCCTTGCCGCAAGCCCCCCGGTGCGCTATACGTTGAACAGGGCGAGGAGAGCGATCTCCTCGCCTTCGCCGTTCTCCCTCCGGGCCGACCGACGTTGTCAGTGGGGCCCGATAGCTTCGGAGTTGTTCGAGAAGCTGTGCGAGAGGGGCGGACTCATGGGTGTCCGGCATGCGTTGAGGGTCGTACTGGTCGACGTGAACGCCGAGGTGGTGGCGGCCTGGCGGTCCGCGTTCGCGGACACGCCCGAGGTCGAGATCCGGCGGGGCTCCCTCCTGGACGCCGACGTCGACGCGTGGGTGTCCCCCACCAACGCCGGGGGCCGGATGGACGGCGGTGTCGACGCCGTCGTCAAGCGGTACCTCGGCGCCGGCATCCAGGTGCGGGTGCAGCGGGCGATCCGCGAGCGGTTCGGGGGGAGCCTGCCGGTGGGCAGCGCCGTGTGCGTCCCGTCCGGGGCCGCCGTGCCCCGCTATCTGATCTCGACGCCGACCATGCGCCGGTCCTCGCAGGACGTCGGCGAGACCATGAACGTGGCCCTGGCGTGCGCGGCCGCCTTCCAGGCGGTGCACCTGCAGAACCGGGCGGAGCCCGGCAGCGTCCGGTCGGTGGCGCTGGTCGGTCTGGGGGCGCAGACGGGACGGGTGCCCGCGCAGGTGTGCGCCAATCTGATGTGGACGGGCTACACCCTGTTCCAGGACCACGGGTTCGCGGACTACGACGAGTTGAGGGCCGCGGTACTGGGGCAGCTCGACGACATCCGGGGAGCGGGGTCCGCGCGGCGGGTCCGGATCGACGTGCCGCGGCGGCCCTCCTTTCGCCGCTGACCCGAGGACGCCGCAGACCTCGCAGGACCCGCAGGTCCCCCACGCCGCCGCCCCCGTCCCTTCCGTACCGAACCCCGGGAGTTCCGCCCCCATGAGCGATGCCGACGTCTCCGCCGCCGACGATCCGCTGAAGCTGGCCGAGCTGTTCACCGGCGGCGGCGAGCCGTGGCTGCCGCTGCTCGCCCCGGTGATCGGGGCGCAGCCGGGCGCCGCCGACTTCATCGGCCCGGGGCGGAGCCCGGAGGTGGTGCCGGTGAGGGAGCTGACGTTCCAGGCCCTCAAGCCGCATCCGCCGCACCAGTGGAAGGTGGTCGCCTTCGGCCAGAACCCGTATCCGCGGGCGGAGAGCGCGACCGGCATCGCGATGTTCGACAACACCTTCAACGACTGGAAGGACAGCCGGTTCGGCCGGGTGGTCAGCATCCGCTGCATCATCAAGGCCGCCGCGATGTGGAAGTACGGCATCGTCAAGAAGACGCCGATCGCCGACGTCCGGGCCCTGCTGAAGAAGGAGGACACGGTTCCGCCGCCGGAGTGGTTCCAGGCGATGCTGACCCAGGGCGTACTGCTGCTCAACGCGTCCCTGACGGCCAGCGCGGACGGGTCGGTGCCGACCGACCGGCACACCGCCTTCTGGCGGCCCGTGGCCGAGCAGATCGTGGAGGAGATCCTCCGGGCCAAGCAGGAGGCCCCGGAGGAGGACCGGGGCGTGGTGTTCGCCTGGTGGGGCGCGCACGCCCGGAGCCTGAAGCGGGTCGTCCAGCGGCTGGAGAAGAAGTACCCGGGGGTCGAGGTCCGGCACCTGGACCACGCGAACCCGGCGGCGCAGGGGGACGTGTTCTGCGAGGGCGACCACTTCGCCCGGGTGAACGACGCCCTGGCGGCGGTGGGCGCCGAGCCGGTCGACTGGCTTCCGGCGAAGGGCTGGGACCGGGAGGCGGCGGGGTCCGGCGGGCCGGAGGGCGGTGGGGTCGCGGAGCGGATGGGGGCGTTCATCGCGTCGACGATGGAGCTGCACCAGCTCTATCTGGAGCGGCTCACGAGCGTCAAGGACGAGGGTCTCGTCCTGCCGCCGATCACCGGTGTGTTCGACACGCCGCTGATGGGCTTCCGGAAGGCCGTCGAGCCGGTGGCGCGGGTGCTCCGGAACCTGGACCGGCACGTCGAGCGGTCGAGCCTGTTCGGGGAGGCCAGGGCCGCGTCGGGGCAGGACGCCGGCGGGCTGTCGGCCGACGCGATCTCGGCGCTCCACCTGTACACGTGCGAGTCGGCGTTCTACCGCGAGATCAACGCCGTGCTGCGGTCCCCGGACCGGGAGCGGCTGGTGCCGTACCTGCCGTACCTGCGGCTGCTGTTCTCGGCGGTGGCGGAGCTGCCGGCGCGGAAGGAGCCCCTGTGGCGGGGCGTGGCGCTGGACCTGCGGTCGCAGTACCCGGTGGGGCGGACGGTGACCTGGTGGGGCGTGTCCTCGTGCACGTCCGAACCGGCCGTGGCCCGGGGGTTCCTGGGGAACCGGGGGAAGCGGACCCTGTTCGAGGTGACGCCGGCGAGGGCGGTGGGGATCCGGCGGTTCTCCGCGTTCACCGGCGAGGAGGAGTACATCCTCACGCCGGGAACGCGGTTGGAGGTGACGGAGGTGAAGGCCGAGCGCGGGGGCCTGTACACGGTGCGGCTGACGGAGCTGGAGGGCCCGGGCCCGGTGTCCTGACCGGCCGCTCCCGACCGGCCGCCTCGGAGCGGGCCGCCTCGGGGCGGCCCATCCCGGAGCCGTGCGGCTCGGAGCAGTCCGACGATGCGGGGCGGGGCGTAGACGTGGCGGGCGAGGTGCTCGCCGCCGCAGCGGACGACGAGGTCCCGGTGCGGGCCGGGGTCCCGCTCGCGGGCGATCCGCTCCCGGTGGCGGGCGCGGGTCTCGCAGGCGGTGTCCCAGTCGGGCAGGAGACCGCGGTGGCGGACGGCGAGGTGGGCGCCGAGGGCGATCCGGGTGGTGACGGTGCTGTCGAACGGGTCCCCGTCGACGCCGCGCTCGCCGGTGAGGCGGAGTGCGGCGATCCGGCCGCCGACGCTCCGCATGGTTCGGCAGAGGCCGGCGCACCCGTCGCAGTCCCACGTCCGGGGCGGAGGCAGGGGCCACTCGTGGCCGGGGTCGATCTCGTCCGGGCTCGTGGAAGGCACAACAGTGCGCGGGAGCCGGGGCGCCGGGCCCTTCACCCGATACAGGGGCCACCGCCCGGTACCGGGGGCGCGGTGAACCCGGGCGCGCCGTGAAGCCCTCCGGCGGAACGTCCAACTCCGCCGGACGGGGAGCCCGTTGGGTAGGGTCGGAGGCCGGAGAAAGGACGATCTTGCCCCTCACGACACTGCTGATACCCACCCCGGACGGCCGGGCCGACGCCTTCGCCGCCTTCCCCGACGGCGGCGGACGGCACCCCGGGGTCCTGCTGTACACGGACGCCTTCGGCAGCCGGCCCGTCCTGGAGGAACTGGCCCGCGAGCTGGCCGGACACGGGTACTACGTGCTGGTGCCCCATCTCCACTACCGGCACGGCCCCGCCCCGGTGGTCGAACTCCCCGCGCACATCGACGCGGAGACCCGGCCCGCGCTCTTCGAGCAGCTGCTCCCCGTCGTCGAGACGCACACCACCGAGCGCGCCCTGCGGGACGCCGAGGCCTACCTCGGGTTCCTCACCGCCCGGCCCGAGGTCGGGGACGGACCGGTCGCCGCGATCGGCTACTGCCTGGGGGCCGTCCTGGCGCTGCGCACCGCGGCGGCCCGTCCCGACCTGGTGGCGGCGGTCGCCGGGTTCCACCCCAGCCCCCTCGTCACCGACGCGCCCGACAGTCCGCACCTCCTCGCCCCGGCCCTCGCCGCCGAGGTCCACATCGGCCTCGCCGGGAACGACATGACGCCCGGGACGATCGACGCGCTCGGCCGGGCCCTGAAGGAGGCGGGCGTGGAGCACACCTGCGAGGTCTACCCCGGTTCCCTCCACGGCTTCGCCATGGCGGACACCGACGCCTTCGACGCGCCCTCCCTGCGGCGCCACTGGGACCGGCTGCTCCCCCTCCTCGACCGCACCCTGAACCGGGGCCGGGAGCGACCCGCCCCCTGACGGCCGCCCGGACGGCGGTGCCGGCCGGGCGGCGGCACAGGGGAACGGCCTCACCGGAAGGGGGGGCGGTGAGGCCGTTCGGTTCCCATGGGGGGGAAGCGAGGGAGGGAGCCGTCACTCCATGGGGGCGAGCATGCCCTTGCGGAGACGGGCCAGGTTGCGGGAGAGCAGCCGGGAGACCTGCATCTGGGAGATGCCGAGCCTCTTGCCGATCTCCGACTGCGTCAGCTCCTCCACGAACCGCAGGTGGATCAGCAGCCGGTCCCGCTCGCCGAGCTCGGCGACGAGGGGGGCGAGGGCGTGGAAGTCCTCGAAGAGCTCGAGTGCGGGGTCCTCTTCTCCTATGAGGTCGGCGAGCATGGCGCCGCCCTCCTCGCCCTCGCCGCCGACGGTGGCGTCGAGCGAGGTGGAGTTGTAGCCGTTGGAGGCGATCCGCGCCTCGATGACCTCGTCCTCGGAGAGGTTCATCAGGGCCGAGAGCTCCGCCACGCTCGGCGAACGGCCGAGGCGGGAGCTGAGCTCCTCCGTCGCCTTGGCCAGCTCCACGCGGGCCTCCTGGAGGCGGCGGGGAACGTGGACGGCCCAGGAGGTGTCGCGGAAGAACCTCTTGATCTCCCCGACGATGCAGGGGACGGCGAAGGTGGTGAACTCCACCTCGCGGGAGATGTCGAACCGGTCGATGGCCTTGATGAGGCCGATGGTGCCGACCTGGACGATGTCCTCCATGTCGTCGCCGCGGGCCCGGAAGCGGCCGGCCGCGTAGCGGACGAGCGACATGTTCATCTCGATCAGCGTGTTGCGGGCGTACTGGTACTCGGGCGTTCCCTCCTCCAGCACCGCCATCCGGTCGAAGAACACCTTCGACAGCTCGCGCGCGTCCTTCGGCGCCACCTTGCCGGGGGCTTCGAGTACGGGAAGGCCCCCCGCGGTCTTCTCGGCGCCGGTCTTCGTCTCCATCAGCACTGTGGTCGGCACTTCGATGACCCCCTCTTTCGTCGACAACCAGTCTTTCCCCCGGACCGCCCGCATACCCCGGCTCTCACGGAGCATGCACACCTTCTCGAAAATTTCTTTCCGAGGTGTGCGGACCCCTCGTCCGGGCGGTGTCAGACGAGGGCGAGGCGGGCCCTGACCCGCTTCCCCGAGGGGTGCGGCTCGACGCTGACGCTCTCGCAGACGGCGACGACGATCTCCACGCCGTGCTGGCCGATGCGGCCGGGGTCGTGGCCCCGGGGCACGGGAGAGGACTCCAGGCCGTCGAACACCGAGATCTCCAGGGCGTCCTCGAACAGTTCGAGCAGCAGGCGGCAGGGGCCGGGCGCGTGGCGCACGGCGTTGGTCACCAGCTCGCTGACCACCAGGCGCGCGAGGTCGACGCGCTCGCGGGCGACCGGCCGGCGTCCCGCGGCCGGTGAGGCGGTGAGGAAGTCGGCGGTGAAGTCGCGGGCGGACGCGACCATGCCGTCGTCGGCGTCCGCCCCGTCGTAGTCGACGCTCGCGTACAGCAAGGGCTCCTGTGTCGCGCGCTCCGTGGCGATCGCGTCCGTCATCGGCCTGCCTCCCCTCACACGGCTCGGTGCCGTGCTTCGTACCTCATCCCGCGCACCTTCCCTCCTTTGCGATTTCCACACCGTCCGCCTCCGAGAACGCGCGCACGACCGCACTCACACGGCGGAAGGGCCGGGAGGTCCTTCGCGATCCGCGGGCGGCCCGGCGGGCTCGCGACCGTGCCAGTCCAGACAGAGTACGAGAACGTCGTCCCGCAGTCCGCCGGGGGCTTCCTCGCGCAGCGCCCGGACGACGGCGCGGGGGGCGTCCGCGCAGGCCGTGCGGCGGGCCCCCTCGATCGCGCGGCGCACCGAACGGTCGAGGTCCGTGTCACCGCCGTCCGGCGGGGCCTCGCCCCGGTCGCAGGCGACGAAGACGAGCCGGTCGCCGGGGAGGACCCGGAGGCGCTGGGTGGTGTAGACGGTGTCCTCGAACATGCCGAGGGGCAGTTGGCGCTCCAGCTCGATCCGCTCGGTCGACGCGCCCCGGCCGCGCCAGACCGTGGGCGAGCCCGCGTCGACGACCAGCACCTCGCCGGTGGCGCGGGCGAAGCTCAGCAGGAGGGCGGAGAGGGACCGCTCGCCCCGGTGCTGCCCGTAGAGCGCCTGGTCGGTGAGGCTGGCCTGGCCGACCAGGTCGAGTCCGGCGCGCCGGGCGTTGCGGATGGCGTTCAGGGCGAGGCTGCCGAGCAGGGCGGACGAGGTGTCGGGCCCGGTGCCGTTGGCGACGACCAGGGTGAGCTCGTCCTCGGTCGCGCACCAGTCGAAGACGTGTCCGCCCGAGGTGTAGGAGGGCTCCCAGTGGGCGTGCAGGTCGAATTCCGGGCCGGTGCACGCCCGCCCGGGGAGCACGCCCCACTGCATCTCCGCCGGGACGCTGAGGGCGTGGGCCCTGCGCGTCCGGCGGTACAGGTCGGTGTGGCGGTCGGCGACGCGCAGGGCGTGTCCCAGCGTCTCGGCGATGTCGGCGAGCTCCTCGGTCACCGCGGGAGTGGCCAGGTCCGCGGGGAGGACGACCACGAGGACGCCGTACCGCTCGCCGCGAACCGTCACGGGAAGGCAAGCGGTCGCCGTGGGCCCGTCACCACCGAAAAGATATGGTTGCTGTGTGGAAAGTGCGCGACCTGCGGGCCCCGGCCCCACGGCCACGTGCGGCATCCCGTCCGGAGCCTGTACGGGCTCGACGGGACGCAGCGACGTGTACCCGTAGTCGAGGAGCAGGAGATCGGCGGAGAGCACGGCGAACCGCCGGGCCAGATCGACACGGAGGGAGTCCAGGAGGCGGTGTGGCGGCGCCCCGCGCAGCGCGCGTTCCACTGTCACGTGTCGATCCACCGAACCCGTACCGCCTTCTGGAGAGATGTGGAGATGACCGGCGCGTCGCGAGGCCGACGCCTTCGGCCCCGGACGCCTGAGGAGTGTCGATAGCCATGGACACGAACCCCGCCCCGTCCCCGCGGGAGCCGCAGGAGACGGCACAGGCCGCCCGGGAGCTCATCGAGCTTCTGGAGGTGCTGTGGGAGCGCGGCCGGGACATGGTGTCGTCGACACCGGTCTCGGCGTCCCAGCTCCGCGTGCTCTACAGCCTCGATCGCGAGGAGGGCATCAACCTCCGCGCGCTGGGGGAACTGCTCGGTTCCGCGCCGCCCTCGGTGAGCCGCATGTGCGACCGTCTGGAGGCGCTGGGGTTCGTGCAGCGGCTGCCCAGTCCGGTCAGCCGCCGGCAGCTCGAACTGCACCTGACCGTCCGCGGCAAGGCGTACCTGCGCGATCTGCGGGTCCAGCGGGAGGAGGCCCTGCTCGCGGTCATCTCCGGCATGACCCCGACGAGCCGCAAGGCGCTGCTGCGCGGGCTGGCGGGCTTCCAGGACGCGCTGGACAAGGAGAGACCGTCGGCGCCCCCGGTGCGCCGGGGCGCGCCGCTCAAAGACGTCCGGTCCGCCTGACCCCCGCGCGCTCCGCGCGCTGCCCGCTCACGTAGCCCCTGTCCCACTTGTCACCCTCTGCCCGCCCATGACGCGTCCACCCCGGACACGAGCCAGGTGTTGCACCAAGAATACAGTTGCCGCACGGCAACTGTTGACACCGGGCGTACGGGTGGGGTCGCGAAGGGCGGGTCAGGCCTCGGGGCCCGTCGGCGGGCCGCCCGCGGGCAGACCTGGACCGAGGAGACCGGGGTCCCGGTCGGATCCGTCCTCCTGCCGTCCGTACCAGTCGAGGCAGACGACGAGCGCGTCGTCCTCCAGCGGGGCGTCGCCGTGGTAAGCGGCGAGTTCGCGCAGCACCGCGCCCGGGACCTGCGAGGACGGCAGCAGCTTCGTGGCGGTGAGCGCGCGGGCCAGCGCCCGGTCCCCGTAGCTCTCCCCGTCGGGGGAGGCCGCGTCGTACACCCCGTCGCTGCCGAAGAGCAGCCGGTCCCCCGGGCGCACCACGAGCCGCTGCGGCGTGTAGACGGTGTCCTCGAACATGCCCAGGGGCAGCTGGGGCTCGAACGAGACGGGCTCGACGGAGCGGTCCCGCAGCCGCCACAGGCGCGGCGATCCGGCGTCCACGGCCTCCACCCCGCCCGTGGCGAGGTCGAAGCGCAGCAGGAGCACCGAGACGAAGGCCTCGCCGCGGTACTGCGCGTACACGGCCTGGTCCGCCAGGGCCGCCTGGTCGGCGAGGCCGAGGCCGGCGCGACGGGCGTTGCGGAGCGCGTTGATGGCGAGGTTCGACAGGAGGGCGGCCTCTATGCCCTCCCCCATGCCGTTGGTGACCGTGAGGGTCAGGTGGTCGGCGGAGGCCGACCAGTCGTAGTTGTCCCCGAAGATCGCGTAGGCGGGCTCCAGGTGCGCGCCGAGGGCGAACTCGGGGCGGACGCAGGAACGGCCCGGCAGGAGCTGCCACTGCATCTCGGCCGCCAGCGTCAGCCGGGTGGCCCGCCGCGCGAGGTCGTACAGGTCCGTGTCGCGCTCGGCCACCAGGATCTCGTGGCCGAGCGCGTCGCAGACGTGCAGCAGCTCGGGCAGCAGGGGCACGAGGTCGCCGCCCGGCGGCAGGACGACGGTGAGGACGCCCATCCGGTCTCCCCGGACGGTGACCGGCAGGTGCACGGAGACGGCCTCGGTGTCACGGGTGATGTACGGCTCCTGGGCGCCGAAGGCGCGCCCCTGCGGGCTGTCGTGGATGAGGATCGGCGGGGTCGCCTGGGGAACGCGTTCGACGAGCTGGAGCGACCGCAGCGCGTAGTCGGCGAGGCGGAGCTCCACCCGCAGCGCTCCGCACTGCCTGCGCAGGGCGTCCTCCACGACGCCCACCAGCAGGTGCGGAGCGGCCCGGCGCAGTGCCCGCTCGACACCGGTGATCTCGTCCACGTGTTCCGGCTTCTCCTTCTCGTCCCCGTCCGCGGCGCGGCCCTCTAGCCCTCGTGCCCGGCCGCGACGAGCGCGTCCGCCACGTCGGCGTGCAGGGGCGTCGTCATGGTCAGGCCCGTGATTTCCAGGATGCGGCGCACGGCCGGGGTCGGCGCGGCGAGATGGAGGTCTCCGCCGGACTCCCGCGCGTCCCGCCCGGCTCTGATCAGGACGTTCAGGCCGGAGGAGTCCATGAAGTCCAGGGCGGAGAGGTCCAGGACGAGGTGGCGGCGGCCGTGCAGGAACTGGTTGGCCAGGTGGTGGTGGAGCATGGTGGCCGTCTCGACGTCGAGCTCGCCGCCCACGGACAGGACCGCCGTGTCGGCGTCGCGGATCTCCACTTCGACGTCCAGGTTCACTTCGCGCTCGGGCATGCTTCTTCCTGCTTTCCACGGGTGGGGTGATGGTCGGTGGGGCGTACGGTCAGGTGACGCGCACGCCGATCAGGCACGTGTCGTCGTCGGTGTCGGACTTGCTGTGCGTGAGCAGCAGGTCGAGACGCCGTTCCAGTCCGTCGGCCGGCGTTCCGGCGGTGGCGAGCAGCTGGTCCAGGGAGTCGTGCACGGAGGTGTCCCGTCGCTCGACGAGGCCGTCGGTGTACATCAGTACGGTGTCGTCGGCCTCCAGCTGGATCTCCGCCTCCTCGTACTCGGCCTCGGCGAGGGCCCCGAGCAGCAGCCCCTGGAGGAGCGGCAGCGTGGTGGCCCGGTCACCCCGTACGAGCACGGGCGGGAGGTGTCCCGCCCTGGCCCAGCGCAGGGTGCGGGTCGTGGGGTCGAAGACGCCGCAGACGGCGGTGGCCGTGACCTGGGCGGTGAGGTGGTGGGCCACGTTGTTCAGCCAGGACAGGAGCTGTCCGGGGCCCGCGCCGGTCACGGCGAGGCCGCGCAGGGCGTTGCGCAGCACGACCATGCCGGTGGCGGCCTCTATGCCGTGGCCGGCGATGTCGCCGACGCACAGCAGGATCTTCTTGGACGGCAGGACGACGGCGTCGTACCAGTCGCCGCCGACCAGGGACTCGGTCTCGGCGGGCCGGTAGCGGACGGCGACGTCGAGGCCCGGGGCGTCGAGCGGGGCCTTGGTCGGCGGCATGATGGCGTGCTGGAGCTGGAGGGCCAGCCGGTTGCGCTCCGCCGACTCCTGTTCGGTCACGGCGAGCTGGTCGCGGGTGGCCGCGAGCGCGACCTCCGTCCAGTGCTGCGCGGAGATGTCTTGGTAGGCGCCCCGCACGGCGAGGAGCCGCTCGTCGAGGTCGAGGGAGGGCTCGGCGATCACCCGGATGTGGCGGGTCACCCCGTCCCCGCGGAGCATGCGGAAGGCCGTCGAGCTCGCCCGCCGCTGGTGCAGCACGGCCTGGAGGAAGCGGCCGATGGCCACCTCGTCGTCGGGGTGGGCGTGGGCGGTGAGGTCGCGCAGGGAGACCGGCCCCTCGGTCATGTCCCGTCCGAAGAGGTCGAAGAGCTGTCCGTTCCAGGTGATCTCCCCGGTCAGGACGTCCTCCTCGAAGCCGCCGATGCGGCCGAGCCGCTGGGCGTGCTGGAGCAGGCTGGCGAGCCGGGCGGTCTCGTCCTCGATGCGCCAGATGAGGAGCACGCTGTCGCCGTGCCGGCTGATGCTGAGGTCGGCGGCGGACGCGAGCGGCACCTGGTCCACGAGGGCGGTGAGGCGGGTCCGCCGGGCGCGGAAGGGCTCCCCGGTGGCGTAGACGCGCTCGATTCGCTCGAAGAGCTCGTTCTGGCCGGCCGTGGTGGGGTACGCCTCCAGGAGCAGGGCCCCGTCGACGGCGCCGCGCGAGCGGCCCGCCGGGTCCTGGAAGTGCTCGTTGGCGTGGCGGATGCGGAAGTCCCGCAGGCGCCCCTCGCCGTCCAGGTGCGGGGTCAGGACCAGGGCCGGGTCGTAGAGGCCGTCGGCGAGCTCCACGAGCTCCGACGCTCCGGCGGCCGCGGGCGAGAGCGCCCGGGTCCGCACCGGCTGGAGGGGGAGGGTCTCCAGGGTGTGGGCGCACAGCTCGGCCAGGGCCTCGATCTGGCGCTCCACCGCCTGCGGCTGGGGCTCCAGCGGCCGGGGCCAGCAGATCTCCAGGACGCCGTGGATCCGTCCGCCGGTCCCGGCGGGCACCGCCACCCGGCCGCCGTCGGGGTGGCGGGTGTGGCCGATCGAGGGGATGCCGGCGGTGGCGAGCGAGCGGAACCGCACGGTCCGGCGGGCGGTGAGGGCCTCCCGAGCCACGGTGGCCACGCCGGGCGGCACGTAGCGCCAGCGGGCGGGTTCGTCGGCGCCGAAGCCCGCGTGGCCGCAGAGGGTCAGGGAGGCGTCGGGGCCGGTGATCCAGATGGCGACGGCGACGGCGCCCAGGGGCGCGAGGGCGTGTTCGAGGAGGGACTCGGCGACGGCCTGGCTGTCCCCGGCGTTGAGCGCGGCGCTCTCGGCCGTGCGCAGGCGCACGGCGACCGACCCGTCGGCCCCGGCGACCGACCCGTCGGCTCCGACGTCCGTTCCGCCGGTCCCCGCGTCCGTTCCGCCGGTCCCGGCGTCCGTCCCCTCGGTCCCGGCGTCCGTCCCGGCTCCGTCCGGCCGCCGTACGGTCCTGACGAAGTCGTCGGCGACCTCGGCGACCCGGTCGTGGGCGGCCTGGTTGATGATGTCCGCGGCCAGTTCCAGCTGGGAGAGACCGGCCTGGCCGGCCAGTTCGGCGAGCTGTCTCGCGGCCTGGGCCGGGCCGCAGCCGAGCCGCTCGACGATGACGCCCTTGGCGAGTTCGATCAGGGCGCGCCCCTCGGCCGCGGCGTGCGCGGCGCGCACCTCCCCGCGCAGCCGTTCGACCGTCTCGGCCAGCCGGCCCACGGTCGAGCGGTCGTCCGACGGCCGCGCCTCCGCCTCCTCCCGGGAGGGGACGGGCGCGGGCTCGGCCGGTGTCGGAGCGCCGTCCCCGTGGGGACCGACGGCGGGGTATCCGCCGTGGCGGTGGGGAGCACTCATGACGCGGACTCCTCGGGGGGGGACGGCGGCCGGGGCCGCGGGCGGACGGAGGGAGGGAGGGGCGGGAGGGGATGCGGCGGGCCCGCGGACTATCCGTCGTGCAGCCACCGGCGGATGCAGGCGATGAGGTCGTCGGCGTCGACCGGCTTCGTCACGTAGTCGCTGGCGCCCGAGGCGAGGCTCTTCTCGCGGTCCCCCGGCATCGCCTTGGCGGTGACCGCGATGACGGGCAGCCCGGCGTGGGCGGGCATCTGCCTGATCTTCGCGGTGGCGGTGTAGCCGTCCATCTCCGGCATCATGACGTCCATCAGGACCAGGTCGATGTCGGGGTGCGCGGCGAGCGCCTCGATGCCCTTGCGGCCGTTCTCGGCGTGCAGGACCTTGATGCCGTGCAGCTCCAGGATGCCGCTCAGGGCGTAGAGGTTGCGGGCGTCGTCGTCGACCACGAGGACCGTGCGGCCGTGCAGGGCGGTGTCGATGGCCTGCGGCGCCGGGGGCCGGTGCTCGCCGCGCACCAGGGGCACGACGTCGCCCGGCTGGTCGGCGGACAGGTGCAGGGCGATCCGCTCGCGCAGCTCGTCGAGGCTGGAGAGCAGCTCCAGCGGGCGCCGGCGGGCCCGGGTCTGGAGGGCCCGCTCGTGCTCGGCGGTGAGCCTGCGGTTGTTGTGGGCGAGGACGGGGACGGTGCGCAGCGCCTCGTCGCCGTCCATGGCGTCCAGGAAGTGCAGGGCCTCGCCGTCGGCCATGTCGACCTCCAGCACGACGCAGTGGAACGGCTGGGTGGCGAGGGCGGTCGCGGCCTCCCTCGGGCCCACGGCCGTGATCAGCTCGATGTCCTCGCGGTCCGCGCGGTCGCGGCCGGCGGCCAGCTCCACGACGGCGTTCTCCGCGACGAGCGAGAGCAGTCCGCGCGGGCGCTCCTCGATCACGAGGAGGCGCCGGATCTGCCGGGCCGGCGGGGCGGCGGGCAGGGCGGGGCGGAGGGCGGAGGCGTCGGCGGGGAGCTGCGCGGTCTCCTCGTCCTCCTCGGGCCGGAGGACCGGGGTGTGGGCGGACTGCTCCTCGAAGTCGTCCCGGGCGACGGGCAGGTAGAGGGTGAAGGTGCTGCCCTCGCCGGGCTCGCTGGCGACCGTGAGGGCGCCGCCGAGCAGGTAGGCGATCTCCCGGCTGATGGACAGGCCGAGTCCGGTGCCGCCGTACTTGCGGTTGGTGGTGCCGTCCGCCTGCTGGAAGGCGCCGAAGATGGCGTCCAGGTGCTGGGCGGCGATGCCGATGCCGGTGTCCCTGACCCGGAAGGCGACGACGGGGCCGCCGCGGTGGACCGTGGGGGGCAGCTCGGCGTCCGAGGCGGGTTCGATCCGCAGCTCGACGCTGCCGCGCTCGGTGAACTTGACGGCGTTGGAGAGCAGGTTGCGCAGCACCTGCCGCAGCCGGGAGTCGTCGGTGACGAGGTCCACGGGGACGCCGGCGGCGGTGGAGACGGTGAAGGCGAGGCTCTTCTGCGTGGTGAGCGGCCGGAACGTGGCCTCGACGTAGTCGAGGAGGCGGCGCAGCGCCACCCGTTCCGGGTTGAGGTCCATCTTCCCGGCCTCGACCTTGGACAGGTCGAGGATGTCGTTGATCAGCTGGAGCAGGTCGGAGCCGGCGGAGTGGATGATGCCGGCGTACTCGACCTGCTTGGCCGTGAGGTTGCGGGTCGGGTTCTGGGCGAGGAGCTGGGCCAGGATCAGCAGGCTGTTGAGCGGGGTGCGCAGCTCGTGGCTCATGTTGGCCAGGAACTCGGACTTGTACTTGGAGGCGAGGGAGAGCTGCTGGGCGCGGTCCTCCAGCTCCTGCCGGGCCTGCTCGATCTGCAGGTTCTTGGCCTCGATGTCGCGGTTCTGCGAGACGAGCAGGGCCGCCTTCTCCTCCAGTTCGGCGTTGGAGCGCTGGAGCTCCTCCTGCTGGACCTGGAGCTCCTCGGAGCGCGCCCGCAGCTCGTCGGCGAGGCGCTGGGACTCCCCCAGGAGCTCGTCGGTGCGGACGTTGGCGACGATCGTGCTGAGGTTGACGCCCACCGTCTCCATGAGCTGCTCCAGGAAGTCCCGGTGCACGGAGGTGAAGGGGGTGAAGGAGACCAGTTCGATGACGCCCAGGACCTGGTCCTCGACGACGATCGGCAGCACGATCAGGCTGCCCCCGGCGGTGCGGCCGAGGCCGGAGGAGATGTACACGTAGTCGCCGGGCACGTTCTCGGCGGCGATGGTGCGGCGGCTGCGGGCGGCCTGCCCGACGAGGGACTCGCCGAGGCGGAAGCGTTCGCGGCTGTCGGCGGGGCGCCCGTAGGAGCCGACGAGCTTGAGCTCGACGCCCTCCGCGCCGTCCTCGGCGAGGTAGAACGCGCCGTACTGGGCGGCCACCAGCGGGGTCAGCTCGTCCATGACGAGTTCGGCGACGACGGCGAGGTCGCGGTGGCCCTGCATCAGCTCGGAGATGCGGGCGAGGCTGGACTTGAGCCAGTCCTGCTCCTGGTTGGCCCGGGTGGTCTCGCGCAGCGAGCCGACCATCGCGTTGATGTTGTCCTTGAGCTCGGCCACCTCGCCGGAGGCGTCGACGGTGATGGAGCGGGTCAGGTCGCCCTCGGCGACCGCGCTCGCGACCTCGGCGATGGCGCGCACCTGGCGGGTGAGGTTCCCGGCCAGCTCGTTGACGTTCTCGGTGAGGCGCTTCCAGGTGCCGGAGACGCCCTCGACCTCGGCCTGGCCGCCGAGGCGGCCCTCGCTGCCGACCTCGCGGGCGACGCGGGTGACCTCGGCGGCGAAGGAGGACAGCTGGTCGACCATGGTGTTGATGGTGGTCTTCAGCTCCAGGATCTCGCCCTGGGCGTCGACGTCGATCTTCTTGGAGAGGTCGCCGTTGGCGACGGCGGTGGTGACCTGGGCGATGTTGCGGACCTGACCGGTGAGGTTGTTCGCCATCGAGTTGACGTTGTCGGTGAGGTCCTTCCAGGTGCCGGCCACGTTCGGCACCCGGGCCTGGCCGCCGAGGCGGCCCTCGGTGCCCACCTCGCGGGCGACGCGGGTCACCTCGTCGGCGAACGCCGACAGGGTGTCGACCATCGTGTTGATGGTGTCGGCGAGGGCGGCGACCTCGCCCTTCGCCTCCACGGTGATCCGGCGGGAGAGGTCGCCGCGGGCCACGGCGGTGGCGACCTGGGCGATGGAGCGCACCTGGCCGGTGAGGTTGGACGCCATCACGTTGACGTTGTCCGTGAGGTCCTTCCAGGTGCCCGAGGCGCCCCGCACGGTGGCCTGGCCGCCCAGGTTGCCCTCGGTGCCCACCTCGCGGGCGACGCGGGTCACCTCGTCGGCGAACGCGGAGAGCTGGTCGACCATCGTGTTGATGGTGTTCTTCAGCTCCCGGATCTCGCCCTGGGCGTCGACGTCCACCTTCTTCGAGAGGTCGCCGTTGGCGACGGCGGTGGCGACGTGGGCGATGGAGCGCACCTGGGCGGTGAGGTTGCCCGCCATGGAGTTGACGGAGTCGGTGAGGTCGCGCCAGGTGCCGGAGACGCCCTTGACGTCCGCCTGGCCGCCGAGGATGCCCTCGGTGCCGACGTCGCGGGCCATGCGGGTGACCTCGTCGGCGAAGGAGGAGAGTTGGTCGACCATCGTGTTGATGGTGTTCTTCAGCTCCAGGATCTCGCCGCGGGCGTCGACGTCGATCTTCTGGGAGAGGTCGCCCTTGGCGACGGCGGTGGCGACGTGAGCGATGTCACGGACCTGGGTGGTGAGGTTGCCGGCCATCGCGTTGACCGAGTCGGTGAGGTCGGCCCAGGTGCCGGAGACGCCGGGGACCTCGGCCTGTCCGCCCAGGGTGCCTTCCGTGCCGACCTCGCGGGCGACGCGCGTCACCTCGGAGGTGAAGAGGGAGAGCTGGTCGACCATGCCGTTGAAGACGCTGGAGATCTCGCCCATGAGACCGCCCGCCTCGTCGGGCAGCCGGGTGCCGAAGTCCCCGTCGCGCACGGCGGTGAGCCCGGCCAGGAGCTGGCGCAGCTCCGCCTCTCCCACGGCGGCCGGTCCCGGCCGCCGTGCGGCCGAGGAGCCCTCGATCGTCGTCTCAGACATGCCTCATCCTCGTTCGCTCGCCAGGCACCACAGCGGTCCTGAACACGACCGCGGCCGCAGGTCGGACCGCCGTTCTCCCGGTACGACTCCGACCTCGACCGTTGTCATACGACAATAAACGACGACCCTACTCCCCCGTGATCGTCACGAGGAGGGCGGTGGGCGGGCAAGCGGCCGGAACGAGCCGGTACGAAGGGGCCCGGGCCGTGCCGGAGGTGTCGAGTCCTCGCCGGCGGACTCCGCCGCTCCGGCCGCATACAACGCGGGGGCCCGGGTAAGCGGCGCATCGAACCGGGCGGTCGGCGCCCTGACGGCGAGGGGAGACCCACTGTGTTGATGGCCCATCCCGCGGTGTTGAGCAACCTGATCGAGCAGTACGAGACGCTGAGGTTGCTGCACGCGGAGAACGGAAGCCCCGAGGTGCGGCAGCGCATGGACGACATCGCGTACACGCTGTGCGTCTCCACGGGCACGCGCGACGTGGACACGGCGCTGATCGCCGCCCGCCACCGGCTGCCCGGCGCGCGTCCCGAGGACGACTCGGTGCTGATGGCCTGATCCCGTACGCCGGACCCGGCACGACCCCTCCCCGGGGGCGTGCCGGGTTCCGTCGTTTCCGGGGGCGGCCCGGCTCCCGGGCGGTCGCCCGCCTCCGGGGCGGACCCTTTCGGGGACGGTCCGTTTCCGGCCCGGCGGCGCGCACGACCGCGCCCGCCACCGGTGTCGGTGGCGGGCGCGGTCGGTGTCGGCGGGGCGCCGGTTACCAGCGGTACCAGCGGCCCGAGCCGCCCTTCGGACGGGCCACGAAGCCGAGGAGCCAGAGGACGAGGACGATCACGGCCACCCACCAGAGGGCCTTCACCGCGAAACCGGCACCGAAGAGGATCAGCGCGAGCAGCAGAACCAGCAGAAGAGGAACCATTTTTCGACCTCCGAATTTTCACGTACCCCCGCGCCCGATTTCTCGATCCTCCGGAAATCCCCGCCGCACGAGCGGGAAGGGAATTCTTTCTTTCCGGTGGCCGGTCGAACGGGTCCGGGATACTGCACAAATAAAAAATATCGACAAAGAATGAAAGGGAGCGTCTTCGGGGAAGAGCACCGCCCCCGCGGGAGGGACGGCTCCGGCGCTCCGAAACCGCCCCTCGGCGGGTGTCAGATGCGACCGCCGGTGAGCCGGGTGAGCGGGCCGCGCGAGCGCGTCCCCGTCCGGCGCCCCAGCACGTACGCACCGGTGAGGGCGACCGCGCCGACGGCGGCGGTACCACTGCTGAGCGCCTTGCGGGAGCGCACGGCGGTCCATGCGCGGCCGCCGGTGCCCCGGACGGCGTGGACGGCCGCGAGGGTCTTCTCCGCGAGGGGCGCGGGAAGCGCAGTCAGCATGCCGCCCACCGCTTCCCCGGTCTCCCCGGCACCCTTCTCCGCCGTCCCGGCCGGGGCCTCGGCCCCGGTCCGGGTGCGGAGCGTGCCGCCGCCGTTTCCGGTGCCGTCGGAAGCAGTGGACGAACCGTTCCAGCGGTACTGGCCTTCGTTGCTCTTCTCCGATGCACTCATGTTCTTCGTGTAGCCGGACCCGGCGGGAGCAAACCCTTCCTCACGGGAATTCCCGCCGGCTCTCGGCCGACCGGTCGAGGGCCTCCGAAAGCCCCTCCTCCTCTTCTTCGAGGAGGCGGCGCACGCCCGGCTCGCCCCGGCGGACGGTCCCGAGCCGCAGCGGGACGGTGGCGGTCCGCCGGCCCGCCGCCGCGAGGACGCCGTGGTGGGCCCTGACCACTCCGGCGAGCCAGTCCGGGTCCTCCATCCGCGCGCCCAGGCGCGCCTCGTCGAACTCGGCCTCCGGGACCGGCTCGACGACGGCGGTGAGGCCCCGGTGCGCGACGGTCGCGAGCCCGCCGCCGAGCGTCACGTCCGGCGGCGGGTCGGCGGGCTGCCCGTCGACGTCGGCGGACCGGACGACGGCGTACACGTACAGCAGCGGTTCTTCGGTGAGTGGTCCCACGGGATCAGCCCGCCTCGACGAAGCTGTACGGGGGAAGGGGCCCCACCACCTGCTCCCGCAGGTGCTCGTGCTCCTGGTGGAGGACGCGCACGGCCTCCAGGAACTCGTCCCGCCGCCCGCGCTCCACGAGGAACGACAGGTTGACGAGGTGGCCGGTGTCCCCCGGCCCGTGCACCGTGGCCGCCGCGTGGGCGGAGAGGGTCCGCTCGACGAGGGCGGCGTCGGCCCGCTCGCGTTCGGCGACGGCCCGTGCGACCAGCTCGTCGAAGACGCTCCGCTCCTCGTGGCCCGCGCCGCCCGACGCGCGGTCGGCGACGTGCCGGGCCATCAGGTCGGGGTCGTCGGTGAGCACCGCGTGGAGCACCGCCTCCGCGTCGTGGTGCACCTTGAGGTTGAACTCGTCCTTGCCGGCGAGTGCCTTCAGGCGTTCCGCGTAGAGGTCGTGGTGCTCCTCCAGGACGGCGGCGACCGTGGCGTCGTCGGGGGAGACCCGGCCGAACCGCAGCGGCAGGACCGGGCCGTTCTTGGCGGCCTCGATCACCACGTGCTGGTGCGCGAGGAGGTCCCGGCGCTCCGCCTTCACCTCGGTCGTGGCGTCGCTGCACAGGGCCACCAGGTCGCCGCCGCGCACGGTGCGCACGGGCCTCGGGGGGTCGCCGATGCCCTCGATCGCGTCGGGGAGTTCCCGGTCGGCGGGGGCGATGCCGTAGACGTACGTACTCATTCCTTCTCCTCCCGGTGGTGCGGAAGAGCGGCGGCGCGGACCGCCGGCGCTGCTCCCGCCGGTGTTCTTCTCCTCGCGGGCCGGGACGTCCAGGCCCTCCCCCCGGGTCGGTGCGGCGGCGCCTGAGATCTCCACGGGCGCCTCCTCGGGCTCCGGACGGGTGCTCCGAATCCGCCTGCCCGCCGGGCGCGACTCCACGCCCGTTCGCCGCGGACCGGTGCGAACGGCCCGTTCCCGGACGTTCCCCCGCATCGGCTCCGCCCGCGCGGGCAGACGGGACGGGAACCCCGTGCACCGGAGCCCCGGCACACCGGCGGCCCCGGCGCACCCGAACACCGGCACACCCGCACACCCGCACATCCGTGAAAGGACATCCCGTGACTCGTACCGTCGCCCAGGTGATCGTCGACGCCCTCGCCGACCTCGACGTCGGCCACGTCTTCGGCGTGGTCGGCGACGCCCTCAACCCCCTCACCGACGCCATCCGCACGACGGACGGCGTCGAGTGGGTCGGCTGCCGGCACGAGGAGGCCGCCGCCTTCGCCGCCGGGGCGCGGGCCCAGCTCTCGGGCCGCCTCGGCGTCTGCATGGGGACGGTGGGGCCCGGCTCGGTCCACCTCCTCAACGGGCTGTACGACGCGGCCAAGAGCGGCGCCCCGGTCCTCGCGATCTGCGGCCAGGTCCCGCTGTCCGAGGTCGGCGGCGACTACTTCCAGGAGGTGGACAACGACCTGCTGTTCCGGGACGTGGCCGTCTACCGGGCCACCGTCACCTCGCCCGAGCAGATGCCGAGGCTCCTGGAGTCGGCGGTCCGGGCGGCCGTGACCCGCGGCGGCGTGGCGGTCCTCACGGTGCCGGGGGACCTCGGGGACCGGGAGGTCGAGGACGACCGTCCCGTGCGGTTCGCCCTCCCCCGGCCGGCCGTGACCCGCCCCGACGACCCGGCCCTGGCCGAGGCCGCCGAGCTGATCGGCGGGGGCTCCCGGGTCACCCTCCTGGTGGGGCGCGGCGCGCAGGGCGCGCGGGAGGAGGTGCTGCGCCTCGCCGACCACCTCTCGGCCCCGATGGTGCTCACCCTCAAGGCCAAGGAGGGCTTCGAGGCGGACAACCCCTACGAGGTCGGGCAGACGGGCCTGATCGGCAACCCGGCCGCCGCGCACGCCCTGGACTCCTGCGACACCCTGCTCATGCTCGGCACCGACTTCCCGTACCGCGACTGGTACCCGGAGGACTGCCGGGTGGTGCAGGTCGACCTGCGGGAGGAGCGCCTGGGCCGCCGCGTCCCGGTGGACGTCGGGCTCGCCGGGGACGTCGGGGCCACGCTGCGGGGCCTGCTGCCGCTGCTCGCTCCGGTCGGGGACCGCGCGCACCTCGACGACGCCCGCGAGCGGTTCCTGAAGTGGGAGGAGGAGCAGGCCGGCCTCGCCCACCCGGACCACGACAAGCGGCTGGTGGGGCGGGTGCGGGCGATGTTCGACAACCGGGACCACGAGATCCGGCCCGAGGCGCTGGCCGCGGCCGTGGACCGGCACGCGGCCGAGGACGCGGTCTTCACCTCCGACACCGGCATGGCCACCGTCTGGCTCTCGCGCTTCGTGCGCATGCGGGGCACCCGCCGGCTGCTCGGCTCCTACAACCTGGGCTCCATGGCCAACGCCATGCCGCAGGCCCTCGGCGCCCAGCTCTGGGACCGCGACCGCCAGGTGGTGGCGTTCTGCGGCGACGGCGGTCTGAGCATGCTCCTGGGCGACCTCATGACGCTCCGGTCCGAGCGGCTCCCGGTCAAGCTGGTCGTCTTCGACAACCGCCGGCTCGGCATGGTCAAGCTCGAACAGGAGCAGGCGGGCCTCCCCGAGTTCGGCACCGTCCTCGACAACCCCGACTTCGCGGCCGTCGCCGAGGCGGTGGGCCTGACCGGCATCCGCGTCACCGACCCGGCGGACCTGGACGACGCCGTGCGCCGGGCCCTCGACACCCCGGGCCCGGTGCTCCTCGACGTCCTGACCAACCCGGAGGAGGTCGCCGTCCCCGGCAAGCCGACCGTCGCCCAGGGCTGGGGCTTCGCCATCGCCAAGATCAAGGAGAACCTGCCGAGCGGCGGGAACTGACGCCCCGGGAGCACCCCCCGGTCACAGCCCTCCCGGCCCCGGCCCCCCGTGGACCGCCACCGGCTCCGGGCGGGGCTCGGGCGGGGACGGGGGCGGGTCGTTCCGGCGGGGTTCCCGCGGCTGGTGCGGCGGGTGGCGGGCCGAGAAGGTCCCTGGGCCGCCGACCGCGAGGTCCCGCGGCCGGGCCGGTACGAGACGTTCCCCGTCCGTCCCGGTGGCGCCCGGCCTCTCTCCTCAGCCGGCCGCCGCGTCCTCTCCGTCCGCCCCGATCTCGGCCCACACCGTCTTGCCCCCGGTGGTGTGGCGCACGCCCCAGTTCTCCGCGAGGGTGGCGCAGATGAGGAGCCCCCGGCCGCCCTCGTCGACGGCCTTGGCGTGGCGCAGGTACGGGGCGGCCCGGCCGGCGTCGGTGATCTCGCAGATCAGCGTGGCCGCGTCGGTGAGGAGGCGGAGGGTGACCGGGGCGGTGCCGTAGCGGATGGCGTTGGTGACGAGTTCGCTGACGACGAGCGTGGCCGTGAACGGGTCGACGGGGTGGTTCCACTTCCGGAGCTGTTCCTCGACGTGCCCGCGCGCGATGCCGACGGCGGAGAAGTCGAAGGGGACGGTCCACTCGGCCAGTTCGTCCGACGACAGGTGCCGGGTGCGGGCGACGAGCAGGACGCGGTCGGGGGCGAGGAGCCGGGCGACGTCGTCCGCCATCGCCTCCGGGGAGCGCCCCGGGTGCGCGAGGGCGTTCACCAGGTCCTCCGTCCGCGTGCCGCCCTCACCGGGTGCCATGCAGAGGGTGCTGCCCTCGGGGAGGACCAGGGAGGCGCAGGCGAAGGGCGGTCCCTCTGCGCCGAGCAGCGGGCCCTCGTCGACCGGCCGGGTCTCGACCGATCCGTCGGGGCGGACGACGGCGAACAGCGAGGTGCCGGCGCGCGCGATGTCGAGCCGCCCGTCGACCGGGTCGTGGACGGCGACGGTGCAGCTCGCCGTCGTCCCGTCTCCCCCCGGTCCGGTCTCCTGCTCCCCGGCGAGCCGGAGGGTCGTGGCGTGGAGGCGGGCGAGGAGTTCGTGCGGGTCGAGGTCGAGGGTGGTCAGGCTGTAGACGGCGGTCCGCAGCCGGCTCATGGTGGCGACGGCGCTGAGCCCGGCCCGGTCGACCTGGCCGACGACGAGCGCCACCCGGGCCCCCGGCAGGGGGACGACGTCGTACCAGGAGCCGACGCCGCTGCCGTCGGGCTGGTTGCGCCGGGCGACGTCGACGGACTTCTGGGTGGCCTCCTCCTGCCGCAGCGGCCAGCTCTGGAGGGCCGTCATGACGATGTGCTCGCGGGTGAACCGCAGGGCGTTCTCCAGGCAGGTCGCCGTGCGGGTGGCGATGCCCTCGGCCAGTTCGAGGTCGTCCTCGCCGTACGGTTCGGCCCCTTCCGCGCGCTGGAAGACGACGGCCCCGAAGACCTGTCCCCGGACGAGCAGCGGGGCCACGAGCCGTGTGCCGCCGGCCCGTTCGCCCGGGTCGGGCGGGAGCAGCCGGGGTTCCGTCGGCAGCACCTTCCCGAAGATCCCGGGGAGCAGGAGGGCGCCGGCCGTCGGGATGCGGGGGCCGGCCTCCGTCCCGCCGGTCGCGGTGCAGCGCAGCAGGGGGGCCGGGTCGTGGGAGCGGAGGCCGGGCTCCCCGCCCCTCAGCACGGCGTCGGTGAGGGCGACCACCACCGTGTCGGCGAACCGCGGCACGGCGACGTCGACCAGTTCCCGGGCCGTGCGCTCCACGTCCAGGCTGGAGCCGATCCGCTCGTGGGCGTCGTGCAGCAGCCGGAGGCGGGCCCGTGCCCGTTCGCGTTCGGTGACGTCCGTGGTGGTGAGGACCACGCCCAGGACCCGTCCCGCGGCGTCGAGGAGGCGGTGGGCGGCGACGGAGAAGACGTACTCGGTGCGCGGGTCGGTGAAGGGGTGCCCCCGGACGAGGTGGTCGAGCCTCGGCCGGCCGGTGGCGAGGACCTCCCGCAGCATCTCCTCGTCGACGTCCACCCCGAGGGGGGCGTACGCCTCCGTGGCGGGCAGGCCGACGATCCGCTCGGCCGGGATGCCGCGGACGCCGACGGCGACCGGGTTGACGCGGACGACGCGCAGCTCCGTGTCGAGGACGTGGAGGCCGACGTCCGACTGGGTGAAGACGGCGTCCAGGACCGCCTCGTCCCACTGGTTCGGGGTGCCGGGGCCGGGGTGCCTCCCGGAGTCCGCGTCCATGCGTCCCTCCTCCTCGTCGGGCCGGGCGGCCGTGTCAGGCCAGGGCGGTGCGCAGCGCGGTCCAGGCGACGTCGGGGTCGGAGAGGCCGTGGTACATCGGCGGGATCTCCCTGTCGACGTCGAAGTGGTGGTGGACGGCGGTCATGGCGGAGCGGACCGCGTACTCGGCGGTGGAGGCGGCGTCCTCGGGGATCTCGACGAACTGGCCGAGGAAGGCGAAGTTCCGGGCCCCGTCCGGGACGACGAGGGGGCGGTCGGAGGGGTTCCGGCGCTGGAACTGCGCGGTGGCGTAGGGCATCTGGACGGTGGTGATCCGGGTGGTCCTCCGCACCTCGTCGGCGATGTCGTCGAAGCCGAGGTGGCCGAGGAGCTCGTCGAGGATCTCGGCGCCGGTGCAGTCGCCCATCGGCTTCGGCACGTGGTCGCCGGGGACGTCGCCGAACAGCCCGTACCCCCACAGCGTGTACGTGTCCTCCTCCTGGTCGCGGAAGTGGGGCTGGGGCGGCACCGCGACCGAGAGGAGCCAGCGGGAGTCCTTCCAGGTCGTCAGGGCGCCCTCGCCGGGGACGTTGCCGGTGTACTTCTGGATGCGGTCCAGGAGGAGGCTGCCGGTCGTGGTGAGGGTGAAGGACTCCCGTCTGGTCTCGTCGATGTTGCCGCAGAAGGCGTGGGGGCGCCCGAAGTCGGGGGCGTTCCTGGCGACCGACTCCCACAGGCGCCAGGAGCCGTCCCGCCGGTCGCGGACCAGTTCGGGAACGGTGGTGCCGTCGCCGTAGGTGGTGTCGGCGGTCGCCGAGCCGAGGGTCAGGAAGGCGTAGTCGTCCTCGCCCAGCTCGATCGTCCCGGCCTCGGCGCCGTTCCGGCGGAGGTGCAGGCGGGAGAGGCGGCGGGCGGCGGGTCCGGAGAAGTCGGCGTCGGTGACGGTGGTCCCGAAGTCGGTGCGCACGCCCCGGGCGGCGAGCCACTCCTGGATCGGGCGGACGACGGAGTCGTACTGGTTGTACCTGCCGCGCCGGATGCCGGACAGGGTGTGGAGGCGGGCGAACTCCTGGACGAAGGCGAGGAGGTGGCGCTTGAGCTCGACGGCGGAGTGCCAGGTCTGGAAGGCGAAGGTCGTGCTCCACATGCACCAGAAGTGGGTGGTGAAGAAGTGCGGCCGGAAGAAGTCGTCGACGCGCCGGGCCCCGATCAGCCGCTCGGGCAGGGCGAGCAGCCGGGTCATGTCGGCGCGGTCGCGGGCGTCCAGGCCGAGTTCCGAGGCGTCGGCGATCGTGCGGTCGCCGTTGACGATGCGGGCCCTGGCGTGTGCGGGGCGCTCGGTGTCGAAGGCGCGCATCTCCTGCCGTACGGAGACCGCCGGGTCGTCCAGGGTGGGGATCGTCTCCAGGAGGTTCCACAGGCACACGGAGTGCTCGTCGTCGAACATCGGGCCGCCCCGGGTGACCCGCCCGCGCTCGCGCGTCGGGGCGGGGACGCCGTCCAGCGAGCCGCCCGCGACCGGAAGCTGTTCCAGGACGCGCACGTTCTCGCCGGGCACGCCCGCGTCCCGGACCAGGAGGACGGCCGCGGAGAGCGAGGCGATGCCGCCGCCGACCAGGTGGACCTTGGAGCGCTTCGATGCCGGCACGGGCGGACCTCCGGTTTCGGTGGACGGACGCGACGCGGGCGGTGGGCGGGCGCGGCCCTGGTGTCGACCCTCGCCCGGGGCGGTGGGCCGGGCGAGGCGGAAGGGGCCGTACGGGTGAGGGGCGTCCCCGCTCCGCCGCACGCGTGTGCGGCGGAGCGGGGGCGGGGTCCGTGCCGGACTACGACGCCGGGACGGTGTCCTCGAAGGCGGTGCCCGCCGAGCGGTAGGCGGCGACCTTGGCGGCCACCTGGGCCGGGGTCAGGACCTGGTCCTTGACGTGCAGGACGTAGTCGACCTTCTGGTCGTAGGAGCGCGGGGTGGTCGAGGTCTGGCCGGCCAGGTCGATCAGCCACTGGTTGAAGTTGATCGACATCGGGCGCTCGGGCAGGTAGCGGGCGTCGTGCCGGCCGAACTCCTGGCCGTCGACGTGGTAGACGATGCTGTCGTCGTCGACGGTCAGGACGAGGTCGTGCCAGCCGGCGTAGCTCGCCCGGACCTCGGAGTGCTGGTTGACGGCCTCCCAGGGGTCGGGCCGGTAGGTCTCCCACGAGGTGGTGTAGAGGATGTTGGCGGGCTCGCCCCAGCCGCCGTTGGGCAGGTACTCGAAGTCGTACTCGGCGTAGTCGTCGGCCATCGGGGCCTTGAGGTCGTTGATGGTGAAGAAGGTCTGGACGACCCGGTCGCCGTCGGGGCCCGAGACCGGGGCGTCGGAGAAGCGGACCCGGGCCGCGTAGGTGCCGTTCTTGAACTTCGTCGCCTTCGTCAGGACCTCGGCGTGCCGGGTGGACTCGCCGGTCCCCGCGGTGGAGGACCGCAGGTTCATGATCGAGTTGGTGCCCTCCTTGGCGAAGGTGACGTTCTCGGGGGCCCAGGTGGCGCCGGGCACGCCGGGGCCGCCGGAGTTGGAGCGGACGCTCCAGCCGTGGCTGCCGATCGCCGGGTCGGCGTGCCCGGTGTAGTCGAAGTCGTCGAAGAGCGCGGCGCCGGTGGGCGGCGGGGTGGTCGGGCCGGTGGGCGTGGGCGTCGGGGTGGGTTCGTTGCCCGCCGGGGCGGTGCCCCAGACGGGGACGCCGCCGACGGTGGCGGTGACCTTGGTCCAGTTGGCGTACGCGGTCTGCGCCGGGCCGAAGGAGTAGTCGTCGCCCTGGTTCAGCGGCTGCCAGTTGGAGCGGTGGAAGCGCAGCTGCATGTCGCCGGTGTCCGCGCCGGGGGCGAGGGTGCCGGCCCCGGCGGTGAAGCCGACCTCCAGGTAGCGGTCGGCGGTCGCGGTCGGGTTGGCCAGGGTGCCGAAGGTGCCGGTGATGTTGGCGCAGCCCTTCACGGCCCAGGAGCAGGCGTAGGCGTACGAGGCTCCCGCGTCGGCCTTGAAGTAGTAGCGCACCTTGACCTGGCTGAGCGGGACGCCGGTCGTCCCGGTGTTGACCACCTTGAGCCAGGGCTCGACCTGGTCGCTCCCGGTGGCGCTCTGGCGGTACTGGACGGCGACGGCCTCGCCGGCGGCGGCGGCCGGGAGGGCGGTGAGGGCGGTGGCGCCGAGCCCGGTCACCGCGGCGACGGCGAGCGCGGCGCGGAGGCGCGGGGCGCGCGTCCTGGTCTGGTCGCTCATGGGGTTCCTCTCCTCGGAGGTGTCAGGGACGGGGGACGGGGGTTGCGGTGGTGGAGAGACGGCGCGGCACCCCGAGGGCGTCGAGCCGGGTCCTGTGGTGGCGCAGGCGCTCCTGGAAGCCGGGCCAGTCGTGGCGGCCGGTCCAGACGACCTCCGCGAGGGCGCAGAGCCGGGGGAAGGTGAGGTACTCGGCGTGCGCGGCGGTGGGGACGTACTCGGTCCACAGCTGGACCTGGGAGCCGAGGACCCGGGCGGCCTCCTCGGGGCTCCAGTCGGCGGGGGCCGGGTCGTTGCCGTGGACGGTCCGCAGGTCGACGACCTCGCCGGCCTGGCCGGGCGGTTCGGCGGGGCTGGTGGACTGGGGGTAGTCGAGGTAGGTGGTGCGGTGGGGGGCCATGACGACCCGGTGGCCGCGGCGGACGGCGGTGCGGCCGTGGTCGGAGTCGCGCCAGGGCATGACGGTGAAGTACTCCGGGAGGTCGGCGCCGTTCTCGGTCCAGCTCAGCGGCCGGCGGCCGGCCCGCAGGAGGTGGTCCCCGATCTTCTCCATGAACCAGCCGTGCAGGGCGTCGGGCCCGGGGAGGCCCTCCTCGGCGACCCGCCGGAGCGCGTCCGGGGAGGTGTGCCACTCGGTGGTGGGGCACTCCTCGCCGCCGATGTGGACGTACGGGGAGGGGAAGACGTCCGTCACCTCGTCCAGGACCGTGCGGCAGAAGTCGAGGGCCGTGTCGTGGACGCCGAGGATGGTGTCGCACACGCCCCACCGGTCCCACACGTCGTAGGAGCGGCCCGGGGTGTTGCCCAGCTCGGGATAGGCGGCGAGGGCGGCGCGGACGTGGCCGGGCATCTCGATCTCGGGCACGACGGTGATCCCGCGCTCCGCCGCGTAGGCGACGAGTCCGGTGAGTTCGGCGCGGGTGTAGGCGCCGCCGCGGGGCGCTCCGCCGACCTCGGCGAGGCGGGGCAGGGCGGGGACCGGCATGCGCCAGCCCTGGTCGTCGGTGAGGTGGAGGTGGAGGACGTTGAGCTTGTGGAGGGCGAGGAGGTCGACGTACCGGCGCAGGTAGGAGACGGGGCGGAAGCGGCGGGCGACGTCGAGCATGGAGCCGCGCCAGGGGAAGCGGGGGGTGTCGGTGATCTGCACGCAGGGGACGGTCCAGGCGACGCCGGCGACGGGCTCGTCGGCGAGCGCGTCGACGGGCAGGAGCTGGCGGAGCGTCTGGACCCCGGCGAGGAGGCCCGCGGGGCGGGCGGCCCGGAGCAGGACGCCCCCGGTGCCGACGGTGAGGCCGTAGCCCTCCTCGCCGAGGCCGGTGAGGGCCGGGTCGAGGGCGAGGACGACGGAGCCGTCGGGGCGGGCGGGCAGCGGCAGGCCGGTGGCCGGGCCGAGGAGGGTGCGCAGCAGCTGGGCGGCGCCCTCGGCGCCGGGGGTGACCTTGAGGGCGGTCGCGGCGTCGAAGGTGAACCGGCCGGGCAGCGGCGAGAGGTGGGTGGGGTCGGGGACGAGGCGGGGCAGGGGCATCGCGGTGCGTTATCCCTTCACGGCTCCGCCGGTCATTCCGGCGGCGACCCGGCCCTGCAGGACCAGGAAGAGGACGAGGACGGGCAGGGCGAAGAGCGTGGAGGCGGCCATGGTGGCGCCCCAGTCGGTGCCGAAGACGTTGGAGAAGGAGGAGAGCCAGACGGGCAGGGTGCGGTCGTCCTGGTTCTTGATGATGAGCATGTTGGCGAAGGCGAACTCGTTCCAGGCGGTGATGAATCCGAAGAGCGAGGTCGCGAGGAGGCCGGGGGCGAGCAGCGGGAGGGTGACCCGGCGGAAGGCGGCGGCCCGGGTGCAGCCGTCGACCTGCGCGGCCTCCTCCAGTTCGGCCGGGACGGAGGCGAGGAAGGAGCGGAGGGTGACGACGGTGAAGGGCAGGGTGATCATGAAGTAGACCAGGCTGAGGGTCACCAGCCGGTCGAGCAGGCCGGCGTCCCGGGCGATGACGTACATCGGGATGAGCAGCGCCTCCCAGGGCGCCATCTGGGCGACGAACACCATGAGGAGGAAGGCGCGCCGGCCGCGCCAGCGCATCCGGGCGACGGCGAAGGCGGCGGCGAGGGCCACGACGAGGGCGAGCAGGACGCAACCGGCGGTCACGAGCAGGCTGTTGCCCCAGAAGGTCCAGAAGCCGTCCGCCGCGACGGCGTGCTCGAAGTGCTCCAGGGTGACGGAGACGGGCAGGAAGCCGGGGGTCTCGGACTGGATGTCGCGGGTGGGCCGGAAGGCGGTGAGGACCATCCAGTACACCGGGAAGACGGCCAGGAGGAAGACGATCACGGCGGCGGTGTTCAGGGGGAGCCGCCGCAGGGCGCGGGGGGCCGCCCGGCGGCTTCGCGCCGGGGCGGGGCGCGCGGGGCGGCCGTTCGGCGTCCCGCCGGGGCGGGGGCGTGCGGGGGTCGCCGGCCGGTGTTCCGCCGGGGCGGGGTGTGCGGGGGTCACCGGTCGGCCTCCTGTCGGAGCAGTTGGCGGAAGTAGGCGATCAGGACGGCCACGAGGACGAGGACGGTGAGGGTGGAGACGGCCGCCCCGAGGTCGTAGCGGTGCAGGGACTGGGCCACCCGGTAGGCGTAGACGGGCAGGGTGGTCGTCGCCTCGCCGGGGCCGCCCTTGGTGACGGCCCAGATCTGGGCGAAGCAGCGGAAGACCCAGATGACTTCGAGGCAGAGGACCAGGCCGAAGATCGGCCGCAGCAGGGGCAGGGTGACCGAGCGGAAGATCCGCCCGGCGCCGGCCCCGTCGAGCCGGGCCGACTCGTACAGCTCGGCGGGGACGGTCAGGAGCGCCGAGTGCAGGGTGATGGCGGCGAAGGGGACCGACTGCCAGACCACGAGGAGGACCAGGACGGTGAAGGCGGCGGGGCCGTCGGCCAGCCACGAGTAGCCCTCGAAGGACTCGAACCCGAGCCGGACGAGCACCCAGTTGACCACGCCGAGACGGGAGGCGAAGAGCCACTGGAAGACGGTCGTGGTGGCGATGACCGGGCTGGCCCAGGCGAGGACGAGCCCGCTGGTGACCAGGATCCGCATGCGGCGGCCGAGCCGCTGCATCATCAGGGCGACCAGGGTGGCGATCACCATGATCAGGACGACGTTGACCAGGGTCCACCAGAGGGTGCGCCGGACGACCTCCCAGAACACGGGGTCGGCCAGGACGGTCCGGTAGTTGTCGAGCCCCGCGAACCCGGCGCCGCCGCGGATGAGTTCCCCCATGCCGTACTCCTGGAAGGAGATCAGCAGGTTGCGGACGAGGGGGTAGCCGAGGAGGAGCGCTCCGCCGAGGACGGTCGGGGCGACGAGGAGGTAGGGCCACGGGGCCGGCCCGAGGGGGCGTCTCACGGGCCGAGGGTCCTGGTGATGCTCTCGGACGCGGTGCGCGCCGCGGTGGCGGGGTCGGTGCCGGTGAGCACGGCGGTCATGTACTGCTTGACCGGGTTGGCGGCCTCGACGGCGGCCCACTGGGGGGAGTTGGGCGTGGCCCGGCCCCGTGCGGCGCCGGCGGCCATGACGGCCGTGCCCTCGTCGTCCTGGACGACCCGGGCGAGGGAGGTGCGGTTGGGGACGTAGCTCATCGTCCGGGCCATGTCCGTCTGCCACTTCTCGCCCGCCAGCGCCTTGACCACCCGGTAGGCGGCGTCGGGGTGGGTGGAGGCCTCGGGGACGATGAAGTCGGAGCCGCCGGTGAAGACGGCGCCGGGCCTGTCGGCCGTGCGGCCGGGGAGGGGGAAGAAGGCGAGCTTGCCCTTGAGGGCGGGGTTGATCTCCTCGACGATCTTCGCGCCGCCGGGGACGGCGACGATCTGGGCGACGTCGCCCTTGGCGAAGACCTCGGCCTGCGGGGGCTTGGACTCGTCGGCGTCCTTGGGTCCCTTGCCGAGGGCCTGGAGCTTCCGGTAGAAGTCCATGCCGGCGAGGGCCTGCGGGGTGTCGAGCGCGCCCTTCCAGGTGTCGCCGTCCCGGACGGCGAGGTCGCCGCCGGCCTCCCAGACGAAGCCGGAGAGGGTGTACCAGTTCTGGCCGGGGAGGTAGATGCCCTGGACCTTGCCCCTGTTGAGCTTCTCGGTGGCGGCGAGCCATTCGTCCTGGGTCTTCGGCGGGGTGACGCCGGCCGCGGCGAAGAGGTCCTTGTGGTAGATCACGACGCGGCTGGCCCCGTACCAGGGGATGCCGTACTGCCTGCCGTCGACCCTCCCGGGCTCGGCGAGGCCGGGGAGCCAGTCGGCGCCGTTCAGTTCGGCGACCTTGTCGCTGAGGTCGCGGACGCCGCCGCTGGCCGCGTACTGGGCGACCTGGGTGTTGCCGACCTCGATGACGTCCGGGGCGTCCTTGCTGGCGAGGGCGGCCGTGACCTTCTCGCCGATGCCGTCCCACTCCTGGATCTGGATGTCGAGGTCGATGCCCTGGTGCTCCGCCTCGAAGCCGGCCCGGAAGCGGTCGAGGAAGGCGTCGGTGACGCTGTCCTTCATGATCCAGACGGTCACCTTCTCCGGCCCTCCGGAGGCCTTCGGGTCGTCGGAGCCGCCACAGGCGGTGGCGGCGAGCGCGACGGCCGCCGCGAGGGCGACGGCTCTGCTGAGGGGACGGATCTGCACGGGCACCTCGCTGCGTGGTTGACCAATTGGTCAAGTGGTCAGGTGTGTGAGCAGAAGGTGGCACGGTCCGTTCCGGCCGTCAATCCCTCGGAAAACATGCGCTGTTCACACGACGACAGACCAACTCGCCGGGTTACCATCGGACTTACCAGTTGACCAGTAAGGATCAGCCGGCCGGTCGGGTCGGCGGATCAGTCGGGCGAATGGATCAGCGGGGCCGGTGGACCAGCCGGGCCCATCGAGCGGTCGGGGAGAACGGCGTGTCAGGGAGAGCGGGATGAAGGACGGCTCGTCCGGCGGAGTGCTGAAGCGGGAACGGGTGCGGGAGCACCTGCTCGGCCTGATCGAAGCGGGCGGGCCGGGCGATCCCATCCCCTCGGAGCGCACCCTCTGCGCCGCTCTCGGCGTCTCGCGGCCCACCCTCCGCGCGGCCGTCGACGAGCTCGTCGCCACGGGCGCGCTCGTCCGGGAGCACGGCCGCGGCATGTTCGTCGCCCCCGCCAAGATCGTGCAGCGACTCGCCCCGGACGAGTCGGCCTTCGCCGTGCCCCGCGCTTCGGGCACCTGGTCCAGCACCGTCCTGGAGTCCGCCACGGTCCGGGCCGGGGCCCGCATCGGCCGCCGGCTGCGCCTCTCCCCCGCCGCCGAGCTGCTCTACGTCGCCCGGCTCCGCCTCGTCGACGGTTCGCCCATGGCCATCGAGCACCTGCACATCCCGGCGGACCTCGTCGGCTCGGCGCTCACCCCGGAGGAGCTGGAGGCGGGCGACCTCTACGACCACCTGCGGGAGCACCACCGGGTCAGGGTCAAGGAGGCGACCCAGTCGATCGAGCCGACCGTCGTCAGCGAGGACGAGGCCGCGCTCCTGGACGTGCCCGTCCTCTCCCCCGCGCTCCTCATCGAGCGCCTCACCCTGGACGCGGAGGGGCGGCCCGTCGAGTACGTCCACTCGGTCTACCGGGGCGACCGGTACCGCATCGTCTCCCGCCTCGACTTCACCCGCGACGGCGTCGTGACCTCCTCCACCGAGGGGGATGCATACTGACCGGCGGCGGACGGCACGGCGGGAGGGGCGGGCATGGAGCTCAAGCGGGAACGGGTGCGGGAGCACCTGCTGACCGTGATCGACGGGCGCCGCCCCGGCGACGCCATCCCCTCCGAGCGCACCCTCTGCGCCGCCCTGGGCGTCTCGCGGCCCACGCTCCGCGCGGCCGTCGACGAGCTGGTGGCGACGGGCCTGCTGGTGCGGGAGCACGGGCGGGGGATGTTCGTCGCGCCCGACAAGGTCACGCAGGAGCTGGTCGCCGAGGACCGGTCGGCGGGCGCGCCCCGGAGCCGGGGCGACTGGACGAGCACGGTGCTCGACCTGCGCACGGTGCGGGCCGGCGCCCGGATCGGCCGGAAGCTGGCGGTGTCCCCGGCGGCGGAGCTGGTGCACGTGACCCGCCTCCGGCACGTCGACGGCGCCCCGATCGCCCTGGAGCACCTGCACGTCCCCGCCGACCTGGTCCCCGGCCTCACCGCCGCCGACATGGAGGGCGGCTTCTACGCCCATCTGCGCGAGCGGCGCGGCATCCGCACGGCCCACGCGGTCCAGTCCATCGAGCCGACCGTCCTGAGCGAGGAGGAGGCCGCCCTCCTGGACGTCCCGGTCCTCTCCCCCGCCCTGCTCTTCGACCGGACCACCTCCGACACCACCGGCCGCCCCGTCGAGTACGTCCGCTCCCTCTACCGCGGTGACCGCTACCGCATCGTCTCCCGCCTCGCCCTGGACACCCGCCTCCCCGACCACCCGGTCCCGGGGACGGGGCGGCCGGGGGCGTGGTGGGGGACGGTGGGGTGACCGGCGGGGGCCGGCACGCGGCGGATTCGGTCGAGGGGGTGGCCCGTTTCGTACGAGGAGGGCGGCGGGGGCGGGGCGGCCGGAGGGCCGGGGTCCGCAGGCGCGGCCCGGACCGGCTCCCGGCCGCCGCCCGGGGGGGCGCCGTGTTCCGGCGCGGGCGGGAGAGCCCCGGTCACCTCGGGGAACGCCCCGCGAGGCGGGAGGGCACGCGCCCGCTTCGCCCCCGGTTCGCGGAATGTGAACGGGAAGGATCGTTCCGTTCCGGAGGCGAACCTGTTCTGATGGGTGGTCAGCAACTGTTGGGTGATTGCCGGCCGTTCACGACGGGCAGGTTTGGAGGGTTGTGGGGCGGGCACCGCCCGGCCTCGCGGCCGGGGGCGGTTGTCGTCACGTAAGAGAAGGAGGTCGGTCCTCATGACCGTGCGCACCGTCGAGCCTCCGCAGCTGTGGATGCCCCATCCGCTGCGGGTGAACCCGTACCTGCCGAACCTGCACGAGGAGAGCGAGACCTGGGCGCGCGAGATGGGCATGCTGGAGGGGCGCGGGGAGCTGCCCGGCCAGCGGCCCATATGGTCGCGGGACAAGTTCCACGCCATGACCGTCGACCAGCTGACCGCCTGGACCCTCCCCGACGCCCCGCTGCCCGCCCTCCGGCTCAACCACCGGTTCAACATCTGGGCCCTGGCCTGGGACGACTACTTCGCCGCCGCCTTCAAGCAGACCGGTGACCTGCCCGGCGCGCGGCTCTTCACCGCCCGGCTGCACGCCTTCCTGCGGCCGGAGGCCGACGCCCGGCTGCCGGAGCCGGCGAACGCCGTCGAGCGGGGCATCGCCGATCTGCAGCAGCACCTCTTCCCGCCGGGGCTGGCGCACTGGCGGCACGACTTCAACCGGGCCCTGACGAGGTACGTCGACGCGGGGGTGGAGGAACTGGCCAACAGCCGCACCGGCCGCGTCCCCCACCTGATCGACTACGCGCCGTTCCGGCGGGAGAGCTTCGCCGCCCACACCGCCCCCTACTCCGTCGAGCTGGCGACCGGCGCGCGCGTACCCGAGCAGATACGGCACAGCCGGACCGTCCGCGCCCTCCTCGACGCCTTCATGGACTTCATGGGGCTCGCGAACGACATCGCCTCCTACGAGCGGGAGGTCCACGAGGAGAACGACGTCAACAACCTGGTCGTGGTCGTCGGGACGTCCCTCGGCATCGCCCTGCACGACGCCGTGCCCGCCGCCCTGAACCTGGTGAACGCCCGGCTGCGGGACTTCGAGCACCTGAGGCGGACCGAGATGCCGCTCCTCGTGCGCCGGGCCGGTCTGGACCGGGACGAGCGGGCCGAGGCGGAGGCGTGGCTCCGGGGAGCCTGCGGGTTCCTCTCCGGGATCCACGCCTGGTACACCGGCGCGCCCCGCTACACCTCCGCCCCGGACGGCCCGTTCCCGGGGTGACGGCGGCGGGGACCGACCCGCCGCCGTCGCCCCCGTCGCACGGGAGGACGCTCCTACCGCCCGCGCAGCAGGCGCTTGACGCGCGTCCACCACGAGGCGCGGGCCTCGGGCCGGCGCGCGCCCCCGGGCCCGCCCACCGGCATCGGCGGCACCGGCGGCACCGGCGGCACCCCGTCGCTCTGCACGGGCGGGGCCGGCAGCGGGGCCGGGCCGTCGTCGACCCGGGGAGCGCGCGGCGAGAAGTCCACGGGCAGCGCCGTCAGGTGCCGGGCCCAGGTGCTGGAGCGCCAGGTGAGGCTCTCCTCCGGGACCGAGAGGGCGATGTCGGGCAGCCGGGTGAGCAGGATGTCGATGCCGGCGTCGGCGATGATGCGGCCGATGTCCTGGCCGGGGCACTCGTGCGTGCCGGCGCTGAAGGACAGGTGCGCCCGGTTGTGGTGGACGGGGGCCGCGGGGTCCGGGCGGATCGCCCGGTCGACGTTCCCGGCGGCCAGGCCGAGGAGCAGCATGTCCCCCGTCTTGATCTCCTGTCCGCCGAGGGTGGTGTCGCTGTTGGCCCAGCGGCCCGGGCACACCATCAGCGGCGGCTCGTCCCACAGGACCTGCTCCACGGCCTCGGGCAGGGTCATCTGGCCGCCGGCCAGCGAACCGCGGAACCGGGGGTCGGTGAGGACCATCCGCAGGACGTTGGACATCAGGTTGGCGGTCGTCTCGTACCCGGCGAGCAGGATGAGGCGCAGGTGGTGCTTGACCTCCTCGTCGGTGAGGCCGGCGGGGTGGGCCATCAGGGCGGAGGCGATGTCGTGCCCCGGGTGGGCGCGCTTGGCGGTGACGAGCCGTTCGAGGCTCTCCAGGACGAAGGCGTTGCTGGCGAGCGACGTCTCGGTGGCCTTGAAGAGGTCCCGGGCGGCGTGCACGAGTTCGGGCGCTTCCTCGTCCGACATGCCCAGGAGGTGGATGAGGGTGAGCATGGGCAGGTGCTCGGTGAACTGCCCGACGAGCTCCGCCTCGCCCTTCTCGCAGAACCCGTCGATCACCTGGTGGGCGAAGCGGATGATGTGGCGGCGGACCCCCCGGTGGTCGAACTGGCTGAGGCCCGCGGTGAGCGCGCCGCGCAGCCGCTGGTGCTCCTCGCCGTCCGCGCAGACGCAGTCGGGGCGCCAGCCGATCATCGGCATGAGCGGCGAGGTGGCGGGGTCGATCTCGCCGGTCCGCCAGCCGTGCCAGACGCGGGGGTCGCGGGAGAACTGGGTCGGGCGGCTGGCCACGTCGCGGTTCTCCAGGTACCCCAGGACGAGCCAGGCGCGCACGTCGCCGTCGAGCAGGACGGGCGCCACCGGGCCGTGGGCGGCCCGCAGTTCCTCGTACAGGCCCATGGGGTCCGTGGCCGCCGCCTCGCCGTAGAGCCGGGTCGCTCCGCCGGCTCCGGTGGCGGCGTGGGCCGGGCAGCCGGGGGGCGGGACCCGGCCCGCCTGCGCGGTGGCGTGTTCGGCGGGTGGGAAGGTCATGCGGTCTCCTGGGCGGCGACGAGGGTGTGCAGGTAGTCCATCAGCGAGAGCAGGGCGTCGCGGCAGGACGCCCGGTCCCGTGCGTCGCAGGCGACGAGCGGCACGGAGTCGCCGAGGGCGAGGGCGGCGCGCAGTTCCTCCACGGGGTACTGCGGGGCCTCCTGGAAGGTGTTGACGGCCACGACGAAGGGGACGCGGCGGTCCTCCAGGCGGGTGATGACCTCGAAGCAGACCTCGATCCTGCGCGTGTCGACGAGGACCACGGCGCCGAGCGCCCCTTCGAAGATGCCGTTCCACAGGAACCAGAAGCGCTCCTGCCCGGGGGTGCCGAAGAGGTAGAGGACCAGCTCCTGGTTGATGCTGATCCGTCCGAAGTCCATCGCGACGGTCGTGGTGTTCTTGCCCTCGGCGCCGGGGTTGTGGTCGATCCCGACGCCCGCCTGCGTCATGGTCTCCTCGGTGGTCAGGGGCGGGATCTCGCTCACCGCCCCGACCATGGTGGTCTTGCCGACGCCGAAGCCGCCGACGATGACGACCTTGACGCCCCTGGCGCTGTGCGGCAGCGGCATGTCGGCGCCGCGCGGGCCGGGAACGAGCGTGTCAGAGCTTGCGTAGTCCATGGATCACCGCCTCCAGTAGGCCGCGTTCGGGATAGGCCGCCACCGGCACGGGCGCGATGGCCTCGACGCGCTCGTTCTCCACGAGTTTGGAGAGCAGGACGGTGACGACGCTGAACGGAAGGCTGAGGTACGCCGAGAGCTCGGCCACCGAGAGCGGGTAGGCGCACATGGTGAGGATGGACGCCTGCTCGGGCTGCATCGAGGGGTCGGGCGCGGCCCGCGCCGCGATGAGGGTGACGAGGTTGAAGCCCTTGGCCGAGGAACCGGAGCCGCCGGTGATGACGTAGAGCGGAACGGGGTTGCCTTCATTCCAGGGGCCCGGATTCTCCGATGTCACATCGCCTGCCTGACGTCCTGCCGGGGCGGGCTGGTCATGTGCTGGCCGATCCGGGCCACCAGCGTCCGCATGCGGTCGCCGAGCAGTCCGGCGTCCACCTCCTGGTCGGCGAGGACCGCGAGGTAGGCGCCGGGGCCGGCCGCCATCAGGGAGAAGTACCCTCCGTCGGCCTCGATGCCGACCATCCGCGTCGAGCCGTCGCCGTGCGGGAACATCTGCGCGATGGCCCTGGCCAGGCTCTGGATGCCGGAGCAGGCGGCGGCGATGGCGTCGGCGGTGTCGGGGGCCGTGTTCGCCTGTCCGATGCTCAGGCCGTCCGCCGAGAGGACGACCACGTGGCGCACGAACGGAACGCTGCTGACGAGCTCCGTGAGCATCCAGTCCATGTTCGGCAGTGGCTGCATGTTACTCGACCTCATCTGAAGGCTCGTTGGGGGAAGGGGTGGGTTCGGCGGCCGCTCTCTTCTCGCCGTTGAACGCCTCCCACATCAGGCCCGGCTGGGGGGAGGGCCGGGAGGAGGCCGGCGTGGCGGGGGGCGTGGGGCCCGTCACCACGACCGGGATCGGGACGGGCGACTCGCGCCGCCGCTGCGGGAGGCCGTTGGGGGCCCTCCTGATCCCGCCGGTCTCCGTGGTTTCCGCGCTCTCCGCGCTCTCCGCGGCGAGGGCGGGCGACGGCATGGGCGGAGGCGTCGGCGTGGGCGCCGGCGCGGTCCGGGTCGGGCCGCCCAGGGTGCGGTGCGGGCCGGCCGCGCGCCGTTTGGCGAAGTCGTTGGGCCGCACGGCGGGCCGGGGCATCGTGGTGATCAGGTTCCGGGGGACGAGCACGACGGCCCGTACGCCTCCGTAGGCGGAGGTGCGCAGGTGGACCTCGCAGCCGTGCTCGCGGGCGAGGCGGCTGACCACGGGCAGGCCGAGCTGGGTGACCTCGCCCAGGCTGGCGAGCTGGATGGTCCGCTGCGACTGCGCCATGACGCGCTCGACGCGCTGCCGGACCTCCTCGGTGAGGCCGACGCCCCGGTCCTCGATCTCGACGACGACGCCGGAGGGCACCTCGTTGGCGGTGACCTCCACGGGGGCGTGCGGCGGCGAGAACGACGTCGCGTTGTCGAGGAGTTCGGCGAGCAGGTGCATCAGCGGTTCGGCGCCGGGGCCGACCACGGCCACCTCCGCCACGGCCTGCAGCTTGACGCGGGGGTAGTCCACGATGCGCGACATGGCTCCGCGCAGGATGTCGTAGAGCGGGATCGACTTCGACCACTGGCGTCCGGGGCGGGCGTCGCCCAGGACCGCGATGCTGGCCGCGAGGCGGCCGATCAGGGCGTTGCGGTGGTCGACGTCCTGGAGGCCGCGGGAGACCACGATGTCGTTGCCGTGGAGGATCTGCATGGCGTGCAGGTCCTTGGCGAGCTGGTGCACGATCGCCTGGACGCGGCGGGCGACCGCCACGAGCGCCCGCTGGGAGGCGTCGCGGGTGTGCTCCTCGGCCTCCACGGCCTCCAGGAGGGTCCGCAGGGCGCCCTTGAGCGCTTCGCCGAACTCCTTGTCGAGGTGCCTGCCGAAGTCGACGGCGCGCAGGATCTCCGAGGCGGGGTCGCCCCGCTTCAGGCGGGCGACGGCCGCGGGCAGGAGCTCTTCGGCGAGCCAGACGGTGGTGGCCCGCTGGTCGGCGAGCCGTCCGAGCAGGGCGGCCTCGCGCTGCTCGTAGTACTTCGCCGCCTCGGCGGCCGCCCGCGTGTGGCGGGCCGCCTCCGCCGCCCGCAGCCGGCGCGCGGTCCCGGCCGAGGTGAGGACCGTCAGGAGGACCGCGGCGAGACCGCACCAGGCGACCGGTGTCCGTATCTGTGCAGGGGAGAGGAGGAGTGCGATCAGGGAGGCTCCCGCCAGAACTCCCGGGGGGAGGAGCCATTCCCGGACGACCGGAGTCGGCCGGGCTCTGGAAATCGAACCTGCACGAACCATCAGGGGGTCCCTAAGAAGTCTGGAATGAGCGGACCGTGGGGGTGTGGTGCGCCGAAAGGAACGGAGGCGGACTTCATTCGGGCACGTGGAGGCGTGCCCCGACGAAAACCCGACGGGCGGAAACCCGGGGGTTCGCTCCGGGAATCGCGCCGGCGGGCGCTCTTCCTCGCAGCCTTGCTCCGTCCACGCGCTCACGGCGTTCATGACTCGCTGTGAGCACGTCGCAACACACCGGTGAGCATAGTCAGTTCGGGTTCCCCGTGTGACTTCGCCGAAAGGACAACCTCCACCGGTCATTCCGGTCGCATAAAGCGACGGACGGCCGTACCTGAAATGCAATAAACCGATCAAATTCTGTCGCCCGCTCATCGGGAGCCCGGAGAGGGGCGCACCGCCGGGAGTCGCCGGATCCGCCGCGGGCATTGACAGGTCCATCCCACGATCCCATCCTTGAGAGCGCTCTCAAGAGTGCTTCCACGAGCTCGATCCCCCCATGGATTCCCCCCACACGGAGTCCCCCCACCTCCGAGGAGCCCCACGTGTCCGCACGTCACAGGCGCACGCGCGTCCGACTCGTCCCTCTTCTGGCGGCCGCCGCGCTGCTCGGCACCGGCGTCACCGTCGCCGTCTCCTCCGACCCCGCCGACGCCGCCGTCCCCGCGACCATCCCGCTCACCTTCGCGAACAACTCCGGTCGCGGGGAGCAGGTGTACGTCTACAACCTCGGCACCGAGCTCTCGACGGGCCGGCAGGGCTGGGCGGACGCGAACGGGACCTTCCACCCCTGGCCGGCCGGGGGCTCCGTCCCCGTCCCCGCTCCCGACGCATCCATCGCGGGCCCGGCCAACGGGCGGTCGATGACGATACGGCTGCCGAAGTTCTCGGGCCGGATCTACTTCAGCTACGGCCAGAAGCTGAACTTCAAGCTGGCGACGGGCGGCCTCGTGCAGCCCGCGGTCCAGAACCCGAGCGACCCCAACAGGAACATCCTCTTCAACTGGTCCGAGTACACGCTCAACGACGCGGGCCTCTGGCTCAACAGCACCCAGGTCGACATGGTCTCGGCGCCGTACGCGGTCGGCGTGAAGCGGCCCAACGGCTCCGTCGCGAACACGGGCCGCCTCAAGCCCGGCGGATACCGGGGCTTCTTCGACGCGCTGCGCGCCCAGCCGGGCGGCTGGGGCGGCCTGGTGCAGACCCGCTCCGACGGCACGGTGCTGCGCGCGCTCGCGCCGGGCCACGGCATCGAGGCCGGCGGACTGCCGGCCGGGGCGATGAACGACTACGTCAACCGGGTCTGGAGCAAGTACTCCACGTCGACCCTGACCGTGACGCCCTTCGCGAACCAGCCCTCCGTGAAGTACTACGGGCGGGTCTCGGGCAACGTCATGAACTTCACCAACGGGGCGGGCCAGGTCGTCACCTCCTTCCAGAAGCCCGACTCGGACAGCGTCTTCGGCTGCTACAAGCACCTGGACGCCCCGAACGACCAGGTGCGCGGCCCCATCTCCCGCACGCTCTGCGCGGGGTACAACCGCTCCACCCTGCTCACCAACCCCAACCAGCCGGACTCCTCGTCGGCCGGCTTCTACAAGGACGCGGTGACCAACCACTACTCCCGCGCGATCCACGAGCGGATGGCGGACGGCAAGGCGTACGGCTTCGCCTTCGACGACGTCGGCGCGCACGAGTCGCTGGTGCACGACGGCAACCCGCAGCAGGCGTACGTGACGCTCGACCCGTTCGACTAGGCCGTACCCCGGGAACGGCGGAAGCCCGCACGCCGGCCGGGGAGGTCGGTCGTGCGGGCTTCCGCGTGACGGGCGGGAAGGTCAGGGCGTCATCTCGTACGCGCCCGAAAGCGCCTCGACGCGCTGCCAGACGCGGCCCGAGCGCGCCTCGTCGACGACGGGGCGGCGGACGGCGCCGAGCGCCCAGAGCTGCTGCTGCTCGGTCGCGGAGTCCTTGCCGTGCAGTTCGACGGCGTGCGCGGAGAAGTCGCGGACGAGGACGGCGAACAGCTCGTCGATCACGTCCTCGTCGAGGCCGGTGAGGGCGGCCTGCTCCAGGACCAGCTGTCCGTGGACGACGAGCGCGAAGAGCTGGCCGACGGCGAGCAGCAGGTCGAGGTCGCGGCTCTGCTCCTCGTCGGGGGCGGCCTTGAGGACGAACTCGCAGAGCGCGTCGGCCTGTTCGCGGAAGCGGGCGACGTTGGCCACGTGGGCGTACGCGTCGTAGGCGGCGCGCCAGTCGTGGAAGCGGACCGAGCCGAGGCCGCGGGCCGGGCCCTGGCGGAAGAGGAACGTGTCGTCGGCCGCGTCCAGGCGGGTCGGGACGGGCTCGTACGCGACCGGGTCGAGGAGGTGGTTGCGCAGGAACTTCAGGATCAGCGCCAGGTTGACGTGGACGGTGCCCTCCAGCTTCGGCAGGCCGCGGATCTCCACGGCCGCCTCGGCGAAGTAGTTGTCCTTCTCGAAGCCCTTGGCGGCGATGACGTCCCACATCAGGTCGATGACCTTCTCGCCCTCCGTGGTCACCTTCATCTTCGTCATCGGGTTGAAGAGGAGGTAGCGGCGGTCCTCGGGTCCGGCGGTGCGGAAGTAGTCGACGGCCCGGTCGCTGAACAGCTTCATGCCGACCAGCCGGACGTACGCGTCGGTCAGCTCGCGCCGCACGTGCGGGAAGGCGGTGACGGGACGGCCGTACAGGATGCGGTTCTGCGCGTGGGTGACGGCCTCGTACATCGCGTGCTCGCAGATGCCGATGGAGGCGGTGCACAGGTTGAACTTGCCGACGTTGACCGTGTTGAGGGCGGCGTCGAAGGCGGCGCGGCCGGTGTGCAGGACGTCCTCGGCGGCGACCGGGTAGTCCTCAAGGCGGAACTCGCTGACGTACTTCGAGGAGTCGACGACGTTCTTGACGAGGTGGTACGCGTCGTGGCGGCTGTCGGCGGCGAAGAAGACGTAGCCGTCGGGGCCCTCGACGTCGGTGCGGCGGCCGAAGACGGAGACGAGCCCGGCGGCGTTGCCGTTGCCGATGTAGTACTTCGAGCCGGTGGCGCGGAAGCCGCCCTCGCCGTCGGGCGTGAGCAGCATGTCCGTGGAGTAGATGTCGGCGCCGTGGGTCTTCTCCGAGAGGCCGAAGGCGAACACCTCGCCCCGGGAGAGGAGTTCGGCGGCGCGGGCGCGGGCGGCGGCGTTGTCGCTCTGCCAGACCGGGCCGAGGCCGAGGATGGTGACCTGCCAGGCGTACCAGTAGTCGAGGCCGTAGAAGCCCAGGATCTCGTTGAGGGCGGCGATGCGGGCGGTGTCCCAGCGCTTGTCGCCCCCGTCCTCGCCGGCGGCGGAGGACGGGGTGAGGAAGGTGGCGAAGAGGCCCTCCTCGGCGGCGAAGGCGAGGAAGTCGCCGAGCCAGGCGCGGGTCCGGTAGTCCTCGATGAGCCGGCGCTTGCCGCGCGCCTCGAACCAGTCGACGGTGGCGCGCAGGAGCCGGCGGGTCTCCGGGTCGAAGTGCGCCGGGTCGTAGGTGTGCGGGTTGAACAGCAGCGGGTCGGCCATGACGTCCGCCTTTCCGGCTCGGGAGGAGGGGTGGTGGTGGTGAGGGGTGGTGCGGGAGGGGGCGCGGCCCCGGGGTCAGCGCCCCGCCTCGAAGCGGGCGAGCGTGGCGAGGACGTCGTCGAGCCAGGCGATCATCATGCGTTCGTACGCGATGCCGCCCCGCAGCACGACGTGCTGGAGCTCCCGCTCGGCGTCGGGCGGGCCGTCGGCCGGCCGCCCCGGCTCCCCGAAGTCGCGGGTCTCGCCCGCGAGGTAGTGGGCGAGGCGGTCCGTGTGCGCCTTCCGGTGCCGCTCGACCTCGCCGGTCAGCGCGGCCGGGTCGTCGAAGGCGGCGCCCCGGATCTTCACCGCGAGGTCGTGCCGCACGCTCTCGGGCTCGATCGGCTCGCCCAGCCACGCGGAGAGCGCGTCGCGGCCGGGGCCGGCGACGGAGTACTCCTTCTTGTCCGGGCGGCCCTGCTGGGGCACGTCCCGGACGTCGATCCAGCCGTCGCTCTCCATGCGCTTGAGCACGCGGTAGATCTGCTGGTGGGTGGCGGTCCAGAAGTATCCGATGGACCGCTCGAAGCGCCGGGCCAGCTCGTAGCCGGATCCGGGCTTCTCCAGCAGGGACACGAGGATCGCGTGGTCGAGCGCCATGTCCCCGATCTTGCTATGCAACGAGTTGCATAGCAAGGCCGTCCGGGGCCGGTGAGACGCGGCTCACCTCCGCGTCCGTCCCTCTCCCCGGAACGGCTCGCCCTGACCACCGCTCCGCTCGACGCGGCGGCGGCCCGCCGGCAGGACGTCCCGGAGGGCGGCGCGCTGGTGTGGCGCTGGGGGACGGACGGGCGGTAGCGGCGCCCCGGTCCTCCCGCCGGACTCCACGTGCGCGCCCGGTGGTCCGGGGCGACCATCGAGGTATGGCTGGTAACCCGACGGCCGCGCGGGCGGGTTCCGCCGCCTCGCGCGCGCCCCGCCAGAAGCTGGCGCTGGCGGCCATGCTCTTCGCGGTGTCGATGACGTTCATCGACCAGACGATCGTCTCGATCGCCGCCCCGAACATCACGGCCGAGCTGGGCCTCTCCGCCTCCGGGATGCAGTGGGTCGTCAACGCCTATCTGCTCTCCCTCGCCGCGTTCTTCGCGCTCGGCGGACGGCTCTCGGACATCTTCGGGCACCGCAGGGTCATGCTGACGGGCACGCTGCTCTTCGTCGTCTCGTCGGTGCTCTGCGGCTGCGTGCCGTCCGGGGACTTCGCGCCGACCTGGCTGATCATATTCCGCGCCACGCAGGGCCTGGGGGCCGCGCTGATGTTCCCGGCGGCGCTCGCCGTGGTCATCGCGGTCTTCCCGGTGGAGCGGCGCGGCCGGGCGCTCGCCCTGTTCTTCGGGCTCTCCGGCGCCCTGACCGCCATCGGCCCGCTGCTCGGCGGCTGGCTGACCGCCTGGACCTGGCGGGCGGTCTTCTGGGTGAACGTGCCGGTCGCGATCGTCGCGATCGTGCTGACCGTGCTCGCCCGGGTGCCCGAGAGCCGCCGCCGCGAACGCCTCGACGTCGTCGGCGCCGTCCTGGTCGCCGTCGGCATGGGCCTCGGGGTGCTGGGCTTCCAGCAGGCGTCGTCCTGGGGTTGGAGCGGCGTCGCGACCTGGGCCTGCGTCGTCGGCGGCGCCGTGGTCCTGGTGCTGTTCTACGCCTACGAGCGGCGCACCGCGCAGCCGCTGATCAACTTCGACGTCTTCCGGGACCGGGCCTTCACCATCGACAGCCTCGTGCTGTTCTTCGCGATGCTCGCCTTCGTGCCGGTGTTCTTCTTCGCCTCGGTGTACGCCCAGGTGTCGCTGAGCGCCTCGCCGAACCAGGCCGCGCTGTTCCTGCTGTACTTCTTCGCCGGCTTCGGCCTCGCCTCCCAGTGGGGCGGCAAGATCCTCGACAAACGGGGCGCCCGTCCGGCCATGAAGATCGGCTGCGCGCTCGGCGCGGCCGGCTTCTACCTGTGGGCCCAGAAGCTGACCGACCTGTCGATGCACGATCAGTGGCCGTACGCGGCCATGGCGGGCGCCGGCATCGGATTCCTGCTCGCCCCCGCCTCCACCGACGCCGTCAACCGCTCCATCGGGGCCTCGTACGGCGAGGTCACCGGCATCACCCAGACCGTCCGCAACTACGCGGCGGCCCTCGGCATGGCCGTCTTCAGCACCGTCCTCGCGCACGTCTCCGCCGACCGGATCACCGACACGCTCACCGAGCGCGGTCTGCCGCCGGCCGAGGCGGAGGCGACGGCCGGGAGGGTCGCGGAGGCGGTCACCGGCCATCCGGACGGCCGGGCGCCCACCGGGGACGGGCCGGTCGCCGAGGCGCTCCGGGGCGCGGGCGACGCGATCCGGACGGACTTCGCCGAGGCGAACCAGTGGGTCTTCTACGGCATGGCGATCGCGCTGGCCGTGGCCTTCCTCTTCGCCCTCGCGCACCCGGGGACCCGGGTCACCGGGAAGCCCCCGGAGGACTGAGGCCCGCCCTTCCTCCCGGCCCTACCGGGCCGCTCCGGGGAAGCGGAACTCGGTGCGGCGCCGGCCCGTGGTCCCCGGCTCCAGCACCGCGCTGGGGTACGCGGGGCGGTTGGGCGCGTCGGGGAAGTGCTGGGGCTCCAGGCACACGGCGCCGTGGCGGGGCAGCGGGCGGCCCTCGGGGTCGGTGAGCGTGCCGTCGAGCTGGTTGGCGGTGTAGACCTGGAGCCCGGGGGCGGTCGTCCACACCTCCATCGCGCGCGTCCCGCCCGGGGCGGCGAGCCGCGCGGCCCGGCGCGGCACGGCGGACTCCCCCGCCTCCCCTCCGGACAGCGCCCAGCAGTGGTCGTAGCCGCCCGCGCGGCGGACCTGCTCGTCCCCGGCGGCCAGGACGCCGTCGCCGAGGCGGCGCGGGGAGGTCAGGTCGAAGGGGGTTCCCGCGACGTCCGCGACCGGGCCGAGGGGGATGCCGTCGGGGTCGACGGGCAGGTATCCGGCGCCGTCCACCCCGAGGGTGTGGTCCAGGACGTCCCCGCCGTCCGCCGCCAGGTTGAAGTAGGCGTGGTGGCTGAGGTTGACGACCGTCGCGCGGTCCGTGGTGGCGGCGCAGTCCAGGGCGAGGGTCCCGGCGGCGTCCAGCGCGTACACGGCGGTGACGTCGAGCGCGCCGGGGAAGCCCATGTCGCCGTCGGGGCTGTGCAGGCTCAGCCGCAGCCCGGCCGTGTCGCCGTCGGTGAAGGGCTCCGCCCGCCACACCCGGGCGTCGAAGCCCCGGGGGCCGCCGTGCAGGGCGTGGCCCCGGTCGTTGACGGGGATCTCGTGGAAGGCGCCGCCGAGCACGAAGCGGCCGTGGGCGATGCGGTTGGCGTAGCGGCCGATCAGCGCCCCGAGGTACGGGCTCTTCTCCGCGTACCGGTCGAGCGTGGGCAGCGACAGGACGACGTTCGCGGTGCGGCCGGTGGTGTCGGGGACGCCGAGGGCGTGCAGGACGCCCCCGTAGGTGAGGATCTCCGCGTGCGCGCCGGAGGGGGATGCGAGGCGCCAGAGCGCGACGTCCTCTCCTTCCGGGGTGGTGCCGAACGGCCGGTGACGGACGGTGGGTCGGGGCATGGGGAGTCCTCGGGGCGGGCGGGCGGGCGGGGCATCGGGGTGCGGGGACGGGAGGGCACGGGGCCGGCGGGGTCAGTCCGCGTCCCCTCCCCCGGGGGCCGGGGCGACCGTGTGGGCGCCGCCGGTGGATTCGCGGACCGCGAGCCGGTAGCCGGGTCTGATGCGGCGGGGTTCGGTGACGGTGCCGCCCGCGAGGCGTTCGACGAGCCGGTCGACGGCGTGCCGGGCGATGGCCCGCTTGTCCGGGCGGACGGTGGTGAGGCCGATCGCGCCGTAGCGGCTCTCCTCGATGTCGTCGAAGCCGACCACGGCGATGTCCTCGGGGACGCGCAGCCCGCGTTCGGCGAGGGTGCGCATCGCGCCGAGGGCGATCAGGTCGTTGTACGCGAAGACGGCGTCCGGACGGGCGCCCCGTCCGAGGAGCTCCGCCATGGCCGCGGCGCCGTCGCCGCGCCCGTAGCCGTCGGTGGCGACGACCAGGGCCTCGTCGGGCTCGACGCCCGCGGCGGTGAGCTCCTCGCGCCAGCCGCGCAGGCGCAGGTGGGCGGGCTGGCGCTCGCGGCCGGTGCGGGAGCCGAGGAAGGCGATCCGCCGCCGGCCGAGGTCGAGGAGGTGCCGGACCGCGCTGCGGGCGGCGGCCACGTTGTCGATGGCGATCTGGTCGTACGGCGCCTCGTACTCGCGCTCGCCGAGGAGCACGAGCGGCGAGGTCTCCTGCCGGGCGAGCAGGTCGTCGTTCTCCAGGTGGATGGGGCTCAGGATCAGGCCGTCGATGACGTGGGAGCGGAACTCCTGGCAGACCAGGAGCTCCCGCTCGCGCAGCCCGGCGGTGTGGTCGACGAGCACGGTGTAGTCGTGCTGGGCGGCGGCGTCGATGACGGCGCCCGCCAGCTCGGCGAAGTACGGGTTGCCGAGCTCGGGCACGGCGAAGGCGATGATGCCGGTGCGGCCCTTGCGCAGGTGCCGGGCGGTGAGGTTCGGACGGTAGCCGAGCTCGTCGATGGCCCGCTGCACCTTGGCGCGCATCTGCGGGGTGACGTGGGGATAGTTGTTCACCACGTTGGACACGGTCTTGATCGACACGCCGGCCCGCTGCGCGACGTCCTTGAGGCTGACGCCCACGGAACTCCTCTGGTTCGGCTCTGACCGGGCGGACCGGTGGTCCGGATGGTCCGGGGTGGGGTTGGCTCCGGCGTCAGAGCGTTCTTCTGCTCCGTGAAACGTACCGCTGCGCCACGACGACCAGGATCAGGAAGCCTCCGCCGACCACCGACTGGTACGAGGAGTTCAGCGAGCCGATCTGGTTGATGAGGTTCTGGATGACGGCGAGCAGCAGGACGCCCCACAGGGTGCCGCTGACCGATCCGGCGCCGCCGGCCAGGAGCGTGCCGCCGATGACGACGGCGGCGATGGCGTCGAGCTCCATGCCGGTGCCGATGATGGTGACGCCGGAGGAGAGCCGGGCCGCGTTGAGGGCCCCCGCGAATCCCGCGAGCAGGCCGCTGAGCACGTACACCGTCGCCTTGGCGCGGGCGACGGGCAGCCCCATGAGGGTGGCCGCGTCACCGCTGCCGCCGACGGCGAAGAGGGTCTGTCCGAAGGAGGTGCGCTGGAGGACGACTCCGCCGGCGCCGAACAGGGCGAGCGCGACGAGGATCGGGTACCCGAAGCCGAGGACGCCGCCCTGGCCGAGTGCGGCGAACGCCGAGTCCCCGGGCACCAGATGGGTGGTGGCGCCCTCGTCGGTGAGGGCGAGCAGCAGTCCGCGCGCGCCCAGCAGGGAGGCGAGGGTGACGATGAAGGGCGCCATGCCGGCGCGGGCGATGAGCAGGCCGTTGAGCAGGCCGATCGCGCCGCAGACCACCAGCGGGACGAGGAGCGCCGGCAGCAGGCCCCACTGCGAGGCCCAGGCGGCGAGGACGCCGCCGAGGGCGAAGACGGAGCCGACGGACAGGTCGATGCCGCCGGTGATGATCACCAGGGTCATGCCGAGGGCCACGATCGCGAGGAACGAGGCCTGGACGAGGACGCCGCGGGCGTTGTCGAGGGTGGGGAAGGTGGGGTACGCGAAGGAGGCGATCAGCACGACGAGGAGGAGGACGGCGAGCACGCCCTGGCGCCGGACCAGGGAGAGGAGCCGCTCCGGTCCGGAGGTCCCGGCGTCCGCGTGCCCGGTCTTCGCGGGGGCGCCCGTCCCCGGCGCGGTGAGGGAGGAGGTGGGGTTCATCGGGGTCGGCGCTCCCGTGCGACGTAGACGGCGGCGACGATGATGGCCGCCTGGGCGATCTGGGCGGTGGAGTCGGGCAGGTCGTGCTTGACGAGGGTGGCGCGCAGGAGCTGCATGAGCAGGGCGCCCGCGACGGTGCCGAGGACGCGGACGGAGCCGCCGCTGAGCGGGGTTCCGCCGACCACGACGGCGGTGATGGCGGAGAGTTCCATCAGGGTGCCGAGCGAGGACGGGTCGCTCGCGGTGAGGCGGGCGGTGGCGAGGACGCCGGCGAGGGCGGCGAGCACCCCGCACAGGACGTAGACGCCGGTCAGGACGCGCTTCACGGGCAGGCCGGCCAGGGTGGCGGCGGCGCGGTTGCCGCCGATGGCGACGACCTGGCGGCCGAAGGTGGTCCGGTGGACGAGGAGGGCGACGGCGAGCGCGAGGGTTCCGGCGACGACCACGACCAGGGGGACGCCGAGGAGGCTGCCGGTGCCGAGGGCGAGCAGGTCGGGGTTGACGATCTGCTTGAGCTGCCCGTCGGCCATCACGAGCGCGAGGCCGCGTCCGCCGACGAACAGGGCGAGGGTCGCGACGATGGGTTGCAGCCCCACCACAGAAACCAGGGTGCCGTTGACCGCGCCGACGAGGGCGCCCGCGAGGAGGGCGACGAGCAGGGCGGGGACGAGTCCGTAGCCGAGGTAGAGCGGCAGCAGCGCCGTGGCCAGGGCCATGGCGGAGCCCACGGACAGGTCGACGCCCTCGGTGCCGATCACCAGGGCCATGCCGAGGGCCACGATGACGATCGGGGCGACCTGGACGAGCTGGGTGCGGAGGTTGTCGGCGGTGAGGAAGTGGTCGGTGAAGAGGGCGTTGAACAGCAGGAGCGCGGCCACGGCGGCGTACACGCCGTACTCCTGGAACCACGCGGCGGCGTTCGGGCGGGTCCCGGCGGCGCGGGCCGGCGCCGCGGTGGCTTGGATGGTCATCGGGGGTCCTCCTCGGCGGCCGGGGCGCCCGGTGCGGCGGGTTCGGGGTTCTTCACGAGCGGTACGGGGCCGGGCCCGGCTTCTCCGGGGGGCGGCGCGTGGCCGGGGGTTCCGGCGGACGGCGTGCGGCCGGTGTCCTCGGCGGGTGGTACGGGGCCGGGGCCCCCGGCGGGCGGCGCGTGGTCGGCGAGGGCCGCGAGCAGGGCCTCCTCCGACACGTTCTCGCCGACCAGTTCGCCGGCGGCGGCGCCGTTCCTGAGGACGACGATCCGGTCGGCGCCCTCGACGAGCTCCTCGATGTCGGAGGAGATCAGGAGGACGGCGAGGCCCTCCCGCGCGAGTTCGTCGACGAGGGCCTGGACCTCGGCCTTGGCCCCGACGTCGATGCCCCGGGTGGGTTCGTCGAGCAGCAGGACCTTCGGTTCGAGGCAGAGCCAGCGGGCCAGGAGGACCTTCTGCTGGTTGCCGCCGGAGAGTTCGCCGACCTTCTGCTCGGGGCTGGAGGCCTTGATCCGCAGCCGCTTCACGAAGACGTCGACCACCCGGTCCTGCCGTTCGCGCGAGACGATGCCGGCGCGCGAGAGCCGGGGCAGGGCGGCGAGCACGATGTTCTCGCGGACGGACAGGCCGGGGACGATGCCCTCGGCCTTGCGGTCCTCGGGGAGCAGGCTGATCCCGGCGCGGATCGCGCTCGCGGAGGAGGGCCGGCCGAGCGGCGTGCCGCCGACGCTCACCCCGCCCGCGTCCAGGGGCAGGGCGCCGGCCAGCGCCCTGGCGGTCTCGCTGCGTCCGGAGCCGAGCAGGCCGCCGAGGCCGAGCACCTCGCCGGGGTGGAGGTCGAGGGAGACGCCGTCCAGCTGGTGGCGGCGGGTCAGTCCGGTGGCGGTCAGGACGGGTTCGCGGGTGATGGTGTGGCCCTCGGCGCCGAAGCTCGTCACGCCGTGCCGGCGCACCTCGGAGACCTCGCGGCCCAGCATCATGGAGACGAGCCGTACGCGGTCGAGTCCGGCGAGCGGGCTGGTGTGGATGTGCCGGCCGTCGCGCAGGACGGTGACCCGGTCGCAGATCCGGTACAGCTCGTCCATGCGGTGGCTGACGTACAGCACGGCGATGTCGCGCCGGCGCAGGTCGTCGATGACGCGGAAGAGGGTCTCGACCTCGCGCGGTTCCAGGGAGGAGGTGGGTTCGTCCATGACGACGACGCGGGCCTCGACGGAGACCGCCCGGGCGAGGGCGACCATCTGCTGGGTGCCGATGCCCAGGGTGTTCAGCGGCCGGCGGGGGTCGACGGCGACGCCGAAGCCGCCGAGGAGCTCCGCGGCCTCGGCGTGCATCCGGGCGAAGTCGATGAGGCCGAGGCGGTTCTTGGGTTCGCGGCCGAGGAAGACGTTCCGGGCCACGCTCATCAGCGGGACCAGGTTCACCTCCTGGTAGATGGTGGAGATGCCGGCCTCCTGCGCCTCGGAGGGGCGGGCGAACCGCACCGGCCGTCCGGACAGGAGCAGTTCGCCGCCGTCCGGGCGGTGCACGCCGGTGAGCACCTTGACGAGGGTGGACTTGCCGGCGCCGTTCTCGCCGACGAGGGCGTGGGTCTCGCCGGCGCGGAGGGTGAACGAGACGTCGTCGAGGGCGACCACGCCGGGGAAGCGCTTCCCGACGCCGCGGGCCTCCAGCACCGTCGGCGCGGTGCCGCTCGGCGCGGGCGCCGGCGTTTCGGGGGGTGCCATGAACGTGGCCTTCCGGAGAGGGATCGTGGGAGGGGGTGGGGCCGCCCCCGTCGCCGGGCGGGCGGTGAGCGAGACCGCCGGGGGCCGGGGGGCGGGGCGGGCCCCGCGGCCGGGCGGGGAGGCCCGGGCCGGTGGGCGTACGGACCGAGCCGCGGTTCCCGCCGGAACCACGGCACCGGCCCGTACGGTTCGGGGGGCGGTGCCGGAGGACGTGCTCGTGCCGGTCCGCGCGTGCGCGCCGGCGTACGCCGGTGCCGGGCCGTGCGCCCTTGCCGGCCGTACGGCGACCCGGCCGTGCGTCCGTACCGGGGCGCGTCCGTACCGGCCTCGGGTCCGTACCGGCCTCGGGTCAGTACGCTCCGCCGAGGGACTCCTTGGCGTTGGCCGGGTCGTAGGAGCGGTCCGCGATGATGACGTCCTCGGGGACGCCCTCGCCGGCGTAGAACTTCTGCGCGGTGGCGAAGGCCAGCGGGCCGAAGCGCGGGTTGGACTCGATGACGGCGTTCAACTCGCCGGCGGCCAGGGCCTGGACGGCGTTGCGGGTGCCGTCGATGGAGACGATCCTGACGTCCTTGCCGGGGGTCTTGCCCGCCGCCCTGAGGGCGGTGACGGCGCCGAGGGCCATCTCGTCGTTCTCGGCGTAGACCGCCGTGATGCCGGGCTTGGACTGGATGAGCTGCTCCATGACCTGCTGGCCCTTGTCGCGGGCGAACTCGCCGGTCTGCTGGGCGACGATCTCCAGGCCGGGGGCGGTGGCCCTCACCTGGTCGACGAAGCCCTTGGTGCGGTCGGTGGTGACGCTGTTTCCGGAGGAGCCGAGCAGGATCGCGACCTTGCCCTTGCCGCCGGTCGCCTTCACCATCGCGTCGGCGGCCCGCTTGCCCTGCTCGACGAAGTCCGAGCCGAGGAAGGCCAGGTAGTCCTTGCAGGCGGTGGCGTTGATCTTGCGGTCGACGGTGAGGACCGGGACCTTCTTGGCGGCGGCGGCCCGGAGGGCGGGCTCCAGGCCGTCGGAGTTGAGCGGGGCGACGATGAGGAACTGGGCGCCCTGGGCGAGCATGTCCTGGATGTCGCTGATCTGCTTGGACAGCTGGGACTGCGCGTTGGTGGTGAGGAGCTTCTTGACGCCGATCCTGGCGGCCTCGTCCTTGATGGACCGCGTCTCGGCGATGCGGAAGGGGTTGGCCTCCTTCTCCGACTGGGAGAAGCCGACGATCGCGTTCTTGAGGTCGAGCTTCGGCGCGCCGTAGGAGGTGAGGGTGCAGCCCCCTCCGGCGGCGGCGGACGCGGTCGGCGTCTGGACCGTCTGGGCGCCCTGGCCGCTGTCGCCGCCCGCGTCGTCCACGGTCTCCGACTTGGCGCAGCCGGAGAGGGCGAGCGCGGCGGAGGCGACGACGGCGCAGGCGACCGAGAGGGTGCGGGTTCTCTTCGGAAGGGTCGGCGAAAGGGTCATCGGGAGGACACTCCTTGGCGGGGGACAGCACCGCCGAGTGGCGTGCGGTCGCGCGGGGCGGGAAGAGGAGCCGGTCCGCCGCGATGGGCCGGCGGACCGTTGGTGCACAGCCTCGATCCACCCGGATCAAGGCTCTGAGCTGGGAGGACAAAAGCTCGGAGCAGCCGTTCGCCAGATCGGCGGCTTCGGCTTTACAACGTTATAACCGCGTCCCGGCGAGCACGGCAAGGGGCCGGGACGACGTTTCCGGAACGCGTCCCCGGAACGAAGCGGCCGTAACGGCACCGGGGGTGACGGACCGTCGGCGCGGCCCCCGCACGAGGTCTGGACAGCCTCCGCGGCGCGTGCTGTCATTCCGCTGCACACGATTTTCCAACGTTGGAATGACGGCCGTCCGCTCTCGCCGGCACCCCCCGTGCCGGGGCGCGGACCGGTCGTACGCCGTCGTCCCCGGCCCGTCGGCGCGAACGCGCGGCGACCGGCCGGACCACCCGTGCCCCGAGACGGACGCGCGGCACCACCGGAGTGCCTCCGGCGTCACGCCTCCCCCGGGCCCGGCTCCGATTCCCCTCTCCGCGAGGAAAGACTCGATGACACGACGAAACACCCGCCCCCGAACCGGAATGGGGGCGCTGCTCACCGCGGCGGCCCTGGTGCTGTCCGTCGGCGCCCCGGTCTCCACCGCCTCGGCCGCGCAGCCGGCCGGGGCCGCCCCCGCGTCCGCCTCCTCCCCCGCCGCCCCGTCCGTCCCCTCCCCGTCCGCCCGTGACGCCGCCGTCGAAGTCCACGGTCTGAAGGGCGAGTACTTCGGCATGTCGGCGCCCGGCGCCCGGGACTTCGCCGAACTCGGCGGTGTCTCCCTCGACCCGCAGATCGACTTCTCCGGCCTGACCGGCACCTTCCAGTCGCTCACCGGCCGGTCCGAGCACACCACCGCCCGCTGGACCGGCCGGATCGAGGCCCCGGTCACCGGCGACTACACCTTCCACGGCATCGGGGACAACGGCTTCCGGCTCTTCGTCGACGGCGAGCCGGTCATCGACCACTGGGTGCCCGACTGGGACCGGGAGCAGACCAGCGCGCCCGTCCACCTGAAGGCCGGCGAGAAGCACGACTTCCGCCTGGAGATGTTCCAGGACGTCGGCGGCGCGAACATGTTCCTGCGCTGGTCGACGCCGACGCTGCCCAAGCAGCTCGTCCCGGAGTCCGCGTTCACCCCGCCCGCCGGCTTCGAGGTCTATCCGGTGGAGCCGACCGTCCCGGCGGACGGACGCCGGCTGCGGCTGCGGTTCGACCACCGGGTCGGCGGCCTGGAGAAGGTGGCGGAGCACCTCACCGTCGAGGCCGACACCACCCCGATGCCGGTCAGGAGGGTCCGCGTCGCCCCGGGCGACCGGAACAGCGTCCTCGTCGACCTCGCGGAGCCGATCCAGAAGGGCCAGCGCGTACGGGTCGACTACGACGGCCTCGGCGGGCTGAGGAACGGCACCGAGACCGTGCCCCGGATCCTGCGCTGGGCCGCCAACGCCTCCGCCCACCGGCTCACCACCGAGTGGGGCGACCGGCTGGACGAGAGGAACCCGCTGCCGGAGTACCCGCGCCCCCAGCAGGTGCGCGGCAAGTGGAAGAACCTCAACGGGCCCTGGCAGTTCGCCGGGGCCGGGGCGGGCGAGACGCCGGTCTTCGGCAAGGACCTGGACGAGCGGATCACCGTCCCGTTCCCGGTCGAGTCGCAGCTCTCCGGCATCGAACGGCACGAGGACCACATGGTCTACCGGCGCCTCGTGGACGTGCCGAAGGACTGGAAGGTCGGCAAGGCCGGCAAGGGCGACCGGCTGGTGCTCCACTTCGGCGCCGTCGACCACCGGGCCCGCGTCTGGGTCAACGGCACGCGGGTCGCCGAGCACACCGGCGGCTACACCGCCTTCAGCGCCGACGTCACCGACGCCCTCAAGGACAGGGGCCCGCAGGAGATCGTCGTCGCGGTCACCGACACCGGCGGCCCCAACCAGCCGACGGGCAAGCAGTCCACCGACCCGGGCGGCATCTTCTACACCCAGTCCTCGGGCATCTGGCAGACGGTGTGGATGGAGCCCGTCGCCCCCGTCTCCATCGACGACGTCGTCACGACCCCGGACATCGACACCGGCACCCTGGCCGTGAAGGTCGAGTCGGCCCGCGCCTCGGCCGGCGCGCGCGTGGAGGCCGTGGCCCGCGACACCCGCGGCCGGGTCGTCGGCCGGACCACCGGCCCCGCCGGTGCGGAGCTGCGGCTGCCGGTGGCGAACCAGCGGCTGTGGAGCCCGGACGACCCGTACCTCTACGACCTGGAGGTGCGGCTGACGGACGGCAGGTCGTCCGACCGGATCGACAGCTACTTCGGCATGCGGAAGATCGCGGTCGAGAAGGTCGGCGGCTTCCCCAAGCTGGTCCTCAACGGCAAGCCGGTCTTCTCCCTCGCCACCCTCGACCAGGGCTTCTGGCCGGACGGCCTCCACACCCAGCCCAGCGACGAGGCGCTCGCCTTCGACCTGGAGGCCCACAAGAAGCTCGGCTTCAACGCCGTGCGCAAGCACATCAAGGTGGAGTCGCCGCGCTGGTTCTACCACGCGGACCGGCTCGGCCTCCTGGTCTGGCAGGACTTCGTCTCCGGCAACCTCACCGACGACACCGGCCACCGGGCCTTCGTCGACCAGGGCCGCGAGATGATGCGCCAGCACCACGACTCCCCCTCCGTCATCGGCTGGATCGTCTTCAACGAGGGCTGGGGCGAGTGGAACCGGGAGGAGACCGGCCGGATCGCCGAGGCCGTGAAGGCGGCCGACCCGTCCCGGATCGTCAACGCCCACAGCGGGGTCAACTGCTGCAACTCCAAGGGCGACTCCGGCAAGGGCGACGTCCTCGACCACCACGACTACGACAACACCGACGCCCCCTACCCGGACCACCGGATCGCGATGGACGGCGAGCACGGCGGCTTCACCCTGCGCACCCCCGGCCACATGTGGCCCGGCGCCCCGACCGTGATCTACAGCGGCGTCGCCGACAAGGAGGCCCTGACCCGCACGTACGTCGAGAACACCGAGAAGTTCTACCTGGAGGCCGCGGGCGCCGAGCTGTCCGGCTCCGTCTACACCCAGATCTCCGACCTGGAGAACGAGCTCAACGGCCTCTACACGTACGACCGCCGGGAGATCAAGGTCGATCCGGTGCGGGTCCGCGAGATCAACCGCAGGGTGATCGCGGCGGGCGCGGCCGCCGGGCAGCGCGCCCCGCTCGCCGGCGGCGGCTCCTGGTCCCTGGACGAGGGCGCGGGCACGACCGCGCGGGACTCCGGGCCGCAGAACCGGCCGCTCACCCTGAACGGGGGCACCGCGTGGGGCCCGGGCGTCGACGGCAGCGCGCTGAGGTTCGACGGGAAGGGCGGCTTCGCCCGGACCGACGGCCCGGTCGTGGACACCACCACGAGCTACACCGTGTCCGCGTGGGCCGCGCTCGACGCCCTGCCGGGCAACTACGCGACCGTGGTCAGCCAGGACGGCCGGCGCCGGGAGAACCCCTTCTACCTCCAGTACGGGCAGGGCGCCTTCGCCTTCAGCACCCCGGGCGGCCACCGCGCCCGGTACGCGACGACGCCCGAGCTCAGCCGCTGGTACCACCTGGTGGGCGTGCGGGACGCGGCGAGGAACGAGATCCGGCTGTACGTGGACGGCGCGCTCGTGGCGACGGCGGTCCCGGGCCCGGCGGACGTGAGCACCGGTCCGCTCGCGGTCGGGCGCGCCCGGTGGGGCGGCGGGAACGTCGACTTCTGGAACGGTTCGGTCGACCGGGTGCGCGCCTTCGACCGGGCGCTCTCCTCCGAGGAGGTGACCGCGCTGCACGCGGCCGGGAAGCCGTAAGCCGTGATCGGCACATGAGCGAGCGGGTCCTTCCGGGCGGTGACGCCCGGAAGGACCCGCTTCCCTTTCGGTCGGGGCCCGTCAGGGCGCCCAGGGGGCTTCGAGCGTCCAACTGCTGTCGGCCGTGAGCGTCTGCGGGCGGTCGAAGCCGCCGCTCCCGGCGCCCGAGGCGATGGACACCGCGGACTCGAAGTGGCGCAGGTACGCGCCGGGGACGTTCAGCGACTCGAAGGTGACGCCGGTCCCGCCGACGCCCGGCCGGGCGCAGAAGGTGGCGTCCTGCCGGAGGAGCGCGGTGCCGTCGTCGGCGGCGGTGCCCACCCGGCTGTCGGCGTGCCGCAGGAAGCGGCCCGGGTAGTTGACCGCCTCGAACGAGTAGCAGGACGAGTCGGCGAGGCCGCGCCGCACCGTGAACGTGGCGTCCTGCTTCAGCAGGGCGGCACTGTTCCCGTTGACGACCTCGGTCCGGGCCAGGCTGTCGGCGTGGCGCAGGTAGCGGTCGGTGTGGCCCCAGGTGGTGACGCGCAGCGAGCGCCGCACGTCCGTGGGCAGCAGGACGGAGCTGCGCCACAGGGCGGGCTCGCCCGTGTTCCAGGTGGCGTCCGCCGCGAAGGAGGAGGCCGTGTCCCAGGGGTTGGGGCCGCCGCCGCGGGCGAGGTACACGTTGTCGGCGTAGTGCCGCAGGTACGCGCCGGGGAAGTTCAGCGACTCGTACGAGGTGCCGCCGGCCGCGAGTCCGGTGCGGGCGCACCAGGTGGCGTCGGCCGCGAACGACCCGCCCGTGTTGCCGTCGAGACGTACGCGGTTGGCGGAGTGGCGCAGATAGCGCCCGGGCAGGTTCACCGACTCGAAGGAGTGGCAGCGCGGGTCGGCGAGTCCGGCGACGGTGCGGAAGGAGGCGTCCTGGCGGGCCCCGTCGGCGGAGGCGCCGGTCAGCACGTCGGTGCGGGCGAGGGAGTCGGCGTGCCGCAGGTAGCGGTCGGTGTACCCGGGCGTGGTGACCCGGAAGGAGCGCACGTGGCCGAGGGTGTGGCCCGGTGTCGCGTTGAGGTTGCGGGAGGCGGCGATCAGCGTGCCGTGGGCGGCACGCAGGGCGGCGGTGTCGACCTTCTGGATCCGCCGGTCGTAGGTGAGCAGGCCGTTGTACTCGCCCTCGACGTCGGTGATCTCGGTGTAGACGTAGGCGGAGACGCCCTTGGTGGTCATGAGCGACTGCACGTCGCGGACCATGCCGGTGTACCGGTCGTTGAGCCGGGCGGCGCTCGACACCTGCTCGTAGGCGAAGAACTGCCCGTCGGGGCTGTACTCGTGGCCGGGGGTGCGCAGTCCGATGCCGCCGAACTCGCCGAGGACGGAGATCCGGGTGGCCGAGGGCCGGGGTGCGTCGGGCCCGGTGTAGACGTGCCAGTCGATGATGTCGCCGGTGCCCGGATCGCCCTTGGAGGCGCAGCAGTTGTAGCCGCTGTGGGCGTTCATCAGGCGGCCGGGGTCGTAGTTCTCCAGGTCGGTGGTGATCCGGCGGGTGTCGTCGAGGTTCCACTCGCCCCAGCCCTCGTTGAACGGGACGTAGGCGACGACGGCCGGGGAGAACCGGTGCTCGTCGACGATCTCGCGGGCCTCGGTCTCGAACCGGGCGATCTGCGCCGGGGTGCGGTTGGCGTCGAAGGCCTGGGTGGAGGGGATGTCCTGCCACACCAGGAGTCCGAGCCGGTCGGCGTGGTAGTACCAGCGGGCGGGCTCGACCTTGATGTGCTTGCGCACCATGTTGAAGCCCAGGTCCTTGTGCTTCTGGAGGTCGGAGGCGAGGGCGGCGTCGGTGGGCGCGGTGTAGAGGCCGTCGGGCCAGAAGCCCTGGTCGAGGGTGCCGATCTGGAAGACGAACTCGCCGTTCAGGGTGGGGCGCATGACCCCGTTGACGAGCTTCTTGCCGATCTCGCGCATGCCGAAGTAGCTGGTGACGGTGTCGACGGCGGCGCCGGATGCGCCCAGGAGGGTGACCCTGAGGTCGTACAGGAAGGGGTCGTCGGGCGACCAGCGGCGGGCGTTCGGGACGGGGACGGAGAACTCGGTGAAGCCGCCGGTGGCGGTGCCGACCACCCGGGTGCCGTTCAGGGCCTCGGCGCGGACGGTGTGGCCGGTGACGTCGCCGCGGGTGAAGACCCTGACCCGCGCGGTGCCGGTGGCGAGGTCGGGCCTGATGTCGACGGAGTAGACCGACGAGACGGGGGTGGGCTCCAGCCAGACGGACTGCCAGATGCCGGAGGTGGGCGTATAGAAGATGCCGCTGGGGTTGTTGGTCTGCTTGCCGACCGGCTGCTTCTCGCCGCGCCCGTCGGTGGGGTCGTAGACGCGGACGACCAGCTCGTTGGAGCCGGCGCGCAGCTGCGGGGTGATGTCGGCCTCGAAGCGGTCGTAGCCGCCCTTGTGGCTGGTGACGCGGGTGCCGTTGACCCAGACGGTGGCCTCGTGGTCGACGGCGCCGAAGTGGAGCTGGACCCGGCGGCCCGACCAGTTCTGGGGGACGGTGAAGGAGCGCTTGTAGAACATCAGGTCGCGGTTGTCGTTGCGCATGATCCCGGAGAGGGCGGACTCCACCGGGTACGGGACGAGGATGCGCTCGGGCAGGGTCTGGCCGAGCGGCGGGGCCGCGTTGCGGTCGACGTTGCCCGCGCCGTCGGCGGGCGGGTTGAGGAACTCCCACTCGCCGTTCAGGGACTGCCAGTCGGGCCGTGTCATCTGGGGGCGCGGGTACTCGGGCAGGGGGGCGGTGGTGGACACCTGAGAGGTCCACGGGGTGGTCAGGGGCGGCGTCTTGGGGACGACGGCGGCGGAGGCTGCGGTGGTTCCGGTGAAGAGCAGGCCTCCGGCCATAGTCAACAGGGCCGCCAGGCAGGCGACGACGCGTCGCATCGGGTTCCTCCTGGGCAGGACGGCGCCCGGAGTCCGGCACGCGCCGGGGCCGTCCGGCCCGTCGGCGTGCGGGATTCCGTGCGGAGTTGACGAGCGGCTCGAACGAGGGCCGTCCGGCGGAACGGGGGCGGACGGGCCCGAGGGACGGAGCGCCCCGGTCCTCGGCGGCGGACGAGGTGGGGAGGAACCTAACAGGAAACAGTTCTCGACGGAATCACCCAGCAATCGAAAGGAAACAAACAATTTCCCTCGACCCACCTCAAGGCGCACACGCCCCCATGTTGACATGTTCACTCTCGGCCGGGATGCTGCGGACGCTGGATTACATCGATGTAAACCGTGTCGGCCGGCCTCACCGGGAGCCCCCATGAAGCGTGCACGACGCCCCTCCGGCGTACTCGTCCTGGCGCTGTCCCTGCTCTTCGCCCTGGTCGCGGCCCTGCCCGGGGCCGCTCCCGCCGAGGCGGGAGCGGCCCCGGGCAGGGCCGCCGACCCGAGCGTCCTGCGGGTCGGCGGCACCTACGTCGCGGTGCAGTCGACCGGCAACGGCATCGACGTGCGCCAGGCCCCGTCGACGGCCGGGCTCGCCACCGCGCCGGCCCGCCGGATCTGGACCGACACCCGGAACCTCGGCGAGGTGTGGGCGCCGGAGATCGTCCGCGACGGCGGGCGCTACCACGTCTACTTCACGGCCGGCCGGGGCGCCGCCCACCGGATGTACGCGATCAGCTCCGCGAGCCCCGACAGCGGGTACACGGCGGAGACGAGGCTCGCCCTGCCCGACGACAAGTGGGCCATCGACGGCACCCTGTTCACCTTCAGCGGGCAGCGCTGGTTCGTCTGGTCGGGATGGGCCGGGGACACCGACGTCGAGCAGAACCTCTACATCGCCCGGATGAGCGGCCCCACCACCCCGACCGGTGCGCGGTACGTCATCTCGCAGCCGCGCGAGCCCTGGGAGCGGGTCGTCGGCAACCCGTACGTCAACGAGTCCCCCGAGGCGATCAAGGACCCGAACGGGCAGCTCCACGTCGTCTACTCCGCCAACGGGAGCTGGAGCGACCGGTACTGCCTGGCCGACCTGCGGCTGCGGGCCGGCGGCGACCCGACGCACGTGTGGGACTGGTACAAGTCGAACGGCTGCCTCTTCGGCTCCCACCGCGACGCCATGATGTCCGGCTGGGACCCGACGCTGCGCGTCGACGGCCCCGGCCACCACAGCTTCGTCCTGCTCGACGGCGACATCGCCACGAGCCCGCCGGCCGGTCCGACGTTCCCGCTGATGTTCCACGCGGTGCCGAAGGGGACGCCGTACTCCTGGGAGAACCGCTACTGGTACACGGGCGGCTTCTGCTGGTGGGGCGGCACCACGTACCGGCGGGCGAACGTCCCCGGCGCGAACACGGACACCGGCTGGAGCCTGAAGTTCTTCGAGTGACGGGCCCTCCGGGCCGCGGCTCCCCCGAGCGGTCCCCTCGCACCTCCCCGCATCCGGAGTCCCCGCCCGCGCCGAAGCACGGGTGGGGTCCACGAACCGGTCCGGGGGCGAGGAGGCGGCATGCGCATCGACGGGAAGCGCGTCCTGGTGGTGGGGGCGACCGGCACCGTCGGCGGACTCGCCGCGCAGCGGCTGACGCGCCTGGGCGCGTCGGCGGCGCTGGCCGGCCGCGACCGGAAGCGGCTCGCCGGGGTGTCGGAGGCCCTGGGCGGGCGCCCGCACCGCGTCTTCGAGGCCTACGACCTGAGCGCCTGCGAAGGGCTCGCCCCCTGGGCCGCCGAGGCCCTGGGCGGCCTCGACGCCGTCGTGGTCGCCCTGGGCACGGCCGGTTTCGGAGCCGCCCGGGACATGCCCGAGGCCGCCGCCGAGCACCTCGTGGCGGTGAACGCCCTGGCCCCCATGGCGGTGGTCCGCGGGGCCCTGCGCGTGCTGCCGCCGGGAAGCGCCGTCTGCGCCGTCACCGGCGTCGTCGTCGACCGGCCGCCGTCCGGCACCGCCGACTACGCGGCGGCCAAGTCCGCGCTCGCCGCGTGGCTCGGCGTCGCGGCCCGCGAGTCGCGGCGCGCCGGGGTGGCCGTCCTGGACGTGCGCATGCCCCACCTGGACAACGGCTTCGCCGAGCGCGCCGTGGTCGGCACCCCTCCGCCCCTGCCCGCGGGCGCCGCGGCGGCCGACGCGGTGGAGTCGCACCTCGTCGCCCCGCTCCTGGAACGCCTCGGAAGCGGCGGACCCCCGCGCGCGGGCCGGGCGGGGGCGGCGGAAGGCGCGGGACGATGACCGGGGACCCCTCCGCCGGGGACGGTCGCGGCGAGTCCGGCGTCCCGTCCCCGGCCTGGCGGGAGGCGCCCGACGGGGGCCGCACGGCGCCGCGCCGCTGCGCCCACCTGGACGCCCCGGCGGGACCGGGTCCCGCCCCGGGGGCCGTGTGCGCGGCGTGCGCGGCGCGGGGCCGGGCCTGGCGGCGGCTGCGGTGGTGCGCGACCTGCGGGCACGTGGGGTGCTGCGACAGTTCCCCCGGGGCGCACGCGCACGCCCACCACCTCGCGACCGGGCACCCGGTGGCCGTGTCCCTCGCCCCGGACGAGGACTGGGCCTGGTGCTTCGCGGACGAGCTGTTCCTGGTGCCGGTGACGGCGCCCCCGGACACGGCTCGCCGGAACCCGGCCCCCGGCCACGATCCGCCGGAAAGGCCCTGAGGGCCCTCCGCCCGGGAAGGACGCGCCGGCGCGGGCTCAGCCCACGCCGGTCAGCGTGGCGTAGACGACCGTGTTGGCCCGGTAGCCGGTGTCGCCGGACCAGTCGCCGCCGCAGGTGATCAGCCGCAGCTCCGGACCGCCGGAGCCGCCGTAGACCTTGTCGTCGGGGAAGCGGTCCTTGGCGTGCTCCTCCACCGCGTCGACCGTGAAGAGGGCCGTGCTGCCGTCCGCGCGCTCGACCGCGATCCCGGCGCCCGGCGTCAGGGCGCCGAGCCGGTGGAAGACGGCGGGGCCGGCGGGGGTGTCCAGATGGCCCGTCAGGACGGCCGTCCCCGCCGAGCCGGGCGGGGTGCCCCGGGCGTACCAGCCGGCGAAGGCCGGGAGGTTCGGCGGGGGCGGCTCCAGCTTTCCCTCCGCGTCCAGTTCGAGGCGCATCAGCCGGGCGTCGACCCCAATGAGCGGGATCCGGACCCGTACCGGATCGGACGCGGGGAGCGGCTCGGCGACGGCCCCGGAGCGGCCCGGGACGTCCGGCCCGGCGGCCCGCGCCTCCTGCGGGAGGGCCCGCGCGGCGGGCGGCGGGGCGTCGTGGCCGGCCGTCGCGTCGAGGAGCAGCAGCGCCCCGGCGAGCGCGGCCCAGACCGGGAGCGGGACGTGCCGCGGGCGCGGGCCGCCGGTCCGCGTCAGGCCCGGTTCCCCGCGCCCGCGGCGCGCCGGCGCATCCCGAACGCTCCGCCCGCGACGGCCGCGCCGACCAGGAGCCAGCCGAGGCCGAACTCGCTCTCCTTGCCCGCGCTCCCGCCGAAGCCGGCGTCGACGGCGCCGTTCGGGCGGCCGGAGATCCGGTACGTGGCGGTCATCTTCTTCCGGGGCGGGCACTTGAGCGTCACGGTGTCCGTACCGGAGGGGACGTCCTTCGGCAGCCGGAACTCACCCGTCAGGACGCCCTTCCGGTCGCCCGGGAGCAGGTGGAACCTGCCGCCGGCCACGGACTCGCCCTTGCCGTAGGTCTCCTTGCCGCAGGCGGTCGTGCTGACGGTGACGGTGCTGCCGGGAGACGCCGTCCCCGGGGCGACGCGGACGTCCCCCGAAGCGGCGGCCTCGCCCTCGGCGGCCACGGCGGTGGAGGCGGGAAGGACCAGGGCGCCGACGATCAGGACGGCCGTGGCACCGGTACGGGCGAGACGCATGTTTTCTCCTCGGACGGAGCGGTTCCCGCCCGGCTCTTCCGCGCGGCTCCTGTGCTGTGCTCCGAGCACGAGGGAAAGGCCCGCCGCTGGTCATCGCAACGCGAGCGGCGCCCGGGGATGTCGCCCGGTCGGCCGCCCGGCCGCCGTCCGCGCCGTCGTCGCCGCAGGTCACGGCGGTGGGACCGCCGTACCGAAAACGCCCGTGTCCGAGGGGCGAACGGGTTAGGGCGCCTCCGACCACGATCCGCCGGACTCCCCCCGGGGCACGTTCCTCCCCGTTCCGCCGGACTCCCCGGGGCACGTTCCTCCCCGTTCCGTCGGACTCCCCCGGGCCCGCCCGCCCCCGATCCGCCGGACGGGCCGCGGGGCGGGCGCCGCAGGTCCGGCCCGACGGGCTGGACGCGTTCCGGGTGCTGACGGCGCATCACGTGGTTCCCGTCCGGGCGGGCGGCGTTCGGGGGACGGGCGGCCCGGCCGGGTGATCAGCGGTGGCGGGGCGGTGGGCCCGCTCATAGCTTCGCCGTATGACAAGACGACAGATCGCCCTCGTGGCGTGTGCCGTGGCCGCCGTGACGACGGGCGTGGCCGCCGCTCCGCCCCTCGCCCCCGAGGCCTCCGCCGCCTCCCGGACCGTGCACCGGGTCGAGCCCGGCGAATCGATCCAGAAGGCCGTGGACGCCGCGCGGCCCGGGGACAGCATCGTGCTCGCCCCCGGCACCTACCGCGAGAGCGTCACCATCACCACGTCGAACCTGACCCTGCGGGGCTCGACGGTCTTCCCGACCGTCGTCGTGCCCGGCAAGGCCGCCACCGGGGCGTGCGCCGAGGCCGGCCACGGCATCTGCGTGACCGGCACCGCCCGGCACCCCGTCGAGAACGTCACCGTGCGCTCCCTGACGCTTCGGAACTTCGCCCGGAACGGCCTGTGGGCCTCCCGCACCGACCGGCTGACGGTCCGGGGCGTGACCGCCGAGAAGAACGGCAACTGGGGCATCGCGCAGGAGCGCTCCGTCCGCTCCGTGCTGACCGGCAACACCGCCCGGGACAACGGCGACGCGGGCCTCTTCGTGTCCAACACCACCGACACGGAGGAAGGGGCCGTCGACACGAAGGGCACGCTGATCAGCCACAACCGCCTGTCCGGCAACCGCATCGGCCTCACCGTGCGGCGGCTGCGGAACGTCACCGTCGACCGCAACGAGGCGACCGGCAACTGCGCCGCGGTCTTCGTCGTCGGCGACGAGTCCACCCCGCGCGCCGGAGCGATGAGCCTGCGCCGCAACCACATCCACGCCAACAACAAGTACTGCCCCAAGACCCCCCGCCTGCCCTTCCTCCAGGGCTCGGGGATCGTCCTCACCGGCGCCGAGGAGACGCTGGTGGCCGACAACCGGATCGAGGACAACAAGGGCACCTCGCCGCTGTCGGGCGGCATCGTGCTCTTCAAGAGCTTCGTGGGCGCCCTCAACGAGCGCAACGAGATCCGCGACAACGTCGTGCTCCGCAACGGCACGGCCGACCTCGCCGACCGCGACACCGGCAAGGGCAACACCTTCCGCGGCAACACCTGCGAGGTCTCCGAGCCCGCGGGCATGTGCTGACCCCGCTCCCCTCCCCCCACGGCACGACAGAGAAGGCAAGGCGACAGATGACGACCGTTGACCCGGTGAGGACCGTCGACCCCGCTCCCCCGCCGCCCATGCGGCTGCGGGAGCTCGTTTTCGGAGCGGCGTGCGCCGCCGCCGTGCGGGCCGCCGCCCGGCTCGGCGTGGCGGACGCCCTCCAGGACACGCCCGCGAGCGTGGAGGACCTGGCGGAGGCGGTGCGGGCCGAGCCGCGGACGCTGCGCCGGCTGCTGCGCGCCCTGGCCTGCCAGGGGATCTTCGCGGAGCGGCCCGACGGCGCCTTCGCGCACACGGAGATGTCCCGGCTGCTGCGCGAGGACGACCCGCACAGCCTGCGGTACATCGCGCTGTGGTGCACCGAGCCGTGGACGTGGGACGTCTGGCCGAGGCTCGACGAGGCGGTGCGCACCGGCGGCAGCGTCTTCGAGGACGTGTACGGCAGGGAGTTCTTCCCGTACCTCAACGAGGACGCGCCCGAGTCCGCGTACGTGTTCAACCGGGCCATGACCACGTCGAGCCGGCAGTCCGCGCAGGACGTGGCCGACCTGCTCGACCTGTCGGGCGCGGCGTCGGTCGCGGACATCGGCGGCGGCCAGGGGCACGTCCTGGCGAGCCTCCTGGAGCGGCACCCCGCCCTGGAGGGCACGCTGCTCGACCTGCCGGGCGTGGTGGGGAACGCCGACCCGCGCCTGCGGGCGGGCGGGACGCTCGCCCCCCGGGCCCGGGTCGTGGCCGGGGACTGCCGCGAGGACATCCCGGTCGAGGCCGACGTGTACGTCCTCAAGAACATCCTGGAGTGGGACGACGACAGCACCCGCAGGGCGCTGGCCAACGTCCGGCGGGCGGCCCGGCCCGGCGCCCGCGTCGTCGTGATCGAGAACCTGGTGGACGACACGCCCTCGATGCGGTTCACGACGGCGATGGACCTGCTGCTGCTCCTCAACGTCGGCGGCGCCAAGCACACGCGGGAGAGCATGCTGGAGCGGCTGACGGACGCGGGGCTTGCCGTCGGCGAGGTCCGCCCGGTGAACGCCTACCTCCACGCCTTCGAGTGCACCGTTCCCGCCTGACCGGGGCGTCCCCCTCGTAGCGGGGGAAAGTCCGAGGCCGCCGGCTCCGCTTCTCGCGGGGCCGGCGGCCTTCGGGTTTCCCGTGCCTCGGGACCGGTCAGGAGGCGGGGTCGCGCTCCCAGCGGTAGAAGCACTGCGCCATGGCGTCCCTGGGGCTGCGCCAGGTCTCCGGGTGGTAGGCGCTGACGTACGTCGCCAGGCGGTCGCTGACGTCCCGGAACTCGGGGTGCCCGGTCAGCTTCGCGATGGCGGGCGCCGGATCCCGCTCGGACTCGATGAGGTGCAGGTAGACGTCGTCGCCGAACTGGAAGAGGCTGCGGCGGGAGACGCCCACCAGGTGGGGCAGTTCACCGCTGTCCGAGGCGGCGAACACGTCGGCGATCGCCGGCGCCGAACCGGGCGCCATGCGGGCGACGATCAGGGCGTGGTGCATCGGGCGTCCTTCCTGGGACGGCTCAGTCGGAGAGGACCGGGGCGGGCCGGCGCTCGCGAGCGGCCTGCTCGATGCGGTCCCGGATGAGGGCCATCTGGGTGCGGGAGTTGCGGTTGATGTTGTCGGTCATCCAGTCGTCGTCGACCGGGGCGTCCGGCTTCATCGCGAAGTCCTGCACCCAGCGCATGTGCACGCCGGCCGGGGTCTCCTCGTACTCCCACCGGATGTTCATGTGGGCGAAGGGGCCGGTCTCGACGCGGCGGGCGGTGACGGTCCGCCGCGCGCGGTCGGGGGTGCGCTCCGAGACCCAGCTCCAGACCTTGCCGGACTCGTCCGGGTGCATGGTCAGGCGGAAGGTCGTCGTGTCGCCCTCGCGGGAGAGCACCTCGACGGAGGCGTACTCGCTGAAGAGGTCGGGCCAGTTCTCGAGGTCGTTGGTCATGTCCCAGACGAGGTCGAGGGGGGCGTCGACGGTGATGCTGTTGTCGGTGTGTCCTGACACGTCAGACTCCGGTGGTGAGGGTGCTGTTGACGAGGCCGAGGAAGTCGGCCGGGGTCTTGCTGCGCTCGGCGTCGGGCGGCAGTGCCACGCCGTGGCGGTTCTCCAGCTCGCCGACGATGCCGAGCAGGCCGAGCGAGTCGACGCCGAGGGCGCTGAAGGGGACGTCCGAGGCGTTGCGGAGGTCCTCGGGGGCGACGGTGACGCCCGCCGACTGCTTGACCAGCGCGGCCAGCTCCTCGAAGGTCAGTTCGTTGGTGCTCATGTGTGTTCTCCTTCTTCCGCCCGGTCCTACCGGGCGGTCTCGTCGCCGCGGCGCACTACCAGCGCGGCGTTGGACCCCATGAGGCCCCTGCTGAGGACGAGGGCCGTCCGCAGGTCGGCGGGGCGGGCGCGGGACACCACCAGGTCGATGTCGTGGCAGACGTCGAACACGTTCGGGGTGGGGGGCACCAGGCCGTGTTCCATCGCGAGCACCGCGGCCGCGACGTCCAGGACGGGGGCCCCGCAGTAGGCGCGGCCGATCCCGGTCTTGGGAGCCGTGACGGGCACCCGGGCGGCGTGCGCGCCCAGGGCGTCGGCGAGCGCCAGCGCCTCGGCGCGGTCCGCCTCCGGCACGCCCAGGGCGTCGGCGAACACGACGTCGATCTCCTCCGGGGCGCAGCCGGCCTCGTCGAGGGCGACCCGGATAGCGCGGGCGAGCCCCTCCCGGGACTCGGCCCAGCGGGAGGCGCCGGTGAACGTGGCGCCGTGGCCGGCGACGACGGCCCGGACGGCCGTCCCCCGGTTCCGGGCGCGGTCCTCGTCCTCCACGACGAGCACGGCGCCGCCCTCCGCCGGCACGAAGCCGGAGGCTCCGGAGGTGAAGGGACGGTAGGCCCGGTCGGGCTCCTCGACGGTGCTGAGCTCGGGATAGCCGAGCTGGCACACCATCGAGTACGGGGCGAGGGGGGCCTCGGCGGCGCCGACGACCATCGTGCCCGTCCCGCGCCGCACGGCCCTGGCCGCGTGGGCGAGGGCGTCCAGGCCGCCGGCCTCGTCGCTGGCGACCACGCCGCACGGCCCCTTGAAGCCGCTCCGGATGGAGATCTGGCCGGTGCTGGCGGCGTAGAACCAGGCGATGGACTGGTACGGGCCAACGAACTTGGAGCCCTGCCCCCACAGCTTCTGGAGCTCCCGCTGGCCGAACTCGCCGCCGCCGGACCCGGCCGCCGTGACCACCCCGATGGAGAAGGGGTCCTCGGCGGCGTCCCGGCCGAGGCCGGCGTCGTCGAGGGCGAGCGAGGCCGCCGCCATGGCGTAGTGGCTGAACCGGTCGGTCTGGACGAGGAAGCGGTCCTCGATGAGGGTCGAGGCGTCGAAGGACCGGACCTCGCCCGCGACCTTGAGGGGCAGGTGCTCGCACCCCTCGCGGGTGATGCGGTCCAGGACGCCGATGCCCTCCTGGACGGACTTCCAGTAGGTGTCGGCGCTCAGTCCGTTGGGGGCGATCACCCCGATGCCGGTGACGACGGCGCGCTTGGGCTGCTCCGTGCTCATCGTGTCCTCCCTGCCGGCTCCGTGAGGAGCACGGCGGACTGGAAGCCGCCGAAGCCGCTGCCGACCGAGAGCACGTTCCTGAGCTTCCGGGGGCGGGCGGTGCGCGGCACGTAGTCCAGGTCGCACTCGGGGTCGGGGACCTCGTAGTTCGCCGTCGGGGGCACCACCTGGTGCTTGAGGGCGAGGACGCAGGCGGCCACCTCTATCGCGCCGATCGCCCCGAGCGAATGTCCCACCATGGACTTGATGGAGCTCATGGGGGTGTCGTAGGCGTGGGCGCCCAGGGAGCGCTTGACGGCGGCGGTCTCGTGGCGGTCGTTCTGCCGGGTGCCCGAGCCGTGCGCGTTGACGTAGTCGATCAGCGTGGGGTCGATCCTGGCCTGGTCGAGCGTGCCGTCGATGGCCCGGGACATCTCCAGGCCCTCTCCGGTGAGACCGGTCATGTGGTACGCGTTGCCGTAGGTGGCGTAGCCGCCGATCTCGCAGTAGATGTGCGCGCCGCGCGCCCGGGCGTGCTCGTACTCCTCCAGGACGAGGACCGCCGCGCCCTCGCCCATGACGAAGCCGTTGCGGCGGTCGTCGAAGGGCTTGGAGGCGTGCTCGGGGTCGTCGTTGTCGGGCGAGGTCGCCTTGATGGCGTCGAAGCAGGCCATGGTGATCGGCGAGATCGGCGAGTCCGACGCCCCGGCGATGCAGACGTCCGCCCGGCCCTCCTGGACGGTGTGGAAGGCGTAGCCGACGGCGTCGAGGCCGGAGGTGCAGCCGGTGGAGACCGTCTGGACCGGGCCGCGGGCGCCGAAGCGTTCGGCGACGAACGAGGCGAGCGTGCTGGGCGAGAACGCCAGGTGCAGCTTCGGGTCGGCGGCGCGGTGGTCCACGTCCCACCGCTGTCCGCCCGCGCTGACCAGCACGTAGTCGTGTTCGAGCCGGGTGGTGCCGCCGACGGCGCTGCCCAGGGAGACCCCGATCCGCCACGGGTCCTCCGCGGCGGTGTCGAGCCCGGAGTCGCGGACGGCCTCCCCGGCGGCGACCGCCGCGAACTGGATGTACCGGTCCGCGTGCAGGCTCAGCTCGGGGTCGAGCCCGTGCGCCAGCGGGTCGAAGTCGCACTCGGCGGCGATGCGGGAGCGCAGGCCGGCCGGGTCGAACAGGGTGATGCCGCGGGTCGCGGTGCGGCCTTCGGCGAGGAGGTCCCAGAACGCCGCCGCTCCGGTGCCGCCCGGGGCGACCACGCCGATCCCGGTGACGGCCACTCGCCGGTTCACTCGATGGCCCCGGTGCGTTCGGAGACCTGGCCGGGGCCGCCCACGTTCAGCTGCGGTCCGGCGGCGGCGAGCTCGGCCTCGTCGGTCACCTCGGTGTCGACGTGGCCGAGGCTGGGCCGGGGGGCGAGCGGGCCCAGGTGGAAGACCATGCGGGCCTCCCGGTCGCCGACGTTGCGGAAGCGGTGCCGCACGCCGATGGGGACCAGGAGCCCCTGGTCGGGCCGGAGCGCGTACGTCTCGCCGTCCAGGTCCACTTCGAGGGAGCCGGAGACGACGTACACGAACTCCTCGGAGTACGGGTGGTAGTGCTCGCCGATGCGCTCGCCGGGCTGGACGATGGCCAGGCCCATGAAGCCGCTGGTGGAGCCCACGGCGGCCGGCGTGAGCATGGCCCGCAGGTCACCTCCGCGCCTGCGGTTGGGCTCTGTCTCGTCCAGGCTCACGATGAGGGGCTGCTGGTGGGGCATGGTGGGTACCTCCGGGTGGGGCGGTGACGTCCGGGCGGGGCCTCGGCCGTCGGTCAGGAGTCCGCCGAGGTGCGGTCGGTGACGGGCAGCATGTCGGCGTGCGACAGGAGCCGGTTGATGTTGCGGTCCGTCGTCAGGGAGCCCTCGACGCCGATCGCGGCGCCGTCCAGGAGGGCTTCGAACTCCTCGGCCTTCCCCGGTCCCTTGAGGCCGAGGGAGGCGAGGGGGTCGAGGTCGAGGTCGCCGGTGACGTCGACGAGGCGGACCACGATGTCGTCGCGGTAGAAGACGGTGCTGCTGTACACCGGGCCGGCCGGGTCGTCGGCCGCGGCGGCGTCCTGGTGGGCGAGCAGCCGGGCCAGGTCCGTCCCGCGGCCCTCCCGGGCCGGGTAGTACAGCGCGTGGCGCCGCAGGCCGGCCGGGGCGGGACGGTCGGCGACCACGTGGTGGACGGCCGGGAGCGCGGCCCGGGTGAAGAAGACGCGGGCCGACTCGGGGTCGGTGAGGTCCCGGTCCTGCTCCAGGTACGGGTTGAGGGCCTCCTCGACCGCGCGGACCTCGGGCTGGCGGGCGACGTGGCGCAGGGCCGCCAGGAGGTCGCCCTCGACCTCCACGGCCCGCACGACGCGGTTGCCGTGCATGAAGAGGGAGGTGCGGCGCAGCCGGGTGTTCTCGTCCACCTGGGCGCGGGGCGAGTCGTAGCCGGAGAGGATCTCCGCCACCTTCGACTCCGAGCCCGGCTTGACGGTGAAGGTGAGGGCGTGGCGGGCCACGCCGTCGCCCTCGCGGGCCGCGACCTGCGCCGCCGGCGCCGCGTCCTCCGCGAGCGGGCGGCCGCCGCCGGTCTCCCGCAGGACGCTGTAGCGCATCGAGCGGGTGTCCCGGACGCAGCTGTGCATCGGCTTGACCACCTCGACGTGGTCCTCGCTGTTGACCCAGGCGAGGAAGGGCGGGGCGCTCTCCCACTCGCTGGTGATGAGCCACTGCGAGGGGTTCTCGATGGACTGGCAGAGCTGGTCGCTGATGTGTCCGGGGACGGCGGCGACCTGCTTGCGCATGAGCTCGTACGCTTCGAGGAACTGCTGCTGGGCCCCTTCGTACAGGTCGAGCAGCAGGATCACGCGCAGCCTGGAGCCGTCGAACGCGGATTGCGAGACACGTGCCGAAACGGTCATCCGGCGCACCTCTTCTCTCTTCGAAAGTTTCCTTCGGTGGCTTCTTCGGGGCCTTCTCGGGGACCTGTTCCGGGGAAGCCGGGCGGGGACCGCCGTGCCGAGGGGGCAGGGGTCGTCATGTGCCGATCGTCGGCGTGCCTCCGTGAGTCGCGCGAGTCCCACGGGGCGGATGAGTGAACCGCGCGTCATTCGGGTGCTCCGGACGCGCGAAGCGGTTTCCGGGGGGCATGGATCTCCATCCCACCCCCGACTCGCGTCACAGGTGACGCTGGAGGCACTCGATGAACCGATTCGAAGGGTCCGGCGAGGTCGTCGACACGTCCGTCCTCATCGTCGGCGGCTCTCTGGTCGGACTGTCCGCGTCGTTGTTCCTCGGCCGTCTCGGCGTGCCGCACGTGCTCGTCGAGCGCCACGCCGGCACCTCGGTGCATCCGCGCGGGCGCGGCAACAACGTGCGCACGATGGAGCTCTTCCGGGGCGCCGGAGTGCGTCCGCGCATCCGGGACGCCGCGTCGGTCCTGGCGGGCAACAACGGCATCCTCCAGGCGCCGAGCCTGGTCGGGGACGCCGGCGACTGGCTGTTCAAGGAGATCGACCCGGGCGGCGGCCTCGCCCGCTTCAGCCCGGCCGAGTGGTGCCTGTGCAGCCAGAACGAGCTGGAGCCCGTCCTCCGGGAGGGCGCCGCCGAGCTGGGCGGGGACCTGCGGTACGCGACGGAGCTGATGTCCTTCGAGCAGGACGCCGAGGGAGTGACCGCGCGGGTCAAGAGCCGGGAGACCGGCGAGCACACCACGATCCGCGCGGAGTACCTGGTCGCGGCGGACGGCCCGCGCAGCCCCGTGCGCGAGCGGCTCGGCATCGGGCAGAGCGGACCCGGCGACCTGTTCCACAACGTGAGCGTCACCTTCGTCTCCCGCGGTCTCGCGGAGGTCGTCGGCGACCGGCGCTTCATCGTCTGCTACCTGACGGACCCGGGGGCCGACGGGGCGCTGCTGCCGGTCGACAACCGGGAGCGCTGGGTGTTCCACGCGCCCTGGCACCCCGAGCGCGGCGAGACCCTGGAGGAGTTCACCGACGAGCGGTGCCGGGAGCACATCCGCCGGGCCGTGGGCGTGCCCGACCTCGACGTGGAGATCACCGGCCGGGCCCCCTGGCACGCCGCCGAGCGGATCGCCGAGCGGTACGCGGACGGGCGGGTGTTCCTGGCCGGCGACTCGGCCCACGAGATGCCGCCCACCGGGGCGTTCGGCTCCAACACCGGCATCCAGGACGCGCACAACCTCGCCTGGAAGCTGTCCGCCGTCCTGGACGGCTGGGCCGGACCGGACCTGCTCGCGTCCTACGACGCGGAGCGCCGGCCGGTCGCGGAGGCGACCAGCGCCCGCGCCTCGTCCCGCTCGGTCGAGCACAGCCACCCGGGGTACGCGCCCGACCCCGGCGTCAGCCCGGCGGGCCGGAAGGGCGGCATCCTCAACGTGGTCCTGGGCTACCGCTACCCGCGGGGCGCGGTCCTGGGCGCCGACGAGGCGCAGCCGGTCGTGCCCGACGGGCTGCGCCTGGCGGGCGAGCCGGGGACCCGGGCGCCGCACCTGTGGCTGGACCGGGCCGGCGAGCGGATCTCCACCCTCGACCTGTACGAGCGGTTCCCGGTGCTGCTGAGTTCGGCGGGCGGCACGGACGCGTGGCACTCCGCGGCGGCCCGGGTCGCGGAACGCCTCTCGGTGCCGCTCGACTCGTACCGGATCGGTGACGGGCCGGACGCCGATCTGGTCCCGGAGGCCGGCGCGGACTGGGCGGAGCCGCACGGCGTCACGGCGGGCGGGGCGGTGCTCGTCCGCCCCGACGGGTTCGTGGCGTGGCGCTCCGAGGGGTCCGTGGAGGACCCCGAGGCGGAGCTGCGGACGGTCCTGGCGACCCTCCTCGACCTGGCGTGACCCCGGGAGGCCCCCTTCCCGCCCGGTGTCCCCGGGCGGGAAGGGGGCCTCGTCGTCGGCGGCACGGGAGCTCCCCCACCCGTGCCGCCGGCGCCGGAACCGGTCAGGACCGGCGCGGACCGGTCAGAAGCGGTCCGAGCGGCCCGGAAGGCCCGGGACCCCGCGGGGCGCCGGCGGTGCGAGCCGCGGGGCCCCGGTCTTCCGGCCCTCCGGGGTCCGGCAGGACACGTCCGCGGCCGGCAGCCCGCCCGTCACCAGGTAGGCGGTGCCGATCGCGTCGGCGCAGGACCCGGAGCCGTAGACGCCGTGGCCGAGGCCGTCGAGGACCGTGACCATGCGGGAGCCCTTCAGGGCGCGGCGCATGCCCTCTCCGCTGACCAGCGGCGTCTGGGGGTCCCACTCGTTCTGCAGGACGAGCGCGCGGACGGTGTTGTCGATCCTCGTCGCGGGCTCCGCGCCCCTCCCCCAGAACGCGCACGGCTTGATGTGGGACGCGAAGTCGCCGTACAGCGGGTACCTCGCCTTGTCGCGGATCGCGTCGCGGCGGTACCGCTCCGGGTCGCGCGGCCAGGCGCGGGTGTCGGCGCACACCACGGACCAGAAGGCCGCGTCCCCGTTGTCGGCCGGGACGTCACCGGCGAAGGACGGCGGTACGGGCGCGGTCGGCAGGCCGCGCCGCGACGGCGACGCGCCCGGCGCCGGGGTCCTGCCGGCGGCGGCCTCCTTGAGCATGACGACCGTCTCGGCGGCTTCCGTCACGTAGAAGAACATGGCCCGCCAGGAGCGGATGTCGTCACCGGACACGAGCACCCCGTCGACGGGTACGGGCGTGCGGTTCGCCCTGGCGACCAGGTCCCAGAACGTCCTGCGGACCTCGGCCGGGGTGCGGCCCAGCCCGTACGTGGCGTTCCTCGCGGCGGTCCACTCGGTCCACCGCGTGAACGCCGGCTCCGAGCCCTCCGCCCACACCTGGATCATGCCCCGCCAGATCCGCTCGGGGTCGACCGCGCTGTCGAGGACGAACCGGTCGGTCCGCCGCGGGAAGAGCTGCGTGTAGACGGCGCCCAGGTAGGTGCCGTAGGAGTAGCCGAGGTACGAGATCTTCTTCTCGCCGAGCACGGCGCGGATCACGTCCATGTCCCGCGCGGTGTTGCGGGTGCTGAGGTGCGGCAGTACGGCTCCGTTCGCCGCCCGGCACTTCTCGGCCACGGTCCGCGCCCACCGGACGTCCTTGTCGAACGTCGCGGCCTTGTAGGGGCGCTGCCAGTTCAGCTCGTCGTCGTTCAGGCCGCAGCCCACCGGGGAGCTCCGTCCGACGCCCCTGGGGTCGAAGCCGATCAGGTCGTACCGCTGCTTCACGGCGTCCGGGAGCTGGGGTCCCAGGTAGATCGGCATGTCGAGCCCTATGTTGCCGGGGCCGCCCGGGTTGATGAGCAGGACGCCGCGCCGGTCCTGGGCGCTGGTCGCCCTCGTCCGGGAGATCTCGACGTCGAGCTTTCTGCCGTTCGGACGGCTGTAGTCGAGCGGCACCTTGATCGTGGCGCACTCGTAGTGCGCCGGCCCCTCGGGCTCGCAGCGCTTCCAGTGCGGCTTCTGCCGCGTGTACTGCCCGAGGGGGTCGGCGGCGGCCGCCCGGGGCTCCGGGGCGGTCCCGGAGGCGGAGGCCGAGGCGGGCGTGAGGGCGGGCAGGAGCGCCGCGGCGACGCCCATGGCCACGAGGGTTGCTGTTCGCCTGTGTCTCACAGTGGGTCAGATCCTTGGGGAGGTGGGTGGATCGGTCTCATGCACCCTTGCTCACAAGGGAGTTGGGCGAATCCTCCGTCCGGGCGCCCTTGTCTCCGACCTCAGGAGGAGGACACGGCGCGGCGCGTGGTTCCCGGGGTGGAGAACACGGTGTGCCGCTCGCGCGCCGGGCCGCCGCGCGGAGGGAGCGGCGGCCCGGGACGTCATGGACTCGGGAGCGTCGCGGGCTTGGGACGCCACGGGTCCGCGACGTCACGGACTCCGGAGCGTCGCGGGCCCGGGACCTCACAGGCGCAGGGCCACCGCGGCGTGGTGGCCGTCCGGGACGAGGACGTCGGCGAGGATCCACCCGGCCGGCGCGGCCGGGACCGGGCCCGAGCCCACGTAGTCGGCCGACGGATCCGCGCCCAGGCCGACGCCGAGCCCCTTCAGATAGGCCTCCTTCCTGGTCCACACCCGGGCGAACGCGTCGGGCCTGCGGGCCGGGGCGAGGGCGGCGAGCTCCGCCGACTCCGCCGGGTGGAGCACCTCCCCCGCCTCCGCGACCGTGTGCGGGGGCGGCACCCGCTCGATGTCCACCCCGACCGGCGTGGACGCGAGGGCGATCAGGCTCAGCCCCTCGCAGTGGGAGAGCGAGAAGTGCAGGCGCCCGTCCGGCAGTACGGGACGGCCGTGCGGCTCGCCGCAGCAGGGGCACGGCGCCCGGGCCACCGAGACGGCCCGGGGCGCGATCCCCAGCTGGGCGCCGAGCAGACGGCGCAGCCCCGCGTGGGCGCACAGATAGGTGGCCCGGTCGCCCGGCCGGCGGAACTCCTCGGCGCGGGCCAGCTCCGTCCCGTCCAGGACGAGGGAGGCGTACTGGCCGACGGTCTCCCGGTGCGCCTCGGTGGCCACCAGCCAGAGCTGGGGCCGCGCCGGGCGGAGGCCGGGGAGCACGGGCAGGGCGGCGGTGAGGAGCGGCAGCGCGGCGGGGACCAGCGGGCCGCTCGCCGGAGGCGGGGCGGGTGGGGGGAGGACGGGGGCGGGGGGCGGAAGGACCGGCTGGATCATGTCTGCCTCACACGGAAGTGACGGTGGACTCCGGTGCGGTACGGGCACGGGCGTCGGCGCGCGGAGCAACCGGGTCCGTGTCCTTCCCGCTGTCGCTGTCGGCGCCGCTGCTGCCGTGGCCGTCGCCCTCGCCGCTGCCGCCGCCGCGCAGGGCGAGGGCGGCGGCGATCGGGGAGAGGAGGGCGAGACCCGCGCAGAGCAGCCAGGTGCCGGTCACCCCGAGGTGCAGCGAGACGGGGGTGAAGACGGCCAGGGAGAGGGGCGCCGCGCCGATGCCGGAGAGCGTGAAGGTGGACATGGCGGCGCCCATCCGCCCTTCGGGGACGGCCTGCTGGTAGGCGGTGATGAGGGCGGGCCCGTTGAGCCCGGAGAGGAGCCCGACGGCGCCGGCCGTGGCGGCGAGGACGGGGGCGGTGGGCACGAGCGCCATGGCCGCCATGCCGGCCGCGAGACCGGCTCCGGTCACCACGAGCTTGGCGTGGGCCGGGATGCGGTGGGCGAGGGCCGCGCCGAGGGCGGCGGACGCGAGCGCGCCGGCGCTGAAGGCGGCCAGGACCAGGGCCACGGCGCCGATGCCCCAGCCCCGTTCGACGGCGCGCAGGGGCAGGGCGACCTCGGCCGGCCACAGGAACGCGAGGTCCATGCAGAAGCAGGCGACGAACATCCACCGCAGGCGCGGATGGGCGGCGAGGAGGCGGAAGCCGTCGCCGGACCGGGACAGGAGGGAGGGGCCCTGCGGGATGCGTTCGGGGCGGGCCATGCCGTGGGTGACGTGGGCGGCGCAGCCCAGCCAGACGGCGCAGCCGACCGCGGCCGCGGCGACGGCGCCGGGCAGGCCGCCGGCGATGACGAGCCAGGCCCCGAGCGGCGATCCGGCGATGGGGGCCAGGCGCAGCACCATGGAGAAGAGGGAGTTGGCGCGGCCGAGCTGCTCCTGGGTGGCGAGGCGGGGCAGCAGGACCCCGGAGGCCGGTCCGGTGAGCCCGAGCAGGGTGCCGTCGACGAGGGCGATGGCGATCAGCGGCCACAGGCTCTCGGTGGTGGCGGTGACGAGCGCCCCGGCCGTGAGGACGGCGACGCGGACGCTCGTCGCGCGGAGCAGGACGGCCCGCGGGCCGAGCACGTCGGTGAGGGCGCCGCCGAAGAGGAGCAGCAGGGCGCGCGGGAGGGTGGCGGCGAGGGTGACGGCCGTGACGGCGCCGCGTCCGCCGAGCTGGACGGCGGTCCAGCTCATGGCGATCAGGAGGGCGAAGCTGCCCGCCTGGACGGCGGCCTGGCCGACGACGAGGCTGCTGACGCGCGGCCAGTCGACGAAGGGCTTGGCGCCGGGCGGCGCGGGAGGGGCGGGGGTCGTCGTTCCCATGGGGTCGGCTTTCTGTCGTCGAGGGGCGCGGGGCGGATGCGGGCACGCGGAGGTACGGGCGGGGCGGGTGGGCTCCGGGCGGGGCGCGGAGCGGGGCGGGTGGGCGCCGGACGGGGCGCGGAGCGGGCGCGGAAGGGGGACGGGAGCGGTCGCGGGGTCGGGGCGGCTCTGCCCTGGCGGAGCGGGGCCGGGTTGAAGCGGGGCCAGGTTGAAGCGGGTGGGACGGGGCGGAGCGGGGCCGGGCAGGTCAGGACGGTCCGGAGCGGAGCGGGTTGAGCCGGGGCGAGTCGGCCCGGGTCGGACGGGGCGGGTCCGGCACGGAACGATCAGGAGCGGGGCGGATCAGGGCGAGGCCGGGACGGAGCCGGAGCGGGTCCGGGCGGGTCAGGGCGGGGACGTGCGGGTCGGGGCGGGCGGGCGGATCGGGACGTGGACGCCCGTGGTGTCGCCGCGGAGGCCCGCCGCGACGGCGAGGGCCACCGCGCGGTCGGCGGCCCGGCGCACCGCGCGCCGCCGGCGCGGGCCCCGGACGGCGGTGCGGGGGGTGCGCAGTTCGACGCGGCCGCCGAGGTGGCCCCGGCCCGCCTCCGTGAGGGCGCGCTGCGCGCTGCGCCGGGCCGCGGCGGCGGCGCCCTCGTCGGGGGCGGTCACGGCGATGCCGGGGAGCTCCCGTACGGAGAAGCGGGCGTGCACCGTACGGCCGTCGCCCCGCGACCGGCGGGCGGTCACGGCGCCGCCCCGGCCGGGAGGGCGGCGGGGTGGCCGGCGTGGGGGCCGTCGGGCCACCACAGGTCCTCGGGGCCGAGGGCGGTGACGGCGTACTTGCCCAACGCGCTGACGAGCAGACGCAGTTCGAGGGCGATGCTCTCGACGAGGCGCTCCAGGCCGTGTTCGGGGTCCTCGTCGACGGCGACGAGGGCGGCCCGGCCGAGGCCGGCGGCGGTGGCGCCGAGGGCGAGGGCGCGCAGGACGCGTCCGCCCTCCCACATGCCCCCGGTGGCGAGGAGGCACCCGGCGGGGCGTCCGATGCGGCGCAGGCATTCGGCCAGGGGCAGGCCGACCTGGTCGAGGAAGACGCCCGGGGCCCAGCCGGTGCCGCCCTCGGCCCCGTCGACGGTGACGGCGTCCGCCCCGGCGGCCCAGGCGGTGCGGGCGGCGTCGGCGATGTCGCGGCCGGGGTGGAACTTCACCCAGGTGCGGGCCTTGGGGAAGTTGTTGCGCATGAAGCGGAGCTGCTGGCGGAGGATCTCGTCGGTGAAGGTGCCGGGGGTGGCGCAGCGCAGTTGGCGCGCGCCCTCCGGGTCGAAGACCTCGCGCACGGTGAAGCGGCGGGCGAGCTGCTCGGCCTCGGCCCGGTCGACGACGGTCATGCCCCCGAGGCCGGGCTTGGCGCCCTGGCCGGTCTTCAGCTCGAAGGCGAGGCGGCCGGTCTCCAGGAGGGGGCGGATGGCGGGGTCGCTGTAGAGGAGGTTCCAGACCTCGGAGTCGGCGTCCTCGGTGGACTGCTGGACGACGACGCCGCCGGTCCCGTCGGGCGCGGCGTCGAGATAGGCCTCGATGCGGGTGAGGAGGGCGGACCGGGTGGCGTCGCCGGCCCGGCGGTAGCCGTGGACGGGGATCATGTTCTCCCCGATGACCATGGGGATGCCGAGGCGGGCGGCCTGCCGGCTCGCGTGGACGGCGAGGTCGCCGCTGCCGGCGCGGGTGGAGCCGAAGGCGGACAGGTAGAGGGGCAGCCGGGCGGTGAAGCCGCCGGTGCGCGTGGTGAGGTCGACGTCGGTGAACTCCGGTTCACGGGCGAGGTCGATGAGCTTCTCCAGGCGCTCGGGCATGAAGACCGGCGGGACGATGCGGGCCCGGTCGAGGGCGTCCCCCGGGCCGGAACCGGACCCGGGGCCGTGACCGGCACCGGCGCCGCTCGGGCCGAAGAGGCGCGTGCCGTACGCGGCGGGGTCGGGGAAGACCGCGGCGGTGCCGCCCCGGGCCCGGGCGCGTACGGCCTCCTCGGGGAAGCCGGGGGCGTCGAGGCCGGTCACGGGGCCACCGCCCCGGGGAGCTTCGGGTAGGCGCTGACCTGCCAGAGGGCGTCGAGCCCGGTGAGGAAGCGGACCAGGCGCTGGAGGCCCATGCCGAAGCCGGCGCTGGCCGGGATGCCCTCGCGGGCCTCCTTGAGGTACCAGGCGTACTTGGCCGGGTTCTCGCCGCTCTCCCGCATGCGGGTGACGATGGTGGCGTAGTCGGACTCGCGCTCGCTGCCGGAGACCAGTTCGCCGTAGCCGTGCGGGGCGATCAGGTCGAAGTTGCGCAGGACGCCGGGGCGTTCGGGGTCCTCGCGGTCGTAGAAGCCCCGGGAGCCCTTGGGGTAGTCGTCAATGAAGAAGGGGCGGTCGCTCTCCAGGGAGAGGATCCGCTCGCCGGTCCAGTCGATCTCGCCGTCGGGGTTCTGCGGGTGGCCGGCGGCGAGGAGGCGGGCCACGGCCTCGTCGTGGGTGCGGACGTCGTACTTGCCCGCGCGGATTTCGGCGAAGTCGGTCTCTTGGCGGCCGAGTCCGGTGAGGAGCTCGGGGACGGTGGTCCAGACGTGTTCGGCGACGTGGGTGAGCAGGCCGGCGGCGACCTCCTGGGCGTCCTCGCGGCTCGCGCCGGCGATCTCGACGTCGATCTGGTGGAACTCGACGAGGTGGCGGCCGGTGGTGGCGGTCTCCTCGGGCTCCACGCGGACGTTGGGGGCGATGTAGAAGAGCTTCGGGAAGCCGCGCAGGGAGGCCTGCTTGTAGAGGATGGCGCTGGTCATCAGCTTGTAGGGGTGGCCGTAGTAGTCGACGTCCAGGGCCTTGGCGCCCCGGCCGCCGGGGTCGGTGACGGGACCGACGAGCGGCGGCAGGAGCTCGGTGAAGCCCTTGCCGTACAGGAAGTCGCGGGCGGCCCGGAGGGCCTCCTGCTGGACGAGCATGGCGGTCCGCAGCCGCGGCGAGCGGAGGTGTTCGCCGAGCGGGGGCGGCACGGGCGGTGCGGCCGGCGCGTCGGCGGCGAGGGGCTGGTCCATGGCGGGGCTCCTGTTCGTGGTGGGTGCGGGTGGGCCGGGCGGTGGGCGTTCAGACGGTGAGCGGGGCGGCCCGCGGGCGGTCGCAGCCGTCGCCGTCCCCGTCCTCGTCGTCGTGCCGCCACGGGTCGTCGTAGCGGCCCGCGACGTGGTGGAGGGCGGTGAGCAGGCCGTCCGCCGTGAGGGGGGTGGCGTCGGCCGCGGGGTCGGCGGGGATCGGCATGGCTCCGGTGCGGGCCCAGCGGAGCCGCCCGGCGGGGTCGATGAAGCCGCGGGAGCGGCCGGGGTTGTCGGGGTGGAGACAGAACGGGACGTCGAGGAGGCCCCGGGCGAAGGCCGCCGGGAGGGCGCGGGAGAGGTCGGGGTGGAGACCGAGGACGGTCTCGATCAGGGTGCGGGCCTCCTCGTACACCTCGCCGCCGACGCTTCCGTACACCTCGCCGCCGACGCTTCCGTACGTCTCACCACCGAGGCTTCCGTACGTCTCGCCGCGAGCGCCCGTGTACGCTCCGCCGCGCGCGCCTCCGGGCGCTCCGCCGTCCGGGCTCGCCCCGGGGTCCGGTGCCGGGGGTCCGGCGAGGGCGGCGGCCGCGGCGGCGGTCTCCAGGGCGCGGACGTTCTCCTCGACGGTGGGGATGCGGTGCGCCTCGGCGGCGGTCTTGACGATCAGCCGGCCCGCTCCGGAGCGCACGGCGAGGCGGGCGGAGGCCTCCAGGAGGCGGGTGGCGCCGCGTTCGGTGCGGGGGAAGACGCCCATGTAGGTGTAGAGGACGACGTGGTGCTCGACGCCGGCGGGCAGGAACTCGGCGGCGAGGCGGCGCAGGGCCCGCACGGCCTCCTCGTCCTGGCCGGGGTCGGTCTGCTGGGCGTAGCTCAGGGAGACGCTGCGCAGCCCGTACTGGGCGAAGAACAGGCACTCCAGGACGCTGGTGGCGACCAGGAGGCCGGGCGGGCAGAGCTGGCCGAGCAGGCAGCCGCCGAAGCTCTCCAGGTGCGGGGTGGTGCCGGGCCGTGCCGTGCCGGCGAGCAGTTCGCAGGCGCGGGCCCAGGCCTCGACGGAGTCCCGCAGGGGGGTGCGGCCGTAGGGCAGGCAGTACGAGACGGGGCCGCCCTCGGTGGCGGTCAGGCCGGCGGCGGTGAGGGCCCCGACGATGGCGGCGGGCCGGGCGGAGCCGTGGCGGACCTGGACGGGGAAGGCGTCGTCGTGGAGTCCTTCGAGGAGGGCGCGGGTGGTGTCCGGCGCGTGGGTGGCGATCGGGTAGCCGTTGAGCGGGGCGCCCTCGGCGACGGCGGCGCGGGCGGCGGCGAGGTCGCCGACGCGGGTGTAGCTGTCGACGGTCAGGGTGCCGACGGTGTGGGCGGTGGCGGCCCGCGTCCGTGCGAGTCCGGCCCGCATCCGGACCGGGTCGCCGAAGCCCATGCGGGGCTGGACGACGAGCCGGCCGGCGGCGGCGGAGGCCGCGACGAACGCCCCGAAGGAGGGGGCGGCGGCGTGGGCTGCGGCGGTCAAGCCGGCACCTCCCGGCGCGTTCCGGCGGCCTCCGGGCGCGACCCCCGGGCCCCCCGGAACGGTCCCGCGGTCTCCCGGAACGGCTCGGCGGCCTCGCGGCGCGGTCCGGTGGTCTCCCGGCGCGGTCCGGCGGCGAGGAAGGCGCGCAGGGCGTCCAGGTCCTCGCCGAGGACGGCGTCGCAGCCGGCCCCGGTCAGGCGCGCGACGTCCGCCTCCTGGCGGTGGCCGGCGACGCCGAGCTTTCCCCCGAGCACCACGGGCAGCCCGGCGAGGGCGGGCTCCGCGCGCAGCCGGCGGACGGCGGCGAGGCCGTCGCGGTAGCCGTGTCCGTTGACGCTGCTGAGCACCACCGCGTCGGGGGCGTGCCGCAGACAGGCGTCGGCGAGCAGCTCGGCGTCCGCGCAGGGCCCGAGCCCGACGACCTCGTACCCCAGCTCCTCCAGGAAGAGGCCGAGGTACACGAGATTCCACGTATGGGAATCCGACGCGGTTCCGCTCAAGAGAATCTTCATGCCTGAAGAATAGATTTCGAAGGGCTTCCGGAGGGGAAGTCGGAGCGGCAGCAAGGACCGGCACTTTCGCTTCCCCCTTTCATCCCGGTAATCCCGTCGGCGGAAAACGGAAAGGCGCCGCTCCCCGCAGCGGATGCGGGGTGCGGCGCCTTTCCGGGTCCGGCCCGGCGGGGCGTCAGGCGTACTGGGCGACGAGGCTGCGCGGGCGGATGTCGGTCCAGTGGGCGGTGACGTACTCCAGGGCCTCGGCCCGTCCGGTGGGGCCGTGGACGCTGGTCCAGCCGCCGGGGACGTCCGCGAAGGCCGGCCACAGGGAGTGCTGGCCCTCGTCGTTCACGACGACGTGGAAGGTGCCCTCGGCGTTGTCGAACGGGTTGACGGAATCGCTCATGACTGGCTCCTCGTTTCTTTCTTCTGCAGGGCGGAGAGTTTCTCCGAGAGAATGCTTCCGATGTGCGCGAGTGGTTCGGGTCCGGCCATTTCGAGGTGGCCGCATTCGACGGTGTGGTTGTCGACGATTCCCTGGGTGAGGGGAATCCAGGTGGCGGCGAGGAGGCCTTCGGGCTCCCCCGGCCGGCGGGCGGTGAAGAACAGCACGTCGGTGTCGGCGACGCCGGGCACGTGCCGGGCCATGAGCCCGGCGTGGGTCTCGGAGGCGCGGAGCACCGCGTGCAGCTCCGCGTCGGAGAAGCCGGCGAGGACGGGGTCCTCGCGGCGGATCCGCTCCGTCGCCTCCGCGAGGTCCCCGGCCGGCGCCTCGGCGGCCCGCTCCTCCGGCGGCAGTACGGAGACGCTGCCGGGGCCGGTCTGGTGGGCGTCCATCAGGGCCAGGAGCTCGACCCGCTCGCCGGCCTCGCGGAGCCGTACCGCCATGGTGTGGGCGACGACGCCGCCGTACGACCAGCCGAGCAGCCGGTAGGGCCCCCAGGGCTGGATCCGGCGGATCCGCTCCAGGTAGTCGTCGGCCATCTCCTCGACCGTGCGCGGCCGGTGGCCGGGGTCGCTCAGGGCGCGGGCCTGGAGGGCGTAGAGCGGCTGGTCGTCGCCGAGGTGGCGGGCGAGGCCCGCGTAGGCCCAGCCGACGCCGGTCCCGGGGTGGACGCAGAACAGCGGGCGGCGGGTGCCCCGGGTGCTGAGCGGCAGCAGGACACCCAGGGCGGCGGCCGTGCCGTCGTCCCCGGCCCCGGCCCCGGCCCCGTTGTCGTACGGGCCGAGGAGTCCGGCGGGGGTGGGCAGGCGGAAGAGGTCGCGGACGGTGCGCTCGACGCCCAGGACGCCGCGCATGCGGGTGACCAGGCGGACGCCGAGCAGGGAGTGGCCGCCCAAGGAGAAGAAGTTGTCGTCGATGCCGACCTCGGGCACGTCGAGGATCTCGGCGAACAGGGCGCACAGCACCTCCTCGCGCGCGTTGCGGGGCCGCCGTCCGCCCTCGGCCGGGGCGGGCCGGTGGGGGGCGGGGAGGGCCGCGCGGTCGGGTTTGCCGTTGACGGTCAGCGGCAGGGCGTCGAGGACGACGACCGCGGAGGGCACGAGGTGTTCGGGGAGCGTCGCGCGGGCCGCGGCGAGCAGTTCGGCCCCGGTGACGGAGTGGCCGGCGCGGGGGACGGCGTAGCCGACGAGGGTCTTCTCGCCGGGCCGGTCCTCGCGGACCACGGCGAGGGCCTGGCCGACGGCGGGGTGCCCGGCGAGCGTCCGTTCGACCTCGCCGGGTTCGATCCGCACGCCGCGCAGCTTGATCTGGCCGTCCGCGCGGCCGAGGAAGCGGAGTTCGCCCTCGGGGGTCCACAGGACGCGGTCGCCGGTGCGGTACATGCGGCTGCCGTCGTTCTCGAACGGGTCGGGGACGAAGCGTTCGGCGGTCGTGCCGGGGCGGCCGACGTAGCCGCGGGCCACGTGCGCGCCCGCGACGTACAGCTCGCCGGGAACACCGGGCGGCACGGGCCGCAGCGCGTCGTCGAGGACGTGGCTGCGGGTGTTGTCCATGGGCCGGCCGAGGTGGACGCCGGCGCCCCGCAGGGTGCGCCGTCCGGTGGTGAACCACTGGTTGTGGGAGGCGAAGGTGGTCTCGGTGGGTCCGTAGGAGTGGACGAGGACGGTGTCGGGGCAGTGGGTGAGGACCCTTTGGACGGCGGCCGGCGAGGCGACGTCCCCGCCGGTCCACACCTCGCGCAGCGCCCGGAGGGTGTCCAGGCCCTCGTCGGCCATCACGTGGAACAGGCCCACGGTGAAGTAGGCGCAGGTGACGCCGTGCCGGTGGACGGCGCGGGCGGTCTCGGCGAGGTCGGTGCCGTCGCCGGGGGTGACGACGAGGCTGCCGCCGCCGAGCAGCGGCACCCAGGTCTCGAAGACGGAGGCGTCGAAGCCGGTCGCGGAGTGCACCAGCATCCGCCGGGGTCCGCCGAGGGCGAGGTCGCGGTCGGCGGCGAGTTCGAGGACGTTGCGGTGGGTGACGCCGACGCCCTTGGGCCGGCCGGTCGATCCGGAGGTGAACATCACGTACATCAGGTCGTCCCCGGTGGCGCGGGAGGCCCCGGGCTCCTCCTCTCCCGGTGCCGTGGCGGGCCCGGCGGGCGCGTCGACGGCGAGGACGGGGGCGGGGAAGTCCTCCGGGAGGGCGGCGGCGTGCGCCGTGTCGGTCGCGACGAGGCGGGCCCCGGCGTCCTCGGTCATCAGCCGGATCCTGGCCTCGGGGAGGCGGGGGTCCAGCGGCAGGTAGGCGGCGCCGCACTTGAGGACGGCGAGCGCCGTGACCACCAGGGGCACGCCCCGGTCGAGGAGGACGCCGACGGTGTCGCCCCGGCGCGTTCCGGCCGCGCGGAGGCGGGCGGCGAACGCGTCGGCGCGGGAGTCGAGTTCGGCGTACCCGACGGTCTCGTCGTCGGTGACGAGCGCGGGGGCGCCGGGGGTGCGCGCGGCCCGGCGGGCGATCCGCTCGTGGACGGTGTCCGGTCCCGGGGGCGGCACGGTGGCGGTGTCGTTGTACGCGGCGCCGAGCCGGAGGCGGTCGGCGTCGGTGAGCAGGCCGACGTCCCCGATCCGTACGCCGGGGTCGGCCGCGGCGGCGCGCAGGGTCCGGTCCAGGTGGGCGGCGAGCAGGGCGGCGACGGGGGCGTCGAACAGGTCCGTGGCGTACTCCAGGCCACCGGTCAGGCCGCCGGGCCGTCCTTCCTCGTCCCGCAGCTCCGTCAGGGCGAAGGTGAGGTCGAACTTGGTGGAGACGGTGTCGAGCAGGGCGGGTCCGCCCTCCCGGAAGAGGCCGCGCGCGGCGGCGGCGCCGGGGGCGTCGCGGGTGTAGTCGTGGTGGAGCTGGACGACGACCTGGGCCAGCGGGTGGTGGGCGGTGGTGCGGACGGGGTTGAGGTGTTCGACGACGCGGTCGAAGGGGAGCTCCTGGTGGGCGTAGGCGGCGAGGTCGGCCCGCCGGACCCGTTCGAGGAGTTCGGCGAAGGTGGGGTCGCCGGAGGTGTCGGTGCGCAGCACCAGGGTGTTGACGAAGAAGCCGACCAGGTCGCCCAGGTTCTCGTCGTCGCGCCCTGCGGTCATGGTGGCGAGCGGCAGGTCGGTGCCGGCGCCGTGCCGGGTGAGGACGGCGGCCAGGGCGGCCTGGAGGACCATGAGGAGGGTGGCGCCGCCGCGCCGGGCGAGGTCCTCCAGGGCGCGGTGGGTGGCGGGGTCGAGGGCGACGGGGACGTGTCCGCCGCGGTGGGTGGCCTCGGCGGGCCGGGGCCGGGCGGCGGGCAGTTCGAGGACGGGCGGCGCTCCGGCGAGGTTCCTCTCCCAGAACTCCAGGTGGTCGCGGGCGACGGGTCCCTCGGTCAGGTCCCGCTGCCAGAGGGTGTAGTCGGCGTACTGGACGGGCAGCGGCTCCCAGTCGGGGGCGCGGCCCTCGGCGCGGGCGAGGTAGGCGGTGGTGAGGTCGGCGAGGAGCGGTCCGGTGGACCAGCCGTCGGCGGCGATGTGGTGGACGAGGAGGACGAGGACCTGCCCGCCGTCGTGGGACCCGGTCCCGTACGGCCCGTCGTCGTACGGCCCGTCGCCCGGCCGTCCCTCGCCCGGCCCGCCGTCGGGCAGCAGCAGCGTGGCCCGCAGCGGGGTGTCCTCCGCCAGGTCGAAGACGTGGCCGGCGGCCTCGGCGACGGCCCCGGGGAGCAGCGCGGCCGGGACGGGCCGGACGTCGAGCGGGGGCCGGACGCCGGTCAGGACCTCCTGGTGGGGTTCGCCGTCGACGGTCCGGTAGCGGGTGCGGAGCACCTCGTGCCGGTCGGAGAGGTCGGTGAGGGCCGGGGCGAGGGCGTCCGGGTCGAGCGGCACGGCCGGCCGCAGGACGAGGGGGATGTTGTAGGAGGCGCCGGGGCCTTCGAGGGTGTCGATGAACCACAGCCGTCGCTGGGCGTACGAGAGGGGGAGCCGCTCGGGCCGGTCGGCGCGCGGGACGGGCCGGGGCCGGGCGGTCGCGGCGGCGCCGTTCCCGGTCGCCCGGTCGGCGATGCGGCGGGCGAGGGCGTCGGGGGTGGGGGCGAGGAGGAGGTCGCGGACCTGGACGTCGGCGCCGAGGCGGGCGCGGATCCGGTTGGCGAGGCGGACGCCGCTCATGGAGTGGCCGCCGATGGTGAAGAATCCCTCGTGCGGGCCCACGTCGTCCAGGCCGAGGGCCTCGGCGAAGAGCCGGCGGAGGGTGTCGAGGTGGGGCGGGGGCGGTTCGACGGCGGCGTGCGCGGCGGACAGGGCCTCCTCGGCGGCGGTCTCGGCGGCGCGGGCGGCGGCGCGGGCGCGCCGCGCGTCGAGGGCGAGCCGGTCGGCGGGCGCGACGAGCGCGGTCTCCGGGACGGGGTCGCCGGGCCGGTCGGCGGCGGTGCGCAGGGCGCGTTCCAGGGCGGTGAGGAGGAGCCGGGCGGTGTCCTCGTCGAGGACGTCCGTGGCGTACTCCAGGGCGATCCGCAGTCCGGCGGGGGCGCCGTCGGCGTCGCGGAGCTCCTCGCAGGCGGCGGTGAGGTCGAACTTGGTGGTGACGGGGCCGTCCGCGGCGAACCGGCCCCCGGTCGCGCCGAACCGGAAGGTCTCCTCGGCGGTCCCGGTGGTCCGCAGGGTGAGCATGACCTGGAACAGGGGGTGGACGCCGGGCGTGCGGGGCGGGTTGAGGTGTTCGACGAGGAGGTCGAAGGGCAGCCCCTGGTGGTCGAAGGCGGCGAGGACGGTGTCGCGGACCCGGTCCAGGAGGCCGGTGAAGGCGGGCTCGCCGGAGGTGTCGGCGGGCAGGACGAGCGTGTTGACGAAGAAGCCCACCAGGTCGTCGAGGGCCTCGTCGTCGCGTCCGGCGACGGGGGTGCCGACGGCGACCCGGTCGCCGGCGCCGGACGCCCGCAGGGCGAGGGCGAGGGCGGCCTGGAGGACCATCAGGACACTGGCGTGGTGTTCCTCGGCGAGGTGGACGAGCTTGGCGTGGACGCCGGCTCCGAGGGCGGTGGTCACCTGGGCGCCGGCGTGGTCGCGGACGGCGGGCCGGGGCCGGTCGAGGGGCAGGTCGGTCGCTTCCGGGAGGCCGGCGAGGGCGGCCCGCCAGTGGGCCAGGCCCCGGGACGTGAGGGAGTCGGGGTCGTCCGGGGCGCCGAGGACGTCGTTCTGCCAGAGGGTGTAGTCGGCGTACTGGACGGGCAGCGGCTCCCAGTCGGGGGCTTCGCCTCCGGTGCGGGCGGCGTGGGCGCGGGCCAGGTCGGTCATCAGGAGCCGGAGGGACCAGCCGTCGCCCGCGACGTGGTGGAGCAGGACCGCGAGGGTGGCACCGGGGCCCTCGTCGGGGACGAAGAGGGCGACGCGCAGGGGCAGTTCGCGGGAGAGGTCGAAGGTCTCGGCGGTGAAGGCGGCGACCCGGGCGGGGAGTTCGGCGGCGGGGCACTCGACGGTGCGGAGCCGGACGGCGGCGGGGGCCAGGACGTGCTGGTAGGGCTCGTCGTCGGGCGCGAGGAACACGGTGCGCAGGACCTCGTGCCGTTCGGCGAGGTCGGTGACGGCGGCGGCCAGGGCGGTGCGGTCGGGCACCGCGTCCAGGTGGAGGACGACCGGCATGTTGTAGGCGGCGGACGGGCCGTCGAACTGGTTGACCAGCCAGAGGCGCCGCTGCGCGTGGGAGAGCGGCACCCGGTCCCCGGCCGGCAGGGGCTCCTCGTGGACGACGGGCAGGCGCGGGTCGGTGGTGCGCAGCCTCTTCCGGTCGATCTTGCCCGAGCTGGTGCGGGGCAGGGCGACGACGGTGCTGACGGCGGGCACGGCGGCGGGCGGCATCCGGTCGCGCACCCGGGCGCGCAGTTCCTCCGCGCCGGTGCCGCCCTCGGTGACGACGAAGGCGACGAGCCGCTTGACGCCCTCGGCGTCCTGCTGCGCGACGACGGCGGCCTCCCGGACGGCGGGGTGGCCGGCGAGGACGGAGTCGATCGCGGCGGGGTCGATGCGCTGGCCGCCGATCTTCACCTCGTCGTCGAGGCGCCCGTGGTAGAGGATCTGCCGGTCCTCGCCGAGGGTGACGAGGTCGCCGGTGCGGTAGGCGCGCTCGCCGTCCAGGGTGGTGAAGCGGCGGGCGTTGAGTTCGGGGCGGTGCAGGTAGCCGCGGGTCAGGCCGCCGCCGAGGAGCCAGAGTTCGCCGCCGACGACGGCGGCGCGGACGCCCGGCAGGGGGCGGCCGATGGGGACGGGGCCGGACTCGTGCCGGGTGAGGTCGGCGACGGTGGCCACGACGGTGGTCTCGGTGGGGCCGTAGCCGTTGAGCAGCCGGACCCGGTCGCCGGCGAGGCCGCGCCACTGGGCGATCCGCTCGGGCAGGACGGCCTCGCCGTAGACGAGTACGGTGCGCAGGTGGTCCGGGAGGCGGACGGCGCCGGTGGTCAGGACGTGGACGAGCTCGTGCCAGTAGGCGGCGGGCAGGTCGAGGAGGGTGATGCCGTGGCGCTCGCAGCCGGCGAGGAGTTCGCCGACGTCGAGCATGTCGTCGGTGCGCAGGACGAGGGTGCCGCCCGCGCCGAGGGTCGGGAAGACCTCCTGGACGCTGGCGTCGAAGTGCAGCGGGCTGAACTGGAGGACGCGGGAGTCGGGGCCGATGCCGTAGGCGGGGGTGGCGCCGGCGACGAAGTGGGCGAGGGAGTCGTGGGCGACGACGACGCCGTTGGGGGTGCCGGTGGAGCCCGAGGTGTAGATGACGTAGGCGGCGCCCGCCTCCGCGCCGGGTCCTTCGAGGACGAGTTCGCCGTGCCGGGCGACCTCCGCCGGGGTGGGGGCCAGGTCGCCGCAGGCGTCCCGGAGGATCGCGGCGTTGCGGGCGTCGGGGGCCTGGACGTCGAGCGGCAGGTAGGCGGCGCCGGTGGTGAGGACGGCGAGGAGGCCGACGATCGCGTCGGTGCCGCGGGGCCGGTGGAGGGCGACGAGGCGGCCGGGCCCCGCGCCCAGGGCGGCGAGCTCCCGGGCCCTCGCGTCCACGGCCGCGGCGAGCTCCGCGTACGTCAGCCGGGTGTCGGCGTGGACGAGGGCGGGGGCGTCGGGGCGGGTGCGGACCTGGTGGGCGATCAGGTCGAGGACGGGCGGGGCGGGGGCGGGAGAGGGTCCGCCGTCGAGCAGGTCGTCCGTTCTGCTGGGGGGCATGCTGGGTTCCTCCGGTAGGGGGCCGAGAGACCGGGGCGAACGGTTCCCCTCGCCTCCGTGCCCTCCACGCTAGGCGCGGCCCGCCCGCTCCCGGGGCAGTCGGACCGGCGGCTCCGGGCGGCAGAAGGCGCCGCCCGGAGCTGCCGGTGCCGGCCCGTCAGCGGCCCTGGCGCGCGCCCGCCCTGGTCCGGCGCCGCAGCGCCGGGGCGGCGGGCGGGCGGGGTGCCGCCGGGCCGGGCGCGGGCGGCGCGTCCGCGGGCGTCCGGTCCGCGTCGGCGAGGCGCCGGGCGAGGGAGGCCGCGGTGGGGCTGCGGAACACGTCCCGCAGGGTGAGGTCGCGGCCCAGTTCGGCGCGGATCCGGTTGAGCAGCCTGATGGCGAGGAGGGAGTGGCCGCCGGACTTGAAGAAGTTGTCGTTCCGGCCGAGGTCCCGGCCGCCGAGGACGTCGCGGAAGAGGGCGAGCAGCTCCTCCTCCCGGCCGTCCGGGGCCGCCGCGTCCGGCGCCTCCCCCTCGGTCGGGAGGGCGGCGGGGTGTTCGCCGGGGGCGGGGAGCCGGTCCACGGCGACGACCCGGGCGGGGGCCAGGTACTCGGGCAGCCGCTCGGCGGCCCACTCCCGCAGCGCGGTCTCGTCGGGGCCGCCGGGCAGGCGGGTGACGTACGCGTGGAGCCGGTCGTCGCGGACGGCGACGCCCGCCCCGGTCACGCCGGGGTGGCCGGTGAGGACGTCCTCGACGCGGCCGGGCTCCACCGGGTAGCCGCCCGCGGTGAGGACGGCGACGGGCCGCAGGCTGCCGTCGGCGGCGGGGAAGGCCCGCCGGCCGGTGGGCCGCGCGCCGCCGCCGGGGGCCGGCGCGTACACCTCTCCGGGGATCCGTACGGGCGCGGGGCGTCCCTTCCCGTCCCGTACGGCCTCCGGTCCCGAGGGGGCGGCCGGGCCGTACTCCGGTCCGGACAGCGGGAGTCCGGGGTCGGCGGCGAACGCGTCGAGGGTCTCGGCGAGGCGCCGGGCCAGCAGGCGGGCGGTGTCCTCGTCGTAGAGGGCGGTGGCGTATTCGAGGGCGCCGCGCAGTCCGGCGGGGGCGCCGTCCGCGTCGGTGAGTTCGGTGAGCGCGAAGGTCAGGTCCGACTTGGCGCCGACGGCGCGGAACGCGACCGGTTCGCCGTCCAGGACGTTCGGGGTGCGGGCGGCGGGCGCGGCGGTCGCGGCGTGGACCTGGAGCATCACCTGCACGAGCGGGGCGTGGGCGGCGGAGCGGTGCGGGCTGAGGTGCTCCACGAGCCGGTCGAAGGGGAGGTCCTGGTTGCTGTAGGCGGCGAGCCCCGTCGCGCGGACGCGGTGCACCAGGTCGGTGAAGGCGGGGTCGCCGGAGGTGTCGGTGCGCAGCACCAGCGTGTTGACGAAGAAGCCGACGAGGGGGTGCAGGGCGTCGTCGGCGCGGCCGGCGACGGTGGTGCCGATGGCGATGTCGGTGCCCGCGCCGTGCCGGGTCAGGAGGGCGGCGAGGGCGGCCTGCACGACCATGAAGAGGGTGGCGCCGCTGCTCCGGGCGCGGCGCAGCAGGGCCCGGTGGGTGGCGGCGCTCACGTCGAGGGCGGTGAGGGCGCCGGCCCCGTCGCTCTCCGCCGGGCGCGGCCGGTCGGTGGGCAGGGCGAGCAGCGGCGGCAGTCCGTCGAGCGCGGTGCGCCAGTGGGCCAACTGCTCGCCCGAGAGGCCGTGTTCGCCGTCGAGGAGGTCGTGCTGCCAGAGGGTGTAGTCGGCGTACTGGACGGGCAGCGGCTCCCAGTCGGGGGCACGGCCCTCCGCACGGGCCCGGTAGGCGGCGTCGAGGTCGGCGAGGAGGCACGGGGTGGACCAGCCGTCGCCCGCGATGTGGTGCAGGAGCAGCACGAGGACCTGGCCGCCGTCGGCGCAGGTGACGAGCCGGGCCCGGAAGGGGATCTCGGCGGCCAGGTCGAAGACGTGCCCGGCGGCCTCGTCGACGGCGGCCCGCAGCGCCTCGGGGCCGTCGGCCCGGACCTGTTCGAGGACGGGCACGGCGCCGTCGAGGACCTGCTGGTGGGGTTCGCCGCCGGCGGAGCGGTAGACGGTGCGCAGCACCTCGTGGCGGGCGGCGACGTCCGCGAGGGCGGTGGCGAACACGGCCGGGTCGAGGGGGCGGTGGAGCCGGGTCACCACGGGGATGTTGTAGGTGGCGGACGGCCCTTCGAGCCGGTTCAGGAACCACAGCCGGCGCTGGGCGTAGGAGAGCGGGATCCGTTCGGGCCGCCGCTCCCGCGGCACCGGCCGCAGGGCCGGGCGGTCGGGCCCGGCGCTCTGCTCGCCGAGCCGCCGCAGGAGCTGGCGGGGCGTCGGGGCGAGGAACACGTCGCGGATGGCGGCCCGGAGGCCGAGGGCCGTGCGGATCCGGTTGGCGAGCTTGCCCGCGAGCAGCGAGTGCCCGCCGAGCTTGAAGAAGTTCTCCTCCGGCAGCACCTCCTCCCGGCCCAGCATCTCCGCGAACAGACCGCGCAGGATCTCCTCGCGCGGATCCGTGACGGCACGGGCCCCGTCCCGCGCCCCCTTTCCGGCACCGGCACCGGTACCGGCCCCGGCACGGTTCCGCTCGGCGGCGGCGAGGGCTTCGTGGCGCCGGTCCAGGTCCCGTTGCTCCTCGTCGGTGACCAGGCGGACGGTGTCGAGGGGCGTGTCGGCGGGCCGCTCGGCGAGGGCGGTGAGGGCGCGCCGGAACAGGTCGAGCAGGAGGAGCGCGGTCTCCCGGTCGTAGAGGTCGGTCGCGTACTGGAGTCCGAGCAGCACGCCGTCCGGTTCGCCGTCGGGGCCGAGCGTCTCGGCGCAGTGGAAGCCGAGGTCGAACTTGGCGGCGGCCAGGTCGGCGCCGTCGAGGGTGCCGGGTATGCCGCCGAGCGCGCGGGCCGTGTCCTGCGCCTCCCCGGCGGTCTGCGCGCTGACCACGACCTGGAAGAAGGGGTGCCGGCCGAGGGACCGCTCGGGGTTCAGGTCCTCCACGAGCAGGTCGAACGGCAGGTCGTCGTGGGCGAACGCCGCCAGGTCGGCCTCCCGCACCCGGTCCACCAGTTCGCCGAGGCTCGGGTCCCCCGACAGGTCGGTCCGCAGCGCCAGCGTGTTCACGAAGAACCCGACGAGATCGTGCAGCGCCTCCTCCGGCCGCCCGGCGACCGGCGTCCCCACGACCAGATCGGTCCCGGCGCCCGCCGCCCGCAGGGCCAGGGACAGCGCCGAGCGCACCACCATGAAGAACGTCGCCCGTCGGGCCCGGGCGAGACCGCCGAGCGCCTTGTGCACGTCGGCGCCGACCTCCGCGGTCACCACTTCGCCCCGCCGCTGTCCGGGCTCGGCCGACCGGGGCCGGTCGGCGGGCAGCCGCGTCTCCACCGGAGCACCGTCGAGCGCCGTGCGCCAGAAGGCCGACCGGCCTTCCAGCACGTCGTGTTCGGCGCCGAGGAGGTCGTGCTGCCAGAGGGTGTAGTCGGTGTACTGGACGGGCAGCGGCTCCCAGTCGGGGGCGCGGCCCTCCGCACGGGCCCGGTAGGCGCGGTCCAGATCGGAGAGCAGGCAGTCCACCGACCATCCGTCCGTGGCGATGTGGTGGACCAGCAGCACCAGGACCGCAGTCCCGTCCTCCACCTCGAACAGCCGCACCCGGAGCGGCAGTTCACGCGTCACGTCGATCGACGTCCGGGCGAACTCCGTCGCCCGTGCCTTCGCCTCGCCGACGGGGGTGCGCTCCTCGACCTCCACCCGTACGCCGGGGGCGTCGACGACCCGCTGGTACGGCTCGCCGTCCCGCGCCGGATACACCGTCCGCAGCACCTCGTGCCGCTCCACCACGTCCCGTACGGCCGCTTCCAGCACCACCGGGTCGGGCCGGGCGTCCAGCCGGAGCACCACGGGAGCGTTGTACGCCGACGACGGGCCTTCGAGGCGGTTCAGGAACCACAGCCGGCGCTGGGCGTAGGAGAGCGGGATGCGCTCGGGCCGCCGCTCCCGCGGCACCGGCCGCAGGGCCGGGCGGTCGGGCCCGGCGCTCTGCTCGCCGAGCCGCCGCAGGAGTTGGCGGGGCGTCGGGGCGAGGAACACGTCGCGGATGGCGGCCCGGAGGCCGAGGGCGCCGCGCACGCGGTTGGTGAGCTTGCCGGCCAGCAGGGAGTGCCCGCCGAGCTTGAAGAAGTTCTCCCCGGGCAGCACCTCCTCCCGGCCCAGGATCTCCGCGAACAGGCCCCGGAGGATCTCCTCGCGCGGGTCCGTGGCGGTGCGCGCCCGGTCGCCGTCGCGCGGCTCCCTTCCGGTGGCGGCGCGGTGCCGTCGGGCCTCGGCGAGCGCCCGGTGGCGGCGGTCGACCCCCCGGCCCTCCTCGTCGGTGAGCAGGCGGACGGCGTCGAGGGGCGTGTCGGCGGGCCGCTCGGCGAGGGCGGTGAGGGCGCGCCGGAACAGGTCGAGCAGGAGGAGCGCGGTCTCCTCGTCGTAGAGGTCGGTCGCGTACTGGAGTCCGAGCCGCAGCCCGTCCGGGCCGCCGTCCGGGCCGAACCGCTCCAGGCAGTCGAAGCTCAGGTCGAACTTGGCGGTGGCCAGGTCGGCGCCGTCGAGGACGGCCGGGATGCCGCCCAGGCGGTACGGGGCGTCCTGCGCGGTCCGCGCGCTGACCACGACCTGGAAGAAGGGGTGCCGGCCGAGGGACCGCTCGGGGTTCAGGTCCTCCACGAGCAGGTCGAACGGCAGGTCCTCGTGCGCGAACGCCGCCAGGTCCGCGTCCCGCACCCGGTCCACCAGTTCGCCGAGGCTCGGGTCCCCCGACAGGTCGGTCCGCAGCGCCAGCGTGTTCACGAAGAACCCGACCAGGTCGTGCAGCGCCTCCTCCGGCCGCCCCGCGACCGGCGTCCCCACCACCACGTCCGATCCGGCGCCCGCCGCCCTCAGGGCCAGGGACAGCGCCGAGCGCACCACCATGAAGAACGTCGCCCGCCGCGCACGGGCGAGACCGGCCAGGGCCTTGTGGGTGCCGGCGTCCAGGTCCAGGGTCACCACCGCGCCGCGCTGCCGCCCGGGTTCGGCCGGCCGGGGCCGGTCGGCGGGCAGCCGCGTCTCCACCGGAACGCCGTCGAGCGCCCGCCGCCAGAAGGCCAGTTGCTCGTGGGCGGTGCTGCCGGGGTCCCCGGGGTCGCCGAGCATGTCCCGCTGCCAGAGGGTGTAGTCCGCGTACTGGACGGGCAGCGGCTCCCAGTCGGGGGCGCGGCCCTCCGCACGGGCCCGGTAGGCGCGGTCCAGATCGGAGAGCAGGCAGTCCACCGACCATCCGTCCGTGGCGATGTGGTGGACCAGCAGCACCAGGACCGCCGTCCCGTCCTCCACCTCGAACAGCCGGACGCGGAGAGGCAGTTCATCGGTCACGTCGACGGGGAGCCGGGCGAACTCCGTCGCCCGCGCCTCCGCCTCGCCGACGGTCAGGCCCCGCTCTGTCTCCACCCGCACGTCGGGCGCGTCGACGACCCGCTGGTACGGCTCGCCGTCCCGCGCCGGATACACCGTCCGCAGCACCTCGTGCCGCTCCACCACGTCCCGTACGGCCGCTTCCAGCACCACCGGGTCGGGCCGGGCGTCCAGCCGGAGCACCACGGGAGCGTTGTACGCCGACGACGGACCTTCGAGCCGGCTCAGGAACCACAGCCGGCGCTGGGCGTAGGACAGGGGGATCACGATTGCTGCTCCTCGGGAGTGGCGGAGGCGGGTGGGTGGGCCGGGGGCGCGGGCGGGGGCCGGGGACGGGGACCGCGGTCAGGCATCCTTCGCGGCCGTCAGCCCCTCGATGTGGGCGGCGAGGTCGCGCAGCCGGGGGTTGGCGTAGACCGCCTTGACGGGCAGGGCCACGGAGAGCTCGGCCCGGACCCGGGAGACCAGCTTGATGGCGAGCAGGGAGTGGCCGCCGAGCTTGAAGAAGTTGTCGTCGGGGCCGATCGACGCGGCGCCCAGGACCTGGGTCCACACGCGGGCGATCAGCTCCTCCGCCGTGCCGCTCAGCCCCCCGGCGGAACCGTCGGTCCCGGCCTGCTCCTCCGGCGCCTCGACGCGGGTGGGGAGCGCGGCCCGGTCGAGCTTGCCGCTGGGCGTGGTGGCGAACCGGTCCACGGCGACGTACGCGGCCGGGACCATGTACGCGGGCAGGGCGGCGGTGAGCGCGGTGCGGAGCGCGGCGGCGTCCCCGCCCCGGTGGTAGGCGATGAGGCCGGGGGTGCCGCCCGCGTCCTCGCCGAGGATCACGGCGGCCTCGGCGACGCCGTCCACCCGGGTGAGGGCGGCCTCGATCTCCGGGAGTTCGACGCGGTGTCCGCGCAGCTTGATCTGGCCGTCGGCACGGCCGAGGTAGACGAGCCGGCCGTCGGGGAGCCGCCGGCAGCGGTCGCCGGTGCGGTACATGCGCCCGCCGGGGGCGCCGGACGGGTCGGCGACGAAGCGCTCCGCCGTCAGGCCGGGGCGGTTCCGGTAGCCGCGGGCGACGCGCGGACCGGCCAGGTACAGCTCGCCGGTCTCGCCGTCCTCCACCGGGGCGAGGTCCCCGTCGAGGAGCAGGGCCCGGAAATCGGGCAGGGCGGTGCCGATGTGCGGCTCGCCCGGCCGGTCGATCGGGGCGGCGGTGGCGTCGACGGTGCACTCGGTGGGCCCGTACACGTTGAGGGCGCGCAGGAGGCCGGAGGCGTGGGCGGCGGCCAGGCGGTTCCAGAGCGCCGGGCCGACGGGCTCGCCGCCGATCAGCAGGGTCAGCGGGCGCGGGCCGCCGTCCGGGGTGAGCAGGTCGAGGAGCGGGTCCGCGTGCGACGGTGTGATGTCCAGGTCGGTGAGGGCCTGCTCGTCGACGAGGGCGGCGAGGAGCGCCGGGTCGCGGCGGGTCTCCTCGTCGATCATGACGAGGGTGTCGCCCCGGCAGAGCCGTACCCACTGCTGCACGGACGCGTCGAACGACGGGGAGGCGTTCCAGCCGACCCGGCGGGCCTCGCCGGTGGCGGCGCCCGCCCCTTCGAGCTCCCGCAGCAGCAGGGAGACGGCGCCGCGGTCGATCTCCACGCCCTTGGGGCGGCCGGTGGAGCCGGAGGTGTAGATGACGTAGGCGAGGGTGCCGGCGGTGACCGGGACGGGCGCGTACGGGACGGGGGCGGCGTCGCGGACGTCCGTCAGCCCGGCGAGCGTCACGGCGCGGGTGCCGGGGGCGGGGGAACCGGCCGGGCCGTCCGTCACCACCAGGTCGGCGCCGGAGTCCTCGACGAGGTAGCGGCGGCGCTCGGCGGGCAGGGCGGGGTCGACCGGCAGGTAGGCGGCGCCGGCGGTGAGGGTGCCGATGATCGCGGTGACGAGGCCGGCGCCGCGCGGCAGGCAGAGCGCGACGACGCTCTCCGGGCCGGTGCCGAGGGCGGCGAGCCGGGTGGCGAACGCGGCTGCCTCGGCGCGCAGTTCGTCGAAGGTGAGGGTGCGGTCGCCCGCGACGACGGCGGTGCGTCCGCCGGGCGCGGTGGCGAGCCGGGCGAGCAGGTCGGCCGCGCCGGTGCCGGCGGCGGCGCACGTGCCGCAGGGGCAGGGGTCCGCGGTGCGGTGCTCCCCCGCGAGGGGGGCGGAGAGGGCGGCGGGGCGCTCGGGGAGGACGGCGGTCATGGCGGGGCTCACCTTCCGTACGGGGCGGTGGAGGGGGCGGTGGTCGGGGAGCAGGCGGACAGCGGCACCGGCTCGCCCATGGCGACGAGGATCTTGCGGTCCCCGGTGTACGACTCCCGGCCGTGGGCGCAGAGGATGTTGTCGACGAGCATCAGGTCGCCGGCCTGCCAGGTCTCCCGCACGGTGACGGCCTGGTAGGCGTCGTTGACGGCGTCCACCTCGGCGTCGGTGAGGGTGGTGCCGTCGCCCAGGAGGGTCTGGAAGGGCAGGCCGTCCTCGCCGAACGTGTCGGTGAGGACCTCGCGGACGTCCTCGTCGAGGCTGCGGGCGTTCCAGAACGCGAAGTGGTTGAACCAGACGCGCTCGCCGGTCACCGGGTGGGTGATGATCGCGGAGCGGCGCTGGCGGGTGCGCAGGGTGTCCTCGTCGAGCCATTCGTAGCCGATGGCGTGGGCGTCGCAGTACTCCTCGGCGCCCGCCGGCTCGTCCGACGAGAACGCCTTGCGCCAGGGCATGCCCGCGAGGTCGGAGTAGTTGCGGACGAGGAGCCAGCCGGCCTCGGCGAACCGGTCGACGAGGTCCTTCGGGAGGGCGGCGAGGGCCTTCCGCATGTCGCCGACGGTGGTCGCGCCGCCCGTCTCGGGGGCGGTGACGCAGCCGAAGAGCAGCACGCCGGGGAAGTCGAGGGTGTAGCTGTTCTCGTTGTGCAGGCGGATCGGCTGGGCGGCGGGCAGGTCCGTGGAGGAGAAGACGCCCTCGCCGAAGTCGGTGCGCGGGGTGGCCTTCTCCTTGTAGCCCGCGCGCTCGGCGATCAGCGCGTCCCGGGCCTCGGCGAAGGTGGCCGCGTCCGTGACGGGCAGGCCGCGCAGCAGGACCGCGCCGGAGCGGTGCAGTTCGGCCTGGACGTCGGCGCGCCGGTCGGACAGCCACGCGGAGGCCTCGGCCATGGTGCCGAAGGCGGGCGTGTGGAGGACGGCCGGCTTGCCCGGCTCCCGGACTACGGTGACGCCGGTGGCGGCCGGGCTGGGGGCGAAGGTGGTCATGGCGGGTTCCTCGTCTTCCGTGGGAAGGGGGTTCGGGTGGTGGGGGCGGGCGGCGCGGGTCAGGCGGCCGTGGTCGCGGAGGCGTGCAGGGCGCCGAGGACCGGGTTCAGCCGGGCGAAGAAGCCGGGCAGGTCCTGCTGGAAGTAGAAGTGGTCGCCGGGCAGCACCTCGGGCTCGACCGGGTGCCCGGCCACGAGGGACCAGCCGCCGAGCATGTCGGCCGGGACGATCGGGTCGGCGTCGCCGCCGAACACCGCGACCGGGCAGTCGAGCCGCACGCTCGGGGCGGTGCACCGGTAGACGTCGTCGATGGCGAAGTCGGCGCGGATGGACGGCAGGACGATCTCGCGGAGCTCCGGGTCGTCGAGGATGCCGTCGTCGGTGCCGCCGCGCTCCTTGATGGCGGCGACGAGCTGGTCGTCGTCGAGCCGCTCGGGGTGCACCGGGCACTGGTTGGGCAGGACGGGCGCCCGGCAGGCGGAGGCGATCAGACCGTACGGGGTGCGGCCGCCGGCCTGGAGGGCCCGGGTCACCTCGAAGGCGACCAGGCTGCCCATGCTGTGGCCGAGGACCACCAGGGGGCCGGTGTCCGAGGGGAGGGCGTCGACCACGGGGAGCGCCAGGTCGTCGACGGACTCGGGCAGGTCCTCGCTGTAGCGGGCGCCCCGGCCCGGGTACTGGCCGATCAGCAGGCGGACGTCGGCCGGCAGGTGCTCGCGCCACGCGCTGTACGCGTGGGCGTTGCCTCCCGCGTGCGGCAGGACGAGGAGCGACAGGCGGTGCGGGGCGTCTCCGGGGAGGTCCCAGACGACGTCTTCGGGGGCGGGGGCGGAGTCCGGGAAGGAGGTCATGAGCTGATCCGTTCTGTCTCGGTACGGCGGCGGAGGGCGGGTCGGGCCTTCTTCGCCGGGGCGGTGCCGGCCCTGAGCGCCTCGACGTGCGCGGCGAGCCGGGCGGGGGTCGGGTGCTGGAAGACGTCGCGGACGGTGAGCCGCACGTCCAGGGCACCGGCGATGTGGTTGGTGAGGCGGGCCCCCAGGAGGGAGTGGCCGCCGTGGTGGAAGAAGTCGTCGTCGACGGTGAGGTCGTCGGCCGTGTCGAGGACGCGGGCGAAGAGGGCGAGCAGGGTCTCTTCGAGCGGGGTGCGCGGAGCACGGCCGGAGGCGGTGACGACGGCCGGCTCGGGAAGGGCCCGCTTGTCGATCTTGCCGTTGGGCGTGAGCGGCAGTCGCTCCAGGAACGTGAGGTGGGTCGGGACGAGGTGCTCGGGAAGCCGTTCGGCGACGTGCTGCCGGATCTCCTCGGGATGGATGCCGGGGTGGCTGCCGGGGCTGTCCTCGGGCCGGGTGCCGGGCCGGGCGGCGTCGTCGGTGACGACGTAGGCGGCGAGGCGGTCGCGGTGGACGGTGACGACGGCCTGGGTGACCCGGGGATGGGTCAGGAGCGCGGCTTCGATCTCACCGGGCTCGACCCGGAAGCCCCGGATCTTGATCTGGTCGTCCACCCGCCCCTCGTAGAGCAGGTGACCGTTCCGGTCGAAGCGGGCCAGGTCACCGGTCCGGTAGAGCCGGCCGGGTCCGAACGGGTTCGGCACGAAACGGGTGGCCGTCAGGTCGGGACGGCCCAGGTATCCGTGGGCCAGGCCCTCACCCGCGAGGTAGAGCTCCCCGGTCACACCCGGCGGGCACAGGTTCAGATGGGCGTCGAGGACGTAACCCCCCTTGTTGACCAGCGGAGTCCCGATCGGGACGAGGGAGTGCGGCTCGTCGTCGTACGCGACGGGGTGGGTGGTCGTGAATCCCATGGATTCGGCCGGCCCGTAACCGTTGACGATCTCGATACCGGGCCTGAGCCGCTGGAGCTTGTGGACGTGCACCGGAGAGGCGGCCTCACCGCCCGTGAAGGCGACCGCGACCGTGTCGAACGCCTCCGGATGCTCGTCCACCAGGAAGTTGAACAGACTCGCCGACAACTGGAGCATCGTCACCCCGTGCCGACGGGACAGCTCACTGATCAGGACCGGCTCGGGCCGCTGCCCCGGCTGCAACACGGAGGTCCCGCCGTGCAGCAGCGCCCCCCAGAACTCCAGACTGAACGCGTCCCACGACACCGGCGAGCACTGCAGGAACACCTCGCCCGGCCCGAACCGGCCGTACGACTGACCACTCACCGTCGACACCAGATTCCGGTGCGACGACAAGATCCCCTTCGGCCGACCCGTCGAACCCGACGTGAACATCAGGCACGCGGAGTCGTCGGGGCCGACCGGCAGACCGAGGTTGTCGGTTCCGAGGGACAGGAGCTCCGCCGGGGCCTCCACATGGGTCGTCCAGGGCCCGTCGACACGGGCGGCCAGGGACGGGCAGGTGAGGAGGTGGCGGATGCCGGCGTCGGTGGCGGCCGAGCGCAGCCGCTCGTCGGGGAAGTCCGGGTCCAGGAGCGTGTAACCGGCCCCCGCCTTGACCACGGCGATCACCGCAGCCGCGAAGTCCGCACCCCGCTCAAGCAGCACGCCCGCCATGTCACCGCGCTTCAGGCCGCGTGCGTTCAGGTGGCGGGCCCAACCATTGGCCAGCGCGTTCAGCTCCGCGTAGGACACCTCCCGCTCGCCGTCGACCAGGGCGGTACGTTCCGGGTGCCGGGCCGCCTGCTCCTCGAACCGCTCCACCAGCGACGCGTCACCCACCTCGGCCGTCGCCCCGGCCCACGGACCGGTCAGCAACGCGCGCTCCGCACCGGACAGCACGTCGAGATCCGAGAGCCGAAGATCCGGCCCGTCCAGCACCTGGGTCAGGACCCGGCCCAGAACCGACGTCATGCGCCGTACCGTCACCTCGTCGAACAGCTCCCCGGCGAAGAGGACCGCTCCGTGCAGGCGCCGGCTGTCGTCGGAGCGGAGCAGGAACTCCAGGTCGAACTTGACCGATCCGTTCGCGACTCCCGAGACCTCGGAGGTCCGGACACCGGCCAGGTCCAGCCGGGGGGCGGTGCCCGCCTCCAGTCCCAGGCAGATCTGGAAGAGGGGGTGGCGCGAGAGCGTACGGGTGGGATTGACCGCCTCCAAGACCAGGTCGAACGGCGTCTCCTGGTGCGCGAACGCGTCCAGATCCGCGGCACGTACCCGGTCCAGCAGCTCCCGGAACGTCGGATCACCCGCACTGTCGGTCCGCAGCACCAACGTGTTCACGAAGAACCCGACCAACTCCTCCAGAGCCCGATCCCCACGACCCGCCACCGGCGAACCGATCGCCAGGTCCGACCCCGCACCCAACCGGGTCAGGGCCGCGACCAGAGCCGCGTGCACCACCATGAACGGCGTGCACCCCTCGCTCCGGGCAAAAGCCGTCACCCGCTCGAACACGTCCGCGCCGAGGTCGACCTCGACCTGACCACCCAGGTGAGACGCCTTCGCCGGCCTGGGCCGGTCCATGCTCAGCCCGTGCTCCTCCGGCAGTCCGTCCAGGGCACCGCGCCAGAAACCGAGCTCCCGTCCCAGGAGGCTCTCCGGATCGTCGGCCTCGCCCAGCACCCGCTGCTGCCAGGCCGCGTAATCGGCGTACTGGACCGTCAGCGGCTCCAGCACACGCCCTTCCGCTCCCCCGACCCGAGCTTCATAGGCCCGGCTCAGGTCCGTGAAGAACACGCCGCTCGACACGCCGTCCGTCGCGATGTGGTGCACCACCAGCAGGAGCACCGCAGGACCGTCACCCAGGTCGAACACCACCGCCCGCACCGGAATCTCCACCGCCAGGTCGAACACCCGACCCGCCTCGGCGGCCAACTCCACGTCGAGGCGCTCGGCCCGGGTACGACGCTCCTGCACGCTCATGCGTGCCCGCTCCGGCGGCAGGATCCGCTGGCGCGGCTCGCCCTCCACCGTCTCGAAGACCGTCCGCAGCGGAGCATGACGCTCCACCACGTCCCCCAGCGCCGCCTCCAGCGCCGCCAGGTCCGGCCCACCGCCCTCCCACCGCACCACCATCGGCACGTTGTAGGCCGCACTGTCCCCGTCGAGCTGCGCGAGGAGCCACAGCCGCCGCTGCGCGAACGACGCCGGAGGCAGTACGCCCTCCTCGCCGGCGCCCTCGCCCGCGACCAGCGGCGGAAGAACAGTCCGTACGTCTCCCTCGCCCGCGACCAGCTCCGCGAGGCCCGCCACCGTCGGACGCTCGAACACGTCCCGGATCGTCAGCCGCACACCCAGCACGTCCGCGATGCGGTTCGTCAGCCGCGCCGCGAGCAGCGAATGACCGCCGTGGTGGAAGAAGTCGTCGTCGACGGTGAGGTCGTCGGCCGTGTCGAGGACGCGGGCGAAGAGGGCGAGCAGGGTCTCTTCGAGCGGGGTGCGCGGCGCACGGCCGGAGGCGGTGACGACGGCCGGCTCGGGAAGAGCCCGCTTGTCGATCTTGCCGTTGGGCGTGAGCGGCAGCCGCTCCAGGACGATGAGGTGCGTGGGTACGAGGTGCTCGGGAAGCCGGTCCGCCACGTGCCGCCGGATATCTTCCGGATGGGTGCCGTCGTCGGTGACGACGTAGGCGGCGAGGCGGTCGCGGTGGACGGTGACGACGGCCTGGGTGACCCGGGGATGGGTCAGGAGCGCGGCCTCGGTCTCACCGGGCTCGACCCGGAAGCCCCGGATCTTGATCTGGTCGTCCACCCGCCCCTCGTAGAGCAGGTGACCGTTCCGGTCGAAGCGGGCCAGGTCACCGGTCCGGTAGAGCCGGCCGGGTCCGAACGGGTTCGGCACGAAACGGGTGGCCGTCAGATCCGACCGGCCCAGGTATCCGTGGGCCAGGCCCTCACCCGCGAGGTAGAGCTCCCCGGTCACACCCGGCGGGCACAGGTTCAGATGGGCGTCGAGAACGTAACCCCCCTTGTTGACCAGCGGAGTCCCGATCGGAATCACAGTGTGGGGCCGCTCGCCCGGCTCGACGGAATGGGTCGTGGTGAATCCCATGGATTCGGCCGGCCCGTAACCGTTGACGATCTCGATACCGGGCCTGAGCCGCTGGAGCTTGTGGACGTGCACCGGAGAGGCGGCCTCGCCACCGGTGAAGGCGACCGCGACCGTGTCGAACGCCTCCGGATGCTCGTCCACCAGGAAGTTGAACAGGCTCGCCGACAGCTGGAGCATCGTCACCCCGTGCCGGCGGGACAGCTCACTGATCAGGACCGGCTCGGGCCGCTGCCCCGGCTGGAGTACGGAGGTCCCGCCGTGCAGCAGCGCCCCCCAGAACTCCAGACTGAACGCGTCCCAGGAGACCGGCGAGCACTGCAGGAACACCTCGCCCGGCCCGAACCGGCCGTACGACTGACCACTCACCGTCGACACCAGATTCCGGTGCGACGACAAGATCCCCTTCGGCCGACCCGTCGAACCCGACGTGAACATCAGGCACGCCACGTCGTCCCCGGTCAGCTCGATGCCGAGGTTCTCGCCGCTCAGGGCTTCCCGCTCCTCGTCCGCGCGGGAGAGGGTCCGCCACGGCCCCTCCAGGCGTTCCGCGAGACGGGCGTCGGTGACCAGGACGCCGATGCCGGCGTCGGTGGCGGCCGAGCGCAGCCGCTCGTCGGGGAAGTCCGGGTCCAGGAGCGTGTAACCGGCCCCCGCCTTGACCACGGCGATCACCGCAGCCGCGAAGTCCGCACCCCGTTCCAGGAGGACGCCCGCCATGTCACCGCGCTTCAGGCCGCGTGCGTTCAGGTGGCGGGCCCAGCGGTTGGCGGCGGCGTTGAGCTCGGCGTACGTGATCGTCCGCTCGCCGTCGACCAGGGCAATACGGTCCGGATGCCGGGCCGCCTGCTCCTCGAACCGCTCGACCAGCGACGCGTCACCCACCTCGGCCGTCGCCCCGGCCCACGGACCGGTCAGCAGCGCGCGCTCCGCACCGGACAGGACATCGAGACCCGAGAGCCGAAGACCCGGCTCGCCCAGCACCTGGTCCAGGACCTCGCCGAGGACCGTCACCATGCGCCGTACCGTCACCTCGTCGAACAGCTCGGCGGCGAAGAGCACGGTGGCCCGGAGCGACTTCTCGTCGTCGGTGCGGAGGAAGAACTCCAGGTCGAACTTGGCGGATCCGTTGGAGACCGTTTCGACGGGTCCGGTCCGCACACCCCGCAGCGCGAACGCCGGGCGCCCGTCGGTCTCAAGGCTCAGGCAGATCTGGAAGAGGGGGTGGCGCGAGAGCGTGCGGGTGGGGTTCACCGCCTCCAAGACCAGGTCGAACGGCGTCTCCTGGTGCGCGAACGCGTCCAGATCCGCGGCACGTACCCGGTCCAGCAGCTCCCGGAACGTCGGATCACCCGCACTGTCGGTCCGCAGCACCAACGTGTTCACGAAGAACCCGACCAACTCCTCCAGAGCCCGATCCCCACGACCCGCCACCGGCGAACCGATCGCCAGGTCCGACCCCGCACCCAACCGGGTCAGGGCCGCGACCAGAGCCGCGTGCACCACCATGAACGGCGTGCACCCCTCGCTCCGGGCAAAAGCCGTCACCCGCTCGAACACGTCCGCGCCGAGGTCGACCTCGACCTGACCACCCAGGTGAGACGCCTTCGCCGGCCTGGGCCGGTCCATGCTCAGCCCGTACTCCTCCGGCAGTCCGTCCAGGGCACCGCGCCAGAAACCGAGCTCCCGTCCCAGGAGGCTCTCCGGATCGTCGGCCTCGCCCAGCACCCGCTGCTGCCAGGCCGCGTAATCGGCGTACTGGACCGTCAGCGGCTCCAGCACACGCCCTTCCGCTCCCCCGACCCGAGCTTCATAGGCCCGGCTCAGGTCCGTGAAGAACACGCCGCTCGACACGCCGTCCGTCGCGATGTGGTGCACCACCAGCAGGAGCACCGCAGGACCGTCACCCAGGTCGAACACCACCGCCCGCAGCGGAACCTCCACCGCCAGGTCGAACACCCGACCCGCCTCGGCGGCCAGTTCGCCATCGAGAAGGTCGGCTTCGGTCCGGCGCGACTCCACGCTCACGCGTGCACGGTCCGGTGACAGGATCCGCTGGCGCGGCTCGCCCTCCACCGTCTCGAAGACCGTCCGCAGCGGAGCATGACGCTCCACCACGTCCCCCAGCGCCGCCTCCAGCGCCGCCAGGTCCAGTCCACCGCCCTCCAGCCGCACCACCATCGGCACGTTGTAGGCCGCGCTGTCCCCGTCGAGCTGCGCGAGGAGCCACAGCCGCCGCTGCGCGTACGAGGCCGGGGGCGGTCCGTCCCACTCCCCCGCGACCAGCGGCGGAAGGACCGTCCGTACGCCCTCCTCGCCCGCGAGCAGCTCCGCGACCAGCTCCGCGAGGCCCGCCGCCGTCGGACGCTCGAACACGTCCCGGATCGTCAGCCGCACACCCAGCACGTCCGCGATGCGGTTCGTCAGCCGCGCCGCGAGCAGCGAATGACCGCCGAGGGCGAAGAAGCCGTCGTCGATGCCGATCGGGCCCGTCGTCTCCAGCGTGGCGGCGAAGAGGGCGACGAGGGTCTCCTCGGTCCGGGTGCGCGGGGCGCGCCGGGCGGCGAGGAGGGCCGTCGGTGCCGGCAGGGCCCGCTTGTCGATCTTGCCGTTGGGGGTGACGGGCAGCCGGTCGAGGAGGGTCAGGTAGGTGGGGACGAGGTGTTCGGGGAGGCGGTCCGCCACGTGCCGCCGGATCTCCTCGGGGTGGAGGTCCGGGTGGGTGGCGCCGTCGGTGACGACGTACGCGGCGAGGCGCTTCTCGTGGACGGTGACGACGGCCCGGGTGACCCCGGGGTGGGTCAGGAGCGCGGCCTCGGTCTCTCCCGGTTCGATGCGGAAGCCCCGGATCTTGATCTGGTCGTCCGCCCGGCCCTCGTAGACGAGGCGGCCCTCGGCGTCGAAGCGGGCCAGGTCGCCGGTGCGGTAGAGCCGGCCGGGTCCGAACGGGTTCGGCACGAAGCGGGTGGCGGTCAGGTCGGGGCGGCCCAGGTAGCCGTGGGCCAGGCCCTCGCCGGCGACGTACAGCTCTCCGGTGGTGCCGGGCGGGCAGAGGTTCAGGCGGGGGTCGAGGACGTAACTCGGCTTGTCGGCGAGGGGGGTTCCGATCGGGATGACGGTGTGGGGGCGTTCGCCCGGTGCGACGGTGTGGGTGGTGGCGAAGATCATCACCTCGGCGGGGCCGTAGCCGTTGAGGACGGTGATGCCGGGCCTGAGGCGCTGGAGCTTGTGGACGTGGGCCGGGGAGGCGGCCTCGCCGACGGTGAAGGCGGTGGTGACGGTGTCGAAGGCCTCCGGGTGCTCGTCGATGAGGTAGTTGAAGAGGGTGGCGGACAGCAGGAGCGTGGTGACGCCGTGCCGGCGGGCCAGGTCGGCGACGAGGGCCGGTTCGGGTTTCTGTCCCGGCTGGAGGACGACGGTGCCGCCGTGGAGGAGGCCGCCCCAGAGCTCCAGGCTGAACGCGTCCCAGGAGACCGGCGAGCACTGGAGGTGGACCTGGTCCGGGCCGGTGGGAAGGTAGGGCTGGCCGATCAGGGTGGACACCAGGTTGCGGTGCGAGGACAGGATGGCCTTGGGCCGGCCCGTCGATCCCGAGGTGAACATCAGGCAGGCCGGGTCGTCGGGGGTGACGGGGAGGCCGGGGTCGCCGGGTGCGTAGGAGAGGAGTTCGCCGGGGGCCTCGGTGTGGGTCGCCCAGGGGCCGTCGAGGCGTCCGGCGAGGGACGGGCGGGTGAGGAGGTGGCGGATCCCGGCGTCGTCGGCCGCCGCGCGGAGGCGCTCGTCGGGGAAGTCGGGGTCGAGCAGGACGTGGGCGGCGCCGGTCTTCAGTACCGCGAGGAGGGCGGTGGCGAAGCGGATGCCGCGTTCCAGGAGGACGCCCGCCAGGTCGCCGCGTCCCAGGCCGCGTGCGTTGAGGTGGCGGGCCCAGCGGTTGGCGGCGGCGTTGAGCTCGGCGTACGTGATCGTCCGCTCGCCGTCGATCAGCGCGGTCGCGTCGGGGTGGCGGGCCGCCTGCTCCTCGAAGCGTTCCACGAGGGTCGTGGGGGCGGTGTCCGTCACCGGTCCGGCCCACGGGCCGGTGAGCAGGGCGCGCTCGGCCCCGGAGAGGACGTCGAGGTCGGCGATCCGGCGCTCGGCCGGGCGGTCGGCGGCGAGGACGGTGGTGAGGAAGGCGGCGAAGCGGTCCTGGTGGGCGGCGGCTGCCGCCGTGTCGACGCCGTCGACCGGGGTGTCGAAGTCGATCCGCAGCCCGTGCTCGGCGCCGAGGTCGAGGACGGCGACGGCCAGGTCGTCCACCGGGCCGTTGCTGACGTTGTGGTTGAGGGTCGGCCGGCCGCATACGGTGAGTTCCGCGTGGAAGCCCATGATGTTGAGGACGGGCGCGGCGAGGCGGCGGGAGCCGTCGACGGCCCCGGCCTCCCGGCACAGCTCCTCGTACCGGGTGAGCTGGTGGCGCAGTCCGTGCTTGACCGCGGCGGCGGCCGAGCGGACCAGGGCGCCGAGGGGTTCCTCGGGCCGCACCCGGAGCCGGAGCGGCACCACGTTCGACAGCATGCCGGGGGTGCTGCGGGCCAGGCGGGTCGTGCGGCCCGTCACGGGCAGGGCGACGACCAGTTCCTCGCGTCCGGTGACGCGGTGCAGGTAGACCGAGAAGAGGGCCACGAGCAGTACGGACCAGGAGGCCCGTTCGCCGCGGGCGACCGACCGCAGCCGGTCGGCGTCCGCCGCGGACACCCGCACGCTGCGGCGGGCGAAGGGCAGGCCGCCGTGCGCGGGGGCGGCCCCGCCGGTGCCCCGGACGAGGCCGGCGGGCGCGTCCGGGGCACCGGCGAGGTGCTCCCGCCAGGCGGCCAGGTCGGCGGCGGCCCGGTCGGAGTCGCGGTACTCGGCGTCCTCGGCGAGCAGGTCGGCGAGGCTCCCGAACGGGGAGGGCCCCCAGGGTTCGCCCGCGACCGCCCGCTCGTACAGCTCGATCAGGCGGGCGAGGGCCATCGACACGCCCACGCCGTCGACGACCAGGTGGTGGAACCCGTAGAAGTAGAAGTACCGCTCCTCCCCCAGCTTGATCAGCGCGCAGCGGACCGGCGGGCGGCGGGCGAGGTCGAAGGGGGCGGTGATCAGGCCGTCGATCAGCCGCCAGGCCTCGGCCTCGGGGTCGTCGGCCGCGCTCACGTCGGTGAACGGCAGGACGCGGGTGCCGGCGTCGGCGTCGAGCAGCTGCCACACCCGCTCGCCGTCGTCCTCGAAGCCGCGGATGCGGAGGAAGTCGGCCTCCTCCACGAGCCGGCGCCAGGCCGCCGCCATCAGCTCCGGATCGACCGGGCCGAGGATCTCGCGGCACTCGGCGACGTTGTACTTCACGCCGGTCGGGTCGAGGGCGTGCGCCGTCCAGATGTCACGCTGGGCCACCGAGAGCGGCAACCGGACGGCGGCCGGAGCGGGTGCGACGGGCGTGTCGAACGGCATGGAGGGCTCCTGGGGAGAGGGCGTGGCGGCCGGGGGCGGGGCAGTGGCCATACAACCCGTGGGCGCGGGCCGGGAGCGGCAGTTGCTCCGGCGGTCCACGAGCGGTTCGGCAGCGCGGCGGCAGTCAGGCGGCAGCGGTTCCGGCAGGAGCGGGGGCGCCGGCCGCCGGTGCGCACGCGGTCGCCGAGGCGACGGCCCGGACGACGCGCAGCACGCGGAACGCGGAGCGGCCGCCGTCCGTGCTGGACCGGATCACGCCGCCGACCAGCAGGTCGCGGACCATGCGCCCGCAGTGCGGCAGGGGCAGGCCGGTCAGCCGGACGACGTCCTCCAGGAGGAACTCCTCGCGGTCGGCGGCGCACAGTTCGGCGATCAGGCTCCGGTGGCCGGCGGGCAGCCCGGCCAGGGTCCGGCCGACGCTCTCCCTGAGGTGGGAGCCGGAGCGGCCGTCGGCCAGGTGGTCGAGGAGCGGGGCGGGGTCGGACTCGACGATGCCGCGCAGGGTGGGCAGGTCGCAGACGGTGAGCCAGGAGGCGGCCGCGGCGAGGGCGAGCGGGTGTCCGTCGAGGCGGTGGCAGACCCACGCGACGTCCGTCAGGGCCCGGTCGTCGGGGACGATGTCGGGGCGGACGCGGCGGAGCCGGTCGAGGAAGAACCGGGTGGCGGGGGCGTCGGGGCGGGCGCCGCCGGACGGGGCGGGCGCCTCCAGGGGCGCGAGGAGGAAGAGGCGTTCGCCGGGGACGTTCCAGGGGGTGTCGGCGGTGACGAGCAGGCGCAGTCCGGGCAGTTCGCGCAGCAGCCGGCCGAGGCGCTGGAAGTCGAGCCGTCCGGTGTCGGCGCCGTCGAGGACGAGGAGCGCCCCGCGGTCGCCGAGCAGGCCGGTGAGGGCGGCGGGGACGGCGTCGGACGGTCCGTCGCCGCGCAGGAAGCCGGCGCAGTCGGCGATCGGGGCGGCGAGCGGGTCGTCGTCGGTCGGCAGGCAGTCGGCGACCGCCCCGGGGGCGGTGTGCCACAGCACGGGGAGGCCGGTGTCGTGGAGTCTGGCCGCCGCCTCCAGGGCGAGTCTCGTCTTGCCGACGCCGCTCAGGCCCACGACGGTGACGAGCCGTTCGGCCCCGGAGCGGAGCTCCTCCGCGATGACGGCGGCCTCGGCCCGCCGTTCGATCAGCGGGTGCAGGGGTACGGGCGGTGCCGAGCGTTCCAGGGGCAGGTGCGGGACGCCGCCCCGGTGTCCGCGCCGCACCGCCTCCTCCAGGGCCGTGCGGGCCCGGGGCCCGAGGCGCAGGGCGTCGGCGATGAGGCGGACCGTGTCGGTCCTCGGCCGCTGGGCCTTGCCCTTCTCCAGGTCGCGGATGGCGCGCACGCTGATGGTGGAGAGGTCGGCCAGCTCCCGCTGGGTCAGGCCGATGCGGAGCCGGTGGCCGCGTATGAGGGTGCCGAGTGCGGCGGTGGCCGCGGTGGTGCCCTCCGGGGAAAGAATGGTCGTCGCCATGAAAAGCCCCCACTGGTCGGGTCGGGGCGGGGCCCTGGCGGCGTCCCGGTCGGGCCGCCGGCCGGCGCAAGGCCTCGCCGTCTGCTGTTCTCCATCGTGGGGACGGGGCTATCCAGGGGGCATCCCGCGGACTAACCCGCAGGTGGGGGCGGTGCGTCGGGTGTCGTGGCGGCGGAACGGGCTCCGGCGGGCGCGGGCTCCGGCCGTCTTCGAGTCCCGTGATAGGGGTCCGTGATAGTGGGGTGATAAGACAGCGGACGGTCCCGTGAATCCGGTCGTTCCTAGCGTGGTGGTCACAAGGAAGCGCCGCTCACCACAAGGGAGAATCCGATGTCGAAGACCACCGCCGCCCGCACCGCCCTCCGCACCGCCGTCGCCTCCGCGATGATCGTGCTCGTGACCGGCGTCGGCGCCCAGGCCGGCTGGGCGGACGAGCCCACGGGCACGACGACGGTGGCCCCCTACGAGAACGGGAACGGCGGCACCGCCGGCACGGGCACGGGGACGACGGGCACCGCGGCCACCACCGACAACAACCCCTGGGACTGACCCGGTACGGCCACGGGTCCAGTGCGGACACCGACCCGGACGGCCACCGGCCCGTACGACCGCCGGCCAGGTACGGTCACAGGCCCCGTACGGCCACCCACCCGATACGCCGCTGACCCCGTACGGCCACAGGCCCGGTACAGACACCGACCCGATACGCCACCGGCCCCGTACGACCGCCCCCGCGACACCGGCTCCCCGCCGTGTCAGCCGGCTCCGAGCAATCGTTTCGCCTCCGCCAGTTCCCGCCCCATCCGGCGCTCCCGGAAGACCTCGACGGCCGGAGCGAGCAGTTCCCGGGAACGCCCCGGCTCCTCGACGAGCCGGGCGAGGTCCAGACGCACCAGCGCACCGCCGCTCAGGTCCATGATCTCCTCCCGCGCGGCCACGGCCCGGTCGTAGAAGTCCCTGGCCCGGTCGGGGCGGCCCATCACGGCGAACGCGTGACCGAGGTCGCGCAGCAGGTGTCCCTCCCCGATCACGTCGCCGGAGTCCCGGCAGAGTTCCAGCACTTCGGTGAAGGTCAGGACCGCCAGGTCGCTCCGCCCCTGTTCGAGGAGCAGCTGCCCGACCCGGCGCAGGGTGCGCGCCCTGCCCCCGGTGTAGCCGACCCCCTCGTAGATCTCCAGCGCCTCGTCCAGCTGCGTCTGCGCCGCGTCGATCTCCCCCTGGCGCATCCGGATGTGGGCGCTCTGGGTCAGGACGATGGCCCGGCCCACCACGTCGCCGGCCCGGTCGAAGTCCGCCAGGGACCTGCGGTACAGCTCCAGCGCCGAGGCGTCGTCGCCGTTGGTGCGCGCGATGAGCGCCATGTCGCGGCGGCACAGCGCCTCGCCCCGGGGCTCGTCGAGCGCCTGGAAGACGTCGAGCGCCGAGGTCAGCGCCTGGCGCGCCGTGTCGTACTGGCTGCGGCTCATGTAGAGCGAGCCGAGCGACGCGCGCACGGCGGCGGTGCCCCGCAGGTTGCCCGCCTTGCGGACCGCGGCCAGGGCCTTGAGGTGCGTCTGCTCCCACAGGTCGTAGTGGCCCCGCACCTCGAAGAGCGTGACGAGGGAGGTGGCGAGGTCCCAGCTGAGGTCGTGGAGTCCTTCGTCGGCGGCGTGCTCGACCATCCGGCACAGGGCGGTCTGCTCCGCGTCGAGCCAGGAGAGCGGGTCGGCCAGGACCTCCTCGGTGTACGAGGAGGGGGGCTCCCAGCGCGGGGCCTCGCCGTGCAGGACGGTGAAGTCGCCGCCGTACACCTTGCGGTGGGCCTGCTGGGTGAGGTGCATCCAGCCGCCCGCCATCCGGGCCAGCGCCTCCCGCCGCACCTCCGGCGGGTGGTGCGCGGCGAGTTGCTCCCGCGCGTACACCCGGATGATCTCGTGGAAGCGGTAGCGGAAGCCGCCGGTGCGCTCGACGCCGTCGACGTCCAGCATCTGCACGTCGACCAGCGGTTCCATGAGGTCCGAGGGGAAGGGGCGGCGGTCGTCGAGCAGGGCGCCCGCCAGCCAGCTCGGGAGGGTCGGCGCCTGGGCCATGCTGAGGAGCCGCAGCAGCCGGCGGTCGTCCGGGCCGAGCCCTTCGTACGTGAGGGAGAGGCTGGCCCGCATCGTCATCTCGCCGTGCGTGAGCTCGTCGAGGCGGTGCCGTTCGTTGGCGAGGCGCTGCACCATGGAGGCGAGGGTCCAGTGGGGGCGCGCGGCGAGCCGGGCGGCCACGATCCGCAGGGCCAGCGGGAGGCGCCCGACCGTGCGGACCAGGGCCTGTGCCGCCTGGGCCTCTCCGGCGACCCGTTCCCGGCCGACGATCCTGGAGAGCAGTTCGAGGGCCATGTCCTCGTCGAGGACGTCCAGTTCGACCCGGTGGGCGCCGGGGAGCGCGGTGAGGCGGGCCCGGCCGGTGACGAGGACGGCGCAGCCCCGGCTGCCGGGCAGCAGCGGCAACACCTGGCCCTCGCCGGCCGCGTCGTCGAGGACCACGAGGACCCGGCGGGAGGCGAGCCGGGTGCGGTACATCTCGGCGCGCTCGTCCAGGGCCTCCGGGATGAGCTGGCCGGGGATGCCGAGGGCCCGGAGGAAGCGGCCGAGCACCTCGGCGGGGGTGGCCGGGGTGCCGGTGGTGCCGCGCAGGTCGCAGTAGAGCTGTCCGTCGGGGAAGCCGGTCTCGGCCAGGGTGTGGGCGACGTGCACGGCGAGGGTCGACTTGCCGGTGCCCGGCTTGCCGGTGATGGCGGCGAGCCCCACGGTGGTGCGGTCCGGTCCCCCGGTCAGCGCCCGTTCCAGGGCGGCGGTCCGGGCGCCGTCCGCCACGAAGTCCGCCACGGCGGCGGGGAGCTGGTGCGGGACGGTGTCGTGCCGCACGGGGTCCGGCGCGGAGGCGGCCGGGCCGCCGGGCTCCGGGGCCCCGGTCCCCTCGTTCGCCACGGGCGCGTCGGGGGCCGTGGCGTGCGGCCGGCCGGGGGCCGCGCCGGCGGGCGGGCGGGCCGGTCTCGCGTCGGCACCGGCACCGGCGGGCGGGGGCAGTGCGCCGGCCAGGATCGCCGACTCCAGTTCGCGGAGCTCCCGGCCGGGCTCCAGGCCCAGTTCGTCGGCGAGGATCCGCCGGCCGGTCCGGAAGGCCTCCAGGGCCTCGGCCTGCCGGCCCGACCAGTACAGCGCCTGGATGAGCTGGCCGCGCAGCTTCTCCCGCAGCGGGTGTTCGTGGGTGAGCATCTGGAGTTCGCCCACGAGCCGGTCGTACTGGCCGAGTTCGAGTTCGAGCTGGATGCGGAGTTCGGTGGCGGTCAGCCGCTCCTCGTTGAGCTGGCGCGCCCGGTTCGCCAGCGGGCCGCCGTCGAGGCCGGACAGGCACTCGCCCTGCCACAGCGTCACCGCGCTCCTCAGCAGTCCCACGGCCTCCCGGGGGGAGCCCCGGTCGCGCAGCCGCCGGGCCCGTAACACGAGGCCGGTGAAGAGCGCCGCGTCCACGTTGCCCGCCTCGGTGTGCAGGACGTAGCCCGGGGGCCGGGTGGTGATCGTGGCCTCCCCGTCGGCCCCGGCCAGCAGTTTCCGCAGGCGCGACACGCAGATCTGCACCTGGGTACGGGCGGTCTCCGGCGGGTTGTCCTCCCAGATGAGGTCCACGAGGTGATGGGTGCCGACGACCCGGTTGGCGTCGAGGAGCAGGGCCGCGAGGATCACCTCCTGGCGGCCGGGGGGCACCCGCAGGGGCCCGCCGGGACCGTGCACCTGGAGCGGTCCGAGGAGCCGGAAGGGAAGGCGCGACACGTCCGGGAGCCCCGGGTCTCTCTCATCTGTGCCGTCAGCCACCGATTCCCCCACGAAACAAATGAGTTGACACTTGAGACCCAAGTGAGGACAGTCTCCACATCCACCCCCGCTCTGTCCATGCCGTGAAGATCCCGGTCGGAGATAGAGGGGTGATAACCCGGAGTTGGTGACGCCCCCCAGAATCCTGCACCGAGAGTGAAAGGGGCTCAGCCGTTGAACCGCCACGATGACACGACCCTCGGTCTGCCGGGACAGGTCGACCTGGTCACCGCCGCAGGCGTCGACCACGTCCGGCTCGTCTACGACTACCTCGACGCCGGCGACCTGGACTCGTGCGCCTCCCTGCTGCACGACGGCGTGGTGTTCGAGCTGCCCGGCATGCCCCCCGTCCGGGGCCGTACGGCGGTCCTGCGCGCCCGGCTCGGACACACCCCGCCCAGGGGCCGCCACGAGATCGACCGCCTGGTGGCCCAGAACCGCAGCGTGGTGGCCGCCGGCCGGTGCGTCGACCCGGACGCCGGCGGGCGGGAGCTGCACTTCGTCGACTTCTTCAGCATCACCGACGACGGCATGGTCCTCGCCTGCACGCGGTACTACCACGTGGCGCCCTGACCGGACCGGGGCGGGCCGGAAGGACCTGTCCGAAGGTCCCGGGCCCGGGGGCCCTGGGTACCTGCCGCCGGGTCCGCGGGGAGGGGGAAGGTGGGCACGACGGCCCGATGCCACGCGCGACGGCCCCGGAGACCCAGGAAGGAGCGGCGAGGTGCGCGGATGCCCGGACACGAACCGGACCGGACCGGCCGACGCGGCCCGTACGACCGGCACGGCGGCGCTCACGGCCGGTACGGCGGCCCGTACCACCGGTACGGCGGCCCGTACGACCGGCGCGCCCCCCGCTGCCGGGGCGGTCCGCACGGCCAGGACGGCCGACACGGCCGGCCGGGCCGGTGCGGCCGAACCCGCCCGCCCCGGCCACCGCGGCCCCCGCCGCCCGGCGGAGTTCCGTTACCTCCTCGGCCGGGCGCTGCCCTTCCTGGTGCTGGTGGCCGCCCCGCTGGCCGACGTCCTCACCGCGCCGGAGGAGCGGTTCGACCGCTTCCTCGTCGCCGCCCCCGCGCTCGCCGCGGTGACCCGGGGCGTCCGGGGGACGCTCGTGGTCGGCGCGCTGGCGATGGGGACGACCGCGCTGCTCGCCCTGGGCCGGGGCGACCGGCTCCTCCCCGCCCTCCTGGCCGGCCAGACGGTCCTGGCCGTCGTCACCCTGGCCGCGGCCCTCTCCAGCCAGGCCCGCCGGCGGCGGGAGGTGGAGCTGCGCCGGGTGAGCGAGGTCGCCGAGGCCGCCCAGCGGGCGGTGCTGCGTCCGCTGCCCCGGCGCGTCGGCGACGTCGGCCTGCGGCTGCTGTACGAGGCGTCCGCGGCCGGCGCGCACGTCGGCGGCGACTTCTACAAGGCCCTGAAGGTCCGGGGCGGCGTGCGGATCATGCTCGGGGACGTCCAGGGCAAGGCGCTCGCGGCCGTGGAGGCCGCCTCGCTGCTGCTCGGCTCCTTCCGCGAGGCCGCGTACACGGCCTCCGGCCTGCCCGCGATCGCGGAGCGCCTGGAGGCGAGCATGGCCCGCTACGCGGAGAGGGCGCCGGAGTCGACGGCGGCCGACCGCTTCGCGACCGTCCTGCTCGCCGAGATCCCCGACGACGAGCCGGTCGTACGGCTCCTGAGCTGCGGCCATCCGGCCCCGGTCGTCCAGCGCGGCCCGGTCGTGCGCACGGTCGAGCTGTCCTCGCCGTCCGTGCCGGTCCACCTGCCGGTGCCGGTCGACGCGCCCTTCACCGTGGACGAGGTGCCGTTCGCCCCCGGCGACCGGATGCTGATGTTCACCGACGGCGTCAGCGAGACCCGGGACCGCCACGGCGCCTTCTACCCCCTGGAGCGGCGGATGCGCGACTGGGCGGCCGAGCCGGCCGACCGGATCCCCGGCCTCCTCCAGGAGGACCTGGCCCGCTTCGGCGCCCGCGGTCTCGACGACGACACGACGGCCGTCCTCGTGGTCCGGGGCGGGGCCGGGGAGGAGTCCCGTCCGTCGCACGAGGACCATCTGGTCAGCGCCTGAGGGACCCGGCCCCGGCACGGGACGCCGCGACCGCGTAGGGTCGGCCCGCCCGTCGACCGAAGCCCCGAGGAACCCGCCATGGACCTGCTCCCCTTCTCCGCCGACCACGCCGCCGCGGTGGCGGGCTGGCCCGCCTCGGCCCGGGAGGTCCTCCTGTGGTGCGGACGCCGGGAGTTTCCGGTGACCGGGGAGACGGTGGCCGGATGGCAGGAGGACCGGGAGGTCCACGGCCACGTCCTCGTCGGGGACGACGGGGCCGTGCTCGGGTACGGCGAGGTGTGGACCGACGCCGAGGAGGACGAGGCCGAGCTGGCGCGCATCGTCGTGGCTCCGGAGGCGCGCGGCCGGGGCGTGGGGCGGGTGCTGGTGCGGGCGCTGCTCGACCGGGCCCTCGGCGCCGGTTTCGACGACGTCTTCCTGCGGGTCCACCCGGACAACACCGGCGCGCTGCGCTGCTACGAGGGGGCGGGCTTCGTCCGGGTCGCCCCGGAGGCGGCGTCCGAGTGGAACGCCGTCCAGCCGGTGGCGTACGCGTGGCTCACCTGGCCCGGGCAGCACGTGACGGACACCCCCTAGGGGCCGTCCGCAGGCGGGCGGGTGGCGACGAGGACGCCGATCTTGTCGATGCGGTGCTCCGGGTTGCCCAGGGCGTCCCGCCAGTGGTTGCCGGCCGCGTCGTCCTCGGGCGTGGCGCAGGTGGAGAGGGTGATCATCGCCCGGGTGGGCTTCTCGCCCGGCTTCCCGGGGACCGGGGCGCGCTGCTCGGCGAGGGAGCCGGCGGACCGGAAGGACGTCGAGCGGGTGTCGACGATCCGGTACTCGTAGACGGCGTCGTCGGCCGTCACGACGACCGTGTCGCCCTCCTCGACCTCGGGGAGCAGGCGCAGGGGCCCGCCGGCCGAGAGCCGGTGCGCGGTCACGAGGTAGTTGCCGACGTCGCCCGGCCCGACCCCGCCCCGGTCGCCGTGGGGGCTCGCCGCCACCCCCCGGTCCTGGATCCGCGTACCGGCCCGGTCGTCGCTGGTGCCCTCGTACGGCAGGACGGGCAGGCCGGCCACGCCGATGGAGGGGACGTCCAGCTCGGCGCGGCGCGGACGGGCCTCGGGAACGGGCGGGGGAGACGGCTCGGCGGGGGCGGTCGTCGCCGTGACGGGGCCGGTACGGGGAGTGGCGGAGGGGGCCGTCGTCGGCTCGCGGACCGTGGGCGGGGCGGTCGTGGCGCCCGCCGGGCCGCCCGGGAGGGGGCCGCAGCCGAGGGCCACGAGGGCCGCCGCGGCAATCGCGACGGGGAGGGGCGTGCGACGGGTTCGTGTCATGGGGGACGAGCCTTCCGGTGACGACGTGCGGCTCACCGGGAATTGTCCCGTAAAAGGCGCCCCGGGGGTACTGGATCATGCGCGGGCCCCTCCCCCGGCCGCACGGGGGCCGGCACGGGCACGGCCCGGACGCCGTGGAACGGGCGTCCGGGCCGTGCGGTGGCCGTGCGGGGAGTGTGTGCGCGGGTCGTCGGGTCAGGGCAGGCGGTGGTCCTCGTTCAGCACGACACCGCGTTCGGGGCGGTAGAGGTCGAAGCCCCGGGTGTCGCACTGCAGGCCGCCGACGATGCAGTGGTCGACCAGGGCCTTGAGGGTGCGCTCCTCCCACGCGTTGAAGAAGTCGTAGTGGAAGGAGTAGCCGCGGCCGCTGGCCAGGCGGACCTGGCTCATGTCGCCGTTGACCGGCCACGCCATCTTGAACTCGATCATCGGCAGGGCGACCGGGTGGGAGGCCGGGCACATGTTGTCGTTGGTGCCGGGCTTGACCACCGGGTAGGCCATGTGGCTCTGGTGGTTCGGGGTGTCGAGGTACTTCCCGTCCCAGCAGCTGGGGGCCTGCATGCGCAGGTTGAGCTGGACGTCGGGCCGGCTCGGACAGCTCGCCGGGATGTCGGTGTTGAAGAAGCTGTCACCGCACTCCCAGCCCTCGACGAACCCCTTGTGGGACCGGAACTCCTGGGCGGTCTGCATCGGGTTGCCGACGACGAACCGCAGCCCCTTGGGGAAGGGCCGCACGCTCCGGTAGTCGGTCACGCCCGCCTTGTAGTAGATGACCTGCGGGCCCACGGGCAGGATCTTCTGGTCGCCCTTGTAGAGCGAGGGCATCCAGTACGCGGAGGCGTCCGCGGGCGCCTTGCAGGTGGTGTTCCCCCCGTAGAGCGAGCCGGTGGTGCTGGCGGCGTCGGTGGAGGTGTTGCCCATGAACGTGTGGTCGTGGGACTTCCCGAACTGGCCCGGGTAGACGATCGGGTCGTCCGGCGCGGTGTGGGTGACGGAGCAGCCGGCCTGGAACTCGTGGTGGTAGGCCGGGGGCGGGGTGGCCGTGGAGGGGACGACGCCGGTGACCTGGGGTACGGCCGGGATGTAGCCGTCCCCGTCGGCGTCGTCGCCCGAGGCCTGCGTGGAGGCGGCCATCCGGTGGCCGGTGTGGTTGGCCGCCGCGGCGACGGCGGAGGGGACGCCGGCCGCCGGGTCGGAGGCCGAGGCGATGGTGCCGATGCCTAGGGCGCCGGCGATGAGGGCGGTGCTGACGAGGAGTGCGGAGAGCCGCTTCGGACTCGATCTCATGGGGATCTCCTGCCCGTGGGGGTGGTTTCGCGTGGGCGCGGGAACGCCACGCGGCTGGTGGGGTGTGTGTCCCGTGCGGTGGTGCCGGGGCGGCGGGGCCGAGCGGCGGGCCCCGCCGCCCGTCAGGGGGGTCCGGCTCCGTCAGCTGTAGACGCCGAACTCGTGGAGCGAGTAGCCCCAGCCGGTGCCGCGCGCGGTGAGCCGGAGCTTGACGTGACGGGCGGTGGTGGCGGTCTCGACGGTGTCGATGTCGCCGTTGCCGGTGGTGGTGGTGTGGACGGTGCGCCAGGTCGTGCCGTCGTCGGAGACCTGGACCTCGTAGGACTTGGCGTAGGCCGGGTCCCAGACGAGCTGGAGCCGGTTGACGGGACGCACCGAGCCGAGGTCGACCTGGATCCACTGGGGGTCGCTCCAGTCGCTGGCCCAGCGGGTGGAGGCGTTGCCGTCGGTGGCGTTGGACGCGGGGCAGGGGCAGTCGCCGTACGAGGCCTGGGCGGAGGAGGCGGTGGTGGGCCTGCCGAGGGCGATGTTGGTGCCGGCGACGGGCGGGGCGACGACCTTCACGGACTTGGTCTCGATGCCGGCGTTGCCGCGTCCGTCCTCGGCCTGGACGTAGACCTTCCACACGCCGAGCTTCTCGGGCGCGGTGACGGCGAAGGTGCCGTTGCCGGTGGAGCGCCACTGCGCGTCGACGAGCCGCTTGTCGCCGTTGGCGTAGTTCCCGCTGAGGTAGATCTTGGGGGTGACCGGGTCCCCGTCGGGGTCGCGGATGTCGGCGCGGACCGTGAACTCGCGTCCCGCCGGGGCGGCGGAGGCCGGGCTGACGGTCATGTTCGTGATGACCGGCGGGGTGTTGTCCCCGGTGGTGGAGCCGGTGTAGGCCTTCTTGACGGCGTAGTACGAGAGGCGCTTGAGGCCGTCGGGGAGGAGGTTGAACCAGACGCCGCCGAAGTCGTGTTCGAGGCCGTAGTGGAACATCGTCGCGCCCAGGGCCACGCCCCGGTGCCCGGTGACGCAGTTCCAGGCCTTGGTGTAGCCCTCGGCCTTCTGGACGTCGGTCGGCTCGTCGGGGACGCCGTTGACGTCGTCGGGCACCTCCCACTCACCGGCGTTTCCCGTCTCGGTGATGAGGTACGGCTTGGTGTACCCGCCGTCGATCCAGTCCTGGCGCACACCGCAGATGTCGCCGTACGCGTTCATCGAGTACAGGTCGAGGTCGGGCGCGTTGCGCTTGTAGTACGGCCAGGCGCCGGTCCACGCGTCCGTCGAGGTGACGGGGTGGTCGGGGTCGATGGAGTGGATCCTCTTGGCGACGTCGTTGACGAAGGTGGTGTACGCGTTGCGCTGGGCCTCCAGCTCGGTGCCGCCGTAGCAGTTCTGGAGGCCGAGGACGGACTCGTTGCCGACGTTCCACATGAGGGTGGCCGGGTGGGACTTGTAGGTGTCGACCCACTTGGCGAACTCGGTGAGCATGGTGTTCTTGTACGCGGTGTCCGTCACGTAGTTGACGCAGCCGCCGGAGCCGGGGCCGCCGCCGGGCTGGAGCCAGAAGCCGTTCATCACCTTGAGGCCGTTGGCCGCCGCAGCGTCGAGCAGGGGCTTGCTGGAGGCGTCGGTCCCCCAGGTCCGGACGGTGTTGACGCCCATGGACCTCAGGTCGGGCATGTAGCGGGGGGCGTCGGCCATCGACGGGCCCCAGGTGAGGCCCTTGACCGTGTACGGCTGTCCGCCGACGGTCAGCTGCCAGTCGCCCTGCGAGCCGGTGACGCGGACGGCGCCGCCGGGGCCGGGCTGGGTGGTGCCGCCGTTGCCGTAGACCCGGAACTCCCACAGGGAGTAGCCGTATCCGGTGGCGCGGGCGACGCCCTTGAGGCGCACGTAGCGGCCGGTTCCGGAGAGCGTCAGGTCGTCGGTGCCGCCGTCGCCGGCGGTGACGGACCTGGCGGTGCGCCAGTCGGTGCCGTTGTCGGAGAGCTGGATGTCGTAGGCCTTGCCGTAGGCGCCCTCCCAGTTCAGGACGACGCGGCTGACGTCCGCGCTCGCGCCGAGGTCGACCTGGATCCACTGGTCGTCGCTCCACTGGCTGGCCCAGCGGGTGCCGGTGAGGTCGCCGTCGACGGCGGCGGAGGCTCCGTAGGCGGCGCCCTCGGTCGAGGAGGCGGTGGCGGTCTTCCCCTGGGAGAGGAGGGTCTCGGCGGCGGTGGCGGGCGCCGCGGTCAGGACGGTGGCGGAGGTGGCGAGGAGGGCTCCGAGGGAGACGAGCGAGGCCGCGGTGCGGGCCCGCCTCCGTGGGGTCGGGGCGGTGGTCATGGGGGCTCCTGGACGGGCGGTGGAGGGGATGGCCTTCCGGACGGCGCGGCGGGGACCTGGAACGCCGCCCGGAAGGAGTGGGGGGCCGGGACGCGCCGGTCGGGCACGTCCCGGCGGGACCGTCAGGGGAAGGAGACGACGGTGGAGGGCACGGTGGAGGTGCCCGCGGGGATGGTGGAGGCCCCGGTGTCGTTGATGACGTGGTTGTAGTGGCCCATGCCGCCGAGGGAGACCACGAGGAGGCTGTGGAACTTCACCCCCGGCTTGACGGGTGCCTTGAAGCCGTGGTCCTGGACGATGGTCGGGTCCACGTTGTAGTTGCAGTAGCTGCCGAGGCCCCACGCCTCGTGGGTGTTCACGGAGTCGTCGACCCGGTAGGCGGCGTAGCCCTTGGTGGAGCCGTTCTGGATGGCGGCCTGGTTGGGGGCGTCGTACGCCTTCTCGTTCTGGTAGAAGATCGTGCGGCCGCGCTCGCCGTACCACTCGACGTCGTACTTGTTGAAGTGCTCGACGAACAGGCCGGTGGCGAGCACGTCGTCGCCGTTGACCCGGACGCCGTAGTCGGCGCGGTTGGTCTCCCAGCCCCAGCCCTCGCCGTGGTCGGCGCGCCAGACCCAGGTGTGGTCGATGATGGCGTCGTCGCTGTTGACGACCACGCTGGTGGTGGCCTTGCCGGCGTGGGCGCCGCCGATGCGGACGTAGACGTCCTGCACGGTGGTGGGGTTGGCGGCGTGGTCGGCGGAGGCGTTCTGCGGGCCGAGCTCCAGCAGGGTCGGGGAGTTGACCGGGCCGGCGTCGATCAGGAAGCCGGCGAGGCGGACGCCGTCGACGTCGGCGACCTTCATCGCGGTGACGCCGTTGTCGGGGACGATCGTGGCGAGGCCGAGGCCGAGCACGATGGTGTTGGCGCGGTTCACGTTGATGGCCTGGTCGACGTGGTAGACGCCCGGGGTGAACAGCAGGTGCAGGCCCTGGGCCAGTGCCTGGTTGATGGTGGCGGCGGTGGCGCCGGGCTTGACCACGTAGAACTGGTTCAGCGGGATGGACTCGCCCTGCGGGGTGCCGTTGGCCCAGCTGGTGCCGCGGGCGTTCACGCGCTTGGCGGGCGCGAAGACCTTGTACTCGTTGCCGTCGAGGTAGAGGTAGGGCTTCTCGCGGGAGATCGGGGTGGTGTCGAGCGTGGTGTAGCGCGGCTCCGGGAAGGAGGTGGCGGGAGCGCCCTGGACGCCCGAGAAGGTCTGGTTCCACACGCTGTTGGACCAGCCGCCGATGGAGCTGTCGCGGGTGTACCACTGCTGCTGCGAGTAGTTCCCGATCTGGCCGTCGATCTTCGAGTCGGCGATGTAGCCGCCGCTGGCCCAGCCGTAGCCGTTGGGCGCCAGGTTGAGTCCGCCCTTGACGTGCATGCGGCGGAAGGACGACGCCTGCGAGACGGCCCAGCGGTTGGTGCCGTTGACCGGGTTGAGGGTCAGGCCCTCGGCGCCGCGCCAGAAGTTCTGGGTGGCGTTGCCGTTGAACCAGCCCGCGTCGACGGTCACGTCGCCGTTGATGGTGGTGTCGCCCGGACGCAGTCCGAGGCCGGCGATCTGGGTGTAGAAGCCGATCTGGGCGTTGAGGTTGTCGTACGTGCCGGGCTTGAAGAGGAAGGCGTGCCGGCCGGAGCCGAACTGGGCCGACTCCTGCTGCTGGAAGACCTGGTCCAGCTTGCCCTGGATGTTCGGGGTGGAGGGGTCGATGACGTGCACGTTGGGGCCGAGGTCGCCGCCGCCGGGGAGGGTGGGGCCAGTGGTGTCGGTGGTGCCGTACACCTGGAACTCCCAGAGGGAGAAGCCGTATCCGGTGGCGCGGGTCACGCCGTTCATGCGGACGTAGCGGCCGGTGCCGGAGAGGGTGACGTCGTCGGTGCCACCGTCGCCGGCGGTGACGGTGGTGACGGTCCGCCAGTCGGTGCCGTTCTCGGAGGCCTGGATCTGGTAGCTCTTGCCGTAGGCGGCCTCCCAGCTCAGGGTGGCGCTGCTGAGCGTGGCGCTGCGGCCGAGGTCGACCTGGAGCCACTGGGCGTCCTGCCACTGGCTGGCCCAGCGGGTGCCGAAGTCGCCGTCGACGGCGGCGGACGCGGAGAAGGCGGCGCCTTCGGTGGAGGAGGCGGTGGCGGTCTTCCCCTGCGAGAGCAGGGTGGGGGCCGCTTGGGCCGTCGTCGCGGGGGCGAGGGCGAGCAGGCCGCCGGCCAGGGACGCGACGAGTGCGCCGACGGTGGCCCGTCGGACGGCTGGGGCGGGACGCCGGAGGACCGGCGGGGACCCGACGGAGGACATGGGTCTCCTCTGGGATACATGGGGGAAACGTGGGAGAGCGCTCTCCGAAACCTTGCCTGCAGGGCGAGTTGACGGTCAAGGCGTGTGACACGACTTTTCTTTTGGCTTTCATTAAGTCACGACACGGATGGGTTCCAGCCGGACCCGGTCCGTTCCCCCACCGGACACGCGACACCGTTAAAGTGCGGAGGTGGGGAATCGAGTACCGACTCTGGAAGACGTCGCACGTGAGGCGGGGGTGTCGCGCGCCACGGTGTCCCGGGTCGTCAACGGGGTGCGGAACGTGGCCCCCGACATCCAGCGGAGCGTGCGCGACGCCATCGCGCGCACCGGTTACGCGCCCAACCAGGCCGCCCGCTCCCTGGTGACGCGGCGGGCCGGGGTCGTCGCCCTGGTGCTCTCCGCGACGGACGGGGCCTTCGCCGCCCGGGTCTTCTCCGACCCGTTCTTCGGACGCGTCGTGGACGGCGTCCTGCCCGTGCTGCGCGAGCGCGCGATCCAGCCGGTGCTGCTCGTCTCCGAGTCGGAGCGGGCCAGGACCCAGCTCGTCGAGTACCTGCGGCAGGGGGCCGCCGACGGGGCGCTCGTGGTGCCGCTCGACGACGAGGACCCGCTGCCGTCGATGCTCGTGGCGGCGGGCCTCCCCACGGTCCTCTTCGGCAGGCCCGGCGGCGGGGAGCGGTGCGGCTTCGTGGACCTCGACAACGACGCGGGGGCGCGGCTGGCCGCCGAGCACCTGTGGGCCGCGGGACGGCGGCGCCCGGCCACCATCGCCGCGCCGGTCACCGCCCCCGCGGCGGCGGCGCGCCTGGACGGCTTCCGCCGGGCGTTCGCCGCCCGCGGCGTGACGGACGTGCCCGTCGTACGGGGCCTGTTCTCGGTCGACAGCGGCCGGACCGCCATGGCCGAGCTGCTGGCGGAGCACCCGGACCTCGACGCGGTGTTCGCCGCGAACGACCTGATGGCGCGGGGCGCCTGCGAGTACCTGCGCGAGCGGGGCGTGGACGTCCCCGGCGCGGTGGCCGTCGTGGGCTTCGACGACTCGGTGGTCGCGCGCGGGGCGCGGCCCCGGCTGACCACCGTGCGCCAGCCGGTGGAGGGCATGGCGGCGGCGATGGCCGGGCTCCTGGTCGAGGAGCTGGAGGGCGCCCGGTCCGGCCCCGCCTCGAAGGTCTTCGAACCGGCCCTGGTGGTGCGGGAGTCCGCCTGACGGATCCTGGGGTCGGCCGGGGCACCGCCGGGGGCCTGTCGGCCGTGACCCGCCCGACAGGCCCCGGGCGGTGTCCGGCGGACCGTGCGACCGATCGGCCACGGCCACGGCCACGGCCAAGCCCGTCACGTACGCTGGGGCCGATCATGAGCGCATACAACATCTACGCCGGGTTCCGGGAGCGGGAGGCCCCTGCCTCCGCCCTCGCGCAGGCCCTGCGGGCAGAGCTCGAAACCGCTTTCGGGATCGGGTTCACCGACCACGACACCGGCTTCGCCTCGTCCTTCACCTGGGGTGACGGGGACCGCTGGTTGACCGTTTCGGTTCCGGCGATTCCGGACAGGGACGAGCCCCACCGCTCCCGCCCGGCCCGGATCACCGCCCACCGGACGGACACGGACGCCTTCGCGCACCAGGTCTTCGAGGCCCTGGACGCGACCGGCCGCTACTCGCTCTTCATGATCGAGGACGACTGGCGGCTGGTCCGGACGAACTCGGACCTCGCCCGCGCCCAGTGGGACGAGGCGCAGGGCGACTGAGCCCCGCTCCGTACTCCTCGGCGGATCCGGTTCCGGCCGAGCCCGTTCCCCGTCCGAAAGGTCACCCCGCTCCCGACGACCGGAACGGTCCACCGGGGGGCGGGCCACACGCCCTAGGGGGCCAGGGCGTCCAGCAGGGCGAGCTGTTCCGTGACGCGGCCGGCGGACCAGGTGTCGAGCCAGGTCGCGAAGCCGCCGTCGTAGGCCCGGGGGACGGCCTCCACGCGCATGACGAGGGCGAGGTGGATCCGGTAGAGGGCGAGCCGGATCCGGGCTCCGGCGCCGAGGACCGGGAGGGGCGCGACGGAGCGGTAGCCGGCCATGAGGTCGGGGTCGTCCTCGGCCGCGCCCAGCGGGTCGAGGCCGACGAGTTCGGCGAGGGGGTCGCCGAAGAAGGCGCGTTCGCCGTCGATGAGGCCGGCCAGGCGCCATCCGCCGTCCCCGGTCCCGCCGAGGAGGACGTTGCCCTCCCAGGCGTCGAAGTGGACGAGGGCGGGGCGGCGGACCTCCGCGAGCCGACGGCCGAACCTCAGGGGCAGGTCGGCGAGGTCACCGGCCGGGGCGGGCAGGGCGACGCCGAACCGGTGCGCGTCGGCGAGGACGGCGCGCAGCATGGCGGTGAAGGCGGTGGGCCAGTCGGGGGCGGAGAGGCCGGCGGCCGGTCGCGGGTAGCCGTGGGCCGGACCGGTGACGGAGGCGGTACGGGCCAGGGCCTCCCCCAGTTCGCGGCGGAGCGCGGCGCGTTCGGCCGGGGCGATCCGGTCGCGGGCGGCGTCCCAGGTGGTGCCGTCGAGGTGGGAGAGGAGCAGCCACTCGGCGGGGGTGCGGGGGCCGGCGGGCTCGTGGTGGAGGACGGCGGGGACCCGGACGCCCGCGCCGGCGGCGAGGCGGTGGAAGAGCGCCTCGGTGCCGAGGAGGCCCCGCTCGTACGTGAGGGAGGGGGTGCCCGCCGGGGGCGCGGTCTTGAGCACCAGGCTCCGCCCGTCGGCGAGTTCGAGCAGGCGGACGGAGTTGAAGAGGCCCCCGCCGAGGGCGGTGTCCCGGACGGCGGTCACCGGTCCGAGGGCGTGCCGCAGCCGTTCGGCGGCGTCGTCGGTGCCGGTGCCGGGCTCCGGTGGACGGGACATGGGCGCTCCTTGCGGGGAGGAGGGACGGGGGAACGCGCGTCGGCCTCCGGAGGTCCGTCCCCGTAGTGTCGGGGCGGTCCTCCGGAGGCCCGGGACGGTGCGCGGGTCAGCCGGCGGTGGCCTCCCGGTGGGCGCGGATGATCTCCGCGTACCGCCGGCCGCTCGTCTTCACGGTCCGCTTCTGCGTGGCGTAGTCGACGTGGACGAGCCCGAAGCGCTTGTCGTAGCCGTAGGCCCACTCGAAGTTGTCGAGCAGGGACCAGGCGTAGTACCCGGCGAGCGGGACGCCCTTGCGGACGGCGCGGGCGCAGGCCGCGAGGTGCTCCTCCAGGTAGGCGGTGCGCTCCGGGTCGTGGACGGCTCCGTCGGGGCCGACGGCGTCGGGGAAGGCCGAGCCGTTCTCGGTGACGTACAGCTCGCGCACGCCGTAGTCCTCGGTGAGCCGCAGCAGGAGGGCCTCCAGGCCGCCGGCGTCGATCTGCCAGTCCATGCCGCTGCGGGGCACGTCGGGCAGGCGCACCTCGCGGGCGTACGGGACGGGTCCCTCGGGGTCGTCGGCGACGGTGACCGGGAAGTAGTAGTTGAGGCCGTGCCAGTCGAGCGGGGCGGCGATGACGTCCGCGTCGCCCGGCTTCTCGGGGAGTTCGACCCCGTACAGCTCGCGCATGTCCGTCGGGAAGCCGCGGCCGTGGACCGGGTCGAGCCACCAGCGGTTGGTGTGGCCGTCCATGCGGGCCGCGGCGGCGAGGTCCTCGGGCCGGTCGGAGGCGGGCGCGACGGTGGAGTGGTTGGTGACCAGGCCGACGCGGGCGCCGGGAGCGGCGGCGCGCAGGGCCTGGGTGGCGAGGCCGTGGGCGAGCAGCAGGTGGTACGAGGCGCGGACGGCGGCCGTGAGGTCGGTGAGGCCCGGGGCCATCCGGCCCTCCAGGTGGCCGATCCAGCCGGAGCAGAGCGGCTCGTTGAGGGTGGCCCAGCGGGTGACGCGGTCGCCGAGGCGCTCGGCGACGGCGGTGGTGTAGGCGGCGAGGTGCTCGGCGGTCTCGCGGGCGGTCCAGCCGCCGCGGTCCTGGAGGGCCTGCGGCAGGTCCCAGTGGTAGAGGGTGACGGAGGGGGTGATGCCGGCGTCGAGGAGGCCGTCGACGAGCCGGTCGTAGAAGTCGAGCCCGGCCTTGTTGACGGGTCCGTCGCCGCCGGGCACGACGCGGGGCCAGGCGACGGAGAGCCGGTAGGTGTCGGCGCCCAGCTCCTTCATCAGGGCGACGTCCTCGGGCCAGCGGTGGTAGTGGTCGCAGGCGGTGTCGCCGTGGTCGCCGTTGTCGATCGCGCCGGGGACCCGGGAGAAGGTGTCCCAGATGGAGGGGGCCCGTCCGTCCTCGGTGACGGCGCCCTCGATCTGGTAGGCGGAGGTCGCCGTGCCCCAGGCGAAGGACGGCGGGAAGGCGTCCAGGTCGAGCGCGGGGCGGGAACCGGTGGATTCGGACACGGGGAACCTCTTCGTGGTCGGTGTGGAGAGGGACGTCACTTGACCGCACCCGCGGTGAGGCCGGCGACGAGGTAGCGCTGGAGGAGCAGGAACCCGACGACGACGGGGACGCTCACCACGAGGGAGGCGGCCATCACCTGGTTCCAGTAGACGTCGTTCAGCGTGGCGTAGCCCTGGAGCCCGACGGCGAGGGTGCGCGTGCTGTCGGTGGTCATGACCGAGGCGAAGAGGACCTCGCCCCAGGCCGTCATGAAGGCGTAGATCGCGACCGCGACGATGCCGGGCGTCGCGGCCGGGATGATCACGCGGAACAGCGCCTTGATCGGCCCGCAGCCGTCGACCTTGGCCGCTTCGTCGAGTTCGCGCGGGATCGAGTCGAAGTAGCCGGTCAGCATCCAGATGGAGAACGGCAGCGAGAAGGTCAGATAGGTGAGGATCAGGCCTTCGCGGGAGCCGAACAGGGCGATGCCGGTGGCGTTGCCGAGGTTGACGTAGATGAGGAAGAGCGGCAGCAGGAAGAGGATGCCGGGGAACATCTGCGTCGAGAGGACCGTCACCGTGAAGACCCGTTTGCCGCGGAAGGAGTAGCGGCTGACGGCGTAGGCGGCGAAGATCGCGACGATCACCGAGAACACCGTGGCCGCGCCCGCGACGACGATCGAGTTCACGAAGTAGTCGGCGAGCGGGACGGTCTCCCAGATGTCGAAGTAGGGCCGGAGCGTGAGCCCGGAGGGGATCCACTCGAACTTCCCCGAGACGTCCTCGAGGGGCTTGAGGGAGCTGGAGACCATCATGTACACCGGCAGGACGACGAAGCCGGTGAGCAGGGTGAGGAAGATCCGCCGGGCCCAGAGGAACGAGCGGGGCGCCGCCATGGGCGACCGGACGGCCGTGCGCCGGGCTGCGTGCTCAGACATCGGAGGTCTTCCTTCCGCGGGTGGTGAGCAGGAGGTAGACGCCCGTGACGACGAGGAGGAAGAGCAGCAGCAGGACGGACATGGCCGAGCCGGTGCCGAAGTTCCACGTCTGGAAGGACGACTGGTAGATGTGGAGCGAGATCAGGTCGGCGGCTTCGGGGGCCGCCTTGCCGAAGAGCACGAACGGCGTGTTGAAGTCGTTGAACGTCCACAGGAAGAGCACGAGGACGAGGACCTGGTTGACGGAGCGCAGGGACGGCAGGGTGACGTGCCGGATCTGCTTCCAGACGCCGGCGCCGTCGAGGGCGGCGGCCTCGTACATGTCCCGGGGGATGTTCTGGAGTCCCGCCATGACGGTGAGGAAGGCGAAGGGCCAGCCCTTCCAGACGGAGACGATCAGCAGGGCCCAGAAGCTGTTGTCGCCGATGAGCCAGAAGGCGGGGCTGTCGCCGATGCCGAGCTGGTCGTGCAGGACGTGGTTGATGACGCCGTTGTCCCGCTGGAACATGAACGCCCAGGTGATGACGGCCGCGTAGACCGGCAGGGCGTACGGGACGAGGAACAGGGTCCGCAGGAACGCCCGGCCGCGGAAGTTCTCCTGGAGGAAGACCGCGGCGGCCGTGCCGAGGAGCCAGCACAGGCCCACGGACAGGACGGTGAACAGACAGGTCGTCAGGAAGGACTTGAGGAGCGCCTGTCCGACGGGGGCGTCGAAGTCGATCGCGACGCTGTAGTTGTCGAACGCCGTCCAGGGCGCCTCGGACCAGTTCCGGATGTAGAACTGGGTGAGCTCGCGGAAGCTCATGGTGATGCCCATGAGCATCGGGACGAGGTGGACGAGGAGTTCGAGGAGCAGGGCGGGCAGGAGCAGCAGGTACGGCAGTGCGACGCGGCGGCGCCCGGAGCGGCGCGGGGTGCGCGCCTCTCCGGGTGCGGCCTTGCGCACCGCCTGCTCGGGGGGCTGAGCGACGGCGGTTCTGGTCATGGTGGGGCGGCCTACTTCTTGGGCATCTGCTGCTGGGCCTTTTCGAGCTTGGCCCGGACGGACTCCGTGGTGACCGGGCGGCCGGCGGCGGCGTCGGCGAAGAGCTCCTTGACCGCGGTGCCGACGACGGTCTCGAACTGGGACTCCTCGGGGACCTGCGGCAGGGCGGCGGCGCTGGTGGAGAGGGTGTCGCGGATGACGGTGAGCGAGGGGTCGGCGAACGCGGCGTCCTTCTGGGCGCCCTTGACGGGCGGGACCGAGCCGTACGCCTTGTTGAGGACGATCTGCTCCTCGTCGCTCGTCATGTACTTCACGAACTTCAGGGCGCCGTCGAGGTTCTTGGTGTTCTTGAAGACGGCGAGGTTGATGCCGGCGACCATCGAGTTGGTCTGCCTGCCCTGGCCGGGCTTGCCGGACGGGACGGGGGCGGGGGCGACGCCCCACTCGTCGGGGCCCATGCCCTGCGCGGAGAAGGTCTGCGACGGGGTCTGCCACAGGACCATGCCGGTCTTGTTCTTGGCGAAGTCGCTGAGGGACTGGTTCTGGGAGTACTCGGCGTTGCCGGGGGCCACGATCTTCTGGACGGCCATGAGGTCGACGTACTGCTTGACGGCGGCGACGGCGCCGTCGGAGGTGAAGTCGGGCTTGCCGTCGGCGGTGAAGAAGTCGGCCCCGTGCTGCTTGGCGAGGACGAAGACCTGGTGGATGTTGTTGGAGAGGTTGGAGCCCTCGACCCCGATGCCGGCGTTGCCGTTCCCGCTGAGCTTCTTGCCGGCCTCGGCCACCTCGTCCCAGGTGGTCGGCGGCTGGGCTATGCCCGCGTCCTTGAACATCTTCTTGTTGTAGTAGAGCGCGTAGGCCATGGAGTAGAGCGGGACGGCGGCCGGGTCCTTGCCGGGGGCGCCGGTGGAGCCGAGGGCGGAGTCGACGAAGCGGTCCTTGCCGCCGACGGCCTCGAAGTTCTTGGCGTCCCAGGGCAGCAGCGCCCCGGTGGACTGCAGGGAGGCGCTCCAGGTGTTGCCGATGTTGAGGACGTCGGGGCCCTGGCCGGAGGTGGTCGCGGTGAGGATCCGGTTGAGGAGGTCGGACCACGGGATCACCTCCAGCTTGACCTTGATCCCGGTCTCCTTCTCGAACTGGTCGAGCTCGGGCTGCAGGACCTTCTTGTCGACCTCCAGGCTGGCGCCCTGGTTGGAGGCCCAGTAGGTGAGGGTCTTCGGGGACGACCCGCTGTCTCCTCCCCCGCCGCAGGCGGTGGCGGTGAGGACGAGGGAGAGCGTGACGGCACCGGTGACAGCGGCTCTGATTCTGCGCATGGCTCCTGGGCCCTTTCGGGGACGAGGGAAGGGCCGGTACGGGGAGCCCCTGGACCGCTCTCCGTGACATCGGCTTAATTTAGGATGTGAGTTAAACCCCATGAGAAGGTCGCGTCAAGGCTTGTACTGCGGGTATGTTGAAACGAACGACATGAGAGACGGGGACCAGAGTGCACGCGAGAAGTGGCCGCACGGTGCGTGACCTGCGGCGCGAGAACCGCACCGCCGTTCTGCGCAGGCTGTACTTCGACGGACCGATGAGCCGCCTCACGCTCGGCCCCGCGACCGGGCTGAGCTCCGGCTCGGTCAGCAACGTGGTCGCCGAACTCGTCGCGGAGGGCCTGGTCGAGGAGGCGGGCAGCGTCGACTCGGCCGGCGGGCGCCCCCGCACCCTCGTGCGCATCACGCCCGGCAGCGGCTTCATGATCGGCGTCGACATCGGCGAGACCCGGATCAGGATCGAGCTGTTCGACCTCGCCCTCACCGAACTCGCGCGCGCCGAGCGCCCGTTGGCGAGCTCCGGACCGCGCACCGCGCGGTACGACGTCGACCTCGTCGTGGCGCACCTGCGGGAGGGCATCGCGGAGGTGCTGCGGACCGCGGAGGTGCCCGCCGAGCTCCTGCTCGGCGTCGGGGTCGGCGTGCCCGGCATCGTGGCCCGGACCCCGGAGGACGGCGCGGTCGTGCACGGCCAGACGGTCGGCTGGGACGCCGTGCCCCTGGAGCGCCTGCTGCGCGAGCACGTGGAGCTGCCCGCCTCGGTGCCGTACTGGATCGACAACGGCGCCAAGACCCTCGGCCAGGCCGAGATGTGGTTCGGCGCGGGGCGCGGCGCGCGCAGCGCCGTCGTCGTGCTCTTCGGCTCCGGCGTCGGCGCCTGCGTGGTCACCGACCCCATGGGCCCCGGCCGGGCCCTCGAATGGGGCCATCTGACCGTACGGGTGCGGGGGCGCCGCTGCCGCTGCGGCTCGCAGGGCTGCCTGGAGGCGTACGCCGGCGCGGAGGCGCTCCTGGAACGCTGGCGGGAGGCGGGCGGGCGGCCCCCGGAGGGCGCGGACGAGGAGACGGCCCTGACGGCGATGCTCGCCGCCGCGTACCCGGCCGGGGCCGGGACCGGTCCCGACGCCACCGCCCTCGCGGTCCTGGAGGAGACCGCCGAGTTCCTCGGCGCGGGTTTCGCCGACCTCATCAACCTCTTCCAGCCCGAGCGCATCCTCGTCGGCGGCTGGGCCGGACTCCAGCTCGGCGCCCGCTTCCTGGAGACCGTCACCGGCTACGCCCGCGCGTACGCCCTGCGGTACCCGGCCAGCCGCACCGGCATCGGCCTGGGCACCCTCGGCCCCGAGGCCGTCACGGTCGGCGCGGCCCTGCTGCCCCTGGTCGACTTCTTCGCCCAGGGCGGCCGCCGCCCCGAGACCGAGCCCGCCCCGCCCTCACCGGCCTGGCAGACCGCCCTGCGGGACCGCGTGTCGCCCTGAACCGGCGGGGCGGCGCCCTCGCCGCGTCCGGATGGCCCGCCCGGACAAACCGTCCGATACTGAACGCATGGCAGAGAAAACGGCGAAAGAGCACCCGCCGTCGAGCGTGACGGTCAAGGGGCGGGACGTCCGGCTGCGCACCCTCGGCCTCCTGCTGCTCGCGGCCCTGGCGATCTGGTTCATCGCCGCCAACACCGGCTCCGTCACCATCCGCCTGTGGGTCCCCGAGGTCACGCTCCCCCTGTGGACCGTCCTCGCGGTCACCCTGCTCGCCGGGATCGCCCTGGGCCTGCTCATCGCCCGCCGCCGCGCCCGGCGCTGACCGCCGCGCGGTACGGCTTCCCGTGGGCGGGGACGGCGTGCGCTCCGTCGCTCACGCCCCTCCCCGCCCCTCGGCTCCGGCGCCCGCGCCCGCCGTCGTCCCGCTCAGCGGCGGTCCAGGAGGGCCCGGGTCTCGCGGTCGACCTGCCGGGCCTCCCCGGTGGGCACGACGAGGACCGGGACCCGGGCGCCGGGTTCGCTGACGACCTCGGGGCGTTCGGCGACGAGCGGCCGCAGACCGCCGGTGAGGCCGAGCACGGACAGCCCGGCGCACACCTCCTCGCGCACCTCGGGCTGGTCCTCGCCGATCTCGCCGGTGAAGACCAGGGCGTCGAGCCGGTCCAGGGACGCGGCCGTCGCGGCGATGCCACGGCGGCAGTGGTGGGTGAAGACGTCCAGGGCGAGCGCGGCCCGCCCGTCGCCCGCCGCCCGGTCGCGGACGAGGTCGCGGGTGTCGTCCGAGGTGCCGGAGAGGCCGAGCAGTCCGGACTCGTGGTTCAGGGCGTCCTCGACGGCGTCGGCGGTCAGGCCGTGCCGGGTCTGGAGCCACGTCAGGGCGCCGGGGTCGACGCTGCCGCTGCGGTGGCTCATCACCAGGCCCTCCAGCGGGGTGAACCCCATGGTCGTGTCGACGCTGCGCCCGTCCCGCACGGCGCAGGCGGAACAACCGCCGCCGAGGTGCGCGATCACCAGGCGGAGCCGCTCGGGCGGGCGGCCGAGGAGTTCGGCGGCCCGGTCCAGCGCCCAGGCGTAGGACAGTCCGTGGAAGCCGTAGCGGCGCAGCCCGTACTCCTCGCGCCACGCGGCGGGCACCGCGTACTCCCGCGCGGCGGCGGGCAGTCCGCGGTGGAACACGGTGTCGAAGCAGGCGACGTGCGGGACGTCGGGCAGCAGGTCCCGGGCCGCGTCCAGGACGGCGAGGGCCGGCGGGACGTGCAGCGGCGCCAGGTCGGCCGCCCGGTCCAGCCGGGCGCGGACGTCGTCGTCGACCCGGGTGTGGTCGCGCAGTTCCGGCCCGCCGTGGACGATGCGGTGGCCGACGGCCACCGGGGCGGGCGCCCCGTCGAGCAGCCGCCGCAGGGCGTCCGGGGCGCCCTCGTCCGGCGGGCCGTCGTCGCGGTGCTCGGCGAGGACCTCGCCGTCGCCGCCGAACACGGTCAGGCGCAGGCTCGACGATCCCGCGTCGGCCACCAGAACGGGACCGTCCTCGGGTACGGCCATGTCGTTCCTCCCGCTCGGCACCGGTCGTCCGGCCCGTCAGGCCAGGGAGGCGATCAGGTCGTTGCACGCCCGTTCGCAGCGGCGGCAGGCCTCGGCGCACACGCGGCAGTGGTCGTGCCGGCCGGCGTGGCGCTCGCACTCCTCGGCGCAGGCCCCGCAGACGGTGGCGCAGGCCTCCAGGACCGCTCGGGTGACGCGGGCGTCGTGGCCGGTGCGGCGGGAGAGCACGGCGGCGGTGGCGGCGCAGACGTCGGCGCAGTCGGCGTCGGTGCGGATGCACGCGGTCAGCTCGCCGACCATCTCCTCGGACAGGCAGGCGTCCGCACAGGCGGTACACGCCTGCGCGCAGGCGAGGCACGCCTCGACGCAGCGGACGAGCTTCTCGCGGTCCACCTCGCCGAGATCGGCGGGGAAGGCGTCGAGCATGTCCTTCACCGTGGTGGTCACGGGTGCCTCCTGAGGTTCGGTCCTGGACGGCGGTCGCCGCCCTGTACGCGTAACACCGGAGAAGGAACGGGAAACCTCCCTTCGGCCGTCCGCCCGCGGCCGGTCGCCCGGGTTCCGGCGCGCGACGGCCGACGCGACGGTCCTGGCACCGGCGTTCACGGAGCCGCCGAGGAGGCCCGTCGCACCGCACGCGGCGTGCCCCGAGTTCCCCGATGCCCCCGCGACGGCTCCCTCCTCGCCGTAGAGTCGCGTCGGGGGAGGAAGCATGCGAACTGCGGTACGGGTGGGGATCGTCGGCGGTGCGAGCGCCGTGCTGGCCGGATGGGTCTGGGCGGCCGCCGCCGGCCGGGCGCCGGTGACGGTGGTGGCGCTGCCGGTGGTCGGGGCGGTGTGGCTGCTCGTCCTCCTCCACCACGGATACCTGATCGGACGCGAGTGGGCGCACCGCCGGCGCCGCCGGAACAGCCGGGAGCGCCGGACGGCCTGGGCCCCCGCCGCCGGCGTACGCCCCCCGGTCGACTACCCGAACGTCGTGCGGCGACCGCCGGGCGACGCCCCGGTGGACCACCAGGGGCGCTACCGGGTCACCGGCGTCCGGCTCGCCGTCCTGCCCCTGCTGGCGGTTCTCCTCCTCACCGCGCACACCGTTCTCCCGGCACGCGACGACGGCCTCGGCATCGGGTTCGTGCTCGCCGAGTGCCTGCTGCTCGGCGCGCTGGTGTGGACGGTGTGGACCGAGCAGCAGCCGTCCCTGCCCTGGGTCACCAGCCGGGTCCGGGCCGAACTCTTCCGCCGGGAGATGTTCCTGATCCTGGCGGGCGTCGGACCCTACCTGGGCCGCACGGACCAGGAGGTCGAACTGGTCCGGGACGCCCGGATCGGCCTGCTCGCCGACGCCGGTCCGGCCGCGCTCGACCGGTTCGCGCACCTCACCGACCAGGATCCGGACGGCGGGGAACGGGACTGGCGGGACGAGGTGTGGCGCCGGGCCGACGACCCCGCGGTCCTGGTCCGCGGAGACCTCGCCGACCTCGGCGACCGGATGCGCACCTACCTGGACCACCGCATCAGGCGCCAGCGGCTGTTCATGGAGCTGGCCGCCGAGAAGTGCGAGCGTTCGGAGAGCGTGCTCGGCCGGACCGTCAAGGGCGTGGTCCTGGCGGCCGTCGGGGTCGCCGTCTCGTACGCCGTGCTGCTCGCCGCCGTGCCCGACGGGCAACGCCCTGCCACCCCCATGGCGTTGATCGCGGTCCTCGCCGCCGGCCTGCCCCCGCTGTGCAACTCGGCGCTGGCCGTGCAGAACCTGCTCGCCGGACAGCGCCTGGCCGTCTCCTACCGGGAGACCCGGCTGGAACTGCTCGGCCACGAGAACGCGCTGCGCCGACTGCTCGGACGGTCCGAGGACCCCGAACTCCTGTGCTCCTTCCGGGCCTTGGCCGTACGCACCGAGGCGACCCTCACCGAGGAGCTGCGCCGCTGGCGCATCACGGTCGCCAAGCCGGAATTCGACGCGGGTTTGTGAAACCCCCCACCCGCCGTCCGGCGATGGATCACAATCACCGGTGTGGGGGAAGTCTTCATCAGCCATAGCGCCCGGGGCGACGCGTCCGCCACGGACGTCCTCGGGAAGATCGTGCGGGAGCTGGAGGCGAAGGGCCACACACCGCTCGTCGACCAGTCGGACATCCCTCCCGGCGAGGAGTGGCGGGCCGAGGTCGTCGACTGGCTGGCACGCTGCGACGCGGCCGTCGTCCTGCTCAACGAGAAGGCCCTGCGGTCGACCTGGGTGCGGCGCGAGGTCAACATCCTGATGTGGCGCAGGGCGCTCGGCGCCCCGCTGCTCGTGATACCCGTGCTGCTGGAAGGGCTCGGGACTGGCGCCGTCAAGGACGCCGGGATGGAGGAGCTGCGGCCGGTGCAGTTCGCCCGGACCCCGTCGGGCGAGGAATACGACATCGGTGAGATCGCCGGCCAGGTGCTGGAGCGGTTCTCCGAACTGCCGCACGGAACGAGGGACGACGATCCGATGAGCGCCTGGCTCACCGAGCTCGGCGTCTACCTGGAGGAGACCCGCGCTTCCCCGCGCCTGCTGGTCAAGGCCGCGAAGGCGTTGAAGATCGAGGACGAGCACCTGCCCACCATCACGGGACGGCATGACGGCTGCCTCTTTCTGGCACACCAGTTCCTGGTCGCGCCCCCCGCGCGCATGGCGAGGGCCATCGGCATCCTCGCCCCCGTCCTGTCCGACCAGACGATCTCCCGACTCGCCGGCGCCCTGAGCGCCACCTGGGTGAACGAGGAGGCCGCCAGGAACGTGCTGCCCCCGCCGGGCGGCCCGCCGCACGCGATGACCCTCCTGCTCAACGCCCACTACCCCGAGACCGCCGAGGACTACGTCCGGCGGGCGACGTGCGGCAACCACATCGACTACGAGGTGAAGTCGACCGGGACCCTGCCCTTGGGCGAGGACCGGGTCGGCGAGCGGGTGAGTTCCTGGGAAGACGCGGTGTGGAAGCTGTTCTTCGACGCCGAGAGCGAGGACGACCGCTGGCTGCCGGACGACCTCGACGAGCGGACGCACTACCTGATCGTCAACGAACAGTTCGGACTCGACGAGGACTTCGCCGATGCCGTCGGCCTCCTGCACGGGCTGTTCTCCTGGCTGATCGTCCTGGTGACGACCGGTACCCCGCCCCCCGCCCAGCGGGTCCAGGACCGTTTCGAGAACGCGGTGCTCCTGAAACCGCTCCTCACCGAGGTCGAGGAGCAGACGGCCCGGCTGCGCAAGAAGAAACTCTCCGACCTGCCCCGACGCCTCACCGGAACGTACTAGGAGCCCCCGTGACAGAGCAGACCGTGCACGGACCCGACCCCCGGGACGGCCTGGTGTACGACATGTCGGACGACCTGCGGACGGCCGTCGAGGTCGCCCTGGCCACCGACCGGCCGCTGCTGCTGAGCGGCGATCCGGGCTCGGGCAAGTCGTCCCTCGCCCCGTACCACGCCCGCCGGAACGGCATGCGCTACTACGAGCACGTGATCACCTCCCGAACCCAGGCGACCGACCTGCTCTGGACCTTCGACAGCGTGCGCAGGCTGGCCGACGCGCAGGCGCACCGCGGCCGGCTGAACGACGGCGACTACGTCGTCCCCGGTGCTCTGTGGTGGGCCCTCGCACCCGAATCGGCGCGCAGCCGGGGCGGCCTGCTCTCCCCCGCGCGCCACCGGGACCCCTCGGAACGGTTCCTCCGCCGCGAGGAGCGCCCGCGCGGAGCCGTCGTCCTGATCGACGAGATCGACAAGGCGGATCCGGACCTGCCCAACAGCCTCCTCGTGCCGCTCGCCTCGCACGAGTTCACCGTCGGGGAGACCGGCACGCCGGTACGGCGCGAGGCGGCCGCCGGACCGCCGCTGATCGTCATCACCACCAACGGCGAACGGGACCTCCCCCAGGCGTTCGTACGGCGCTGCGTCACCTTCACGCTGCCCGGCCCCACCCACGAGGGACTGGTCCGCATCGCCCGTCTGCACCTGCGGCACGAGAAGCGGAAGATCTCGGGCCCCGTCGACGAGCTCGTCGTCGCGCTCGCCGACGAACTGATGAGGGCGCGCGAGACCGCGGGCCTCGGCCACCAGCGGCTGCCCAGCACCGCCGAGTACCTGGACGCGCTGCGGGCCTGTCTCACCCTGGGCATCACCCCGGGCGATCCGCGCTGGCTCCTGCTCCGCAGTCTGACGCTGGCCAAGCCGGCGGAAGCCGGGCGGTGACCGGTGCGCGGGGGGATCTGGCTGGGTGACGTCGTCCGCGCCCTGGAGGCGGCGGGCACGGAGGAGGAACGGGTACGGATCGCGGGGCTGCTGGGCTTCGCCCCGCGCCCCGCACCCGTGGACGACGCGCCGCCGCACCGGGAGCCGTCGCCCCCGTCGGACGACCCCTTCACCCGGCCGTCCCGCGAGCCGGACTCCTGGACGGCCGACGAGCCGATCGCCCCGCCCGTGCCCGAGGAGCCGGCCGGGCCCGTGGACCTGCTGGCGGAACTGCCGCTGCTGCGGCCCGTTCCGCACGGGCACGAGGGGGACGCCGTCCCGCGGGAAGCGGTGGAACCGCTGGCCAGGCCGACCGGTGTGCGCCTGCCGCTCCCGCACGAGCCCCTGCTCGTCCCGCGCTGGACCGGCGCCATCGTCCGCGCCCTGCTCTCCCGGCCGGTGCCCGAGGGCCCCGTGGACATCCCCGCCCTGATCGACACGCTGGCCCACGAGCGCCCCGTCACCCGCCTGCCCCGCCTCCCCGTGCCCACGCTGCGGTACGGCGTCCAGGTGCTGGTCGACCGGGGCGCCGGAATGCAGCCGTTCCGCCGGGACCAGGACGAGCTGCTGCGGCGCGTCCGCGCCGTGGTCGGCGAGGAGCTGGTCGAAGCGGGGTACTTCTCCGACGCCCCGCAGCGCGGGACGGGCCCCGGGCCGCGCTGGACCCGGAGGGCCTACCGGCCGCCGCGGGCGGGCCGCCCCGTGCTGGTCCTCTCCGACCTGGGACTGGGCGGCCCGCCCGGACACCGCCGCCGGGGCACCCGCGAGGAGTGGACGGACTTCGCGTGCGCGGTGCGACGGGCCGGGTGCGAGGCCGTCGTCCTGTCGCCGTACCCCGCCCGCCGCTGGGCGGTGTGGATGCCGAGGGTGCTGCCGCTGGTCGGCTGGGACCGGACCACCCGGCCCGGGCACGTCGGAAGGAGGCGGGCATGAGCGGCCCGCCCGACCACCTGCCGCCCGCGCCGCCGGAAGGCGCGCGGGAACTGGCCGAACTGCTCAGCTTCGCCACCCGCGTCGAACCCGAGCTGATCCGCGCCGTCCGGCTCCGCTTCCTGCCGTGGCTGGACGCCGGGGCCGAGGCCGACCTGTGGTTCAGCGACTGGGTGGGCGCCCGGACACCGGAGGCCGTCGCGCTGCTCCCCCAGTGCCTGCCGCACCTGCGCGCCGGTCTGGTCGAACGGCTGCGGTCCGAACCGGAGCTCGGCGAGGTCTTCGAGGTCGTGGAGGCCCACCACCGCGGTCTGTCACCGGCGCTGCTGCTGGAGGAGCGGGTCACCTGGCACACCCTGACCGGAGACCTGGAGGCAGCCGACCGGCAGCTCGACCGCGCCCTGCACGCGCTGGTCCGGGAGGAGCGGTCCGGCCTGGCGGGCTGGTTCGCCGAGGCGTGGCACCGCCTGCCGGACGAGGCCCGGTCGATCACCACCGCGTGGAGCCTCGCCCACGCCTCCCGGCCGCACGTCCCGGCGTTCGACGCGGGGCAACCCCCGCACCTGGCCCTCGCCGACATCGCCCCCATCACCGGCTCCGTCGGCGAGGTCCGGCTCGGTGTGCTGCGCGAGGGGACCGCGCTGACGCTGGGGCAGGTGCGGGGGCGGCACGCGGCGGCGGTGCTCGTCCCGGACACCGACCCCCGCCTGGTCGAGGTCGTCACGGACTCCGGGACGCGGACGGTGCGGGTGGACCGGGACGCGGTCGTGCGGATCGAGGTGGGCGGCGGACGGGTGGAGCTGCGCACGGGCGCGGGGACGGTCTACCGGATCGAGCCGGTGTCCGCGCCGTCCGCGTCGAGGGGCGTCGGGGCCGCGGTGGACCGCGTGCTCCGGGAGCTCGACGGCATGGAGCCCGGATCGGCGTCCGTCCCGCGGGTGGGCGGCCTGCTGAGGGAGTTGCTCGGGCTGTTCCGTTCCGAGGACGACCCGACCGCACTGCGCGAGGCGGTACGGCTCAGCGACCGGGTGACCGGAGGCGGTTCCCTGCCGCAGGAGTTCCTCGGCCTGGGACACCTCATCGGTGAGGTGTACCTGTCGCACGGACTGCGTCTCGGCCGTCAGCGTTCGCTCGAACGGGCGATGCGCATCAGCGGGCAACTGCTGGACCTGCCCGGCTCCGAGACGGACCTGACCGCCCGTGCCGCCCACGGGGCCGCTCTGCGTGGCCTGTTCTCGTACAACGGCGACGTCTTCATGCTCTTTCGGGCCCTGGAGACGCTGACTCGGGGCGTCGGCCGCCCGACGGCCTCGGAAGCCGACCACCGGCGGATCGTCGCCGAACTGCTGTCCACCTACGCGGTCCTCTACGAGACGACCCGTCGCGACGACTTCCTGCGCGACGCGCTGGGCCTGGCCGCCAGAGCCGCCGACAGCCCGGAGGACGAGGCGTTCTGCGCGCTGCCGCTGGCCCGCGTCCTCCTCTCCCACCACGAGACGACGGGGGACGCGGATGCCCTCCGCCGTGTCCAGCACCTCCTTCTGATCCGGGAGTCGCCCGCCGAACCGAAGGACGTCCGGGTCGAGAGGGAACTCCTGCTGGCCCGGTTCTCCCTGGCCCGGTTCCGGACGTACGGCGTGCGTGATGCCTTCGAGGAGGCCCTGGAACGCGCGCGGTGGGCCGTCTCCCTCGCCTCGCCGCCGGACAACAGGCTCCGGGCGACACCTCCGCGCCTGCTGCTGGCGGACGTGCTCCGTCTGCGCTTCGCCATGACGCACGAGCGTGAAGCCCTCGACGAGGCCGTCACCGTCCTGCGGAACGTCGCGGTGCTCCTGCCCGCGTCGTCGCCCTGGCACGGGGTGGCGCACCACGACCTCGCCCGCTGTCTGGTGGACGGCTACCGGCGGAGCGGCCGACCCGAAGAACTGGAGGCCGCGCGCGAAGCCTGCCGGGTCGCCTTCGCCGAAGTCCGCAGCCCCGAAACGGCCTTGGCCCACCGACAGGCGGCGCAGGCGTTGGCCTGCGAGTGCCTGCTGCTGGCCCATTTCGCCTCGGGGAGCCCCGAGACGCTCGAAGAGGCCCTCCAGGGCCTCCTGACGATGCTGGAGAACTCGGAGACCGAAGGGACCGTGAGAACGAGCGGAAGGACCCAGCCGTTCGTCACGCAGAGGCCGGCCTGGTATCCCACGGCCGGGATCGTCTCCGCGCTGCTGGAGATGCCGGCCGAGGCCCCGGGGGCCGTGGAGCTGGTCGAACTGCTCGACTTGTGGGAGCGGGCGGTGGTGCGGTCGTCGGCAACGGTCGACCCGGTGCTCCAGGAGACCGCCTTGTCCTCCCTCCTCCTGGTGCGGTCCGGGCTGCTGTCCGGTCCGCTCTCCTCCTCGCACCACGCGCTGGTCGACGCGGCCGAGGACGCGCGACGCTCGGCCGAGGACGCCGTTCACCCCCTGCGGCGGCTCCAGGCACTGCTCCGCCGGGGTGAACTCGCCGTACGACTGGGCATCGGCAGAGTCGTGACCGACGTCCACGAGCGCGCCACCCGGGAGCTGATGCCTCTGCGGTTCCTGCCGCCCGATCGGACGCACGAGGCCCTCGTCACCTCCTGGGAGCGGCTGAGCCGCGAAGCCGCGGCCTGCGCGGTCGAGGACGGCCTGGCGGGGAGGGCGCTGGACATCCTGGAACAGCGCGGTGAGGTGCTCGCCTCGTACGGCGCGGGCCGGCCGGGCGAGCTCCCTCCGGCTCTCGTCGCGGAGGTGCGGTGGCTGTGGGCGTACCTCCACCTCGACGTGGACCACGCTTCACGGACCGGCCCGCCCCGGAACGAGGCCTGGCGCCGGATGATCGAACTCTCCGACGGCGCCCCGGCGGTGTACGGGTCCTCCGCCGAAAGGTCCTCGTCCCGCCCGTCCTCGGCGGCGAGTGAAGGCCCCGTCGTCGTGCTCAACGCCGCCGCCCGCCGCTGCGACGCCCTCCTGGTGACGCGCCAGGGGGTGACCGTACTGCCGCTGCCCGTGAGGCTGGAAGAACTGCGCGAGCGCGCACAGCGCTTCGGGGCGGGCCCGCCGGGCGACCCGTCGGAGAGCTGGGCCGTCCTGGGCTGGCTGGGGGCGAGGACCGTGTGGCCCGTCCTGGACGCGCTCGGGCTCACGGACCGCCGGTCCGACGGGGAACCGGACGGCCCCCCGGGGCCGACGGCCCGCGCCGGGGACGAGACGCTGCCGCGGATCTGGTGGTGTCCCACGGGCCCGTTCACCATGCTGCCCCTGCACGCCGCGGGCAGCCCCGAGCGGTCGGCCATGGACCACGCGGTCCACTCGTACGCTCCGAGCCTCCATGCTCTCGCCCGGGCGCGGCACCGCGAACGGCGGGCGGACGAGGACGCCGTGCAGTCCGTGCTCGTCGTCCTGTCCGGGGAGGGGTCGCGGTGGGCACGCGAGGAGGTCGAACTCATCGGGGAGCTGTTCACTCGCGCCCGGGTCCTGGCAGGGCCCAGCATCACCGTGGAGGAGGTCGTCGCACGCCTCGCCGACCATGCCTTCTTCCACTACAGCGGGCACGCCGGCTGGCACGACGGAGCGTCCCTGCTCCACCTCGCCGAGGGACTCGACCGGCGGCACCTGCCGCGGGGGCTCGTCCCCGACGGAGCGCTGGCCTACCTCTCCGCCTGCGACACCGCCGGTGGCGACCGCAGCGACGACGGCGCGGGGTGGGCCGTCGCCGCGTCGTTCCAGTCCGCGGGGTTCCGCCACGTGATCGGCACGGTGGGCGACGTGGAGGAGGAGGCGGCCACGCGGGTCGCGACGTCCTTCTACCGGTTCTTGCGGACGTCGTCCTCCGGGCGGCTGAGCCCGGAACACGCGGCGCGCGCCCTGCACCGTGCCGTGCGGAGTGCCGGGGCTCGCGGTCCCCTCGGCCTGCTCAGGGCCGCGGCGATGGTGCACCTGGGGCCGTGACCGCGAGGAGGAGGCACGGCGCGCGATCCGGTTCCCGTCCCCGGCGCGGGGAGGGAGCGGGCGGAGGCGGTGCCGGACCGCTAGCGGAGCCTCCGTACGGAGAACTCGTTGCCGTCGGGGTCGAGCATCGTCGCCCGGTCGTCGCCGTCCTCCTCGGTGCGCGTCGCGCCGAGGGACACCAGGCGGTCCAGTTCCGTCTCCCAGTCGGCTCCGGCGGGGAGCGCCAGCTCGAAGTACAGCCTGTTCACACCCGTCTTGGGGGCCACCGGAGGGCCTCCCCAGGTGATCTTCGTACCGCCGTCGGGCGACTGGATCGCGGTCTCCTCGTCCTGGTCCCAGACCAGCGGCCAGTGCAGCGCCTCGCTCCAGAAGTGCCCGACCGCCCGGGTGCCGTCGCAGGCCAGTGCTCCGATGGAGCCGGTGTCGGCGAGGAAGGCGTTGCCCGCCTCGATGACGCAGAACTCGTTGCCGTCCGGATCGGCGAGCACCACGTGCCCCTCCTCCGGGAGCTGGCCCACGTCGAGGTGTTCCCCGCCGAGCTCCAGCGCCCTGGCCACCGTCCGCCGCTGCTGCTCCGGGGAGGCGCTCGTCAGGTCGAAGTGCCCCCGGTTCCGGCCGGGCTCGGGCTCCGGACCCGGCAGGAAGCGGATGCGGAACCCGCGGGCGTCGGGAGGCAGGATCGCGATGCCGCCGTCCGGGCCGTCGTCCGGCTTCCAGCCCAGGAGCCCGGACCAGAACCGCGCCAGCTCCGGCGGCCTGGTCGCGTAGAAACAGATCGCGAACAGTCGACTGCTCATACCCCGTACGTCTCCGATCTCCTGACGGCCCGTACGGCACCCGCCGCACCCGCGGGCGCAGCCTAGGGCGGTCGTACGGAGCGCGCATCCGGGTTTTCGCCGCGGCGGGCCCGCTCGGCGTCCGTGTTCTTCACCGGCCTTGCCACCGACCGCTGTTCGGGCGAGGACGTCCGGTGAGGCCGCACGGTCTCCGACGACCCTGCGGGGACCGGGAGGTCCGGGGCGTCCCCGGCCGGCACCGCCGGCAACCGCCCGACGTCCTGCGCGCGGGCCGCGCCGTCAGGTTTCGCCGAAGGTCCGGCGGTAGGCGCCGGGGGTGGTGCCGAGGCGCTCCCGGAAGCGGCGGCGGAGGTTGACCGCCGAGGCGAGGCCGACGCGGGTGGCGACGGCCTCCACCGGGAGGTCGGTCCGCTCCAGCAGGATCCGTGCCGCGTCGAGGCGCCGGGCGAGCACCCACACCTCCTCGTCCACGACGGTCCGGAGGTGTCCCGGCTGGCGCTGGTCGGCTCGGTCACCTACGACTCCTGGCCGGTACCCGGCGTCGCCCGGTTCCGGGACCCGGCGGTCGTCGCCGCGACCACCGCCGACGAGATCCTCGCCGCCCGACGCCGGGCCGTGGCGGAAGCGCTGGCCGGCGCCGCCACGGAGCGGCGGATCGCCGAGTACCTGGACCCGTGGACCGACGCGCGGGTCCGCCGCTCCTGGATGGCCCTGGTGGCCGCGGCCGACCACCGCCACACCCGGGACCTCCTCCCCGCCCTGCGGCGCGACCCGACGCCCAAGCTGCTGGTCTGGGGCGAGGACGACGGCTTCCAGAAGGTGGAGTACGCCGAGCGGTTCGCCTCGGAGATCCCGCACACCACGCTCCTGCGCCTCCCGGGGGCGGGTCACATCCCCATGGAGAACGCGCCGGACCGGGTCGCACGCGCGCTCGCCGACTTCTTCACGGCGGAGGGGCCGGACGAGCGGTAGGCGAACCGCCTTCGTCGTTCCGCCCGCCGCCGACCCGGACTCCGCCGTGTTCTCGTCCGGTCCGGGAGGTCCGGGCCCCGCGGACCTCGACGTCGCGTCCGAGGACTTCGCGTCCCGGATCGTGTCGTTCGGCCCCGCTCCGGCCCGTTGAGACGTCGCCGCGCGCGGGCGCCCGGCGCCGTGACGGTGACCGTGGCGGGCGGCACGCGGAACGGCGGGGAGCACCGGGAGGAGATCCCGTGCTCCCCGCACCGCTCCCGCCGGCACACCGGGCCCGTACGCCGGAGAGGGCACGCACGTTTCCAGGGCAGCCGCCCGGCGGGAACAGAGGCGTTCCGGTCCGGCCGGAGCGCGGTCAGCCGTTCGTCGCGACGGTCTTGGGGTCGACCACCTCGCCGGCCGGCGGCTGCTCCACCTCGACCTTCTCGTTGTAGTCGCTGAACAGCGTCTCGCCGGGCTGCTTGCCGCCCTCGGAGACGGCCTTGAGGATGTAGGGGTCGCCCTCGGTGGCGACGTACAGGGTCAGCTTCTCGCCGTCGGCCTGCTGCTTGGTGAGCGTCAGGGCGTCCTTGCCGTCGACCTCGGTGGTGGCGCCCCGCCGCATGCCGTCGCGTTCGGACTTGTCGCTGTCCATGGCGGCCAGGAGCGCCTGCTTGTCGCACATGCCCCGGGTGGACCTGTCGCCGGGCCCGCTCTTGACCCACTTGCCCTGGAGCCGGTCGATGGCCGTGTCCGTGCCGGGCCGGCCCTGCAGGGCGTTCTGCCAGAACTTCTCGTTGCCCCGTACGTAGACGTTCTGACCGGCCTGCCGGACGTCGGCCTTCGCGTCGTTCATCGACAGCGTGCCGAGACAGTTGTCCTTCTCGTCGACCTGGAAGTCCGTCTTCACCACCGCGGGCGCGCCCTGCGCCTGTGCCGTGCCGGTGATGCGCACGGAGTCGGCGTCGCGGGTCGCCTTCACGGCCTCGGCCGCGATGGCGTCGGCGCTCTGCCCGGCGAAGGCCTCGTCCGAGTCGCCGTCCCCGCAGCCGGCGAGAGCGGTGGCACCCGCGCAGACCAGCGCCGCGGCGAGAATCGCGTTCTTCCTCAGGATGCGTGCGGCCATGACGTCCCCTTCTCCGCGGAACAGGAATTCCGCTTTACCCGGTCCGATTGTCGTGCGGCCTCAGGTACCCGTCTTTTCAGAAAAGAACGGAAATAATCAGGACATCGTTTCCGGCCACACGGCCCACGTCCGCGTCCGGGGCGGTGCCCGAGCGCGCGTCCAGGCCCCCGCACGCCGGGCGCCCTCACCCCTGGCCAACACGCCCCCGCCCCAGGGCCCTTGATCCCCGCGTACGGTCCCTGCGCGTAACCCGTACGGCAGCCGCCACGCGTCCGCACCCCGGGGGCGCTCCTTTTGCGCGGGCGGCGCGGCGGGCGCAGTCTGGCCGCATGACCTCTGACACCCCCGGCGGGGCGACGCCCGTTCCCGCGCACACCTCGGGCCCCGGCAACACCGTCGTGCTCTACGGCGACCCGGGCTCCGCGCACGTGCTCGGCGTGTACCTGGATCCGCGCTGCCCGTACTGCAAGCGGATGGAGAACGGGCTGGGGACGGTGATCAGGGAGGCGGCCGACACCGGGCGCTTCCGGGTGGAGTACCACTTCGGGACGTTCCTCGACGACGGCGGCGGCAGCGGATCGCTGCACGCCCTGGCCGCGCTGGGGGCGGCGCTCGACGAGGGCGGCGAGCCGTTCGCGCTCTACCTGAGGCTGCTCTACGCCGAGCAGCCTCCCGAGGAGGAGGACGGCTTCGCCGACGAGGAGACGCTGCTGAAGCTGGCCGAGGAGGTGCCGGGGCTGGCCACCGGGGCGTTCAGGGACAAGGTGTCCGGGGGCGTCTACCTGCCCTGGGCGCGTACCGTCTCCGCCGCCTTCGAGCGCGGCGGGGTCGAGTCGACGCCGACCGTGCTCGCCGACGGCGACCCGGTCGCGGTGCTCGGCCCGGGCGGCTACGCGGTGACGCCGGAGGCGTTCCTCGCCCAGCTGTCCGAACGTTGGGGGTGAGGCGGAGGCGGCCGGGGGACCCGTCCGCCGATCGGGGCACCCGTTCGGCGGCACGTCCCGGTCCGGCTCCTCGCCGACGGCCGCCGGGAAGACGACCGCCGAGCGCCGGTGTCCTCCGCGCGGACGGAGGCGGGCCGCCGCCCGTCGCCCCCCGGCACTCACCGGCCGCCTCGCGCGAACAGCCCGCGCCGCGCGCCCTGCCCCCCTCGCCCCCTCCGGGCCCTCCAGAAGGCCCGCAGGGGCCGTCATGGCGGCCGAGCGCACCTGGTCGGCCCGAACTATGGTGCCCCACCACATACGCCCCTGACCTGCCACTTCCTACGGTGTGGCGACACCGAAACGTCCCCGCCCCTGCCTGGAAGTGGTGCACATGGCCGCCGCAACGCCCTCCCCCACCCCACCCGGATCCCTCAAGCGGATCGTCGCCGCCAGCCTCATCGGCACCACCATCGAGTGGTACGACTTCTTCCTGTACGGGTCCGCCGCGGCGCTCGTGTTCAACAAGCTGTTCTTCCCCGACTCCGATCCGCTGGTGGGCACCCTGCTGTCCTTCCTGACGTACGCGGTCGGGTTCGCCGCGCGGCCGCTCGGGGCGCTGGTGTTCGGGCACTACGGCGACCGGCTCGGGCGGAAGAAGCTGCTGGTGCTCAGCCTGCTGCTGATGGGCGGGGCGACGTTCGCCATCGGGCTGCTGCCGACGCACGCGACCGTCGGGTCCGCGGCTCCCGTACTGCTGACCGTGCTGCGGCTCGTGCAGGGCTTCGCGCTCGGCGGGGAGTGGGGCGGGGCCGTGCTGCTCGTGTCCGAGCACGGGGACGCGAAGCGGCGCGGGTTCTGGGCCTCGTGGCCCCAGACCGGCGCGCCGGCCGGGCAGTTGCTCGCCACCGGTGTGCTCTCCGCGCTGACCGCGCTGCTCTCCGAGGCCGCCTTCGCCTCCTGGGGCTGGCGCATCCCGTTCCTGCTCTCCGGCGTCCTCGTGGTCGTCGGCCTGTGGATCCGGCTCTCGGTCGACGAGTCGCCCGTCTTCAAGGCCGCGCTCGCCGCGGCCGAGGAGCGCAGGGCGACCGCCGGACAGGTCGAGAAGATGCCGCTCGTGGCGGTGCTGCGCCACCACTGGCGGGACGTGCTCATCGCGATGGGCGCCCGCATGGCGGAGAACATCTCGTACTACGTGATCACCGCATTCATCCTCGTCTACGCGACCACGCAGGTCGGGCTCTCCAAGCAGACCGCCCTGAACGCCGTCCTCATCGGGTCCGCGGTCCACTTCGCGGTGATCCCGCTGTGGGGCGCGCTGTCCGACCGGCTCGGGCGCCGGCCGGTGTACCTGATCGGCGCGGTGGGCGTCGGGGCCTGGATGTTCCCCTTCTTCGCCCTCATCGACCGGGGCACCTTCGGCAGCCTGCTGCTCGCCGTCACCGTCGGCCTGGTCCTGCACGGGGCGATGTACGCGCCGCAGGCGGCCTTCTTCTCCGAGATGTTCGCGACCCGGATGCGCTACTCCGGAGCCTCCATCGGTGCCCAGTTCTCCTCCGTCGCCGCCGGCGCGCCGGCCCCGCTCATCGCGACCGCGCTGCTCGCCGACCACGGCACCTCCACTCCGATCTCCCTGTACGTGATCGCCGCCGCCCTCCTCACGATCGTCGCCGTGATCTGCGCCCGCGAGACCCGCGACAGCGACCTCGGCGAGGTCGCCGAGCGGACCCCCGAGGACTCCCGCGTCCGCGCCGACGCCTGATCCCGGTGACGTACGAAGGCCCCGGGCCCCGCTCACGGCGAGCGGGGCCCGGGGCCCTTCCCGTACGTCACTTCCCCCCGACCGTGTCCGCGAGGGCGTGCAGCCGCAGCGCGAGCTGGATCTCCAGGGCGCGCGACGGGGACTGCCAGTCGGGGCCGAGGAGCCGGCCGATCCGCTCCAGGCGCTGGGCCACCGTGTTGACGTGGACGTGGAGTTCGTCCTTGGTGCGGGCCGGGCTCATGCCGCTCGCGAAGTACGCGTCCAGGGTGCGGACCAGTTCGGTGCCGCGCCGCCGGTCGTAGGCCACGACCTGGCCGACGGTGCGGTCGACGAAACCGCCGATGTCCCGGCTGTCGGCGAGCAGCAGGCCCAGGAAGCCCAGGTCCTCGGCGGCGGCGCCCTGCCCGGAGCGGTGCAGGAGCTTGAGGGCGTCGAGGCAGCGGCGGGCCTCCCCGTACGCGACGGCCACCTGGTCCGGGTGGTCCAGGGGCGCCCGCACGGGGGCGGAGGCGCCGACGGTGACCTCTTCGCGCAGGGTGCCGCCGAGGCTCCTGGCGGTCTGCCGGGCGAGTTCGGCGGCGGTCTCGCCGGGGCCGAGCGGCAGCAGCAGGACCGTGCCGCCGTCGCGCGCCGAGGCGAGTCCGTGGCGGGTGGCGGCCAGGTGGGAGGCGGCCGACCACAGGCGCTGCCGGTCGGCGCTCTCGCGGCGGCCCGCGTCGGTGTCGGCGGCGCCGTCGGCGGCCCGGTCGACGCGGGCGGCGAGGACGACGTGCGGGGCCTCGCTGTCGGTGCGGAGCCGGGCGGCGCGCTCGCGCAGCAGACGGCGGTCCCGGTCCGGGGCGTCGAGCAGGTCGTCGAGGAGCTCGCCCCGCACCCGCTGCTCGGCCTCGCCCGCCGAGCGGCGGGCGAGCAGCAGCAGGGAGGTGACCAGGGCGGCGCGCTCCAGGGTCCGCTGGTCGACGGGGTCGAGGTCGGGCCGGCCGTGCAGGACGAGGGTGCCCAGGGTCTCGCCGCCGGCGGAGACCGCGGCGACCCAGTCGTCGCCCTCGCGGACCGCGTGTCCCCCGGCCCGGCGCGCGGAGCCCGCGCCCGTCTCGGTGAACTCGACCGCACCGCCCAGGACTTCGGAGACGGCGCGGGCCACGTCGTGGACGCCGCCGCCGTGCAGGACCAGTTCGGAGAGGCGGTCGTGGACCTCGGAGGCCCGCTCGATGACGCCGCTGTGCTCGCGGATGATGTCGTTGGCCCGTTCCAGCTCCGCGAGGGCCGAGCGGGTCTCGGCGAGGAGGTTGGCGGTGTCGATGGCGACGGCGGCGTGCGCGGCGAAGGAGCCGAGCAGCGCGACCTGTTCGCGCTCGAAGACCCTGGCCCTGCGGTCGGCCGCGAACAGCACCCCGATGACCTGGCTGCCGAGGCTGAGCGGCACGCCGAGGATGGCGACGAGGCCCTCGTCCCGTACGGCCGTGTCGATGGTCCGGGTGTGCTGGAAGCGGGCGTCGTCGAAGTAGTCGTCGGTGACGTAGGGGCGGGCGGTCTGGGCGACGAGGCCGCCGAGCCCCTCTCCCATGCCCAGTCTGAGCTGCTGGAAGCGGGCGGAGACGGAGCCCTCGGTGACCCTCATGTACGTGTCGCCGGCGGCCGGGTCGTTGAGGCTGAGGTAGGCGACCTCCGTGCCGAGGAGCGAGCGGGCGCGCTGGACGATGGCGCGCAGGACCGCGTCGAGGTCGCGGAGTCCCGCGAGGTCGTGGGCGGTGGCGAAGAGCGCGGACAGCTCCGCCTCGCGCCGCCGCCGTCCCTCCAGCTCGGCCCGGACCCGCAGGGCGAGCTGCTTGGCCTCTTCGAGGTCGGCCAGCGCCTCGGGGCCCGCACCGCTCGCGCGGGCGAGCAGCACGGGCCGGTCGTAGGCCTCCGTCGCGGCTCCCCGCGCGAGGAGTTCCAGGTAGGAGACGTGTTCGTGGGACATGGACACAGGGATACCTGCCGTACGTGTGGTCGCACCACCCCTGTGGACGACCTTCACAGGAGCGCCGTCAGTGGGCGGTCCAGCCGCCGTCGAGGGTGAGGGAGGTGCCGGTGATGAACGAGGCCTGGGGGGCGCAGAGGTAGAGGACGGCCTCGGCCACCTCCTCCGGTTCGATGAGCCGCTTGAGCGCCGCGTCCTTGAGCAGGATGTCCGCGAGGACCCGCTCCGGCGGGATGCCGTGGGCGGCGGCCTGGTCGGCGATCTGGCGTTCCACGAGCGGGGTGCGGACGTAGCCGGGGTTGACGCAGTTGGAGGTGACCCCGTGCGGGGCGCCTTCGAGGGCGGCGGTCTTGGAGAGGCCCTCCAGACCGTGTTTGGCGGCCACGTAGGCGGACTTGAAGGCGGAGGCCCGCAGCCCGTGGACGGACGAGATGTTGACGATCCGCCCCCACCCCCGGCCGTACATGTGCGGGAGGGCGCCCCGGATGAGCCGGAACGGCGCCTCCAGCATCACGGTGAGGACGGTGTGGAAGACGTCCGGCGGGAACTCCTCGATGGGCCGCACGAGCTGGAGCCCGGCGTTGTTGACGAGGATGTCCGCGCCCGCCGCGGCGGTCTCCGCGGCGTCCAGGTCGGTCAGGTCGAGCAGTCGCGGTTCGAGCTCCCCGGGGAGCCCGGAGGCCTCTCCGGCCAGGGCGTCCAGGCCCTCGGCGGCCCGGTCGACGGCTCTGACGCGGGCCCCGGCGGCGGCGAGCCGCAGCGCGCAGGCGCGTCCGATGCCGCCGGCCGCGCCGGTGACGAGCGCGGTGCGGCCGGTGAGGTCGAGGGCGAGTCCGGCCGCGCGGGGCAGGGGTGCGGCGGGGTCGGTACCGGGGGCGGTGACGGGAGCGCTCATGCTCCGCACCCTATGAACGGCCCCCTCCCCCACCGATGTGCGTCGGACCCACAGTTCAGCCGGTTGCTGTGGTGCGGAACCATGTGGGTTCGTCGGCGAGCGCCTTCTCGATCCGCAGGAGGGAGAACCGCTTCATCTCCGGCAGGTCGTCCAGGTCGAACCAGCCGACCTCGGTGGACTCCTCGTCGTTGACCCGGGCCTCCCCGCCGACGGCCCGGCAGCGGAAGGTCACGTCCATGAACTGGCACTGGTCGCCGTTGGGGTAGACGACGGGCTTGCGGAGGGTCTCGACGATCACGATCCGCTCGGCCTCGCAGCGCACGGCGGTCTCCTCGTACACCTCGCGGACCGCGCAGTCGGCGGGCTGCTCGCCCGGCTCGACGATGCCGCCGATGATCGCCCAGCGCCCGTTGTCGGAGCGCCGGCCGAGCAGCACCCGGCCCCGGTCGTCGAACACGACGGCGCTCACGCCGGGCAGGAAGAGGAGCTGGTGACCGGCCGTCTCGCGCAGGGTGCGGATGAAGTCAGGAGTAGCCATGGACCGACCCTAGATCATGTACGGCGACCCCTCGGATCATGTACGGCGGCCCCGGGTCCGGCCCGCTCCCGGCCGCCCCCGCTCACTCCGTCCGCGTGCGGCGGGCCCGTACCGGGCGGAGCGCCGACCAGCCGAGCCCGGCGGCGGCGAGTGCCGCGAGGAGGGCCTCGGGCAGGGTGCCCATGCGGGTCGCGGGGGTCTGCGAGGAGCGCAGCGGCACCGTCTCGACCAGGACGTCCGGGGTGAACATCCTCGTCTCCGCGACGACCTCGCCGTCGGGGCGGATGACCGCGCTCACCCCGCTGGTGACGGGCACGACCACCGACCGGCTGTGCTCGACGGCGCGCACCCGGGACATCGCGAGCTGCTGGTAGGTCATCTCGCTGCGGCCGAAGGTGGCGTTGTTGCTGGGGACGGTGATGAGCTGCGCGCCGTGGGTGACGGTGTCGCGCACGGCCCAGTCGAAGGCCGCCTCGTAGCAGGTGGCGAGGCCGACCTTGGTGCCCGCGAGGTCGAAGACGCCGATCTTGCCGCCGGGGCCGAAGTCCCGGCTCACCCGGTCCACGTTGCTGTTGAAGATCCGGACGAGGGGCCGCATCGGGATGTACTCGCCGAAGGGCTGGACGTGCCGCTTGTCGTACGTGGCGACCGGGCCGCGTCCGGGCTCCCACTGGATGAGGGTGTTGCGGAGCTTGCCGGTCTCGGGGGCGATGACCGCGCCGATCACGGTGGGCGCGCCGATCGCGCGGACGGCCTCGTCGATGACGTCGGCGGCGTCGGCGTTCGCGTACGGGTCGATGTCCGAGGAGTTCTCCGGCCACAGCACGAAGTCGGGCTGCGGCTCGCGCTTCTCCTGCACCGCCCGGGCGAGCTCGCGGGTGCGGGCGGCGTGGTTGTCGAGGACCGCCCGGCGCTGGGCGTTGAAGTCGAGGCCGAGGCGGGGGACGTTGCCCTGGACGGCGGCGACGGTGGCGGTGCCGTCCTCGGCGGAGTCGTCGACGAGCGGCAGCGCGGCGAGCGCGCCGGTGACCGGGAGGAGCACGGCGAGCGCGGCGGCGACGAGCGGGCCGCGCGGGAGGGCTCCGGTACGGCGCGGGCCGGGGGCGGCGGACGGAGCGGCGCCGGGGGCGGACGGGGGGGCGCTGGTGGCGTCCGGGGTGGGGGCCGTGTCTCCCGGGACCGTGGCGTCCGGAGCGGGGGCTGCGGCCGTGGTGTCCGGGACCGTGGCGCCCGGGGCCGCCGCGTCGAGGTCGCCGCGGGCGCGGCGGGAGCGGAACAGGCGGGCCGCCTCGTACAGGCCGAAGCCGCAGAGGGCGACGGCGAAGCCGAGCAGGGGGGTGCCGCCGACGGCGGCGAGCGGCAGGAAGACGCCGTCGGCCTGGCCGAAGGCGATCTTGCCCCAGGGGAAGCCGCCGAAGGGCACGCGCGCGCGTGCCCCTTCCGCGAGGATCCACACCCCGGCGGCGAAGAAGGGCCACCACGGGAGTCGGGAGACGGCCGCGACGCCGAGGCCCGCGGCGGCGACGAAGAGCGCCTCGACGGCGGCGAGGGCGAGCCACGGGCCGGGGCCGACCTCCTCGCCGGTCCACACGAGGAGCGGGAGCAGGAAGCCGAGGCCGGCCAGGTACCCGAGGCCGAAGCCGGCGCGGAGCCGTCGGCCCCGCAGGGCCCAGCCGAGCAGGGCGAAGGCGGGCGGCGCGAGCCACCAGAGGGGACGCGGCGGGAAGCTCAGGTAGAGCACGAAGCCGGACAGCAGGGCCGCCGCGGGCCGCGCGAACCGCCGCAGCCGGTGGGCCGGCGCGGGTGCGGTGTCGGTCTCGGACGCGTCGGCGGGGGTGATGGTGGCGCTCACCTTGCGGAGTCTACGGGTCGTCCCTGTCCGCCGGACGTCCGGTGCGGTCCGGCGCGAACCCCTCCGACCGGCCCGGACGCGGCCGGCCGGGGGCCGGGTCGCGCAGTTGCGGGGACGGGTGCGTCACGCCCCCGTGGCCGCGGGCGGGCCCGGCGGGGTCAGCCGGCGCAGGCGGTCGCGAATGACGCGGACGGCGGACTCGGCGCCGTCGACGGTGACCGTGAAGGTGTGTCCGTCGTCCAGGCGCAGGACCAGGCCCTCGCCCCGCCGGACGATCACGGCCGTGCCCTTCTCGGGGCGCCAGCGGTAGCCCCAGCCGCCCCAGTGGCGCGGGGTGACGCTCGGGGCGAAGTCGGCGCCGACGACGTGGGAGAGCGGGATGCGGCGGCGCGGCAGACCGATGTGGCCGCAGCGGACCTCCATGGCCCGGTCGTCGACCTTCACGGCCACGTGGACGAAGGCGAGGGTGCCGAAGAGGACGAGCAGCCCGACCGTGACGCAGCCGATCACCGCCATGAGGAGGGCCGCGATGCCGGAGGTCCACTGGAGCTGGACGGCGAGGGCGATCCCCAGGGCCACGCAGGCGGCACCGGCCGCCGCGGCCACCCACTGGAGGCGGTTGGTGGCGCGGCCGGTCCAGACGTCGGAGGTCCGCTCGTCGGCGCGGGGGTCCCGGGAATATTCCCTCATATCGGAAGAATACCCGGGTTCGTCCCGGGCGGCGCGCCGGAACGGAGCGCTTCGGTGACGCTCAGTGAGCGGGGGCGGTCTCCGCGAGGCCGCGGCCCTCGGCGTAGGCGAGGGCGGCGGCGGGGAGCCCGCCGGGGCGTCCGCCGAGGAGGACGGAGAGGGTCCCGGTGGGATCGGCGCCGGGGGCCGGCTCGGCGCCGATCCGGCGCAGCGCCTGGGCGGCGACGGCGTCGGCGGAGCCGTGGAAGACGAGGGGCGGGAGGCCCGCCGGGCGGCGCTCCTCCAGGGCGGCGAGGATGCGCTCCTCGACCAGCTCGTAGTGGGTGCAGCCGAGGACGACGGCGCGGACGTCGGCCGGGGTGAGCGCGGCCGCCGCGGCGACGGCCCGGCCCACGGCGTCCTGGTCCGCGTGCTCCACGGCGTCCGCGAGGCCCGGGCAGGGCACCTCGGTGACCTCGGCCCCGCCGGCGAACTCGCGGATCAGTCCGCGCTGGTAGTCGCTGCCGGTGGTGGCCGGGGTGGCCCAGATGGCGATCTTGCCGCCGCCCGCCGCGGCGGGCTTGATCGCGGGCACGGTGCCGATGACGGGGACGTCCGGTTCGAGGGCGGCGCGCAGGGCGGGCAGGGCGTGCACGGTGGCGGTGTTGCAGGCCACGATCAGCGCCCCCGGGCGGTGCTCGGCGGCGGCGAGCGCGACGTCGAGGGCGCGCCCGGTGAGGTCCTCGGGGGTGCGCGGGCCCCACGGCATGCCGTCGGGGTCGTTGGAGAGGAGGAGATCCGCGTCCGGCCGGAGCCGCCGCACCGCGGCCGCCGCCGGGAGGAGGCCGATTCCGGAGTCCATGAGCGCGATCTTCACCCGGTCACCCTAGCCGATGAGCCCCGCATGCCCCTCGTTCTGGGGCAGACTGCCGCGAATGAGCACCCTTGCCTGGTTCGCGTCCGCCTCCCTGGCCGCCTGGGTCTGGCTCCTCCTCGGCCAGGGGTCCTTCTGGCGCACGGACCAGCGGCTGCCGCCCACCGGGCGGGGCGCCGGGCACGCGCGCGAGGCACGGGACGGCGGGAAGCCGGACGCGCACGAGGACCGGGGCGGCGGGGAACCGGTCGCGTGGCCGCGCGTGGTGGTCGTCGTGCCCGCGCGGGACGAGGCCGGGGTGCTGCCGCTGAGTCTGCCGTCGCTGCTCGCGCAGGACTATCCGGGGGCCGCGGAGGTGGTCCTCGTCGACGACGGGAGCACGGACGGCACGGGCGGGCTCGCCGTCGAACTGGCCGGCCGGTGCGGCGGGCTGCCGCTGACCGTGGTGTCGCCGGGCGAGCCGGAGCCGGGGTGGACGGGGAAGCTGTGGGCGCTGCGGCACGGCATGGCGCTGGCACGCGCGCGCGGTCCGGAGTTCCTGCTCCTGACGGACGCGGACATCGCCCACGCGCCGGACAGTCTGCGCCTCCTGGTGTCGGCGGCGGTGGAGAACGACCTGGACCTGGTGTCGCAGATGGCCCGGCTGCGGACCGCGAGCGCGTGGGAGCGCCTGATCGTGCCGGCGTTCGTCTACTTCTTCGCCCAGCTCTATCCGTTCCGCTGGATCAACCGGGCGCGGCCCCGGGCGACGGCGGCGGCGGGCGGCTGCGTGCTGCTGCGGACGGAGACGGCGGTGGCGGCGGGGGTGCCGGAGGTGATCCGGCAGGCGGTGATCGACGACGTGTCGCTGGCGCGGGCGGTGCGGCGGGCCGGCGGGCGGATCTGGCTGGGCCTCGCGGAGCGGGTCGACAGCGTCCGCCCGTATCCGGGGCTCGGCGAGCTGTGGCGGATGGTCGCGCGGAGCGCGTACGCCCAGCTCCGGCACAACCCGCTGCTGCTCCTGGGGACGGTGGCGGGACTCGTGGTCGTCTATCTGGTGCCGCCGGTGGCCCTGGTGGCGGGCGCGGCGGGCGGGGACGCGCCGGCGGCCTGGGCGGGGGGCGCGGCCTGGGCGGCGATGGCGGGGTCGTACGCGCCGATGCTCCGTCACTACCGGCAGCCGCTGTGGCTCGCCCCGCTGCTGCCGTTCACCGCGTCCCTCTATCTGCTGATGACGGTGGACTCGGCGGTGCGGCACCACCGGGGCCGGGGCGCGGCGTGGAAGGGGCGGACGTACGCGCGCCCGGAGGCTGCACCGGACCGCCCCTGAGCACTCCCGTCCCCGGAGGCGGCACCGGACCGTCTCCGAGCACCCCGCGCCCCCGGGGCCGGCACCGGACCACCACCGAGCACACTCTCGCCACCGGGGGGTGGCAGCGCGCCACCGCCGAGCGCGCTCCCGTCCCCGGAGGCGGCTCCGGACCACTCCCGAGCGCACCCCCGCGTCCGGCCCCCTCACCGCCTCCGCGGAAGCGGAAATGACATTGCCGATACGGGTAGTAGCGCTTTCAATTACGGGGAGTAGCGCCGTCAATTCGGCGCGTGCGCATCACGCTCGGGGTGCCGGATTGACGGCCGATCAAGAGCCCCCAATCCAGGGCCTCCAATCATGCCCATGATCACTCCCCACCCCTTCTCGGCACTTTTTCTTTATGCGTTCTTCATGCCGGGGGCACCGGTCGGCGCCGCGAGGGGTCCGACCCACCGGTAACCCCTTCCGATCTCGGCTTTTACGTGATCTTGAGACGGGAAGTCGTCCGTTTTTGTCACGTTCGATCGGATTGGGGATCCACCACCTCACGAAGCCCGTCGAACAACCTTCTAAGTCGGTCTCCCCAAGCAGCACATCGTGGGCTTAACTATGTGCCATGACCTCCCCCCGCTCCACTTATGGAGGCGGTTACCACACCGCGCCGTCCTTCCCGGACACCCCGATCTACGACTCCCTGGTCGCGGAGCGGGGCACGCCTCAGATCGCCCCGATCCGAGTGCCCGCCGCCTACGACACCGGCAGCAGTTACCCCACCGGTGGAAGCGGCTCCTACCTGCCGGCGCTCCCCTCGGCGCTGCCCGCCCTCCCGGCGGCGCCCACCCCCCAGCCCGCCCCCGCCTACAACGGCGGCTACGGCTACCCGCAGCCCTCGCCGCAGATGGCCCCCGTCCCCCTGCAGCAGGCCCCCGCGCCGTACATCCCGCAGCAGCCGTCGGCCCCCCGCGGCTACCCGGCCGGCCAGTACCCGCAGCAGCCCCGCCCGGCGGCCGCCGGTTACGAGGCGATGCGTCCGGCGGCGCCCCGGCCCGCTCCGGTCCCGGCCCCCGCCCCGTACGCCGACCCGTACAACCGGCCCTACCAGGGCGGCAATTACTGACCGCCCCCGTAAAACGGCGGGCCCCCGGACCGGAGCGGCTGGCAGGATGACTCCATGTCCTCTCCCGTGCTCCGCTCCGTCCACATCCACCCGGTGAAGTCGATGCGCGCGCTGACGTTCCCGGAGGCCGAAGTGCAGCCCTGGGGGCTGGCCGGGGACCGCCGCTGGATCGTCGTCGACGCGGCGGGCAAGGGAGTGACCCAGCGCCGTCACCCCCGGATGGCGCTGGCCTCGGCCGAACCGCTGCCCGGCGGCGGGATCGTCCTGTCCGCCCCCGGGCACCCGCCGCTGGCGGTCGAGGTGCCGCACCCCTCGGCCACCGTCACGGTGGACGTGTTCGACAAGCCCGTGGAGGCGGTCCCGGCCGGAGACGGCGCGGCCGCGTGGCTCTCGGCGTTCCTGGGGGACGACTTCCGGCTCTTCCACATGGACGCGCCGGAGCACCGGCGTCCGGTGGACCCCGTGTACGCGCTGCCCGGCGAGACGGTGAGCTTCGCGGACGCCTATCCGCTGCTCGTCACCACCACCGCCTCGCTCGACGCCCTCAACTCCCTCATCGCCCGGGGCGACCGGGCCGAGGAGGGCCCCCTGCCGATGAACCGGTTCCGGCCGAACCTGGTCGTCGGGGGGACCGAGCCCTGGGCGGAGGACGCCTGGACCCGGATCGCCGTCGGAGAGGTCGCCTTCCGGATCGCCCGGGCCTCCGGACGGTGCGTCGTCACCACGACCGACCAGCTCACCGGCGCGCGCGGCAAGGAGCCGCTGCGGACCCTCGCCCGGCACCGCCAACGCGACGGCCGGGTCGTCTTCGGCCAGAACCTCGTCCCCGAACACCCCGGCACGGTCCGGGTCGGCGACGCCGTCAAGATCCTCGACTGACCCGCCGGGCGGGGCGCGCGTCACACTTCGACGGCCCGACGGGCGGGGAACCGGCCCCCGGGCACACTCGTCGGAGAAGCGGCGACCGGCGAGGGGGCCTGACGTGCGCGCTGCTCTGGGAGTCCGGCGCCGGCGGCGCAGTCCCCCGTGCCGGACCACGGACCTCGTCGAGGCCTGGAACGCCCTCGCCGCCGTCGTGCTGCTCTGCGTCGCGGTGCCCCTGGTCGGCCTGCGCGCCGGCGCGTCCGCGCACGAGTCGCTCCGGCACGCGGTCCGCGCGCGGCAGCAGCTGCGGACGCCGACGACCGCCCGGGTGGTGCGGCCCGCCGACGCGTCCGCGAGCGGGCCCCGGACCGCCGAGTCCGGCGGGGAGGAGCGGTTCCGCCGCTCCGTGGTGGCCCGCTGGACCACCCCGGACGGCTCGTCCCGCACGGGGACGGTGACGACGGCCCGGCGGCACTCGGCCCCCGGCGACGCCTCCTCGCTGTGGACGGACCGGGACGGGCGCCCGGTGGCGCCGCCGGTGGGCGCGGACACCGCCCGCGCGCACGCGATCACCGCCGGACTGACGGCCGCGCTCCTCACCGGCCTCCTGGTGGGGACCGCCCGCCGGCTCGCGGTCCGCCGGCTGGTCCTGCTGCGGTACGCGCGCCTCGACCGCGCGTGGGCCGCGGCCGGTCCCGACCGGGGCCGCACCGGCACCGGAAGCTGACCGGGTCCGACCGGTCCCGACCGCTCCGGACCGGCGGTGACGCACCCCGGGCACCAGGTGCGTTCCCGGTGCGGACGGGGGTACGCGACCCGTCAACCCCACACCGCCGCGCGCGCTACGGTGGGGCATCGGATCAGCGGCGAGGCATGAGGCGGGGGCAGGACACACCCATGGCACAGGGCACGGTCCAGGTGACGCACACCGGCACATCGCGGTGGCGGCGCCGCACGGGTGAGTACCCCTCCCTCGCCGCCGCCCTGGAGGCCGCGGGCGACGGGGACGTGCTCACCGTCGCCCCGGGGACCTACCGGGAGAACCTGGTGGTGCGGCGGGCCGTCACCCTGCGCGGCCCCGAGGGCGGGGCCGGGCCGGTCCGGCTCGCTCCCCCGGACGGCGTCCCGCTGATCCTGCGCGCCTCCGCCGTCCTCCAGGACCTGCACGTCGAGGGCCAGGACGTGGCGGCGCCCGCGCTGCTCGTCGAGGAGGGCACGCCCGAGCTGCTCGACCTGCGGATCCTGACCCGCTCGGCCGCCGGGATCGAGGTGCGGGGCGCCGCCCGGCCCACGGTCCGCCGCTGCACCGTCGACAACGCGGCCGGGATCGGCATCGCCGTGCTGGACGGCGCGGGCGGGGTGTTCGAGGAGTGCGAGGTGGTGTCCGCCGGGCAGGCGGGCGTCTCGGTGCGGGGCGGCGCGCACCCGCGCCTGGAGCGCTGCCGGGTGCACCACGCCTCCGGCGCCGGGATCGCCGTCACCGGCGAGGGCAGCGCCCTGGAGGGCGTGGGCTGCGAGGTGTACGAGATCAAGGGAGCCGGGCTCCAGATCGCGTCCCGCGCCACCGCCCACCTCACCGACTCCTCGGTGCACCGCACCTCGGCGGACGGCATCACCCTCGACACCGACGCCGTCCTCACCCTCTCCGACTGCGACATCCACGACGTCCCGGAGAACGCGGTCGACCTGCGGTCGCGCTCGGTCCTGACGCTCACCCGGTCGACCGTCCGCCGCTTCGGCCGCAACGGCCTGTCGGTGTGGGACCCGGGGACCCGGGTGGACGCCAACCAGTGCGAGATCCACGACAGCACGGGCGACTACCCGGCGGTGTGGGTGAGCGACGGGGCGACCGCCGTCCTCGACGCCTGCCGGGTGCACGACGTGCCGGACGCGCTGTTCGTCCTCGACCGGGGCTCGCGCGTGGACGTGGTCGACAGCGACCTGTCCCAGGTGCGGAACACGGCGGTGTCGGTGAGCGACGGCGCGACGGCGCAGCTCGACGACTGCCGCATCCGGGAGGCGTCCACGGGCGCCTGGTTCCGGGACCACGGCAGCGGCGGCACCCTCGCCGGCTGCACGATCGACTCCGTGCAGACCGGCGTCATCGTCACCAAGGGCGCCGACCCCTCGATCGAGCGGTGCACGGTCACCTCGCCCGCCGAGGCCGGGTTCTACGTGTCGGCGGAGGGGCGCGGCTCCTTCCACGGCTGCCGGGTGACGGGCAGCGGCGGGTACGGCTTCCACGTGACGGACGGCTGCCGGACGACCCTGCGCAAGTGCCGTACGGAGCGGTGCGCGCGCGGCGGTTACGAGTTCCCGGAGGAGGGCGCGGTCGCCGAGGAGTGCACCAGCGACGAGAGCGCGGTCCGCTCCTCCGTGCCCGACTCCTCGGGCTCCGGCCCCTCCCCCGCCGGCGGCGGTACGGTCCTGGCGGAGACGCGGACGGCCGGACTGCTCGGCACCGTGCCGGCCTCCCGGCCCCCGTCGGCGGCCCCGGAGCCGGAGCCCGCCCCGGCGGCCCGCTCCTCGCAGGACGTGCTCGGCGAACTGGACGCCCTGGTGGGCCTGGAGAGCGTCAAGCACGAGGTGCGGACCCTCACCAACATGATCGAGGTGGGGCGCCGGCGCCAGGAGGCCGGGTTCAAGGCGGCCTCGGTCCGCCGCCACCTGGTCTTCACGGGGAACCCGGGCACGGGCAAGACGACGGTGGCCCGGCTGTACGGCGAGATCCTCGCCTCGCTCGGGGTGCTGGAGCGCGGGCACCTGGTGGAGGTGTCCCGGGTGGACCTGGTCGGCGAGCACATCGGCTCGACGGCGATCCGCACCCAGGAGGCCTTCGACCGGGCGCGCGGCGGAGTGCTGTTCGTCGACGAGGCGTACGCGCTGTCGCCGGAGGACTCGGGCCGCGACTTCGGGCGCGAGGCGATCGACACGCTGGTGAAGCTGATGGAGGACCACCGGGACGCGGTGGTGGTCATCGTCGCCGGCTACACGGCGGAGATGGAGCGCTTCCTCACCGTGAACCCGGGGGTGGCCTCGCGCTTCTCCCGGACCATCACCTTCGGCGACTACGAGCCGGAGGAACTGCTGCGGATCGTGGGGCAGCAGGCGGACGAGCACGAGTACCGGCTCGCCCCGGGCACGGACGAGGGGCTGCTCGCCTACTTCGCGAAGCTGCCCAAGGGCCCGGCCTTCGGCAACGGGCGCACGGCGCGGCAGACCTTCGAGTCGATGGTGGAGCGGCACGCGGGGCGGGTCGCCGCGCTCGACGAGCCGAGCACGGACGACCTGACGCTGCTCTACCCGGACGACTTGCCCGAGCTGCCCTGACCCGTCCCCTCCCGGCCCGAGGCCCCCTCCCCGGGAGCGGCCGGCCCCCGGTCCCCGGGTTCGCGGGCCCCCTCCCCGGGAACCGCCGGCCCGCGGGTCCCGGGCCCGGAGGGCCCCTTTCCGGCGGGCTCCGGCGGCTCTCCGGCCCCCCGCTGCCGGGGGACGGCGGACGGGAGGCGGTCGAGGAGGCCGGTGCGGCAGTGGGAGAAGCCCGGGTCGGCCTGGTAGTCGGAGTGGCCCAGGATCGGTTCGGGCAGCGGGTGGTCACGGGTGCGTCCGTAGGCGACCGGGTCGAGGAGGACCGGCTCGTCGACGGCGGGACGCCCGTCCTCGGCGACGACCCGGACGGGTCCGCCGATCGGGTCGGTGGCGCGGTGGAGGTTGCTCCAGCAGTGGACCGTGCGGTTCAGGGAGCGCAGCGCCTCGGGGCCGAAGTAGGCCGGGAACCAGCGTCCGTAGAGCCGCTCCAGGGGTGAGCCGTAGGTGAGCAGGGCGACCCGGCGGCGGGTGGCCGGCTCGATCTGCCAGACGGCGGCGGCGGCCAGGACGCTGCCCTGGGAGTGCCCGGAGATGACGAGCCGGCCGCCGGTGCGCCGGGTCCAGGAGCTCATCCGCCAGGTGAGGTCGGGGACCGCGCGCTCGGCGTAGCAGGGCGGGGCGAAGGGGTGGGCGGCGCGGGGCCAGAAGGTGCCGACGTCCCAGAGGATGCCGATGGTGCGGCGGGCGGAGGGGTCCCGGTAGGCGCGGCGGCCCCAGGTGACGAAGAGCAGGAAGCCGAAGCCGATCATCCAGGAGCCGAGGGCCTGGGTGGCGGAGGCCAGGGCGGCGACGGCGGGGTGGGCGCCGTCGAAGGCGCGGCCGGGCACGTTCCCGCTGGCCCAGGCGCCGACGACGGAGGCGGCCCCGAGGAGCAGGGTGGCGCCGGAGACGACGCCGACGAGGACGGGTGCGGAGTCGGTGAGCGCCGCCCGGGCGCGCACGGTCGCGATCCGTCCCGTACGGACCGGGTCGCCCTCGCCGACGGTGCCGTAGTCGGTCTCGACCTCGGAACGCAGGCGCCGGGCGGCGAGCAGGGTCCGTGCGACGAGCAGGGCGGCGGGCACGGCGAGCAGCAGGAGCAGGACGGGGATGACGGACGCCTGCCAGCTGAGCAGGACGGGCGGGCTTATCCGGGGTCCGGGGTCGCCCATGCCGGGGGTGGCCGGTCCGTCGAGCCAGTCGGCGACGCGCTGCGCGACGCCGCCGGACATGACGCCGCCGAGGGCGCAGGCGAGCATGGCGACGGCGGGTCCGCCGAGTCCGTACAGGGCGGTGCGGGGGTCCCGGCGGGGGCGCTGGAGGAGGAGGGCGACTCCGCCGAGGGCGACGACGAGGGCGCCCTGGGCGACGGTCAGGGCGCTGAAGACGGCGTCGCCGGGGAGGGTCCCGGACGAGGTCCAGCCGGGGCGGGACCAGCCCGCGTACAGGGCGGCGGCGGCGAGCAGGACGAGGGAGGCGCCGGGCAGCCAGGAGACCAGGGCGCGTTCGAGCCGCAGGTCGAGGTGGTTCTCGCTGCGGCCGCGCCGGCAGACGACCCAGAGGACGACGGCGGCGAGGGCGGCGACGGCGGCCTGGAGGATCCGGCCGAGGACGGCGCCGGTGCCGGGGGCGGCGGTGTCGTGGCGGGCGGCGGCCGTGACGAGGGCGGCGGCGACGGTGAGGAACCCGGCGGCGGTGTGGGCGGCCCTGAGCCGGGCGACGATGCGGCGGCCGTACCAGAATCCGGGGCGGCCGAGGGCGGCGCGGGACCCCGCGTCGACGGCGTTGTCCCCCGGCGCCGTCGGCGGGTTGTCGTAGCCGGTGGGCGGGCGCTGGGCCTCGTACGCGCTCCAGGTGCGGTTGGACAGGTACCAGAGCAGGCCGACGAGGACGGTCGGCACGAGGGCGGCGACGGCGAGGCGGCGGCCGGGCGGGGACCACCAGCCACCGCGCTCGACGGAGAGGAAGCCCAGCCAGGAGGCGGAGTCGACGCAGGCGGGGGCGGCGGCGCACTGCCAGGCGGTCAGGTCGAGCGCGACCTCGCAGGCGGCGGCGGTGAGCAGGACGGTGAGGGTGAGGGCGACGAGCCGGACGAGGACCCCGTAGAGCCGGACGAGCCGGTGTCCGCCCGGGGCGGGCGGGCGCATCCAGTGCGCGAGGTTGGCGACCATGAAGGGCAGGAGCAGCAGCCATAACGCGCGGGTGCCGTCGCCGGAGGTGAGGTTGGACCAGCAGTACGCCTCCGGGACCGGGCGTCCGGCGTACCGCCCGGGGTGCTCCTCGGCGTCGGCGTCCTCGGTCCGCCGGTACACGGCGGCGGTCCTGTCGCCGGTGATCCGCACGGTCCTGGGGTCGTCGAGCATGTCCTGGGGGGTGGCTCCGCCGACTCCGTGAACGAGGAGTTCGAGCGCCGCGTCCCCGCTCTCCGGGGCGGGTGTGGCAGGGGACACTGGGGCGGCTCCCTCATGAGGTGGGAAGATGCGACGTCGGAGACAGGATCGCGGACGGCCGCGCGGCCGCGCACGGTCCCTCACCGAATTTCACCCTCATCCCCATATCCCCCGTCCCCTGCGGAAGGACCGGCCCCGGCGGTGACTGACAACCAGAACCTCCTCGCGGAGCAGCGGCGTGCCCTGATCCTCGACGAGGTCCGGCGGCGCGGCGGTGTACGGGTCAACGAACTGACCCGCCGTCTGAGCGTCTCGGACATGACGATCCGCCGCGACCTGGACGCGCTGGCCCGGCAGGGCGTGCTGTCGAAGGTGCACGGCGGGGCCGTTCCGGTGGTCGAGGCGAGCACCCACGAGCCGGGCTTCGAGGCCAAGTCGGTGCTCGAGCCGAGCGCCAAGGACGAGATCGCGCGGGCGGCGGCGGCGCTGGTGGCGCCGGGCACGGCGCTCGCCCTGTCGGGCGGGACGACGACCTACGCGCTGGCGCGGCACCTGCTCGACGTGCCGGACCTGACGGTGGTGACCAACTCGGTGCGGGTCGCGGACGTGTTCCACGAGGCGGGGCGGGCGGGCGGCGAGGCGCGGCGCGGCGCGGCGACGGTCGTCCTGACGGGCGGGGTGCGCACGCCGTCCGACGCGCTGGTGGGACCGGTGGCGGACCGGGCGATCCGCTCGCTCCACTTCGACCTGCTCTTCCTCGGGGTGCACGGCGTCTCGGCGGAGGCCGGCCTGTCGACGCCGAACCTGGCGGAGGCCGAGACCAACACCTGTCTGATGCGTTCGGCGCGCCGGGTGGTGGTGGTCGCCGACCACACCAAGTGGGGGACGGTGGGGCTGAGTTCCTTCGCCTCGCTGGACGAGGTGGACACGTGGGTGACGGACGGGGGCCTGTCCGGGGGGACGCGGGCGGAGGTCGCGGAGCACGTGCCCGGGCTCGTGGTGGCGGGCGAGGAGCGGGCGTGAGCGCCTTCCGGGTCGAGCGGACCGTGCCGTCGGCCCCGGAGGAGGTGTGGCGGCGGCTCACGGACTGGCCGGCGCACGGGCGGCTGGTGCCGCTGACCCGGACGAGGATCCTGACGCCGGGGCCGAACGGCGTGGGCACCCGGTTCACCGCCCGGACCGGGATCGGCCGCCTGGCGTTCGACGACCCGATGGAGGTCGTGCGCTGGGAGCCGCCGGCGGCGGGCCGTCCCGGCGCGTGCCGGCTGGAGAAGTACGGCCGTGTCGTACGGGGTTGGGCGCTGATCGAGGTGGCGGAGGCGCCCGGTGGCTGCCGGGTGGTGTGGACGGAGGAGCTGGCCGTGCGGGGGCTGCCGAGGGCCTTCGATCCGGTCCTGGCGCGGGCGGGACGGGTGGTGTTCGGGCGGGCGTTGGACGGGCTGCTGCGGCGGGGCTGAGCCCCCGGATCCCCGCGCGGGCCGGTCCCCGGCGCGGTGTCCGCCCCGGCCGCGCCCGCGCCCTGTGCTGTTGACAGCGTGTCGGATAAGGTGCCCTTTCCGCCCGCGTCCCCCGGAGGTCCGGTCCATGGCACGCCGACTGAGTCCGGTGGAGGTCGACTTCACCGCGTCCGCGCCCGTCCGCCTGGTGTTCACGGCGGCGCTGGCCGCCCCGCCCGCGGCCGTCTACCGCTCCCTGGCCGTGGAGGTGGGGAGCACGCCCTCGTGGTTCACCGCGCTCGTCTCCGCCGTCCCGACGGGCGACGGGGCGGGCCGCAGCGTCCGGCTGCGGGGCGGGATCCTGCTGGAGGAGACGATCCTGGCCGCCGAGCCCGGGGTCCGCTACGCCTACCGGGTGGACGCGACGAACGCCCCCGGGGTGACGGCCATGGCGGAGGAGTGGGCCCTCTCGCCCGCCGGGCGGGGGACGTCGCTGCGCTGGACGATGGCCGCCGACGGCCCGGCCCCGTTCCGCCTCGGTCTGCGGCTCGCGCGGCCGGGCCTCGGGCGGTCCTTCCGGGGCGCGGCGCGCCGCCTCGACCGGCGGCTCACTCCGGCCAGGCCCCCGTCGCCAGGAAGCTCTCGATAGCGGCGGCGTACGGGGCGATGTCGAGGCCCTGGGCGGCCAGCCAGTCGTCGGAGTAGTACTTGTCGAGGTAGCGGTCGCCGGGGTCGCAGAGCAGGGTGACGACGCTGCCGGTGCGCCCCTGCCCGACCATCTCGGCCACGATCTTGAAGGCGCTCCACAGGCCGGTGCCGGTGGAGCCGCCCGCCTTGCGGCCGATGGCCGTCTCCAGGGCGCGGACGGCGGCGACGCTCGCCGCGTCGGGGACCTTCATCATGCGGTCCACGGCCCCGGGCACGAAGCTCGGCTCCATGCGGGGGCGGCCGATGCCCTCGATGCGGGAGCCGCAGTCGGCGGTGGCGTGCGGGTCGTGGTGGGTCCAGCCGTCGAAGAAGCAGGAGTTCTCGGGGTCGGCGACGCAGATCCGGGTGTCGTGCTGCATGTAGTGCACGTAGCGGGCGATGGTCGCCGAGGTGCCGCCGGTGCCCGCGGTGGCCACGATCCAGGTCGGCTCCGGGTACCGCTCCAGGCGGAGCTGCTGGTACATCGACTCGGCGATGTTGTTGTTGCCGCGCCAGTCGGTGGCCCGCTCCGCGTAGGTGAACTGGTCCATGTAGTGGCCGCCGGTGCGCTCGGCGAGGGCGGCGGACTCCTCGTACAGGGTGCGCGAGTCGTCGACGAAGTGGCAGCGCCCGCCGTGGAACTCGATGAGCCGGCACTTCTCGGGGCTGGTCGTGCGGGGCATGACGGCGATGAACGGGACGCCGACGAGCTTCGCGAAGTACGCCTCGGAGACGGCGGTCGAGCCGCTGGAGGCCTCGATGACGGGCCTGTCCGGGCGGATCCAGCCGTTGCACAGGCCGTAGAGGAAGAGGGAGCGGGCGAGCCGGTGCTTGAGGCTGCCGGTGGGGTGGGTGGACTCGTCCTTGAGGTAGAGGTCGATGCCCCACCGCTCGGGCAGCGGGAAGCGCAGCAGGTGGGTGTCGGCCGAGCGGTTGGCGTCGGCCTGGACCTTGCGGACGGCCTCCTTGAGCCAGGCCCGGTAGGCGGGGTCGCTGCGGTCGACGTCGACGGTCGCCGTGGCCGTGGCGGCGCCCCCGGCGATGGCCGCCGAACCGTTCTGCGCACTGTGCTCGGTGGTGCTCATCCGCGCTTCTCCTCGATCGCTTCCCCGGAGGCGCTCCCCCGGGTGCTCCACTGCCGACAATACCGCTCTCACCTGGGCAAACGTTCCCTTTGAGGTTCCATAGGGAAGACTTGCGGAAGGGTGTGCGAAAGGGGCCGCGGAAGGGCCACTGGTGCGGTCGCGGACGGCCCGGCACACTGGGAGCGGCACCCGGGGGAAACGGGTGGGAAGGGGCGGATCGGCATGCGGGAACCGGAGTTCAGCGCCAGGGGCGTGGGCATCAACCGCTGGCTGCGCTCGCTGACGCGCGCGGGCGAGGTGCGGATCGAGGACGGGCGGCTCGCCCTGCTCACCAGCTACGGCAGCGAGATCGACAGCGCGCCGGTGACGGCGGTGCGGGCGGGGCGCCCGTGGTTCGCGGGCCCGGACGAGGCGGTGGCGACCGTGAACGGCACCCGGTACCGGCTGACGCTGCACCGGAAGGACCGGGACGGCGGTCCGGCGGACTCCGGTGAGGACGGGGACCCCGGGGGGACGGAGGAGTCGGGGCGCTTCCTCGCCGCGCTCAGGCGGGCGGCGGGAGGGCACTGACGCCCGGGGCGCGCGAGGCCCCCTGACCTGGCACGGTTCGCCGTGAGTTGCGGGACGGTCACCACTGGCCCACGCTGGAATCACCTCACCGAGGGTTGCCAGGTGGTGACGCGACGTCATGGTCATCGCCCGACTGGACCGCACGAGAGATCCGAACCTTCGTCTTCTTCCGGACTACTTCGGGGAGTCGCAGCCGTGATCAGCGAACCGAGCAGGTACTACGCGGTGGAGCTCCAGGCCCTGCCGCAGCGGATCGGACAGGTCCGCAGGATTGTCTCGGCGCATCTGCGCCACTGGCATCTCGACGCCCTGGTCGACCATGCCCTGCTGGGAGTCACCGAGCTCCTGACCAACGTCCACCGGCACGCCCGGCCGGACAAGCGGTGCACCGTGGAGATCGAGCTGCTGCTCGACCGCCTCACGGTCTCCGTCAGGGACCACGATCCCCGCCCGCCGCGGACCGAGGGCCCGTTCGGCGACCCTGCCGACGGACCCGCCGACGGCCTCGCGACCTCCGGCCGGGGCCTCGTCCTCGTCGGCGCGGTCAGCGAGAGCTGGGGCGTCCGGCCGTGCGGGGACGACGGGAAGGACGGGAAGGTCGTGTGGTTCACCCTCGCGGCGCCGCCCGTGGGCGCTCCCGTCGGGACGCGCGAGGAGGCCGTGTACGGCGCCGCGACCGAGGGCCCCTTCACCGGCTACGAGCGGGTGCCCGCCGTGCCGCTCGGCACCCCGGCCGACCCGGTCCCGAGCCCCGCCCCCGCGGTGGCCGCCGCCCGGCCGGCCCTGGCGGGCCGCGCGGGCTGAGGGTCCCGGACCGGCGGAGGGGGCCCGGCCGACGGGCGGTCGGCCCGGCGGACGCGGGGTCCGGACGGCCGCCCCGTCCTCCCCCCTTCCTTCTGTACCTACTGGTATGTACAGTGCGGCTATGGGGACGAACGACACCTCCGAGCGACTGGTCGGGGCGGCCCGCGAACTCCTGTGGGAGCGCGGCTACGTGGGCACAAGCCCCAAGGCCGTCCAGCGGGCCGCGGGCGCGGGCCAGGGCAGCATGTACCACCATTTCGCGGGCAAGCGGGACCTCGCCCTGGCGGCGATCCGGCGGACGGCCGAGGAGATGGACGCGGCGGCCGGAGCGGCCCTGGACGGCGGGGGGACGCCGTACGAGCGGATCCGGGCGTACCTGCTGCGCGAACGCGAGGTCCTGCGCGGCTGCCCGGTGGGGCGGCTCACCATGGACCCCGAGGTGATCGCGGACCCGGAGCTGCGCGCCCCCGTCGAGGAGGTGCTCGGCCGGCTGCGCGCCCGGCTCGCCGCGGTCGTCCGGGAGGGTCCGGAGAGCGGCGGTCCGAACGGCCCCCTGGACCCGGAGGAGACCGCCGCGACGATCGTGGCGACGGTGCAGGGCGGGTACGTCCTGGCCCGCGCGACGGGATCGCCCGCGCCCTTCGACAGTGCCGTGCGCGGCCTGCTCGCGCTGCTCACCCCGCTCGCCCCGCGCCCGGCCCGCTGAGGCCGGTCCCCGGGGCCCCGCCCGCCCGGGGGCGGGTCCGCCGCGCCCGACCCGCCGAAGAGGAAACCGGAGTCCGTTCCGTGCACGCGATGCAGTACGAGATCACGCTTCCCGCCGACTACGACATGGGGATCGTCCACGAGCGGGTGGCGACCCGGGGCCATCTGCTCGACGCCTTCCCGGGCCTCGGTCTGAAGGCGTACCTGGTCCGGGAGCGGGGGGCGGACTCGCCCGTGAACCAGTACGCGCCGTTCTACCTGTGGTTCGCGCCCGAGGGCATGAACTCCTTCCTCTGGGGCCCGGGTTTCCAGGGCGTCGTGAACGACTTCGGACGGCCGGTGGTGCAGCACTGGACGGGCCTGGCGTACGAGGAGGGGTCCGCGTCCGCGTCGGTGCCGCGCGCCGCGACCCGGCTGAGGGCCCCGCTCGGGGAGGCGGTCCCGCCGGGCGTGGCGGTGGCGGAGGCGGTGGCCCGGCACGCGCGGGAGGCCCGGCGGGACGGGGTGGTGGCCTCGGCCCTCGCGGTGGACCCGCGCCACTGGGAGCTGCTCTCCTTCACCCTGTGGGCGGGCCCGGAGGCCCCGGCCGGCGAGGGCGAGCGCTTCCGGGTGCTCCACCTGTCGGAGCCGGGACGGGCGGAGCTCGGGCGGGTGGGGACGGGACGGGCGGAGCTCGGGCGGACGGGGCCGGGGGCTCAGGCCGTGGCGACCAGGGTCAGATAGGCGATGCCGAGGACGCCCCGGTAGCCGTTCAGCCAGCCGGAGCGCTGCCGGTCGACGCGCTCGCGCGTCTCGGCGGCGAGCGGGTGGCCGGGGTTCGCGGCGAGCCAGACCTCCGTGTCGTGGCGGTAGCCGGACTCGAACTCCTCCCACTCCTCGGCGCTCGCCGTCTCGATCCACGCGGGCCGGAACCCGGCCCCGATCGCCAGGTCGACGAGGGCGCCGAGGGAGAGGTGGTCGTCGGCGCGGGCGCCGGGCCACATGCCGGCCAGTTCGGCTCCGGTGGGGGTGCGCTCCCAGAAGCCCTCGCCCAGGACGACGCGGCCGCCGGGCCGGACGAGCCGGCGCAGTTCGCGCAGGGCGGTGGCGGGATCGTGCGGCAGGCCGGGGTCGCAGAGCGCCTGGCCGGCCCCGAGGCAGAGGACCGTGTCGACGGGGCCCCGGTCGGTGCCGAGCGCCGACTCCTCGACGAAGGTCGCGCGGCCGGCGAGCCCGCGCTCCTCGGCGAGGGCGCGGCCGCGGGCCAGGTCCTCGGCCTCGATGTCGATCCCGACCCCGTGGGCCCCGGGAACCGCTTCGAGGAGGCGCAGGAGCAACTCGCCCCAGCCGCAACCGATGTCGAGCACGTCGGCGGGCCCGGCGCCGGCGAGCCGTCCCAGGAGGCGGGCGGCGCGGGCCTCGGAGAGCGGCCCGTGGAAGGTGAGGCCGCCGAGGCGCCGGGGAGGTGTGGAGTCGGAAGAGGTCATGGGGCGGAACGGTACGTCGTACGGCGGGGCGGTCCCACCGGTTTTCGGCGGGGCGGCGACGGCGGGAGGGCGGAAGGAGAGCGCCGGCCGGGCGGAAGCCCGGTTCCGCGCCTAGCCTGGGGAGGATGTACACCACGCGCGTGTCCCGCCACGTCGACGCCCCGCCCCTGGCCGTCTACCGGACGCTCCTCGACCCGGAGGCCGTCGCGCGCTGGCGGGTGCCGTACGGCATGACCTGCCGGGTGCACGGGTTCGACGCGTGCGAGGGGGGCGCGTTCCGGGTCTCGCTGCGGTACGAGGGGGAGGACGGCGCCGGGAAGTCGGGGCCGCGCACGGACACGTACCACGGGCGCTTCGTGGAGCTGGTGCCGGGCGAACGGGTCGTCGAGGTGGTCGAGTTCGAGACGGAGGACCCGCTGCTGCGGGGCGCCATGACCCTGACGACGACCCTGGTGCCGGACGGCGGCGGCACGGAGGTCCTGGTCGTCCACGAGGGCGTCCCGGACGCGGTCCCCGCCGCCGGCAACGAGACCGGTGCCCGGACGGCCCTGGACCGGCTGGCGGCGCTGCTCGAAGGGCACCGGGAGTAGCGGCGCCGGGCGGCTCAGACCGGTTCGCGGGAGAGGGCCGCCAGGGGGTCGTCCAGGACCGGCTGCCAGGCGAGTTCGGCGGCGCCCACGAGGCTGTTGTGGTCGAGGGTGCAGGGGAGGATCGGCACGCCGCCGCTGCGGCCCCAGAGGCTGCGGTCGGCGACGACCGCGCGGAGGCGCTCGGGGTCGGCGTCGAGGAGTTCGCGGTGGAGGCCGCCGAGGACGATCCGGTCCGGGTTGAGGATGTTCACCAGGCCGGCGAGGCCGAGCCCGAGGCGGTCGATCAGCTCGCCCACGGCGACCCGGACGCCGGGGTCGTCCGGGCAGGTGCGCAGCAGGTCGCGGGACTGCTGGAGGAGCGAGACCTCGGGGCCGGGGACGCGGCCCGCGGCCGTGAGGAAGGCGAGCGGGTCGGTCTCGACGTCGAGGCAGCCGCGGCCGCCGCAGTGGCACGGGCGGCCCTCCGGGTTCACCGTCAGGTGGCCGACCTCCAGGGCGAGGCCAGCGCTGCCGGTGTGCAGGCGTCCGTCGAGGACGAGCGCGCCGCCGACGCCCCGGTGGCCGGTGGCCACGCACAGCAGGTCCCGGGCGCCGCGTCCCGCGCCGTGGCGGTGCTCGGCGAGGGCGGCGAGGTTCACGTCGTTGCCGGTGAAGGCGGGGCCCCCGATGCCGGCCTCCCGCACCCGCTCGGCGAAGATCTGCCGGACCTGCGCCCCGGCGGGCCAGGCGAGGTGGAGCGGGTTGAGGGCGGTGCCCTCGGGCTCGGCGACCGCGGAGGGGACGGCGAGTCCGGCGCCGACGCAGCGGCGGCCGCTCTCCGCGAGGAGGGCCGCCCCGGCCCCGACCACGGCGCCGAGGACCTGGGCGGGGTCGGCGGAGACGACGACGCTGCCGGGGGCCGTGGCGACGATCGTGCCGCCGAGGCCGACGAGCGCGGCCCGGAAGCCGTCCGGGTGGACCTGCGCGGCGAGGGCGACGGGGCCCTTCTCGTCGACGGCGAGCCGGTGCGAGGGGCGGCCCTGGGAGCCGGCCGCGGCACCGGGGTTGGAGTCGACCCTGATGAGGCCGAGGGCCTCCAGCTCGGCGGCGACGGCGCCGGCGGTGGCGCGGGTGACGCCGAGCTCGGCGGTGAGGACGGCCCGGGTCGGTGCCCTGCCGGTGTGCACCAGCTCAAGGGCGGGACCGAGCGCGCTGCGCCCCCTGTCCAGCCGTGTCCGGGTCGTCGTCGCCTTGCCGTTCATGGGGGCGAGTCTCCCATGATCGGACGGCGCCCCCGACCTCGCGGCCCGGTTGATTCCCTCGCCCCTCGCCCCTATCCTGAGTTTGTGCCGCTACTGAACAAAGTACGGACGGCCGCATCGGGGGGCCCGCGCGGAGACACCGCCGCCCGCTCCCTGTCCCGCCTCCGCTCCGCCCTGACCCTCTTCTTCGCCCTGGACGGCTTCCTGTTCGCCGGCTGGGTGGTCCGCATCCCCGCCGTCAAGGAACGGACCGGCGCCTCCGCCGGGGACCTCGGCCTCGCGCTCCTCGGGGTGTCGGCCGGCGCCGTGGTGACCATGACGCTGACCGGGCGGCTCTGCCGCCGGTACGGCTCCCACGCCGTCACCGTCGCCACCGCCGTCCTCCTCTCGCTCTCCGTCGCCCTGCCCGCGCTCACCCGCTCCCCGCTCTCCCTCGGCCTCGTCCTGCTCGTCTTCGGCGCCGCGTACGGCGGCATCAACGTGGCCATGAACAGCGCCGCCGTGGACGTCGTGACCGCGCTGCGGCGCCCCGTGATGCCCGGGTTCCACGCCGCGTTCAGCCTCGGCGGCATGCTGGGGGCCGGGCTCGGCGGACTGCTCGCCGGCGGCCTCTCCCCCACCGCCCACCTCCTCGGCCTCACGCTCGTCGGCCTGGCCCTGACGGGCGTCGCCGGACCCGTGCTCCTGCGCCACCCCTCCCCCGCTCCGCCCGAGGCCCTTCCGGCGCGGCCCGCCGCGACCGCCGCCCCCGGCGCGCGGCGGGGCGCCCAGCGCCGCACTGTCCTCGTCTTCGGGGCGATCGCGCTCTGCACCGCGTACGGCGAGGGCGCGCTCGCCGACTGGGGCGCCCTCCACCTCACCCAGGACCTGCACGCCCACCCCGGGACGGCCGCCGCCGGGTACTCCGTGTTCGCGCTGACCATGACCGTCGGCCGGCTCTCCGGCACCGCGCTGCTCGAACGCCTCGGCCAGACCCGCACCCTGGTCGCGGGCGGCGCGACCGCCGCCGCGGGCATGCTGCTGGGCGCGCTCGCGCCGACCGTCTGGGCCGCGCTCCTCGGCTTCGCCGTGACCGGCCTCGGCCTCGCCAACATCTTCCCCGTCGCCGTGGCCCGCGCCGGCGCGATCGCCGGTCCCGCCGGAGTGGCGACCGCCTCCACCCTCGGCTACGGCGGGATGCTGCTCGGCCCGCCCGCGATCGGCTTCCTCGCCGACTGGTTCTCCCTTCCGGCCGCGCTCACCACGGTCGCGGTGCTCGCCGCCGGGGCCGCGGTGATGGGCTGCCTGGCCCGGGACACCGGGCCCCGGAGCGGCCCCGGCCCCGCGGACGGGCACGGGTCCGGGGCCGGCGGGCGGCCCGCTCAGGGCAGGGTCACCACCGTCGCCGCGTACGACAGCCCCGCGCCGTAGCCGAGCAGCAGGGCCAGGTCGCCCGAGCGGGCCGCGCCGGTGTCGAGCAGGGCGTCCATGGCCAGCGGGACGGAGGCGCCCGAGGTGTTGCCGCTGGTGACCACGTCGCGGGCGACGGCGACCTCGGGCGGAAGGTCCAGGGAGGCGGCGAGGGCGTCGATGATGCGGGCGTTCGCCTGGTGCGGGATGAAGGCGCGCAGGTCGGAGGGGGCCACCCCGGAGGCGGCCAGCGCCTCGCGGGCGACCTTGGCCATCTCGTACACCGCCCAGCGGTAGACCTTCTGGCCCTCCTGGCGGAGGGCGGGCCAGCGCGGCGCGGGGTCGTCGCGCAGGGCGTTCCAGGGGACGGTCTGGGCGATGGCCTCGGCCTGGGAGCCGTCGGCGCCCCAGACGACGGGGCCGACGCCCGGCACGGGGGCGGGGCCGAGGACCACCGCTCCCGCGCCGTCGCCGAAGATGAAGGCCGTGGAGCGGTCCTCCAGGTCCAGCAGGTCCGTCATCCGCTCCGCGCCCACCACCAGGACGTGCCCGCCCCGGCTGCGGACCGCGTCGGCGGCGAGGGCCACGCCGTGGACGAAGCCCGCGCAGCCGGCGGAGACGTCGAAGGCCGCCGCCCGGACGGCCCCGATCCGGTGGGCGACCTCCGTGGCCGCCGCCGGCGTCTGGCGCAGGTGCGTGAAGGTCGCCAGGACGACGCAGTCGACGGCCTCGGGGTCGACTCCCGCCGTCGCGAGCGCCTTGGCGGAGGCGGCCTCGGCCATGTCGGTCAGGGATTCGCCGGGACCCGCCCAGCGCCGGGTGACGATGCCGGTGCGGGACCTGATCCACTCGTCGGACGAGTCGATGTACCGGGCCGCTTCCTCGTTGGTGACGATGCGTCGCGGCCGGTAGGAGCCCACGCCCAGGATCCTGGCGCCCGGTGCTCCGGTCGGTGAGGTGATCCGTGCCGTCATGAGTGCCCCTCCGGGTGGGACGGACGCGCGGCGGGTTACGCCGGCGTCACGGACATCGGGTGGCGGAAGTAGTTCGACGGGTCGTACGCCTTCTTCACCCGCTGGAGACGCGGATGGTTGCCCTTGTAGTAGAGCGTCTGCCAGGGGACGCCCGAGGTGTTGACGGCGGGGTCCGCCATGTCGTTGTCGGGGTAGTTGATGTAGCAGCCGTCCGTCTGGCCGTCGAGTCCGGGCACTCCCCCGGTGGCGGCGTGCACCTGGGCGTACAGGTCGCGCAGCCAGCCCTGATGGGCCGCGTCCTCGGCGGGGTTGGTCCAGAAGGTCTGGTAGAGCATCTTCACCACGGAGCTGCGCTGCGGGATCGCGGTGGCGTCCGGGGCGACCGCGTTGACCTGCCCGCCGAAGGAGAACAGGACCAGCATCGCGCGCGGGTTGCGGTACGCGGTCGTGGTCATCGACGCGTACAGGGCGTCCAGCTGGGCGTCGGTGAAGGCGGTCCGCACGTACGCCGACTTGTGCGCGCCCCGCAGGGTCGGGTCGTTGAGGACCGGGTTGATGGTGGCGACCATCGTGGTCTGCTGGAGCCAGGACAGCGTGCGGGCCGGGGCGCGGGCGGTGGTGACGCCGTCGAGGACCGCGTTCAGGTAGGCGTCGAGCTTCGCCTGCGCGTCGGGCAGGTCCGCGTCGATCTGGGTGACCAGGTTCAGGGCGGCGCTCGCGCTGGTGTAGACGTTGAGGATGGAACCGAGCTCCTTGTACGGGGAGTCCGGCGCGCTGTTCTGCTCGTGCCAGGTGCTGAAGTTCTTGACCAGGCGGGTGAACGAGGTCCGGTCGAGCGCGGACCAGGGGAGGGCCTGGACGTGGCTGAGGACCCGGGCGGGCGGGGCGGGCAGCTGGGTGGCGGCCGGGGCGGTGCGGGTGCTGCTCGGGGAGCGCAGCCAGTAGCGGGTGACGATGCCGAAGTTGCCGCCGCCGCCACCGGTGTGGGCCCACCACAGGTCGCGGTGCGGGGAGGAGGCGTCGCGGGTGGCCCTGACGATCCGGGTCGTGCCGGCGGCGTCGACGGTGACGACCTCGACGCCGTACAGGTGGTCGACGACCAGGCCGTCGCGGCGGGAGAGCAGGCCGTAGCCGCCGCCCGCGATGTGGCCGCCGGCGCCGACGCCGTAGCAGACGCCGCCGGGGAGGGTGACGCCCCAGCCCTTGTAGAGCTTCTCGTAGACGGGCAGGAGGCGGGCGCCGGGTTCGACGGCGAAGGCCTTCACCGTGTCGTCGTAGCCGACGCAGGTCATCTCCGAGAGGTCGAGGATGACGTCGACGTCCGGCCGGCAGACGAAGTCGGCGAAGCAGTGGCCGCCGCTGCGGACCGAGACCCGCTTGCCGGTCCGGAAGGCCTCTCCCAGGGCCGCGGCGGCGTCGGCGGCGGAGCGGATCATCTTGACGTACTGCGGCCGGGCGGCGAACCGCTGGTTGTTGCCGGTGGTCAGGTGCGGGTAGCGCGGGTCGGCCGGCAGGACCTTGTCCCCGGTCGGCGACGTGGTGGTCGCCCGTGCGGCGGGGGCGCCGGCCACGACGCCGCCGGCCAGTGCGGAGGCCGTGACGGCGGCCCCCCGTATCAGGGATCTTCGGTCGAGTGCTGTCATCGGTGGAACTCCTCGGAGCGGTGCGGAAGGGTGCGGGGCCGCGACGGGGCCCGGCCCGGAGGCCGGGCCCCGTCGCGGAGCGGGTCAGGACTTCGGCGTGGGGCCGTTGCCGAGGGACGAGGCGCCGCTGACGTCGATCACCTGGCCGGAGACCCAGCCGGCCGCGTCGGAGGCGAGGAAGCCGGCCAGGCCCGCCACGTCGGCGGGGGTGCCGGTGCGTCCGAAGGCGGACCAGCTCTCGGCGGCGGCCCGCATCTGCGGGTGGGCGAGCCACGGGTTGAAGTCGGTGGCGATGATGCCGGGGGCGATGGCGTTGACCGTGATCCCGCGCGGGGCGAGGGCCTCGGCCAGGGTGAGGGTGAGGGTGTTCACCGCGCCCTTGGTCATCGAGTACGCCAGCACGTTGGGCATGGCGATGCGGGTCGTCGCGCTGGAGACGTTGATGATCCGGCCGCCGTCGCGCAGCTTGTCCAGGCCCTCCTGGATGACGAAGAGCGGCGACTTCACGTTGACGGCGAGCAGCCGGTCGAAGTCGTCCTCCTTGATGGCGCCGATGGGGGCGAGCAGGCCCGCGCCGGCGTTGTTCACGAGGATGTCGACGCCGTCGGCGTGACGGGTGAACTCGGACCACAGGGCGGCCGCGTCGCCCGCGACGCCCAGTTCGGCCTGGAGGGGGAACGCCTGGCCGCCGGCGGCCTCGATCGCGCCCACCACCTCCTTGGCCTCGGCCTCGCTGCGGTGGTAATGGACGCCGACCCGGGCGCCGTCCGCCGCGAGGCGCTCCGCGACCGCGCGTCCGATGCCCTTGCTCGCGCCCGTGACCAGCGCGACCTTGCCCGACAGTGTGCTCATCGAGCAACTCCCTTGTTTGTGTGGTGTGTACGGAATTTCGGAAGGTGGTTCAGGGGGCGGGGCGCGGGCCCCGCGAGGACCGGCCCGCCCGCGACCGCGCGCACGGTGGTCGTGGCGCAGGGCAGGGCCAGCCGCAGGCGGCCGCGGTGGCCGCCGAGGACCAGGTGGAGGGCGGGCTCGTCGCCGGGCCCCGGGGCCCCGTAGGCGACCGCCGTGACGCGGGCCAGGTCCGGGTCCTCCGCGAAGACGCCGGCGAGGGTGGCCGCCACCCCGTCCGAGCCCGCCTGGACGGCCTTGGCCACCCGGGCCCGGCCGTCCCCCACGCCGAGGACCACCGGCAGCCGGACCAGCGGGGTGAGCCGGTCGTGGACCGCCCGCCGCTCCCCGGGCTCCCCGCCCGTGACGACGGGACGGCCCTTGACCGTGACGGCCCCGGTGACGGTTCCGAGCGAGTGGAGGGTGTCCAGGACGAGCCAGGTGGGCGGGAGGAGCCGCACCGCGCCGGGCACGGACCGCCCTCCGGCCGGCCCGGCCTGCTCCCCCGCCGCACCGACCCGCGCCAGGGAGCCGGACAGCGACTCCGTGAGGACCAGGGGGCCGGCCGCGAGGAGCCGTTCCTCCACGGGGCGGGAGGGCCGGGCGAGGGCGGCCGCGATCCGGCGCGCCTCGGCGGCGCTCCCGGCCCCGGCGGCGAACACGGTCCGCCCGGCGGCCGTCACGGGAGCGGCCGTCAGGAGCGTCTCGTCCGCCGCCAGGACCAGGACGTCGTGGTCCGGTCCGGCCTCGGCGAGCAGAGCGGTCGGCGCGGCGCCCGGCGGGGCGACGAGGACCCGGTGGGGAAGGTCGGCCACGAGGGGCGCGTACGCCTCCTCGACGATCAGCACGGCGTCCCGCCCCGGGAACGGCCGCCGCGCCGCGTCCGGTGCGGCGCTCACGCCTTCGCCTCCGCCGGCCGGGGACGGGGGATCGCGAGGCACACCGCCGCGGCGACCAGGGACAGCGCGAGCGTCACCCACCAGCCGAGCCGGAAGGAGCCGGTGCCGCCGCCCGCCAGGACCGGCACCAGGACCGCGACGCCGAGGACCGCGCCGACCTGGCGGGCCATCGTGACGACGGCGGAGCCCGTGGAGAAGCCGGTGGGCGGCAGCGCCGAGACGGCGGCGCCCACCAGGGTGGGCACCGTCAGGCCGACCCCGACGCCGGTGAGCAGCATGCCGGGCAGCAGCCCCGTCGCGTACCGGGGATCGGTGTCGAGGGCGAGGATCCACCAGCCGATGCCGAGGGCGAAGACCACCGAGCCGGCGGCCGCGACCGCGCCGGCGCCCCAGCGCCGGGCGAGCGGGCCGGCCCCGATGGCGAGGAACGGCACCATCAGGGGCCCGGGGGCGATGGCGAGTCCGGTGGCCAGCGGCGACCAGTGCCAGACGTCCTGCGCCCACAGCACGGCCGAGAGCAGCATCATCGCGAAGGCGACCGCGAACACCAGGTTGGCCAGGGTCGCGGGCGACACGGCCGGCAGCCGCAGCAGGCCGAGCGGCAGCACCGGGGCGGGGTGCCGGGCCGACCGCGCGACGAAGACGACGAGGGCCAGGACGGCGGCCGCGAGGCAGCCGAGCACCCGGCCGGAGGTCCAGCCCCAGTCCTCGCTGCGGATCACGCCCAGGGAGAGCAGCGCGATGCCGGCGGTGAGCAGCCCGGCGCCGAGCAGGTCCGGGCGGGCGGCGGTCGCGCGGCCCGGGGTCGGCGGGACGGCCCGGAGGCCGACCGCCCAGGCGACCGCGCCGATCGGCACGTTGACGAGGAAGATCCAGCGCCAGTCGAGCTGGGTGAGCAGGCCGCCGGCGAGCGGGCCGAAGGCGGCGGCGAGCCCGCTGATCGCGCTCCAGAGGCGGACGGAGGCGATCCGGCGCTCCGGGGGCGCCACGGTCAGCAGGATGCCGAGCGAGGACGGGATGAGCAGGCCGGCGCCGACGGCCTGCACGACCCGGGCGGCGACCAGCGTCCACACGGAGGCGGCGAGGGCGCACGCGATCGAGGCGAGCACGAAGACGGCGAGGCCCCACAGGTACGCGCGGCGCGGCCCGATCCGGTCGGCGAGCGCTCCGGCCGGGATGAGGGAGGCGGCGTAGACCACGGCGTACGCGTTGAGGATCCACGACAGCGTGGCGAGGGACGTGCCGCCGTAGTGGGCGCCCACGTCGGGCAGGGCGACGTTGACGATGAAGACGTCCAGGTTGGACATCGCCACGCCGGACGACACGACGCCGAGGACCACGCCGAACCTGGTGGCCTGGCGGGGGGCGGTGAGGGACATGGAGGTCTCCGGGCTCGTTCTCGGTGGTGCCTGCGTCAGCCGGTGGTGACCGGCAGCCGGTCGTGTCCGCGTTGGACGATCTGGTCGCGGAAGCCGGGGCTGCCGACGACCTTCAGGCCGGGCAGGCGGCGCAGCAGCAGCGGGATCGCCGTCTCGGCGGTGAGCCGGGCCAGGGCCGCGCCGAGGCAGTAGTGGGCGCCGGCGCTGAACGTCAGCTGCTTCTGGTTGCCCTCGCGGTCGGGGTCGAAGCGGTGGGGGTCCGCGAACCGCTTCGGGTCGCGGTTGCCGGCCGCGACGAGGAGGGTGACGGCGCTGCCCCGGACGACCTTCTCGCCGAAGAACTCCAGGTCCTCGCTGGCGACCCGGTTCAGGGCGTGCACGGGCGGGTCCCAGCGCAGCACCTCCTCCAGGTAGCGTTCGACGAAGCGGGGCTCGCCGGTGAGACGCCGGGCCAGGTCCGCGTCGCCGACGGCGATCCGGACCGCGTTGCCGAGCAGGTCCTGGGGCGCCTCGCTGCCCGCCACGATCACCGCCATGATGTTGGCGACCAGGTCCTCCTCGGTGAGGTCGCTGCCGTCGAGGGCGCGGATGAAGGCGCTGGTGAGGTCGGGGCCGGGCGCGGCGCGGCGGGTGGCGACGAGGTCGGTGACGTACGCGGCGAGCTCCTCCATGGCGGCGTCGCCGGGGGCCAGTTGGGCGAGGTCGCCGACGGGGTCCATGGAGGTGGTGATGGCGGCGATGATCGGGTGCAGGCCGGGCAGGTCCGCCTCGGGGATCGCGAGCAGCTCGCCGAGGACGGCGATGGGGAGCCGGTAGGTGAACTCCTCGACCAGGTCGACCTCGGCGCCGCCGGCCCCGAGCTCCTCGACGTGCCGGACGGCGTCGTCGGCGAGGCGCTCGACCATGGGGGCGAAGGCGGCGACGCTGTGGGCGGAGAAGGCGCTGGAGAAGAAGCGCCGCATCCGCTCGTGGTCGGGTTCGTTGCTGAACAGCATGTTCTTGGTGAGCCACACCCAGGAGGAGTGCTCGCGCCAGCCGGGCATGCGCAGGTCCTGCATGGCGGCGTCGGTCTGGAGCAGGACGGGGTGGCGCAGGGCCTTCGAGATCTGCTCGTGGCCGACGGCGAGCAGGTGCGTCTCGCCGAGCCTGACCAGGTCGCCGTGGGCCCGTAACTCCTCGTAGAGGGGGTAGGGGTTCTGCTTGCCCTCGAAGGAGAGCAGCCGGATCATCACGTCCAGCGGCTCGGCCAGGGTCGGGGTCTCGGTCACTGCTGCTCCTGGGTGTGGGAGGGGGCGGGCGGGGTGCTGACGGGCGGCGGTCCGGCCGCCGTCGTTCAGAGCTGTTCCATCACGAAGTCCGCCTTGGTGGCGCCGCACTCGGGGCAGACCCAGTCCTCGGGGACGTCCTCCCAGCGGGTGCCGGGCGGTATCCCCTCCTCCGGCACGCCCAGCGCCTCGTAGTAGACCCAGCCGCACAGCAGGCACATCCAGGCGCGGCGGGCCGTGCGGACGCTCGTGTCGCTCATGTGCTCACTTCTCCGTTGCTCACTTCTCCGTCAGGGGGTCGCGGCGGCGCGTTCGGCCACGAAGCCGGTGATCAGGGCCTGCACCCCGGGATCGCTGAGGATCCCGATGTGGCCGACGCCGCGCACGGTCTCCAGCCGGGCCCCGGGCAGGGCCCGGACGATCGCCTCGGCGTCGGCGTACGGCACCCAGGTGTCGGCCGGGTCGTGGACGGCGAGGACCGGGCAGCGCAGGGACGCCCCCCGGGCGACGGCGTCCCAGTGCGAGACCGGGACGCCGTTGCGCCGGTGGAGCTCCGCGTAGACGCGCTCGCGGGTGCCGGGCCCGATCCGCATCCCGGCGCCGTCCCACCGGTCGAGCACGCCGCTCAGGGTGTGGGTGGGCGCGACCAGGACCAGGGCCTCCGGCTCCTCGCCGCGCAGGGCGAGCCCGCTGACCGCCGCGACGGCGCCGAGCGAGTGGGCGACGACCACCCGGGCCCCGCCCAGGCTCTCCAGGACGGCCGCGACCGCCCGGGAGTACTGGGTCATGGTGGCCTGGGAGCCGGGCCACACGCCGTGCGCCGGCGCGTCGAACGCGGCGACGGTGAAGCCGAGTCCGCGCAGCGGGCCGACGAAGGAGTGCATGCTGCTGCTGTCGGACGCCCAGCCGTGCACCAACAGGGCGGTGGGGCTCCCGTCGCCGGGCTCCCCCCACACGTACCCCCCGGTGACGTCCGGGGAGCCGTCCACCGCGAACCGCTGCGCGCCCAGCGGCAGGACGTTGTCGGGACGCAGGCCCAGCGCCCGGGTGTCGCTGAACACGTCGGTCGCCCAGCGCGCGGCGGCGCCCGGGGCGAGCGCGGTCAGGATCCCGTGGGCGGCGCCGCGCACGGCTCGGCGCCCGGTCACCGACCGGCCTCGGCGAGCGGGGACCCGGGGGCCGGGCCGGACGGGGCCGGCGGCACCTTGGTGCCGGACAGCTCCTGGTAGTAGCCCGACTCGGTGTCGTAGAAGTGCAGGTGGCGGACGATGCTCCACATCTGCCGGAAGGTGAAGCGCTCCTCGCGCACCATCCCCGGGTACCGGTCCTTCAGCGCCTGCTGCGCCTTCGGGAGGTGGTAGAAGGGGATCACCGGGGCCACGTGGTGGGCGGTGTGGATCGAGATGTTGTGGGTGAGGAAGAGCAGCCACTTCGGGTAGACGTAGTCCGTCGTGACCAGGAGCCGGCTGGCGTTGCGGGTCCAGTGCTCGGCCGTCAGGTACGGGATGTCGCTGGCGCTGTGGTGCATCAGGGTCGTGGCGCTGAACCAGGCGTGGGTCGCGAGCCAGGGCGCCACGAAGTAGAGCAGCACTCCCTGCCAGCCGGTGAAGTAGCCGAGCGCGCCGAAGTACGGGACGCCCAGGGCCGTGACGAAGAGGATGGAGCGCCGCACGTCGCGGCGGTGGGACTCCTTGGGGAAGAAGCCGGGCCGGAAGCCGGACTCCACCCAGTAGTTGATGGTGCCGCCCCAGAACGCCCAGGTGCGGGTGGAGAGGTAGACCAGCTTCTGGCGGAGCGGCATGCGCTTGAACATGCCGGCCGGCAGGGGGCGCCAGTCGGTGTCCAGCTCCAGGTGGTTGGTGCTGGAGTGGTGCATGTTGTGGACGTGTCGCCAGGCGTGGAAGGGGTAGGCGAGCGGCAGCAGGGAGAGGTGGCCGACGGCCGTGTTCAGCCGCCGGTTGCGGGAGAACGAGCCGTGCCCCGCGTCGTGCGCGATGCAGTGCAGGCCCCAGCCGCCGAGGCCCGCCAGGAGCCACAGCGGGAGCCAGAACGCCCAGTGGGTGAAGGCGACGGCGACGGTCGCGCCGCCGTAGAGCAGCCAGCTCACCGCGAAGCCGAGCAGTCCGCGCGAGACCTTGGGCTCGAAGTACTCCTTGGGGACGGCGTTCTGGAGTCGCTCGCCCTCGATCGCGGCCGACTGGGCGAGGAACTTCGCGAACTGGTCGTCCGGCGCGGTGGGAAAGTCGAATGCACCCATGCCGAGTTCCTCCTAGACGGCCTGCTCCGGGAGCCGGAGCTCCTTGGCCAGGTAGCCGCTGAGATCGTCGATGGTCTGGTGCTCGTAGAGCAGCCCCGGGGAGAGGCGCCGCTCGACGACCTTCTCCAGCGCGCCGGAGACCTGGACGGCCACTCTGGAGTCGAGTCCGTACGACTCGAAGGTGAGCGAGGTGTCGATCTTGTCCTTGGCGACCTTGAGGTGGTCGGCGAGGTAGTCGACGAGCCAGTCGCGCAGGGCGGCCCGGGTCAGCGGGCCGGCCGGCTTGGCGATCTTCTTCTTGAACACGCTGACTACTCCGTCTTGTCGGTGGAGCCGGCGGCCGCCAGGGCCCGTGCCTGCTCGCGCTTCTTCTCGATCTGCTCCTTGCTGGGCTCGCGCAGGTCCTTGACCACGCCGAGCTTGCCCAGGCCGGCCAGCATCCAGCCGCTGAGGTCCGGCTCCAGCCAGGTGACGCCGTGCCGGTACGAGCCGGGGAAGGCGTGGTGGTTGTTCTGGAGGCCCTCGCCGAAGGTGAGGAGGGCGACGGTCCAGTTGTTGGCGCTCTTGTCCTCGTTGTCGAAGGGGCGGCGGCCCACCGCGTGGCAGACGGAGCCGACCATCCAGGCGGCCTGGTTGGCGAGGAAGATCCGGGCGAGGCCGCCGAAGACGATGCCGGTGAGCAGGGACATCGCGGTCTGCTCGACGGCGAACCCGATCAGGCCGGGCAGGATCGTGCCGCCGATCACCCAGACCGGGTAGGTGCGGTGGTAGTACATCAGGCGGCGGCTGCGCAGCACGTCGGGCGCGAAGACCGACCACTTGGAGTTCTCGTCGCTGAGCATCCAGGGCATGTGGGCGTACCACAGGCCGTGCAGGCGCTGCTTGAGGGTGCGGCCGTGCAGGTTCGGCGAGTGCGGGTCGCCCTCCTGGTCGCTGAAGCGGTGGTGCCGGCGGTGGGTGGTGACCCACCACATGACGGGGCCCTGGGCGCCCATCGAGGCGGTGATCATCATGACCCCCTCGAAGACGGGGCCGGTCTTGAAGGCCTTGTGCGCGAGGTAGCGGTGGAAGCCCACCGTGATGCCGAACATGTGGACGAAGTACATGGCTCCGAAGAGCCAGAGGTCGGTGGCGGTGAAGTTCCCGGTGACCAGGAACCAGGCGGCCGCGGCGGTGCCCATCAGGGGCAGGGTCATGGTGGTCAGCGCCGAGAACCGCTTGGTCCGGAGGCTGATCGGGTCCAGCCGGACGATGGCGTTCGCCAGCGCGGCTGAGGAGGCCGTGGCGGTGGACATCAGCTCGCTCCTTTTCGACTCGCGGATTTTCGTTCCGGGTTGCGTGCGGAGGTGCGTGCGGGGTTCCGTTCCGGTGTGGGGTCCGGGTCGCGGCCCGGGTCGCGGCGCGTCTTCCGGTCGGGGTAGCGCACGTCGTCGACCAGGCCGACCGCGTCCATCAGGCGGATGACGGTGCCGGTCGGGTCGAACTGCCAGAACCCGTGCCGGTTGTGCGCGAGGGAGGGCCGCGCGTGGTGGTTGTTGTGCCAGGCGCCGCCGACCGAGATCGGCACCAGCGGGGGCACGTTGCGGCTGCGGTCGCGGGTGGGGTAGGGCCGGTTGCCCAGGGTGTGGCCGAGGGAGTTGACCGCCCAGGTGACGTGGTCGAGCAGGAAGATCCGGACGAGCCCGCCCCACAGGAGGCCGCCGACGGCGCCGCGCGCGCTTCCGGTGAGCAGCCAGCCGAGCAGCGCGGGCAGCGCGAGGCCGAGCAGGACCCACACCAGGTAGTACTGGTTGAGGCGCATCACGAGCCGGTCGCGGACCAGGTCGGGCACGCGCTTGGCCCAGTTCTGCCGGCGGACCTTGAACAGCCAGCCCACGTGCCCGTGCCACAGGCCGCGCAGCGTGGCCCAGCGGTCGTCGCCGAGCGGGCGGGGCGAGTGCGGGTCGCCGTCGCGGTCGGTGAAGGCGTGGTGGGTGCGGTGGGTGGCCACCCAGAAGAGCACCGGGCCCTGGGCCGCCATGCTGCCCGCGATCCCCCACAGCGTGGTCATCACCGGCTTCGCGGAGAACGAGCGGTGGGAGAAGAAGCGGTGGAAGCCGCCCTCGACGCCGAGCGAGGTGATCGCGTACATGCCGGCGAGCAGTCCGAAGTCCACCCAGGTGAAGCCGTGGACGGCCGCGAACCAGATCGCGGCGAGCACGCCGAGGGCCGGGACGCCGACCGTGACGTAGGCGAAGCGGCGCGCGGCGACGTCGATCTCGCCCTCGTCCGGCACCGCGTCGGGGAGGTCCGGGTCGGTGCCGGGGGCGTGTAACGCGGCGTCGCGTCCGGCCATCACGCGACCTCGCTTCCGGCCGGGACGGCGAACCGCTTGAGCGTGCCGTCGAGGTAGGCGGCCCTGGTCGCCCTGCGGCGGACCTTTCCGCTGGTGGTCATGAGGACGGTGCCGGGCGGGCCGAAGCGGAGGACGGCGGGGCTCACCCCGTGGTCGGCGGTGACGGCCGCGGTGACCTCGGCGCGCAGGGCGGCCTCCTCGGCGGCGAACCGGCCGGAGGTGCCGCGGTACTCGGCGACGACCACGATCTGCTCCTCCACCGAGTCCGGCACGCCGGCCTCCTCGCCCGACACGGAGAACACGGCCGAGCGGCGCAGGGCGCCGTGGCAGCGCTCGACGGAGGCCTCGACGTCCTGCGGGTGGAGGTTCCGGCCGCTGACGACGATGACGTCCTTGAGGCGTCCGGTGACGAACAGTTCGCCGTCGAGGACGAAGCCGAGGTCGCCGGTGCGCAGGAAGCCCGGTCCCCCGGCCGCGCGGCCGGCCGGGCGGGCCCCGAAGACGGCCTCGCTCAGTTCGGGGCGGCGCCAGTAGCCCCGGGCCACGTTGGGTCCGGAGACCCAGACCTCGCCGATCCGGCCGTCCGGGAGGACGCCCGCGGTGTCCGGGTCGACCACGAGCACCTCGTGGCCGGCGGCGAAGACGCCGCAGGAGACGGCCTCGACGGCGGTGGGGGCTCCGGCGGGGACGCGCACGGCCGTGCCGGTCGCGAGGGCGTCCTTGTCGAGGAGTTCGCGCCGGACGGCGCCGCTCGTGGTCGGCTTGCCGGTGACGAACAGGGTCGCCTCGGCCAGGCCGTAGCAGGGGATGATCGAGGCGGCGTCGTAGCCGCGCGGGGCGAACCGCTCGCGGAAGCGCTCCAGCGTCGTCGCGGAGACGGGCTCGCTGCCGCAGAACACCTGGCGGAGCGCGGACAGGTCGAGGGTGTCCAGGGCGTCGTCGGGGATCTGCGTGGTGGCCAGCTCGAAGGCGAAGTTGGGGCCGACGGTGATGGTGACCCGGTAGTCGGTGAGGGCCTTCAGCCAGCGGTAGGGGTCCTGGACGAAGTGCACCGGCGAGAGCATGACCAGCGGCCAGCCGCCGTGCAGGGCCAGCATGATGGTGCCCATCAGGCCCATGTCGTGGTACGGCGGGAGCCAGGAGCAGCCGATCCGGTCGGGCTCCATGCCCATGTGGGCTTCCAGGACCCGGCAGTTGCTGACCAGGTTCTCGTGGGTGAGGACGATGCCCTTGGGGTCGCCGGTCGATCCGGAGGAGTACTGGAGGAGCGCGGGGTCCGCGAGGACGAGCGGCGGGGCCTCGGCGGCGGGGTCCTCGGTGAAGAGGGAGGTGTCGGGGAAGACCCACTGGGGGCGGGCGACGCCCTCGGGGTAGCGGGTCTCGAAGTCCTCGACGTGCGGGGCGAAGCGGCCGTCGGTGAGCACGGCCTGCGGGGCGCAGTCGACGACGATGGAGAGGAAGCGGGCCGTGGCGCGGCGCCCGAAGGGCGGGAAGGAGGGGACCGCGGTGCAGCCCGCCCGTAATATCCCGAACAGGCCCGCCACGTAGTCCAGTCCGGGGTCGAGCGCGAGGACCACCCGGCCGCCCGTCAGGCCGCGGCGGGTGAGGTCGCGGGCGACCGCGCGGGAGCGCAGTTCGAGGTCGCGGTAGGTCCAGTCGACCGGGTGGTCGGTGGTGCCGTCCGGCAGGAAGCGGAAGGCCGGGGCGTCGGGGTGGGCCTCGGCGCGGGCGGTCAGGATCTCCGGGAGCGACAGATCGCCCGGAGGGCTTGCGAAGGGTTCCATCGGGGACAACGGCCTTTCTGAATCGGTCTGGTCGCTCACGGACATCTCGGCGGCGCGGCGCCCGGCCCCGGCGCCGGCGCCGGGCGGCCTCCGGAGAGGCCGCCCGGCTTCGGGTGCCGCCGTCGCGGGGCCCGCCCCGGAGCCGGGCCGACCGCCGCGGCGTGCTCCTTCCGGAGCCGGGACCGGCCGTCACGACAGGCTCCGGCTCCGGGGCCGGCCGTCGCGGTGGTCCCTCCCCGGCTCCGGGGTCAGCCGCCGCGGACCATCCGCAGCTGCTGGGCGGAGCCCAGGTGCGTGCCGTCCGGGCCCCAGGCGTCGATCCACTCCGAGGACCAGCCGGAGGGGCCGGCCTGCCGGGTCGTGGCCCGGAGCAGCAGCCAGGGCGAGGACGCCTTGGCCAGGCCCGCGCCGGGCCGGACCGTGATCTCCACGGTCGGCACGAACGCGAGCGTCGAGAGCACCGCGGAGTAGGAGGGCGCGAGCGCGTCCATCAGGAGGACGAAGCGCGGGGCGTCGGGCGGGAGGTCGTCCTCGACCAGCCTGACCCAGGCCACCAGCTCGGCCTCCTGCCCGCCCGCGTACGGGCGCGAGGAACCCACCGGCCTGATCTCCATGCTCGTCGAGATCGGCACGAATTCTTTCGGAATGGCGAATTTCTCGCACTCTTCGGGACCGGGAACCTCCGGAATGGGGAATTCCACGACCGGCCAGGAAACATCGCCGGATTCACCCGCGAAGACCGCCCACGAGTCGAGCAGCGTGCCCCGCTCGGACTCGATGCGTCCGGATACGGTCGAGCTCGAACGACCGGTGTGGCCCAGCGCGGTCACGACCCGGAACGGGGAGTCGATCGCCCGTCCGAACCGGCCCGTGACGCTGACGAGTTCACGCTCTCCGGCATGCTCCCGCATGGACTCCGCGACGAGGCCGAGGGCCAGGCCGCCGTGCAGTCCGCCGAAGCCCTTGAGGTGCTCGGGAACGTCCGTGCGTCCCGTGTGTGAATTTCGCAGAAACTTTCCCGGACCGACCTCTTCGGCCATGCCGCCCATACCGTCCTTCGTGTTTTTCTGCATGTCCCGGTACTTTAGAGGGTCGGGCACCGCGTCTTCCACCGCTTAGCGCTTCCGGACGGCTCCCGGAACCGCCTGCGGGAAAGAGAAGAAGCCGTGGGGGTCGTACGACGACTTGATTCGGCTCAATCGCGGAAGATTGGATCCGTAGTAGGCCTGCGCGTAGTTCGTCAGGTTGGTGTCCGGGAAGTTCACGTAGGAGCGTCCGTTGGAGTACGGATCGACGGCGCCGAACAGTCCGTTCAGCCATCCCTCCGCCGCCGCCCGGTCCTCCGCCGCCGGGACGGGCGTGGCGAGGCTGACCGTGAGGGTGGCGCTGAAGAGGGAGTCGCGGTGCACCCACGCCGTCGCGTCGGTGGCCGGCAGGTTGGCGTTCTTGCCGAGCCCGAGCAGGGAGACGATCCGGGTCTGGCCGGCCCGCCGGTCCGCGTCGAAGGCGGCGAGCAGCTCGTCCACGCCGGACTGCGGCGGGATGCGGTGGAACATGCGGCCGCGGTTCTTGAGCCAGTTCTGCCGGGGCAGCGCGGCCTCCGGGTTGGAGCCGGTCTCGTGGCAGGCGTCGGCGGTCTTGTCCTCGCAGCCGAAGACCCGCATCATCGCCCGGTCGTAGGGCAGTTCCTGCACGACCCGGGTCGCCGGGGCGGTGCCGACCAGCGAGGCGAGCGCGGCCAGCTCGGCCTCCAGCTCCTCCGGGGTGCCGAAGTGGACGCCCGAGACGATGAAGACCGGCAGGCTGCCGGGCTTCGCGTCGGCGAGCCGCAGGATGCCGCCGCAGGCGAGGTCGGCCGAGGCCTGCGCCGACCAGTCCAGGTAGCCCTTGACCGCGCGCTGGGCGTCCGACCAGGACCAGGTCAGGGTGTAGTGGCCGACCCGGGTGATCGGGGTGGGCGCGACCCGGAAGTCGGTGACCACGCCGAAGTTGCCGCCGCCACCGCCGCGCAGCGCCCACAGCAGGTCCGGGTGGCTGGTCTTCGAGGCGGTGACGATCCGGCCGTCGGCGAGCACGACCCGGGCCGAGACCAGGCGGTCGGAGGCGGGGCCGTACTTGCGGTACTGCCAGCCGGTGCCGCCGCCGGTGAGGAAGCCGCCGGGGCTGACGGTCGGACAGAAACCGGCCGGGACGGTGATCCCGTACGGGGTGAGCCGGGGCAGCACGTCCACGGCCTGGACGCCGGGGCCGATGCTCACGGGGCCCGTGCCGTCGCCCGGGCGGACGTGGTCGAGCCGGGTCAGGTTGATGACCAGGCCCTCGGTGGTCGACCAGCCGCCGTAGCTGTGTCCGCCGGAGCGGACGGCGGTGTGCAGGCCGTGGTCCTGGGCGAAGAGCATCGCGGTGCGGACGTCCTGCGGGGTCTCCGCGTAGACGACCGCCCGCGGGTGCACGTCGTCGAACATGGCGGTGGCCAGCTTGCGCGCGCGGTCGTACTCCGCGTCGCCGGGGAGCACCAGGTCGCCGGTGAGGGAGCGGCTCAGGCGGCTCCAGGCGGCGCCGTGGGCGTGCCCGTGACGGGGGCGGGCCCCCGCGGTGGCGGCCGTGGCGAACGCGCCGGCGGTGGTGGCGAGTCCCGCGCCGGCAGCCAGCAGGGTCCTGCGGTTGATCATGGTCGTTCGTTCCCTTCGGGGTGGGTTTCCCGCGCGTGTCGCGCCGGTGTCGGTTCCGGCCGAGCGGTTCGGCCGTCACGGGTCCGGCCGGACGGACCTGCCGTCACGGCTCCGGCCGGGGGTCGGGGAGGGGCCGGGCCCGGGCCCTGAGCAGGCGCTGCCAGCGCGCGGCGCGCGGCGCCGGGGCCGCCGGGCCGCCCCCGGCGCCCACCCACGCGGTGACGGGCCGGATCCCGTGCAGCGCGTTGACCAGCCAGGTCTCCCGGTCGTGCAGTTCCTCCGGGACGGCCCGGCCGTGGCGCACCACCACGCCGCTCTCCCGGGCCTGCCGGACGAGCAGGGCGCTGGTGATCCCGGGCAGCAGGTGCGGTCCGGGCTCGGGCAGGCACAGCTCGTCGTCCTCCCACCACAGCAGGCTGGCCGTGGTGGACTCGGCGGCCTCCCCGCTCGCGGTGGTGAGCAGCGCGTCGTCCGCGCCCGCCTCCCCCGCCTCGGCCTTGACGCGCGCGAGGAGGGCGAGGTCGGGGCCCTTGCGGTGGGGCGCGGTGCGGGGATCGGCGTCCGGCCAGGGCAGGACGCGGACGGGCCCGAGCAGTTCCGGCGCGCGGCGCGGCCAGAGCGCGAGGACGCCGTCCCCGTGCAGCTCGACGCGCGGGAACCAGGCTCCCGTGCGGGGCAGCGCGGCGAGGGCGTCCCGCCAGAAGCGCTCCACGTCGGAGGCGTCCCGGCCGCTGTCGCGGCAGGCCCGGGCGAACCGCGCCCGGTGGCCCTCGACGTCCCGGACCCGGCCGTCCTCGACCAGCCAGGAGTCGGCGGCGAGCAGGACGTCCGGGGCGGGGGCTCCCGGGACGAGGCCCCGGGCCTCGTCCCAGGCGAGCCGGGCCTCCGCGACGGCCGGACCGTTGGGCGGGTTCATCGGGTCAGTACCGTCCCTTGCCCTTGTTGGTCGGCGCTCCCGTACGGGGCCCGTAGGGGGCGCGTTCGAGCCATTCGCCGAAGGAGGGCACGACCGGGGAGAGGGCAGCGCCGACCGCCTGCCGGAGCCGGGTGACGCGGCTCCTGGGACGGAGGTGGGCGAGGGCGGTGCGGGCGGCCTCGCTGTTGAACCCGGCGGCCTGCCGGCGTTCGACGGCGAACGCGCCGACGGCTCCGGCCCGCCGCTCCGGCGCCGCGAGGGCCTCGGCCACGGCGTCGGCGGCGGCGACGGAGTCGGCGATGCCGCTGTTCATGCCGCGGGCGCCGAACGGCGGGAAGAGGTGGGAGGCCTCGCCGACGAGGAGCACCCGGTGGTGCGGGTCGGTGAAGGACTCGGCGACCACGTGCAGGAACTTGTACCGGGACACCCAGAGGAGCCGCTTCGCGTACTTCTCCCCGACGACCTCGGCCACCCAGCGGGCCGCCGCCGCCTCGTCGGCCCACTCCGCCGGGTCGTCGTCGTCCTTGCACTGGAGGTCGAGCTGGAAGCCGCCGGCGAAGGGCACCCGCATCACGCTGCGGCCGCCGAGCGCCGGGTGCTCGTAGACGAACACGCGCTCCAGCGGCAGCGGGTCCGCGGGGTCCTCCTCGACGTCGACGACGACGTGGAAGGCCTCGGAGCGCTCCCCCAGCATCTCGATGGACTGGGAGCGGCGCACCCGGGAGCGGGCGCCGTCCGCCCCGATCACGTACTCGGCCTCCCACACCGTGCCGTCCTCGGTGGTCAGCCGGGCCGACCGCTCCGAGGTCTCCACGTCGGTGACGGCGGCGCCCCAGCGGAACACGACGCCCGCCTCGCGGCAGGCCGCCATCAGGTGCCGCTCGGTCTCGATCTGCCGCAGGCTGGTGAACGGCGGCACGAGGTCCTCGTGCTGCGGCTGGGGCGGGTAGCTGCGGGCGAAGACCTCCCGGGAGCGGTAGACGGTGCGGCGGGTGGGCCACACCACTCCGTGGGAGACCAGGGTGCGGTCCAGTCCCGGGCTGATCCGGCCGAGCAGCTTCAGCGACTCGCGGTGCACGAACAGGGCCCGGCTGCCGGGGCGCGTCCGGTCCTCCGGCTCGGCCTCCAGGAGGGTGACCGGCAGGCCGTGGCTGCGCAGGGCCAGGGCGGCGGTGAGACCGACCGGTCCCGCGCCGACGACCAGGACCGGCGCCCGGCCGGGCTGGTGGCTGTTGGGGGTCATGACGGCTCCTCAGTCGGCGGCGGGGGCGGCCGGCGCGGTGTTCTCGCGGAGCATCCGGGTGATCTCCACCCGCTGGACCTTCCAGGTGGAGGTGCGGGGCACCTCGTTGAACGGCCAGTGCAGGGGTGCGGCGAGGGCGGGCAGGTCGGCGGTGGCGCGGTCCCAGCGCCCCTGGTCGAGCGGGGCGTCGCGGCGGGTGCAGACGACGGGGACGGGCTCGCCCTCGGGGCCGGTGACGATGATCACTTCGAGGAGCTCCTCCAGGCGCTTCAGGAGGATGTCCTCGAGTTCGAGGTTGGAGTCGATGGTGTCGATCTGGTCGATCTCGCGGTCGATCAGGTGGAGCCGGCCGAAGCGGCCGAGGGTGCCCATGTCGCCGAGCTTCCACCAGCCGTCGTTGAAGTTGTCCAGGTAGCGCTGGTGCTCGCCGAGGTACGTCATGATGCGGCCGCGGCCGCGCAGTTCGAGGTTGCCGGGCTGCCCCTTGGGGACCGGGCGGCCCTGGTCGTCGACGACCCGCAGCTTGATGAAGCCGGGCAGGACGTAGCCGACGTCGCGGCCGTCGTTGCGCTCCGCGCTCTTCTCGGTGTACCAGGCGCCGGAGATGGGGCCGGTCTCGCTCTGCCCGTAGAGCTGGATCAGGAGCGGGCGGGGGCGCGCGGAGGCGGCGAGGAGGCGCTGGATGGTGCGCGGGTGGATGGCGTCGAAGGTGCTGCTGTAGTAGCGGATGCTGGACAGCGGGGCGCCGGGCGCGTCGGCCAGGTCCTCCCACTGCACGAAGTTGTTGGGGTGGGTCTCGACCAGGCCGGGCCGGTGCCGGACGAAGACCGGGGCGATCTTGTCCGGGTCGAGGTCGTTCAGGACCAGCAGCGGGTTCCCGTAGTTGAGGAAGACGCCGAGGGAGTGGAAGAAGCGCGAGTGCACGAAGGACATGCACAGCGCGACGGTCTCCTTCTTCCGGATCGGCCAGGCGATCATCTGCTGCGGCAGCAGGCGGTGGAACAGGGCCCGCGCGTTGTGGACCATCAGCTTGGAGACGCCGGTGGTGCCCGAGGTGTGGGTGATCAGGGCCGGCTGGGAGGGGTGGAGCTTGACGGCGGGGCGCCGGGGCAGCCCGTTCAGCTCGGAGAGCAGGCGCAGTCCGCCGTGCGCGTCCGTGCCGGCCAGCAGGGTCTCGTGGGTGAGCTCCCGGACGGGGACGCCGTCGAGGGGGCCCGTCAGCTTGGCGGCGTCGGTGACCAGCCAGGGCTTGTCCAGGCGGCCGAGGAGCTTGCCGACGATCTCGCCGGGCAGCGCGGAGGAGATCATCACCGGCACGGCGCCGACGCGGGCGACGGCGGCGGCGATCAGCGAGATGTCGAAGTTGTCGGACTTGTGGACGGCGACGCGCTCGGTGGGCCGGACGCCGGTGTGCCACAGGCGGGCGGCGAGGTCGTCGACGACGTCGGCGAGGGAGGCGTACGTGAAGCCGGTGCCGAGGTCGGGGAAGGTCGCGAGCGGCTGGTCGAGGGTGACCGGCGTGCCGGGGAACTTCGCGGCGGCCTGCTCCCACAGCAGACCGAGGTAGAAGGCCTTCTCCGGCAGTTTCCTGGCGAGCGTGGAGAGCATGGGGCGACTGCTTTCTCTGCGGAGGGAGCGGAGGGAACGGGGGACGGGTCGGGCGGACGGGACGGGGGCGGGGCCGGGGGTCACCAGGCGCCCTGCCGGATGAGGAAGCGCTGGAGCTTGCCGGTGGCGGTGCGCGGCAGGGCGGCGACGACCTCGACGGCGCGCGGCACCTTGTACGGCTCCATGCGGGACCGGGCCAGGGCGATCAGCTCGGCCTCGAGGGCGGAGGGGTCCGCGGCGGCGGGGTGGGAGGGGCGCGGGACGACGAAGGCGCGCAGCTTGGACGCGCCCCGCTCGTTGCGGACGCAGGCCACCGCGATGTCGTGCACGGCCGGGTGGCGGGCGAGCACCTGCTCGATCTCGACCGGTGAGAAGGTGATCCCGCCGACCATCTCCAGGTCGTCGGTGCGGCCCCGGTGGGCGAGGGTGCCGTCGGGGTTGCGCACCACCAGGTCGCGGGTGTTCAGCCAGCCGTCGACGAGGGTCCGGGCGGTCTCCTCGGGCAGGTCGTGGTAGCCGCGGGTGACCGTCGGGCCGGTCACCCACAGCTCGCCGGGCGTGCCGTCCGGCACGGGCCGCCCGTGCTTGTCGCGCACCTCCGCCGTGAAGCCGGGCGCGGGCCGGCCCACCGTGCCGGGCACGTGGTGGACGACGCCGTTGGTGGCGATGGCGTGCCCGGCCTCGGTCGAGCCGAGCTGGTCGTAGAGCGGGGCGCCGAGGAAGGCGCTCGCGCGCTCGCGCAGTTCGTCGGTGAGCCGCTCCCCCGCCGAGACGGCGGCCCGGACGCTCGCGAAGTGCGCCGGGTCGGTCTCGGCGACGAGGTTGGCGTACGCGGAGGGCACGGCGAACAGGTACGTGACCCGGTGCCGGGCGACCAGCTCGGCGATCCGGGCGGGGCGGGGCGGGCCCGGCTCCAGGACCGCGGAGCCGCCCGAGTACAGCGGGAAGGCGAGGGCGTTGCCGAGCCCGTAGGCGAAGAACAGCTTGGACACCGACAGGGCGGTGTCGTCCGGACCGAAGCCGAGGACCCGTGCGCCGGCGCCCGTGTAGTAGACCGGCAGGTCGGCGTGGCGGTGGACGACTCCCTTGGGGAGCCCGGTCGTTCCGGAGGTGTACTGGAGGTAGAGCGGGTGGTCGTCGCCGACCGGGGCGGCCGGGGCGGGCTCCGCTCCGGCCGCCAGGCCGAGCAGCCGCTCGCCGGTGAGGCGGGCGAGGCCGGCGAACCGGTCGGCGAGGGAGTCCTCGGCGAGGACCGCGACCGCGCCGCTGTCCTTGGCGACGTAGCCGTGCCGTTCGGCCGTGAGGCCGGGGTTGGCGAGGACGGCGACGGCGCCGAGGCGGGCGGCGGCGAGGAAGCCGACGACCCAGGCGATGCCGTCGGGCAGGGCGAGGAGGACTCCCCGGCCGGGTCCGGCCCCGTGCTCGGCGAGCACGGTCGCGGCGCGGGCGGCGAGGTCGTGCAGCCGGCCGTGGGTGAGGGTCAGGTCGCCCTCGTGGTAGGCGGCGCGGTCGGTCCAGTTCCGCTCGGCGGCGGCGTCCCCGAGCGCTGCGGCGACGTTCATGGCGTGGGGCTCCCGGTGGGTCGGCTCGTGGGCGGGCGGGGTCTTGCGGTGGCTCGGGCGGCCGGGCCCCGGGGGCCCGGGACGGGCGGCCTTCGGGTCGAGGCCCTCGGACCGGGGCCTTCGGGACGGTGGTCTCCGGAGCGGGGGCCGTCGGTCACGGCCCCGCGGCTCAGGAGCCCGTGACGAGGGGCTTTCCGACGCGGAAGGCGCGCAGCGGGGCGGAGGCCTTGAGGACCATCTCGTCGAACTCGTCGTCGGCGTCGGAGTCCAGGACGACCGCGCCGCCCGCGCCGATCCGCCACTGGTCGCCGACCCTGACGGCGGTGCGGATGACGATGTTGAGGTCGGCGGTGCCGTTGGTGGAGAGCCAGCCGATCGAGCCGGAGTACACCCCGCGGGCCTCGTCCTCCAGTTCGTCGATGATCTCCATGGTGCGCAGCTTGGGCGCCCCGGTCATCGAGCCGCCGGGGAAGCAGGCGCGCACCACGTCGATCGCGTCGAGCCCGGTGCGCACCCGGCCGCGGATCGTGGAGACGAGCTGGTGGACGGTGGTGTAGCTCTCGGTGGTCATGAGCCGGGGCACGTGGACGCTGCCCACCTCGCAGACCCGTCCGAGGTCGTTGCGGAGCAGGTCGACGATCATCAGGTTCTCGGCCCGGGTCTTGGCGCTGGCGGCGAGCGAGGCGCGCAGGGCCTCGTCCTCCTCCGGGTCCGCGCCGCGCGGCACGGTGCCCTTGATGGGCTTGGTCTCGACGACGCCGGAGCGGTCGATGGAGAGGAAGCGCTCGGGCGAGGAGCTGGCGACCTCGACGTCGCCGAGCCGCAGGTAGGACGCGTACGGCGCCGGGTTGGCGCGGCGCAGGGCCCGGTAGTAGGCGTAGCCGTCGTCCTCGCCGGGGAGCCAGGCGGAGGTGGTGAGGCAGACCTCGTAGCTCTCCCCCGCCCGCAGGTTCCGCTGGATCTCGTCGATCCGGGCCCGGTAGGCCTCCCGGCCGTGGGTGAGCCACTTCTCGGCGTCGACGGCCTCGTCCGGACCGGTGGCCCCGGCGGGTTCGGCCGGGCGGAGGGAGAGGAGGGCGGCGCTCGTGGTGTCGAGCCAGCGGACGGCGGCCGCCTCGGTGCCGGGGGTGGTGTCGCTGAGGGCGAGCAGGTACGTGCTGCCCTCCTGGTGGTCGACCACCACCACCCGGTCGGCGAAGATCCAGGCGGCGTCCGGGGTGGGCGAGACGTGCTTGTTGACCGAGCCGAGGTCGCCCTTGAGCTCGTAGCCGAAGTAGCCGACGTACCCGCCGGTGAAGCCGAACGGCAGGTCGGGGACGTCGAGTCGGCGCCGGCGCAGCTGCGCCTGGAGGTAGTCGAAGACCGTGCAGGGGATGCGGCGGGGCGGTTCGCCGGTGCGCTCGACCTCGGTCTCGCCCTCGGTCAGGCGGTAGCGAACCGTTTCGGCGAGCGGCCCCGAGGCGTCGCCGAGGAAGGAGAAGCGGGAGCGGCCGGGTTCCACGTGGGCGCTGTCCAGCCAGAAGGCGTTCGCTGCGGAGTCCGCGTACAGGTGGGTGAAGGCGGCCTCGGTGTCGACGGCGGTCTCGACGGTGCGCAGGTGGACGCGGTATCCGGCGGCGGGTTCGGCGGGCATCACCGCCCCGGGTAAGGCGACGGCGTACGGCTGTCCGGCGAGGACGGCGGGCGGGGCCGCGGTCTCGGGGCGCGGGTGCCGCTCCCGGTGGGCGCGGGTGAGGTCGCGGAAGTTGGCCATCATGCGGCGGCCGTGCTCGGTGGAGACGGACTCCGGGTGGAACTGCACGCCCCAGATCGGCCGGGTGCGGTGCCGCAGGCCCATGACGACCCCGTCCTCCGACCGGGCGGTCACCTCCAGGGTGTCGGGCAGCGGCTCGGCGACGCCGAGCGAGTGGTAGCGCACCACGGTGAAGTCCTGCGGCAGGCCGGCGAAGACGTCCCGCCCGTCGTGGCCGATCCGGCTGAGGAAGCCGTGCCGCGGCTCGGGGGCGGGCCTGATCTCGGCGCCCTCGCCCAGTCCGATGCCCTGGTGGCCCAGGCAGACGCCGAGGACGGGAACGGTCGCGGTGCGCAGGACGTGCGCGGAGACGCCGAAGTCGCGGGGGCGGGCCGGGTGGCCGGGTCCGGGCGAGATGACGACGTTGTCGAAGGCCGTCAGGTCGAGTTCGGCGGCGCCCGGGGCGTCGTTGGTCACGACGACGGGCTCGACCCCGTTGACCTCGGCGAGGAGCTGGAACAGGTTGTAGGTGTACGAGTCGTGGTTGTCGATCAGCAGGGTTCTCATCACACGGCTTTCTCGGGAGGCGGCCTCGGGTCGGTCCTGCGGGCCCTTCGGTACCTGCGGTCCTTCGGTGTCTCGGGTCCTCGGTCCTGCGGGTCCCTCGGGTCAGCCCTTGGCGATCAGCTCGGAGACGGCCGAAGCGGCCAGCAGTGCCTGGTCGTCGTTGAGGCGCGGGTCGCAGAGCGTGCGGTAGGCGCGGCCGAGGCCGTCCTCGCGGGCCGGGCCGCCGGTGCCGAGGCACTCGGTCACGTCGTCGCCGGCGATCTCCAGGTGCACGCCGCCGGGCCACGCGTCCGCCCGGTGCATGGCCTCGAAGAAGCCGGTGATCTCGTCGAGCACGGCGCTCATGTGCCGGGTCTTGACCCCGGTCGCGGTGGTGACGGTGTTGCCGTGCATGGGGTCGCAGACCCACAGCACGTCGTGCCCGGCCGCGCGGACGGCCTCGACCAGGGCGGGCAGTTCGGCGCGGACCCGGCCGGCGCCGAAGCGGCCGATCAGGGTGAGGCGGCCGGGCCTGCGGTGCGGGTCGAGCCGGGCGCACAGGGCGGTCAGGGTCTCGGGGCCGGTGCCCGGTCCGATCTTGCAGGCGACGGGGTTGGCGAGCCGGGCGAGGAAGGCGATGTGGGCGCCGTCGAGGCGGCGGGTGCGTTCGCCGATCCACGGCAGGTGGGTGGAGAGCAGGTAGTCCTCCCCGGTGTGGCCGTCGCGGCGGACCAGGGCCTGCTCGTAGTCGAGGACCAGGGCCTCGTGGCTGGTCCACAGTCCGGTGTGGTGCCAGGCGCCGTCGCGGTGGGTGGCGGTCTGCCCGTAGTCCTTGAGGATCGAGCGCAGGCTGCCGTCCCAGGCGCGGGTGGGCAGGCCGTTGCCCCCCGTGGTGTACGAGCCGTCCGGGGGCAGCAACGCGGAGGCGGACTCGTGGGCGATCAGGTGCAGTTCGTTGAGGACCGCGCGGGCGGTGGCGTAGCCGGCGAGCATGCGGCGCGGGTCGGGGACGCGGGCGGCCGGGTCGGCGGCGTGTCCGTTGACGAGGTCGCCGCGGTAGACCGGCAGGGTCAGGCCGTCGACGGTCTCCTCGGGCCGGGAGCGGGGCTTGGCGTACTGGCCGGCGAGCCGGCCGACGGTGATCGCGGGCAGCCGGGTGCGGCCGCTGATGATCTCGGCCATGCGTCCGATGACGCGGTGCTTGCCGCGCACGGCGGCGACCCCGGCGGCGCCGACGGGCTCGGCGCAGTCGCCCGCCTGGAGCAGGAAGGCGCGGCCCGCGCCCGCGTGGGCGAGGCCGGAGGCGAGCCGGCGCACGTCGGCGGGGGCGGTGAGGGCGGGGGCGAGGGCCAGTTGGTCCTGCACCCGGGCCGCCCGGGAGGCGTCGGGCCACCGGGGCTGCTGGTCGGCCGGAAGGTTGCGCCACTCGGTGAGGGCGAGCGGCGGCAGGGCGTCGGCCGCAACGGTCGGCGGGGAATCGGCGAGGGTCACGGCTTCTCTCTTCCGTCCGTACGAGGGGAATGGTTCCGTGCCGGTCGGTCAGCCTTCGGGGTCGGCGGTGACCAGTCCCTTGGGCTCCAGGAGGAACTGGGCCAGGCTGCCGTCGTGCGGGGTCTCGGGCACGCCCGCCCAGGGGCGGACGCGGCCGGTGACGACCTTGCGCACGGAGGGCTCGCGGAGCACCTGTTCGGCGAGGCCGGCGTGTTCGCCGAGCAGGCTGACGACGAGGGAGTCGCGCAGCGGGCGGGTGCCGTCGGCGGGGCGCCAGGGCGCCACCACGACGAACGGGAAGCCCAGTTCCGTACCGGCGACCGGGTCGTCGGGCCGGTCGACGGAGACGACGAGCGGGCGCAGCACGGTGGTGCCGTCGCCGGGGTCGGCGAGCAGCGAGCCGCCGTAGCGGCGGGTGCTGTGGTCGGTGGCGCCCGCGGTGAGGCGGCGCAGGTGGTCGGCCAGGGCGTCGGCGGTCTCGGCGCCGAAGGCCGGCAGGGTGGCGCGCTCGTCGAGGACGGGGTGGACGGGCAGGTCGGCGAGCCGGGCGGCGAGGGCGTCGGCGAGCGGGGCGGCCTCTCCGGCGGTCAGGACGAGGGAGATGTTGTTGCAGCGCACCCCGCCGTCCTCGGCGATCCAGTCCACGAGGTCGTCGAGGACCTCCTTGTCGTCCTCAGCACCCGCCCCGACGAGGACCTTGCTGCGGCCGGGGCCGCGCACGAGCACGTCGCTCCGGTGTCCGAACCGCTCGGCGGCGGCCGGTCCGCCGTAGACCAGGCCCAGGTCGGCCTGGGCGAGGAGGTGTTCGCCGACCTCGTGGTCGCCGGGCAGGAAGGCCAGGGTGTCCGGGTCGATCCCGGCGGCGAGCAGGGCGGCGAAGAGGCGGCGCGGGGTGAACGGGTCCCTGCTGCCGGGGCGGACGAGGACCCGGGCGCCCAGGGCGAGGGCGCGGACCCAGGTGACGTTGGGCTCGGGGTGGTTGTTGGGCACGACGGCGGCGAGCAGGGCGCCGCGCGGCACCCAGACGGTGCGGTAGCCGGGGGCCTCGAAGGGCTCCGGGTACTCGGCCCGGTTGATGCGCTCGATGATGCCGAGGGAGCCGCGGACGCCCTCGATCGCCCGGGTGACGGCGGCGCCGGGGGTGCCGGTGGCCAGGACGACCCGGCGGCGGTACTCCTCGGGGGTCTCCCCCTCCAGTTCGGCGGTGGCGAAGAGTTCGCCGGCCTTCGCGAAGAGCTCGGGGCCGGGGGCGGGGCCGGGCTTCGCGGCCCTGAGCCGGTTGAGGGCGGCCTGGGCGAGCAGCCGGGGGGCCAGGCCGACGGAGACGAGCGGGGTGCCGTCGAGGGCGGCGAGTTCGGCGCGGTCGCGGCTGTCGACGTCCTGGCCCCCGATGACCGGATTGACGACGGGCAGGGACGGGGCGGCCATCAGTAGACCCCCTCGATCACGGCCGGGGCGTCCTTGGCCTTGAGGGGCGCGATGTCGGCGAGGCCGTCGAGGTCCGACCCGGCGGCCGGCTCGACGCGGATGGCGGTGTCCCGCTCCAGGACGTTGGGCAGGAACATGTCCCGGCTGAGCTGGTGGACGAGGACCTGGCCGCGTTCCCCGTACGCGACGGGGCCGCCGGTCTCCGGGTCGAGCAGTTCGACGAGGGACTGCGGGTGGTACGGGACGAAGACGCACGGGTGGCGGTCGCCGGCCTCGCGCGGGCGCTGCGGGGCGATGCCCATCAGGGTGTTGCCGTAGATCGCGGCGACCCTGGCGTTCGGGAAGAAGGTCTCCTCGATCTGCCGCAGCGACTCGGGGCTGATGCTGGTGCCGGCCCACAGGATGGCTTCGAGGGAGTCGGCGAGCCGCTCGTACAGGCCGGGGCGGGCGCAGACGGCCTCCAGGACCGGGGGCGTGATGAAGAGCACGCTCACGTTCTGGGTGTTGACGACGAGTTCGATCTGCTCGATCAGGTACTCGCGGTACTCGGCGGCCAGTTCGGGCCGGCCGGAGCCGATGAGCCGCTTCACCCAGCGCGGGTCGAAGTCCAGGGTGAAGCACATCGAGCCGCGGAGCTGCGCCAGGTGCCGGACGGTGCGGCCGACGACGTGCGGGCCGGTGGGGCCGACGTGGAGCCAGTGGCCGCGGCCGGGGAAGCCGTGGGCGGCGAGCACCTCGCTGACCCATTCGACGTTCCGGGAGCGGGCGTGCGCGTCGACGACCCGCTTGGGGGCGCCGACGGTGCCGCCCGACTCGAAGACCTCGAAGGGCTGTCCGGCGGCACCGGCGGGCACCAGGTCCTCCACGGGCACGGTCCGCAGCTCGCCGCTGACGTCCGGGAAGCGCCGCAGGTCGGCGACCGAGGCGATGTCCGTGCGCGGGTCGAAGTCGAGCGTCTTCGCCCTGCGCAGCCAGAACGGAGAGCCGGTGGCGGGGTCGAAGTGCCAGTCGAGGGTGGCGCGCAGATGGTCCTGCAGAGTCATGTTCGTCCGTCCGTGGGTAGATCGGCTCAACGGCCCGGGGCGGACCCCGGGCGAGATCGGCACAACGGTGCGATGCTGAAGGGAAGTTCGAGCCATGCCGCCCTGATGGGAATTTACCTTTCCCGTGAGGCACCTTGGCTGTCAAGCGGGACTCGAGCAGACGAGCGAGTCGGCGGGGCGGACTGTTCAACTGCCGGATCGCCCACCTGGCCAGCCGTCCGGAGCGCTCCTACCATCACCACCATGACCTCTGGAAACACCCAGCGCCTGGACCTGAACACCCTGTCCGCGCGCACGTACTCAGCCATGCACAAGCTGGCCGGTCAGGCCGCCCAGGCCGCCACCGAGGCCGGCCTCGAGCAGCCGCTCATCGAGCTCGTCCGCATCCGCGCCTCGCAGATCAACGGCTGCGCCTTCTGCATCGACATGCACACCCTCGACGCCCGGCACGCCGGCGAGAGCGAGCAGCGCCTCTACGCCCTCACCGCCTGGGAGGAGACCCCGTTCTTCAGCGAGCGGGAGCGGGCCGCCCTGGAGTTCACCGAGGCCGTCACCCTCATCCACGACGGACACGTCCGCGACGAGGTGCACGAGCGCGCGGTGAAGGTCTTCGGCGAGGAGCAGCTCGCCGCCCTGCTGTGGATCATCGTGGTGATCAACAGCTACAACCGGGTCGCGATCCCGCAGCGGCTCACCCCGGGCAACTACACCCCCTCCGCCTGACCCGGGCACCGTCCGCCGTGTCCGCCCCCGGGCGGGCACGGCGCCGCGCCCCGAAGGGCGCGGCGGACCGAGAGACCGCCGCCATGCCCGCCCCCTCTCCGGCCGCGCTCCCCGAGGAGCGTCCCGGCCTCACGCCCCGCGCCCCGGCACGGGGCTTCACCGACGTCTTCACCCGGACGCTGCTCCGCCACCCCGGCCCGACCACGGAGCTCCTCGAACGCCGCGTCCGCCACCGGCTGCGACTGCGGCTCCTCGGGCAGACCCTGACCGGCGGCGCGTCCGGCGCGCTCCGCCTCGTCCGCCGCACCGAACTCGTCGCCCCGGACGGCACGGTGGTCTCCCGCAACCTGGTGCTCGGCCGGCTGCCGCGCGACGGGGAACTGGTCTCCGCCGTCACCAGCCGCTCCGCCCCCCTCGGCCGTTCCCTGGCCGCGTACGGCGTCCCGCAGCGGCGCACCCCGCTGAGCGTCGGTCTCGCCCCCTGGCGGGGCCCGGGCGGCGGACCGTCCGCCGTGTCGCGCGGCTACCTGCTCCAGCTGGCCGACGAGGCCCCGCTGTACGTCCGGGAGACCTTCCACCCCTCCGTCGTCCCGCCGGAGCGGGCCCCGTGAGCGCCCCGGACCCGCTGGTCGTGGTCGGCGCCGGGCCGGTCGGCCTCTCCGCCGCGCTGGCCGCGCACGCCCTGGGCCTCCGCCCGCTCCTCCTCGAAGCCCGTGCGCGCACGGCCGAACGGCCCGGCAGCCGCGCCGTCTTCGTGCACCGCGCCACCCTCGACCGGCTCGACGCCGTCCGGCCCGGGCTCGGGACGGAGATCGCCGCCCGGGGCCTGGTGTGGGACACCAAACGCACCCTGTGGGCGGGCCGTCAGGTCCACCTCCGCACGTACCCCGCCGACCCGGCGACGGCCCCCTTCACCAGCCTCCCGCAGACCGTCGTCGAGGACCTGCTGCGCCGGGCCTGCGACGAGGCGGGCGTCCGGACCCTCTGGGGCGACCCCGTACGGGAGGCGGTGCCGTCCTCCGACGGGGTGCGGCTGCGCACGGCGTCCGGCGCCGTCCACCGGGCCCGCCACGTCATCGCGGCGGACGGCGCCCGCTCGGCGGTGCGCGAGGCCGTGGGCATCGGACTGGACGGCAGCACGTCGGCCACCGAGTTCGTGGTCGTCGACGTGGCCGACGGGGAGCGGCCCGCCCGTCCCGAGCGGGTCTTCCACTACCGGCACCCGGCGGCCGGCGGGCGCCACGTGCTCCTCGTGCCCTTCCGGGGCGGCTGGCGCGTCGACGTGCAGTGCCGCCCGGACGACGACGCCCGGCACCTCGCGGCGACCGCCCGGGAGTGGCTGCCCGCGGTGCTCCCCCAGGTGCCCGGTCCCGAGGTCACCTGGTCCTCGGTCTACCGCTTCCAGCTCCGGGTCGCCGCCCGCTTCGCCGACGCCACCGGGCGGGTGCTGCTCGCGGGCGAGGCCGCCCATCTGCTGCCGCCCTTCGGCGCGCGCGGGATGAACTCCGGCGTCGGCGACGCCGTGGCCGCGGCCCGGGCCGTGCGGGACGACGCGGTGGAGGCGTACGCCCGCGAGCGGCGGACGGCGGCCGAGCGCAACGTCCGCGCGGCCGGTGCCGCGCTCGACCACCTGCTCGCCCCCCGCCCCGGCCTGCGCCTGCTCCAGCGGTCCGCCGCGGCCGCCGCCCCGCTGTGGCCCCGCGCGGGCCGCTGGCTGGACGCGGCCCCGTACGGACCCCGGATCAGGAAGGTGCGCTACTGAGGGCCCCTGCGGGACCGCTCCTCGCCGCGCCGGGCGCGTTCGGCGAACTCCTGCCAGACGCGGGCGTACTCGGAGGCCAGCTCCGCGACGGCGTTGGCCCGGTGGACGGGGACGCCGTCGGCGAGGTTCTGCCACTGCGCGGGGGGAAGGGTCAGCGCGCTCAGCAGGCGGAGCAGGACGCGACCGCTCTCGGTGTGGCGCAGGGCGGGGTCGCGGCACAGGTTCTGGTAGGCCGCGGCCAGCTCCTCCTCCGGAGCCGGGGACGGAACCGATGCCGGGAGCGGCTCCGGAACCGCGCGCACGGGCGGTCCCGCCGCCCGCCACGGCTCCTGCGGCCGCCCGCCGTCGCCGCCCCGCAGCCGCTCCGGCACGGGGTCGTCGCCGCGCCGCACCCGGTCGCGCACGTCCCGCACCGTCGCCGGCGACAGGCCCGTCCGCTTGGCGATCTCCCGCAGCGAGACGTCCGGGGACGCGGCGAGCAGGCGTCCGGCCTCGCGGCGGCCCTGGGCGGTGGACAGCGGGCGCACCCGGCCGTCCCTGCCGAGCCGCCCGGCCGGGGCGTCCGGCCCGGGGGCGCTGCGCCGCAGCGCGGCCACGGTGTGCGCGGACAGGCCGGACACGGAGGCGATGGCCCGGTCCGCCCAGTGCGGGTGGGAGGCCAGGATCCGCGCCGCCGCCGCCTGGCGCTCGGCCAGCGAGAGCGGCAGCCCGTGCCGGGTGTTGGCCTCGACGGCGTACACGAAGGCGTCCTCGGCCCCGCCGTCGAAGAACCGGACCTCGACCTCGGTCCGGCCGCGCAGCACGGCGGCCCGCAGCCGGTGCGTGCCGTCGACCACCCGCATCGATTCCCGGTGCACGACGATCGGCGGCAGCTCGCCCTCCGCCGCGGCGAGGATCCGCAGGTGCTCCGGGTGCTCGGCGCGGGCCCGGGGCGAGTCGGCGGGTTGCAGCGCGGCGACGGGCACGAGGTGCACGGCGGTGAGCAGGGGCGCCCGCGACGGCTCGGGCTCTTCCCCGGCGCCCGGGAACGCCCCGGCCCTGACAGTGTTCACGGCTCTCTTCCTCCTCGTACGCGCGGTGGGCAACCGTGCGCTTCGCACGGTTGCCCACCCCTTACGCGTCCCTGAAAACGTTCGAACGCCCGGTCGTTCAGTCGAGTGCGCGGAGCAGCGCGACGACCTCCCGGGCCGCCGCGTCGGCCTCCTCGCCGGCCGGCTCCGACCCCGGCTCCGCCTCCAGGAGCGGCGTGGCGTCCGCGAGCAGCGCCGCGAGCCGGCCGCCGTTCTCCCGGGTGAAGGCCTCCGAGCCCTCCCAGAAGACGTCCCGGACCGCGCGGGCGGTGAGGAACGAGCCGTCCGGGGCGGAGGTCAGGAGCTTGCCCGCGAGGGACCTTTCGAGGGCGGTCGGGGTCCAGCGCCCGCCGGCCAGGTCCTCCGCGAGCGTCCGCGCGGCGGTCCGCACCCGGTCCGCGCCGGGCACCGGGCGGGTGCCGACGAGGAGGCCGGGGATCGGGTTGGCCCGGTAGTTGTCCCAGAACGCGTCGCCGAACCGCTCCACGGACTCGGCCGGCACCTCGGGCACCTCCCACGCGTAGTCCTCGAACCCGGCCGCCGCGAGGCACTCGGCGAAGGCCTCGTGGCTCCAGCGCGAGGTGGTGATGGTGGAGGTCTCGGTGCCGATGAGGTCGGTGACCAGGACGCCCCGGTCCCCGTCAGGGGTCTCCGAGACCACCCGCAGCCCGTACGCGTCCCACTTCGGCCCGAAGGGTTCGAACTCCGGCCGTACGGTGAGCGCGACGAACCGCCCGCCCGGGGCCAGGTTGTCGTGGATGCCGCGCAGCATGGCGGTCAGTTCCGCCTTGGTGGTGGCGTAGTTGAGCAGCCACACGGCGCTCACCAGGTCGAAGACGCCCAGCCTGGGCAGCGCGACGGCGTCGCCGACGTGGTACGTGATGCCGAGCGGGTGTTCCCGCTCGGTCGCGCGGGCCAGTTCGACCATGACCGGGGAGAGGTCGACGCCGACGGCCTCGGCGGCGCCGGCGGCCTTGATCAGACGGGTGTAGTGGCCGTGCCCGCAGGCCAGGTCGAGGACCCGCAGGCCGGTCGGGTCGCCGAGCTGCTTGAGGACGTTGTGCTGCTCGGGCCCGGCGAGCGGGGCGGTGTCCTTGAAGTCCGAGTACCGGTCGCCGATCCCCGCGTACTGGTCCTGCTGCTCGCCCTCGGCGGGCGCGCCCGCCGGATGGGGGGCGAAGTCGGTGTAGCCGGTGGCCCCGCCCTCGTGGAAGGTGTCCTCGTCGGGCTCGGTCAGCGGGAGGCCCCGGCGGATCCGCTCGGGCAGGTCGGGGTTGGCGGAGAAGTACCGCGCGAAGGCCACGGCGTCGGCGGCCCCGGCGGCGAGCCGCCGCGCGCCGGTCTCCGGGTCGGTCGGGTCGTCCCCGGTGAACGGGTTGGTGAGCAGGGTGCCCGCCCAGCGCTCGCGCACCAGCCGGTTCAGCCGCTCGTCCGCGCTCTCCACCAGGTGCAGATAGGCGAGCCGTCCGGCGTCGAGAGCGTCCGCGAGCAGCCCGTAGACCACCGCGGGGTCCTGCTCGACGGTGTCGTTGTAGCCGCTGGCGGGCGAGATCCGCAGCGCCACCCGGTCCGCGCCGATCGCGTCGGAGACGGTGCGGACGGCCTCGACGGCGAAGCGGATCCGGGCGGCGGGGTCGCCGCCGTAGCCGTCCTCGCGGAGGTTGGTGTTGTCGCAGAGGAACTGGTGGATCAAGTACCCGTTGGCGCCCTGGAGTTCGACCCCGTCGAAGCCGGCCTCGACCGCCGCGGCGGCGGCCGCCGCGAAGTCCGCCAGGGTCGTGGCGATGTCCTCGGCGGTCATCGCGCGCGGCTCCACGGTCGGCACGAGCCCCTTCGGGGTGCGGGCGTCGCCGAGCGCGGTCACGGCGGACGGCGCGAGCGGCCGTAAGCCCTCGGGCAGCAGGTCGGGGTGGGCGATGCGGCCGTGGTGGGAGAGCTGCGCCACGATGCGCCCGCCCGCCCGGTGCACCGCGCCGGTGACCTCGGCCCAGCCGGCGATCTGCTCGGGGGTGTGCAGTCCGGGCTGGCCGACCGGGCCGGCGGCGGCCGGGCTGATCCGCACGCCCTCGGTGACGATCAGCCCGGCGGAGGCCCGCTGGGCGTAGTACCGGGCCACCAGCGGGCCGGGCACGCCGTCGGCGCCGGCGCGGTTGCGGGTCATGGGGGCCATGACGACGCGGTTGGGCAGGGTCAGGGCGCCGGCGGTGAGCGGGTCGTACAGGGTTGGCATGGGTCTCTCTCCGTAGGGTGCTTCGGAAGTCCGGCGGTTCAGGCGTTTCCGGGCCGGGCGTCCGCGGCCCCGGCCGCTCCGGTCCAGGTGGTGAGCTCGATGCCGTCGCCGAGCGGCAGGTCGAGCGAGACGTAGCCCCGGTCCCGGTCACGGATCCGCTCCAGATACGCGGGGGGCAGCATCGAGAGGTTGTCGGAGACGATCACGGCTCCGGGCGCGAGGACGGGTTCCAGGACCTCCAGGACCGGCAGGTACAGCTCCTTCCAGCCGTCGAGGAGGACGAGGTCGACGGGCGCGTCGAAGGCGCGCAGCAGCTCCAGCGCGTCGCCCTCCCGCACGTCGACGAGGTCGGCGAGCCCGGCCTCGTCGAGGTTGGCCCGGGCCCGGCGCACCTTGCTCCCGTCGAGCTCGGTGGTGACGAGCCGGCCGCGGCCGTTCTCCCGCAGGCCCGCCGCGATCTGCACGGCCGAGGTGCCGAAGGAGGTGCCGAACTCCACGACGAGCCGGGGCCGCAGCATGCGGACCAGGGTGTACAGCAGCCGCCCGGTGTGCGGGTCGACGGGGAGCAGCGCGTCGGCGCAGAGCGCGCTGGCCTCGGCGGGGGTGGGCGGGGCGGCCAGCCGGGCGGCGTTGGCGTGGGCGCGCTCCATCACCTCCTTGTCGTCCCGCTCGGCCTGGGAGTACAGCCGGTTCAGGACGGCGCGGACGGCGGGGTCGTCGAGCCCCGCGGGGCCCGGGGCGGCGGACTGGACGGTCATGGCGGGTCTCCCGCTCTCAGAGGGACGCGAGCAGGTCGCGGCGGACGTAGCTCTGGGCGTTGTAGATGGTCCGGCGGGTGTCGGTGATGGCCCGGCGGCCGTGCATCACCCGGGTGTTGTCGATGAGCGCGACGTCGCCGTCCTGCCACTCGATGTCCTCGGTGAGGCGGTCGGTGAGCCGCTTCATGCGGGCGGTCAGCTCCTCGCCCAGCGGGCTGCCGTCGGCGAAGGAGATGACCGGCTTCTCGTAGTTGTAGGACGGGCCGAAGACGCTGTTGGCCCAGGAGAGCCGCTCGCCGAAGAGCGTGGCGTGGGCGGCGCCCGTGCGGTACGTGTAGTGGGCGGAGCCGTCCTCCAGCTGGACGAGCGTGGTGGACGCGCGGCCGTCCGGGGCGCTCTCGACCAGGGCGCGGAAGTCCTCGAAGGTGATGTCCTCCAGGGGCTTGGCGCCGCCGGTCTGGTGCAGGACGAACTGCTTCCACTTGGCTTCCTCGACCCGGCGCGCGTACGTGATGTCCTGCGCGAAGGCGGCCCGGTCGGCCTCCTCGGCGGCGTCCCACACGCGGTAGCCGTCGCACACGGTGGTCTGCGAGCCGTGGGAGGCGGCCTTCTCGCAGAGGAACCAGGTCAGGTCGGGCCCGAAGGGGCTGTTGCCGTTCTCCAGGTGGAGGCCGACGGCGTCGGTGCCGGCGTCGACCTTCTGCGCCACATCGCCGCCGTGGAAGGAGCGGGCGGGGTCGAGGGTCACGCGGTCGGAGTGGTTCTTGACGAAGAGGGAGAACTCCTCGACGGAGGGGCGGAATCCGCGCAGGACGACGTGCCCGGCCTCGGCGAGCAGCCGCACGACGGCGCGCGGGTCCAGGTCGCCGAGGGACGCCCCGTCGGCGCCGGGCGTGACGAGCTTTCCGGTGCCCGTGCCGAGGGGCGTGATCTCCGGCCGGCTCACAGACATGTTGACCTCTCGTTCTTCGCGGTTGTCATCGCGATCGGTGAGTGAGGAGGTGCTCGACGACGGCCTTGCGCATGGGGCGTCCGGTGACGGTGAAGAGCCTGCGGTACGCCTCGTCGTCGGCGCCCATCAGGTGGACGGTCTCGACCCGTTCGACCTCGGAGAGGTGTTCGGCGCCGAACGCGGCGAGCGCGCGCTCCGCCTCGGTCCGGTCGGCGGCGGGGTCGATCACGAACAGGCCGTGCAGGGCGGGCAGGTCGTTGCCGACGACGGCGACGGCGCGGACGAAGGGCAGCCGCGCGTACTGGGCCTCCACCCACTCGGGCGCCACGTTGCGGCCCGCCGAGGTGATGATGACGTTCTTCCTGCGTCCGGTGATGGTGAGGTAGCCGTCCTCGTCGACGCGGGCGAGGTCCCCGGTGTGCAGCCAGCCGTCGACGACGGCGCAGCTGGAGGGGTCCTCGCGGGTGTAGCCGTCGAAGAGGGAGGAGCTGGAGACGAGCAGTTCGCCCTCCTCGTCCAGCCGGACCCGGACGTGCGGGAGCGGGCGGCCCACGGTGCCGATGCGGCGGGCGCCGGGGGTGTTCCAGCTGACGACGGAGCTGTTCTCGGAGAGTCCGTAGCCCTCGTACACGGCGATCCCGAACGCGTCGAGTGCGCGCAGCGTCTCCGGGTGGACGGGGGCGCCGCCGCAGCAGATCAGGGGGGCCCGTTCGGTGCCGAACAGGGCGGGGGCGACGTCCAGTCCGTCGGCGGCGGCCCGGCGGGCGGCGTCGAGGAGGGCGTTGGCGAGCGCGGGGGTGGCGACGAGGGCGGTGGGGCGGGCGGCGGCGAGCTGCGGCAGCGCGGCCTCGACGGCGCCGCCGCTGGTGCCGACGAGCGGCGTGCCGGGCGGCAGCAGGGTCAGGCAGCCGCCGTCGAGCAGCACCAGGTACAGGCCGGTGACCTGCTCGATGAGGAGGCTGAAGGGGACGAAGGAGAGGTAGCCGGTGAAGGCCTCGGCGGGCATCGCCCCGTGCAGGGAGTCGATGAGGGCGCCGACGCCGTGGGCCCGGATCCGTACGCCCTTGGGGCGCGAGGTGGTCCCCGAGGTGTGGATGATCTTGCAGATCCAGTCCTCGTCGCCGTCGGGCACGGCGTACGGTGCGGTGCCGCCCGCGAGCGCGGCGAGGGAGACCTCGACGACCCGGCAGCCCTCGGGCAGCACCGGCCCCCACTCGGCGAGCCGCGCGGCGCCCTGCGCGTCCACCAGGCAGACGTCGGCCTCCTCCAGGAGCCCGGCGGCCTGTTCGCGCGAGAAGGCCAGCGGTACGGGGACCTCGGTGGCGCGCAGCGCGAGCAGGGCGAGGTCCGCGACGACGAACTCCGGCGTGTTGCCGCACAGGACGCCGATCCGGCCGGCTCCGGCGCCGATCCCGTCGGCGAGCGCCCGGGCGGCCCGGGTGATCTCCCGGTAGCCGTGGGCGGCGGCGACGCCGCCCCGGCCGTCGAGGACCCGGACGAGGGGCCGGTCGGTCTCGGCGTGGCGGCGCAGCGCGTTCTCAACGGCCCGCACGGCCGACCACCTCCCGGGGCGTGGTGGCGTCGGTGAGGAGTTCGACGACGGGCGCGAAGAAGGCGTACCGGCCGGTCGCCCCGGCGAACAGGCCGGCGAGCCGGGCGAGGTCGATGAAGCCGACGGTCGGACGCTGGTCGTAGTACGTGCCCCAGGCGGCCCGCTCCTCCGGCGTCAGGTGGTCCGGGTCGGCCTCGCCGAGCACGGTGTAGTTGATGTCGAGGCGGGCGAGCAGGTCGCGGAGCTGCCTGGTGACGGTGCACAGGATGTGCTCCATGCCCATCGTCCAGGCGATGATCGGGATGACCCGGATCAGTTCGCGTCCCGCCCCGCCGGGTCCCGCGAGCGCCCCGATCTCGATGATCCGGTCGCGGTCGACGGGGGTGCCGGTGCGGGCCGCGATGGCCTCCTCGATGCGGGTGCCGAGGTAGCGCTCGGAGAAGAAGGGCCGGTCCGGGGCGGCGTACGTACACCCGGCGCAGGCCAGGACGGTCCCGCCGGGCACCGGGTCGCGCTCGGAGGGGACGGCCAGGACGAACGCGTCCGGGTCGGGCTTGACGTCGGCGGCGTGGGTCTCGGCGTAGGTGGTGCGGGCGAGTTCGCCGGCCCGGTGCCAGCCGTCGGTGTCCCGCAGGGCCAGGGATATCTTCAGCACGTCCGTGTCTCCGCTCGCGAGTGCTCGGGGTCGGGCAGACGGTGCGCCCAGGGACGGATCTGTTCGAGCTGGGCGGCGAGGGCGAACAGGGTCGCCTCCTCGCCGAAGCGTCCGGTCGCGTGGACGCCCACGGGGAGTCCGGCGGCGGTCCGGTGCAGCGGGACGGACATGGCGGGCTGCCCGGTGAGGTTGGCCAGCGGGGTCTCGTGGCAGAACTCGACGGCCCGCAGGAGCTGCCGGCGGGGGGAGCCGGTGGCGAAGGTGCCGAGCGGCGGGGCCGGTTCGGCGGTGACCGGGCCGAGCAGCACGTCGTGCTCCTCGTGGAAGGCGGCGAGTCCGCGCGCGGCCCGCTGGAGGGCGGTGACGGCGAGCAGGTAGTCGGCGGCGCTCAGGCTCCGGCCCCGCTCGTACAGGTCCCAGGTGAGCTCCTCGAAGCCGTCCGGCTCCGGGGTCCGGCCGCTGAGCAGCGCGTACGAGGTGATGGCGGAGGACACTCCGGCGGCCCAGAGCGCCAGGAACGGTTCGACCAGGTCGGCGAAGGCGACGGCGGGTTCGGCCTCGGTCACGTCGTGGCCCAGGTCGGCGCAGAGCCCGGCGGCCTCGCGGACGGCCTCCGCGCAGGCGGGGTCGAGCCGGCCGCCGCTGCCGGTCCTGAGGGTGAAGGCGATGCGCAGGGGCCGCAGGCGGGGGGCTTCGAGGACGGCCCGGAGGAACGAGCCGGCGGGGGCGGGCGGCGCCCAGTAGGGGTCGCCGGGGGCGGGGCCCGCGACGGCGTCGAGCACGGCGGCGCTGTCCCGGACCGAGCGGCTGACCACGTGCTCGGAGGCGAGTCCGTTCATGAGGTCGCCGACGGCGGGTCCGAGCGGGGTGCGGGCCCGGGTGGGCTTGAGGCCGAAGACCCCGCAGTTGGAGGCGGGGATGCGGATGGAGCCGCCGGCGTCGTTGGCGTGCGCGACGGGGACCAGGCCGGCGGCGACGGCCGCGGCGGAGCCCCCGCTGGAGCCGCCGGCGCTGCGCGCGGGGTCCCAGGGGTTGCGGGTGGGTCCCTGGTGGCGGGGTTCGGTGGTGGGCAGCACCCCGAACTCGGCGGTCTTGGCCTTGCCGAGGACCCGCAGGCCGGCGGCGCGGAACCGGTCGCCGAGCTCGCTGCCCCGGTCGGGCACGAAGCCGGCGAGGAAGCGCGAGCCCATGGTCGCCTCGATGCCGGCGACGGTGGGGCCGAGGTCCTTGAGGAGGAACGGCACTCCCCGGAGCGGTGACTCCCGGGACGGCGGTCCGTGGGGCGGCGCTCCCCCGAGCGGTTCCCGCGGCTCCTTCTCGGCCTCGGCGAGCGCCTGCCCGAAGGCGGTGACGGCGACGGAGCCGATCGGGCCGTCGTACCGCTCGATCCGGTCGACGGCGGCGGCGATCAGTTCGGCCTCCGTCAGCTCCCCGTCACGGACGAGCCGGGCCTGCGCGTGCCCGTCGAGCCCCCGTAATTCCCCTAAGGAGGTCATGCGGCCTCTCCCCTCCCAGCCGATAGCTTTTATTAAAGCTTTCTCCTGAGAGAGTAGCCTCCGGGCGGAGGTCCATCAACCGCCCCCGGTGCGCGGGGCTTGCCCGCGTGCCGCAAAAATGGGATAGGTGCGTCAGGACGGCACCACGGGCAGACGAGCGGCCCGCCGCACGACGAGGAGATGCATGAACAACCAAGCCCCGGCCGGGGCGATCCCCCTGGACCGGCTGGCCCGCCACGCGAACCGGCTGGCCCAGCTGGTGAACGCGGCCACCCGGGCCTCGTCGGCCGACGCCGGCCTCACCCAGGCCGACACCGACGTGCTGCTCGCGCTGTACCGCTCCGAGGACAACCGGCTCCGCCCGACCGCCCTGTCCGCCCTGTGCGAGCTGTCCTCCGGCGGCACCAGCAACGTGACCCTCCGCCTGGTGCAGGCCGGTTACGTCACCCGGGAGGCCAACGCCAACGACGCCCGGAGCACCTGGGTGCAGCTCACCGCGGAGGGCGAGGCCCTGGCCTGCTCGGTGCTCGTCTCGGCCACGGCGGCGCACGCGGAGCTGCTCGACCGGCTGCCGGACGGGCTCGCCGAGCGGCTCGACGACCTCCTCGCGACCGCCCTCGTCCACCTCGACCGGCGGACGAAGCCCCGCCTGCACTAGGGCCGTCCGGCGGACCGGGGCTGGGGAGGACGGGCGTCCGGTGCGGCGGCCCGCGGCGGGACTAGGGGGGCGTTTCGGCGACGCGGCAAGGTGCCGTGCCGGGCGCCGCGGCCCCGGCCATGACCCGCCGGGCGGGCCCCGGGGGGCGTCTTCCCGACAGGGCCACGATCCGGGCCAGTTGCACGGCGTTGGGGACGCCCTCGACCCGGTAGCCGCCGGACACCACGGTCGGCGTCGTCCGCACCGAGGGCCAGCGGGCCACCGCCGTGCGGTGCCGCTGCGCGTACCGGGGCGAGTCCACCGCGGCGAGGAACCGCTCCGGATCGAGCCCCGCGCGCCCGGCCGCCCCGGCCAGCACCCCGGGGTCCGCTATGTCGAGCCGCTCCCGGAAGTACGCGTCGAAGACCTGGTCCGAGTAGGCGGACCCGCGGCCCCGGTCCACCGCGTAGTGGTAGCCCTGGAGGGCGAGCCGGGTGGGGGCGGGCGGCGGGGGCTCCCGGTGGACCGGCACCCCGAGGCGGTCGGCGAGCGGGCGCACCCCGCGCTCCCAGACGCGGGCCGCCGGCAGCCTGTTCCGGGCCCCGCCCGGGGCCTCGTGGGGGTACCAGCGGACGGCCGGACCGAAGTCCTCGAGCTCCGCGGCCAGCAGACGCCGGGTCAACATGCTGAAGGGACATCCGAAATCGAACCAGGCGTCGATGACTGCGGTCATGGCCATGAAGCATACTCAAATCGCTGTTTTCCCCAGGCATGTCCAGGCCGATAATGTCACGTCCGCATCACGCCGCCATCACACGCTGACCTCGGAGGACTCCGGTCCGCGGGCCGGACCGCCCCCTTCCGCCGGACAGTCTCGCCCCGCCGGACGAACCGGGGGTGAAGAGCGCGCGACCCCCTGCCCTCACCGGGGCGTCGCGGAGACCTCCACCCGGCCGAGCAGGGTCTCGCCGTCGGCCGCGAGGACGCGCTTGCGGTAGGCGCCCGTGGCGTGGTCCGTCTCGCGCAGCTCGATCGCCCCCTCGGTCCGGGCGTGGATGTCCCCGAAGCCGGTGACCCCGAGGCCGAGGACCTTCAGCCGGGTCGGCTGGGCCGTGTCCGCGTACGGGGGCGCCTCCAGGTCCATGAGCCGGCGGGCCACCAGGCCGGCCATGCGGCGGCCGGGGGCCACCAGGCCGTGGCAGCGGCCCTCGACGGCCGCGCACTCGCCGATCGCCCAGATCCGTTCGTCGGCCGTGCGGAGCCGGGCGTCGACGAGGAAGCCGCCGCGCTCCCCGGTCGCCAGGCCCGCCGTGGCGGCGAGTTCGTCCCGGGGCCGGATCCCGGCGGAGAACACGACGAGGTCGGCCGCGAGTTCGGTGCCGTCGGCGAAGCGCACCGCCTCCGGCCCGACCGAGACCGTCCTCGCCCCGCAGTGCACCTCGATGCCGAGGTCACGGACCAGCTCCCCCAGGAGCCGGCCGCCGTCCGCGTCGACCTGGAGCGGCATCAGATGGGGCGCGGTCTCCACGACGCGGGTGCGCATCCCGAGCCTGCGCACCGCGTCCGCCGCCTCCAGGCCGAGCAGCCCGCCGCCGATCACCACCGCCGGCCGGCCGGGGCGGGCGGCGGCCCGGATCGCGTCGACGTCCTCGACCCTGCGGTAGGCGAAGCAGTGCGGCAGGTCGTGCCCGGGCACGGGCGGGACGAACGGCCGCGAGCCGGTGGCCAGGACGAGCGCGTCGTAGGGCACCCGGGTGCCGTCCGAGCAGCGCACGGTCCGGCCCGCGCGGTCGATCCCGGTCGCGGTGGTCGACAGGCGCACGTCGACGGACGCGTCCGGCGGCACGCCGGGGAGGGCGAGTTCGGCGGGGTCGCGCCCGGAGGCCAGGGTGGAGAGCGCGATCCGGTTGTAGGCGGGCCGCGGCTCCTCGGCGAGCACCACGATCCGCCACGTACCGGCGGTGTCCAGGGCGCGCAGCTCCTGGACCAGCCGGTGTCCGGACGGGCCGTACCCGGCGACGACGAGGGTCCTCACCTCGCCTCCCGGGCGGGGCCCAGCGCCGCGCACACCGCCCGGAGGGTGTCGGAGCACCCTCCGCAGCCGGTGGTCGCGCGGGTCGCCTCCACGACCGCCCCGACGGACCGCGCGCCGTCGCGCCAGGCGCGTTCGACGGCCTCCCGGTCGACGCCGTTGCAGTGGCACACCACGGACTCGTCGGGCGCTTTCCCCGCGGTGCCGAGCAGCAGCGCCAGCGGGTCGGCGGGCACGGGCGCCCCCCGGTCGTAGAGCTGGCCGACCGCCGCGATCCCCTCGGGGAGGCCGACCAGGACGGCCCGCGCGATCCGGTCCCGGACGAGTTCGAGGCGCGCGTACCGGCCGAGGGCGGGGTCGTGCAGGGTCACGGTCCGTTCGACGGGGAAGCCCGGGAAGCCCAGGCAGGCCACGTCGAGGCCGGGCACCCGGGGCCGCAGGATCGGCGAGGGGGCCGTGTACCAGGCCGGTCCGCCGGTCAGGTCGGCGGCCAGGGTCTCCGCCTGGCCCAGGGCCCCCACCAGGCCGGGCGCGCCCGTGCAGGCGCCGATCGCCCGGACGGCGGGGTCGCTGGTGCGCAGCCGCCCGTCGACGACGACGCCGTGCCGCACCCGCAGGCCCGCCCCGCGGGCGAGGGAGGTCTCGGGGACGCTGCCGACGCACCACACGACGGTGTCGGCGTCGAGGATCTCGTCCTCCTCGACCCTCTTGTCGAGCCGCAGTTCGACGCCCCAGTCCTCCAGGGCCGCCACCACCAGCGCGCCCGCCGTCGCGTCGAGGTGACGGTGCATCGGGTACGGGCCGGCGTGGGCGAGGACCACCTGGTGGCCGCGCCGCCGCAGCGCCGTCGCCGTCTCCACGCCGAGGACGCCGGCGCCGACCACGGCCACCCGGCCGTGCACCGGCCGCAGGCTGTCGTCGAGCGAGTGGAAGCCGCGCCCGGGGGCGACCGGCCGGGCCCCGGTGGCCAGGACGAGGGTGCCGTACGGTTCCGCCACGCTCTCCCCGGCCGCCGTCCGCCCGTGCACGAGCCGGCGGGCCCGGTCGATCCGGGTGATCCGGACCCCGGGCAGCACCCTGGTCCCGCGCGGTGGCGCGGGCAGGGTCACCGCCTCCGGCGACAGGCTGCCGTCGAGGACCGATCCGAGCAGGGTGCGCTGGTACGCGGGGTGGGGCTCGGCACCGAGGACGGTGACGGGGCCGCCGTGGCCGAGGGCGGCGAGCCTCTCGGTGAGCCGGTGCGCGGCGATGCCGTTGCCGACGACCACGACGCGGTCGTCGGCGCCGCACGCGCTCCGGCCCGTACCTCTTCTCCGGTGTGCCGTCCCGTTCACGTCCCGTCCCCCGTCCCCGTCGTCTGTTCTTCCTCGTCCACCGGTTCCACGCGGACCGCGCTCACCTTGAACTCCGGCATCCCGCTGCGCGGATCGAGCGCCCCGCTCGTGAGCAGGTTCGCCCGCCCCTCGCCCGGGAAGTGGAACGGCAGGAACACCGTGTCCGTGCGCAGGCTCTCCACCGTCCGCACCCGGGCCACCACCGCGCCCCGCGCCGACACCACGCGCGCGAGCCCGCCCTGCACCACTCCGGCCCGCCGGGCCGTGTCGGGGTGGATCTCCACGTACGCCTCGGGGACGGCCTCCGCGAGCTGCTCGACCCGCCGGGTCTGCGCGCCGGACTGGTAGTGGGCCAGGACCCGCCCGGTCGTCCCGTACAGGTCGAACGACCCCCCGGGCTGCTCGGCCGCGTCCCGGTGCTCGACCGGGACGAAGCGGGCCCGGCCGTCGGGGTGGCCGAAGGAGTCGAGGAAGAGCCGCGGGGTGCCGGGGTGGCCCGGCGCCGGGCAGGGCCAGTGCAGGACCTCGCCCGCGTCGAGCCGCTCGTAGCTCACGCCGGAGTAGTCGGCCCGGCCGCCCGCCGTCGCCCGGCGCAGCTCGTCGAAGACCTCGCCCGGCCGGTCGGGCCACCGCTCGGCCGGTTCTCCGAGCCGTACGGCGAGCCCGCGCAGCACCTCCAGGTCGCTGCGGACCCCCGGCGGCGGGTCGAGCAGCCCGCGCCGGCGCAGCACCCGCCCCTCCAGGCTGGTCAGGGTGCCCTCCTCCTCGGCCCACTGCGTGACGGGCAGGACCACGTCCGCGAGGCGGGCGGTCTCGGAGGGCACGAAGTCGGCGACGACCAGCAGGTCGAGCGCGGCGAGGCGCTCGGTGACGTGGCCGGCGTGCGGGGCGGAGACCACCGGGTTCGAGCCGAAGACGAGCAGGGCGCGCGGCCCGTGCTCCGTGCCGAGCGAGTCGAGCAGTTCGTACGCGCTCGGGCCGGGGCCGGGCAGGCGCTCCGGGTCGACGCCCCACACCCCCGCCACGTGCGCGCGGGCCGCCGGGTCGGTGATGAGCCGGTAGCCGGGCAACTGGTCGGACTTCTGGCCGAGTTCGCGTCCGCCCTGTCCGTTCCCCTGGCCGGTGAGGCAGCCGTATCCGCTGCCCTCCCGGCCCGGCAGTCCGAGGGCGAGGGCGAGGTTGATGAAGGCGGAGACCGTGTCGGTGCCCTTGCTGTGCTGCTCGGCGCCGCGACCGGTCAGGACGTACGCCCGCCGGGCGCCCGCCAGGAGGCGGACCGCCTCGCGCTGGGCGGCGACCGGGACGCCGGTGGTGCGCTCCGTGCGCTCCGGGGTCCAGGCGAGGGCCCGGCGCCAGGTCTCCTCGAAGCCGCCGGTCCGCTCCTCCACGTAGGCCCGGTCGAGGTGTCCGTCGACCACGGTGAGCTGCAACAGGCCGAGCGCCAGGGCGAGGTCGGTGCCGGGCGCGGGCCGCAGGTGCAGCGCGGCCCGTTCGGCGGTGGCCGTGCGGCGCGGGTCGACGACGACGAGCGCGCCGGCCCGGTCGAGGTGGCGCACGAGCGGCGGCATCGTCTCGGCCGGGTTGGCCCCGGCGAGCAGCACGACGTCGGCCCCCTCGAGGTCCGTGACGGGGAAGGGCAGTCCGCGGTCGACGCCGAAGGCGGCGTTGCCCGCCACGGCGGCCGAGGACATGCAGAAGCGGCCGTTGTAGTCGATGCGGCTGGTGCCGAGGGCGACCCGGGCGAACTTGCCGAGCAGGTAGGCCTTCTCGTTGGTGAGGCCGCCGCCGCCGAACACCCCGACGACGTCCGGGCCGTGGGCGTCCCGCAGCTCCCTCAGCCGTCCGGCGACCAGGTCGAGCGCCTCGTCCCAGGTCGCCGGGGCGAGCCGTCCGTCGGCGCCCCGCACGAGCGGTGTGCGCAGCCTGTCGGCGGTGGTCAGGACCTCGGGCGCGGTCCAGCCCTTCTGGCACAGGCCGCCCCGCTTCCCGGTGCCGGCGAGGACGGCGGGCGCGACGGTCACCCGGTCGCCGGCGGAGGTGAGTTCCGTACCGCACTGGAGCGCGCAGTACGGGCAGTGGGTGAGGACGGTCCGCCCGGTGCCGGTGCCGGCGCGGTCCGTGCCGCCGGGGCGGTCCGTGCCGTCGGGGCGGCGGCCGGCGCCGGCGTGGTCCGTGCCGTCGGCGCGGGCGGTTTCCTCGGCGCGGGCGTCAGACACGACTGGCCCCGCGGCGCCGGACCCGCGACGGTCCGAGCGGGTCGCCGTCGTCGGGCGCGGGCCGCAGGTAGACCGTCCGGACGACCACCACGCACACCACGTAGAAGCAGAGGAAGCCGAGGAAGGCGGGGGTGCCGCTGCCGCCCTCGGAGCCGTACGCGGCCCGGAAGGCGAGGTTCACCGCGACCCCGCCGAGCGCGCCGACGGCGCCCGCGATCCCGATCACGGCGCCCGAGCGCCGCCGGGCCCGGGCGAAGGCCTCGCCCGCGTCGCGGCCCGCGGTGACCTCGCGGCCGGCCTCTTCGGCGAAGACGGCCGGGATCATCTTGTACGTGGAGCCGTTGCCGATCCCGGTGAGCACGAAGAGGACCGTGAAGGCCGCGATGAACAGCCCGTACGAACCGGCCCGCGAGGCGAGCAGCAGTCCGCCCGTTCCCGCCGCCATGCCCGCGAACGTCCACGCGGTCACCCGGGCGCCGCCCCACCGGTCCGCGAGCCGCCCGCCGAAGGGGCGGGAGAGCGAGCCCAGCAGCGGGCCGAGGAAGGTGTACGAGGCGGCCTGGAGCGGGGAGGCGCCGAACTGGGTCTGGAGCACGAGCCCGAAGGCGAAGCCGTAGCCGATGAACGAGCCGAACGTGCCGACGTAGAGCAGCGAGATCCACCAGGTGTGCGCGGAGCGCAGGGCCGCGCGCTGGGCGCCCTTCTCGGCGCGCACCGGCGCCAGGTTGTCCATGCGCAGGGCGCACAGCAGGGAGACGGCGACGATCAGCGGGAGGTAGCAGGCGGCCACGTACGACGGGTGGGTGTCGCCCGCGACGGCGATGACGAGCAGGCCGAGGAGCTGGACGACGGCGACGCCGAGGTTGCCGCCGCCCGCGTTGAGGCCGAGGGCCCAGCCCTGGAGGCGCTGCGGGTAGAAGGCGGTGATGTTGGTCATCGAGGAGGCGAAGTTGCCGCCGCCGACGCCGCCGAGCGCGGCGATCAGCAGGAAGACCCAGAGCGGGGTGCCCGGCCGCTGCACGAAGTGGGTGGCGGCACAGGCGGGCACGAGGAGGACGGCGGTCGCGAAGACGGTCCAGTTCCGGCCGCCGAAGCGGAGGACGGCGTGGCTGTACGGGATGCGGAGCGCGGCTCCGACGAGGGTGGGGGTGACGACGAGCAGGAACTTCTCGTCGGGCGTGAACGGCAGCCCGATGCGGGGGGACATGAAGAGCACGAGGACCGACCACATGCTCCAGACGGAGAAGCCGATGTGCTCGGAGGCGATGGAGAGGGCGAGGTTGCGGCGGGCGACGCGTCTGCCCCGGGTCGCCCATAAGTGCTCGTTCTCCGGGTCCCAGTGCTCGATCCAGCGGCCGGTTCTTCTGCTTGGGTTCATCACTCGCCCTCCGGGCCGGATTCCGCACTGCGTCGACGAGTTTGCTTTCCGGACAGGAATCTTGGGCAGCGCCCGGGGACAGCGTCAACGGCCCGTTTGAGGGTCCGTCAAGTCCGCTCGCCACGGCTCGGCGCCGGGTGTCCCCGCCGCCGTGAACCCTTCGGCGGAGGCGCGTGAACAGGCGTGATCCGGCTGCGGTCGCGCGGGAGAACGCCGTGGTCGCGCGGGAGAACGCCCTAGCCGCGCGGAGGAACACCGTGGTCGCGCGGAGAACACCGCGAACGCACGGAGGAACGCCGCGGCCGTGCGGGCCGGCCGGCCCCGTCCCCCTTTCCCCGTACGCCCCGGGAACCCCCGGCTTCCCCGTACGCCTCAGGCGTCCCCGTCCAGCATCCGGGTCAGGACCTCGCGCTGGAGGGGCTTCGCCTCGGCGTGGCGGTCGAGGCCCTTCTCCGTGAGCTTCACCTGGACGCCGCGCCGGTCCTCGGGGCACATCCCCCGGGCGACCAGGCCGTCCTTCTCCAGGCGGGCGACGAGCCGGGACAGCGCGCTCTGGCTGAGGTGGACGCGGCCGGAGAGTTCCTGGACCCGCCAGGCCGCCGGGCCGTCCCCGGACGCGCCCTCGGCGAGGACGTCGAGGACCTCGAAGTCGCTGGCGCCGAGTCCGTACGGATGGAGGGCCCGGTCGAGCTCACAGGTCGTGCGGGCGTGCAGGGCGAGGACGTCACGCCACTCCTCCACGAGCGCGCGTTCGGACTTGTTCGCTGCCATGGCCGCACGTTAGCAGAGACGACCCCTTTTGTTGCACGAGAATTAAATGCACTTGCATTCAATGCATGTGCATGTACTGTCTCCGTCCATGACCTCTCCGCTCACCGACGTCCCCAAGTCCGCGCAGGAACGCTGGAGTCCGCGCCTCTGGGGCACCCTGCTCGTGCTCTGCGCCGCGATGTTCCTCGACGCCCTCGACGTCTCCATGGTCGGCGTCGCCCTGCCCTCGATCGCCGCCGACCTCGACCTGTCCACCGCCACCCTCCAGTGGATCGTGAGCGGCTACATCCTCGGCTACGGAGGGCTGCTGCTCCTCGGCGGCCGCGCCGCCGACCTGCTCGGCCGGCGCCGGGTCTTCCTGGTCGCGCTCGCCGTCTTCGCGGTCGCCTCGCTGCTCGGCGGGCTCGTCGACTCGGGGCCGCTGCTCATCGCCAGCCGGTTCGTCAAGGGGCTCAGCGCCGCCTTCACCGCCCCCGCCGGCCTGTCGATCATCACGACCACCTTCGAGGAGGGCCCGCAGCGCAACCGGGCCCTGTCCCTCTACACCACCTGCGCCGCCACCGGCTTCTCCATGGGCCTCGTCCTGTCCGGGCTGCTCACGGAGCTGAGCTGGCGCTGGACCATGCTGCTCCCCGCCCCCGTCGCCCTGATCGCCCTCGTCTTCGCGCTGCGCCTCATCCCGCACAGCGCCCGCGACGACTCCTCCGGCGGCTACGACCTGCCGGGCGCCGTCACCGGCACGGCCGCGATGCTGCTGCTCGTCCTCACCGTCGTCGAGGCGCCCGAGGCGGGCTGGGCCTCCGCCCGCACCCTGCTCTCCTTCCTCGCGGCCGCCGCCCTGCTCGTCGCCTTCGTCCTGATCGAACGGCGCAGCCCGAGCCCGCTGGTGCGGCTCGGGGTGCTGCGCTCCGGCTCGCAGGTCCGGGCCCAGCTCGGCGCGGCGGCGTTCTTCGGCTCGTACGTCGCCTTCCAGTTCATCGTGACCCAGTACATGCAGTCGCTGCTCGGCTGGTCCGCGCTCCAGACGGCGCTCGCCTTCCTCCCGGCCGGCGTGCTGGTGGCCCTCTCGTCCACGAAGATCGGCGGGATCGTGGACCGGTTCGGCACGCCCCGGGTGATCGCGACCGGCTTCACCCTGCTCGTCGTCGGGTACGCGCTCTTCCTGCGCGTCTCGCTCGTCCCGCAGTACGCGGCCGTCGTCCTGCCGTCGATGCTGCTCATCGGCGCGGCCTGCGCCCTGGTGTTCCCCTCGCTCAACATCCAGGCCACCAACGGCGTGGCCGACCGCGAGCAGGGCATGGTCTCGGGCCTGCTCAACACCTCGATCCAGGTCGGCGGCGCGTTCTTCCTCGCCGTGACCACCGCCGTCGTCACCGCGGGCGGCGGAGACGGCGGGGACGCCTCCCCGCAGGCGGTCCTGGACGGCTTCCGCCCGGGCCTGGCCGTGATCGCGGTCATCGCCCTCGCCGGACTGCTCGTCACCCTGCCGGGTCTGCGGAGGCCGCGGGGCGCGGCGACCGGGTCGGTCGTGGTCGCACGCTCCCCGGACACCGGCCCGGTCGCCGGGGACGCGCCGGCGGGCGACACCGCCGCCGACGCCCCGGCCCCCGGGGAGGTCCCGGCGAAGGTCGCCCTCCGCGACTGACCGTCCGGAGGGAAACGGGGGAACACGGGGGAACGGGGGACGCGGCCGTCCGGCGCTTCGGCGACGGGCGGCCGCGCCCGGACGTCCCCGGCCCGCGCCGTCCCGGGTCGCCCCGCGGGTTCAGCCGCGCGGGAGCAGGCCCACGTCCTGGCCCAGGCGGCGGGCCGAGGCGGTGAAGAAGGCGTCGCGGTCCTCGACGACGCGGTGGAACTGGCCGAAGACCTCGAAGGAGACGAGACCGAAGAGCTGCGACCAGGCGGCGACGAGCGCGGCGGCGAGGGCCGGGGGGAGGTCCGGGGCGATGTCGGCGGCGATCCGCTCGGCCTCGGGGCGCAGGGCGTCCGGGAGCGGGGGGAGGGCGAGGCCCTCGCCGGTGTGGGCCAGGCGGAGGATCCCGACGAGGGCGAGGCCGACGCGGGCGGCAGGGGCGATCGTGTCCTGGGGAGCGGCGTAGCCGGGGACCGGGGAGCCGTAGATCAGGGCGTACTCGTGGGGGTGGGCGACCGCCCAGGCGCGGACCGCCCGGCAGACGGCGGTCCAGCGGTCGAGGGGGCGCTGCCCGGCGGAGTCGGCGGCGGCCCGCTCGGCGGCGGCTCCGACGGCGTCGTAGGCGTCGACGATCAGGGCGGTGAGGAGGTCGTCGCGGCTCGGGAAGTAGCGGTAGAGCGCGGAGGACACCATGCCCAGCTCGCGGGCGACCGCCCGCAGGGACAGCTTGGCGGCGCCCTCCGCCGCGAGCTGGGCGCGGGCCTCGTCCTTGATGGCGGCGGTGATCTCGATGCGGGCGCGGGCGCGGGCTCCTTGAACGGGCGTCATGGAGAGCAGTGTGCCACTTCCGGAGCAGCGCATCGAAACAAGAGCGCCGCACCGGAACGAGAGCATCACATAAAAACGAGAGCACCGCTCTTGCTTGCGAACGCCGAACCGTGCACACTGATCCCAAGAGAGAGCACCGCTCTCGAATTGTTCGCCCACCCGCTCCATCCGCTCCGCTCGCCGACGGAAGCCCCCAGGAGGCAGCCATGTCCGCCCAGCCCGCCGACCCCACCGGCTCCTCCCCTGCCGGCCCTCCCGCCTCCGGCCCCTCCCCCGCCACCGGTTCCGCCGCCGCCCACGTCCTCAAGCCCGGCTGGTTCACCGTGAACGTCCTCAACCGCCTGGTCGCCTGGACGACCCGCCGGGGCATCAGCGTCTGGGGGTCCCGCGTGCTCGCCGTCCGGGGCCGCAAGAGCGGCGCATGGCGCCGCACCCCCGTCAACCTCCTGACGGTGGACGGCGCCCAGTACCTCGTGGCCCCCCGCGGCCACGTCCAGTGGACCCACAACATGCGGGCGGCCGGGGGCGGAGAGCTGCACCTCGGCAAGCACGTGCAGGAGTTCACCGCCGTCGAGGTCGCCGACGACGCCAAGCCCCCGCTGCTCCGCGCCTACCTCAAGCGCTGGAAGGCGGAGGTCGGCGTCTTCTTCGACGGGGTCGGCCCGGACTCCTCCGACGCCGAACTGCGCGCCGCCGCCCCGAAGCACCCCGTCTTCCGCATCACGACGACGGGCTTCGCCGGCCCGGCCGCGTGAACGGGCCGGGCCGGCGAAGCCCGTACGCGTCGACCGGGGTTCCCGGCGTCCGCGGCGGACCGCCGCGGACCGGGGTCAGGCGTCCGCCCGCGTCCCCCCGGCGCTCCCGGCGCTGTCGACGCCCTCCGCGCCCTCGGAGCCTTCCGCGCCCTCGGCGCCTTCCGGCTCCGACGCGTCCCGCTCCTTCGCCGTGACGCCCCGGCCCGCCGGGCCGACGCCGGACGAGGTGTCCATCCGCTTGTCCAGGAGTTCGAGCGCCCGCCGGGCCAGACCGTTCGAGCGGACCATGCCGCCGAGGGTGGCCGAGCCCCGGGTGATGTCGGCGAAGGCGTTCCAGGCCGGCCGCAGGCCCGTGAGCGTGGCGTGCAGCAGCCCCGGACGGCGCTCGAAGACGGCGAGCATCCGCCGCCCGACCGCCATCTCCACGCCGAGGCCCGCCTTGATCGCGAAGGCGTAGTTCAGCGCCTGGCGGCGGGCGTCGACCGCGTCGTTCGCCTCGGCGACCCGCACCGCCCACTCGCCCGCGAGGCGGCCCGAGCGCAGCGCGTACGAGATGCCCTCGCGCGTCCACGGCTCCAGGAGGCCGGCCGCGTCGCCGCAGACCAGGACCCGGCCGCGGGAGAGCGGCGAGTCGTCGGTGCGGCAGCGGGTCAGGTGGCCGGAGGAGACCGAGGGCTCGAACCCGGCCAGGCCGAGCCGGGCCACGAAGTCCTCCAGGTACCGCTTGGTGGCGGCCCCCTCGCCGCGCGCCGAGATGACGCCGACGGTCAGCGTGTCGCCCTTGGGGAACACCCAGCCGTAACTGCCGGGCATCGGGCCCCAGTCGATGAGGACGCGGCCCTTCCAGTCCTCGGCCACGGACGGCGGCACGGGGATCTCCGCCTCCAGGCCCAGGTCGACCTGGCCCATCTTCACCCCGACGTGAGCGCCTATGCGGCTGGCACTGCCGTCGGCGCCGACGACCGCGCGCGCCAGGATCGTCTCGCCGTCGGCGAGGACGACGGCGGCGGTCCGCCGGTCCGGCACCACCGGCCCGTGCTGCTCCACCCGGGTCACCGTGGCGCCGGTCCGCAGCTCGGCGCCGGCCTTCTGCGCGTGCTGGACGAGCTGCGCGTCGAACTCGGGCCGGTTGATGAGGCCGAAGAGCATCCGGCGCGAGCGGCGGGTGCGGGCGAAGCGCCCTTCGAGGGAGAAGGTGACGGCGTGCACCCGGTCCTGGAGGGGCAGTTCGAAGCCCGGCGGGAGCGAGTCGCGGGAGGGGCCGATGATGCCGCCGCCGCAGGTCTTGTACCGGGGCAGCTCGGACTTCTCCAGGAGGAGCACCCGGCGCCCGGCCACCGCCGCCGCGTAGGCCGCGGACGCGCCGGCCGGTCCGGCGCCGACGACCACGACGTCCCAGACGTCCGCCTCGACGTCCGGGTCGGCCGCCCCGCCGTCCACGGCCGGGACCGCGTCCGCGGGGGCGTTCTCCGCCGCGTCCGCGGGCCCGCTGTCCCCGACGGGGTGCGCGACGTCATCCGCGCCCCCGTCGCCCACCGCGCCCGGGGTGCCGCCCTCCGCCGCCTCCGCACCCGTGCCCTCAGGAGCCGCGCCCTCGGGCTCGGTGTTCTCCGGACCGTCGTTCCCTGCGTGCTCGCTGCTCACGATGTGCTTCTGCTCCTGATCCGACCGGGGGTCTGCTCCTGACGCATCCTACGGCGCGGTAGCCGGAGCCCCGGCCGTAGGATCGACGGTGCGTTCGCCGCGCCACGAGACGCGACGACGCCGTCCTCTCCGTCGTAACGTCGCACCCACCAGGAGCGTGCCCATGACCGCGAATCCGATCGCCGAGACCGTACGGTCCCTGATGCCCCGCGCCAGGGCGGAGCTCACGGAGCTGGTGGCCTTCGAGTCGGTGGCGGACGAGAACGTGGCCCCCCGCAGCGAGTGCGAGGCCGCGGCGAACTGGGTCGCGGACGCGCTGCGCGCCGAGGACTTCCGGGACGTGGCGCTGCTCGACACCCCGGACGGCTCGCAGGCCGTGTACGGCATACTCCCCGGCCCGGCCGGCGCGCCGACCGTCCTGCTCTACGCGCACTACGACGTGCAGCCGAAGCTGGACGAGTCCGCGTGGCTCTCCCCGCCGTTCGAGCTGACCGAGCGCGACGGGCGCTGGTACGGGCGCGGCACGGCCGACTGCAAGGGCGGGGTGATCCTGCACCTGCTCGCGCTGCGCGCCCTGAAGGCGAACGGCGGCGTCCCGGTGACGGTCAAGGTGATCGTCGAGGGCTCGGAGGAGCAGGGCACCGGCGGTCTGGAGCGGTACGCCGAGGCGCACCCCGAGCTGCTGGCCTCCGACGCGATCGTCATCGGCGACGCGGGCAACTTCCGGGTGGGCCTGCCGACGGTGACCGCGACCCTGCGCGGCATGACGATGATCCGGGTGCAGATCGACACCCTGGAGGGCAACCTGCACTCCGGTCAGTTCGGCGGCGCCGCCCCGGACGCGCTCGCCGCGCTGATCCGGGTGCTCGACTCGCTGCGCGGCCCGGACGGTTCGACCGTCGTCGACGGCCTGCCGGGCGACCGGGTGTGGGAGGGCCTCCAGTACCCGGAGGAGAACTTCCGCCAGGACGCCAAGGTGCTGCCGGGCGTGGACCTGCCGGGCGGCGGCACGGTCGCGGACCGCATCTGGGCGCGCCCCGCCGTCACCGTCGTCGGCATCGACTGCCACCCGGTGGCCGGCGCCACCCCGTCCGTCCCGAGGACGGCCCGCGCGCAGATCAGCCTGCGGGTGCCGCCGGGCCAGGACGCGGCCGAGGCGACGAAGCTGCTCTTCGCCCACATCGAGAACCACACCCCGTGGAACGCCCGGGTGACCATGGAGCAGGTCGGCCAGGGCCAGGCCTTCCAGGCGGACACGTCGAGCCCGGCGTACGCCTCGATGGCCGAGGCGATGGAGGTCGCGTACCCCGGCCAGGAGATGCAGACGGCCGGTCTGGGCGGCTCGATCCCGCTGTGCAGCACGCTGGCCTCGCTGTACCCGGAGGCGGAGATCCTGCTGATCGGCCTGAGCGAGCCGGAGGCGCAGATCCACGCGCCCAACGAGTCCGTGTCGCCGGAGGAGCTGGAGCGCCTGTCGGTGGCCGAGGCGCACTTCCTCCTCAACTACGCGCGCTCGAAGCGGGCCTGACGCCCCTTCGGTTCCCGATCGGGTTCAGCGTTCGGCGAAGCTCGCCGAGAGCGTAGAACCGGGCGGCGGGCCTGCGCGGACGCGTAGGTTCGCCGCATGGACCCCATCACGGTGACCCCGCGGCTGCACCTGCTCGACCACTCCGTCGGCCAGGCCTACCTCTGGCGGGACGAGGAGGAGCTGACCCTGATCGACGCGGGCTGGGCGGGTACGGCGGACGCGACGGCGGCGGCCGTACGGGCGGCCGGCCTGGACCCGGACCGGCTGCGCCGCATCGTGCTGACCCACTGCCACCGGGACCACGTGGGTGCGGCCGGGGAGCTGGCGGAGCGCCACGGGGCCGAGATCGTGGCGCACCGCTTGGACGCGCCGGTGGTGCGGGGCGAGGCCCCGGTCCCCGAGCCCGACCTCCTGGACTGGGAACTCCCGCTGTACGAGCACGGTCTGACCGTGCCGGAGGCGCCGCCGACCCGGGTGGACCAGGAGGTCGAGGACGGCGAGGAACTCGGTTTCGGCGACGGGGCCGTGGTGGTCCACGTCCCCGGTCACACCCCGGGCTCGATCGCCGTGCACCTCCCCCGCCACGGCGTGCTGTTCGCCGGGGACACGGTGGCCTCGGTCCAGGAGGTGACCTTCGGCGTGTTCCACGTCGACCGCGCCCTCGCCCTGGAGTCGATGCGGAGGCTGGCGGAGCTGGACCCGTCGGTGCTGTGCTGCGGCCACGGCGCGCCGGTGGTCACGGACACGGCGGCCCGGCTGAGGGCGGCGGCGACGGCCGGGGCGGTCGTCCCGACCTGAGCGGCCCCGGCCGGGGCGCCCCGGGTGTCGCCGCCCGCCCCGGCCGGTCACCCCACCGGCATCCCGGCCTCCAGGTTGAGCACCGTGCCCCGCTCCCGCGCGCGCAGGGCCCAGCGGAGGCGCTGGTAGCGGACGGGCGGCAGCAGTTCGGCGGCCTCCTCCTCCGTGACGAAGCGCCAGTCCCGCAGTTCGGCGCCGGGAAGGCTCAGCCGCTCGGTGTCGGCCGGCCCGAGCGTGCCGCCGTCGAAGAGGAGCCGCAGCCCTCCGTAGCCGGGCGGCGCGGGCCGCTCCCAGTCGACGAGCAGCAGCCGGGGCACGGCGTCGAGGGCGAGGCCGACCTCCTCGGCCACCTCCCGCATCCCGGCCCGCGCCGGGGGCTCGCCCGGCTCCACGACACCGCCGGGGAACTCCCAGCCGGGCTTGTAGGTGGGGTCCACGAGCAGGAAGCGGTCCCGTTCGTCGAAGAGCAGCACGCCGGCGGCGACGGTCTCGCCGGTCGGCTCGGGCGTCTGGACGATGCCGCAGGGGGCGGCGCGTCCGTCCCGGAGCGCGTCGGCGACGGTCCGGGCGGTCTCGGCCGCGGTGAGCGCCGAGTTGTCGACGGCGTAGGCGTCGGCGGCGAGCCAGTCGAGGGCGGCGCGGTACGGATCCACGTGCCCGTGGCACCACTCGCGGACGCGGGCGTCGACGTCGGGATCGCCGTACTCCGCCCGGGTGTCGATCCGCTGACGCAGGATCGTTTCCTCAGGGGTGAGCAGGATGTGGCGCACCTCGATGCGGCGGGCGGCGAGGCCGCCGAAGATCTCGTCCCGGTACTCCTGGCGGATCAGGGTCATGGGGACGACCAGGACGCCGCCGGCCTCGGCGAGCAGGGCGGCGGCGGTGTCGACGACGAGCCGCCGCCAGATCGGCAGGTCCTGGTAGTCCTCGACCTCGGCGAGCCGCTTGGCCGGAAGGAGCCGGCGCACCGCGCCGCCGGTGAGCTCGGGGTCGTACAGGGTGCTGTGCGGGATCAGATCGACCAGTTCACGCGCGGTGCTGGACTTTCCCGCGCCGAACGCCCCGTTGATCCAGACGATCACGTTTCCCCCTCTTCGGTAGCCCCCTGTGGCTTGCCCGCAACACCCTGCCACGGAAACCACGATCGTATGGATCGGCGGCGGGACCGGCATGCGCGTGACACTTCGGGGAAACCGTCGTTGGGAACGGCAAGCACGAGGGGTGTGGAGATGAGTCGTACGGTTCTCGAACGTTTTCCGGCCGGCGGCCCGCGGGGCAGCTGGCCCGCCGAGGAGTTCGCCGGCGCGCGGCGCGACGAGGGCGTGCCGGCCCGGGTCGTGATGGACCTGGAGTCCGACGCGTTCCTGGTGGTCGTCGAACAGAGACCGCCGGAGCGCAGGAAGGCCGAAGGCGGACTGATCGGCCAGAGGAGGTCCGAGCGGGCGCGGGAGTAGCCCCCCGGACGCGGGAGCGAAGAGGTACGGGGGAGCCGGTCCCCGAAGTCGCACGGGTCCGGGTCCACAAGGACCCGAAAGCCACAAGGGCCCGAATTCACAGGGACTCGAAGGCACAAGGGCGCGAGGCCGTGAGGACCTGAGGCTGCGAGGAACCGAAGCCGCAAGGGCGCGAGGCCACAAGGGCCCGAAGCCGCGGAGAACCGTCGTGCCCCTCCGCACCATGACGCCGTACGGCCTCAGGAACCGCCGCCGGCAACCACGTTCGCGTCGGCGCGCGCCCCCGGTTCCCGCGCCCGCGCGGCGGCCGACGCCGCGCCGAGGAGGCCCGCGTCCGTGCCCGTGAGGGCCGGGACGACCTTCAGGTCCCGTACGAAGGAGAGGGCGGCGTAGCCGCGGAGGCTGCGCCGGAGCGGGGCGAAGAGGACCTCGCCCGCGCCCGCCACCCCGCCGCCGACGACCGCGACGTCGATCTCGACGAGGGCCGCCGTGGCGGCGATGCCCGCCGCGAGCGCCTGGGCCGCGCGCTCGAACGAGGCGACGGCCACCGGGTCCCCGGCGCGCGCGGAGGCGGCCACCGCGGCGGCGGAGGCGTCGCCGTCGGGCCCCGGCCGCCAGCCGTTCTCCAGGGCGCGGCGCGCCAGGTGCGGGCCGCTGGCGAGGCGTTCGACGCAGCCGCGTCCGCCGCACGCGCAGGGCTCGCCGTCCAGGTCGACCACGATGTGCCCGAGGTGACCGGCGTTGCCGGTGGGGCCCGTGCGCAGGCGCCCGTCGAGGACGAGACCGCCGCCGACGCCCGTGGAGACCACCAGGCAGAGGGCGTTGTCGTAGCCCCGGGCGGCTCCGAGCCAGTGCTCGGCCGCCGCCATGGCGACGCCGTCGCCGACGAGGGTGACCGGCCGTCCGCCGGCGGCCCGGCGGGCCCGTTCGACGAGCGGGTAGTCGCGCCAGCCGGGGACGTTGACGGGGCTGACGGTCCCCCGGGCCGCGTCGACCGGGCCCGCGCTGCCGATGCCGACGGCGTCGGCGGCCTCCCACAGCGGGGAGGCGGCGAGGTCGCCGAGGACGCCCTCGACCGCCGCCATCACCGTCTCGCCGTCCTCACGCGCGGGCGTGGGCCGCCGGGCCCGGGCCCGGACGCGCCCCTCGCCGTCGACCAGGGCACCGGCGATCTTGGTGCCCCCGATGTCGAGGGCGGCGACGAGGCCCGTGGCGAGGTCGGTGTGCATGGGCGGGGAACCTCCGGTGACGGCCGGGAACGGTCGGGCGTTCCGTATGGTCTCACGCGGCCTGACAACGTTGTCCAGGCCCTATGCTCGTCCGGAGTCCGAAAGACGGCCCGGCCACGGCGGGGTCCCGACACGACGGAGGAACCGCAGACCGTGGCCGACACCGCCCACCGCCCCGATCACCGCTACGGCAACCGGCCCACGATGAAGGACGTCGCCGCCAAGGCGGGCGTCGGCCTGAAGACGGTGTCCCGGGTGGTGAACGGCGAGCCGGGCGTCACCCCCGACACCGAGCGGCGGGTGCAGGAGGCCATCGAGGTCCTCGGCTTCCGGCGCAACGACAGCGCGCGGGTCCTGCGCAAGGGCAGGACCGCGACCGTCGGGCTGGTCCTGGAGGACCTCGCCGATCCCTTCTACGGTCCGCTGAGCCGGGCGGTCGAGGAGGTCGCGCGGGCGCACGGGGCCCTGCTGATCAACGGGTCGAGCGCCGAGGACCCCGAGCGGGAGCAGGAGTTGGCGCTCGCGCTGTGCGCGCGCCGGGTCGACGGCCTCATCGTCATCCCGGCCGGCGACGACCACCGGTACCTGGAGCCCGAGATCAGGGCGGGCGTCGCCACGGTCTTCGTCGACCGGCCCGCCGGGCGGATCGACGCCGACGCGGTGCTCTCCGACAGCTTCGGGGGCGCGCGCGACGGTACGGCCCACCTGATCGCGCACGGCCACCGCCGGATCGGTTTCGTCGGCGACCGCCCGTGCATCCACACGGCGGCCGAGCGGCTGCGCGGCTACCGCGCGGCGATGGAGGACGCGGGCCTCCCGGTCCGGGAGGAGTGGGTCTCGCCGGGCCCGACCGACCCGGAGCGGGTGGACGCGGCGGTACGGGGGATGCTAACCGCGCCGGAGCCGGTGACGGCGCTGTTCGCGGGGAACAACCGGGTCACCGTCACGGCCGTCCGCGCCCTCGCCGGGCAGGACCGGCCGGTCGCCCTGGTCGGCTTCGACGACATCGAGCTGGCCGACCTCCTGGGGATCACGGTCGTCGCGCAGGACGCCGCCGCGCTCGGCCGGACGGCGGCGGAGCGGTTGTTCCGGCGCCTGGACGGGGCGGACGGGGCGCCCGAGCGGGTGGTCCTCGGCACGACGCTCCTCCCCCGGGGGTCGGGCGAGATCGCGCCGCCGGCCGTCTGACAGCGGGCGGAGGAGCCCGGTGGGCGCCGTGCGGTCGCGGACACGCGCGCCGTGCGGCCGCGCGCGTCAGGTCGTCGCGGCCTCCGGGCGGAACGTGCGGCGGCGGGGCCCGGGGCGCGACCCCGAGGGCGGCGCGGAGGTGCCGGCGCGGGGAGACCCCCGTACCGGCTCCGGCCCGGCCGGTCTCCCACGCGGCCGCCGGCGGCGTGGGGCACCTGACCGTGCGGATCGCCGAGGCCCGGGGCGCGCACGTCATCGGCCCGGCGGGCGCGGCCGAACACGGAGTGCCGCGCCCGCCGGGCGCCGACGGGCCGGTCGGCCACCGCGTCACGGACCGCCGGGGCCGTCCGTGACGTCGGCGTCGTCCCGGACCCCCTCGGCGGCCCCGCCCGGGCCCGGAGGCTGCGGTCGGGCGGCGCGCCGGTCCCGCTCCTGCCGCCGGACGGCTCCTTCCCCGCGGAGGAGGCCGAACGGGCCGGGGCGCGGGCGGTCTTCATGCTCGTCGAGCCCGATCACGCGGGGCTGCGCGGGATCGCCGCGCCGGTCGGGGGCGACCGGCCGCGGGTGGTCGTCGAGGGCGTGTTCCCCCTCGACGAGGCGGCGCGGGCCCACGCCCCGGGCGAGACCGGCCGCACCACCGGCAAGGCCGTCCCCTCCGTCGCCCCGCCGGGCGGCCGGCCCTCCGGGGGCGGCTACTCGGCGGAGGCCGTGAGGTCGCCGCGGCGCGGGGCCGCGAAGCGGTCCAGGTCGGCGCGGGTCATGCCGGTGAGGGCGTCGACCTCGGTGGTGTCGAGGGCGCCGCAGTCGATGCCGCGCAGGAGGTAGGAGCTGAGCGCCTTGGCGGTGGCCGGCTCGTCCATGACGTCGCCGCCCGCGTGGTTGGCGTAGGCGGAGAGGCGCTTGGCGGCGGCCTCGAAGCCCTCGCGGTAGAAGGCGAAGACGGCGGCGTAGCGGGTGGGGATGTGGCCGGGGTGCATGTCCCAGCCCTGGTAGTAGGCGCGGGCGAGGGCGCGGCGGGTGAGGCCGTAGTGCAGGCGCCAGGCCTCGTGGACGTGCGCGGTGGGGCCGACCGGCAGGACGTTGGTGGAGCCGTCGGAGACGCGGACGCCGGTGCCGGCGGCGGCGACCTGCATGATCGCCTTGGCGTGGTCGGCGGCCGGGTGGTCGCTGGCCTGGTGGGCGGCGGAGACGCCGAGGCAGGCGCTGTAGTCGAAGGTGCCGTAGTGCAGCCCGGTGGCGCGGCCCTCGGCGGCCCCGATCATGCGGGCGACGGCGGCGGTGCCGTCGGCGGCGAGGATGGCCTGGCTGGTCTCGATCTGGATCTCGAAGCCGAGGCGGCCGGCGTCGAGGCCGTGGGCCTTCTCGAAGGCCTCCAGGAGGCGGACGAAGGCGGTGACCTGCTCGGGGTAGGTGACCTTGGGGAGGGTGAGGACGAGGCCCTCGGGGAGGCCGCCGTGCTCCAGGAGGCCGGTGAGGAAGACGTCGGTGGTGCGGATGCCCCGGTCGCGTACGGCGGACTCCATGCACTTCATCCGGATGCCGGTGTACGGGGCGGCGGTGCCCGCGGCCCGGGAGGCGCCCCCGGCGTACGCCTCGGAGACCAGCCGGGCGGCGCGGGCCGCGTCCCGGTCCTCGTCGTCGCCGCCGTAGCCGTCCTCGAAGTCGATCCGGAGGTCCTCGATCGGCTCGCGCTCCAGCTTGGTCCGCACGCGGCCGTACACGTCCTCGGCGAGGTCGTCGGGGAGGCCGAGGACGGCGGCGAAGGATGCGGCGTCGGGGGCGTGCTCGTCGAGGGCGGCGAGGGCCCGGTCGCCCCAGGAGCGGACGGTGCCGGCGTCGAAGAGGTTGCCGGGGACGTAGACGGTGTGGACGGGCTGGCGGGTGCCGGGGTCCCCCGGGTAGCGGCGGTCCAGCTCGGCGTCCACGGCGGCGAGGGAGGCACTGATGCCCTCGCTGACCGTCCCCGCGAGGCTCGTCGACACCTTCTCCTGCTGACCCATCCCACTACCCTCCTGTTTTCCGCTGCACGGAATCAACAATCCGTATGGCGAAGTTAACGGGCGGCCGGGACCCGCGTCAATGGGTGTCCGAAACGGCCGGGGGCCGCACGGTGAGAGTTCACCGTGCGGCCCCCGGCCCGACAGAACCGCAGGTCAGCCCTTGCGGGTCTTGACCTCTTCGGTCAGCTGCGGGACGACCTCGAAGAGGTCGCCCACCACGCCGTAGTCGACGAGCTCGAAGATCGGCGCCTCGGCGTCCTTGTTGATCGCGACGATCGTCTTCGAGGTCTGCATGCCCGCGCGGTGCTGGATCGCGCCGGAGATGCCGGACGCGATGTACAGCTGCGGCGAGACCGACTTGCCGGTCTGGCCGACCTGGTTGGCGTGCGGGTACCAGCCGGCGTCCACCGCGGCGCGGGAGGCGCCGACGGCCGCGCCGAGCGAGTCGGCGAGGGCCTCGATGATCGCGAAGTTCTCGGCGCCGTTGACGCCGCGGCCGCCGGAGACCACGATCGCGGCCTCGGTCAGCTCCGGGCGACCGGTCGACTCGCGCGGGGTGCGCGAGGTGACCTTGGTGCCGGTGGCCAGCGGGCCGAAGGAGACCGACAGGGCCTCGACGGCACCGGCGGCCGGGGCGGCCTCGACGGGGGCCGAGTTCGGCTTCACCGTGATGACCGGGGTGCCCTTGGAGACGCGGGACTTGGTGGTGAAGGATGCGGCGAACACGGACTGCGTCGCCACCGGGCCCTCGTCACCGGCCTCCAGGTCCACGGCGTCGGTGATGACGCCGGAGCCGATGCGGACCGCGAGGCGGGCCGCGATCTCCTTGGCCTCGGCCGAGGACGGCACGAGCACGGCGGCCGGGGAGACGGCCTCGTGGGCGGCCTGGAGGGCGTCGACCTTGGGGACGACGAGGTACTCGGCGAACTCGGGCGCGTCGGCGGTCAGGACCTTGACCGCACCGTGCTCGGCGAGGACCGGGGCGGTGTCGGCGGCGCCGTTGCCGAGCGCGACGGCGACCGGGTCGCCCAGACGGCGGGCGAGCGTCAGCAGCTCCAGGGTGGGCTTGCGGACGGCTCCGTCGACGTGGTCGACGTAGACGAGGATCTCAGCCATGGGGATTCAATCTCCTGCGAAGGTGAGGGGGAGGTCTGAGGCGGCTCGCGCGGATCGCCGGACGCGCGTCCGGCTCGCGCGGCTGAAGTCTTAGATGAACTTCTGGCCCGCGAGGAACTCGGCGAGCTGCTTGCCGCCCTCGCCCTCGTCCTTGACGATCGTGCCGGCCGCGCGGGCCGGACGCTCGGTGGCGGAGTCGACCGCGGTCCACGCGCCCTCCAGGCCGACCTCCTCGGCCTCCAGGTCGAGGTCGGAGAGGTCCAGGGACTCCACCGGCTTCTTCTTGGCGGCCATGATGCCCTTGAAGGACGGGTAGCGCGCCTCGCCCGACTGGTCCGTCACGGAGACGACGGCCGGCAGGGAGGCCTCCAGCTGCTCGGAGGCGGCGTCGCCGTCGCGGCGGCCGGTGACCCTGCCGTCCTCGATCTTGACCTCGGAGAGCAGCGTGACCTGCGGGACGCCCAGGCGCTCGGCCAGGATCGCGGGCAGCACGCCCATGACGCCGTCGGTGGAGGCCATGCCGGTGATGACCACGTCGTAGCCGGTCTTCTCGATCGCCTTGGCGAGCACCAGCGAGGTGCCCATGACGTCGGTGCCGTGCAGGTCGTCGTCCTCGACGTGGACGGCCTTGTCGGCGCCCATGGAGAGCGCCTTGCGCAGCGCGTCCTTGGCGTCCTCGGGACCGACCGTGAGCACGGTGACCTCGGCGTCGTCCGCCTCTTCCGCGATCTGCAGGGCCTGCTCGACCGCGTACTCGTCGAGCTCCGACAGCAGGCCGTCGACGTCGTCGCGGTCCACCGTCAGGTCATCGGCGAAGTGCCGGTCGCCGGTGGCGTCGGGCACGTACTTCACACAGACAACGATCCTCAAGCTCACGCCGGCTCTCCTACTGCATCGTCATAACTGGGCTGCCTTGTTGCTCGCAGCATAGGCGCCTGAAGGGCGGGTTTCCGGTCGGGGCGCCGTACGCCCCGCCCGAAATATTACTCGCCAGTACACCCAGTTCGTTACCGCTGAGCAACCGCTCAGCCGTGTGACCTTCCCAACGCGCGGAGAGCGGCGCGCGCGGGAACTCTCAGTCGCGCAGCGCGTTGAAGCGTCCGTGGTGGTACAGGAGGGGCCGGCCCGCCCCGTCCGGGTCGCCCGCTACCGCCTCCGCGATCACGATCCGGTGGTCCCCGGCGGGCACCCTGGCCACCACGCGGCACACCAGCCAGGCGAGGACGTCGTCGAGCACGGGCACGCCCTCGGGGCCGACGCTCCAGCCCGTCCCCTCGCCGAAGCGGTCGGCGCCGCTGCGGGCGAAGGTGGCGGCCAGGTCCTGCTGGTGCTCGCCGAGTATGTGCACGCCGATGAACTCGGCCTCGGAGACCACCGGCCAGGAGGAGGACGAGGTGCCGACGCCGAAGGAGACCAGCGGCGGGTCGGCGGCGACGGAGTTGAGCGAGGTCGCGGTGAATCCCACGGGGCGCTCGCCGTGCGCGGTGACGACCGCGACGCCGGCCGCGTGCCGGCGGAAGACGGAGCGGAGCAGATCGGGTGAGGCCTGCCGGGGGGCGCCGATCGTGGGAACGGTGCGGAGCTCGGGCGAAACCGTCATGGAATTGTCCTTCTGCGAGGGCGGCATGGAGGAGTCCTGGGGTGGGTCAGACGCCCGGACAGCGCGCGCTCGCGTTGCGGGCCAGGTCCACGTGGGCCCGGCCGTAGAGAAGGAGTTCCAGAGTCACTCCGCCAGGGTGACGATCGGTGGCGGTTGCAGTCAAGTGCGTACCGCGATGTGGGAGGAGCGTCACCGCCCGGACCGGGAGGGGTTCCGCCGCGCGGAGGGGGAGGGGACGCGTCGCGCGGGGGCGGAGGGGAAGGAGAAGGGGCTCCGTCGCGCGGAGGCCCGGGGGAAGGGGTTCCGCCGCACGGGGCGGGCGGGGTGCGGGCGTGCGGGCCGGGGGAGGTGTCACCGCGTCAGACCGCCCGTCCCAGGGCGGCGATGACGTCCGCCCTGCGGGGCTGCCCGGCGGCCCGGCGGACGACGCGCCCGGTCCGGTCCAGGACGAGCACGGTGGGGGTGCGGGCGATGCCGAGCGCGCGCACGAGGTCGAGCCGCGCCTCGGCGTCGATCTCGACGTGTCCCACGCCGGGCACCATCGCGGCGACCTCGGCGAGGGTGCGGCGGGTGGCACGGCAGGGCTGGCAGAAGGCGGTCGAGAACTGGACGAGCGTGGCCCGCTCCCCCAGTTCGGCGCCGAGCGCCTCCGGCCCCAGGACCTCGCTCATCGCTCTCCGTTCCCCTTCGTCCGCGCGCGCCCGTCGCGCGCGCCACGGAATACAGCGCCGCGGGACGGGTATCCGATTCCCGTTCCGGCCACCGCGAGTGACGAGAATCTCCCCTCGCAAGCCCGCTCAGGCTGGTCACAGCGTCCCTCATGGGGCACGATCTGCCCAAAGCCGAAAACCTACGGCCGCGTAACTTCGCCGGGAGAACCCTCCCCGGACAAGCAGGAAGAAGGGGTTCCTCTCCGATGGCAGAACTCGTCTATCGGCCGGTCGTCGGCGCCGCCCTGACCATGTTCAAGGCGCTGGACCTGAAGATCGACACGCAGGGTTCGGAGCACATCCCGCGGACCGGCGGAGCCGTCCTGGTCAGCAACCACATCAGCTACCTGGACTTCATCTTCACCGGTCTCGCCGCGCTGCCGCAGAAGCGCCTGGTGCGCTTCATGGCGAAGGACTCGGTCTTCCGGCACAAAATCTCCGGACCGCTCATGCGCGGCATGAAGCACATCCCGGTGGACCGCTCGCAGGGCGAGCACGCCTACAGGCACGCCCTGGAGTCGCTGCGGTCCGGCGAGATCGTCGGCGTCTTCCCCGAGGCGACCATCTCCCAGTCCTTCACGCTGAAGGGCTTCAAGACGGGCGCGGCGCGCCTCGCGCAGGAGGCGGGCGTCCCGCTGATCCCGATGGCGCTGTGGGGCACCCAGCGGGTCTGGACGAAGGGCCGGCCGCGGAACTTCAAGCGGAACCACATCCCGGTGACGATCCGCGTCGGCGAGGCCGTGGAGGCCCCCGCCGACCAGTACGCGGGCGCCATCACCCGGCGGCTGCGCGAGCGCGTGCAGGAGCTCCTGGAGGCCGCGCAGCGCGCCTATCCGGTCCGCCCCAAGGACGCCGGCGACACCTGGTGGGTGCCCGCGCACCTCGGCGGTACGGCTCCGACGCCGGCCCAGGTCAAGGAAGCCTGACCGGCTCCGGCCCGATCGGCTCCAGCGCGATCGGCTCCAGCGCGGCGGGAAGGATCCGGTCCAGGTGCGGCCGGTCGCGGGCGGCCCTCAGGGCCGCCAGGACGGCCGGGTGCGGCTCGGCGTGGAGCAGCGGGTAGTCCACCTCGCCGAGCTCCGGCCGTACGGACCGGGCGAGCCGCTCCTCGCCCAAGGAGAACCGGGTGTCCACGCCCGGCCGGTTGCCCCTCGGGTCCTGGCGGGCCCACGCCCGCTCCCCCGGCAGCAGGACGGCGGTGAGGCCGTGCACCACGGGGTGGGATCCGTCGTCGTCGGCGAGCCGCTGGTAGCAGAGGGCGGCCGGGATGCCCCGGGCCCGCAGGAGCGCCGCGTACGCGACGGTCTTGGCGTAGCAGATGCCGGTGCGCAGCTCCAGGACGTCGGAGGCGCGCCAGGTGACGCGGGGGTCGCCGGAGTCCATGGAGTGCGGGATCGCGTCGCGCACGTACGCGAAGGCCGCCTCGGCGTACCCGCGGGCGCCGGGGTGCCCGGCGGAGAGGCGGTCCGCCACCTCCCGCACGCGCGGGTGCTCGTGGTCGACGGCCTCGCCCGCGGCGAGGTAGGCGTCGATGTCCGGGTCCTGCTGGATGAGTTCCATGCGGGACGACCCTAGGGAGACGGCCGGACGGAGTCAATGACTTTCCGTCCGGCCGTATATTCATGCACTCCGGATCAGCGGGCCAGCTCTTCCTTCAGGGCCTGGAGGAAGGCGTCCACGTCGTCCTCCGTGGTGTCGAAGGCGCACATCCAGCGCACGTCGCCGGCGGCCTCGTCCCAGAAGTAGAAGCGGAAGCGCTCCTGGAGCCGGCGGCTCACCTCGTGCGGGAGGCGGGCGAAGACCGCGTTGGCCTGGACCGGGTAGAGGATCTCCACCCCGTCGAGGGCGCGCACCCCGGCCGCGAGGCGCTGGGCCATCGCGTTGGCGTGGCGGGCGTTGCGCAGCCAGAGGTCCTTCGCGAGCAGCGCCTCCAGCTGCACCGACACGAACCGCATCTTCGACGCGAGCTGCATGGACAGCTTGCGCAGGTGCTTCATGTGGCTGACCGCGTCCGGGTTCAGCACGATCACGGCCTCGCCGAAGATCATCCCGTTCTTGGTCCCGCCGTACGAGAGCACGTCCACGCCCACCGCGTTGGTGAACGCGCGCATGGGCACGTCGAGCGAGGCGGCGGCGTTGGCTATCCGGGCCCCGTCGAGGTGCACCTTCATGCCCTTGGAGTGGGCGTGCTCCACGATCGCGCGGATCTCGTCGACCGTGTAGACGGTGCCCAGCTCGGTGTTCTGGGTGATCGAGACGACCTGGGGCATGGCCCGGTGCTCGTCGTCCCAGCCCCAGGCCTGCCGGTCGATCAGCTCGGGGGTGAGCTTGCCGTCCGGGGTCGGCACGGTGAGCAGCTTGAGGCCGCCCATCCGCTCCGGCGCGCCGCCCTCGTCCACGTTGATGTGGGCCGACTCGGCGCAGACGACGGCGCCCCAGCGGTCGGTGAGCGCCTGGAGGGCGGTCACGTTGGCACCGGTGCCGTTGAAGACCGGGAACGCCTCGGCGCCCGGCCCGAAGTGGCTGTGCACGATCCGCTGGAGGTGGTCGGTGTACTGGTCCTCGCCGTAGGCGACCTGGTGGCCCTCGTTGGCGAGGGCCAGGGCCGCGAGGATCTCGGGGTGGACGCCGGCGTAGTTGTCGCTGGCGAAGCCCCGGACCGACGGGTCGTGGTGACGACGCGCGTCGGTCCTGGGGCCGATGGCCGCGGTCACGGCGCGGGGGTCAGCCACAGGCGCTGTCCATTCACTTCCCGGGCGGGCCTGTCCCACAGGCCGGCGATCTCTGCGGCCAGGTCGTCGACGTCGGTGAAGCCCGCGAACTTCGCGTGGGGGCGCTCGGCGCGCATCGCCTCGTGCACCAACGCCTTGATCACCAGGATCGCGGCCGCCGCCTGCGGGCCGTCGTCGCCCCCCAGCTTGCGGAAGGAGTCCGCCATGGCGAGGGTCCAGGCCTCGGCCGCCGCCTTGCCCGCGTTGTACGCGGCGTTGCCCGCGACCGGCTTGTGGGCGCCGGCCTGGCTGATCAGGGCGTAGCGGCCGCGGCCGCCCGCACGGAGCAGCGGGTCGTGGAAGGCGAGCGAGGTGTGCTGGACCGTGCGGATCAGGAGCTTCTCCAGGAAGTCCCAGTCCTTGAGCTCGGTCTCCGTGAAGGAGGGGCTGCCGCGCCAGCCGCCGACGAGGTGGACCAGGCCGTCGATCCGGCCGAACTCGCCCTCGGTCTTCGCGGCCCAGTCGCGGGTGGCCGCGGGGTCGAGCAGGTCGACGGTGTCGCCGACGACCGTGGCGCCGCCGTGCGCGTAGCGGGCCGCGTCGACGGCCTCCGCGAGGCGGGCCGGGTCCGCGTCGGACGCGACCACGGTCGCGCCCGCCTCGGCGAGCCGCAGCAGCGTGGCGCGGCCCGCGGGGCCGGCCGCTCCGGCGACCGCGATGACGGCGCCGTCGAGCGGCCCGCCGTTTCCTTCGGCGTTCATGGACACCGTCTCCTCCGTGCGCTCGGCGTTCCCCGGTCCTTCGGCAGGAGCGCTCACGCGGCGGCCCGCTCGGTGCGGGGGGCGCCGGCGGCGGTGATCCCCTTGGTGTCGGCGATCACGCCCTTCAGCTTCTTGGCGAGGGCCTCGAAGAACATGCTGAGCGGAAACTCGTCCGGAAGCACGTCGTCCACGAGCTTGCGCGGCGGCAGGGACAGGTCGAGGGCGTCGGGACCCTTGGCCCACTTCGAGCCCGGGTGCGGGGCGAGGTAGGTGGAGACCAGCTCGTACGCCTTGAACCAGTGGACGAGCTTGGGGCGGTCGATGCCGTCGCGGTAGAGCTTCTCGATCTCGGCGCAGAGCTGGTTGGTGACCTCGGGGGCCCGCTGCCAGTCGATCTTGAGCGTGTTGTCCGTCCAGCGCACCACGTCGTGCCTGTGGAGGTACGCGAAGAGGAGCTGGCCGCCGAGGCCGTCGTAGTTGCGGTTCCGGTCGCCGGAGAGCGGGAAGCGGAACATGCGGTCGAAGAGGACGGCGTACTGCACGTCACGGCCGTGCGTGTTGCCCTCGGCCTCCAGCTTCACGGCCTCCTTGAAGGCGGTGAGGTCGCAGCGGAGCTCCTCCAGGCCGTACATCCAGAAGGGCTGGCGCTGCTTGATCATGAAGGGGTCGAAGGGCAGGTCGCCGTGGCTGTGGGTGCGGTCGTGGACCATGTCCCAGAGCACGAAGGCCTTCTCGCAGCGCTCCTGGTCGCCGATCATCGCGGCGATGTCGGCGGGCAGCTCGATGCCCAGGGTGTCGACGGCGGCCTCGGTGACCTTGCGGAAGCGGGCGGCCTCGCGGTCGCAGAAGATGCCGCCCCAGGTGAAGCGCTCGGGAGCCTCGCGGACGGCGATGGTCTCCGGGAAGAGGACGGCCGAGTTGGTGTCGTACCCGGCGGTGAAGTCCTCGAAGGTGATGCCGCAGAAGAGCGGGTTGTCGTAGCGGGTGCGCTCCAGCTCGGCGAGCCACTCGGGCCAGACCATGCGGAGCACGACCGCTTCGAGATTGCGGTCCGGGTTGCCGTTCTGCGTGTACATCGGGAAGAGCACGAGGTGCTGGAGCCCGTCGGCGCGGTCGGCGGCCGGCTGGAAGGCGAGCAGCGCGTCCAGGAAGTCCGGCACCGCGAAGCCGCTCGCGGCCCACTTGCGCAGGTCGGAGACGAGGGCGCGGTGGTAGGCGGCGTCGTGCGGGAGGAGGGGGGCGAGCAGCTCGACCGCGGCGACGACCCGGTCGAGGGTCTGCTCGACGAGGGAGCGGGCCGGGGCGTCCTCGGCGTCGAAGTCGACGGAGCCGTCCGCGCTCTGCCAGGCGCGGATCTCCTCCACGGCGTTCTTGAGCTCGGGCCAGGCCGGGTGGTCGACGACCCGGGCGTCGGTGGTTATCCCCCCACCGGTCACGTCCTGCACAAGAATTTCCGTCATGCCTCTTCCTCCACAGGAGAACCTCGCGTCAAGACACCGTATACATCGACGCTTCTCCCCCACAAGAGGAGCAAGGGAAATTATCCTGCGCGACCCCCCTGTCGACAGAAGTTTTTCCTGTCACCGGGGGGTGGGGCCACGCTTCCGCCATTCGGGTGCTTTCGTCCCGGGTCCGCCCCCGACCCGGCGGCTCACACCAGCGGCTTGACGAGCAGCTCGAACTCCAGGTCGTCGCGCTGGGGCAGGCCGAAGCGCTCGTCGCCGTAGGGGAACGGCGTCGTCCGGCCCGTCCGCCGGTAGCCGCGCCGCTCGTACCAGGCGATCAGCTCCTCGCGCACGGAGATCACCGTCATGTGCATCTCGCGCACGTCCCACAGCTCGCGCACCCGGCGCTCGGCCTCCGCGATGATCAGCTTGCCGAGGCCCGCGCCCTGGAGCTCGGGGCGGACGGCGAACATGCCGAAGTAGGCGGCCTCCCCGCGGTGCTCCAGCTGGCAGCAGGCGACGGTCCCGCCGTCCCGCTCGACGACCAGGAGGCGGCTGCCGGGGGCGGTGATGACGGCGGCCACGCCCTCGGGGTCGGTGCGCTGCCCCTGGAGGATGTCCGCCTCCGTGGTCCAGCCGGCCCGGCTGGCGTCGCCCCGGTAGGCCGACTCCACCAGCGGGACGAGGACGGGGACGTCCTCCAGGACCGCTTCGCGGTAGGCGATCCGGCCGGTCTCCTGGGACGTGGCGGTGTCCATGTACGGGGCTCCCCTCGGGCTTCGGCGATCGGCGTGCGCGATCGCCCCGAGCCTAACGCGCGCACCTTTCGCTCCCCCTCGTACGCCTGTGCGCAACCGTGCGCCCGCGTACCGCCCCGGGGCGGAGGGCATCCCTCCCCGGAGGGGACGGGTGTCGAGGGGGAGGTGTGCCGTGCACGGACCGGCTCTGTCCGGGTGGTTGCTGGTCGCCCTGTGCGCGGCGACGGGCGTGTACTGCCTGCTGCGGATGCGCGCGTGCGCCGGGCGGGAGCGGCGGGCCGCGGGCGGCGAGGCGGTGATGGGGTTCGGGATGGCGTTCATGGCGCTGCCCGCGGCGGTCCTGACGCCGCCGGGGTGGAGCTGGGCGGCGTACGCGGCGGTGTTCGGCGCGACGGCGCTGCACGGCCTGCTCGCCGTCCGGCACGGCGCCCACCACCTGCACCACCTGGTGGGCTCGCTCGCCATGGTCTACATGGCGGTGGCGATGGCCGCCCCCGGCGCGCCGGGGGCGCACGCGGGGCACGCGGCGGCGGGCGCGGGGGGCGTACCCCTGCTCACGGGCGGGCTCCTCCTCTACTACGCGGTGTACGTGCTGCGCGCGGGGGCGCGGCTCGTCCCGGTGGCGGCGACCGCGGGCGGCCCGTTGGGCGGCTCCGCACCGACAGGCGGGGCGGCCCGGGCGGGCGGGCCGGAGATGACGCTGGCGTGCCGTCTGTCGATGGCGCTGGGCATGGTGGCGATGCTCGTGACGCTCTGAGCGGGACGGGGGGCGGGGCGGGGCGGGCGGGTGCTCCCGTGGACGGGCGCTCGTACGTGCGGCCGGGCTTCCGGGCATCCGGGCATCCGGGCATCCGGGCATCCGGGCGGGCAACGAAACCGTGGCGTACGTCACTTGCTCTCCGCGCCCGTACCCCCGACCTGTACCCCGCTCATAGGCTGGCGCCATGTGGGTCTCCCTCGCGCTGTTCCTGCTCGGTCTCCTGACCGCCCTCGTGGCTCCCCGGCTGCTGTCCAGGGCGGACTGGGCCGAGCGAGAACCCGTGGTGGCCCTGTGGGTGTGGCAGTGCGCGGTGGCCGCCGTCCTGCTGAGCTTCGCGCTCTCCATGACGTTCAGCGCGTCGGCCGCCTGGCAGGCCGTGCGGGGCCAGGTCTTCGCGCCCGCGCCGAGCGCCGTGATCGAGGCCTACGAGCTCGGCACGAGCGGCCCCTGGTCCGCGGTGCTCGCGGTGGCCCTCGCGGCCGGCGGGGTGTGGTCCGGGGCGATGCTGGGGCGGGAGATCGGACAGGCCCGCGCCCGGCGCCGGCAGCGCCGCTGCGACCTCCTCGTCCGCGCGCCCCTGATGCCCGGGGAGGAGCCGGGCGGCGAGCGCCTGGTCGTCCTGGAGGGCGAGCGGGCGGACGCCTGGTGGCTGGCGGGACCCACGCCCCAGCTGGTCATCACCACGGCGGCGCTGCGCCGCCTGAAGGGGCGTCAGCTCGACGCGGTCCTGGCGCACGAGCAGGGCCACGCCCGGGCCCGGCACGACTGGCTGCTGCACTGCTCGGCGGCGCTGGCCGCCGGCTTCCCCGGCGTCCCCGTCTTCACGGCCTTCCGCGAGGAGATGCACCGGCTCGTGGAGCTGGCCGCCGACGACGTGGCCTCGCGCCGGTTCGGGCGGCTGACGATCGCGCTCGCGCTGGTCGAACTGAACGAGGACCGCGGGGCGTTCGGGCCCGGTCCGGTCCCGGGCGGGGGCCTGCCCCAGCGGGTGAACCGGCTCCTGACCGCGGCACCCCGGCTCACGGCCGGACGCCGGCTGCGCCTGACGGCGGCCGCGTCCCTGGTGCCGGTGGTCCCGGTGCTCGTGGCCTTCGTCCCCGCCCTCCGCGCGCTGGGCTAGCCCCCTGACCCGCGGGGCGCCCCGGGAGGCGCGCGGAGTACGCGGGGCGTGTGAGGAATCATGCGGCGGTGATCCTGGGGCAGGATCGCCCCATGCGCTCCTCCGCCGTGGTCTCCGGAGTCCTGTCCGCCCTGCTGCTCGCGCTCGTCGCCGTCGGGTGGTCGCCCCTGCTCTCCTTCGACCGGGCGGTCGCCGAGGAGCTGCACCGCAGCGCCGTCGCCCACCCCGGCCTCACCCGGGTCAACCGCGTCCTGAGCGACTGGGTGTGGGACCCGCTGACGATGCGCGCCCTGGCCGCCGGCACGGCGGTGCTGCTGTGGTGGCGGGGGGCACGGCGGCTCGCCCTGTGGGTGGCCGGAACGAGCGTCCTGGCCCTGCTCCTCCAGCAGGGACTGAAGGCCCTGGTGGGGCGGGAGCGGCCGCAGTGGCCCGATCCGGTCGACCGGGCGCACTACGCGGCCTTCCCGTCCGGACACGCGATGACGGCGGCGGTCGTCTGCGGACTGCTGCTGTGGGTCCTCGCGCTGCACTGGCGGGACGAGTGGCGCGGCTGGGCGGCGCTCGCGAGCGCCGCGGTCGTGTCCGTGCTCGGGGTGGGCTGGACCCGGGCCTACCTGGGCGTCCACTGGCCCTCGGACATCGTCGAGGGCTGGCTCCTGGGCTGGTTCTGCGTGTCCGTGGCGGTCCTCGCGCACCGCCGGAGCGAGCGGCGCCGGGCGCGGACCGCCCCCGGGAACGGCGGCGAGGGCGGGGGGAGCAGAACGGACGGAGAACGATGAAGCCGCCTGTTCTGGACGATCCCCCGTGTCGCCCAGAACAGACGGCCTCCCCGGCGGTCCGCCACGGGGGCAGGCCGACGGGATGCGCCGAGTATATTGGCCGGCAGCCAGTCAACGCAGGAGTCCAGCATGTCCCCGCGTAGCCCATCGGTCAATGAAGAGCTCCGGCGCCGGTCGCGGGAGCGCATTCTGCAGGCCACCGTGGAGCTGGTCGACACGCGGGGCTACGAGGCGACCACGCTCGGCGACATCGCGGAGCGGGCGGGCACGGCGCGGGGGCTGATCTCGTACTACTTCCCGGGCAAGCGGCAGCTCCTCCAGTCGGCGGTGCACCGGCTGATGCACCTCACGCTGGAGGCGGCGCTCGAACGCGAGCCGCGCACGGAGGACGGCCGGGAGCGCCTGGCCCGCGCGATCGACGCGATCCTGGGGCTCGCGGTGGACCGCCCGACCCTGATGCGGACCCACATGGCGGGCATCCTCCAGGCCGAGGGCTTCGTGCGGTGCGAGGAGCAGCAGCGCCTCGCCTTCCTGCTGCGCGACACGGTGGAGCGGTACGGCTCCGAGGACGTGGACACGGACTATCCGCTGCTGCGGGCGCTGCTGATGGGTGCGGTGGTGGCGGTGCTGCTGCCGGGGGCCCCGATGCCCTGGACGCGGCTGCGGTCGGAGCTGTTCGCGCGGTACGGCCTCGACGGGGACATGGGCGCGGCGCCGGGCGGGGGCGCGGGCCGCGGGGCGCCCCCCCCCGGGGGGGCGGGGCCCCGGGGGCCCCCCCGGCGGGGGGACTCGACCTTGTACCGCGGCGCCAGGCCCGGGTGCGCGTACCCGCCGCAACAC
>NZ_JBIVSC010000001.1:0-685275 GCF_044756005.1 Streptomyces sp. NPDC092045 | reverse complement strand
CGTGGGGGGGGGGGGGGGGGGGGGGGGGGGGGGGGGGGGGGGGGCGGGGGGGGGGGGGCGCGGGGGGGGGGGGGGGGGGCGGCGGCCGGGGCGCGGGCCCCCCCCCCCCCCCCCCCCCCCGCCGCTCGGGTCGGCGGGCCCCGGGGGACCCGCCGGGCGGGGTCAGTCGAAGTAGTCCGGCTGCGTCTGGACGTTGAGCTCGTCCAGGCGGATCCACCTCGCGGGGTCGGTGAGGCGGTCGGAGATCCTGAGGACGTCGAAGCCCTTGGCGATGTCGTTCGAGTAGATGTGGCCGTTGTAGTAGTACGCGGACCACGAGCCGCCGACCGACAGGGTGGTGTCGGAGAGCGGGCCGCGCTCGAAGTAGGCGATCTCCTTCGGCCTGTCCGAGTCCGTGAAGTCCCAGACGGAGACGCCGCCCTGGTACCAGGCCTGGACCATGAGGTCCTTGCCCTTGACCGGGATCAGGGAGCCGTTGTGGGCGACGCAGTTCTCGGTGGCGGCCTGGTGGCGCGGGATCTTGAAGTAGCTGCGGAAGACGAGCTTGCGCTTCTTGCCCTTGCCGACGATGTCGTAGATGCCGTCGGCGCCCCGGTTCGGGCCGACCTCGGCGTTGCAGGTGGCCGCGCCGCCGCCGCCGAGCTCGTCGGTGAAGACGACCTTGTTCGCCCTCAGGTTGAAGGTCGCGGAGTGCCAGAAGGCGAAGTTGACGTTGTCCTGGACGCGGTCGACGACCCGGGGGCGCTCGGGGTCGGAGATGTCGAAGAGGATGCCGTCGCCCATGCAGGCGCCGGCCGCGAGGTCCTCCTCCGGCAGCACGGTGATGTCGTGGCAGCCGGTGGTCTTGGAGACGCCCGGGTTGGTGGGGGCGCCCGGGTTGCCGCCGCCGTCCGGGCCCTCGCCCGGGAAGAGGACGGGGAAGCCGACGAGCTTCGCCTCCCGGGGCGCCTTGCGGGGCACCTTGATGACCGAGATGCCGTCGTGCGGGGGTTGGCAGTCCGGGAACGCGGCGTTGGGTCCGTACGACGAGACGTAGACGTACACGTCCTTGCGCTGCGGCACGATCGTGTGGGTGTGGGAGCCGCAGGCGGTCTCGACGGAGGCGACGTACTTCGGGTTCGCGATGTCGCTGATGTCGAAGATCTTCATGCCCTCCCAGGACTCCTTGACCGTGGCGGGCTGGGTGGTGCTCGCGCAGGAGTCGTCGCTCCGGGAGGAGTCGGTGGAGAGGAAGAGCAGGTCCCCGGAGACCGAGATGTCGTTCTGGGAGCCGGGGCAGAGGACCTGGGCGACGGTCTTCGGGGAGCTCGGCCGGCTGATGTCGAAGATCCGGAAGCCGTCGTAGTTGCCGGCGAAGGCGTACCTGCCCTGGAAGGCGAGGTCCGTGTTGAGGCCCGGCAGGGCGTCCTTGGGGATGTTCGCCAGGTGCTCGATGTTCCGGGTGTGGACGATCTCGTCCACGCCGGGTATCTCGCCGCTCCGGATCGCGGAACGCGCTTCCGCGGCCTGCTCCGAGGAGACGGTGGCCCGCGCGGGGGCGTCTCCGGGGTCGGGGGTGGCGGCCACGGGCCCGGCGGCGAGCAGTGTGGCCAGCAGTCCGGCCGCGGCGGATGCCACGCCCAGGCGTCTGATCCGTCCGCGCGGGTCGCGCGCGGCGGTCGTGGTACGCGGGGTACGCAACGAAGTCACTCCGTCCTCCCTGGTGTCCGTTCGGTCCCGAACGGGTGCTGGACCCCGGCAGTATCTTCCTTGCCGTGCACATCTCAACAGATGGCAACACAGACGTAATGAAGGATTCCGATCGGTACCCCGGAGAAAAGTGCTAGGAACGGTCACGGTCCCGCAAGAACACCTGGAGGTCGCGTTGTTGATCCGCCGTCAGCGTGCCGTCGTCGCGGCCCTCTGCGCCGCCGCCGTACTCGCCCTGGGCGCCTGCGACTCGGAGCCGGACGGGGACCCGCCGCGGGCGGCGTCGGCCGGGGGGACGGTGATCGCGCCGGGGAGGCCGGGCGAGCCGGCCCGGCGGGTGAGCCCCGAGGAGGCCGCCCGGCTGCTCCCCGACGAGAGCCCGAATGGCGCGGACTTCCGGTACGTCCAGATGATGATCGTGCACCACCGCCAGGCCCTGACGATGACGGAACTGGCTCCGGAACGGGCGGAGTCCGAGGGCGTCAGGAAGGTGGCCGAGCGGATCTCGGCCGCCCAGAAGCCGGAGATCGGCGCCATGGAGGGGTGGCTGAAGAGCAACGGCGGGCCGCGCGACCAGGGGGCGCACGACCACCACTCGATGCCGGGCATGGCCACGGAGGCCCAGTTGGCCGAGTTGCGGAAGGCCCGGGGCGAGGCCTTCGACGCGCTCTTCCTGAGGCTCATGGTCACCCACCACCAGGGGGCCGTGACGATGGCGGCGGAGCTGCTGGGCGCGGGCAACAACGGCCTGGTGGAGGAGATGGCGAACGACGTGATCGCCCAGCAGACCTCGGAGATCAACCGGATGCGCTCGCTGTAGGGGCGGGCGCGGCCCCGTCAAGCCGCCGCGCCCCCGTCCCCGTCCGCCGCCTCGCGGCCGGCCTGGGCGGCGGCCGCCGCGAGGACGGTGTCGAGGAGGCCGGGGAAGAGGGCGTCGAGGTCGTCCCTGCGCAGGACGTTGAGCTTCGCCGTGCCCCGGTAGACCTGCCGGACCACTCCGCTCTCGCGCAGCACCCGGAAGTGGTGCGTCGTCGTGGACTTGGTCACCGGGAGGTCGAAGTGCGAGCAGCTCAGCTCGGCGTCCTCGCGCGCCATCTCCCGCACGATCCGCAGGCGCACGGCGTCCGCGAGCGCGTGCAGCACGTCTTCGAGGCGGATCTCGTCGCGCTCGGGGTGGTCGAGGACGCGCGGGCTGCTGGTGGTCGTCATGGCGGCGGCTCCACTTCATCCGGGAAGAGGCCATTGTACGAGGGATCCCGTAGTTCGATGACCACCGTAGTTTGACAAGAACCGTAGTACGGTGAGTATCGTACGAACGTCTTCGCGGCATCCCGAGACCAAGGCACCCCGAAACGGAGTCCGTCATGAGCGTCGCCCTGTTCGAGCCCTACACCCTGCGTTCCCTGACCTTTCCCAACCGGGTCTGGATGGCGCCCATGTGCCAGTACTCGGCGGTGGCGACCGGACCGGACGCGGGTGTCGCCCACGACTGGCACTTCGCCCACTACGCCGCCCGCGCCACCGGCGGCGCCGGACTGATCCTGGTCGAGGCGACCGCCGTCGCCCCCGAGGGCCGCATCAGCCCGGCGGACCTGGGCCTCTGGAACGACGCCCAGACCGAGGGGCTGCAGCGGATCGCCGGCTTCCTCAAGGAGCACGGCACCGTGCCCGGCATCCAGATCGGCCACGCCGGGCGCAAGGCCTCCACCAACCGCCCCTGGGAGGGCCGCGGGCCCGTCGCGCCCGGCGGCGACGGCTGGCAGCCCGTCGGCCCCAGCCCGGTCCCGTTCGACGAGGGCCACCCCGTGCCGACCGAGCTGACCGAGGAGCGGATCCGGGAGATCACCGGGCAGTTCGCGGACGCGGCCCGCCGCGCCCTGGACGCCGGGTTCGAGGTCGTCGAGGTGCACGGCGCCCACGGCTACCTCATCGGCGAGTTCCTCTCCCCGCACAGCAACCGGCGCACGGACGCGTACGGCGGCTCCTTCGAGAACCGGACCCGCTTCGCCCTGGAGGTCGTCGACGCGGTGCGGGCCGTGTGGCCCGAGGAGCTTCCCGTCTTCTTCCGCATCTCGGCCACCGACTGGCTGGAGGAGCAGGGCTGGACGCCCGACGAGACCGTGCGGTTCGCCGCGCTGCTGCGCGAGCACGGCGTGGACCTCCTCGACGTCTCCAGCGGCGGCAACGGCGGACCGGCCCGGATCCCGGTGGGCCCCGGCTACCAGGTGCCCTTCGCCGCCCGCGTCAAGGCGGAGACCGGGCTGCCCGTGGCCGCCGTCGGCCTCATCACCGAGAGCGGACAGGCCGAGAAGATCGTCGCCAACGGCGAGGCCGACGCGGTCCTCCTCGGCCGCGAACTGCTGCGCGACGCCTCCTGGCCCCGCCGCGCCGCCCGCGAACTCGGCGCGGAGGTTCCCGCCCCCGCGCAGTACGCCTGGGCGATCTGACCGGGTCCCCGCGGGCCCGGGGCGCGTCCGGGAGGCGTTGTCGGTGGCCGGGTGCAGACTGACCGTATCCGTGACAAAGACGTCCTGGAGGTGGCAGCCATGCCCGACGTACTCCTCGCCGTGGGGACCCGCAAGGGCCTCTTCATCGGCCGCAGGCACGAGGGGCGGTGGGAGTTCGACGACCCGGCGTTCCCCGCCCAGGCCGTGTACTCGGTCGCCGTCGACACCCGGGGGCCCGTCCCGCGCCTGCTCGCCGGCGGGGACAGCGCGCACTGGGGCCCGTCCGTCTTCCACTCCGACGACCTCGGCCGGACCTGGACGGAACCGTCCCGGCCGGCCGTGCGGTTCCCCGAGGACACCGGGGCCTCGCTGGAGCGCGTCTGGCAGCTCCACCCGGCGCCGCGGCACTCCCCCGGCGTGGTGTACGCGGGGACGGAGCCGGCCGCGCTCTTCCGGTCGGCCGACGGCGGCGAGTCCTTCGCGCTGGTCCGGCCGCTGTGGGAGCACCCGACCCGCTCGCGGTGGGTGCCCGGCGGGGGCGGCGAGGCCGTGCACACCGTGGTCACCGACCCCCGCGACCCCGACGCGCTCACGGTCGCGGTGTCGACCGCCGGGGTGTTCCGGTCGCGGGACGGAGGAGCGGCGTGGGAGCCCTCCAACGAGGGCGTGTCCGCGGTGTTCCTGCCGGACCCGCACCCCGAGTTCGGGCAGTGCGTCCACAAGATCGCCCAAGACGCGGGCGACCCGGACCGGCTCTACCTCCAGAACCACTGGGGCGTCTTCCGCAGCGACGACGCGGGCGCCGTCTGGTCCGACATCGGCTCGGGACTCCCCTCCGACTTCGGGTTCGCGGTCGCCGCGCACCCCCACCGCCCCGGCACCGCCTACCTCTTCCCCATCACGGCGGACTCGGACCGGGTGCCCGCGGGCCGCCGGTGCCGGGTCTACCGCACGACCGACGCCGGGGACACGTGGGAGCCGCTGACCGTCGGACTGCCCGGGGGCGACCACTACGGCACGGTGCTGCGGGACGCGCTGTGCACGGACGACGCGGACCCGGCGGGCGTCTACTTCGGCAACCGGAACGGCGAGTTGTACGCGAGCGAGGACGACGGGGACACCTGGCGGCTCCTCGCCGAGCACCTGCCGGACGTGCTGTGCGTGCGGGCGGCGGTGGTCTGAGGCGTACGGGCGGTGGCGGTGGTCCGGGGCCCGGGCTGCGGGCGGCAGCGGCCCGGGGCGTGCGGGCGGCGGTGGTCCGAGGAGCGCCGCCGCCCGCGCGCCCGGTCAGGGCAGGCGCCAGTCCACCGGCTGCGCGCCCAGGCCGAGCAGGAGTTCGTTGGCGCGGCTGAAGGGCCGGGAGCCGAAGAAGCCCCGGTCCGCCGACATCGGGGAGGGGTGGGCGGACTCGACCGCCGGGAGGCCGTTCAGGAACGGGCGGGTGTTGCGGGCGTCGCGGCCCCACAGGATCGACACCAGGGGCTTGCCCCGGGCCGCGAGGGCGCGGATCGCCTGCTCGGTGACCTCTTCCCAGCCCTTGTCCCGGTGGGCGCCCGGCTTGCGCGGGGCGGTGGTCAGGGCCCTGTTGAGGAGCAGGACGCCCTGGCGGGTCCAGGGGGTCAGGTCGCCGTTGGACGGCCGGGGCAGCCCCAGGTCGGTGTGCAGCTCCCGGAAGATGTTCTCCAGGCTGCCGGGCAGCGAGCGGACCTCGGGCGCGACCGCGAAGCTCAGCCCGATCGCCATCCCCGGCGTCGGATAGGGGTCCTGACCCACGATCAGGACCCTCACGTCGTCGAAGGGCTGCTGAAAGGCCCGCAGGACGTTCGGCCCGGAGGGCAGATAGGTCCGGCCCGCGGCGATCTCCGCCCGCAGGAAGTCGCCCATGGCCGCCACACGCCCCGCGACGGGGCTCAGGGCCTCCGCCCAGCCGGGCTCCACCAGTTCACTCAAAGGTCGCGCTGTCACGGCCCGTCACTCTACCGGCCTACAGTGACAACGGACCCGGACGTCCGCCCGGCCCCTCCCACCCCGCACGAGGACGGTGCACCTTGGCTTCCGCGAACACCCCCTCCGACGGTCCGGCCGGTCTGGTCGTCGGTGTCGACTCCGGTGGTTCGGGGCTGCGGATCGCCCTGGCCGACGCCGCCACCGGCACCGTGCTCGACGGCAGCGCCTCGCGCGAACCGGTGCGGACCGGACCGGCCGGGATCTCCGCCTCCCACTTCCTGGAGCAGGTCCTGCCGGCCGTCCGCGCCCTGGCCGGGCCCTTCGGCGGGCGGCCGGTGCTCGCGGCGGCCGTGGGCGCCGCCGGCCTGGCGACCCTCGGGGACGAGCTGCGGGCCGTGCTGCCGGGCGCCCTCGCGGAGGCGTGGGGGGTGCGGCGGCTCGCCCTCGCGGCCGACGCGGTCACCGCGTACGCGGGGGCGCTCGGGCAGCGGCCGGGCGCGGTCGTCGCGGGCGGGACGGGGATGATCGCCCTCGGCACGGACCTGGCGGCCTGGCGGCGGGCCGACGGCTGGGGACACCTCCTGGGCGACTGCGGCAGCGGCGCCTGGATCGGCCGGGCGGGCCTGGAGGCCGCGATGCGCGCGCACGACGGGCGGCGCGGCGGTTCGGCGGCGCTCCTGGACCGGGCCGAGAAGCTGTTCGGACCGGTGACGGGGCTTCCGGCCGCGCTCTATCCGCGGACGGACCGGCCCGCGGTGCTCGCCTCCTTCGCGCCCGAGGTGGGGCGCTGCGCCCCGGAGGACCCGGTGGCGGCGGACATCCTCGCGCGGGCCGGCGCCCACATCGCGGAGGCGGCCGGAGCCGTGTGCCCGGCCGGGCCCGGAGCCGTGGTGGCCCTGACCGGGGGGATCTTCAAGATGGGCGACCCCCTGCTCGTGCCCCTGCGGGCCGCGCTCGGGGAGCTGCTCCCGGACGCCAGGACGGTGGGGGCGGCGGGCGATCCGCTGGCCGGGGCGGTCTCCCTCGCCTCGGCGCTCGCCACCGGGACGCTCCGGCTGCCGGAGGACCCGTCGTTGCTCCGGCTGTTCGGCGACGGAGCCCCGTAGCGGGGCGTCCTCCCAGGTGGGGGCCGGTGCGGCGGCCCGGAGGGCGGCCGGGCGGGACAGCGGCGGGACCGGAACCGGACGGAAACCGGGCCGAGGGGCGGACATAGGGGGACAGAAGGCGCGTGACCGCACCTCAGCGAACGGCGGCGGGGGCGAAACCAGTAGCATGCGGCGCCATGAGCTCCCCCACTGGGCCTGCTTCCGGCCTGCCTGTACGAATGCCTCGACCCCGCCAGTCCGGGCGGCACCGTCGCCCCGAACCCGCGGCGGCGCCCGAGGGCGCTCCCGCGCTGGTTCTCGCCGTGCCCGGCGTGCCGTCCGCCGCCATACGCTCGCTGGCCGAAGAGGTCGTGAGCATCGCCCGTTCCGAGCTGCCCGGCCTGGAGGCCGTGATCGGCTTCCTGGAGGGCGACGACGCCGAGTTCCCGTCCCTGGCGAACGTGCTGACGGCCGTCGAGTCGCTGCGCGCCCAGCGGTACGAGCTGGCGCTGGCCGCCGGCCGCGAGGTCACCGCCCCGACGGGCCCGGCCGCGGTCGTCGTCCCGCTGCTCGCCGGTCCGGACAGCGCCCAGACGCGCCGGGTCCGCCAGGCCGTGATGGACGGCGGCAACACCGCCGAGCTGACCGACGTCCTCGGTCCGCACCCGCTGCTCGCGGAGGCGCTGCACGTGCGCCTGTCGGAGGCGGGCCTGGCCCGTGCCGACCGCGCCCGCCTGTTCACGGTCACGACGGCCGCCGACGGCATCATCCTGGCCACGGTCGGCGGCGAGGAGGCCGTGCAGGCCGCCGGGATCACCGGCATGCTGCTGGCCGCGCGCCTCGCCGTGCCGGTGATCGCCGCCGCGCTCGACCAGGAGGGCTCGATCGCCTCCGTCGCCGAGCAGCTGCGCGCCGCGGGCTCGGAACAGCTGGCCCTCGCGCCGTACCTGATCGGTCCCGAGCTGGCCGAGGGACTCCTCGACGAGGCCTCGAAGGAGGCCGGGTGCGCCGCCGCCGAGCCGCTGGGGGCCTACCCGGCGATCGGCAAGCTGGTCCTCTCGCAGTACTCGGCCGCGCTGGGCATCCCGCCGCAGCAGCCGCAGGGCGCGCCCGCGCTCTGAGGGGCGCGACGCCGTTCGCCGTTCCCACGGAAGGGCCCGCACCGGACGGTGCGGGCCCTTCGGCGCGTCCGGGCCGGGGATGGGGCGCGGCGGCCCGGACGCGGTCCCGGGTTCAGCCGAGGACGACGCAGGAGGCCGCCGGGGCCTCGATCGCGCCCGCGCGGGACGGGACGCCGGTCGCGGGGTCGAGGGCGAACCAGGTGACGTCGCCGGAGCGCTCGTTCGCCGCGTACAGGTGCCGCCCGGAGGGGGCGAGGGTCAGGTCGCGGGGCCAGGTGCCGCCGCAGGGCACGGTGGCGGTCAGCTCGGCCTTCGCCCCGTCCGGGTCGAGGGCGAGGACGGCGAGGGCGTCGTCGCCGCGGATCGCGGCCCAGAGGAAACGCCCGTCGGGGGCGACGACCACCTCGGAGGGGTAGCTGGGGCCGGGGGCGCCCTCGGGGACGACGCGGGTCTCGCCGAGCGGTTCGAGGGTGCCGGTCTCCGCGTCCCAGCGGCAGACGGTGAGGACGGGCTCCAGCTCGTGCAGGACGTACGCGTGCGTGCCGGACGGGTGGAAGGCGAGGTGGCGCGGGCCGGTGCCGGGGCGCAGCGCGGTCTCGCCGTGGAGGACGGGCCCGTCGGTCGCGGGATCGAGGGAGTAGATCCACACGGAGTCGGTGCCGAGGTCCGTGCTCAGGGCCCAGCGGCCGCTGGGGTCGGGGAGCACCTGGTGGGCGTGCGGGCCGCTCTGGCGGTCCGCGACGGGGCCGCTCCCCTCGTGGCGCAGGACCGCCGCGGCGGGGCGGACGGTGCCGTCGACGGCCAGGGGCAGGACGGTGACGCCGCCGGAGGTGTAGTTGGCGGTCAGGACCCGTCCCCCGGCCAGGGAGAGGTGGGTGGGGCCCGCGCCGTCGACGGGGACGGGCGCGCCGAGCGGGCGGGGCGCGGGCCCGGTGACGTCGAAGGCGGCCACGGCGCCCGGGTCGGTCTCGGACACGGCGTACAGGAGGGGTCCCGCGAGGGCGAGGAAGGAGGGGTCGGCGACGGCGTCGCTCGCGCCGGTGACGGTCAGCGCGCCCGTCCCGGGGTCCACGTCGGCGACGAGGACCCCGCGCCCGCCCGCCGAGGTGAAGGAGCCGACGTACGCCCGTACCGCGCCCTCGTGCTTTCGGTTCCCGACCGTTCCTGCGTCGCCCACGGCGTCTCCCCTGTCCCGGCGCCGGCCCCGTTCGGCCGGCCGTTCGCGGCCGACGGTAGCAGGGGTCTAGACCAAGGGGCCGAAACCGGGAGCCGGTTCCGGCCCCGCGTCGGAGCGTTCGGGGTCAGGCGGCCGGGACGAGGGGCGCGCGCGGGGAGGTGCGCAGGGGCGCCGCGAGGCCGACGAGGGCCTGCTCCAGACCGTGCAGGTGGCCGAGGGCGGCCTCGGCGCCGGGGTGGTGGCGCGGCACCCCGGCCGCCTCGGCGACCGAGGACCCTACGGGCCGCGCCGGGGGCACGAGGGCGTGGACGGCGGCCTCGACGCGCCAGGCGGCGGCCGCGAGCCGGGCGTCGTGCGAGGCGTCCGGGTCGGCCGCGACGGCGGCGAGGCCCCTGATCTCCCGGGCGCAGTCGTCCAGGAGCGCGAGCACCCGGCGGGCACGGGCCTTGCGGGCGCGCAGCGGGCTCAGCGGGTGCACGAGCGGCGCGAGGGAGAGCCGGACCCGGCCGAGCAGGAGCTCCAGCTCGGCGGCGTGCGGCGCCGGGTCGGCGTCGGGGTCGCCGGCGAGTCGGCGGGCGGCGGCCGTGGTGCAGGTGTGCACGCAGGTCACGGCCCGCTCGATCCAGGCGTTGGTGGCGGCGTGCGTGGTCACGGGCAGCAGGGCCACGCCGATCGCGGCGCCGACCGCGCCGACCGCGGTCTCCTGGAAGCGGAGCAGCAGCAGCCCGGGGTGCAGGACGCCGAGCAGCCCGTACAGGAGTCCGGCCATGACGGTCACGAAGAACATCATCCAGCTGTACGAGAGCGGGGCGGTGTAGAAGATCCCGAAGACGCACACGGCGACGAGGAGGGCGGTCGGGGCGGGCGCGCCGCCGAGGGGGACGGCGATCAGGAGGCCGGCGGCGATGCCTGTGACGGTGCCGAGGACCCGGCGGAAGCCCCGGACGAGGGTCTCGCCGCGCGAGGCGGTGTTGACGAAGATCCACCAGGCGGTGCCGACGGCCCAGTACCAGCGCTCGGGGGAGATCAGCTGTCCGGCGGCGAGGGCGACGGCGCAGGCGGCGGTGGCCTGGAAGGCCTGGCGGGTGGTGGGGCGGGCGAGGCCGGCGCCCGGCAGCGGCACGGGCGCGGCGGGCGGCGGGACGCGCCGCTCGACGCACCAGGCGCCGAAGCGGACGGCGCCGGAGGCGAGCAGGGCCAGGGCCACGGCCGCGTAGAGCTCCGGGAGCTGCGCGGGGAGCGCGTGCAGGAACTGCGTCACGAAGAACTGCATGAAGGCGAAGATGCCGAGGGCGTGTCCGCGCGGTCCCCAGCGGCGGGCGTAGACCCCGGCGAAGACGACGAGGAGCCAGGCGGCGTCGCGGAGGAGCGGGGTGCCGTGGAGGAGGGTCGCCAGGGCGAGGACCGGGAAGCCGGCGGCCGGCAGCAGGGCGGTGGTGACGGCCTGGCGGCGCACGGTCGGGTCGCCCACGGTGAAGAGGGCGAGCAGCGCGGCGAGGCCGGCCGTGATGGAGGCGGTGAGGGAGAACCCCGCGAGCTCGGCGAGCGCGACCGCGAGGCCGATGCCGAGGACCGCCCGCAGGGAGACGCGCAGTCGGACGAGGCCCGGATCCGGAGCCACGAACATCTTCTTCACGGCTGTGGCCGCCCCCTTGTCTTGCCTTTCGCCGGCCGCGCGGCGCCCCGGGGTGGTGGGGTCGTGCGGACACGACGAAGGCGCCGCGGTCCGGACCGGCCTCGTCGCCGCCCCGGCGCTGCGCGGCGCCGAAAGTACGTGGATACGACACAGGAAAACATCCCCGGTCCCATTGGCTCAACTCATCGCCGATCCACTGGGCCATTGGCATGGTTCGCTGATCCTTCGTCGTTCCATTGGTGGGCCAACGGACCATTCTCACGGGAGCGCCGTCGTCGCGGCGGGCGCGGAGGGCGGTCCGGATCGCGGAAGGATCGGCTCCGGGTCTCGACGGCTCCCCCGGCGCGGACCTATCCTCACTGCTTACTTACTCGTCAGTAACGGCTCCGCACCGTCGCTTCGGAGGATCCCCATGCCCCGGCCCGCACGCTCCGCCCTCGCTCTCGCCGGTCTGATGGCCGCCGCAGGCACCGCCCACTTCCTCGCCCCGAGGCCGTTCGACTCGATCGTGCCGCGCGCCCTGCCGGGCAGCCCGAGGACGTGGACGCGGGTCAGCGGGGTCGCCGAGCTGGCGCTCGCCGCCGGCCTCGCGGTGCCGAGCACGCGCCGGGCGAGCGCCCGCGCGACCGCCCTCTTCTTCGCCGCGGTCTTCCCGGCCAACGTGAAGATGGCCCACGACTGGCGCCACCGCCCCGCGGCGGCCAAGGCCGTCGCCTACGGCCGCGTGCCCCTCCAGCTCCCCCTGGTCCTCTGGGCCCGGCACGCGGCCCGCGCGGAGGACTGAGGGGTGAGGAGGCGCGGGAAGCGTAGAGTCGGGCCGCGGGCAGGCGGGACGAAGGAGGCCGGCGGGGCATGGCGGTGGACGAGCTCGACACCCGGATCCTGCGGCTGCTGATCGAGCGGCCGAGGACGAGCGTGCGCGAGTACGCGCGGATCCTGGGCGTGGCGCGGGGCACCGTGCAGGCCCGGATCGACCGCCTCGAACGCGACGGGGTGATCACGGCGACCGGACCGGTCCTCTCCCCCGCCGCCCTCGGCCACCCGGTGCTCGCCTTCGTGCACGTCGAGGTCACCCAGGGGCACCTGGACGAGGTCGGGGACGCCCTCGCGGCCGTGCCGGAGATCGTGGAGGCCTTCTCGATCACCGGCGGCGGCGATCTGCTGACCCGGGTGGTGGCGCGGGACGCCGGGCACCTGGAGGACGTCATCCAGCGGCTGATCCAGCTCCCCGGGGTGGTCCGCACCCGGACCGAGATCGCGCTGCGCGAGCGGGTGGCCCACCGGCTGCTGCCCCTGGTCGAGGCGGTCGGACGGAGACCGGGCGCTCCCTGATCCCCCTCGGCCCGGGTAGCAACTGCAAGGCAAGGAGCACCTTTCTCGTTGCATGTGCGACGAACAGCGGCTTATTCTTCCGTCCATGCAGTCCTACACCATCGGGCAGGCCGCGCGTCTGCTGGGCGTCAGCCCCGACACGGCCCGCCGCTGGGCCGACGCGGGCCGGGTCACCACCCACCGCGACGAGAACGGCCGGCGGCTCATCGAAGGCCACGACCTCGCGGCGTTCTCCGTGGAGATCGCGCAGGGCGACGAGGACGCGTCGTACACGTCGGCGCGCAACGCCTTCCCGGGCATCGTCACGGCGATCAAGCTCGGCGACGTCGCGGCCCAGGTCGACATCCAGGCCGGTCCGCACCGGCTCGTCTCCCTTCTCACCCGGGAGGCCGTGGAGGAACTGGGCCTCGAAGTCGGCATGCGGGCCACCGCCCGCGTGAAGTCGACCAGCGTGCACATCGACGTGACCTGATCCCGCGTCCGCCGCGGACGCAGGAGACGGGGAACGGGGCACGGCGGGATCCCGGGAACGGCGAGGTCCCGGGATCAGCGGGCGCCGCGGACAGTGGCGGCGCCGCGGACGCTGCGGGCGACCAGGATCGCCACGTCGTCCTGGGCGGAGCCCCCGAGGAGCCGCGCGAGGACCTCGTCGCACAGCGTGCCCAGGGGGCGGTCGAGGGGCCGGAGCGCCTGGGCCAACTGCCCCATGCCCTGGTCGAGGTCCCGGTCGCGGGCCTCGACCAGGCCGTCCGTGTAGAGGGCGAGGAGTCCGCCCTCGGGCAGGACGACCTCCTCCGTGCCGAAGTCGTGGGCGCCCGTGCCCAGCGGGGTGCCCGGCGGGCCTTCGAGGAAGCCGACGGCCCCGTCCGGGGTGGCGACGGCCGGCGGCGGGTGGCCCGCGCGGGCGATCACCCACCGGCCGGTGGCCGGGTCGTGGACCGCGTAGACGCAGGTCGCCATCTCGTCCTCGCCGAGGTCCGCCACGACGGCGTCGAGGGAGCTGAGCATCCGGGCCGGCGGGATGTCGTGACGGGCCAGGGTCCGCACGGCGGTGCGGAGCTGGCCCATGACGGCCGCCGCGTGGATGCCGTGGCCCATGACGTCGCCGATGACGAGCCCGGTCCTGCCGTCCGGCAGGGCGATGACGTCGTACCAGTCGCCGCCGACGTCGTGGGCGCTCGCGGGCAGGTAGCGGCCGGTGAGTTCGAGGCCGGTGACGGCGGGGAGCGCGTTGTTGGTGAGGGAGCGCCGGAGGGTGAGGGCGGCCTCCCGCTGGGTGGTGTAGAGGCGGGCGTTGTCGATGTTGAGGGCGGCGCGGGCCACGACCTCGTCGACGAGGACCCGGTCCTGGGCGTCGAAGGGCTCGCGGGTCCGCAGCCTGGTCACCGTGACCGCGCCGAGGACCTTGCCCCGGGCCACGAGGGGGACGAGCCGCGCCGAGCCGATGCGGACGGCGAAGTAGTCGCGGAGCGCCTCGGTGCGCGGGTCGCCGAAGAGGGCCGGGAGGTCGGAGGCGTAGAGGTTGGTGGGCCGCCCGTGGACGACGACCCGCTCGTACACGGAGTCGAGCGGGATCTGGAAGGTCTGCCCCGGGAGCAGCACGGACGTGGGGGCGGCCGGTTCGGGGAAGCGGGCGGCGAGCCGCCGCAGGACGCCCCGGTTCGAGGCGGCCGGGTCGTCCGGTTCGAGGACCGACTCCAGCATCTGCACGTCGGCCGAGTCGGCGAGCTGGGGCACGAGGAAGCGGACGACCTCCTCCGCCGTCCGTCCGAGGTCCAGGGTGGTGCCGATCCGGGCGCCGGCCTCCGCGAGCAGGGCGAAGCGGTGGCGGGCCCGCTCGACCTCGTCGTGCGCCTCCTGGCTCTCGGTGATGTCGACGAGCGAGGCGATGAGCCCCAGGGGCCGGCGGTCGGCGCGGTCGAGGAGCGGGGCGTACGAGCAGGACCAGATGTGGTCGCGGTCGGGGTCGGCGGGGGTGCGGCCGACCCGGCGGGCGTCGACCACGGCGGTGCCGGTGCGGAGGACCCGGCGCATGAGGACTTCGAGCGAGTCGGCGTTGACGCCGGGCACGACCTCGGCGAGGCGGCGGCCCACGTGCTCGGCGGCCGGGACGCCGTTCATCCGGGTCAGGGCGTCGTTGACGCGCAGGAAGCGCAGGTCGGGGCCGAGCAGGGCGAGGCCGATGGGCGACTGGGTGAAGAGGCTCTCCATCGCCGCCAGGTTCTCCCGCATCCGCAGGACCTCGGAGGTCTCCACGGCGATGAGCATCGCCCCCGTCCGCCCCTTCGGGTCGGCGGCCGGCACGATCCACATCTCCATGGCGACCGTGTGGCCGTCGCGGTGGCGGACGGGCAGCGTGCCCATGATGGTCTCGCCCGCCTGGACGCGGAGGGTGAGGCGGTCGGCGAGCTCCCGGTTGGCGTCGGGGACCAGGAGCGGGGTGGCGAGCCGTCCGAGCACGTGCTCGGGGCGGTGGCCGAGGAGGTCCTGGGCGGCGAGGGACCATTCGACGACGCGGCCGTCGGCGTCCTCCCGCCAGAGGGCGATCGGCAGCAGTTCGCGGAGCACGCCGGCGTCCCCCACGGCCGCCCGGGGCGGCTGCGGGACCCTGCTCGACGACTGGTGAGTCTCCAACGCACCGCCCCACGCCTCGGTCGGCCCCAGGGGACGCAATCCCTACCGAATCACCCTATCCGAGACATCGGCGGCGGGCGCTGCGCATGCGGCCGTTCGATGACCTCCCGGGGGCCGGGGGCCGGAGGTGACAGGCACGGCCGGGAGCGGCGAAGATCTGGACGCGGACGGCCGTCCGGCGGACCGGAAGGCCACCGGAACCGCCGGAACGCGGAGGCGTCGTCGGACGGACACGGACGGCGAGGCGTCGGCGGAGGCGGACGTGCACGGCGGAGGCGTCCGCGTCGGCGGACGTGCACGGCGAGGCGGGGGCGGCGGCCGGTGACCGCTCCGAGGACCAGGGAACGACCCGAGTACAGGGGTGCGCGCGTGAACAGAGTGATCGACGGCCGTTTCGAGCTGGTGGAACGGCTGGGCGGGGGCGGCATGGGGACGGTGTGGCGCGCCCGCGACCTGGCCCTCCACCGGGACGTGGCGCTCAAGGAGGTGCGCCCGCCGGACCCCGCGATGGCCGAGTACGACACCGAGGGCGCGCGGACCCTGCGCGCGCGGGTGCTGCGGGAGGCGCGCGCCCTGGCCAGGATCGAGCACCCCAACGTGGTGACGATCCATCACATCGTGGACGCGGGCGAGGGCACCTACCCGTGGCTCGTGATGGAGCTGGTCACCGGCGGCTCCCTCCAGGACCGGCTCGACCGGGGCACGACGACCCCCGCCGAGGCCGCCCGGATCGGCCGCGAGCTGCTCTCGGCGCTGCGCGCCGCCCACGCCCTGGGCATCGAGCACCGCGACGTGAAGCCCGCCAACGTCCTGCTGCGGCCCGACGGGCGGCCGGTCCTCACCGACTTCGGCATCGCGGCGATCCAGGAGTCCACCGCGCTGACCGCCTCGGGCTCGATCATCGGCTCGCCGGACTACATGGCGCCCGAGCGGATCCGGGGCGGCGCGAGCGGTCCGGCGGCCGACCTGTGGTCGCTGGCCATGCTCCTGTACGTGGCGGTGGAGGGCCGCCATCCGCTGCGCCGGGAGAACACCCTGGCGACCCTGGCGGCGGTCATCTCCGACGACGTGCCTCCGCCGGTCCGGGCCGGCGCGCTGACCGGCGTACTGACCCGGCTGCTCGTCCGGGACCCGGCGGCGCGCCCGGACGCGGAGGAGCTGGACCGGGAGCTGACGGCCGTCGCGACGGGCACGCCGGAGGACGGCGGGGCGGTACGGGACCGGGTGCCGGGCTTCGGGGCACCGGGCTTCGGGGCACCGAACGCCGGAGGCACGGGCTTCGGCGGACCGGGCGCCGGGAGCACGGGCTTCGGGGAGCCGGGCACGGGGAGCGCGGGCGCCGGGGGGACGACGTCGTTCCGGCTCGCGCCGCCGGGGGCGGGCGGCCCGGCGGGCACGGGTCCCGCGTCCGGGTTCCCCGGGGCGGGAGCTCCGGCGGGCTTCCCCGGCGGGTCCCCCGCGACCGCCCCGGTGACGGGCGGCGCTCCCGGGCGGCGCGGACGCCGGATCGTCGTGGCGGCCACCGTGGCGGCGGTCCTGGCGGTGGGCATACCCGTCGCCGTCGTGAACTGGGACCGGGGCACGGACGAGCCGGACGGCAGGCCGACCGCCGCCGCCCCCTCGCACCGGGGTGCGGGCGCGCAGCCCTCGGGGTCGACGGCGTCCACGACGACGCCCCCGAAGGAGCCCGCGACGGAGGCGACCGCCGGGAAGCTCGACCTGCTGACGCCGGACGGGGTCCGTACCGCCGTCGCCGCCGTCAAGGAGGCCTCGGGCAACGCGAAGGTCAGCAGGTTCGTCGTGTACCCGGAGTACGCGATGGCCGAGGCGATGGTCGAGGGCAGCACGAAGCGGTACGACCAGTACATGTACCGGGGCGGTGACGTGGCCGTCCGGCAGGGCCCCGGCGGCACCGCCTTCCCCGGCTCGGTCCCGGTCGACCTGGACACCTTCGCGTGGGACGCCCTGCCGGCGCTCCTGAAGCGGGCCGACGAGGAGCTGGGGGTGAAGGAGCCGACCCACCGCTACCTGGTCGTCAGCCCCGCCTCGACCCTCACGAACACCGCCGCCGGGATGAGCGTCTACCTCTCCGACGCGTACGGGTCCGCCTATCTGGCGGCCGACGCGAAGGGCCGGGTGACCGCCGTCCACCCCATCGAAAGCTGACGGCGTCCGGTGTGTGCCGGGCGGGCCGGCGGACGGGAGGCCGGCCCGGCCCGCACCGGGCACCGCCGGGCGGCCTGCGTCAGCCGGGCCACGTCGCCGCCCGCGAGCGCGTGGACGACGGTCGGTCCCTCACGGAGGGAGGTCACGGTCCGGGAGCGGCGGCGCCGGGCGGTCGGGCCCGCCCGGGGACCGGGAGCGCCCTCCCGGGAGCCGTGAACGCGACCCCGGCCGCCGGTACGGTGACCTCCGCGTCGCTCCCGAGGGCGTAGGCCGCCACCCGGGAGACCGTCGCGGCCGGGATCGTCCCGGCGATGCCCGGTGCCGCCGGGACGTCCTGGGTGGCGTGGGCGTCGTGGGGGACGACGACCCGGTAGCCGCGCGCCAGGGCCGTACGGGCCGTGGCCTGCACGCACATCTCCGACATCACTCCGCAGACGGCGACCGCCCGGACCCCCGCGCCGGTGAGGACGTCGCCCAGCGGCGTCCTCAGGAAGCCGTCGTCCTCGGGCTTGCGGATCACCCGTTCCAGCGGGCCCGGCTCCACGCGGTGGTGCAGCTCCCAGCCGGGGGTGTGGGGTTCGTCCTCCGAGCCGGGCGGGCCGTCGTTCTGGAGGTGGACGACGAGCGCCCCGGCCCGGCGGGCGCGGGCGATCAGGTCCGTCGTCCGGTCGACGAGCCGGTCCGCGCCGGGCACGGCACCGTCGCCGGTGACGAACGCCGACTGCACGTCCACGACGATCAGGGCGTCGACGGGCGGGGTCTCCACGGGCTGCGCGCTGTCGGTCATCCCGCCATCGTCGTGCCCCACCGGGCCGTGCCGCCACGGGATTTCGGGCGGGCGGTCAGCCGTCCGCCGCGCGGGACGCCCTGTTCAGGAGCAACCGGCCGGAGACGCCCGTCGCCAGGAGGCCGGCGAGCAGGGCGACGAGGGAGACGCCGGGGCCCGACGTCCAGTCGGCCTCCGGGGCGTGGACGCCGGGGTCACGGCTCGCGGCTCTCGACCCACTGCCAGAAGTCGACCATCATCCGCTCGTAGCGGATGCCGAACTCCAGCGCCTCGCGCTGGCCGCGCGTCAGCAGTTCGCCCGCGTCGCGGGCCAGTTCCTCGTACTCGTCGAGGGTCCGCCGGTGCTCCTCGACCTGGACGGGGGCGTGGACGCGCGGGCCGGCCCCGAACCACAGCTTGAGGATGCCGCGTTCGCGGGCCTCGACGGGTACGAAGGCCGGGTCGGCGAGCCAGGCGCGCAGGGCCGCCGCGCCCTCCCCGGTGAGGCTCATCAGCCGCCGGTTCCGGCCGCCGGGCCGGCGCGCCTCGGAGAGGAGCCCCGCCGCCAGGAGCCGGTCGCACTGCGCGTAGACCTGCGTGTGGGGCATGGACCAGAACGGCGCCACGGTCCGCGCCGCCTCGACCTTCACGTCGTACGGAGTGGCCTCGCCCAGCTTGTCGATGATGCCGAGCACGAGGTACGAGGGCGTGGTCAACCGGACTTCAGACATGCGGCGACCGTACCCCGGCCCTATTCCGTCCGGCGGGCCCTCGCCAGGACGGCCCCGGAGACCGCTCCGGCCGGGGCGGACTCCGGGCGGAGGAGGTCGCCGAGCGCGGTCAGGCGGATGAGCCGGAGGATCCTCGGCTGGTCGCAGAGGAGCCGCCAGCGCGCGCCCCGTTCGCGCGTGCGCTCGGCGCAGCGGACGAGGAGGCCGAGTCCGGTGGCGTCGCAGAAGGTGAGTCCCCGGATGTCGAGGGTCAGCGCGTCGGACTCCCGGGCGAGGGCGTCGAGGTCCGGGCGCAGGCGCCGCACCAGGACGAGGTCGAGCTCGCCCCGGAGGACGGCGACGGTGTGTCCGCCGGACGAACGTGCTTCCAGATGTCGGCCTTGACGGGGGATCAGCTGCATCGATCTCTCCAGGGGGTGGTTCCGCATGTCACACAGAGCGTGACCACCTCTTACCCGGAGGGGACGTTTCGCCTGTCACGCAATCACCCGAATCGGTGAATATCAGCTCTGTTTTCCCGTGTCGGCCCCGGCGCGCCCCGTTCGCGCGTGCGCACGGCACCCGGCTCCGTTCCCCGCCCGGGTCCGCTGACCGTCCGGGTCCGCTCACCGCCCGTCCGCCGCGAGGGCCGCGGCGGCCTCCTCCTGGATGCGGCCGAACTCGGCGCCCATGGCGGCGGCGAGCGCCTGGGCGGCGGAGAGGGGGCGGACCATGACGGTGAACTCGTCGATCCTGCCCTCCTCGTCGAAGTGGAGGAAGTCGCAGCCGTCGACCTCCTTGTCCCCGACCTTCGCGGTGAAGACGAGGGCGTGGTCGCGGCCGTCCGCGCCCTCGATCTCGCGGACGTACCGGAAGTCGGAGAAGACCCGGAGGACCCCGCGCAGGATCGCGGCGGTGATCGCCTTGCCGGGATACGGCTTGAAGGCGACGGGGCTGGTGAAGACGACGTCCTCGGCGAGCAGGGCCTCGACGGCGTCGAGGTCGCGGTTCTCCACGGCGGTGCGGAACGGGTGCACGGTGCGACTCCATAGGCAACTAGTTGAGTAGGTGCAGAAGTAGCTAACCGTACGGCCCCCGCCCCGTCCAGGGGCCGCCCCCGCGCCGGACGGCGGGAGCCCTCCCCGGGCTCCCGCCGTCCGGTCCCGCCGTGCCGTCAGCCCGCCGTCCTCGCCATCCACGCCTCGACCTCGTCCGCCGAGCGCGGCAGGCCCGCCGACAGGTTCTCGTGGCCGTCCTCGGTGACGAGCAGGTCGTCCTCGATGCGGACGCCGATGCCCCGGTACTCCTCCGGCACGGTCAGGTCGTCGGGCTGGAAGTACAGGCCCGGCTCGACGGTCAGGACCATGCCCGGCGCGAGAACGGCGTCGACGTACTCCTCCGTGCGGGCCCGCGCGCAGTCGTGGACGTCCAGGCCGAGCATGTGGCCGGTGCCGGCCATGGTGAAGCGGCGCTGGAGGCCGAGGGCGTACGCGCGGTCCACCGGCCCCTCCACGAACCCCCACTCCACGAGGCGGGCCGTCAGGCTGCGCTGCGCCGCCTCGTGGAAGGCCCGGTAGGGGACGCCCGGCTTCACCGCCGCCATCCCGGCCTCCTGCGCCTCGTGCACGGCGTCGTACACCCGGCGCTGGACGGGCGTGAAGGTGCCGCTGATCGGGAGGGTGCGGGTGACGTCGGCGGTGTAGAGGGTGCGGGTCTCCACACCGGCGTCGAGGAGGAGCAGGTCACCGGGGCGCACCGGTCCGTCGTTGTCCGTCCAGTGCATGATCGTGGCGTGCTCGCCGGCGGCGCAGATCGAGCCGTAGCCGACGGAGTTGCCCTCCAGGCGGGCCCGGCGGAAGAAGGTGCCCTCGATCCAGCGCTCGGAGGAGGCGACCGCGCGGGAGAGCTCCGCGACGCAGTCGGTGAAGCCGCGCACGGTGGAGTCGACCGCCTTGCGCAGCTCGCCGACCTCCCAGGCGTCCTTGACGAGCCGGAGGCCGCTCAGTGCCTCCTCCAGCTCCTCGTCGCGCTCCTCGTCGGTGGTGACGGCCGCTTCGAGGGCCGGGTCGATCCCCCGGACGATCCGGGTCGGGACGCCGGAGCCGGCGGCCAGGTCGTCGGCGGCGGTGCGGACGTCGCGGCAGGGCAGCCCGAGGACCGCGCCGGACTCGGCGAGGGAGGGGCGGCGGCCCGTCCACAGCTCGGCCGTGTAGCCGATCCAGAACTCGTCGTCCTCCCGGCTGTCGCGGGGCAGCTGGTAGCAGTACGCGTCGTGACCGCCGCCGGCGCGCGGTTCGAGGACGAGGGCGCCGTCGCGGGCCCGGTCGCCGGTGAGGTGCACGTAGCCCGAGTACGGGCGGAACGGGTAGACGTCGTCGTTGGAGCGGTACTTGAGGTTCCCCGAGGGGACGACCAGGCGCTCGCCGGGGAAGAGCGCGGAGAGCGCGGCGCGGCGGCGGGCCGCGTACGGGGCCTGCTCGTCGGGTTCGAGCCCGTGCCGTTCGGTGTCCGCCCACCCCGTCCTCATCAGGGCGGAGAGCTCCTCGGAGACGCCTTCGTAGAGACCGTTCTTGCGACCCTTCGCCACGTCCTGCTCCTTCTTCCGGTTCTTCCCGGTTCTTCGGGGGGCACGGCCGCCGGGCGTCGGCGGCCCCCGGACGGTACTGCGCCCGGCGCCCGCCGGTGGCCGGGGTCCGCCAGTGGCACGGATCGGCCACCCGGAGGTGCGGCGGGCGCCGATAATGCGGTCATGGCGAACGACGCGAGGCTCGGTGAGGCGCTCCGGCTGCTGGGGGTCGGGGAGGGCGCCCGGCGGCTCTACCCGCGCCTCCTGGAGCTCGGGCCCGCGCCGCTGGGCGCGATCGGCGCGGCGGCCGGCCTGGCGGGCGACGGGCTCGCGGCGGCGTACGGCGAGCTGGTCGACGCGGGACTGGCGAGCGCCGTCGCGGACGGCGGGGACCCGGTGGCGCCGGTGCCCCCGGCGGCGGGTCTGGAGATCCTCGGCCGGCACCGGGCGGCCGAGCTGGACGAGTCCCGGATCACGGTCGGCGGGGCGTTCGAGGCGTTCCGGCGGCAGCGGCTCGCGGCGTACCACGACGACCTGGTGGAGGTGGTGACCGGGGAGGCGGTCGGCCCGCGGATGCGGCAGGCCTGGGCCAGCGCGCGGGAGCGGATCCGGCAGCTCGACTCGCCCCCGTACTTCCCGCTGCCGAGCGCCACCGACGACGCGCTCGCGACCCTGGCGCGCGGGGTGACGCAGCAGGTCGTCTACTCGCAGGCGTCCCTGGAGCACCCGGGGCAGCTGGAGGAGGCGATCGAGCCGTGCGTGGAGGCGGGCGAGCAGGCGCGGGTGCTGCCGTCGGTGCCGGTGAAGCTGCTGATCATCGACGAGGCGTACGCGCTGGTCTCGCTCTCCATCAGGGAGGCCGACGTCCACAACAGCATGCTGGTCGTGCAGCCGTGCGGCCTGCTCTCGGCGCTCGTGGCGCTCTTCGAGCAGACCTGGCGGAGCGCGCTGCCCCTGCACGGCCGCTCGGTGCGGCCGGCGGGGCTGCTGCCCGCCGACCGCCGGCTGCTCCGGCTCCTCGCGGCCGGGGCGGGCGACGACGTCGTCGCCCGGGAGCTCGGGGTCAGCCGCCGCACGCTCTTCCGCCGGATCCAGGTCCTGATGGCCCGGCTCGGTGCTACGAGCCGGTTCCAGATGGCGCTCCAGGCACAGCGCTCGGGGTGGCTGTGACGTCACCGGGCCCGGAGGCCGGTGCGAGGTTCTTCCACAGGAAGGTGTGCAGGAGGGCGCTGTTGTGGGCGGCCTGCTCGTTGTCCCCGGCGCCCGCGTGGCCGCCGCCGGTGTTCTCGTGGAAGAGGACGGGGTGGCCGAGCTCCCGGAGCCGGGCCGCCGTCTTGCGGGCGTGGCCGGGGTGGACGCGGTCGTCGCGGGTCGAGGTCATCAGGAGGACGGGCGGGTAGGGCCGGTCCGCCTCCAGGCGGTGGTACGGGGAGAGGTCCCGCAGGTGCGGCAGGTCGGCCTCGTCGTCCGGGTCGCCGTACTCGGCGATCCAGGACGCGCCCGCCAGGAGCTTGTGGAAGCGGGTCATGTCGAGGAGCGGCACCTGCGCGACGATCGCGCCGAACAGCTCGGGGTACCGGGTGAGCATCGCGCCCATGAGCAGGCCGCCGTTGCTGCCGCCCACCGCGCCGAGCCGGTCCGGGGTGGTGACGCCCCGGGCGACCAGGTCCTCGGCGACGGCCGCGAAGTCCTCGAAGGCGCGCGGCCGTCCGGCGCGGAGCGCGGCCTGGTGCCAGTCGGGTCCGTACTCGCCGCCGCCCCGGATGTTGGCGACGACGTGGGTGCCGCCGCGCTCCAGCCAGGCCCGGCCCCGTACGGCGCCGTAGGAGGGGGTGAGGGAGACCTCGAAGCCGCCGTAGCCGTAGAGCAGGGTGGGCCCGGGGCCGGTGGCGGAGTGGTCGGGTCCGATGACGAAGTACGGCACGCGCGTGCCGTCCCGGGAGGTCGCGAAGTGCTGCGCGACGGTCAGGCCGGTCGTGTCGAAGCGTTCCGGTGCCTGCTTGAGGACCTCGCTGTCGCCGCCGATCACGCCGCGGCGGAGGGTGGAGGGCTGGAGGAAGCCGGACACGTCGAGGAAGTACTCGTCGGTGCGGTCCGGGTCGGTGCCGGTGACGCCGACGTCGGAGAGGGGCGGGACGCCGACGAGGGGCGAGCGGTCCCAGGGGCCCTCGTCGGTCGGGGTGAGGACCTCGACGCGGGTGCCGACGTCGCGCATCGTCTGGAGGACCAGGTGGTGGCGGGTCCAGGTGTGCCCGGCGAGGGCGGTCCGCTCGTCGGGCGCGAACAGGACCTCGTGGGCGCGGTCGCCCGCGAGGAAGGCGTCGAAGTCGAAGGCGAGGAGGGAGCCGCTCGGGCGCCCGAGCCACGCGGACTTGAGGGCGACGATCAGGTGCCGGCGGTGCGCGTAGGCCTCGGCGTCCTCGGGCACGTCGATCCGCACGAGCGTCCCGCCGGGCTCCAGGAGGTGTGTCTCGCTGCGGAAGAAGTCCAGCGAGCGGCCGACGAAGTCGCGTTCGAAGCCGGGCGTGGCGTCGTGGTATCCCCAGGCGGACACGTCCGCGCTGTCGGCCTCGAAGACCGTCTCCGCCTCTTCCGGCGGGGTGCCGCGCCGCCAGCGGCGGACCGTGCGCGGATAGCCCGAGTCGGTCAGCGAGCCCGGCCCGGTGTCGGTGCCGACGAAGACGGTGTCGGCGTCGATCCAGCCGATCCGGGTCTTCGCCTCCGGCAGCCGGAAGCCGTCCTCGACGAACTCCTTCGCCTCCAGGTCGAACTCGCGGACCACCGAGGCGTCGGCGCCGTCCCGCGAGAGGCTCACCAGGGCCCGGTCGTGGGCGGGCCGGCGCGCGACCGCCCCGTCCCAGACCCACTTCTCGTCCTCCTCGGCGGCGAGCGCGTCGACGTCGAGGAGGAGCTCCCACTCGGGCTCGTCCTTGCGGTACTGCTCCAGGGTGGTGCGCCGCCACACCCCGCGCACGTGCTCGGCGTCCTGCCAGAAGTTGTAGAGGTGCGCGCCGCGCCGGGTGGTGTACGGGATGCGGTCCGAGGCGTCGAGCACCTCCCGCAGGCGCTCCTTCAGCGGGGTGAACCCGGGGTCGGCGGCCAGGGCCTCCGCCGTTTCGGCGTTCCGCTCGGCCACCCACGCGAGGGCGGCGTCGCCGGAGACTTCTTCCAGCCACAGGTACGGGTCGTCATCGCTCATTTCCGTATTGTGCGGGACCGGCGCGCGCGACCGAAGGGGGCCTCCGGTCTCAGCCGGTCCGGCGGAGCCGTGCGCCCAGGTGGTGCTGGAGCGGCAGGCCGACGGCGGCGAGGTCGTGGACGAAGTCGAGCGTGTCCGGGTCGGCGAGGGTGTAGCGGCGGCGGGTGGCGTCCACCTGCTTGGCGGTGGGGGCGAGGGCGACCTCGTGGGTGGCGAGGTCGACCGCGGTGCCGTCCGCGCGGCCGACCGCGATCTCCGCGATGCCGGTGGGCTGGGTGATCAGCGCCTCGACGCGCCCCTCCGGCTGGAGCCGCCACCAGCCGCTCTCCCGCGCGGAGGGCCGCAGCGGGGCGCCGTCCCCGTCGACCAGCCAGGCCCGGGCCTCGTAGCGGAGGAAGAGCCGCCCGTCGTGGCTGAAGGCGACCTCCTGCTCGTACGCGAAGTCGTCGTCGAGCGACGGGTAGCCGCCGCGCCCCCGGCCGGTCCAGGTCCCCAGGAGTCCGAGGACCGGGGCGAGCAGGGGGTGCGGGGCGGGCCCCGCGTCCGGCCGGAGGGCGTCGGGGTAGGGGTGCTGCCGGTCGCGGTCGGTCATGGGGTGTGCTCCTGGATCGTGGGCCGTGCCGGTTCGCAGCCTAGGGGGTGCCCTGCCGACCGGGACGGATCGGGGACTGGACACCGCGGGCCCGGCCCGATCGGCAGGACGCCCCCTGGGGTGCCCTGCCGGTCGGGCCGGATCGGGGAGCGCCGTGATCGGCGGGGAACCCCCGGGGCCCGTCCGTCGGCGGGCCGGGACCGGCGCACTACGGCCGGGCGGGGCCCCGCTCCCCGTTCCGTGCCGTCACCCGCAGGACGACGGCGGCGGTCGTGCCCGCGAGGAGGCCCCAGGTGAGGGCGGCCGGGACGCCGTGGCCGAGGCCGGCGGCCTTGTACACGAAGCTCCCGTACGGGCTCGCCGGGCTCGTCGCGATCTCCACGAGCTGGGAGACGAGCAGTCCGAGGACGATCGCGCAGACCGTGACCGCCGCCGTCGCCGGGACGGTGGCCCGGGTGAGCAGGCCGGGCAGCCACCGCAGGACGCACCAGACCACGACCAGCGCCAGGGCGTCGACGGCGCGGTACAGCAGCCACTCCCCGGCCGGCACGCCCGCCGGGCCGGTCCAGCCGCCGAGCAGCAGCCACTGGCGCAGGAGGTCGCCCGGTTCGGAGAGGAGGCCGCTGCCCACGAAGGCCGTCTGGAGGAGGGCGGCGACCCTGTCGTACGAGAGGACGACCAGGGACAGGGCGACCACGGCCGTCCCCGCGGTGGCGGCCAGGCGCGCGGCGCGGGCCGGGACGGCCGCGCGGGCCGGCGGTTCGGGGTCCTTGACGGCGATCCGGGCCGTGAACACGGTCGCCGCCGCCGCGAGCAGCGAGGTGATCATCACGATCTGCCGCCCTGAGGAGGCCGCGCCCGCCAGCTGGGGCAGGAAGCGGTGACTGCCGTGTCCCGCCGCGGCGATCAGCCACGGCGCCGACACGGTGACCGCCAGGGCCCCGGCCACCACGCCCCAGGCCCACACCGCGAGGAACGCGGCCGTCGCGCGGCCCCGGACCGGCGGCAGCCTGCGGACGAGGAGGAGGGCCCCGAGCGCGAAGAGGACGAAGAGGGCGCCGAAGCGGATCTGGAGCCCGGTCCCGTACAGCGCGCGGTAGCGGGCGCCGTCGCTCGTGGCGGTGTCCCCGACACCGCCGGAGGTCTCCGCGCCGAGGCGGAAGGCGGTCGGCGGGTCGTACGCCCAGGGGGCCAGCCAGCGTTCGAGTTCGGCGGCCGTCCCGCTGCCGAGCGTGCCTCCGGTGCCGGGCAGGTGCAGCGCATGGGTGCTCGCGCCCGCCCACCAGAGGAGGGCGGCGAGGATCAGGCCGCCGATCAGCGCCGGTATCGCCGCGCGCCGGTACGTCATGTGTGGTCCCCCGTCGAGCGTGCGTCGTGGTGGGCGCCGGTGCGCCGTGGGGCCGCCGGCGTCCCGCGGAAGTCCCCGACGCCCCGTGAGGTCGCCGGTGTTCCCCGGAAGTCACCGGTGGCCCGTGGGTCCGCCGGTCGCAAGGGAGACTAGGGGGCGGGGATCACGCTCCGGACACGGACGCCCCTCCGTTCCGGTCCCCGGGACGGCACGTCCACCCTCCGAGACACCGTTGACCCGCCCCGTGACGGCCGCTACGTTCGCGCCATGTTGCGTACAGCCCTGCTCACCACGCGCGGTCACATCGACCTGCTGCGGGTGGCCTCCGCCGCGTGTCGCCGCGGCCGCTGACGCCCTTTCACCGCTCCTCCCCCCTCCTGACGCCCTGATCGCCGTGCGCGCGCGCCCGTTCCGCGCCCGCGGGCGCTGAGGCGTACCCCTTCGCCGCCTCCTCCCTCCCGGAGTCCGTCATGACGGTCGACCATGCCCCACCGCCCCCAGCCCCTTCGGCGCCCGACATATCGGTTCTGCCCGGTTCCGGCGTCGAGTCCCTCACCCCCGCACGGGGAGCCGGCCGCGGCCCCTCCGTCCCCCGCTGGCTGCGCCGGGCCGTCGGGCCGGCGCTGCTGCTCCTCCTCTGGCAACTGTCGAGCTCGACGGGGGTGCTGCCGCCGGACGTGCTCGCCTCGCCGGGGACCATCGCCCGGGCGGGCGGCGAGCTGATCGTCGACGGCACGCTGCCGAACGCGATGGGGGTCTCGCTGCGGCGCGTCGCCGTGGGGCTGCTGCTCGGCGGCGCGGTGGGGATCGCGCTCGCCCTGGTCTCCGGGCTCTCGCGGCTCGGCGAGGACCTGGTCGACGCCCCCGTGCAGATGCTGCGGACGGTGCCCTGGGTCGGGCTGATCCCGCTGTTCATCATCTGGCTGGGCATCGGGGAGGCGCCGAAGGTGGCGCTCATCGCCCTCGGCGTCGCCTTCCACCTCTACCTCAACGTGTACGCCGGGATCCGGGGCGTCGACGCCCAGCTCGTCGAGGCCGGCGAGTCCCTGGGGCTCGGCCGGTGGGGCCTGGTCCGGCACGTCGTCCTGCCGGGCGCGCTGCCCGGCGCCATGACCGGTCTGCGCTACTCCCTCGCCACCGCCTGGCTCGCGCTCGTCTTCGGCGAGTCCATCAACGCGGACGCCGGGATCGGCTTCCTCATGAACCAGGCCCGCGAGTTCTTCCGCACGGACGTGATCGTCGTCTGCCTGGTCGTCTACGCCTTCCTCGGCCTGCTCGCCGACGCCCTCGTCCGCACTCTCGAAAGGCTGCTGCTGCAATGGCGACCGACCTTCACCGGGCAGTGACCGTCCAGGGGCTCACCCGCTCCTTCGACGGGCGCCCCGTGGTCGACGGGCTCGACCTGACCCTCCACGCCGGGCAGTTCACCGCGCTCCTCGGACACAGCGGCTGCGGCAAGTCCACGCTGCTGCGCGTCCTGGCCGGACTGGACCGGGAGATCTCCGGCACCGTCCTCGTCCCGCGCCGCCGCGCCGTCGCCTTCCAGGCGCCGCGCCTCATGCCCTGGAAGAAGGTCTGGCGCAACGTGCTGCTCGGCCTTCCGGGGAGGCCGGACCGGGAGGTCGCGGAGAAGGCCCTGTCCGAGGTGGGCCTCGGCGACCGTTCGGGGGCCTGGCCGAAGACACTGTCCGGCGGCGAGGCCCAGCGCGCCTCCCTCGCCAGGGCGTTGGTGCGGGACCCGGACCTGCTGCTGCTCGACGAGCCGTTCGGCGCGCTCGACGCGCTCACCCGGATCAAGGCGCAGCGCCTGGTGGCCGAGCTGTGGCAGCGGCGGGGCTGCACGGTCCTGCTCGTCACGCACGACGTGGACGAGGCGCTGCTGCTCGCGGACCGCGCCCTGGTGATGCGGGACGGGGTCATCGCGTACGACACCGCCGTCGGCCTCGACCGGCCCCGCTCCCCCGGCGATCCCGCTCTCGCCGCGCTCCGCACCCGGCTGCTCGCCGAACTCGGCGTCCTGGAGGGCGAGTCCGTCGAGAAGGCGGCCTGAACCCCGTACGCGCCCCCGCCCCCCGCACACCTCCGAGGAGAGATCCGTGAAGTCGTTCCGCCCGTCCCTCGCCGCCCTGCTCGTGCCGCTGGCGCTCCTCGCCTCCGCCTGCTCCGGCGCCTCCGCGGCCGGCGAGGCCTCGAACTCCGACGGCAAGGGCTCCCTCGTCCTGAACGTCGGCGACCAGAAGGGCGGCTCCGAGGCCCTGCTGCGCGCCGCCGGCGAACTCGACGACCTGCCGTACCGCGTCACCTGGTCGACGTTCACCTCGGGACCACCCCTCCTGGAGGCGGTGAACGCGAAGGCCGTCGACATCGGCTCCGTCGGCAACACCCCGCCCGTCTTCGCCGCCGGGGCCGGTTCGAAGATCACCGTGATCGCCGCGACCCACGGCGACTCGGCGGGCGAGGCGATCCTCGTCCCGAAGGACTCGCCGCTGCGCACCGCGCGCGACCTGAAGGGGAAGAAGGTCGCCGTCGCGCAGGGCAGCTCCGCCCACTTCCAGCTCGTCGCCTCCCTCGCGAAGGCCGGCCTGAAGCTGTCCGACGTCCGGGTCACCCTGCTCCAGCCGGCCGACGCCCTGGCCGCGTTCACCACCGGCAAGGTGGACGCCTGGGCCGTCTGGGACCCGTACACCTCGCAGGTCCTGCTCGGCGGGAAGGGCCGGGTCCTGACCGACGGACGCGGGGTCGTCAACGGCCTCGGCTTCCAGGTCGCCTCCCCCTCCGCCCTCGCCGACAAGGAGAAGGCCAAGGCGATCGGGGACTTCGTCGAGCGGCTGCGCCGCGCCCAGGACTGGGTGTTCGAGCACCCGGAGGAGTGGGCGAAGGTCTGGGCGAAGGAGACCGGACTGCCGTACGAGGTGGCGCTCGCCGCGGTCAAGCGCAGCAACGGCACCCGCATCCCGGTCGCCCTCGACGAGGCGGCCGTCGCCTCCGAGCAGCGGATCGCCGACGCCTTCGCCGAACTCAAGTTGATCCCGAAGAAGTTCCGCTTCGCGGACTACGTGGACACCCGTTTCAACAAGGACCTGCCGCCGTCGACCACCGCGGCGCGCAGCTACGGAAAGGCCTCCTGATGAGCGTCCATCTGCACTGGTTCCTGCCGACCGGCGGCGACGGCCGGACCCTGGTCGACCGGCACGCGTACACGGACGGCGGGATCACCCGGAACCGGACCGTCTCCGGGGTGCGCGCGCCCGACGTCGACTACCTGGTCCAGATCGCCAAGGCGGCCGAGCAGCTCGGCTTCGAGGCGGTGCTGACCCCGACCGGCACGTGGTGCGAGGACGCCTGGCTGACCACGGTCGCGCTCGCCCAGCACACCGAACGCCTCAAGTTCCTGGTGGCCTTCCGGCCGGGGGTGATCTCGCCGGTCCTGGCGGCCCAGATGGCGTCCACGTACCAGCGGATCACCCGGGGCAGGCTCCTGCTCAACGTGGTGACCGGCGGCGACTCGGCCGAGCAGCGCCGCTTCGGCGACCACCTCGACCACGACCGGCGGTACGCGCGCACGGCCGAGTTCCTCTCGGTGGTGCGGGGCGTGTGGGGCGGGCGGCCGTACGACTTCGAGGGCGAGCACTTCCACGTCGAGGGCGGGCTCACGGCCCTCCCGCCGGACCCGCTGCCCGAGATCTTCTTCGGCGGCTCGTCCGAGGCCGCCGGTCCGGTGGCGGCCGAGCATGCGGACGTGTACCTGACGTGGGGCGAGCCGCCGTGGCAGGTGAAGGAGAAGATCGACTGGATCCGGCGGCTCGCGGAGGAGCGCGGCCGGACGGTCCGGTTCGGCATCCGGCTGCACACGATCTCGCGCGACTCGGCCCGCGAGGCCTGGGCGACCGCCGACCGGCTGCTCTCCGACCTCGACGCCGAGACGGTCGCCGCCGCGCAGGAGCTCCTGGGCCGCAGCGAGTCGGTCGGCCAGCAGCGGATGCTGGCGCTGCACCGGGGCGGTTCGCTGGACCGCGACCGCCTGGAGATCTCGCCGAACCTGTGGGCGGGCGTGGGTCTGGTGCGGGGCGGGGCCGGGACCGCGCTCGTCGGCAGCCACGCCGACGTCGCGGACCGGATCGAGGAGTACCACGACCTCGGGGTGGAGCACTTCGTGCTGTCGGGCTACCCGCACCTGGAGGAGGCGTACTGGTTCGGCGAGGGCGTCACGCCGGAGCTGGCCGCGCGCGGACTGCTCCCCTCTCCCCCGGCCTCCCCGCTCCTGGGCGTCCCGGCGGCCAACGGGCGCCCGGCCTCGGCGCCGGGCGGCGCCCCGCTGCTCGTGCCCGGCGGGCGGTAGGAACCGGTGGGGTGGGGGCGCGGGAAGATCCGCGCCCCCGCCCCGGTTGGTAGAAGCGTGAACGATTTCGTGAGGGACGAAACGGTGGGAGGAGCGGCAGGGGAGGCCCGTCCGCTCGACGTCGTCGTCATCGGCGCCGGGCAGGCGGGCCTCTCCGCCGCCTTCCACCTGCGGCGCGCCGGCCTGGAGCCGGACCGGGACTTCGTCGTCCTCGACCACGCCCCGCGCCCGGGCGGCGCCTGGCAGTTCCGGTGGCCCTCCCTCACGTACGGCAAGGTCCACGGGATGCACGCGCTGCCCGGGATGGAGCTGACCGGCGCGGACCCCGCGCGCCCCTCCTCCGAGGTGATCGGCGGCTACTTCGACGCGTACGAGCGGACCTTCGACCTGCGGGTCCACCGGCCCGTGGACGTCACCGCCGTCCGGGAGGGCGGGGGCGGGCGGCTCCGGGTGGAGACCTCGGAGGCCGTCTACGCGCCCCGGGCCCTGATCAACGCCACCGGCACCTGGGACCGCCCCTTCTGGCCGCGCTACCCGGGCCAGGAGACCTTCCGGGGCCGTCAGCTGCACACCGCCGGATACCCGGGCCCGGAGGAGTTCGCGGGCCAGCGGGTGCTCGTGGTGGGCGGCGGGGCCTCCGGGACCCAGCACCTGATGGAGATCGCCGGGGTCGCCGCCGACACGTTCTGGACGACCCGGCGCGAGCCCGTCTTCCGCGAGGGCCCGTTCGGCGAGGCGGAGGGGCGGGCCGCCGTCGCGCTGGTCGAGGAGCGGGTGCGGCGGGGGCTGCCCCCGCAGAGCGTCGTCTCGGTCACCGGCCTCCCGCTCAACGACGCGATCCGGGAGGCGCGCGCGAGCGGGGTCCTGGACCGGCTGCCGATGTTCGACCGGATCACCCCGACCGGGGTGGCCTGGGACGACGGCCGGAGCGTCGACGTGGACGTGATCCTGTGGGCGACCGGCTTCCGGGCGGCGATCGACCACCTGGCCCCGCTGCGGCTGCGGGAGCCGGGGGGCGGCATCCGGGTGGAGGGCACGCGCGCGGTGCGGGACGAGCGCGTCCACCTCGTGGGCTACGGCCCCTCGGCCTCGACGATCGGCGCCAACCGGGCCGGTCGCGCGGCCGTCTCCGACATCGGACGGCTCCTGCGGCGCGCACGGGCCGGGGAGCGGGAAGAGGACCGGGCCCGAGGCCACGACGGCGGGCGGTCCGTCGTTCCCGCGAACCGGACCGCCGAGCCGGCCCGCTGAACCGGTCCGCCGAACCGCCCCCGCTGAACCGGCCCGCCGGATCGGCCCGTCCGGACCGACCCGTCGTACCGGCCCGCCCCCGCGCCGTCTCAGGGCGTCGCCGCCCTCCGGCCCGCGTTGAACTCGGCCACGTTCACCTGGTGGGAGGCGTAGTCGGCGGTGAAGCGGGTGTCGCCCGGGGCGACCGTGACGAAGTAGAGCCAGTCCCCGTCCGCCGGGCTGATCACCGCGTCCAGGGCCTGGTCCCCCGGATTGCCGATGGGGGTCGGCGGCAGCCCCTTGCGCGCGTAGGTGTTGTACGGGCTCGTGGAGCGGGTGTCCTCGCGCGTGGTGTCCACGGTGCTGCGGCCGAGGGCGTAGTTGAGGGTCGAGTCCATCTGGAGGGCCATGCCCCGGGCGAGCCGGTTGTGGACGACCCGGGCGACCTTGGCCATGTCGTCCGGGTTGTCGGCCTCGGCCTGGACGATGCTGGCCGCGATCACCGCCTCGTACGCGCTCATCCCGTGGGCCCTGGCGCCCTCGGTGACCTTCGCGGTGCCGAACCGCTTTCCGGCCGTGGCCACCATGAAGCGCAGCAGCTCCTCCGGCGTGGTGGCCGGAAGGACCGGATAGGTGGCGGGGAAGAGGTAGCCCTCGGGATTGCCGCGGGCCTCGGCGGGCAGCCGGAGCGCGGTGCCGGGCGCGGTCGCGGCCTTCCGCGCGGCCCCCTCGGGCAGTCCGAGCGCCCGGTCGACGGACGTGTAGACCTGGGCCGAGCGCCGGCCCTCCGGGACCAGCAGGGGGCGGGGCCGGTCGGCGGCCGGGCCGCCGTCGCGGACGAGCAGCAGGGTGGCGGTGACCGCGGCGGCCACGGCGAGCGCCGCTCCGAGGAGGAGCACCAGCCGTCCGCGGCGGGTGAGACGGGGTCGGGAACGGTGCGGGGGTGCGTACGGTGTCGGCCGGTACGTCATGGGCGCACGCTAACCCGGCCCGTACGGGAATCCGGGGAACCCCGCACGCGACGGCCCCCGTACGGAGGCCGGGCCGCCGCCGCCCGGACCGCTCACGCGGTCCGGGCGGCGGCCGCCTCGGAGGTCGTGGCGCCGTCGCGGCGGACCAGGGCCGCGTACCGCCCGTCCCGCGCGAGCAGCTCCTCGTGCGTCCCCTGCTCCGCGATCCGCCCCTCCTCCAGGACGACGATCCGGTCGGCGTCGCGGACGGTGGAGAGCCGGTGGGCGATGGTGATCGTGGTGCGGCCGGCCGACAGGGTGTCGACGGCCTGCTGCACGGCGTGCTCGGTGTGCGTGTCCAGGGCGCTGGTCGCCTCGTCGAGGATCAGCACCGGCGGGTCGCGCAGGATGGTGCGGGCGATGGCGAGGCGCTGCTTCTCGCCGCCCGAGAAGCGGTACCCGCGCTCGCCGACCAGGGTGTCGTAGCCGTCCGGGAGCGAGGCGATGTGGTCGTGGATCTGGGCGGCGCGGGCGGCTGCCTCGATCTCCTCGTCGGTGGCGTCCGGCTTGGCGAAGCGGAGGTTGTCGGCGACGGAGGCGTGGAAGAGGTAGGTCTCCTGCGAGACGACGCCGACCGCGCGGGCGAGGGTGTCGAAGTCCAGGTCGCGCACGTCGACGCCGTCGAGGGTGACGCGCCCGTCGGTGACGTCGTACAGCCGGGGCACCAGGTAGCTGAGGGTGGACTTGCCGGAGCCGGTCGGGCCGACGACGGCCAGGCTGCCGCCGGCGGGGACGGTCAGGTCGACGGCGTCCAGGGTCGGGCGGCCCGGGGCCCCGGGGTCGTACCGGAACCCGACCTTCTCGAAGGCGACCTCGCCGCGGATCCTCGGCAGCCGGACCGGGTCGGCGGGCTCGGTGATGTCGACGGGCAGGTCGAGGTACTCGAAGATGCGCTGGAAGAGCGCGAGGGAGGTCTGCATCTGCACGCCGGTGGAGAGCAGGCTGACGGCGGGCCGGAAGAGGCCCTGCTGGAGCGAGACGAAGGCGACGAGCGTGCCGAGGGAGATCGCGGTGCCGCCGGAGCCGACGGCCAGGCCGGCGGTCCAGTAGATCAGGGCGGGCATGGCGGCCATGACGATGCCGATGACGGACATCCGCCAGCGACCGGCCATGGAGGAGCGGACCTCCAGGTCGACCAGGCGCTCGGACTCCTCGGCGAAGGACCTGGTCAGCGAGTCGGAGCGGCCCATGGTGCGGCCGAGCAGGATGCCGCTGACCGAGAGGGACTCGGTGACGGTCGCGGCCATGGCGGCCATCTGCTTCTGGCGCTGGGTGGTGATCCGCTTGCGCTCACGGCCGACGCGGCGGCTGATCCAGACGAAGACCGGCAGCAGGAGCAGCGAGACGAGGGTGAGCCGCCAGTCGAGGGCGAGCATGGCGACGACGGTCGCGACGACGGCGGTGAGGTTGGAGACCAGGGAGGTGGCCGTGGAGGTCACGGTGGCCTGCATGCCGCCGATGTCGTTGGCGATGCGGGACTGGACCTCGCCGGTGCGCGTGCGCGTGAAGAAGGCGAGCGGCATCCGCTGGAGCCGCTCGTAGACCGCGGTGCGCAGGTCGTGCATGACGCGCTGGCCGACGGTGGTCGAGATGAGGGTCTGGAGGACGCCGAAGACGCCGGTCAGGACGGCGGTGACGATCATCCCGAGGGCGAGCAGGCTGAGCAGCCCGGTGCGGCCCTGGGGGATCGCGACGTCCAGGATCTCCCTGAGCAGGAACGGCGAGGCGACCGAGACGAGCGAGGCGGCGCCGACCAGGAGGCCGACGAGCGCCAGGCGCGCGCGGTAGGGGCGGAAGAGCCGCAGGATGCGCCGCACCTGGGCGGGCTCCTGCGGTTCTCCGGGGTCGCGGGGCGGGGGTGTCCATTCGGACCGGTCGTGGGGGCGCATGGGCTCCTTCGGGGGATTCGGTGTCGATCAGAGCATAGGTCACTGTTACCTATGCTCACAATGAACGGCGTCCTGATATTGTTCCCGTCATGAGCACTACCGACCGTACGAGCGATCCGGACGCCCCCGGCCACACGAGCGAGGCGGGCGGTACGGGCCGCGCGGGCGGTACGGGCGCCTCCGACGCCGACGGGCTCCTCGCCGAGCAGCTGCTCCGGCTCACCCGCCGGCTGCACCGCATCCAGAAGCGCCATCTGGAGCCGGTCGGCATCACCCCCGCGCAGTCCCGGCTCCTGCGCACGGTCGCGGCCTTCGGGGACCCGCCCCGGATGGCCGACCTCGCGGCCCGTCTGGAGGTGGTCCCCAGGGCGGTGACCAGCCTCGTCGACGGCCTGGAGACGGCCGGACGGGTGCGCAGGGCGCCCGATCCGGTCAACCGCCGCGTGATCCGGATCGAGCTCACCGACGCGGGCCGCGCCACGCTGCGGGAGCTGCGCAACGCGCGGCGGGCCGCCGCAGAGGACATCCTTGCTCCATTGACCGCCGAACAGCGCGAGGTGCTCGGAGGCCTGCTGACCGCCCTGGTCGACCCCGGCCCGGAGGGCGGCTGCTGACCCCTCGGGGCCGGGATCGCGCCGAAGGGGAGCCGTGACATGCCGCTGCTGGAACCGGACCCGCAGGCCCTCCGTCCCGGCCGGGAGCGGACCCCGGCCCCGGACCGGGTCCCGTCGCTGCACGCCAAGGGCACCTCGCGTCGGCTGCGCGAGGAGCTGACCGGGATCCTCGGCCCCGGGAAGGTGCTCGGCAGGATCTCCGACCTGGTCCGCTACGCCTCGGACGCGAGCCCCTACCGCTTCGTCCCGCAGGTCGTCGTGGTCGCCGAGGACCTCGACGACGTCTCCGCCGTCCTGTCGTACGCGCACGGCAAGGGCCGCGAGGTCGTCTTCCGGGCCGCCGGGACCAGCCTCAACGGGCAGGCCCAGGGCGAGGACGTCCTGGTGGACGTGCGCCGCCACTGGGCCGGCGTCGAGGTCCTGGACGGCGGCGCCCGCGCCCGGATCCGGCCCGGCACCACCGTCGTGCGGGCCAACGCGGCGCTCGCCCCGCACGGGCGGGTCCTCGGCCCCGACCCCGCCAGCGCGATCGCCTGCACGATCGGCGGGGTCGTCGCCAACAACGCCTCGGGCATGACGGCCGGGACGACCCGCAACTCCTACCGGACGGTCGCCTCGCTCACCGCCGTCCTGCCGAGCGGCACCGTGGTCGACACCGCCGCCCCGGACGCCGACGGGGAACTGGCGCGGGCCGAGCCGGCGCTCTGCGCGGAGCTGCTCGCGCTGAAGGCCGAGATCGAGGCCGACGCCGAGCTGACCGCCCGCATCCGGGCCAAGTACACCCTCAAGAACACCAACGGCTACCGGCTCGACTCCTTCCTCGACGGGGACACGCCCGTCCAGATCCTGCGGGGCCTCATGGTGGGCTCCCAGGGCACCCTCGGCTTCCTCTCCGAGGTCGTCTTCGACACCCTGCCGCTGGACCGCGAGGTCTCCACGGCCCTGCTCTTCTTCCCCTCGCTCCCGGCCGCCGCCGAGGCCGTGCCGCTGTTCAACGACGCCGGGGCCATCGCCGTCGAGCTCATGGACGGCAACACGCTGCGGGCCTCGGTCAGCGTGGCGGGCGTGCCCGCCGACTGGGCGGAGCTGCCGAAGGGGACGACGGCCCTCCTGGTGGAGTTCCGGGCCCCGGACGCGGCGGCCCTCGACGCCTGTGAGCGGGCGGCGGACGAGGTGCTCGCCGGGCTCGGCCTCGTCGCCCCGGTGGCGTCCGTGGAGAACGCCTTCACCCGCGACCCGAAGCGGATCGGCGGCTACTGGAAGGCCCGCAGGGCGTTCGTGACGGCGGTCGGCGGCTCGCGCCCCTCCGGCACGACCCTGATCACCGAGGACTTCGCGGTGCCGCCGGCCCGGCTCGCGGAGGCCTGCGGCGCGCTGCTCGACCTCCAGGAGCGGCACGGCTTCGACGCGGCCGTGGCCGGTCACGCGGCCCACGGCAACCTCCACTTCCTGCTCGCCTTCGACGCCGCCGACCCCTCCGACGTCGAGCGGTACGCGGCCTTCATGGACGAGTTCTGCAAGCTGACCGTGGAGCGCTTCGACGGCTCCCTGAAGGCCGAGCACGCCACCGGCCGCAACATCGCGCCCTTCCTGGAGCTGGAATGGGGGACACGGGCGACCGAGCTGATGTGGCGGATCAAGGAGGCCTTCGACCCGGCCGGGGTGCTGGCCCCGAGGGTCGTCCTGGACCGCGACCCGCAGGCCCACCTGCGCGGCCTGAAGACGATCCCGACCGTGGAGCGGATCGCCGACCCCTGCATCGAGTGCGGCTTCTGCGAACCGACCTGCCCCAGCCACGACCTGACGACCACTCCGCGCCAGCGGATCGTGCTGCGCCGGGAGATGCTGCGGCAGGACGACGGCTCGCCGGTCGAGGCCCGGCTCCTGGAGGAGTACGGCTACGACGCCGTCGACACCTGCGCCGGCGACTCCACGTGCGCGCTCGCCTGCCCGGTCGGCATCGACACGGGCGCCCTGATGAAGGAGTTCCGGCACGAGCGGCACTCGCCGGGCGAGGAGCGGATCGCCGCCCTGACCGCGCGGAACTTCCGGGCCGTGGAGGCCTCGGCGCGGCTCGCGGTGGCCGCCGCCGACCGGATCGGCGACCGGGTCGCGGAGTCGGTGACCGGCCTCGTCCGCAGGGCGGTCCGCCCCGACCTCGTACCGGAGTGGCTGCCGGAGATCCCCGGCGCGGCACCGCGCCGGCTGCCCCGCACCCACCGCCCGGCGGCGGTCGCCGTCTACTACCCGGCCTGTGTGAACCGGATCTTCGGCGGTCCGGACGGCGACCCCGGGCCCTCGCTCCCCGAAGCCGTCGTCGCCGTGTCGGCGCGGGCCGGACGACCGGTGTGGATCCCGGACGACGCGGCCGGCACCTGCTGCGCGACGATCTGGCACTCCAAGGGGTACGAGCGGGGCAACGAGGTGATGGCGAACCGGATCGTCGAGGCGGCCTGGGGATGGACGGCGGGCGGGAGGCTGCCGCTCGTGGTGGACGCCTCCTCGTGCACGCTCGGCATCGCGCACGAGGTGGTGCCGTACCTGACGGAGGACAACCGGGAGCTGCACGCCGGACTGACCGTGGTGGACTCCCTCGTCTGGGCGGCGGACGAGCTGCTCCCCCGGCTCGACGTGCGCCGCCGGGTCGGCTCCGCCGTGGTCCACCCCACGTGCTCGATGCGGCACCTGGGCGACGAGGACCGGCTGACCGAGCTGGCCGGAGCCTGCGCGGACGAGGTCGTCGTGCCCGCCGACGCGGGCTGCTGCGCCTTCGCCGGCGACCGGGGCATGCTGCATCCGGAGCTGACGGCGTCGGCGACGGCCCGGGAGGCGGCCGAGGTCACGGCCCGGCCGTTCGACGCGCACCTCTCGGCCAACCGGACGTGCGAGATCGGGATGGACCGGGCGACGGGCCGGACCTACGAGTCGGTGCTGATCGCCCTGGAACGCGCCACGCGCCCCTGACCGCCCGCCGGCACCCCCGGGGGTGCCGGGCGGTGGAGACCTTCGTACGTTCGGGTGAGGCGCGACGGGCGGTACGGCACCGGGCCGGAGCCGGAACGTACAGTCCGACTGTCCGACTCCGGCTCCGGGAGGTTCCGTGAACGAGCAGACGCCGCACGCCCCGAGCCGCCGCGAGGTCCTCAGGACCACCGCCGGAGCGGCCGGAGCGGGGCTCGGTCTCGCCGCCGTCGGCACCGGGGCGGCCCACGCGGCCCCCGCCGCCGCACCGGCACGCCGGGGCGCCACCATGGCCGGTGTCCCCTTCGAGGCCCGCTCCGCGGTCCGGGTGGGGATCGTGGGCTTCGGCAACCGGGGCGCCGCCATGATCGGACACTTCCTCGCCCACCCCTGGGTGCGGGTCGTCGCCGTCTGCGACCCGGTGCGCGCGAAGGCCGAGCGGGCCGCCGCGCAGGTCGTCGCCGCCGGCCGGCCCGCCCCCGCCCTGTACGCCAACGGCGAGGAGGACTACGAGAACCTCTGCGCCCGCACGGACCTCGACCTCGTGTACGTGGCCACCCCCTGGGAGAGCCACTTCGCGATCGCCCGGGCCGCGATGCTGAACGGCAAGCACGTCGGCGTGGAGTGCCCGGTCGCCATGGAGATGGACGAGCTGTGGGAGCTGGTCGACCTCTCGGAACGGACCCGCCGGCACTGCATGCAGCTGGAGAACTGCTGCTACGGCCGGAACGAGATGCGGGTGCTGCGGATGGCGCACGCGGGGAAGTTCGGCGAACTGCTGCACGGGGCGGGGGCGTACAACCACGACCTGCGCGCCCTGCTGTTCTCGCCGACGTACTACGAGGGGCCCTGGCGCCGGCTGTGGCACACCCGGCTGCGCGGCGACCTCTACCCCAACCACGGCTTCGGTCCGGTCGCGAACTACATGGACGTCAACCGGGGCGACCGGGCGGTGAGCATCAGCAGCCTCGGCACCCCGGCGCTCGGCCTCGCCGAGTACCGGCGGGAGCACGTGCCGTCCGGCGACCCGAGCTGGAAGGAGACGTACGTCGGGAGCGACCGGACGATCAGCCTCGTCCGGACGGCCAGGGGGCGGGTGATCCGCCTCGAACACGACGTCTCCACCCCGCACCCGTACAGCAGGGTCAACAGCCTGGGCGGCACCCGGGGCGTCTTCGAGGACTACCCGCCCCGGATCTACCTGGAGCCGGACCACCGGGACGACCAGTGGGGCGACTTCTCGGCCTACGCCGCCGCGTTCGACCACTGGCTGTGGAAGGAGCACGCCAACCCGCCGGGCGCGCACGGCGGCATGGACTACCTCATGGTGTACCGCCTGGTCCAGTGCCTCCAGAAAGGACTCGTCCCGGACTTCGACGTGTACGACGCCGCCGTCTGGACGGCTCCGCTACCGCTGAGCCACGCCTCGATCAGGGCGGGCGGGGCACCGCAGGAGATCCCGGACTTCACCCGGGGGGAGTGGCAGCGGGCACGGTCGGGAGTGGACTCGGTGAGACCGGGCTGAGGGGTTTCCGTGCCCGGCTCCGGTGAGCGGGGGCCCGGTGGAGCGGGTACCTTCTGAGGCCCTCGCCGCCCGCGGCCTCATCCGCAGCAGCCCTGCCGTCGGCCGATCGGATCACCGGCGTGGTGAAGGCCGTTCTCGTCCTTCACCACGCCTCGACCCGAGGTGGGGAAAGCTCAGTGGTCGAATGCGTCGAGGTGCCGGCGCAGCAGGTCACCGATGTCTTCGCGGCCCCCTTCGACCGGCAGCGGTGCGGGGGTGTCCTCGCCGTTCGCCATGGCGAGGCTGCTGGCGAAGCGCACGAGGTCGGGCGCCGGAGCGAAGGAGTCGCGCAGCCAGACGGCGAAGGCGCCGGCTTCGTCCGCCGTCACGTCGGTGAGGGTGATGTAGGCGTAGTCGGGCTCGGTGATGGCCGCGGTGCCGTCCACCCACACGTCCGGTGCCAGCTCGATCTCGAAGTCCAGCACGGTCATCTCGTGGACGCCGGACCTCCGGTGCCCGATGGTGGGGTCGGGGAACGCCTCGCGCAGGGCCCGCTCCAGGGAGAGCAGCGTGGCGTGCCAGGCTCCGCCGTTCCCCTCGGGAGGGTAGAAGGCGAAGTTCGTCCGGATGTTTCGTTCCGTGGCCATGGTCTTCCTCGTTCTCAGGGGACGTACCGCGTCGAGCCGGGCGTGCCCGTCATCGCCATCATGGACTGCCAGTAGACGGCGTTGTCCCGCCCGTTCGTCACGATCTCCAAGCCCCGGATCTCGTTGTTCGCCGGGTTGGCCATGGCCTGCTTGTATCGGACGAGTTCCTTCTCGTCACCCGCGTACATGGAGTCGACGACGGGGTCCCACGCGATCTTCCCCTGGTTGTTGATCTTCACGGGCTTCGCCAGTGTCTCCTCGACCCGGTCGAGGGTGCGGAAGCTCTTCTTCGTGCAGTCCGGGTCCCGAACGTGCTTCGCCTCGACGAGATGGCCGTCGAGGGGGCGTATGCCGTCCACCATCAGTCCGCGCTTGCTCCCGAGCAACGGCACTTCCCGCTCGGGGTAGCCGGCCACGCGGAGCTGGTAGGCGTTGTCCGGGGCCGCAGGGCCGCCGCCGCCGGCCAGGCCGCCGGGCCGGAGGGTACTCACCCACGAGCGGAACTGCTGCTGCTCTGCCACGGTGAGCAGACGGGTCGTCCCAGGGACCGGCGGAATCGGGTCGGCGAAGGAGATGCCCGGGTCGACGGGGTTGATCATCGGAGCCAGGGCCGGCACCTGCCCGGTGTACGACGCGAGGACGACCGGAACAGGTGCGGGCACCGGCGCGGGGATGAGCGGCGGCAGGAACGGGAGTCCCGGGACGGCGGGCGCCGCCGGCGGATCGGCTGCGGGGAGCTTGATACGTGCGGCGGACGAGTCCAGTGCGTGGCCCACGGAGCCGAGGTCCCGGATCCAGGAGTCCCCGAGCACGGCATCGAGCAGTCCGCCGTCGTATCCGTTGCCCCCGAACATCGGCTGGTCCCAGGGCATGTCGACCGCGAAGAGGTCCATCTTGCGCTCGGCGATCTTTCCCTTGGCGGCCTCCACGTGCTCGGCGTACCGGTCGCACGCCTTGGCTATCTGCGTGCAGGCGGCGACGAGGTTCGTCACCAGCGGCTCGCCCTCCTCCGCCTTCACCGGCGGACAGGTGAGGCCGACGCTGTACTTGACGTACGTCTGGAAAGCGTCGGCGGCCTCGCCGGAGTGTGCCTTGCTCGCGGTGAGGGCGTACGTCTGCGCGTCTTCCAGGAAGCGCTGCATGAGCGCTCCGGCGTGACGCCAGGAGCCAGCGACGTCCCGGATCTTCTCCGGCGAGCCACGGAAGCGGTCGCTGCCGCCGCTGGGGGCGTACTGCTCGTACCGGGCGGTCTCCCCCACCACTTCGGGGAGCTCCTGGCCCAGCCCGAGGTAGTTCTCGGTGCAGTCTGCGCCGGGGTCGCCCATCCCTGCGGTGAGGTCGACCTGCCGGCCCAGGAAGGCGGAGACCAGACGGCTTTCCTCGGCCATGAACTCGCGGGCGTTACGCATCAGGCCCTTGCTCGTCTCACCAAGGACGTACGAGCTGAAGCCCATCTTGTCGAGCGTCGCGGAGGCTGCCGAGACGTACACCTTGGCAAAGGCTCGCCCGGCTTCGTCGTCCCCTGCCATCCCGTGTTGCCGCGCCAGTTCGTGGCCGACGGCAATGGCCGTGTCACGTGCTCCCCGCATCGTGTCGAGAAGCCCCATGGACCCGCGGATCATTCCCTCCGCGATGAACTTGACGTCCGGAGCAAGACCGGTCACCGTCGCACCCCCTTGCAGACGTGAACCGTCAATCTATCTCAGGCGGATGCCATCGTCTGGGCAGTGTCAGCCGCTCGGCTCATTGCTGTCGGCGAAGAGGCGGAAACCGAGCAGTGGGACCTCGTCCGGGTCGACGTCCTCGGGCAAGAGCCGGCCTTCCAGGAGGAAGCCGAAGAAGGCGCGCAGGGCTTCATTGCCCAGTTCCAGGGGGTGGAAGGGCAGGGCGTAGGGCTCCTCGTCCCACTCCGGGTCGAACTCCGCGGGACGGTCACCCGCCCAGTACGGCGTCTCGAAGGGGAAGGGGTCGCCGATGTTCTCCGCGATGCCGCCGTCCGGGGAGAGGCTCAGCGAGCGGACCAGATGGCCGTCTTCCCAGACCGCGAAGGCGAGCCAGTCCGAGACGCTGTGCATCGCGTGCAGGATCACGCGGCGTCCCGCGGCCGCTTCCAGGAGGTGCGTCGGCAGCTCAGACGGGCGGTCGAGCATCAGACGCCGGTCGCAGACCACGTCCACGCCCTGGAAACTCGCCGCGTACGTGAGGCCGTTCGCCGGGTACGTCGCCTCTCCCAGGACCTCACCCTCCGTCGGCTCCGCACGGCAGCCCGGAAAGACTCGGGCGATCAGTACCGCCGTGTCCTCTGCTGTCGGCTCACCGGCCGCCTTCAGTACCGAGGCCACATCTCCGTCCGCGTACGCCAGTAGCGCCGTCTTCGCTCCCATGCGCCGCACGCTAGTCCCAGCCACTGACAGTCCAGCCGTCCCGAAAACGCCCGAAGTTTTCGGCGGCACACGGCTACCGGGCGCATCCGCGCAGGTCAGAGCCACCCCACTCCTCCACCCACCAAGTATCTTCCAAGCACTTGGCCGCAGGCCTGCCCCCCATAAGTGAGGGGCCGGGCACGGTCGTGTCCGGGCACGGCGTCCCGTGCGGTGGCGGCACCGTCCGGTCACGACCATGGCCGGATCCGTTCCCTCCAGGTGGAAAATCGATTGCCGGTCCCCGGGGAAAAAGCGAACCTTGCACGGTTTCCGGCGCCGTCGCACCCCCGACGCGCGTCTCCCCCGCCCTACCCGGAGCCCCTGGGACGCCATGCAGATTCGAGATCTTCCCTACGCCGATCCAGGGGTCCCCGATGTGCGTTCGGGCACGCGGTTCCTCGTCTGGCTCGGTCTCCGACAGCTCGGTGGGCAGGTGAAGTCCCTGCTCTGGGGGCTGCTGCACTACCTGGGCATCGCCGGCCTGCCGTTCGTCATCGGCCTCGCCGTCCAGGCGGTCGTGGACCGCGACGGCGGACGGCTCGCGCTCGCCGGGGTGCTGCTCCTCGCCCTGGGGGTCGCGATCGCGACGGGCGACGTGATGCTGCACCGCACCGCCGTCACCAACTGGATCACCGCCGCCGCCCGGGTGCAGCAGCTCCTCGCCCGCAAGACCGCCGAGCTGGGCTCCGTCCTGACCCGGCGGGTCGCCGCCGGCGAGGTCGTCGCCGTCTCCACCGGCGACGTCGAGAAGATCGGCTGGTTCGTCGAGGCCCTGTCGCGGTTCGCGGCGAGCGCCGCCGTGCTCGTGGCCATCTGCGCGGGCCTCCTCCTCCACCAGCCCGCCCTGGGCGTCGTGGTGGCCGTCGGCGTCCCCGTCCTCGCCCTGGCCGTGCTGCCGCTGCTCCCCCGCGCGACCCGCCGGGCGGACGCCCAGCGCGAGAAGGCGGGCCGGGCCACGGAGCTGGCCTCCGACACCGTCGCCGGGCTGCGCGTCCTGCGCGGCATCGGCGGCGAGGAGCTGTTCCTGGGCCGCTACCGCGCCGCCTCCCAGGAGGTCCGCCGGGCGGCCGTGCACAGCGCGCGCATGTGGGCCCTGATCTCCGCGGTCCAGGTCGTGCTGCCCGGTCTGCTGCTCATCGCGGTGGTGGTGCACGGCGCCCGGCTCGCGCTCGACGGACGGATCACGGTCGGCGAACTGGTCACCGTCTACGGCGCCGTGGCACTCGCCCACCATCCGCTGCGCACCTTCGAGGAGATCGCGATGGCCTACTCCTTCTCCCGGCCCTCCGCGAAGCGGGCCGCCAGGGTCCTCGCGCTGACCCGCACGTCGACCACCACGGCGGCCGGGGACGGGGAGCGCCGGGCGACCGGCGACCTGTACGACCCGCTGACCGGGGTGCGCGCCCCGGCCGGGCTGTTCACCGCCGTCGTCTGCGGCGACCCGGACGCGGCCGGACGGCTCGCGGACCGGCTCGGCGGCCACCCGGCCGAACAGCCGGCCGGGGGGCTGGCCCACGCCTCGGTGCTGCTCGGCGGGGTCCCGCTCGACGAACTGCCGCTGGAGACCGCCCGTACCGCCGTCCTCGTGCAGGACAAGGACCCGGTGCTGCTCTCCGGCACCCTGCGCGAACTGCTCGACGTGCCCGCCTCGGGCGCGGTGCGGGCCGAGGACGCGCTGGCCGCCGCCCGCTGCGAGGACGTCCTCGACGCGCTGGCCCAGGCCTCCGTGTACACCGGCGGCGACCCGATGCGCACCCGGATCACCGAGCGCGGCCGGTCGCTCTCCGGCGGCCAGCGCCAGCGCCTCGCGCTCGCCCGGTCCCTGGTGGCCGACCCGGAGGTGCTCGTCCTGGACGAGCCGACCTCGGCGGTCGACGCGCACACCGAGGCGCGGGTGGCCGCCGGGATCGCCGGGCTGCGCGCGGGCGCGACCACCGTCGTCCTCGCCTCCTCGCCGCTGCTCCTGGACCGCGCCGACCGGGTGGTCCTGGTCCACGGGGGCCAGGCGGTCGCCGTCGGCACCCACCGCGAACTGCTCGCCCGGGAGCCCCGCTACCGCGCGGTCGTCACCCGCGAGACGGACGGCGAGCTCGCGGTGGGCGCCGTGCGCGAACCGGGGACGGTCGCACTCGAAGCACTGGAAGGGGAATCGGCATGATCGGCCTGGCTCCGCCGGAGTACGACCCGGGGGCCCCGACGACGGCGACGACGCTGCCCGTCGCCGCGGCGGCGACCGTCCGCACCTACGTGCGCGCGCTGCTCCGCCGTCACCGCCGGGCGTTCGCCCTGCTCGTCGGGGTGAACGCGGTCGCCGTCATCGCCTCGATGGTCGGCCCGTACCTGCTGGGCTCGGTGGTGGACGGCCTGGCGGCCGGGGCCCGCGACCTGCACCTGGAGCGGACGGTCGCGCTGTTCGCGGGCGCGCTGCTCGTCCAGGCCGTGTTCGTGCGGCTCGTCCGGCTGCGCGGGGCGATGCTGGGCGAGGAGATGCTCGCGGACCTGCGCGAGGACTTCCTGGTCCGGTCGGTGGGCCTGCCGCCGGGCGTGCTCGAACGGGCCGGGACCGGGGACCTGCTCTCGCGGATCACCACGGACGTCGACCGGCTCGCCAACGCCATGCGCGAGGCCGTGCCCCAGCTCGCCATCGGCGTGGTGTGGGCGGGGCTGCTGCTCGGCGGCCTGGTGGTGACGGCCCCGCCGCTCGCGCTCGCCCCGCTCCTGGCGGCGCCGCTCCTCGTCGTGGGCTGCCGCTGGTACTTCCGGCGGGCGCCCTCGGCGTACCGCTCGGAGGCCGCGGGGTACGCGGCGGTGGCCGCCGCGCTCGCGGAGACCGTCGACGCGGGCCGCACGGTCGAGGCGCACCGCCTCGGCGGGCGCCGGATCGCCCTGTCGGACCGCCGGATCTCGGAGTGGGTCGGATGGGAGAGGTACACGCTCTTCCTGCGCTCGGTGCTCTTCCCCGTCGTCGGCCTCACCCACGTGCTGGTGCTGGGCGTCGTGCTGCTGCTCGGCGGGACGTTCGTGCTGCGGGGCTGGATGGACGTGGGGCAGCTGACCACGGGCGCGCTGCTCGCGCAGATGCTGGTGGAACCGATCGGGATCGTCCTGCGCTGGTACGACGAGCTCCAGGTCGCGCAGGTCTCCCTGGCCCGGCTCGTCGGCGTCCGGGACATCGAGCCGGAGGCGGGCGACGAGAAGGTGCGGCCCGAGGGCCGGACGGTGCGGGCGGACGGGGTGCGGTTCGGCTACCGGGAGGGCGTCGACGTGCTGCACGAGGTGTCCCTGAAGGTGGCGCCGGGCACCCGGATCGCCCTGGTCGGCCCGTCCGGCGCGGGCAAGTCCACCCTCGGGCGGCTGCTCGCGGGCGTCTACGCCCCGCGGACCGGGTCGGTCACCCTCGGCGCGGCCGAGCTGGCGCGGATGCCCGCCGAGCGGGTCCGCGAGCACGTGGCCCTGGTCAACCAGGAGCACCACGTCTTCGTGGGCTCCCTCCGGGACAACCTGCTGCTCGCCCGGGCCGGGGCCGACGACGCCGAGCTGTGGGCGGCGCTCGCGGCCGTGGACGCGGAGGACTGGGCCCGCGGCCTCGACGAGGGCCTGGACACCGAGGTCGGCTCGGGCGGCCGGGCACCGACCCCGGCGCAGGCCCAGCAGATCGCCCTGGCCCGGCTCGTCCTGGCGGACCCGCACACCCTCGTCCTGGACGAGGCGACCTCCCTGCTCGACCCCCGGGCCGCCCGCCACCTGGAGCGGTCCCTCGGCCGGGTCCTCGACGGGCGCACGGTCGTGGCGATCGCGCACCGGCTGCACACCGCGCACGACGCCGACCTGATCGCGGTGGTCGAGTCCGGCCGGATCAGCGAGCTGGGCAGCCACGAGGAGCTGGTCGCGGCGGACGGGGCGTACGCGGCGCTGTGGCGGTCCTGGCACGGGTGACCGGGCCGTACGCACGGGAGAGGGCCCGCACCGGGGATCCGGTGCGGGCCCTCGCGCGTGCGCCACGGGCTACAGCAGGCCGAGCGCGAAGACCGCGCCGACGCCGCCCAGGAGCATGAAGGCGGGGGTGAGGACCTTCAGCTCGACCCAGCTGCCGGCCCGGAACCGCATGAACTTGGGCGGGCCGACCGGGTACCAGAACTTGCGGCCGACGGGTATGGGCCAGAGGACCGGGCAGCCCGAGACCGTCAGGGCGTCGCCGATGTCGTGGACGAGGGCGCCGAGGACGATCGGCAGGCCGAGCCACAGGTACTCCTGGCCGGGGCCGGTGAAGAACCAGTCGGCGCCGTTGCCGGGGTCTTCGAGGATGTCCGCCATGATCCAGGCGCCGGCCGCGCCGAGCAGCCAGACCAGGACGTCGCTGGAGGCGCGGGCGGCCTTCCACAGGAGGCCTTCCACGGCCAGGACGACGTGGACGAAGAGGAGGGCGAGGACCGCCCACCGGCCGCCGCCGACCGCCGCCGCGGAGGCCCCGACGCCCATCAGGGCGGCCCAGAGCCAGGTGTGGGTGAGGGTCCGGTGCCCTCCGGTCCGCCGGGGGTCGGCCTTGGAGCGGGTGGCCTGGTAGACGGCGTACGACAGCTTGTCGATGATCCCGCAGAGGATCTTGGAGAGGGGTCCGAAGGAGCGCGATATGGTCGCGGACTTGTGGTCGAGGTCGGGCGCGAGGGCAGCGCCCGCGCAGATGAGCGCGCCGACGACGAGCACCGGCCAGGGCATCGGGCGGTCGTAGGCCGCCGCGAGGGCCCCGACCCCCAGCCAGGCCGCCGCTCCGGACAGCGAGTGCGCCGGTCCCATCATGGTTGGCCCGCCCCGTTTCTCCCCTGCCGGCGCTCGGTTGGCGTCCGGTCGACGGACGAGCCTACCGCTCGTGATCAACACCGCCGGTGGCCGGTTCCCTCCTCCGGACGGAATCCAGGCAAGATGGGGGCGTGACCCTTATCGACCAGCTCCCGCCGACCGCCGACCCCGACGCCCTCTTCGAGGCCTTCTCCTCCTGGGCCGAGGATCGGGGCATCACGCTCTACCCGGCCCAGGAAGAGGCGCTGATCGAGGTCGTCTCCGGGGCGAACGTCATTCTGTCCACCCCGACCGGATCGGGAAAGTCGCTGGTCGCGGCGGGGGCGCACTTCACCGCGCTCGCGAACGACCAGGTGACCTTCTACACCGCGCCGATCAAGGCGCTGGTGTCGGAGAAGTTCTTCGACCTGTGCAAGCTCTTCGGCACCGAGAACGTCGGCATGCTGACCGGCGACGCCTCCGTGAACGCGGACGCGCCGGTGATCTGCTGCACCGCGGAGGTCCTGGCCTCGATCGCGCTGCGGGACGGCACGTACGCCGACATCGGCCAGGTCGTCATGGACGAGTTCCACTTCTACGCCGAGCAGGACCGCGGCTGGGCCTGGCAGATCCCGCTGCTCGAACTCCCCCAGGCGCAGTTCGTGCTGATGTCGGCGACGCTCGGCGACGTGTCGATGTTCGAGAAGGACCTGACCCGGCGCACGGGCCGGCCGACCTCGGTGGTCCGCTCGGCGACCCGGCCGGTGCCGCTCTCGTACGAGTACCGGCTCACCCCCATCACGGACACCCTGACGGAGCTCCTGGAGACCAGGCAGGCGCCCGTCTACATCGTGCACTTCACGCAGGCGCAGGCGGTCGAGCGCGCGCAGTCGCTGATGAGCATCAACATGTGCACGCGCGAGGAGAAGGACAGGATCGCCGAGTTGATCGGCAACTTCCGCTTCACCACCAAGTTCGGCCAGAACCTCTCGCGGTTCGTGCGCCACGGCATCGGCGTGCACCACGCCGGCATGCTGCCGAAGTACCGGCGCCTGGTGGAGAAGCTGGCGCAGGCCGGTCTGCTGAAGGTGATCTGCGGGACGGACACGCTCGGCGTGGGCGTGAACGTGCCGATCCGCACGGTGCTCTTCACGGCCCTCACCAAGTACGACGGCAACCGGGTGCGGACGCTGCGCGCCCGTGAGTTCCACCAGATCGCGGGCCGGGCGGGCCGGGCGGGCTTCGACACGGCCGGTCTGGTCGTGGCACAGGCCCCCGAGCACGTCATCGAGAACGAGAAGGCGCTCGCGAAGGCGGGCGACGACCCGAAGAAGCGCCGCAAGGTGGTCCGCAAGAAGGCCCCGGAGGGCTTCGTCGCCTGGAGCGACACGACCTTTGAGAAGCTGATCGCGGCCGAGCCGGAGCCGCTGACCTCGCGCTTCAAGGTCACCAACATCATGCTGCTCTCGGTGATCGCCCGGCCGGGCAACGCCTTCGAGGCGATGCGCAAGCTCTTGGAGGACAACCACGAGCCGCGCAAGGCGCAGCTGCGGCACATCCGCCGGGCCATCGCGATCTACCGCTCGCTGCTCGACGGCGGCGTGGTGGAGCAGCTCGACGAGCCGGACGCCGAGGGGCGGACGATCCGTCTGACGGTCGACCTCCAGCAGGACTTCGCGCTCAACCAGCCGCTGTCGACGTTCGCGCTCGCCGCGTTCGACCTGCTCGACCCCGAATCCCCCTCGTACGCGCTGGACATGGTGTCCGTCGTGGAGTCGACGCTCGACGACCCGCGCCAGATCCTCGCCGCCATGCAGAACAAGGCGCGCGGCGAGGCGGTCGGGAGGATGAAGGCGGACGGCGTCGAGTACGAGGAGCGGATGGAGCGGCTCCAGGAGATCTCGTACCCGAAGCCGCTGGAGGAGCTGCTCTGGCACGCGTACGGCGTCTACCGGACCTCGCACCCGTGGGTGGGCGACCACCCGGTGTCGCCGAAGTCGGTCGTCCGCGACATGTACGAACGGGCCCTGACCTTCACCGAGTTCACCTCCTGGTACGAGCTGGCGCGGACCGAGGGCATCGTCCTGCGCTACCTGGCGAGCGCGTACAAGGCGCTGGACCACACCATCCCGGACGACCTGAAGACCGAGGACCTGGAGGACCTGATCGCCTGGCTGGGCGAGATGGTGCGCCAGGTGGACTCCTCGCTCCTCGACGAGTGGGAGCAGCTGGCGAACCCGGAGGTCCAGACGGCCGAGGAGGCCCAGGAGAAGGCCGACCAGGTCAAGCCGGTCACGGCCAACGCCCGCGCCTTCCGGGTCCTGGTGCGCAACGCCCTGTTCCGCCGGGTGGAGCTGGCCGCCCTGGACAACGTGGACGCGCTCGGCGAGCTGGACGCGGAGTCCGGCTGGGACGCGGACGCGTGGGGCGGGGCGATGGACGCGTACTGGGACGAGTACGACGATCTCGGCACGGGCCCGGACGCGCGCGGCCCGAAGCTGCTGAACATCGAGGAGGACGCCGCCCACGGGCTGTGGCGGGTCCGCCAGACCTTCGCCGACCCCAACGGCGACCATGACTGGGGCATCAGTGCGGAGGTGGATCTCGCGGCCTCCGACGAGGAGGGGCGCGCGGTCGTCCGCGTGACGTCCGTCGGACAGCTGTAGGAGGAGTTCCGTGGTGACCAATCCCGCCGAGAGACTGGTGGACCTGCTCGACCTGGAGCGGATCGAGGTCGACATCTTCCGGGGCCGCAGCCCGCAGGAGTCGCTCCAGCGGGTCTTCGGCGGGCAGGTGGCAGGGCAGGCCCTGGTGGCGGCCGGCCGGACCGTGGAGGACGACCGGCCGGTGCACTCGCTGCACGCCTACTTCCTGCGGCCGGGCCGTCCCGGGGTGCCGATCGTGTACCAGGTGGAGCGGGTGCGCGACGGGCGCTCGTTCACGACCCGCCGGGTGACGGCGGTGCAGGAGGGGCGGACGATCTTCAATCTGACGGCCTCCTTCCACCGGCCGGAGGAGGCCGGGTTCGAGCACCAGCTGCCGCCCCGGCACCTGACGGACCCGGAGGGCCTGCCGAGGCTGGTGGACGAGATCCGCGACCACCTCGGTGAGCTGCCGGAGGCCCTGGAGCGGATGGCCCGCCGGCAGCCCTTCGACATCCGGTACGTGGACCGGCTGCGGTGGACGAGGGAGGAGGTCGAGGGGGCCGATCCGCGCAGCGCGGTGTGGATGCGGGCCGTGGGGCCGCTGGGCGACGACCCGCTGGTCCACACCTGCGCCCTGACGTACGCCTCGGACATGACCCTCCTCGACGCGGTCCGGATCCCGATCGAGCCCCTCTGGGGCCCGCGCGGCTTCGACATGGCGTCGCTCGACCACGCGATGTGGTTCCACCGGCCGTTCCGGGCCGACGAGTGGTTCCTGTACGACCAGGAGTCCCCGATCGCCACGGGCGGCCGGGGGCTCGCGCGGGGCCGGATCTACGACCGCGAGGGCAGGCTCCTGGTGTCGGTGGTCCAGGAGGGCCTGTTCCGCAAGCTGTGACGGCCCCGGGGGGCCGGGGGCTCACTCGAACTCGGTGCCGCCCTTGCGGGTGAGGTAGGCCGGGCTGACCGCCTTGGCGATGGCCCGGCCGCCCAGGACCGGGCTGTACCGCTCGGTCGCGGGCCGCACGACGACGCCCTCCCGCAGGTGCGCCTCCCGGCCGGAGACGGTCTCCCGGCCGCTCGCGTGGGCGAGGACGGTGTCCAGGTCGTACGGGCCGGAGTACAGGCGCGGGACGAGCGGGACCTCGCCGGGCTCCAGGACCTCGGCCGGGTCCAGCCAGCGGACCTGTCCGTCGATCTCGGCGGACACGTCGAACAGCGCGTACCCGACGGCCCCGCTCCGGGCGTCGGTGCCGTACGCCAGGTCCTGGACCCCGGAGCCGTACACCTCGCCGAAGAGGCCGACGCGGCGGGCGCCGAGGCGTTTCGCCAGGCGCTCGGCGACGGCGGCCAGGCCGTGGCCGTGGACGGCGCGCCAGTACAGGTTGCGCGGGTCCTCCCTGAGCGCGAGGCCCTTGGCGCCGAAGCCCTTGGAGGAGACCTGGACGCGCCCGTCCTCCGCCCCGTACGTCAGCAGGCAGGCCGTGCCGTGGAGCTTCTCCGTGAGGACGACGGGCTCGCCGGGTTCGAAGACGTCCGGGTGGCGCTGGAGGTTCTCGACGTCGACCCAGGGCAGCAGGCCGGGGGCGCTCTCCACGTCCCCGCTCATGTGCGTCGGTATCGGCGGCACCCACTTGACGATGTCGAGCCGCTCCGCGAAGTCGGTGCCCTCGGCGGCGGCCCGTACGAGGTCGGTGCCGGCGAGGGCGGCGGGCCGGCAGACGAGCCCCTGGGACAGCTCCCCGCGCAGCCGCACCGCCTTGACCCGGTTCGCGTCGCCCCCGGCGAGGCGCCCGGTCAGTCCCAGTTCCTCGATGAGCGCGGCGGGCAGCACCGCCTGCTCGGGGATGTAGACGGCGGCGTCGCCGGTCGTGTAGGCGCCCTTGGCGACGACGGCCCGGTAGAGGCCCACCTGGGCCAGTTCCAGGGCGTCGGCGTCGGGATGCGGGTGGACGGTCAGGACTTCGGCGGTGACGCGCAGGGTCGACACGGTTCAGGACTCCGGTTCCGGTGGCTCGGGTGCCGTTCTCATCGCGGCCACCCTGCCGGGCCGGGAAACCGCTGGCCCACCGGTTTTCACGGCTGGTAGCGTCACGCGCCCCCGTCTCCGCCCCCGCCTCCGTCTCCGTCTCCCGGCGGGTCCAGGCCCGGCAGGGCGTCCTGCTCCACCTCGTGGCGGCGGGTGCGGATCTCCGGGCCCGGCGGGTGGAGTTTGGCGTCGCAGGTCGGGCCGAGGCCGGTGCGGCGCGAGTCCGCGCCCTTCAGGGGACGGCCGCAGAGCCGGCACCGGATCCGGCGGGGCGCCCCCTCCGTGGTGGAATCGATCGCGATTGCCAGTGGTTCTTCACCCATGGTCAGATCAAACCCCATCCCCCGTGCGCACGAGGAGCGGCCATGAGCCTGTACGACATCCCGCTGAAGACCCTGACCGGCGAGCCGGTCTCGCTGGCCGACTACCGGGACCGCGCGGTCCTGGTGGTGAACGTCGCCTCCAAGTGCGGTCTGACCCCGCAGTACGCGGGCCTGGAGCGGCTCCAGAAGGAGTACGGGGAGCGCGGCCTCACCGTGCTCGGCGTGCCCTGCAACCAGTTCGCGGGCCAGGAGCCGGGCAGCGCGGAGGAGATTCGGACGTTCTGCTCGACGACGTACGGGGTGTCCTTCCCGCTCCTGGAGAAGACGGACGTCAACGGCCCGGACCGCCACCCGCTCTACGCGGAGCTGGTGAAGGTCGCGGACGCCGGGGGCGAGGCCGGTGACGTGCAGTGGAACTTCGAGAAGTTCCTGATCGGCCGGGACGGGCGGGTCACCCGCTTCCGTCCGCGCACCGAGCCGGACGCCCCCGAGGTCGTGGCGGCCATCGAGGCGCAGCTTGTCTGACCCGGCGCGCGGCGCGGGGGTGGTCGAGCGGCTGCGGGCCGCCGGGTGCGTCTTCGCCGAGGAGGAGGCCGCGATGCTGCTCGCGGCGGCTCCCGGGCCCGCCGAGCTCGATCTGATGGTCGAGCGGCGGGCCTCCGGCCTCCCGCTGGAGCACGTCGTGGGCTGGGCGGAGTTCGCCGGGCTGCGGATCGCCGTCGGGCCCGGGGTGTTCGTACCCCGGCGGCGGACCGGTTTCCTGGTCGAGCGGGCCGTGGCCCTCGCCGCGCCCGGCGCGCTCTGCGTCGACCTGTGCTGCGGCTCGGGCGCGGCCGCCGCGGTGCTGCTCGACCGGGTCGAGGGCGCGGAGGTGCACGCCTCGGACGTCGAGCCGGCGGCGGTGGACTGCGCCCGGCGGAACGTCGGGCCCCGCGGCGGCCGGGTGTACGAGGGGGACCTGTTCGCACCGCTGCCGCCGGAGCTGCGGGGCCGGGTCGAGGTCCTGGTCGCCAACGTGCCGTACGTGCCCAGCGGGGACATCGGCCTGCTGCCGCCCGAGGCCCGCGAGCACGAGCCGCTCGTCGCGCTGGACGGCGGCCCGGACGGCCTCGACGTGCTGCGGCGGGTCGCCGCCGGGGCGCCGGAGTGGCTGGCGCCGGGCGGGCACCTGCTGGTGGAGACGAGCGAGCGGCAGGCCGGCCGGGCGGTGGAGGCAGTCTCCGCGCACGGCCTGGAGGCGCGGCTCGCCACGTGCGAGGAGCTGCACGCGACGGTGCTCGTCGCCGCGCGGGCGGGGTGACGACCACGAGCGGCGCAGTGGCCGCTCAGCGGCCGAAGGTGTCGATGTTCTCGACGAGCCAGCGGCCGTCCCGGTGGACGACGTCCACGGCGAACATGGCGCCCGCGTAGACCCCCTGGTCCTGTGCCTTCGGCTGCTTGCCGCCCGTCTTGGCGGTCCCGGCCGTGCTCACGCTGCTCTGGTCGGCGTAGACCAGGACCCGGGCGCGTTCGCCGTCGATCCGCTCGACCGCGCTGTCGGTGACCGCCGTGGTGATCACCGTCTTCTGCTCGGCCGCCCGGGCGAGGACCCCGCCGAGCAGCGTCCGGTGCTGTTCGACGGCCTTCCCGGTCAGGAGGGTCTTCCCGGCCTTCTCGAAGGGGGCCGTGTCGGCGTGGTCGTAGGAGAAGAGCGCGGCGACGGCCGCGGCGGTCTGTCCCTTGATCTCGCTGGTGCGGGCGAGGTCGGTGAGGGCGGTGTTGCCGCGCGCGGGGTCGTCGCGGAGCTCTCCCGCCCGGCTGTGCGCCCATCCGGCGAAGCCGCCGAGGAGGAGGGTCAGCGCGCAGAGGACCACGAGGGGGACGAGCCGGCGTGACCGGGTCCTGTCCCCGGCTGCCTTCCGCCCCGGCTCCCCGGCCCCCTCCGATGCCCCGGTCCGCCCTCCCGCGGACTTCTCCCGTACGGACTTCTCCGGTGTTCCGTCCTCCTCCCGTGTTCCGTCCTTCTCCGGTACGGGCTGCGCCGCCGTCCGCCGCCGGGGCTCGGTGGCGGGCCCGGTCAGGAGGCCCACGGAGGCGCGGGGGCGGGGGGCCGTGCCCTCGGGCGCGGCGGCGAGCGCCTGGCGGCGGCGCTGGCGGTTGAGGTGGTGGCGGGGCGTGGGCATCGTGCGTCGTCCTTTCGGGTGCGGGCGGCTCTCGCGGGGGCGGTCCGGTCAGCCGGCCGCCGTGCCGCCCACGGGGGCCTGCCCCAGAGCACTGAGCTTCCACCGGCCGTCGGTCCTGGTGAGTTCGCCCAGCATGCGGCTGTCCTTGTCCGTGCTCTTGCTGTCGGGCGTCGTGACGGTGATGCGGAGGGCGACGAGCAGCCGGGCCCGTCCCGCGCGGTCGTCGAGTTCCGTGACGGCGCCGGACAGCACCCGGGCCGTGGTCACCGTCTTCGCGGCCTTCACCTGCCCGGCGAACTCGGCCCGGCCGTCGACGAGTTGCTTGTGCAGCTCGCCGGTCGTGGAGGACTCCCAGAGGTCGAGGCCCTGGTCCACGCGCCGGTGGTCGAGCGTGTTGAGGTTCTGCACGGCCTGCTCCCCCGCCGCGAGCGCCCGGTCGCGCTGCACGGCGTACGCGGCGGAGTCGTCGTGGGCCGCGGCGTACCAGTCCCGGCCCGCCCAGGCCGCGAAGGCGCCCGCGACCAGGGTGAGGACGAGGGCCACGGCCAGGGCCGGGCGGGTGCCCGCCGGGGTGCGGACCGCGCGTGTCATGGGGTTCTCCCGTCTCCCGCTCGTGCGTGGGCGCGTGCTCACGCTCAGCGGGCCTTGATGTTGACGATCAGCCACCGGTCGTCCCGGAACTCCGCGGTGACGGTGAGCTGGGCTGCCGCGGACGTGGCGGGCGCCTCGCCCCGCCGCGAGGTCTGGTCGAGGAACACGAGGAGGCGCGCGGTGTTCCCCTTGAGCTCGATCACCCCGGTGCGGACGGCCTGGGTGGTGAGGGTGACGCGCTGCTCGACCAGGCCCGCGCGGACCTGTGCGAACAGGTCGGCGTACTGGCGGGCGGCGCGTCCGCCGAGGACGGTTCCGGCCGAGCGTTCGGCGGCGTCCGGCCGGGCGGGCGCGTAGGAGAAGACCCGGGCGAGGCCTTCGCCGACGTCGCCGCCGACGCGGGTGGTGGCGGCGGTGTCGGTGAGCGCGTGGTTGCGGGCCGACGGGGTCGACCGGAGCTGGTGGGCCCCGTAGAAGAACGCGCTCCCGCCGAGGAGGAGGGCGAGGACGGTCGCGAGGAGGGCGATCCGCCGCAGCCGGGGGGTGAACCGGCCGGTGGCGGTGCCGCCCTCGTCGCGGGCGTCCCCGGTGGCGGCGCCCGGGCCGCTGCCGCCGTCGTCCTGGGCGTCCGTCCCTGAGTCCCGGGCGTCGTGAACGCCCGACCTCGAGTCCTCCGCGTCCTGGGCGTCCGTCCCTGAGTCCAGGGTGTCCTGGGTGTCCGTCCCTGAGTCCTCCGAGTCCTGGGCGCCCGTCCCTGAGTCCCGGGCGTCCGGGCCCTCTTCGGCGGGTGCGTCCGTCGGGGCGGCGGCGTCCGGGGGCGCCCCGGCCGCCGTCGCGCCGGGGTCTTGAGCCCTCCCGTCCGTGTCCCCGGCCGGCCCGGTCGTCGTCCCCTCCGGCTCCGGGCCCGGCGAGGCGTCCCGGGGCGCTTCCCCCGTGCCCTCCGGGGTGCCCCGGACCGTTCCGCGCAGCAGTCGCGTCACTCGTCCCCGCCCTCCTTCTTCTCGTTCTCCTCCGCGCCGGCGACGGGGACCGCGCTCAGGGCCGCGACCTTCCACGTGTTCTCGCCGGTGCGGTTCAGGACGGCTTCCAGGCGCTTGCGGTCGGCGGTCGGGGCGGTGCCCCCGCGCGGGGTGACGTCGACGCGCACGGTCGCGATGAGCTTCGCCGTACCGGCGCGCGTGTCGAGCGCGGTGAGCGCGGCCTCGGTGACCTCGGCCCGCGCCGAGGCGCCCACCGCGGGCGCGGTGCGGCCCAGTTCGGTGCGGAGCGGGCCGGTGGAGGCCTCGCGCCAGGCCCGTACGCCCGCTTCGGCGCGCTCGCGGGTCGAGGCGTCCAGCGTGTTCAGGACCGTGAGGCGCTGCCGGCCCTCGGTGAGCGCCGCGTCCCGCTCGCGGCCGAAGGAGAGGCCCTCGTCGGAGCGGGCCTGCGCGTAGGTCCACGCGCCGGTCCCGCAGAAGCCGAGGGCGACGACGAGGGCGCCGGTGCCGAGGATCCTCGCCCGCCTCATCGCGCGCTCCCGGTGCCCAGGCCGAGGAGCCCGGCCATGTCCGTCGGCCCGGCGCCCTGGCCGGGCAGCGCGAGCGCGCCCGGCAGGGCCTGCTTCCGCGGGTCCGCCGTACCGGCCGCGCTGCCCGAGGGCAGGGAGCCCGGCTTGGCGGGGGCGGGCACGGGGCCGCCCTTCGGGGCGTTCGCCGAGCCGCGCACGTTGACCCCGGCCGCCGCGGAACCCGTGCAGGCCGCGCCGGTGTTGAGGGCGGGCGCGGTGCCCAGGTCGAGGCCGTTGCGGTAGCGAGTGCCGCCGTACCCGGAGGTGCAGGGCAGCGGTTTGAAGAAGGTGACGGCCATGCCGAAGTTGACCTTTCCGCCGTCGACGACGGTGGCTCCGGCCGAGACGGCCGCCGGGTACTTCACGAGGAGTTCCTCGATGCCGCGCTGCCGGGTGACGGCGACCTCCGAGGTGGTCAGGAGGTTGGCGAGGACGACGCCCAGGCTCGGGTCGAGGTCCCGCAGGAGGCCGCTGACCTGGCCGGCCGCGTCGGGGGTGACGGTCAGGACGCGCCGCAGGTCGGCGTCGGAGCCCTTGAGGGCGGCGGCGAGGTCGCGCGCGCCGGTGGCGAAGCCCCGGATGGCGCGGCTCTCGTCGGCCTGGGTGCGCAGGACGACCTCGCCGTCCTCGATGAGTCGGGTGGTGGACGGCAGGGCCCGGTCGGCGGCCTGGACGAACGCGCTGCCGTTGTCGAGGAGGGCCTGGAGGTCGTCGCCGTGTCCCTCGAAGGCCTTGCCGAACTCGTCGACGACCGTGCGCAGGGACTCCAGGGGCACGGAGGAGGTGAGGTCGTTCATGCTCGCGAGCACGTCGGTGACCGGGGCCGGCACCTGGGTGTCGTCCTGTTCGATGCGGGCGCCGTCGGCGAGGTAGGGGCCGCCGTCGCTCTCGGGACGCAGGTCGATGTACTGCTCGCCGACGGCGGAGAGTCCGGCGACCACGGCCCGCGCGTCGGCGGGGATCCGGGGGGCCGACTTCTTGATGCGCAGGTCGGCGACGACCCCTTCGGCGGTGAGGCCGATGTCGCCGACGCGGCCGACGGAGACGCCCCGGTAGGTGACGTCGGAGTGGGTGAACAGGCCTCCCGTACGGGCGAGGTGGACCTTGACGGTGTAGTGGTCGGCGACGCCGACGTGGCGGCCGAGGTCCGCGTAGCGGACGCCGACGAAACCGAGGACGAGGACGGCGATGACGAGGAACGCGAGGTTCTTCAGCCGTACGGTGCGGGTGATCACCGGTTCTCGCCTCCGTGCGTCGGGGTGCCGCCCGTGCGGACCGGGGGCAGCGGCAGGGTCGGTCCGGCGCCCTGCCCCTGGCGGGCACCCGGCTCGGGCTCCGGTTCGGGCTCGGGTTCGGGTTCCGGGTCGGTCGTCTCCGGGGACGACGGGGTGGGGGTGGGCTCCGTCTTGGGGATCAGGGGCGGGATCACCTCGGTGCCGGGGGCGGCGGCGAGGTGCAGATAGGCGTTGAGGTAGTCGCCCTTGATGCCCCGCATCACCTCGTCGGTGAAGGGGTACGTCAGCAGGACCTGGAGCGATTCGGGCAGGTCGGCACCGGCGTCCGCGAGCGCCTTCAGGGTCGGCGCGAGAGCCCTCAGGTCGGCGACCATGTCCTTCTTGCTGGCGTTGACGGTGGAGACGGCGACGCCGGACAGGGTGTCCAGGGCGCGCAGCATGGTGAGCAGGGAGCCCCGCTGGTTCTCCAGCGTCTTGAGGCCGGGCGAGAGACCGGTGAGGACGGTGTCGACGTCCTTCTTGCGGCCGGCGAGGGTGGCGGAGAGCCGGTTGATCCCGTCGAGGGCGCGGGTGATGTCGCCGCGGTGCGCGTCCAGGTCGGTGACCAGGGTGTTCACCCGCCTCAGCATCGAGCGGACCTCGGGCTCGCGTCCGCCGAGCGCCGCGTTGAGCTCCCGGGTGATGGTCTTGAGCTGGTTGACGCCGCCGCCGTTGAGCAGCAGGGACAGGGCGCCGAAGACCTCCTCGACCTCCGTGTTCCGGCTGGTGCGCGCCAGCGGGATGACGCTGCCGTCGACGAGCCGCCCGCCGTCGTCCTGCCGTGCGGCCGCCTGCCGCGCGCCGCCCCGCTCCGCGCCGCTCCGGTCCGGCGCGACGAGCTGGACGTACTTCTCGCCCAGGAGGCTGGACTGCTCCAGGCGGGCGCCGGCGTCGGCGGGCAGCCGGACGTCGCCGTTGATCTTCAGGGTGACCCGGGCGGTCCAGCTGCCGGGCACCAGCTCGATGGCGGTGACGCGGCCGACGGCCACGTCGTCGACCTTGACCGCGGACTGCGGCACGAGGCTCAGTACGTCCTGGAGTTCGGCGGTGACCGTGTAGGGGCGGGGGCCGAGGTCGGCGCCGCCGGGCAGCGGGAGGTCCTCGATGCCGTCGAACCGGAGCGGGTTCGCGGGGACCGCGCCGAGGACGACGGCGATGCCCAGGCCGAGGGCGACGGTGGCGACGGCTCCGGCGCCGAGGAGCTTCCCCGAGGGCGAGGTGCCGCGGCTCATCGCTCCCCCTTCCCGGTGCCCGTCGCGGAGCCGCCGGCCACCGGCAGCGGGAGCAGCGGTCCGCCCAGGCTGATCTCGTTGAGGTTGGCGCGGCCGTCGAGGGTGCGGGTGGCCGGGTTGTAGGTGTTGACGAGGTTGCCGGCGGCGAGCGGGCCGACGTCGAGGGCCTCGGCGAGGGAGGCGCGCTGGTCGACGAGGGTCTGGGTGAGGGGCACGAGCCGGTCGACGTTCTTCTTCAGCTCGCCGCGGTTGTCCTTGATGAAGGTCTTGACCTGGGCGAGGGCCTTGCCGAGCTCCTTGAGGGCGCCGGTGAGGTCGTCCTTGTTGTCGGCGAAGTGGCCGACGACCTCGTCCAGGCGCTCCTGCGCGGTGCGGACGTCGCCGTCCTTGTCCTTGAGCATGGTGGTGAAGGTCTGGAGCTGGGCGAGGCTGGTGAACAGCTGCTCGCTGCTGCCGTCGAGGGTCTTGGCGGCCTTGCCGAACTCCTCGATGGAGGTGCCGATGGAGGCGCCGTTGCCCTTGAGGTTCTTCGCGCCGGTGTTCAGGAGCTCGGACAGGGCGCCGGAGGAGTTGGCACCGTTCGGGCCGAGCGCCTCGCTCAGGTCGGTGATCGACGCGTAGAGCTGGTCGATCTCGACGGGGACGCGGTTGCGGGAGGCCGGCAGTTCGGCGCCGTCGGCAAGGGCGGGGCCGGTGCTGTAGGCGGGGGCGAGCTGGACGTAGCGGTCGGCGACGATGCTCGGGGCGACGACGGCGGCCCGGACGTCGGCGGGGACGCGGACGCCCTCGTCGAGGCGGAGCCGGACGCGGACGCGGGTGCCCTGCGGTTCGACGGACTCGACCTCCCCGACCCGCACGCCGAGGACGCGCAGGTCGGATCCGGCGTAGACGCCGACGGCCCGGTCGAAGTAGGCGATGATGCGGGTGCCGTCGGGTTCGAGGACGCGTACGGCGACGAATCCGCAGGCGGCGAGCACCACGAGGGCGACTCCGGCGGCGAGGGGCGTTCTGGGCCTGGTCATCATTCACCGCTCCCCTTGGCCGTCGCCGTCTGTTTCGGCGGCAGGCATCCGGTCGTGGGCTGCGAGGCTTCGGGCAGGTAGCTCCGGGGGACCACGCCGCACAGGTAGCTGTCGAACCAGCGCCCGTTGCCGAGGGTGTTGCCGACGAGCCGGTAGTACGGGCCGACGAGCGCGAGGGTCTTGTCGAGCTGGCCGCTGTTCTTCTCCAGGACGGCGGTGACGCGGCCGAGGGCCTTGAGGGTCGGGCCGAGCTGCCGGTCGTTGTCGCCGACGAGGCCGCCGAGCTGGGTGCCCAGTTCCCTGCTGCCCCTGAGCAGGGCGCGGATGGCGTCGCGGCGCTTCTTGAGCTCCCCGAGCAGGGAGCCGCCGTCCTCGATGAGCGTCTCGAAGCTGGACTTCTTGTCCTCCAGGGTCTTGGTGAACTTCTTGCTGTTCTCCAGGAGCCGGGCGAGTTCGGTGTCGCGCTTGGAGACCGACCGGGACAGCTCGGACAGGCCGGTGGCGGCGTTGCGGACGTGCGGCGGGGAGTTCTCGAAGGTGTCGGAGATGGTCTCGAAGCTCTCCGCGAGCTTCTCGGTGTCGAGGGCGTCGACGGTGCCGCTGAGGTCCTGGAAGGCCTGTGTCACGTCGTACGGGGAGGTGGTGCGGGACTGCGGGATGCGGGTGCCGGGGTCCTGCGGGGCGGAGCCCAGCGGGTCGAGCGCCAGGTACTTCTCCCCGAGGAGGGTCTTGATGGCGATGGCGGCGGTCGACCGGTCGCCGACCCAGGCGTCGCCGACCTCGAACGTCACCTTTACCTTGGGTCCGTCGAGGGCGACTGCGGTGACCTTGCCGACCTTGACGCCGGCGATGCGCACCTCGTCGCCCTCGTCGAGTCCGGCGGCCTCGGTGAAGTCGGCGCTGTAGGCGGTGTCGCCGCCGACGAGGGGGAGCCGTTCCACGTTGTAGGCCAGGGCGGCGAGGAGGGCGAGGAGCAGGAGCCCGACGACCGCGACGGCCACGGGGCTGCGTTCCTTGACCGGCTTGAACCGGGGGCGGGGGCTCATCCGCGGCACCTCGATTCGGTGACGGCGACGCCGGTCGGGGGCTTGGAGCCGTCGGAGGTTCCCACGCCGCTCACGCGCGCCTCGCAGAGGTAGAGGTTGAACCACGACCCGTACGAGGAGAGGCGGGCCAGGGCGGTCAGCTTGGCGGGGGTGTTGGCGAGGAAGGACTCGATGCGGGGCGTGTTCTCGCCGAGGTTCCCGGAGAGCCGGCCCAGTTCGCGGATGTCCTGCTTGAGGGGCGCGCGGCCCTCCTGGAACAGTCCGGCGGTCGTGGTGGTGAGGTCGCCGATGGCCTGGACGGCCTGGCCGAGGGGCTTGCGGTCGGCGTTGAAGCCGGTGACGAGCTTCTGGAGGGTGACGACGAGCTCGTTGAAGCCGGCCTCGCGGGTGTTGAGGGTGGTCAGGACGGTGTTGAGGTGGGTGACGACCTGGCCGATGACCTTGTCCTTGGCGGCGACGGTCTTCGTGAGGGAGCCGATGTGGCGCAGGAGGCTGTCGACGGTTCCGCTCTCGCCCTGGAGGACCTGGACGAGGGAGCCGGCGAGGTCGTTGACGTCGGCGGGCGAGAGGCCCTCGAACAGCGGCTTGAAGCCGTTGAACAGCAGGGTGAGGTCGAGCGCGGGCGTGGTGCGCTCCAGGGGGATGGTGTCGCCGTCCTGGAGGGTGCCGGCGAGGTCCCCGCTGCCGCGGTCGAGGGAGACGTACCGCTGTCCGACCATGTTGAGGTACTTCACGGCGGCGGTCGCGGAGCGGGGCAGGGAGCGGTCCTCGCGGACCGTGAAGGTGACCTGGGCGGTGCGGCGTTCGACGACGCGCACGCCGGTCACCTCGCCCACCTTCACCCCGGCGATGCGGACGGAGTCGCCCTCGGAGAGGCCGGTGACGTCGGTGAAAAGCGCCTTGTACGAGCGGGTGGCGGAGCCGACGCCGGTGTTGGCGATGCTGAGGCCGAGGATGGTGGTGGCGAGGGCCGTGACGAGGACGAACACCAGGGACTTCAGGACCGTCCCGGTCAGACCGCGCCGTCGCGTGTGGGCGGGGGGCTTCGTCATCGGAGGGTCACCTCCGCTCCGCGGAAGGCCGGTCCGGCGAGGAGGCTGCTCCAGTCCGGCAGGTCGCCGGGCCGCTTCTTCGCGGCGGGGGCGAGGAGTTCGTTGACGAGGTCGTTCTCCTGCGGGGAGTTGGCGGGGCCGAGGTCCTGGTCGGCGGCGGCGGAGGCCCGGGCGGCGGGCGCGGCCGGGACGCCGAGGTAGGGCACGGGGTGGCAGCGCGGGCCGCCGCCGGAGCCGTAGGAGGGGGCGTCGCGGCCGGGGACGTAGGCGCCGCGCGCGGGCACGTTGGTGACGTTCACGTGGAGTCCCGGCCGGTTGGTGCCCTTGCCGAGCGCCTTGTCCATGGCGGGCACGAACTGGGCGAGGGTGCGCAGGGTGCAGGGGAAGGACGGGGAGTACTCGGCGAGCAGCTCCAGGGTGGGCCTGCTCGTGGCGCTGAGCCGGATGATGTTGTCCTTGTTCTGGCGCAGGAAGGCGGTCAGGTCCTGGGCCGTCCGGGTGGTGGCGCCGGAGGTGCCGGCCAGTTCGGCCTCCTTCTCGGCGAGGGTGCCGCTGGTGGTGGTGAAGTCGGTGAGCGCGGTGACGATGTCCGGGGCGGCGTCCGCGTAGAGGTGGCTGACCTTCACGAGTTCTTTCAGGTCGCGGTTGAGGGCGGGCAGGTGGGGGTTGAACTCGCGCAGGTGGGCGTCGAGCCGGCCGAGGGTGTCGCCGAGCTGGTCGCCGCGCCCCTCCAGGGCCTGGGAGACGGCCGAGAGGGTCGCCGAGAGCTTCTGCGGCTGGACGGCGGTCAGCAGCGGCAGGACGTTGTCGAGGACCTGCTGGAGTTCGACGGCGTTGTCCGAGCGGTCCTCGGGGATGACGGCTCCGGGGCCGAGCGGCTTCGCCGAGGGGTTCCCGGGCGGTACGAGGGCGACGAACCGCTCGCCGAACAGCGTGGTGGGCAGCATCTGGGCGCGTACGTCGGAGGGGACGTGGTCCAGGGTCCCGGGCCGCATGGCGAGGGTGAGCCGGGCTCCGGTGCCGGTGGTGTCGATGGCGCGGACCTCGCCGACGACGACGCCGCGCAGCTTGACCTCGGCGCCGAGGTGCATCTCGTTGCCGATGCTGCCGGTCTCGACGACGACCGGGTCGGAGTCGGTGAAGCGCTTCTCGTAGACGGCGACCGCCAGCCAGGCGAGCAGGGCGGGCACCAGCAGGAAGACGACGCCGGCGGACCGGCGGCGCAGGGTCTCGCCTCGTGGATCGCTCATCTCACCCCGCCACCTTCACGGTCGTGGTCGCGCCCCAGAGGGCCAGCGACAGGAAGAAGTCGGTGACGCTGATCAGCACGATGGCGTTGCGCACGGAGCGGCCGACGGCGATGCCGACGCCGGCGGGGCCGCCGGAGGCGCGGAAGCCGTAGTAGCAGTGGGCGATGATCACCATCACGCTGAAGATCAGCACTTTGAGCACCGACAGGAGGACGTCCGTCGGTGACAGGAAGAGGTTGAAGTAGTGGTCGTAGGTCCCCGCCGACTGGCCGTTGAAGAGGACCGTGACGTAGCGGGAGGCCAGGTAGGAGGAGAGCAGGCCGATCGCGTAGAGCGGGACGATGGCGACGACGCCGGCGATGATCCGGGTGGTGACCAGGTACGGCATGGAGCGGATGCCCATGCCTTCGAGAGCGTCGACCTCCTCGTTGATGCGCATGGCGCCCAGCTGGGCGGTGAAGCCGGCGCCGACGGTCGCGGAGAGGGCGAGGCCGGCGACGAGCGGGGCGATCTCCCGGGTGTTGAAGTAGGCGGAGACGAAGCCGGTGAAGGCGGCGGTGCCGATCTGTTCGAGGGCCGCGTGGCCCTGGAGGCCGACGACGGTGCCGGTGAAGAGGGTCATCGCGACCATCACGCCGATGGTGCCGCCGATGACGCCGAGGCCGCCGGAGCCGAAGGCGACCTCGGCCAGCAGCCGTTGCACCTCCTTGAGGTAGCGGCGCAGGGTCCGCGGGATCCAGAGCAGCGCCCTGACGTAGAACAGGAGCTGGTCGCCGGAGCGGTCGAGCCAGACGAACGGGGAGGCCATCGGCCTCAGCCTCCCTTCGGCGGGACGATCTGCAGGTAGATGCCCGTCAGCACCATGTTCACGAAGAACAGCAGCAGGAAGGTGATGACGACGGACTGGTTGACGGCGTCGCCCACGCCCTTGGGGCCGCCGCGGGGGTTGAGTCCCCGGTAGGAGGCGACGATGCCCGCGATGAACCCGAAGATCAGGGCCTTGAGTTCGCTGATGTAGAGGTCGGGCAGCTGGGCGAGGGCGGAGAAGCTGGAGAGATAGGCGCCGGGGGTGCCGCCCTGGAGGATGATGTTGAAGAAGTAACCGCCCAGGGTGCCGACGACGGAGACCATGCCGTTGAGGAGCACGGCGACCGCCATGGTGGCGAGGACGCGCGGGACGACCAGGCGCTGCACGGGCGAGACGCCCATGACCTCCATGGCGTCGAGTTCCTCCCGGATCTTGCGGGAGCCGAGGTCGGCGCAGATGGCGGAGCCGCCGGCGCCGGCGATCAGGAGGGCGACGATGAGCGGGCTGGCCTGCTGGATGACGGCGAGGACGCTGGCGCCGCCGGTGAAGGACTGGGCGCCGAGCTGCTGGGTGAGCGAGCCGACCTGGAGGGCGATCACGGCGCCGAACGGGATCGAGACGAGCGCGGCCGGCAGGATGGTGACGCTCGCGACGAACCAGAACTGCTCGATGAACTCCCGGAACTGGAAGGGGCGCCGGAAGACGGCCCGGCTCACCTCGGCGGCGAGGGCGAAGAGGCGGCCGGTCTGCCGCAGCGCGCCGGTGATCACGCGCCGCTCCCGGCGGCCGGCACGCGCGGGGTGGGCGCCCCGGCGGTCCGCGCGTAGGTGTCCTGGATGGCGGTGCGGGCGGCGGGCGGCAGCCGGTCGAGCATGCCGAGGACCCGTTCGCGGCGGCGTGCGACGGCCGCGCGGGGCGGCAGGCCGGGCGAGGGTTCGAGCTGCGGGACGATGACGCGGGGCGCGTCCGCCCGTACGCCTCCGGCACCGTCCGCCTCGGCGGCGAGGGTGGCGGCGTCCTTCTCCTCGGACATGCCGATGGGGCCTTCGCGGCGGCCGGCGAGGAACTGGGTGACGACCGGTTCGTCGCTGGTGAGGAGGACTTCGCGGGGGCCGAAGGTGACGAGGTTGCCGCGGAAGAACATCCCCATGTTGTCGGGGACGGTGGCGGCGATGTCCAGGTTGTGGGTGACGATGAGCATCGTCGCGTCGATCCGCGCGTTGAGGTCGATGAGGAGCTGGGAGAGGTAGGCGGTGCGGACGGGGTCGAGCCCGGAGTCCGGTTCGTCGCACAGCACGATCTGCGGGTCGAGGACGAGGGCGCGGGCGAGGCCGGCGCGCTTGCGCATGCCGCCGCTGATCTCGCCCGGCAGCTTCCCCTCGGCGCCGAGGAGGCCGACGAGTTCGATCCGCTCCATGACGATGCGGCGGATCTCCGACTCCCGCTTGCGGGTGTGCTCGCGCAGCGGGAAGGCGATGTTGTCGAAGAGGGTCATGGAGCCGAAGAGGGCCCCGTCCTGGAACATGAGGCCGAAGAGCTTGCGGGTCTCGTAGATGTCGCGTTCGGGGCTGCTGACCATGTCGACCCCGTTGATGAGGACACGGCCCCGCTGGGGTTTCAGCAGTCCGATGAGCGATTTCAGGAAGACCGTCTTGCCGGTTCCGGAAGGGCCGAGCATCACGCTCACCTCTCCGGCCGGCAATGTCAGCGTCACGTCCTGCCAGATGTTCTGCTTGCCGAAGGACATGGTCAGACCCTCAACGGCTACTTCGATTCCCATACCACCTCCAGCAGGCGCGAGTCGGGCGTGCGCTGCGGGCGCACGTTAAGTCGGCGCGGATCACCGGGACAATAGGCGCGTCGCCGCGATCCTTGATCCATTGCCGTTCTTGTCACCGCGGAGACAAACCCCGGAGCGGTCTTTGTCTCCGCCGAGATACAGCGGGCGTCGCTTCTCCCCAGGGCCCGGAGGGCGGGTCTCCGGCGGTGGAGTTCGGCTCCGGTGCGGTGATCCGGTCGGCCCACGGGGCTGCGCCGACCTGCGACTGAGCGCCGCCCGGGGAACGTTACGGCCGAGTAACCTCCCGGGGCAATACCGGGTTCCGAGTTTTCGGAAGACGGGCAAGAACGGCCGGATATTTGTCATCGCGGAAACAGTCGCGCTCTCCGACTTGTCATCGGGAAGAGCGAATTCAGGCCTCCCGGGGCCACTCGGACCCTTGCCGTCGCGGCTCGTTCCGCCCCTCCGGACGATCGATCATAATTGTCGACATTGCGCACCCAGGGACCAAGCCGATTCCCGTTATCGCTCACCCACTTGACAGGCAATGGGGCGACTTAAAAGAATCATGGACTTCGCCATTGTTCAGCTAAGTTTCCCGCAAGTAACGTCAGGTTTCGCGGCCAGGGAACAGCAGGCCGCCGGCCGCTCGTCCCCCTCCATGCGGCCACCCTTCTGCTGGTCAATCCCCAAGGAGAGTCCCAGAGCCATGAAGAAGCCCATCAGAAAGCTCGCCGTCGTCGCCGGTGGCGCCTCCGCCGCCCTCGCCCTCGCGATCTCCCCGGCCACCGCGGTGCCCTCGACCGTCTGGACCGTCAGCCCGGCGCCGTCCCCGATCGCCGCCTCCGCGACGAACACCGGGAACATCGTCCTGAGCGTCAACGGCATCGCCATGACGTGTACGCAGTCGACCGCCTCGGCCTCGCTGTTCAACGCCACGGGCAACCCGGCGACCGTCGCCTCGATCAGCGCCATCGCCTTCGGCGCCTCCGGCTCGCCCTGCACCAGCGTCCTGGGCAACGTGACCACCGTCGCCACCACGCCCTGGACCATCGTGGCCCAGGACTACAACGCCTCCACCGGCATCACCTCGGGCTACGTCGGCAACGTCGACGCCAAGGTGACCGTCGGCGCCTGCGTCTTCCGCGTGACCGGCAAGGCCTCCGGCACGTACCAGAACTCGACGGGCAAGCTGACCGTCAACAGCGTCGCCGGCGAGCTGACCGTCGTGTCGTCGACCAGCTGCGGCGCGGCGGTGCCGGTCGGCGCCAAGCCGCTCTTCAAGGGTGCCTACCTCGTCAAGAAGACGGGCACCACGACCATCCCGCAGATCGTCGGCTCCAACCCGTAAGGGTCCGCGAACCCGTGTCCGTCCGGCCGGCGCCACCGGCCGGACGGGCGCGGGCTGTCCGCGCACCCCACCACCCCTCCGCTCCCGCACGCGGGGGGCGACGCCCGCCGAGGAGAGTCCCGCACCGTGAAGAAGCCGATCAGGAAGCGCGGCATCGCCGCCGGAGCGGCCGCGGCCGCGTTCGTCCTCGCGGCGGCCCCTGCGTCGGCGGCCCCCTCGACCGTCTGGACCGTCGGTCCGTCACCGGTCGGCGTCTCCGCGACGAACAGCGCGAACGTCGTCGTGCTCATCGAACTCGTCGAGGACAACGGCATCGCCGTGACGTGCTCGCGGTCGTCCCTCTCGGGCGGCCTGAGGAGCGCCACCGGCAACCCCGCCACCGTCGGCACCGTCGACTCCTTCGCGTTCGGCGCCTCCGGCGCGCCCTGCAGCAGCGTGCTCGGCACCATGAGCTTCGCTCCCACCACCCCCTGGACCTTCGTCGCCCGGGACCACGACGCCTCCACCGGCGTCACCGCGGGTCACCTCGGCGACGTCGACATCAGGGTCACCTGGGGTGCCTGCGTCTTCCGCGTCCGCGGGACGATACCCGCCACCTACACCAACGCAACGGGCAGGCTGGCCCTCGCCGGCACGACCGGCGGTCTGCCCGTCGTCTCGCAGACCAACTGCGGTGCCTCCGCCCCGGTCGGCGCCAGTCTGATCGTCAAGGCCGGCTACCTGCTCAAGAAGACGGGCACCGCCACCGTTCCGACGATCGTCGGCTCCCACCCGTAAGAGTGCGGCTTCCCGCCTACGCGGACCTGCCGCGCCCCGCGCCGGCCCCTCCTCCCGTCGGCACCCAACGACCCGAGCGGAGCACACAGATGAGAGGCCCCGGGCCCACCACCCGATCTCCCCGCGTCCGCGCGCGCGGCGCGACGATCGCCGCGTTCGTGGCGCTCGCCCCCCTGCTCCCGGCCTCGGCCGTCGCCGTGGGGACGCTGAAGGTCGACACCGCGCTGTCCTACGTCTGCGCCCTGCCTTCGGGACAGCGGCCCGCGACGGTGCGGATCGCGGCGACCTTCCCCGAACGGGCTTCCGTGGGCGAGGAGATGCGCCCCACCGACGTCACCACGACGGTGGAGCTCCCCGCCGGGGCCGTGGCCGACCTCACCGCGCTCAAGGCCGCCACCGTACGGGCGGAGACACGGCTCGCGGTCGACGTGGCCCAGGGGGAGCAGCGCGCGGAAGCCGTGTGGAGCGGTACGTCGCAGCCCGTCGCCGTGCCCGCCGAAGGCCCCCTCGTGCTCACCACGGCCGGGGACGTCCCCTTCCTGACGACGGACGCCCCCGGCGAGCTGACCCTCGTCGCCGGAGCGCTGGCCGTCGACCTCGCCCCGAGCACGGCCGACGGCGCGGCCACCGCTCCCGCCTCCCTCTCCGTCACCTGCGCCCCCGGCCCGGACGCCGGGGAGCGCACGCGGCTCGTCACCCTCCCGGTCGGCGCGGACGTCCCCACCGCGGAACCGACCTCCCCTCCCGCGTCATCGGCCGTCCCTTCGCCGTCCGCCTCCTCGTCCGGCCCGCCCACGCCGTCGCTCCCGCCGGACCGGACGACCCCGGCAGGGCCGGAGACCACGAACGGGGCGAGCGGGGCCCCGAAGGGGCCGCGGGTCGGCCGGCGGGCGGACGACGGGACCGCACCGGCACCGGCGGCCCGGCCGGCCGCGCCCCCCTGTCTGACCGAGAACCCGACGCCCACGTCGCTGTCCGCCTACGTCACCGGCTACAGCAACGTGCGGAAGCAGAAAGGCGCCTCGCTCCTCCCGGTGTCCTGCATGCTGATCGAACAGGGCCTCTCGGGGGAGCCCCCCTACCCCCCTCCGACGGACGAGATCCACTTCTTCGTCCCGTCGACGGCCAACCTGTCCTACCAGGGGCGCAAGCAGACCCCGCCCTTCACCTCCACCTTCCTGTCCTTCGACTTCCAGCCGGTCACGGCGACCATGGTCCTGGAACAGGCCGGCCCCATCACGATCGAAGCGCTCCTGCGCATCTTCATGTCGGACTTCTCGAACTCCACGGACACCGTGGTCCGGGCACCACTCGTCCTGCGCGTCCTCGACGTCGAGGTCAACGGCGTCGCACTGGACGTGGGCCCCTCCTGCCGTACGGCGGAGCCGCTCACCTCCGCCGATCCCGACCCCTCCCGGCACCCCGGGAAGCATCTGGTGCTCCAGGGGAAGGGACGACTCGTCAACGGCACCGACGCCGTCGGCTACCTGCTCTCCAGCGGCGGCCCGCTCACCGGCGAGACGACCATTCCGGCCTTCAAGGGCTGCGGTGCCGACGGAGAGAACCTCGACCGGCTCCTCACCGCCTCCATCTCCGGCCCCGGCAACTACGTGAAGCAGACGCAGGGCCAGTCCTGTGCCGTCGATCCCAACGCCTGGAACCCGGCCGAGTGCACCGAGGACTCCCAGCCCCTCGTGATCCCCAAGCCCGAACGCTGACCCGCCCCGTCCCCTTCCGCCAGAAAGGCCTCCGTCATGCCCCTCGTCTCCTCCCGCACGAAGCTGGCCACCGTCTCCGCCCTCACCGCCCTCGGCGCCTTCGCCTCCATGGGCACGGCGACCGCCGCCCCCGAGCTGAACGGCGGCTGGGCCCCGTCCACCCGCTGCCCCGTCGACGCCCCGGCGATGCTCGCCGCCGACGGCCTGGACAGGGCGCCGCAGTGCGTCGCCTCCTTCTCCCTCAGCGGCTCCATCAAGCTGGGCAAGACGACGGTGAACACCGGGAAGACCAACCTCCAGATCGGCACCATCCAGAACTCCGACGGCACCAGCACGGTCGTCGCCCCGCCCGCCGGCGCGATCATCGCCGACTCCGCGACCGTCCCCGGCGGCCTGCTCGGCCTGATGTGTCCGAGCGACATCCCCTTCATCACCAGCATCTGCAAGCAGCTCTCCGACGGAAAGCTCAACAAGATCACCGCCACCCTGGAGTCGGCCGGCACCCCGTCGGACTTCGACCAGATCGCGGGCGTCCTCACCGACCAGCCGATCGTCACCCTCCCGGTCCGGATCCGCCTGGAGAACCCGTTCCTCGGCAGCAACTGCTACATCGGGACGAAGGAGAAGCCGATCCTCCTGCGCCCGCGCAACTTCACCGCCCCCGAGTTCGGCCTGGAGCGCTTCAGCGCCGACGGCACCGCGAACGAGGAGGGCGACGTGAGCCGCATCAACCTCCTCGGCTCCACCCAGGGCGACAACACCTTCGCCGTCCCCGGCGCCAGCGGCTGCGGCCTCGGGCTGCTCGGCCTGATCGACGGCGCGGTCAACCTCAAGACGGGCCTGCCCTCCCCCGCCGGGAAGAACAGCCTCGTCCTCAACAACACCCAGACCTATCTGACCGGCCTCTACGCGCCGGGCGTCGTCGCTCCCGACGCCGGGAAGGTCTTCTCGCAGAGCTGGCACTCCGCCGTAAAGTAACGGCCACCCAGGGGCGATTACCGGCCTAGTCGGCGGCGCACGCCCTCCCGGGGCGCCAACTCCTGCGCAAGTTGTGTACACCACCGAGCAGTTGTCCTAGCTTCAGCAGTCCCCGCAGGTACGCACCTGACGGCCGTGGCGGCGCCCCGTTCTCCGGGCAGGGCGCCGCACCGCCGTTCCCCCACCGGTCGCGCAGAAGAGCAAGGGATCGGTCCATGCCCGCTATCGCACAGCCGCCGAGCGTCGGCGAGCCCATCGACCCGCTCCCCCGGGAGTTCGCCGATCTGATGAGGCCGGAGATCCCCGGTCTCATCAAGGAGATCGGCGTGGAGGTCCAGCGGACCTATCCCGTGTACGCCCACCTCTTCAACGGGCCCCACTCGGACGCGATCCGCCAGGGCGTGGAGCAGGCCCTGGCGGCCTTCGTGGACCGGGTCGCCGACCCCGGCACGAACTCGGCCCTCCGCGACGAACTGCTGCGCAAGTTCGGCCGGGTGGAGGCCTACGAGGGCCGCGACCTCGACACCCTCCAGGGCGCCTACCGCCTCGGCGCCCGCATCGCGCTGCGCCGGGCCAAGAGCATCGGGCGCACGTACAACCTCTCCCCCACCCTCATCCTGGCCTTCGCGGACGCCCTCTTCGCCTACGTCGAGGAGCTGGAGGCGCTCTCCCGCGAGGGGTACGTCATGGTCCAGGGCCGCGCGATGTCGGACACCGCGGCGCTGCGCAGACAGCTCCTCCACCTCGTCCTCGCCGGACCGCCGCTGCCCCGGACGACCATCGCCGAGCTGTGCCGGGAGTCCTCCTGGGAACTGCCCGCCGAGTGCACCATGGTCGCCTTACGGGCGCCGGTCGCCGAACTCGTCCAGGCGGGCCTCGACCGGGACGTCCTCGCCGACCTCAGCCTCCCCCAGCCCCACCTGCTCATCCCCGGCCCGCTGACCGCCGAGCGCCTCGCGATGCTCGAATCCGCCCTGGCCGGCACCCCCGCCGTCGTCGGCCTGACCGTTCCGCCCCCGCAGGCCGCCCACTCCATCCGCTGGGCCCGGCGCGTCCTCCAGCTCGTCGACGACGGCATCGTGCCGGACGCGCCGCTCGTGCACTGCGAGGAGCACCTGACAACGTTGTGGTTGCTCTCCGACCCGGCGCTCGTCCACCACCTCGCCGCGCGCGAACTGGCGCCGCTCGACGGCCTGTCCGGCAGCCGGCGCGACCGGCTGATCGAGACCCTGCGCGTCCACGTTTCCACCCGGGCCCCGGCCGAGCAGGTCGGCGAGATGCTGGGCGTGCACGCCCAGACGGTCCGCTACCGGCTGCGGAACCTGGACAACCACTTCGGCGACCGGCTCCTCGACCCCGACCGCCGCTTCGCCCTCGAAGCGGTCCTGCGCTCGCTGCACCTGAGGGACGGGAAGCGGAAGGACTGAGTCCGGACGGGATCGCCTCCGTACGACCACCGTGTGATCGGATGGCGGTCATGAACGATCGGACCCTGTACCTGTTCAGCAGCGCCGCCTCCCCCGTCTTCGACGTCGCACGGGTCGTCGAGGAGGCGCAGGCCGACGGCTGGGACGTGTGCCTCGGCCTCACGCCGACGGCCGCCCGCTGGCTCGCCGGCTCCCTCGACGGCCTCGCCGCCCTCACCGGGCACCCCGTGCGCTGGGACCACCGGCTGCCCGGCGAGCCGGCCGTGTGGCCGGAGCCGGACGCGGTCGTGGTGGCGCCGGCCACCTTCAATACGGTCAACCGGTGGGCGCTCGGGCTCACGGACACGTGGCTCGTCGCGGTGGCGACCGAGGGCATCGGGAAGCGCATCCCCATGGCGGTGATGCCGTGCGTGAACTCCGCGTACGCCGCGCACCCCCGGTTCGACCTGTCCCTGGACATCCTGCGCGGCGCGGGGGTGCGGGTCCTGTACGGCGAGGGGGGATTCGTGCCGCACGAGCCGGGCCAGGGGGATCCGGCGGCCTACCCGTGGCGGACCGCCCTGGACGCGGTCGGGGACGTGCTCCGGCCGTTCTGACGCGTCCGCCCCGCGCCCCGGGACGGGGTGCGGGGCGAACGCGCCCTGCGGCGACCTGACTTACTTGGCGATCGTCCGGCTGATGACCAGGCGCTGGATCTCGCTGGTGCCCTCGAAGATGGTGTAGATGGCGGCGTCCCGGTGCATGCGCTCCACCGGGTACTCGCGGGTGTAGCCGTTGCCGCCGAGGATCTGGATCGCCTGGCCGGTGACCTCCTTGGCGACCTCGCTGGCGTACAGCTTGGACATGGAGCCCTCGGCCGAGGTGAAGGGCTTGCCGGCGGTCGCCATCCAGGAGGCGCGCCAGACCAGGAGGCGGGCCGCGTCGATCCGGGTGGCCATGTCGGCGAGCTGGAAGGCGACGCCCTGGTTCTCGATGATCGGGCGGCCGAACTGGACGCGGGTCCTCGCGTAGTCGAGGGCGACCTCGTACGCGGCGCGGGCGGTGCCGACGGCCATGGCGCCGACGGCGGGCCGGGAGGCCTCGAAGGTGGCCATGGCGGCGTTCTTCACGCGCTCGCCGCCCGCCTTCGCCTTCTCCCGGGCGCGGGCGAGGCGCTCGTCGAGCTTGTCCTTGCCGCCGAGGAGGCAGTGGCCGGGGATCCGCACGTCCTCCAGGACGACCTCGGCGGTGTGGGAGGCGCGGATGCCGTGCTTCTGGAACTTCTGGCCCTGGGAGAGGCCGGGGGTGTTCGGCGGCACGATGAAGGAGGCGTGGCCCTTGGAGCCGAGCTCCGGGTCGACGACGGCGACGACGACGTGCACGTTGGCGATGCCGCCGTTGGTCGCCCAGGTCTTGGTGCCGTTGAGGACCCACTCGTCCCTGGCCTCGTCGTACACGGCCCGGGTGCGCATGGAGGCGACGTCCGAGCCGGCGTCGGGCTCGGAGGAGCAGAAGGCGGCGACCTTGACGTCGTTCGCGTCGCCGTACATCTGCGGGACCCAGGTGCCGATCTGCTCCTCGGTGCCGTTGGCGAGGACGCCGACGGCGGCGAGGCCGGTGCCGACGATGGAGAGGGCGATGCCCGCGTCGCCCCAGAAGAGCTCCTCCATGGTCATGGGGATGCCGAGGCCGGTCGGGTCGAAGAACTGCTGGGCGTAGAAGTCGAGGGAGTAGATTCCGAGCTTGGCCGCCTCCTGGATGATGGGCCAGGGGGTCTCCTCACGCTCGTCCCACTCGGCGGCCGCGGGGCGCATGACGTCGGCCGCGAAGCCGTGCAGCCAGTCGCGCACCTGCTTCTGGTCCTCGTTGAGTTCGAACGTGAACTCGCCCATTTTCCCTCCCAGCAGTATGTTACTTGCGGTAACAGCAGTCTGTTACCGCCGGGTAGGGGCTGTCAACCTGCGCGGGAGCCGTTCGGCCCGACCGGCACCGGAACCGGGCCGGGTGTTACGTTGCGACGGCCCGGCGGACACAGAAGACGGAACCGCGGAACCGCCGGGCGCGGAACCGCGGGATCGAGACCGTACGGCCGGGGAGACAGGCACATGGACATCGCGCACCGGACCACCGACCAGCAGACGCCCGCCGAGCAGCGGCGGCGCGAGCTGCTGGAGGCGGCGGACCGGGTGGTGCTCCGGGACGGTCCCAAGGCCTCCATGAACGCGATCGCGGCCGAGGCCGGCATCACCAAGCCGATCCTCTACCGCCACTTCGGCGACAAGGGCGGTCTGTACCGCGCCCTCGCCACCCGGCACACCGACGCGCTCCTCGCCGCCCTGCGGGCCGCGCTCGACGCCCCCTCCGACCGGCGCCACCGGGTGGAGTCCACCCTCGACACCTACCTCGCCTCGATCGAGGCGATGCCGCAGGTCTACCGCTTCCTCATGCACCCCGCCGAGGAACCCCACCAGACCGAGCAGGGCTTCGACGTCGGCCGCCACTCGGCCCCGCTGCTCCGCCGCATGGGCGAGGAGCTCGGCCAGGTCATCGCCGAACGCGTCGACCTGGGCCCCGGCGCCGAGGCCCAGGCCCGGATCTGGGGCCACGGCATCGTCGGCATGATGCACGCGGCCGGCGACTGGTGGCTCGGCGAGCGCCCCTGCTCCCGCGCCGAACTCGTCCGCAGCCTGGCGGACCTCCTCTGGGGTCGTCTGGCCGAGGCCGACGACCGGGCGGACGGGCCGGGCTTCTAGGGCGTGCCCTGTCGACCAGGCCGGACACCGCGCGTCCGGCGTGATCGGCGAGACACTCCTTGGAACCCGCCGGGAAGGCGCCGTCCGACGGGCCCGCCCGGAAGCCCCTCAGCCCTCCAGGACCGCCGCCCCGCCGCCCCACGGCTGCTTGCGGACCGCCCGCAGCAGACGTGACCTCCGCCACCCCGCGACGTGGTCCGCGTAGACCCCGCCCTCCAGGTGGTCGGCCTCGTGCTGGAGGCAGCGGGCGAAGAAACCCGTGCCCTCGACCCGCACCGGAGCCCCGTCCAGGTCCACGCCCTCCACCACCGCGCGGTCGAAACGGGGCGTCGGGGCCTCCAGGCCCGGCAGGGAGAGACACCCTTCCGGCCCCCTGACCACGTCCCCGTCGGCCGCCACCAGGCGCGGGTTCACCACGTGCCCCAGGTGGCGGACCTCCTCGTCGTCGGGGCAGTCGTACACGAAGACCCGCAGGCCCACGCCCACCTGGTTCGCCGCCAGGCCCACCCCGTTCGCCGCGTACATCGTGGCGAACATGTCCTCGACGAGCCGGGCCAGTTCGGGTCCGAAGTCGGTGACGGGCGCGCAGGGCGCGTGCAGCACGGGATCGCCGAGCAGGCTCATCGCTCGGACCAGGCCGGAACTGCCGGGGATGGGGCGGTTTCGCATGCCGGTAAGGGTACGGTCCGCCGTGACCTGCCCGTTTCACGGGATCGCTCGGCGGTGCCGCTGTTCGGGCTCCTGGCCGGATCTCGATAGGCTGAGCCCGGACCGACGCGAGGAGGAACAAGAACGATGTCAGGACACCCCGGTAATCCAGAGCCGCTGTCGCCGCGCGCCAAGCTGGCCGTGACGGCGGGCAGGGCCGCGGCCGCGGTGTCGCGGGCGGCGGGTCGCGGAAGCGGATCGGTGATCGGCGGCAAGGTGGCGCTGAGGCTCGACCCCGACCTCCTCGGGCGCCTCGCCCAGCATCTGGACGTCGTCCTGGTGTCGGCGACCAACGGCAAGACGACGACGACCCGGCTGATCGCGGAGGCCCTGCGCGCCGCCGGCCCCGTCGTCTCGAACGCGCTCGGCGCGAACATGCCCGCGGGCATCACCTCGGCGCTCGCCGGCGGCTCGGACTCCCGGTACGGCGTGATCGAGGTCGACGAGAAGTACCTCGCGGGCGTCGCCCGGGACACCACGCCCAAGGCGATCGCGCTGCTCAACCTCTCCCGCGACCAGCTCGACCGCGCCGCCGAGACCCGGATGCTCGCCGAGAAGTGGCGCGAGGGCCTCAACGGCACCAAGGCCGTGGTCATCGCCAACGCCGACGACCCGCTGATCGTGTGGGCCGCCTCCTCCTCCCCGAACGTGGTGTGGGTCGCCGCGGGCCAGGAGTGGAAGGACGACGCCTGGTCGTGCCCCGCCTGCGGCGGTGTCATGCAGCGCCCCGGCGACGACTGGTTCTGCGGCGAGTGCGGCTTCCGGCGCCCCGCGCCGAGCTGGGCGCTCAGCGGCGACCACGTGCTCGACCCGCACGGCTCGGCCTGGCCGATCCGGCTCCAGCTGCCCGGCCGCGCCAACAAGGCGAACGCCACCACCTCGGCCGCCGTCGCCGCCGTCTTCGGGGTGCCGCCGCAGGTGGCGCTGGAGCGCATGTACCAGGTGCAGGCCGTCGCCGGCCGCTATGACGTGGTCTCCTTCCAGAACCGCGACCTGCGTCTGCTCCTCGCGAAGAACCCGGCCGGCTGGCTGGAGACGTTCTCGCTCATCGACGGCCCGCCGGCCCCGGTGATCCTCTCCGTCAACGCGCGCGGCGCCGACGGCACGGACACCTCCTGGCTGTGGGACGTCGACTACGGCCGGCTCGCCGGCCACCCGATCATGGTGATCGGCGACCGCAGGCTCGACCTGGCGGTCCGCCTGGAGGTCGCGGGCGTGGACTTCCGCGTCTGCGAGTCCCTCGACGAGGCCGTCGCGATGGCCCCGCCCGGGCAGATCGAGCTGATCGCCAACTACACCGCCTTCCAGGACGTCCGCCGCCGCGTCGGCAACTGACCCGTAGAGGACATGCAGCATGAGTGACAGCAGCCTGCGCCTGGTCTGGGTCTACCCGGACCTGCTCAGCACCTACGGCGACCAGGGCAACGCCCTCGTCGTCGAGCGCCGCGCCCTGCAGCGCGGCCTCAGCGTCGAGCGCGTCGACGTCCGCAGCGACCAGCCGGTGCCGACCTCGGGCGACATCTACCTGATCGGCGGCGGCGAGGACCGTCCGCAGCGGCTCGCGGCCGAGCGGCTGCGGCGGGACGGCGGCCTGAGCCGGGCCGCCTCCAACGGCGCGATCATCTTCTCGGTCTGCGCCGGCTACCAGATCCTGGGCCACGAGTTCATCAACGACCTCGGCGAGCGCGAGGCCGGCCTCGGGCTCATCGACGTGATCTCGACGCGCGGCGAGGGCGAGCGGTGCGTCGGCGACGTCCTCGCGGACATCGACCCGCGTCTGGGCCTGCCCCAGCTCACCGGGTTCGAGAACCACCAGGGCATCACCCACCTCGGCCCGACGGCCCGGCCGTTCGCCCGGACCGTCCTCGGCAAGGGCAACGGCACCGGCGACGGCACCGAGGGCGCGTACAACGACACCGTCTTCGGCACGTACATGCACGGCCCCGTCATGGCCCGCAACCCGCAGATCGCGGACCTGCTCCTGAAGCTGGCCCTCGACGTGAACGCGCTGCCGCCGACGGACGACCGCTGGTACGAGGCGCTGCGCGCCGAGCGCATCGCGGCGGCCACGCAGCCCGCCTGACCGGCCCGCACGGTCCGTCCGCACCTCTCGTACGCACGTGCGTTGTCCACTGTGCGGACATCCGGTTCGGCCCCGCCACCCGGCGGCTATAGGGTGGCGGGGATCCAGCCGGACGACGTGGTCCGGGAGTCGGCCCACGTTGCAAAGGTTTTTGGGCTATGCGCATTGGCGTGCTCACCTCCGGCGGAGACTGCCCCGGTCTGAACGCTGTCATCCGGTCCGTCGTGCACCGCGCCGTGGTGGACCACGGCGACGAGGTCATCGGCTTCCACGACGGGTGGAAGGGCCTCCTGGAGTGCGACTACCGCAAGCTGGACCTGGACGCGGTGGGCGGCATCCTGGCCCGCGGCGGCACCATCCTCGGCTCCTCGCGGGTCCAGCCCGCGCACCTGGTCGACGGCGTCGAGCGCGCCCGGGGCCACGTCGCGGACCTCGGTCTCGACGCGATCATCCCGATCGGCGGCGAGGGCACCCTGAAGGCGGCGAACCTGCTCTCCGACGCGGGCCTGCCGATCGTCGGCGTCCCGAAGACCATCGACAACGACATCGCCTCCACCGACGTCACCTTCGGCTTCGACACGGCCGTCACCGTGGCGACCGAGGCCCTCGACCGGCTGAAGACCACCGCCGAGTCCCACCAGCGGGTCCTGGTCGTCGAGGTCATGGGCCGCCACACCGGCTGGATAGCGCTGCACTCCGGCATGGCGGCCGGCGCGCACGCGGTCGTCGTGCCCGAGCGCCCCTTCGACACGGACGAGCTGACCGCCCGGGTCGGCGCCCGCTTCGCGGACGGCAAGCGGTTCGCGATCGTGGTGGTCGCGGAGGGCGCGAAGCCGCGCGAGGGCTCGATGGAGTTCAAGACCGCCGGCACCGACATCTACGGCCACGAGCGCTTCACCGGCGTCGCCAACCAGCTCTCCGTGGAGCTGGAGCGGCGGCTCGGCAAGGAGGCCCGTCCGGTCATCCTCGGCCACGTCCAGCGCGGCGGCACCCCGACCGCGTACGACCGCGTCCTCGCGACCCGCTTCGGCTGGCACGCGGTGGAGGCGGCGCACCGCGGCGAGTTCGGCATGCTGACCGCGCTGCGCGGCACGGACATCGTGATGGTTCCGCTGGCGCAGGCCGTGGAGACCCTCAAGACGGTTCCGGCCGACCGCTACGCCGAGGCGGAGTGCGTGCTCTGACGGCTCCCGTGCGTGACCGTGCGTCTTCCCGCACGTGACACCCGCCCCCGGTCGCGATCGCGGCCGGGGGCGGTTCTAGTCTGGTGCGGACAACAAGCGCGAATCGGGCTCCGGGAGTGTACGGATGGATCACAGCGGGCACGGCATGACCACGGACCTGCCGCCGTTCACGCTGGGGCGGGGCCTGGAGTTCTCTCCCGACCTCTTCTTCCTGGTCGGCTGCCTCGCGGCCCTCGGCCTGTACGGGTGGGGCGTGGCGCGGCTGCGGCGGCGCGGGGACGCGTGGCCGGTGAGCCGGACGGTGTTCTTCGCGGTCGGCGTCCTCACGGTCGCGCTCGTGATGTGCACCGGGCTGAACGACTACGGCATGGTCATGTTCAGCGTGCACATGGTGCAGCACATGGTGATCTCCATGCTGTCGCCGATCCTGCTGCTGCTCGGCGCGCCGGTGACGCTCGCGCTGCGGGCGCTGCCGGTGGCGGGCCGCGGCTCGACCGGGCCGCGCGAGCTGCTCCTGAAGCTGCTGCACAGCCGGTACATGAAGGTGATCACGCACCCCGGCTTCACGATCCCGATGTTCATCGCGAGCCTCTACGCGCTGTACTTCACGCCGCTCTTCGACTTCCTCATGGGGTCGAAGCCGGGGCACATCGGGATGATGGTCCACTTCCTGATGGTCGGCGTGGTGTTCTTCTGGCCGATCATGGGCGTGGACCCGGGGCCGCACCGGCCGGGGTATGTGATGCGGATGCTGGAGCTGTTCGCGGGCATGCCGTTCCACGCCTTCTTCGGCATCGCGCTGATGATGGCCTCGGAGCCGATGGTCGAGGCGTACGCGAGCCCGCCGGCCTCGCTGGGGATCGACGCGCTCTCCGACCAGAACGCGGCGGGCGGCATCGCCTGGGCCTTCAGCGAGATCCCGTCCGTGCTGGTCCTGATCGCGCTCGTCTACCAGTGGTACCACTCCGAGCAGCGGCAGGCGGTCCGCAAGGACCGGGCGGCCGACCGGGACGGCGACAAGGAGCTGGAGGCGTACAACGCGTACCTGGCCTCGCTCCGGGCGCGGGGGAACTGACCTCCGGGAGGTCGTGGGCGGGTCTGGTGCCGGTGCGGCGCCGGGCCCGTTCCGCGTGCGGAAGCCGGTTTCCGGCGCACGCCGGAGCGTCCGGGGAGTAGCGCGCGCCCCCTTCTCCGGGTCACGATGGTCGGAACGGCTTCCGCGGCCTCGGTCGGGAGGAGGGCGGACTGATGTCCGGTCCCACGAAGACGATGACGGTGCTCACCTGCGCCGCGCTGGTGCTGACGACGGCGTACACGGTCGCGCTCGGCAGCAGCGGCTGGCTCTGGTTCGGTCTGATGGTGCTGATCGTGGTGACGATCGGGGTCGCCGCGTCGGAGAGCGGGACGGTCGCCGCCGGTCCGCGCCGCCGCCCGCCGGACCGCCCGGGGCCCACGGGTCCCGTGGGCCCCACGGGCCTCTGACGGCGTCCCCGCGCCCCCGTACGCCTCATCCGCGCGGTGCGAGGACGATCCAGACCTGCCCGGGGGCGAAGGCCAGCGGCGCCCCGTCCGGGGTGGTGAAGGACGTGCCGGACCCGGCGGAGGGCCGGGACCAGCGGGCCTCGTGAGCGCGCCCGTCGCGCAGCACGAGCGCGGTGCCCTCGCCGACGGTCTCGGTGTACGGGGAGACCGCGCCGGTCCGGTCGCGGAAGCCGGAGGGGCGGACGGTGACGCGCTGGACGACGACCGTCTCCGGAGTGAGCGGTCCGGTGTCCGTGGCGCGGGCCTCGCGGCCGTCCATGGCGACCCGCCAGGCGCGGTCGGCGGCGGACCAGGTGAAGGTGTAGCGGGCCGCCGGGTAGCGGACGGTCGAGGCGGTGGTCGGGGTGCCGTCCGGCGGGGCGGCCCCGAAGCGGAGGCCGATGTCGCGGGCGTCCCCGGCCTCCGGGGCGGCGGCGAGGGCGCGGGCGGGACGCAGGTAGAGGTTGTGCGGGGCGGCCCGGTCCGGGGAGCGTAGGAAGGCCCCGGGCGCGGTGCTCTCGGTGACCGGGTACAGCGGCGCGGCGGCGAGCAGCGGGTTCAGGGCGGACTGCGCCCCGGAGTAGGCGAGGGCGGGCCGGCCGAAGGGGGCGAGCAGGGCGATGTCGGACTCACGGGCGCTGCGGACGGGCCCGGCGCGCTCGGGGAGGCGGGAGGAGTAGACGGCCAGGAGCCGGGTGGCGCCGCCCTCGACCTGTTCGACGTAGACGAGGTCGGCCGCGCCGAGCCCGGTGTGGGGGCGGGCCGCCGCCACGTTGTCGATCTTGGCGGCGAGGACGGGTCCCGGTTCGGCGGGGAGGCCCGTGAGGGGCGAGCGGCCGGCCGGGGCCGTGGTGGGGTCCGGGTGCGGCGCGGTCGTGCCGGAGCAGCCGTACAGCCCGGCCGCCGTCAGCGCGCAGAGGAACGCGGTGAGGATCCGGCCGGGGCGTCGGGTGCCGTGTCCGCTGGTCATGAGGTGCCCGTCGGTCATGGTGGCGCTCTCCTCCCAGTGGACCACGGGCCCGCGCGCGGATACAACGGGCGTGGCGGGAAGACGAAGACATGACGGACGGACCGACGGACGGGCGAACGGGGTCGCGAGTGTTCTACCAACTGATGAAGTACGTGCTCCTCGGGCCGCTGCTCAAGCTGCTGTTCCGGCCGCGGATCGAGGGGCTTGAGCACGTCCCGGCGGAGGGGGCCGCGATCGTGGCGGGCAACCACCTCTCCTTCTCCGACCACTTCCTGATGCCGGCCGTCCTGGACCGGCGGATCACCTTCCTGGCGAAGCAGGAGTACTTCACGGGGCCGGGCCTCAAGGGCCGGCTGACGGCCGCCTTCTTCCGGGCCGCCGGGCAGATCCCGGTGGACCGCTCGGGCAAGGAGGCCGGGCGGGCGGCGATCCGGGAGGGGCTGTGCGTCCTCGACCGGGGCGAGCTGCTCGGCATCTATCCCGAGGGGACCCGCTCGCACGACGGGCGGCTCTACAAGGGCAAGGTGGGCGTGGCGGTGATGGCGCTGCGGGCCGGGGTGCCGGTGGTGCCCTGCGCGATGGTGGGGACCTTCGAGATCCAGCCGCCGGGACGGGTCGTGCCGCGGATCCGCCGGGTCGCCATCCGGTTCGGGGAGCCGCTGGACTTCTCCCGGTTCGCCGGGCAGGAGGGCGAGAAGGCGGTGGTCCGCGCGGTCACGGACGAGATCATGTACGAGATCCTGCGCCTGTCGGGGCAGGAGTACGTGGACGAGTACGCGGCGGTGGTGAAGGCCGCGGAGGCGGAGGCCGGGAAGCCCGGGGACCCTCCGGGCGGGGAGCCGCGAAAGTCCCCCGGCGGGGGACGCTGAGGGCGGATCCGCGCGAGCGGGGCGGGAGGGGGCGGACCGCCGGACGGTCCGCCCCCTCCCGCCGCCGTGCCCGTGCCGTTACGGCTGCGGGGTGGCGTGCGGGGCGCAGGTCTGGTCCACGGCGTCCAGCTTCCCGGTCAGCAGGTAGGCCTCGACCTTGGTGTTGAGGCACGGGTTGACCAGGCCGGTGATGCCGTGCGAGCCGGCGTCCCGCTCCGTGATCAGGCGCGAGCCCTTGAAGCGCTTGTGCAGTTCGACGGCGCCGGCGTACGGGGTGGCGGCGTCGCGCTCGGCCTGGGCGATGAGCACCGGCGGCAGGCCCCGGTGGGTCTTCACCTCGACCGGCTGCTGGCGCGGGGCCGCCCAGGTGGCGCAGGGCAGGTTCATCCAGGCGTTGGCCCAGGTCATGAACGGGTACTTCCGGTGGAGGCGGGTGTTGTCCCGGTCCCACTTCTGCCAGCTGGTCGGCCAGGGGGCGTCGGCGCACTCGACGGCGGTGTAGACGGCGTTGCCGTTCTCCGAGGCGATGTTGCCGGCCGTGTCGGTGAGGTCGGCGGCGGCCGAGTCGATCAGCGGCTGCGGGTCGCCGGCGGCGTACGCGCTCCAGGCCTCCGCGACCGGGGCCCACATGGAGTCGTAGTAGGGCGCGTTCTGGAAGAAGCCGATGAGTTCGGCCGGTCCGACCTTGCCGCCGAGCGGGTTCTTCTTGGCGGCGGCGCGCAGGACGTCCCACTGCTCGCGGACCTCGGCGTAGCTGTCGCCCAGGTGGTAGGTGGCGTCGTGCCGGGCGACCCAGGTCATCCAGTCCTTGAGGCGCCCCTCGAACGCGATGTCCTGGTCGAGGTTGGCCTCGTACCAGATCTTGTCCCGGGACGGGTTGACGACGCTGTCGAGGACCATGCGGCGGACGTGGGTGGGGAAGAGGGTCCCGTAGACCGCGCCGAGGTAGGTGCCGTAGGAGACGCCGACGAAGTTGAGCTTCCGCTCGCCGAGGGCGGCGCGGACGACGTCGAGGTCGCGGGCGCTGTTGGGCGTGGTCATGAAGGGCAGCACGGCGCCGCTCTTCTCGGCGCAGCCCTTGGCGTACTCGGCGGCGAGCTTGCGCTGGGCGCGCTTGTCGGCCTCGCCGTCGGGGACCGGGTCGGCCTTGGGGCCCTTGACGAACTCGGTGGGGTCGACGCAGGAGATGGGGGCCGAGTGGCCGACGCCGCGCGGGTCGAAGCCGACGAAGTCGTAGGCCTTGGCGGCGCCCGCCCAGATGGCGTTCTTGGTGGTGACGCGGCGCGGGAAGCGCAGGCCGGAGGCGCCGGGGCCGCCGGGGTTGTAGAGCAGCGCGCCCTGGCGCTCGGCGGGGGTGCCGGTGGACTTGATCCGGTCCACGGCGATCTTGATCTTCTTGCCGTCGGGCTTCGCGTAGTCGACGGGGACGGTGACCCAGCCGCACTGGATCGGCTTCTCCAGGCCCCAGTCGGCCGGACAGTCCTGCCAGTCGATGCCCGTGGCGGCGGCCCGGGCGGCGGCGACCGCGACGCCGATCGACTCGGCGTCGCGGTGGTGCCGGTCGCTCTGGGCGTTCGCCGTCGGAGCCGCGAGCGCGCCCGCGACGAGCGCGCCGGTTATCAGCGTGCCGGCCGAGCCGAGCACTGTCGTACGTCTCATGGGTTCTCCCCCGGTGGGGGCGCCGTTTCCCGTCGCGGCGCCCGGTGTTGGTGGTCCAGGAGATCCTTTCGCCAGGGAGACCCGGGAGGAAAGGGCGAACGCGTGTTTCTTTGCCGAACCCATAACCGGAGAGTGGTGTACCGCTGAGCGGTGACGTCCCGGGGCCGGACGGCGCGGTTCAGAACGGGGCGAGCGCGTCCAGGGCGGTGTCGAGGAGGCGGCGGAGGGCCAGGGCGTCCGGGGCCACGGCGGTGACGAGGGCGGCGGGGCCCGCGAGCGGGGCGATCACCGCGTGCTCCCCGAGGAGCCGGGTCTCCACCGGCTCCTCGGCGAACGCCGGATCGACGACGAGGAGTTGCCCGGTGGCCCGGTGGCCGCCGAGGACCGCGCCGCCGCCCCAGCCGCCGGGGGCGCCGGGGCCGAAGGACAGCTCCTGGTCGAGCAGGGGGCGTCCGGCGCGGCGGACGGCGAGACGGGTGGCGAGGGTGCCGGGCGGTTCGCCGTGCCGCCCGAGGACCTGCTCCTCGCGCAGGACGAGCCGCGCGGTGGGGGCGAGTTCGACCGTGGTGCGCATCCGCAGGTGCGAGCCGTGGACGGAGACCACCTGCTCGGGCAGCCAGCGGAGCACGCCGTCGTCGGCGACGTCGATCCGGACGTCGTACGCGGCGGGGTCGGCGCTCCGGCCCGGCAGGGCGAGGGTGGCCGCGGCCGAGTCGACCAGGAGCCGGGCCCCGGCCCGTACCCCGGTCTCGATCGCGAGCCGGTCGCCGCCGAGCGGGGCGCTCATCGCCCCGACGACGGTGACCCGGGCGTACGGCTCCGGCGCCCGGGTGCGGCGCAGGGCGAGGGGGCCGTCGCTCACCAGGAGCGGCAGCCCGCCGCCGGCGTCGGCGGCGATCCGGGCGGTGGCGCGCAGGCTCACGCGGTCCATGCCGCGAGGCGTGCCCGGACCCAGTCGGCGACGGGGCCGACGCCCTCGGCCGAGCGCAGGGAGGTGAAGAGGACGGGCAGTTCGCCGCGCTGCTCCTCGGCGTCGCGGGCCATCCGTCCCAGGTCGGAGCCGACGTACGGGGCGAGGTCGGTCTTGTTGACGACGAGGAGGTCGGCGGTGGTGACGCCGGGACCGCCCTTGCGCGGGATGTCGTCGCCGCCGGCGACGTCGATGACGAAGACCTGGGCGTCGACGAGTCCCCGGGAGAAGGTGGCGGTGAGGTTGTCGCCGCCGGATTCGACGAGGATCAGGTCGAGCGGCCCGACGGCGTCCTCCAGTTCCTCGACGGCTTCGAGGTTGGCGGAGATGTCGTCGCGGATGGCGGTGTGCGGGCAGGCGCCGGTCTCCACGGCCCGGATCCGCTCGGGCGGCAGGACGGCCTCGCGGAGCAGGAACTCGGCGTCCTCGCGGGTGTAGATGTCGTTGGTGACGACGGCGAGGGAGAGGGTGTCGCGCAGGACGCGGCAGAGGGCGGCGACGGTGGCGGTCTTGCCGGAGCCGACCGGTCCGCCGAGTCCGACGCGCAGGGCGCGACGGGTGCCGTCGGGGCGGTGGGCGTCGGCGGAGACGGCGCCGTGGTGGGCGTGGGCGTGGCCGAGGTGCATGGGGCGGCTCCGGGGTGGTCGTGTCGTGGAAGGGGATGGGACGTCGGGGGTGTCGGGGCGTCAGGACGCGAAGAGGCGGACCGGCCAGGACGCGTGCTGTTCGGCGGTGAGGTCGAGCAGGGGGGCGGAGGCGGCCGGCAGGGCGTCCACCCCTTCCCGGGCGGCCGCGGCGGCCCGCTCGGCCACCCGGTCCGTCTCGGGTGCGAGGCGGGCGAGGACGGCGGTGGCCCGGTAGGGGTCGAGGCCCAGGAGGCGCACCACGGCGGTCGCGGGGCCGCTGATCGTCTCGTACGCGACGCAGTGCGCCGCGTCCTCGGGGCCGAGTCCGGCGGCGCGGGCGGCGGCGCCGAGGACGACGGGCTGGTGGGCGCCGCGCGGGAAGGCCGCCGCGAGGGCGTCGAGCGCGGGGTCCGGCCAGGTGGCGCGGGCGGCCCGCATCATCTGGCGGCCGAGCCTGCGGGCGGCGGCGCGCAGGGCGGGCGAGGGGGTGCGGGCGTCGGCCGCCGCGTCGAGCGCGTGCGGGTCGAGTCCGTGCGCGGCCGCGGCGGCGAGTCCGGCGGAGGTGAGGCCCGTGGTGTGCAGGCGTCCCCGGCAGAAGGCCTCCAGGTCGTCGGCGTCCTTGATCCGGCCGGCTCCGACGGCGGCCTCGGCGCCGCCGGAGTGGGCGTGCCCGCCGGCGGGGAAGCGCCCGTCGGCGAGCACGAGGAGGGCGGATCGCGCGCCCGGTCGCGGTTCCGTCCGCTCCCCCGGTCCCGTCTTCGTCGGCATCTCCATCAGAAGAGGAAGTACCGCTGGGCCATGGGCAGTTCGGCGGCGGGGGCCGGTTCGACCGCCTCGCCGTCGATGGTCACCGTGAAGGTGTCCGCGTCGACCTCGACCCGGGGCAGCGCGTCGTTCTCGCGCATGTCGGCCTTGGTGACCCTCCGGGTGTTCCCGATGGCGGTGAACTCCTTGTGCACGCCCAGGCGTTGCGGCAGGCCGTCCTCGATCGCCGCCTCCGCGACGAAGTTGAACGAGCCGGCCGCCGCGGCCTTGCCGAGCGCGCCGAACATCGGGCGCGGCAGGACCGGCTGGGGCGTGGGGATGGAGGCGTTGGCGTCGCCCATCTGCGCGTACGCGATCTGGCCGCCCTTGAGGACGACGAGCGGCTTCACGCCGAAGAAGGCGGGCTCCCAGAGCACCAGGTCCGCGAGCTTCCCGGGCTCGACGGAGCCGACGAGGTGGTCCATGCCCTGGGCGACGGCGGGGTTGATCGTGTACTTGGCGACGTAGCGACGGGCGCGGCGGTTGTCGGCGCGGCCGTCCCCGGGGAGGGCGCCGCGCCGCTTCTTCATGACGTGGGCGGTCTGCCAGGTGCGCATGATCACCTCGCCGATCCGGCCCATGGCCTGGGAGTCGGAGGAGATGATCGAGACGGCGCCGAGGTCGTGGAGGACGTCCTCGGCGGCGATGGTGGAGGGCCGGATGCGGGACTCGGCGAAGGCGAGGTCCTCGGGGACGGCGGGGTTGAGGTGGTGGCAGACCATCAGCATGTCGAGGTGTTCCTCGATGGTGTTGACGGTGTGCGGGCGGGTCGGGTTGGTGGAGCTGGGCAGGACGTACGGCTCGGAGACGACCGTGATGATGTCGGGGGCGTGCCCGCCGCCGGCGCCCTCGGTGTGGTACGCGTGGACGGTGCGGCCGGCGATGGCGGCGAGGGTGTCGCCGACGAAGCCCGCCTCGTTCAGGGTGTCGGTGTGGATGGCGAGCTGGGCGCCGGTCTCCTCGCAGACGCCCAGGCAGGCGTCGATGACGGCCGGGGTGGCGCCCCAGTCCTCGTGGATCTTGAATCCGAGGGCCCCGCCGCGCAGTTGGGAGCGCATGGCCTCGCGGGACATGGTGTTGCCCTTGCCGAGGAGGCCGATGTTGACCGGGAAGGTGTCGAGGGCCTCGAACATCCGGGCCAGGTGCCAGGGTCCGGGGGTGATGGTGGTCGCCTTGGTGCCCTCGGCGGGTCCGGTGCCGCCGCCGACGAGGGTGGTGACGCCGGTGGCGAGGGCCTGCTCGACGACGGTCGGCGAGATGAAGTGGACGTGGGCGTCGACGGCGCCGGCGGTGACGATCCGTCCGTTGCCGACGACGATCTCGGTCTCGGGGCCGATCACGAGGCCGGGGTGGACGCCGTCCATGGTGTCGGGGTTGCCGGCCTTGCCGAGGGCGGTGATCCGCCCGTCGCGGATGCCGATGTCGGCCTTGACGATCCCCCAGTGGTCGACGACCACGGCGCCGGTGATCACGGTGTCGGGGGCGCCCTCGGCGCGGGTGGTGCGGGCCTGTCCCATGGACTCGCGGACGACCTTGCCGCCGCCGAAGACGGCCTCCTCGCCGGCGCGGCCGGGGCCGCCGCAGCGGTCCTCCTCGATCTCCACGAGGAGGTCGGTGTCGGCGAGGCGGATCCGGTCGCCGGTGGTGGGGCCGAACAGGTCGGCGTACGCGGAGCGGTGCAGCTCAGGCACGGGGGCCTCCGTCGGTGCCGGCGTTCGCGGCGGGCCCGGTCACCCGGTCGGCGTCGAGCGGGCCGGCGGTCTCGCCGCGCAGTCCGGGCACGATCCGGCGGCCGGCGATCGGGACGAGCTCGACCTCGACGGGGATGCCGGGCTCGAAGCGGACGGCGGTCCCGGCGGCGATGTGCAGCCGTCGTCCGCGCGCGGCGGCGCGGTCGAACTCCAGGCCGGGGTTGACCTCGGCGAAGTGGTAGTGGGAGCCGACCTGGACGGGCCGGTCGGCGGCGTTGAGCACGGTGAGGCGGGTGACGGGGCGCCCCTCGTTGAGGGCGACGGGGCCGTCCGCGTACAGGATCTCTCCGGGAATCATCGGCGGCGCCCGTTCAGACGATGGGGTCGTGGACGGTGACGAGCTTGGTGCCGTCCGGGAAGGTGGCCTCGACCTGGACGTCGTGGATCATCTCGGGGACGCCCTCCATGACGTCGTCGCGGGTGAGCACCTCGCGGCCGGAGGCCATCAGTTCGGCGACGGTCCGGCCGTCGCGGGCGCCCTCCAGGACGTGGGAGGTCAGGAGGGCGACGGCCTCGGGGTGGTTGAGCCGTACGCCCCGGGCCCTGCGCTTCTCGGCCACGTCCGCCGCCACATGGATGAGCAGGCGTTCCTGCTCGTGCGGGCTCAGTTGCACTCTTCCACCTCACAGTCGTCGACCGGGACGGCACCCGGACAGCTGCGGACCCTACCGACCGTCAACACTCTGTTGAACTGCCCGGATGCGGCCCGCGGCGAGACATTGCACGTTAGGGCGGAAGTTTTTCCGGCTCGTTAACTTCGGCTTTGCGTTCTCATGATCATCCGACCGGTGACACCCCCTAGGGGGTGCCGGGCTCGCGGTGGCGGGCGGCGAGGCCGAAGTGCCCCTGTTCGCCGGGAGCGGAGTCGAGGGAATGGAAGCCGGAGACCGAGCGGACCACCCGCTCCTCCTCCGGCTGCGCCGCCCCTTCGAGCACGTCCAGGTCGGCGGCGGACACCAGGGCGACGAGGGGCTTCCCGTGGCGGGTGACGACGACGCGTTCACCGCCGTACACGACGCGGTTGATGAGGTCCGCGAGCTCGGCTCGCGCTTGCGTCACCGGGATCTCGTAGGTCATGCTCCTCATCTTACGGCCTGTACGTCCTGTACATTTTTTACAGATGGAGGCGCCCGCCATGAAGGCTCGACACGTCCTGCCCGGGTTCACGGAGCGAACCGGCTCCGGGACGCGGACCCTCGATCCGTACACGAAGCTGCTGGAGTCCCGGATCGTCCTCCTCGGCACCCGGGTCGACGAGGTCTCGTCCAACGACGTGATCACCCAGCTCCTGTACCTGGAGTACGCCGCGCCCGAGCAGGACATCGCGCTCTACATCAACTCCCCCGGCGGCTCCGTCACCGCCATGACCGCCATCCACGACACGATCCGGACCCTCGCCTGCGACGTGGCGACCACCTGTCTGGGCCGGGCCGCCTCCAGCGCCGCCGTCCTGCTCGCCGCCGGCACCCCGGGCAAGCGGACGATGCTCCCCGGCGCCCGCGTCACGCTCCGGCAGCCCGCCGCGGAGGAGCCCCTGCACGGACGGCCGAGCGACCTCGACGTCCATGCCCGCGAACTGCTCCGCCAGCGCGCCCTGATGGCCGGGCTGCTCGCCGGGCACACCGGACGGAGCAGCGAGCGGGTCGAGGCCGACCTCGACCGCCTCGCGGTCCTGGACGCCCCGGCCGCGGTCGAGTACGGGCTCGTGGACCACGTGATCACGAGCCGGCGCGCCGCGGCCGGCCGCGCGGCGCGGTGAGCGGACCGTGGTTCCCGAGCCGCCGCCGCTGCCGGCCCTGACGCGGGCCGAGGGCGAGCTGATCGACGCGTACCTCGCGGTCGTCGACCTCCTGGGGAAGATCAATCCATCCAGAAGTACGCATACCTATGGGGCCCTGAGGGCGGCTCAGGCCCTGGTGGGACGCGCGGAGGAGCTGCGCGAGGCGCTGGCCCTCATGCACGCGCGGGGTGAGAGCGAGGTCCACGCGGACACCCTGGCGCGCGCCCTGCGGGTGTTGGACGGGGAGCGGCGGGCCGGCCGGGTCACGCTCCCCCGGGCATGACGGAGTTGACATTCCGGCATGTCGTGTCGAGGGCCGGACGGCCGACGCCCCCGCCGGAACGGCTCGTCCGTTCGGTGGAGTCGACGAGTCGACATGTGGCTCGGGCGAGTTGCGCACGGGGTGTACACATCTGGCGGAATCGGACGTTCCCTCGCTGGTGCGGGGCTCGTCGGCCAAACCTCCGACGATCACGAAAGCATCCTGTCCACCCGAATGGATCAGTCGTGAGGACTCTCACATAACGCCGTTTCCACTCGGATTTCGACCAGGCTGTGGGGCAAGATCCCTGCCGACGACAAGCCCCCGCCATCCGAGGCGGGGCGGTCCGGGCGGACGCCGAGTCCTGCCGCCGTCCCGGACGCCTGGTCGACAGGATTGGATCGGCAGGAGTGGAGGACCCGAGCAGTACGGGCCGTACGCGCTGTTTCCGCAGCGGGGCCGGCCCTTGGGGTGAAGCCGCAGCCGCGGCCGGGCATCTTCGCCTGCCCGAACCCGACAGGTCATCCTTCACAGGCGGCTGACGAAGGGTTGCGCATGACTGCGCAGATGTACGTCCCGTCCCTGCTGTCCCGGGCCGGAGCCGTCTCGGCTCTCACCCTCGCCGCCGTCGGCGGCACGCTGTTCGCGCCGGGCGCGGCACCGGAGGCACAGGCGGCGACCGCACACGCGAACAAGGCGCTGAGCGTCGCCGCCGCCAAGAAGGGGGCGCCCTACCGCTACGGGGCCACGGGACCCTCCCGGTTCGACTGCTCGGGCCTGACGCTCTACGCGTACAAGCAGGCGGGCAAGTCGCTGCCCCGCACCGCGCAGCAGCAGTACAACAAGACGAGCCGGGTCTCCGCCGGCAGCCGGCAGCAGGGGGACCTGGTCTTCTTCCACTCCGGCGGGAAGGTCTACCACGTGGGCATCTACGCCGGGAGCGGCAAGATCTGGCACTCGCCCAAGACGGGCTCCTGGGTGAAGCTCGACAAGATCTGGACCTCGAAGGTCTCCTACGGACGCGTCCGGTGACCCCGCCCGGGCGCTGAGCGGGCGCCGGAGGGGAGGCCGGGGGTGCGGCGGCGCCGCCGCACCCGGACCGCCCCCGCCGCCCCGGCCGCGCCACGCCGGAGGGGCCCGGGGACGCGCCGGACGGGCCCGGGGGCGCGCCGGACGCCTTCTAGGGCGTGTGTCGAAAGTAGCGCCGTCTGCCCGGAGGGCAGGCCCGGCGGTGTCCGGTGCGTGCGATCGCAAGGCGGAGGGTCGCCCCGATACTTGTTGCATCGGGGTGATCCCGACAACGCGGCCGGGGGTGCCCCCGTGCCCGCAGGGCTACGGGGGAGTGCCTGCCGGGCGCCGCCGGGCAGGCGGGACTTTCGACACACGCCCTAGCAGACCACCGGCGCGGCCGCCTTCCACGGCAGGGTGATGCCGACCGTCTTGCCGCCGTCCGGGGTCGGGGTCACCGAGAGGCGGCCGCCGGACCCCGCCGCCAGGGATCGGATGATGACCATGCCGCGTCCGTTGTCCTGCTGGACCGCCGCGGGGAGGCGGCGGGGCAGGCGCGGATGGCTGTCCGTGACGCCGACGTGGAGCTGCTCCCCGCGCTCGAGGCGGACGTCGACCGTGAAGGTGGGCGACTGGCCGAAGGTGTGCAGGACGGCGTTGGTGGCCAGCTCCGAGACGATCAGACGGACCGCGTCCGCCTGGTCGGAGAGTTCGTCGAGGCCCCAGCCGGTGAGGACCTCCGCGACGTACCGCCGGGCGGTGGGGACCGAGGCGGGCTCGCTCGGCAGGGTGACGGTTGCTTCCTGATGGTCTGCCATGGCGACTCTGTCCCTTTCCCGCCGGGGCCGCTGCCCCGGATAGCACTGCGCGTCAGAGTCCCACCGATGGTGCCGCGCCGTACCGGGTTCCACCAGGAAAGAGCCGCCCCTGTCGCCCGAAGCGGTGAACCGTACGAACCGTGAACGGCCCCGGCGCGGCCCTCAGGCGGCGGGGGCGGTCCGCAGGACCGTCTCCACCGCGCGGCCGATCTGCGCGTCCGTCAGGTCGGCGCGGGCCGTCAGGCGCAGGCGCGAGACGCCGTCGGGGACGGACGGGGGCCGGAAGCAGCCGACCGCCAGGCCCCGTTCCCGGCAGTCCGCCGCCCAGCGCAGCGCCGCCTCCGGGGAGGGGGCGCGGACCGAGACCACGGCCGCGTACGGCCGGGCCGCCGTCAGACCGGCCGCGGTGAGCCGCTCGTACAGGGTGGTGGCGACGGTGCGGACCCGCGCGGCGAGCCCCGGTTCGGCGGCGATCAGCCGCAGGCTCGCGAGGGCGCCGCCGACGGCGGCCGGGGCGAGGCCGGTGTCGAAGATGAAGGTGCGGGCGGCGTTCACCAGGTGCTCGATCACCCGGGCCGGGCCGAGGACCGCGCCGCCCTGACTGCCTAGGGACTTGGAGAGGGTCAGGGTGGCGACCACGTCCTCGTCGCCCGCGAGTCCGGCGCCGTGCGGCGCGCCCCGGCCCCCGTCGCCGAGGACGCCGAAGCCGTGGGCGTCGTCCACGACGAGACCGGCGCCGTGCGCGCGGCAGGCGGCGGCGAACTCCGCGAGCGGGGCCCGGTCGCCGTCGACGGAGAAGACGGAGTCGCTGACGACGAGGGCCCGGCGCCCGGGGTGCGCCTCCAGGGTCTTGCGCACGGCCTCGGGGTCGGCGTGCGGGACGACGGCGGTCTCGGCGCGCGCCAGGCGGCAGCCGTCCACCAGGGAGGCGTGGTTGGCGGCGTCCGAGACGATCAGGGAGTCCCGGCCGCCGAGCGCGGTGAGCACCGCGAGGTTGGCGGTGTAGCCGGAGGAGAAGACGAGGGCCGCCTCGAAGCCGCAGAAGGCGGCGAGTTCGCGCTCCAGGTCGGTGTGGAGCAGGGTGGTGCCGGTGACGAGCCGGGAGCCGGTGGAGCCGGCGCCCCAGCGCCGGGCCGCCCCGGCCGCCGCCTCCGTGACCTCGGGCCTGCGGGTGAGGCCGAGGTAGTCGTTGCCCGCCAGGTCGAGGAGGTCCGACTCGGCCGCCCGGGGCCGCAGCGTGCGCACGAGGCCGGCGTCGGCCCGGCGGCGCGCCTCGGCCCCGGTCCAGTCGAACGCGGTGCGGCGCGGGCCCGCGGCCCGCGCGTCGTCGGCCTGTGGCATGCGGGATCCTCCGTCGGCGCCTCCGGCCGTCCGGCCGGTGCCTTTTGTAGGCAGCGCACAGACCCTAACCGGAGGAGACCGGGATCGTGGTGTGGTCATCCACACACCCCGAACGGGGGCGTTTGTTCGGATCCTCCTTGGCCCGGGGGCGGGCGGTAGGCCAGGATCAGCGGTTATGGACCTGCTGAACACGCTGGTGGAGAAGGGGCTGCGGCGCGAGCCGCCGACCCGTGAAGAAGCGCTCGCCGTCCTGGCGACCTCCGACGACGAACTGCTCGATGTGGTGGCCGCGGCCGGCAAGGTGCGCCGTCGGTGGTTCGGGCGGCGGGTGAAGCTCAACTACCTGGTCAACCTGAAGTCCGGCCTGTGCCCCGAGGACTGCTCGTACTGTTCGCAGCGGCTCGGCTCCAAGGCGGAGATCCTCAAGTACACCTGGCTGAAGCCGGACGAGGCCTCGAAGGCGGCCGCGGCGGGCGTCGCGGGCGGCGCCAAGCGGGTCTGCCTGGTGGCGAGCGGGCGCGGTCCGACGGACCGGGATGTCGAGCGGGTCGGCAGGACCATCGAGGCCATCAAGGAGGAGAACGAGGGCGTCGAGGTGTGCGCCTGCCTCGGTCTGCTCTCGGACGGCCAGGCGGAGCGGCTGCGGGAGGCCGGCGCCGACGCGTACAACCACAACCTGAACACCTCCGAGGCGACGTACGGCGGGATCACCAAGACCCACACGTACGCCGACCGGGTGGACACCGTGCGCAAGGCGCACGCCGCGGGGCTCTCGGCCTGCTCGGGTCTGATCGCGGGCATGGGCGAGGCCGACGAGGACCTGGTCGACGTCGTGTACGCGCTGCGGGAGCTGGGCTCGGACTCGGTGCCGGTCAACTTCCTCATCCCGTTCGAGGGCACCCCGCTCGCCAAGGAGTGGAACCTGACGCCGCAGCGCTGCCTGCGGATCCTGGCGATGGTGCGGTTCGTCTGCCCCGACGTCGAGGTGCGGATCGCCGGCGGCCGCGAGGTGCACCTGCGCTCGATGCAGCCGCTCGCGCTGCACATCGCGAACTCGATCTTCCTGGGCGACTACCTGACCAGCGAGGGCCAGGCCGGCCAGGCCGACCTGGACATGATCGCGGACGCGGGCTTCGAGGTGGAGGGCGCGGGCACGCCCACGCTGCCCGCCCACCGCGCGGACGCGCTCGCGGCGGCCGGCGGCGGCTGCGGTTCGGGCGCTCCGGCGGGGAGCGGCGGCGGCTGCGGTTCGCACGCTCCGGCGGAGAGCGGCGCGGCGGAGAGCGGCGCGGCGGAGAGCGGCGCGGCGGAGAGCGGCGCGGGCTGCGGCCCGCACTCCGGCGGCGGCTGCGGTCCGTGCGGCGGGCACGCCCCGGTCCCCGAGCCCGCCGAGGCGCCGGCCGCCGAGGCCGGGCCGGGCGGCGCCCGGACCGATCTGGTGGCGGTGCGCCGCCGGGGAGCCGGTACGGACCTCGCGCCGAATGCGTAACGACGAGCTCCTCGCCCTGGACCGGGCGCACGTCTGGCACCCGTACGGCCCCATGCCGGGCCGCACGGACCCGCTGGTCGTCGCGTCCGCGTCCGGGGTGCGCCTCCGGCTCGCCGAACCCGCCGAGGGGCGGGACGAGTTGATCGACGGCATGTCGTCGTGGTGGTCGGCGGTGCACGGCTACAACCACCCCGTCCTCAACGAGGCGGTGCGCGGCCAGCTCGACCGGATGAGCCACGTCATGTTCGGCGGGCTCACCCACGAGCCGGCCGTCCGCCTCGCGAGCCGGCTCGTGGAGATCACCCCCGAACCGCTGCGGCACGTCTTCCTCAGCGACTCGGGCTCGGTCTCCGTCGAGGTGGCGGTCAAGATGTGCCTGCAGTACTGGCGTTCGCTCGGCCGCCCGGAGAAGCGGCGCCTCTTCACCTGGCGCGGCGGGTACCACGGGGACACCTGGCAGCCGATGTCGGTGTGCGACCCCGAGGGCGGGATGCACGAGCTGTGGACCGGGGTCCTCCAGCCCCAGGTCTTCGCGGACGCCCCGCCGGCCGCGTACGAGGAGTCGTACGCCGAGCTGCTGCGGACCGCGATCGGGCGGCACGCGCACGAGCTGGCCGCGGTGGTCGTGGAGCCGGTGGTGCAGGGCGCGGGCGGGATGCGCTTCCACGACCCGGCGTACCTGCGGGTGCTGCGGGAGGCCTGCGACGAGCACGGCGTGCTGCTGGTGTTCGACGAGATCGCGACCGGGTTCGGGCGCACGGGCACGCTGTTCGCGGCCGACGCGGCCGGGGTCTCCCCCGACGTGATGTGCGTGGGCAAGGCGCTGACGGGCGGTTACCTGTCGATGGCCGCGACGCTCTGCACGGGCCGGGTGGCCGACGGGATCTCGCGGGGCGAGGTGCCGGTCCTGGCGCACGGGCCGACCTTCATGGGCAACCCGCTGGCCTCCGCCGTGGCCCTGGCCTCGATCGACCTGCTGCTCTCCCAGGACTGGCGGGGCGAGGTCGGGCGGATCGGGGCGGGGCTGCGCGACGGGCTCGCCCCGGCCGCGGACCTGCCGGGCGTGCGGGACGTGCGGGTGCTCGGCGCGATCGGGGTCGTCCAGCTCGACCACGGGGTCGACATGGCGGCGGCGACGCGCGCGGCGGTCCGGGAGGGCGTGTGGCTGCGCCCGTTCCGGGACCTGATCTACACGATGCCGCCGTACGTGACGGGCGACGAGGACGTGGCCCGGATCTGCGCGGCGGTACGGGCCGCCGCGGCGGCGGGCTGAACGGAAGCAAGGATGGAGCGGGCAGTGGGAATCGTCGTCGTCAGCGGCACCGGGACCGAGATCGGCAAGACGGTCGTGACCGCGGCGGTCGCCGCCGCCGCGACCGCCGCCGGACGGTCGGTCGCGGTCCTGAAGCCGGCGCAGACGGGCGTCGGACCGGACGAGCGGGGCGACGCGGACGAGGTCGTACGGCTCTCGGGCGCCGCCGCCTCGGCCGAGCTGGGCCGCTTCCCGGAGCCGCTGGCCCCGGGCACGGCCGCCCGGCGGGCCGGTCTCGCGCCGGTCGGGCCCCGGGAGGTCGCCGAGGCCGCCCGGAAGCTGGCCGCCGGGCACGACCTGGTCCTGGTGGAGGGGGCGGGCGGGCTGCTCGTCCGCTTCGACGGGGAGGGCGGCACGCTCGCGGACGCGGCGGCGCTGCTCGGCGCGCCGGTCCTGGTGGTGGCCCCGGCCGGGCTCGGGACGCTCAACTCGACGGCCCTGACGGCCGAGGCGCTGCGGGCGCGCGGGATCGAGCAGCTCGGCGTGGTGGTCGGCAGCTGGCCGGCCGCGCCGGACCTGGCGGCCCGCTGCAACCTGGCGGACCTGCCGGAGGCGGCGGACGCGCCGCTGCTCGGAGCCGTGCCGGAGGGGTCGGGGACGCTGTCCCCGGCGGAGTTCCGGGCGGCGGCGGGCGGCTGGCTGGCCCCGGCCCTGGGCGGGACGTGGGACGCGGAGGCGTTCACGGGGGCGCACGCGGAGCCGTACGGGGGCTGAGCGGCGGGCCCGGTCCGGGAGGGGCGTACGGGAGCTGGGTGACGGGCCCGGTTCCGGAGGGCGTGCCGGGGCGGTGCGAAGGGGTACGGGGCGGCCGGCGCCCCGGCCACCGGCCGTCCGAAGAGACGCGGGGACGACCGGCGTCCCGGCCCGTCGTCCGGCCCCGGGCCGCGCCGCTCCGTAGGCTGGACGTACGCGCGTCCAGGCACGAGGAGCCCACGATGTCGTCTCCGCGGTCGGCGCCCGGCGGTCCGCCCCGGGTGCACCACCCCCTCTTCGCCCGCTTCTACGCCCGGTTCAGCGTCTCCGCCGAGACGCGGGGCGGGATCGGGGCCCTCCGGGCGGAACTGCTCGCCGGGCTCGCCGGCCGGGTGGTCGAGGTCGGCGCCGGGAACGGGCTGAACTTCGGGCACTACCCGGTCGGGGTCACGGAGGTCGTGGCCGTCGAGCCGGAGGCCCGGCTGCGCGAACCGGCCGGGAAGGCCGCGCGGCGGGCGGCCGTTCCGGTGACCGTGGTGCCGGGGACGGCCGAGGCGCTGCCGGTGGAGGACGGCTCCTTCGACGCGGCGGTGGTCTCCCTGGTGCTGTGCACGGTGCGGGACGTGCCGACGGCCCTCGCGGAGCTGCGCCGGGTCCTGCGTCCGGGCGGCGAGCTGCGCTTCTTCGAGCACGAGGCGGCGAAGACGCCGGGGCTCGCGCGGGTGCAGCGGGGCCTCGACCGCACGGTGTGGCCGCTGCTCTTCGGCGGCTGCCACACCTCCCGCGATCCGCTGGCGGAGATCGGCGGGGCCGGGTTCGCCCTCGGCCCGTACCGCTCCTTCGACGTGCCGGAGGGCGGGCCCCGGCTGCCGTCCTCCCCCTGCGTCCTGGGCACGGCGCGGCGGTGAGGCGGCACCGTCCCGCTCCCCGGAACCCCCTGGCACGGCCGGAGGCCGCCGTGATGGGATCCGGCCATGATCGATCCGCAGATACGTGCCGCCACCGTCGCCGAGGCCGAGGCCGTCCTGGCCTTCTGGCGGGAGTCCGCCGAGGGGACGTCGGTCTCGGACGACGTCCCCGGGGTCACCCGGCTCGTCGAGCGCGACCCGGAGGCCCTGCTCCTCGCCCTGGCCGACGGACGGATCGTCGGGTCCGTGATCGCCGGGTGGGACGGCTGGCGCGCCTCCCTCTACCGGCTGGCCGTCCTGCCCGCGTACCGGCGCCGGGGGATCTCCGCCGCGCTCCTGCGGGCGGCCGAGGAGCGGTTCGCCGCGCTCGGCGGACGGCGTGCGGACGCCATGGTCCTGGAGGCGAACGGAACGGGGCGGATGGTGTGGGCGGCGGCCGGGTACGAGCGCGAGGACCACTGGCGCCGCTGGGTGAAGCCGCTCGCGAAGTGAGGAGGGCAAGGGTGACCACCAGCCCGCTTTGCCTGTCCTTTACCATGGTCCCCACATTCCGACGACCGAAAGGTGTGAGCGTCCGCCCATGGGCGAGCCTCCCAGTAGCACTGGTTCCGCAAGACTCGAGAGTTCCGGCTCCGGCCGCCGACGCCGAGCGATCCTCCTCCCGCCGCGTGATCATGGGACGGAGGTGAACCGATGACCGAAGTGCTTCTGCTCCTCCTCGCGCTCCTGCTCTCCCTCGCGTGCGGCGCCTTCGTCGCGGCCGAGTTCTCGCTGACCACGGTCGAGCGCGGCGAACTCGAGGCCGCGGCGAAGCGCGGCGAGCGCGGTGCGGCGGGCGCGCTCAAGGCCGTCAGGTCGCTGACGTTCCAGCTCTCCGGCGCCCAGCTCGGCATCACCGTCACCAACCTGGTGGTCGGCATGCTGGCCGAGCCGTCGATCGCCGCGTTGATCAAGGGCCCGGTCGAGGCCCTCGGCCTCTCCGCCGCGGTGGCCTCCTCGGTGGCCCTGGTCCTGGGCACCGCCCTGTCGACCGTGGTCCTGATGGTGGTCGGCGAGCTGGTCCCCAAGAACTGGGCCATCTCCTCGCCGCTCGCCGTGGCGAAGGTCGTGGCCACCCCGCAGCGCGTGTTCACGGCCGCCTTCAAGCCGCTGATCAGCCACCTCAACAACACCGCGAACCGGATCCTGCGCCGGCTCGGCATGGAGCCGACCGAGGAGCTGGCCTCCGCGCGCTCCCCGCAGGAGCTGGTGGCCCTCGCCCGGCACTCCGCGAAGGAGGGGGCCCTGGAGGCGGACACGGCCGAGCTGTTCGTCCGCACCCTCAACCTGGCGGAGCTGACCGCCGAGAACGTGATGACGCCCCGCGTGCAGGTCACCGCCCTGGACGTGCAGGCCACCGCCGAGGACGTGGCGAACGCGACCCGCGCGACCGGCCTGTCCCGCTTCCCCGTCTACCGGGACAGCCTGGACGCGGTCGTCGGCATCGCCCACATCAAGGACGTCCTGGCCATACCGGCGGCCGAGCGGTACCGCCGCCCGATCGGCGAGATGCTGCGCGAGCCGCTGCTCGTCCCCGAGACGCTGACCGTCGACAGGCTGCTCGACCGGCTGTCCGGGAAACAGACGATGGCGGTCGTCATCGACGAGTACGGCGGCACGGCCGGGGTCGTCACCCTGGAGGACATCGTCGAGGAGGTCGTCGGCGAGGTGCGCGACGAGCACGACCCGCACGAGACCCCCGACCTGGCGCGGGCCGGCGAGGACGCGGACGGGCGCGCGCTGTGGTCCGCCGACGGCGCGGCCCGCACCGACCAGCTCGGCACGATCGGCCTGAAGGTGCCGGACGGCCCGTACGAGACGCTCGCGGGCGTCGTCGCCCACGAGCTGGGCCGCATCCCGGCCGTCGGCGACGGCGTGGAGCTGGCCGGCTGGCGGCTCGACGTCGTGGACGCCTCGGGCCGGCGCGCGGCCCGCGTGCTGCTGCACGAGCCCGTGCACGCCGTCGAGGACGAGACCGGGGAGGCCGGCCGATGATCGCGATCCAGTTGCTGATCGGCCTGCTCACGCTGGTCGTCAACGCCTTCTTCGTCGGCGCCGAGTTCGCCCTGATCTCGGTACGCCGCAGTCAGATCGAGCCCCTGGCCGAGGCCGGGGACAAGCGGGCGCGCAGTGTCGTCTGGGGCCTGGAGCACGTCTCCGCGATGCTCGCGGCGGCCCAGCTCGGCATCACGCTGTGCACCCTGGTCCTGGGCATCGTCGCCGAGCCGGCCATCGCGCACCTCCTCGAACCGGTCTTCGACGCGGTCGGCGTCCCGCACGGCCTGGTGCACCCGATCTCGTTCGTGATCGCCCTGTCGCTCGCGACGTACCTGCACATGCTGCTCGGCGAGATGGTGCCGAAGAACATCGCGCTCGCCGAGCCGACGCGCTCGGCGCTGCTCCTCGGGCCGCCCCTGGTGACGCTCGCCCGGGCGCTGCGGCCGGTGATCTTCACGATCAACGCCTTCGCGAACACCCTGCTCAAGCTGTTGCGGGTGGAGGTCAAGGACGAGGTCTCCGCGACCTTCTCGGACGACGAGCTGGCCCGCATGGTCACCGACGCGGGCGACGCCGGGCTCCTGGACGACCGGGCCGCCGAGCGGCTGCACGACGCCCTGGAGCTGGGCCGCCGTCCCGTGCGGGACGTGGTGATGCCGGCGGACAAGGTGGTGTCCACCCCGGTCGGCACCACCCCGGAGGAGCTGGAGGCGCTGTCGGCGCGGACCGGGTTCTCCCGCTTCCCCGTGGTCGACCCCGAGCGGCACATCCTGGGCTATCTGCACGTCAAGGACGCCCTGGACATCGTCCCGCGCGACCTGCCGTTCCCGGTGACGTCGCTGCGGCCGATCGCCCGGGTGCGGGCGGACACGCCGCTGGACGACGTCCTGACCGCGATGCGCCGCAGCCGGACGCACCTGGCGGCGGTGCTCGACGAGAACGACCGGCCGGGCGGCCTCGTGGCGATGGAGGACGTGCTGCGCGAGCTGGTGGGGCGCCCCGCGGCGTCGTGACCGGTCCGTAGGGGCGGCGAGGAGGGCCCCGGGATCCGTCCCGGGGCCCTTCGGGCGTTTCCCGTACGGGCCGAGGGGCTCCGTACGTACGGGTCAGAGCGCGGTGGCGGCCAGCCAGTCGTCCAGGAGGCCCCGGTCGCCGGTGTGCGCGAAGCGGGGCTCGTCGGCCCCGTACCGGTGGCGCAGCAGGAGCAGCAGCTCCCCGGCGTCCGCCTCGACGGCGGCGGTCGGCCCGGCGCCGCCGCTCCCCCGGGTCCAGGTGAAGCCGCCCCCGCCGAGGACGAGGTTCCAGACGGTGCCGGCGTCGCGGGCGGTGAGGCGCAGGACCGCCCCGTCCCGGCCGAGCCGGGAGACCGGCTCGGCGATCCGGGCGACGTACGGGGCGTCGGTCAGGAAGTGGTCGACGGCGTCCGCGGCCGTGCCGGGGTCGAGGGGACCGGCCTTCCCGTCGACGGCGAGCTCGGCGTCGGCGAGGTGGACCAGGGTCTCGACGAGCACGTGGCGGGGGTAGTGGCGGACGTGCGGGTCGGCGCCCGGGGACCAGACGGGGGCGTCCGGGTCGGCGTCGCGCGCGGTGGCGGCGAACCGCTCGGCTCCGGCGACGAGCCAGTCGGCGTACGCGGCGGGGCCGGCCGGCGGGTCGAGGGGGAGGTCCTCCGCGCGGACGCGGACGGCGGAGCGGGTCCGTACGAGGTGCTCGGCCCAGCGGTGGACGGTGCCGACGTGCCGGGCGAGGTCCGCGAGGGTGCGGCCGGGACGGCCGGGGACGGGGGTGGCGGGGTCGGCGTCGCGGACGAGGGCGGCGAGGCGGCGGGTGTGGTCCAGGGCGGCGTCGCAGGCGGCGGCGTGGGTGTCCTCGGTGAGCCCGAGGCCCTCGGAGACCTCGAGCAGCCCGTTCCGCCGGGGGCCCTCGGGCGCGCGCAGGGCTGCCGCGCGGAACAGCCCGTCGAGGGTCCGCCGGTCGGCCGCCGTGAGCCCGGCGAGGGCGTGCCCGGTGGACTCCAGCCACTCGACCGCCGTGTCGGGGTCGAGGACGTCCTCGTCGGAGGTCTCGACGGCCGTCACCAGTCCGGCCAGGGCCTCGGCCAGGGCGCTCAGGAGCGCGTCGCTCATCGGGTTTCCCCTCCCGGGTTCTCCACGGCACGCCTCGCATACCGCGCGGTATGATCGCTCCGCCATGGAGATCAATGCCACGTACAACAGTTTCGTCGCCCTCGGCGACAGCTTCACCGAGGGTATGTCGGACCTGAGGCCCGACGGTTCCTACGGCGGCTGGGCCGACGCCCTCGCGGGCCGTCTCGCCGCCCGCTCCCCCGGCTTCCGCTACGCGAACCTCGCCGTGCGCGGGAAGCTCATCGGACAGATCGTCGAGGAGCAAGTCGGCCCGGCCGCAACGATGGAGGCCGATGTGGTCACCCTCGTCGGCGGCCTCAACGACACCCTGCGCCCCAAGGTCGACATGGTCCGGGTGAGGGACCTCCTCACCGAGGCAGTGGAACGCCTCACACCGGCCTGCGGGCAGCTCGTCCTGATGCGCAGCCCCGGCCGGAACGGGCCCGTCATGGAGCGCTTCCGGCCCCGGATGGAGGAGCTCTTCGCCCACATCGACGGGCTCGCCGCCCGGCACGGCGCCCTGGTCGTCGACCTGTACGGGGCGCCGTCGCTCGGCGACCCCCGCCTCTGGGACGTGGACCGGCTCCACCTGACGGCCGAGGGGCACCGGCGGGTCGCCGAGGCCGTGTGGCAGACCCTCGGCCTGGAGCCCGGGGAGGACTGGCGCACCCCGCTGCCGCCGACCGCGCCCCCGCGCTGGGCGAGCCGGCGGCTCGCGGACGCCCGCTTCGCCAGGGAGCACCTGGGCCCCTGGATCGGCCGGCGCCTGACGGGCCGCTCCTCCGGCGACGGCCGCGCGCCCAAGCGCCCGGAGCTGCTTCCGTACGCGCCCTCGGCGAGCGTCCGGTCCGAGCGTCCGTGACCCGCGTCTCGTAGCAAGCTCCACATCGGGCGGCGGCGCCGACCTGCAGAAACCGCCAGGTAAACTCTGCCCACGTGACTGCTGTGACTGCGAAGCCCCGCATCCCCAACGTTCTGGCCGGCCGCTACGCCTCCGCGGAGCTCGCCGTCCTCTGGTCCCCCGAGCAGAAGGTGAAGCTGGAGCGCCGGCTGTGGCTCGCCGTGCTGCGTGCGCAGAAGGACCTCGGGATCGAGGTTCCGGAGGAGGCCCTCGCCGACTACGAGCGCGTCCTCGACCAGGTCGACCTCGGCTCCATCGCCGAGCGCGAGAAGGTCACCCGGCACGACGTGAAGGCCCGCATCGAGGAGTTCAACGCCCTCGCCGGCCACGAGCACGTCCACAAGGGCATGACCTCGCGCGACCTCACCGAGAACGTCGAGCAGCTCCAGATCCGGCTCTCCCTGGAGCTGATGCGGGACCGCACGGTCGCCGTCCTCGCCCGCCTCGGCAGGCTCTCCGCCGAGTACGCCGAGCTGGTCGTGGCCGGCCGCTCGCACAACGTCGCCGCCCAGGCGACCACCCTCGGCAAGCGGTTCGCGACGGCGGCGGACGAGCTGCTCGTGGCGTACGCGCGCCTGGAGGAGCTGCTCGGCCGCTACCCGCTGCGCGGCATCAAGGGCCCGGTCGGCACCGCGCAGGACATGCTCGACCTGCTCGGCGGCGACGCCGGCAAGCTGGCCGACCTGGAGCGCCGGATCGCCGGCCACCTCGGCTTCGCGCACGCCTTCACCTCGGTCGGCCAGGTCTACCCCCGCTCGCTCGACTACGACGTGGTCACCACCCTGGTCCAGCTGGCCGCCGCGCCCTCCTCGACCGCCAAGACGATCCGCCTGATGGCGGGCCACGAGCTGGTCACCGAGGGCTTCAAGCCCGGCCAGGTCGGCTCCTCGGCGATGCCGCACAAGATGAACACCCGCTCCTGCGAGCGCGTCAACGGCCTCATGGTCATCCTGCGCGGCTACGCCTCGATGACCGGCGAGCTGGCCGGCGACCAGTGGAACGAGGGCGACGTGTCCTGCTCCGTGGTCCGCCGGGTCGCGCTGCCGGACGCCTTCTTCGCCCTGGACGGCCTCCTGGAGACCTTCCTGACCGTGCTCGACGAGTTCGGCGCCTTCCCGGCCGTCGTCGCCCGCGAGCTGGACCGCTACCTGCCCTTCCTGGCGACCACCAAGGTCCTCATGGGCGCCGTGCGCGCCGGGGTCGGCCGCGAGGTCGCCCACGAGGCCATCAAGGAGAACGCCGTGGCCTCCGCGCTCGCCATGCGCGAGCGGGGCGCCGAGCGCAACGAGCTGCTCGACAAGCTGGCCGCCGACGAGCGCATCCCGCTGGACCGGGCGCAGCTCGACGAGCTGATGGCGGACAAGCTGTCCTTCACGGGCGCCGCCGCCGACCAGGTCGCCGCCGTGGTCTCCCGCGTGGACGAGATCGTGAAGCGGCACCCGGAGGCCGCCGCCTACGCCCCCGGGGCGATCCTCTGACCCCCTCCCCCCGGTTCACCCGGCAGGAGCTGGAGGCCGCCCGCGACCGCGTCGTTCCGGACGTGGTCGCGAGCGGCCTCTCGGTGCTCTTCTGCGGGATCAACCCGGGTCTGACGACGGCGGCGTCCGGCCACCACTTCGCCCGGCCGGGCAACCGGTTCTGGCCGGTGCTGCACCTGTCGGGGTTCACGCCGAGGCAGCTGCGGCCGGACGAGCAGGAGGAGCTCCTGACGTACGGCCTGGGGATCACGAACGTGGTGGAGCGGCCGTCCGCGCGGGCCGACGAGCTGACCCGCGAGGAGTACCGGGAGGGCGGGCGGCTGCTCACCGGGCGGGTGGAGCGGCTGGCGCCGCGCTGGCTGGCGATCGCCGGGGTCACGGCGTACCGCGCGGCCTTCGACGAGCCGAAGGCGGCGATCGGGCCGCAGGAGCGGACGATCGGCACCACCCGGATCTGGGCGCTGCCCAGCCCGAGCGGTCTCAACGCCCACTGGTCGACGGAGGCGATGGCCGAGGAGTTCGCCCGCCTCCGGGAGGCGGCGGGGGTCGAGCGGCGCACGGAGGCGTAGGACCCGTCCGGCCGCGATCCGCCGTACGGGTCCGGGACTCCGCCGGTCCCGTGCGCGGCCGGGACTCGCGGCGGGCGGGGGCCGTACGCGGCCGGGGCGGGCGGGTTCCGCCGGGCGGCGAACGGGGCGTCCGGCACGTCCCGTTCCGCTTCCCGCGCCTCCGGGGTCCTCACCGCGGTGCGGGCCGTCCGCCCCCGGAATCGCCGGTCCCGCGGGCCGGGGGCCCGGACCGCCGCCGGCACCGCGCGCACGGACCGTCACCCAAGCGTGACGGGGCGGCACTCGCCGCGTAAGGACCCATTGAGTACCATCCGCCTGAGTGGCGCACGAGCTGGGAGGACAGACGGTGGGGCGGCTGACCGGCGGGGATCCGTCTCTGCTGCGGCGGATCAACTCCGCGGTGGTACTCCATGCGCTGCGGGGCGCCGACGCGCCCACGCTCACCGATCTGACCCGGATCACCGGTCTGTCGCGGCCCACGGTCGAAGGGGTCGTGGAGGGCCTCATGGAGGGCGGGCTCGTCGTCGAGTCGGCGCCCGAGGAGGGCGAGGCCCGCCGGCAGGGGCGTCCGGCGCGGAGGTTCCGCTTCCGCGCGGAGGCCGGCCATCTGCTCGGCATCGAGATCGGCCCGCACCGGGTGGCCGCGCTGCTCTCCGGTCTCGACGGACGGATCATCGGCGCCGGGTCCCGCGAGGTGTCGGAGACGGCGCCCGAGGACGAGCGGCTCGACCGGGTGCGCACGGTCGTCGCGGACGTGCTGCGCAGGGCCGGGGTCGCCCGGTCGAACCTGCGGGCCGTGGGCGTGGGCACGCCCGGCATCGTGGAGGCCGACGGGACGGTGCGCCTCGGCACGGCGCTGCCGGGCTGGACGGGCCTGGCCCTCGGCGAGCGGCTGCGGCGCTCCTTCCGCTGCCCGGTGATCGTGGAGAACGACGCCAACGCGGCGGCCGTCGCCGAGCACTGGAAGGGCGCGGCAACCGACTCCGACGACATCGTGTTCGTGCTCGCCGGGCTGAGTCCGGGCGCCGGTTCGCTGATCGGCGGCCGGCTGCACCGCGGTTTCGGCGGGGCGGCCGGCGAGATCGGCGCCCTGCACCTGCTCGGCCGGGACGTCACCCCCGAGCACCTGCTCTCGACCACGGACGAGCCGCTGCACCCGCTGGACGAGCAGGCGGTCGCGGAGGTGTTCGCGCTGGCCAGGAAGGGCGACGCGCGGGCCGGGGCGGCGGTGGAGCGGTTCATCCAGCGGCTCGTGCACGACGTGGCGGCCCTCGTCCTGGCCATCGACCCCGAGCTGGTCGTGGTGGGCGGCTGGGCGGCCGGTCTCGACGGGGTGCTCCAGCCGCTCCGCGAGGAGCTGGCGCGGTTCTGCCTGCGGCCGCCCCGGGTGGTGCTCTCCCTGCTCGGCGAGGCCGCGGTGGGCACGGGGGCGCTGCGGCTCGCGCTCGACCACGTCGAGGAGCAGCTCTTCGCCGTCGACGGAACGGTGACGGCCCGCCGCTGAACCGCCCGGGGGCGGTCCCGGGGCGGGCCGGTGCCTGTCGTCGGGGAGCGCGGGCTACGAGGCCATGACCAGGTCGACCGAGTCGCCGAAGGTGAGGCGGCAGGTGTCGGCCCGGTAGGTGGCCACGGAGACGGCGGCGGTGCGGCCCCCGGAGAGGTAGCGGGTGGTCACGACGAGGACGGGCGCGCCGGGCAGCCGGTCGAGCTCCCTGGCGTCGTCGGCGCGGGCGGAGCCGAGCTCGACGGAGCGGTCCTGGCCGTCCAGGGCGAGGTGCTGGAGCTCGCGGAGCACGGCGCGGGCGCGGGCCGGGCCCGCGGGGGCGTCGATGCCGCTGAGGTCCGGGACGGAGTCGGCCGGCACGTAGAGCAGTTCGGCAGCGACCGGCTGGCCCTGGCTGACGCGGAGGCGGCGGACGACGTGCACCCGGTCCTCGGCGCCGGTCTCCAGGACGCGCGCGACGGCGGCCGGGGGCACGTCGGAGGCGGAGTCCAGGGACTGCCAGGCCTCGTCGCCGACGCCCGGCCAGGTGTGCTGGGTGGTGGAGACGTCCACGCCGACGCGCGGCGGGGCGACCGTGGTGCCGACGCCGCGGCGGCGCTGGAGGCGCCCTTCCAGCTCCAGCTGCTCCAGGGCCTGCCGGAGCGTGGCCCGGGCGACGCCGAAGCGCGCGGCGAGCTCGCGCTCGTTGGGGAGGATCTCCCCGACGGCGAAGTCCGAGTCGAGCGCTTCGCCGATCACTGTCTTGAGGTGCTGGTACTTCGGTTCCGGTACCGATGCCAGCTGCGTGGTCCCCACCCTGATCCTCCGCAATTCGCCGTGTCCCGCGGCGTTTTTCCGCGCCCTTGTTTATTAAAGGTTCCTGCACTAACTCTGCGACCATAAGGCGAGCCACCCCCTTGGTCAAGACCAATCCTCTGGTGAAAACCCCGGAATGTGGCCCTCTGACCTAGATCGTTCACAGGACGTTCGCACCCCTGTGAGGCGCCGGTAGCGGAAAACCCCCGCACGGGGGCGGCGGAGGCGGGGGTTCGTGCGGCGGCGACCGCACCGGGCGACGAGGACGCGCGCCCCTCGGACACTCCGGAGCCCCCGGGAGCCCTCCGGAGCCCTCCCGGGAGAGAACGCCGTGTTATGGCCAAGTGTTATTACCGCGTCCGCCCCCCTCTTCGGAATCATGGGTCATGTCCATGCCGAACCACCGCCCCGCCGGCGGGACTCCGGCATGCGCGCGGCCCCTCCGGGCCGCCCGCCCCCCACACGCGCGCCCCCGGGCGCGCCCACCGAATAGAGGAACCTTGCGCATCACACGGCTCGTGCCCGCCCTCGCGGCCGCGGCGGTCTCCGTCCTCGCCCTGCTCGCCCCCACCGCCTCGGCGGCACCGGCGCCCGCGCCCCCGGCCGTCCAGGCCGTGCAGCCGATCATCGGCGGCGGCTACGCCTCCAACGCCCCGTGGGCGGCCCGGCTGCTCTCGAACGGCCGGGAGACCTGTTCGGCCACGATCATCGCCCCGACCTGGATCCTCACCGCCAAGCACTGCGTCACCGGCGGCGGGCTCTCCTTCCGCATAGGCAGCCTCGACCAGCACAGCGGCGGCACCCTGGCCAACGGCGCCCAGACCTACACGCACAGCTCGGACCTGGCCCTCGTCCGCCTCGACCGCTCGGTGTCGGCGACCTACGCGACGCTCGGCCAGCCGGGCACCGTGCGCGTCGGCCAGAGCGTCCAGGTGTACGGCTGGGGCGCCACGTCCCAGTGCGGCTCGGAGGCCAACTGCCAGTCCCGCTACCTGAAGGTCGCCAACGTCACCGTCACCAGCGGCTGCACCGACGCCTACGGCGGCTCCGCGATCTGCGCCCGCCGGGGCGACGGCATCACCGCCGGCGGCGACTCCGGCGGTCCGATGATGGCCGCGGGCGTCCAGGTCGGCGTCGCCTCCACCAGCGACCGCCAGACCACCACGGCGTACACCAACGTGACGGCGTACCGCTCCTGGATCAAGTCGATCGCGGGCGTGTGACGCGCTCCCTCCCCGACCGGCGACGGGCCTCCCACCGCGATGCGGTGGGAGGCCCGTCGCCGTGCCCGGGGGTCAGGCGCCCTTCAGGCCGTGGAACTTGTCGGGGTTCCGGATGATGTGGACGGTCTGGACGCGTCCGTCCCTGACTTCGAGCTGGATCACCGTGTCGGGGCGCCCGTCGACGAACGCGACCAGGGCCGGAGCGCCGTTGACCTCGACGAGGCGGTGCTCGTACCGGGAGTCCGCGTCCGCCGCGACGGCGTTGAGGAAGCGGCCGACCTTGTCCGCGGTCTCGATGACCCGCAGCGGCGCCTTGGACTTGCCGCCGCTGTCGCCGACGAGGCGCACGTCCGGGGCGAGCAGGGCGAGGAGTTCGCCGAGGTCGCCGCCCGAGGCCGCGGCGAGGAAGCGCTCGGTGAGGTCGCGGCGCTCGGCCGGGTCGACGTCGTAGCGCGGCCTGCCCTCCGCCACGTGGCGCCGGGCGCGCCCGGCGAGCTGGCGCACGGCCGCCTCGGAGCGGTCCAGGGCGGCGGCGATCTCCCCGTACGGGAAGCCGAAGGCCTCGCGCAGCACGAAGACGGCCCGTTCCAGGGGCGAGAGGGATTCGAGGACGACCAGGACGGCGAGCGAGACCGAGTCGGCGAGCAGGGCGCGCTCGGCGGTGTCGGGGGCGGCCGGGCCGAAGTCGGTGACGACGGGCTCGGGCAGCCAGGGGCCGACGTAGGTCTCGCGGCGCGTGCGGGCGAGCCGGAGCCGGTCCAGGGCGAGGCGGGTGGTGATCCGCACGAGGAAGGCGCGCGGCTCGCGGACGTCGCCGCGGTCGCCGGCGGTCCAGCGCAGCCAGGCCTCCTGGACGACGTCCTCGGCGTCGGCGGCGCGCCCGAGCATCCGGTAGGCGACTCCGAGGAGCATCGGGCGGTGCTCCTCGAAGAGTTCGGTCGGCGTGTCGGTGGGGATGTCGGTGGGCACCCGCCCATCCCAGCCCAACGCCTCCGGCCTGTCCAGTTCGGGCCGGGCCCTTGAACTCCTGGCTACCGACCGGTAATTGTTACTGACGGGTCGTCCAAGAGGTGTCAGGACGGTGTCACGACAGGGAGTCCGCATGTCCGCACGGATCACGTTCACGATCGAGACCCCCGCGGGTCCCCGGACGACGTCCCTGACGTACGAGAGGAGGGGCGCGGGCGAGCCGCTGCTGCTCCTCCACGGCATCGGGCACCACTGGCAGGCCTGGGAGCCCGTCCTCGACGTGCTGGCCGCCGAGCGGGACGTGATCGCCGTCGACCTGCCCGGCTTCGGCGCCTCCGACGCGCTGCCCGAGGGATCCCCGTACGACCTGTCCACCGTCGTCCCCGTCCTCGGCGCCTTCTGCGGGGCCCTCGGCGTGGAGCGTCCGCACGTGGCCGGGAACTCGCTCGGCGGGCTGCTCGCGCTGGAGCTGGGCCGGGAGGAGCTGGTGCGTTCGGTCACCGCCCTCTCCCCCGCCGGCTTCTGGACGGAGGCCGAACGCCGGTACGCCTTCGGGACGCTGCGGGCCATGCGGGGCGCGGCCCTGTCGCTGCCCGTGCCGGTGATCGAACGGCTCTCCCGCACGCCCGCCGGGCGCACCGCCCTCACCAGCACCATCTACGCCCGGCCCGCGCGGCGCTCACCCGACGCGGTCGTCGCCGAGACGCTCGCGCTGCGCGGCGCGACCGGCTTCCACCAGACCCTGGCGGCGGGCCGGACCGTGCTCTTCCGCGACGACGTCTCCTCCTCGGTCCCCGTCACCGTCGCCTGGGGCACCCGCGACCGGCTGCTCCTGCGCCGCCAGGGCGTCCGCGCGAAGCACGCCCTGCCCGGCGCGCGGCTCGTCCGGCTGCCCGGCTGCGGCCACGTGCCGATGAACGACGACCCGGCCCTCGTCGCCCGCGTCGTCCTGGACGGCAGCCGCTGAGACCGCTCTCGTACGGGTGAACAGGCCGGTGCCCAGGGCGGCGCCGGCCCCCACGAGCAGGCTGCCCACCGCCTGCGGGAGGCCGAAGGACGCGCCCGCGACCAGGACGGCGCTCAGCGCGGCGGCGACCGGGATCGCTCCGGTGAAGAGGGTGGCCCGCTCCATGCCGATCCGCTGGACGCCCGTGTAGAAGAGGACGAAGCCGACGACCGTGGCCAGGGCCGCCTGCCAGACGAGCGCCCCCGCCTCGACGCCCGTCGGCGTCCGCACGAAACCGGCGCCGTCCACGAGCAGGCCGAGGAGCGCCGCCTCGGCCGCGCCGACCCCGCAGACGGCGGCCGTGAGCAGCTTCGGGCCGAGGATCCGCAGCACCGGGACGGCGAGGACCGTGAACCCCACCTCGCCCGCGAGCGCCGCCACCGACCAGCCGATCCCGGCCGCGTCCGTCCTCCCCCAGCCCTGCACGGTGAACGCCCCGGCGGCGACGAGCAGCGCCCCGTACAGCACGGGACGGGCCGGCCTGCGGCCCTCGGCCAGCGGGACAAGGACGGCGACGACGACCGGCGCGCAGCCCACCAGGACGCCCGGGACGGCCGGCTCGGCGGTCCGCTCGGCGGCCAGGACGGCGAGGTTGAAGCCGATCATGCCGACGGCCGCGAGGGCGGCGAGCCGCACCAGGTGACGGGCGGTCAGGAGCCGGAGCGGGGCGAGCCCGCCGCGGCCGAGCAGCGGGAGCAGGAGCAGACAGGCGGCCCCGTAGCGGAGCGCCTGGCCGCCCGCGTACGGATAGGCGCCGAGCAGGCTGTTCGCGGTGAAGGAGGCGCCGACGAGGGCGTAGGCGAGGGTCACGAGCAGGACCCCGCGCAGGGAGTTCGCGTTCATGGTGACGACGCTAGGAAGCCGCGCGGCCCCGGTTAAGGTCCACTTCCATGACTCCATCGAGGACCACTTCGGGCGGGGCGCCGGGGCCCGCCGGGCAGCCCGCGTGGGAGCTGCTGCTCCCGGCCGTCGGGGCGCCGGCGCGCCGGCGGGGCCGGGCGCTCCAGGAGGCGCTGCGCGAGGCGGTCCGCTCGGGGCGGCTCGCGGCCGGGACGCGGCTGCCGTCCACCCGCGAGCTCGCGGCCGACCTCGGCGTCTCGCGGGGGCTCGTCACCGAGGCGTATGAGCAGCTCACCGCCGAGGGGTACCTGCGCGGCGAACGGGGTGCGGGGACCTGGGTGGGCGGCGCGGTGCGGGCGCCCGGCGGGGGCGGGAGCGGGACGGGCGGTACGGCCGGGGCGGACGGGCGCGGGGTGCGCGGTCCGGTCGCCGGGGTGGGCGGTCCGGTCGCCGGGCCGCCGGGGCCGGGCCTCCGGGTGGACTTCCGGCCGGGGGTGCCGGACCTGTCGCTGTTCCCGAGGAGCGCGTGGGCGGCGGCGCAACGCTCCGTCCTGGCGCGGCTGCCCCACCGGGCGCTCGGCTACCCGGACCCGCGCGGGCTTACCGAGCTGCGCGGGGCGCTGGCCGGGATGCTGGTGCGACGGCGGGGCGTGGTGGCCGATCCGGAACGGCTCGTGGTCTGTTCGGGCGTGGCGCAGGCGTCGACGCTCCTGGGGTTCGTGCTGCGGGCGCGGGGACTGCGCGCGGTCGGCGTCGAGGATCCCGGCAGCCCCGAGCACGGGCGCCTCTTCGCCTCCACCGGCATGGAGACGGTGTGGCTGCCGCTGGACGGGGAGGGCCTGCGGCCGGGGCCGCTCGCCGCCTCGGGGGTGCGGGCCGTGGTCGTGACGCCCTCGCACCAGTTCCCGTCCGGCATCGGCTGGTCGGCGGAGCGGCGCACCGCGCTCCTCGACTGGGCGCGGACGGTCGACGGCTACGTCCTGGAGGACGACTACGACGGGGACTTCCGGTACGACCGGGCGCCGGTGGGCGCGCTCCAGGGGCTCGATCCGGAGCGGGTCGTCTACGCGGGATCGGTCAGCAAGTCGCTGGCGCCCGGGCTGCGGCTCGGCTGGGCCCTGGTCCCCGAGGCGCTGCTCGACGAGGTCGTGGAGCGGAAGCGGACGATGGACCTGGGCAATCCGGTGCTCGACCAGGCCGTCCTGGCGGAGTTCGTGACGCGGGGCGGGTACGACCGGCAGCTCCGCCGCTGCCAGCGCGCCTACCGGGAGCGGCGGGACGCGCTGCTCGCCGCCCTCGCCGAGCACCTCCCCGGCACCGGGGTGAGCGGCATCGCGGCCGGACTGCACGTCATCGCGCGCGTACCGGCGCGCTTCGGGCCGCCGGAGCGCTTCCTGGCGCGGGCGGCGGAGGCGGGGGTGGCGCTGCGGTCCCTGGAGGAGTACGGCACGGCACGGCCGGCGGACGGGGACGTACGGCTCGTCATCGGCTACGCGCACCTGTCGCCGTCGGCGGTCGCGGAGGGGATCGGGCTGCTGGCGGGGGCGGTCGGGGGGCCGGTGGGGAGCTGAGCTCGCGGGGCCGGCGGGCCGGGGTGGAGGGGCCGGGTCCGGGGGCCGGTGGGGAGCTGAGCTCGCGGAGTCGGTGGGCCGGGGCGGAGGGAGCGGATCCGAGGGCTGGTGAGACCGAACCGGAAGAACCGGGTCCGAGGGTGAGCGCTCCCCACGAGAGGCCCGGAGGGGCCGCCCGAGCGATCTGTTCACGCGGGGTTCGCGCGGGCGCCGCCCCCGGCCGCTAGGCATGAGGCGGCGTACCGCCCACGACCGGAATCGACCACCTCCCGGAGGCCCTTCCATGTCCCACCCCGTGCCCGGCTCCTCCCCCGCGCCCGCGCGGCGCGGCCTCCTGCGCGGCTCGCTGGCCGCGTCGGCCGCGCTCGCCCTCGGCCCCGCCGCCCCCGCGTTCGCGCTCTCCGGCCGCCCCCGGGCCGCGTGGGGCGTGCAGGCCGGTGACGTCACGGCCTCCTCCGGTCTGGTGTGGGTGCGCTCCGACCGGCCGGCGCGCATGGTCGTCGAGACCTCCGCGACCGAGTCCTTCCGGCGGGCGCGCCGCCACCGGGGGCCGCTGCTCGGGGCGGGCACGGACTTCACCGGCACCACGGCCCTGCACGGCCTGCCGGCGGGCGAGCAGATCCACTACCGGGTCACCCTGGCGGACCCGGACGACCCGCGCCGTACCGGCGAGCCGGTCACCGGCACGTTCCGCACGGCCCCGGACCGGCGCCGCGACGGCGTCCGCTTCCTGTGGTCCGGGGACGTCGCGGGGCAGGGCTGGGGCATCAACCCGGACATCGGCGGCTTCCGCGCGTACGAGGAGATGCGCCGTCTCGATCCGGACTTCTTCCTGTGCAGCGGCGACGCGATCTACGCGGACGGGGTGATCGAGCCGAGCGTGACCCTGCCGGACGGGCGGATCTGGCGGAACGTCACGACGCCGGAGAAGTCCAAGGTCGCCGAGACCCTGGACGAGTACCGGGGCAACTTCCGGTACAACCTCCTCGACCGCAACGTCCGGGCGTTCCACGCGCAGGTGCCGTCGGTCGTACAGTGGGACGACCACGAGGTGCGGAACAACTGGTACCCGGGGCAGATCCTGGACGACCCCCGGTACGCGGAGAAGGACGTGGACGTCCTCGCCGCCCGCGCGGCGCGCGCCTTCGGCGAGTACACGCCGGTCTCCACCCTCCACGTGCCCGGTGGGCGCGGGCGGGTGCACCGGGTGGTGCGGTACGGGCCGCTGCTCGACGTGTTCGTGCTCGACATGCGCTCGTACCGGAACGCCAACTCGCCGAACCGCCGGACCGACGACACCACCGGCATCCTCGGCGCGGAGCAACTGGCCTGGCTGAAGCGGGAGCTGGCCGCTTCGACGGCCGTGTGGAAGGTGCTCGCGGCCGACATGCCGATCGGCCTGGTCGTGCCGGACGGGGCGGCGGACTTCGAGGCGATCGCGCAGGGCGATCCGGGCGCGCCGCTGGGCCGCGAGCTCCAGATCGCGGAGCTGCTGCGGTTCGTCAAGCACCGGCGGATCACCGGCACGCTGTGGCTGACGGCGGACGTGCACCACACCTCGGCGCAGCACTACGCGCCGGAGCGGGCGGCCTTCGAGGACTTCGCCCCCTTCTGGGAGTTCGTGACGGGGCCGCTGGCGGCGGGCGCGTTCCCGGCGAGCGCGCTGGACGGGACCTTCGGCCCCGAGCGGGTCTTCGTGCGGGCGCCGGAGCGGGCGAACCTGTCGCCGATGGAGAGCCCGCAGTACTTCGGCGAGGTCGACATCGACGGTCACAGCGGCGACCTGACCGTGCGGCTGCGGGCGGAGGGCGGGAAGGTCCTGTTCAGCAAGGTGCTGCGGCCGGGGCGCGTCGGGCAGTAGACGGGCGCGCCGGGCAGTGGGACGGGGGCGCCCGGCGGCGGGGGCGTTCAGTGACAGGGAGTCGTCCGGCGACAGAGGCCTCTCCACGGCGCGAAGTCGTCCGGCGGCACCGGCGCGTTCGGTGACGCGGAGCCGTCGAACGACACCGGCCAGGGGCGGCCCCTGAGGCCGAATCCCCTGGTCAGGGCCGTTGTCAGTGGCGGGTCCTACGGTTTTTTCCATGACGCGATCCGTACAGGCGCTCGCCTACGCACGCCCGTCCGCGCTGGAGTCCACGGGCTCCGGCCGGCTGCTCGGACTGGAGACGGCGGGGGGCCTCACGCCCCGCGGGGCCGAGGCCCGTCCCCGCTTCTTCTCCGGCTTCCTGGCCTCGCCGCAGGTCGCCGCGCGCGGTCTGCTCGCGGTCGCCGACGTGGCCGCGGCCCGCTACTACCAGCGGATACGGCCGGGTTCGCTGGATCCGGTGGTGACGGGGAACGGGGACCGGCTGCGGTTCGAGTCCTTCTCCGGCTGCGGCGGGGTGTACGCGCGCCTGGACGTGCTCGACGAGGGCCTCGGCGGCGCGGAAACGGGCCACGGCACCACCAACGTCGACGTCAACGACCCGCTGCGCGAGGCGCTGTCGCGGATGACGGGGGACGATCCGCTGCACCTGCGGGTCGGTCCCGACGAGATGGCGGTGAGCACCCTCGCGGGCTCGGTCGTGGAGAAGAAGGTGCCGCTGCCGGACCGCTGGCTGAGGGGGTTCGCCGAGGCCCAGGTCGCCTCGGCCCGGTTCGACCTGCGGGCGGAGCTGACGGGGGCGGAGGCCGTGCGCTTCCTCCGGTCCCTGCCGCGCGCGCAGTCCCGGGGGCGCGGTCCGCTGTGGATCACGCAGTCGGGCCGGACGCTGCGGCCGACGACCCGGCCGGGGGCGGGCGCGGTCTGCCTGCCGGGGCCGGACCGGCTGGTCGCCCTGGAACGGGTGCTCCGGCACGCGACGGGGCTGCGGGTGTACGGACCGGTGCCGGACGGCGTGGCGGCGGCGAGCGCCTGGGAGGTGACGCTGCCGGGGATGCGGCTGACGCTGACGCTGTCGCCCGACCCGGCGCGGGGCTTCTCCGGCGAGGGCGGGGTCCTGGAGGCGCTGGCGACGGAGGAGGCGGAGCAGGACGCCGAGCTGGTCGCGGTGCTGCTCGCCTGGGAGCCGCGCGTCGACCCGGCCGACCTCGCGGCGCAGGCGGGTCTGACCGTCGACCGGGTGCGGGCGGCGCTGACCCGGCTCGGCACGGCCGGCCGGGTGGGGTACGACGTGGCGGACGCGGCCTACTTCCACCGGGAGCTGCCGTACGACGCGGACCGCGCCGAGCGCCACAACCCGCGTCTGGTGAGCGCCCGCCGCCTGGTCGCGGAGGGTGCCGTGGAACTGGACGGGGAGACGGCGGCGGTGGCCTCGGGCGACCGGCGCTACCGGGTGCGGGAGTCGGACGGGGTCCTGAGCTGCACCTGCCGGTGGTGGGCGGACCACCGGGGGCGCCGGGGGCCGTGCAAGCACGCGCTCGCGGTGCGGATGGCCCGGCGGGGCGCGGTGGTCGTGGCCGGGGCGGCGCCGTGACCGGGATCGGGGAATGGGCGGCCGGAGCGGTGGCCGGGATCAGGGCACGGGTCGAAGGGGCGGGACGGAAGACGATGGGGGCAGGCGTGGGAATCGGTACGGAGAGCGGTGCGGCGGTGTCGGTGGAGGACGGAGCGCGGGGCGTGGCCCCGGGCGACGCGGCGGTCGGGCGGCTGCTCGACGCGGTGCGCGCCGGGCAGGCCCGGCAGGTGCCGAAGCTCCTGGAGCCGCTGGACGCCGCCGCGCGCAAGGAGGCCCTGGGGAGGCTGAAGGCGCTGCGCGCCGAGGTCCGCTCCTGGGACTGGAGGCGGGGGCAGGATGCGGCCCGGATCCGGCGCGGCCTGTACGTGGCGGGGGCCGGGTGCCACACGGGGGCCGCGGCGGCCGCCACCTGGCTCGCCGGCGGCGACATGCTGGGCTGGGAGCTCAAGGACGCGACCCCGGTCCTGGCGGTGCTCGCCGACCGGGACCCGGCCTGGCTGGCGGACGTGGCGGGCCGGCTCGCCAAGCGGCGCAACGTCGCGGAGAGCGCCTACGAACTGATCCGCGGGCTCGTGGTGCGCTCCGGCTGTCCGGTGCCGGCGACCGACGGCTACGTGCTGGGCTGGACGCGGAAGGTCACCGACAAGCGGCTCCTGGAGCGGCTGCGCGCGGACCCGCAGACACCGGTCCTGGTGGCGCACGCGCTGTCGATGGGCGAGACCCCCGACCGGCTGACCTGGTCGGTCGGCCCGGAGGCGCCGACGCACTGGCCGACGGCGCTCACGTCGCTCGTCGCGGAAGGGGTGCTCGACCGGGGCGAGGTGGTGGACCTGTGCGCGTCCCGGCTGCTGCGCGGCGGGCGGGTGCGGGACCTGCGGTTCCCGCTGGAGGTGCTGCGGCTCCTCGCGCCGACCGGGGAGGAGCTGCGGGAGCGGGTCCCGGACTGGATCGGGATGGCGGCCGACGCGCCGTCGCCGGTGGCCGGGTACGCGCAGGAGGTCCTCGCGGGGCTCGCCACGGCGGGGACCCTGCCGGTCGGGGCGCTGGCCGAGATGACGGGCGCGGTGCTCTTCCGGACCGAGAAGAAGCTGGTGCGGGCGCAGCTGACCCTGGTCGGCAAGGTGCTGGCGCGGGAGCGGGGCGCGGCCGGCGAGCTGCTGCCCGCCGTCGCGGAGGCCTTCGGGCACGAGGACACCGGGGTCCAGGAGCGGGCGCTGAAGCTGGTGGGCAGGTATCTGTCCGCGGTGGACGCGGAGGTGCGGGGCGAGCTGGCCGAGGCGGCCGGGCTCCTCGGGCCGGCGCACCGGCGGGCGGCCGTGGAGGTGTTCGGGGACGCCCTGGCGGAGCCCGACTCCGGGCCGTACGAGGAGATCCTGCCGCCGGTGCCGGAGCCGGGGCCGGTGGCGCCCGCGGCGTCCACGGTCGCGGAGCTGGTGGAGGAGCTGGTGGCGAAGGGGCTCATGGAGGAGCCCGTGGCGTTCGAGCGGGCGCTCGACGGTCTGGTGCGGCACGCGCACCGGGACCGGGCAGCGGTGGCGGAGGCGGTCCGGGAGGCGTTCCCGGCGGGGGTCTGGGAGACGCCCCACCACTTCACGCACCACCCCCACGGCATCCACGTGGTGCTCGCGTCGCTGCTCGGCCTCGTGAAGCGGTCGGTGATCGACGTCCATCGGGCGGAGGTGCCCGACCGGGACTCCTGTTCCCACGAGGGCCTGTCGGGCGTCCTCGACGCGCGGCTGTGGGAGGCCGCCGCCCTGGTCGGCACGGACGCGTTGCCGTTCCTGCTCGCCGCGCCGACCCTGCACACCGGCGGGATCGAACCTCCGGTCCTGGTGGAGCGGCTGCGGGCCTACCGGGACGCGGGGGTGGAGCCCGCTCCGGTGGACTTCGCCCAGGCCCTGGTCCGGGTCCTGCGGGCGGACCCGTCGGCGGGGCGGGCGGCCGGGGAGGCGGCGGCGCTCGGCACTCCGGCCGGTCTGCGGCTCGCCGCCTGGCTGCGGGACGAGGACGCGCTGGGGGCGGCCGTGCGGTTCTTCCCCCGGGGGGCCAAGCAGTTCTCGGGGAAGTGGTGGCTGATCGACCGGATCGTGGTGGAGTTCGGGCAGCGCGCCGTGGTGCGGGAGGAGTTCCCGCCCGCCTTCCACTGGCTGGGCGGCGCAGTGCGGGCGACTCCTCGGCACTGCTACCACTGGATCGGGGACCGGGCGCAGTGGGCGTCGGTGCTCCCGGCCGACCGCGAGGTCCTGGCGGCCTGCCTGCTTCCGGCCATGGCGCACTCCGTCGACGGGGACCAGCGCGGGGCGACCGAGCCGCTGACCGCGCTGGCCGAGGCCGGGGGTCCGGTCGGCCGTGCGGTGCACCTGGCCCTGGCGTTCGGTCTCGGCTGCCTCGACTCCGACGACCGGCTGCGCGCGGTGGACGCGCTGCTCGTCCTGGCGTCGCGGGGCGAGCTGAACGCCCGGGCGCTCGGGGAGGAGCTGGCGTGGCTGATGGCGGAGGGGTCGCTCAAGCCGAACCGGCTGACGGGAGCGGTCCGGACGGCCTCCGCCACCGGGGCGTACGGGACGGTCTGGGCGGTCCTGGAGGCGATGCTGCCGGAGCTGCTCGGCGCGGAGAAGCCGGTGCGGGGGCTCGGCGAGGTGCTCGCGGTCGCGGCGGACTGCGTGGAGCGGTGCGGGGCCCGGGGCGGGCTCGCCGGGCTGGAGGAGGTGGCCTCGGCTCGGGGTTCCTCGCAGCTGGTGGTCCAGGCCGGGCGGCTGCTGAACGCACTCCGTCAAGGGGCCGATCAGCCTCTGACAGAAACGGCCTGAATCGGGCGTTAAGCCGCCAGATGGGCGCTTAACCCGTCAGTCACAAAGCGTTCGTGATCACGCAACACCACTGGGCCACAGTGAAGTCATGACCGATGTGACGTCCTCGAAGAGCGCCCGCCACCCGCACCACTGGCGGCACGACCTGATCGAGCTGGCCGCGCTGTTCACCGCCGTGGTGGTGGCCGACACGATCGCCAAGACCATCGCCAAGGGCCCGGAGGGCCCCTCCCTCCTGGTCCTCTCGGCGATCGCGCTGATCGCCACCGCGGCCTTCCACACCTGGTGGGCCCGGCGGCGCAGTCATGCCAGCCATGCCCCGCCCGCCGGTGATCCCGGCGGGCGCCCGGCCCTCGTCCCCGGGGCGCGGCCGGGGCCCGGAGCGCCGGGAGAGCCCCGTGCCGGCGAGGGGGACCGCGCGGAGGAGGGGTCCGGGCGGGCCGCCGGGACCGCGCTGTGGCGGATGCGGACCACCGTCGCGGACACCCCGGGCAGCCTCGCCGCCCTGTGCACGGTCCTCGCCCGCCTGGACGTGGACATCCTCACCCTCCAGACCCACCCGCTGGCGGACGGCACGGTCGACGAGTTCCTGCTGCGCGCGCCCGCCGACCTCTCCGCGCGGGCCCTGGCCCACGAGGTCGCGGCGGCCGGCGGCCGGGACACCTGGACCGAGCGGGCCGACGCCCACGACCTGGTGGACACGCCCACCCGGGTCCTCGGGCTCGCCACCCGTACGGCGCTCGACGCGGCCGAACTGCCGCTCGCGCTGCGCCAGCTCCTCGGCCGCTGCACCCTCCACTCCGTGCCGGCCGTCTCGCTCACCGGGCGTCCCACCGGCGAACAGGCCCCGGTCGAAGGGGTCCTGGAGGAGACCGCGATGCGGCTGCGCGATCCGCACGGCGGCACGCTCGTCGTCGAGCGCCCCCATCTCCCCTTCACCCCGACCGAGTTCGCCCGGGCGCGCGCCCTGGTCGAGCTCGACGCCCGGCTCGGCCCGCGCCTCCCGCGCGGCCGGGACGTGCTGACCCTGCCCGAGGGCAACGAGATCACCGTCCGCCGCGCCGACCAGCGCGACCTGGCCGCCGCGCGGGCCATGCACGACCGCTGCTCGGCCCGCACCCTGGGCCTGCGCTACCACGGCCCGGTGGGCGACGCCGACCGCTACCTCGACCACCTGCTCAGCCCCCGCTTCGGGCGCACCCTCGCCGTGCAGACCGCCTCCGGCCGCCTCGTCGCCCTGGGCCACCTGCTGTGGGACGGGGACGAGACGGAGGTCGCGCTGATGGTCGAGGACGACTGGCAGCGGCGCGGCATCGGGTCCGAACTCCTCGGCCGGCTCGTGGCGATGGCCGAGGAGGCCGGCTGCGACAGCGTGTACGCCGTGACCCAGTCGTCCAACACGGGGATGGTGGCCGCGATGCGGGCGCTCAGTCTGCCCCTCGACTACCAGATCGAGGAGGGCACCCTGGTGATCACCGCCCGGCTGGCCCCGGCACAGCGGCCGGGCGCCCGGCCGCGGCAGCACGGGGAGAGCCGGCCGGCGGAGCGCTGAGCGCCTGCGTCAGATCCCGCCAGAGGTCCTCGACGTCCTCCAGGCCGACCGACATCCGCAGCAGGCGGTCGTTGACGCCCGCCGAGCGCCGGTCGCCCTCGGCCACGATCCGGTGGCTGATGGAGGCCGGGTGCTGGATCAGGGTGTCGACGCTGCCGAGGCTGACCGCCGGGGTGATGAGCCGTACCCCGGCGATCACGTCGTGCGGCTCCCCGTAGACCTCGAAGGCGATCATCGCGCCGCCGATCCGGGGGTAGTGGACGCGGGCGATCCGGGGGTCGGTGGTGAGCCGCCGGACGAGTTCGGCGGCCGTCGTGGACGCCGCCCGGACCCGCACCGGCAGGGTGGACAGGCCGCGGAGCAGCAGGTAGCCGGCGAGCGGGTGGAGCACTCCGCCGGTGGCGAAGCGGACCTGCCGGAGGGTGCGGGCGAACTCCTCGTCGCAGGCGACGACCCCGCCCATCACGTCGCCGTGGCCGCCCAGGTACTTGGTCGCGCTGTGCAGCACGATCCGGGCGCCCTGTTCGACCGGCCGCTGGAGGACGGGGGTGGCGAAGGTGTTGTCGACCAGGAGCGGCACGGAGCCGCAGGAGTGGGCGACGGCCCGGACGTCGGCCTCGGCGAGGGTGGGGTTGGCGGGCGACTCCACCATGACCAGGCCGGTGTCGGGCCGGATCGCCTCCGCGATGCCGGCCGGGTCGGTCCAGGTCACCTCGGTGCCGAGCAGACCGGCGTCCAGGAGGTGGTCGCTGCAGCCGTACAGCGGGCGGACCGCGACGACGTGGCGCAGGCCCTGGCTCGCCCGGGCGAGCAGGACGGCGGTCAGGGCCGCCATGCCGCTGGCGAAGGCGACGGCCGCCTCGGCGCCCTCCAGGCGCGCGAGGGCCTCCTCGAAGCGGGCGACGGTCGGGTTGTCGAGCCGGGCGTAGACGGGCGGACCGTCGAGCCGGGCACCGGTGGTGGCGAACTCGTCGATCCGGGCGGCCTCGCCCCGGGCGTCGTACGAGGGGTAGGTGGTGGACAGGTCGATCGGCGGGGCGTGCAGCCCGAGGTCGGCGAGGTCCTCGCGGCCCGCGTGCACGGCTTCGGTGGCAAGGGCCCTCGGGGTGACCGAGGGGCCGAGATCCATGGCGTCCATGGCGGCACTGTGAACGGATACCGGCAAGTAGCGCGGAAGCTCCGTGCTACGTTCGACGGATGGCCGATTCCGTCGTACTGGACCCGGTCGATCTGCACATTCTTCGCCTCCTGCAGAACGACGCCCGGACCACTTACCGCGAGCTCGCCGCCGAGGTCGGCGTCGCTCCCTCCACCTGTCTGGACCGGGTCGCCCGGCTGCGGCGCACGGGCGTGATCCTCGGTCACCAACTACGTCTGGATCCGGCCAAACTCGGCCGTGGGCTGGAAGCGCTCCTGCTGGTCCAGGTCCGCCCGCACCGGCGGGAACTGATCGGTCCGTTCGTCGACCGGATCCGGGCCCTGCCGGAGTCCCGGGCGCTGTTCCACCTGACGGGCCCCGACGACTACCTGGTGCACGTGGCCGTGGCGGACCCCACCGACCTGCAACGACTCGTCCTGGACGAGTTCACCTCCCGCCGCGAGGTGGCCCGGGTCGAGACCCGGCTGATCTTCCAGCAGTGGGAGTGCGGGCCGCTCCTGCCGCCCTCCGCGGGCCCGTCCTTGTCAGCCGACTGAGGCCGGACGAGGATGACGCGGGCCCGCCGGAGAGGCCAGGATGGCCCCCATGCCAGAGATTTCCAGCAGCCCGCTGCCCCGCCAGGTCGCCGACGACCACGTCGACGCACTCATCGCCCTCGACCCGATCATCGGCACGTACCTGGGAGTCGGGGAGAGCGCCGGACTGCTGCCCGACTTCTCGCCCGCCGGCCAGCGTGCGGTGGCCGACCTCGCCCGCCGCACGCTCGCCCGGCTCGACGAGGCCGAGCGGGTGCCGGGGGCCGACGGCGACGCCGAGCGGCGGTGCGCCCGGCTGCTGCGGGAGCGTCTGACGGCGGAACTGGCCGTGCACGAGGCCGACGAGGGCCTCTGCGCCGTCAGCAACATGCGCTCGCCCGTGCACAGCGTCCGCATCGCCTTCACCGTGATGCCGACGGAGACCGAGGAGGACTGGGCGGCGGTGGCGGCCCGGCTGCGCGCGGTCCCGGCCGCCCTGGAGGGCTACCGCTCCTCGCTCGCCCTCGGCCTGGAGCGCAAGCTGTTCGGAGGCCCCCGCGCCACCGCCACCTTCGTCGGGCAGCTCACCGAGTGGACCGGCGGCGCGGGCGAACGCCCCGGCTGGTTCGAGGAGTTCGCCGCCGCCGGGCCCGACGCCCTCCCCGAGGGGCTGCGCGCCGAACTGGCGACGGCCGGCAAGGAGGCCACCGCCGCCCTCGGCGCGCTGCGGGACTGGATGCGGGACGTGTACGCCCCGGCGGTCGCCGGCGCCCCGGACACGGTGGGCCGCGAGCGCTACCGGCGCTGGTCCCGCTTCTTCAACGGCACCGACCTGGACCTCGACCAGGCCTACGCGTACGGCTGGTCCGAGTACCACCGGCTGCTCGGCGAGATGCGGACCGAGGCCGGGCGGATCCTGCCCGGCGCCGACCCCTGGGAGGCGCTCGCCCACCTGGACGAGCACGGCACCCACATCGAGGGCGTCGACGAGGTCCGCGACTGGCTCCAGCGGCTGATGGACGAGGCCGTCGAGGCGCTCGACGGCACCCACTTCGAACTCGCCGAGCGGGTGCGGCGGGTGGAGTCCCGGATCGCCCCGCCGGGCGGCGCCGCCGCCCCGTACTACACCGGCCCGTCCGAGGACTTCTCGCGCCCCGGCCGCACCTGGCTGCCCGTGGACGGCACGACCCGCTTCCCGGTGTACGACCTGGTGTCGACCTGGTACCACGAGGGCGTGCCGGGCCACCACCTCCAGACCGCGCAGTGGGTGCACGTCGCCGACCGGCTCTCCCGCTACCAGGCGACGATCGGCAAGGTCAGCGCCAACATGGAGGGCTGGGCGCTGTACGCCGAGCGCCTGATGGACGAGCTCGGCTTCCTGCCCGACGCGGAACGGCGCCTCGGCTACCTCGACGCCCAGATGATGCGCGCCTGCCGGGTCGTCGTGGACATCGGTATGCACCTGGGCCTGGAGATCCCGGCGGACTCCCCCTTCCACCCGGGCGAGCGGTGGACCCCGGAGCTGGCCCAGGAGTTCTTCCAGCGGCACAGCAGCCGCCCGCCGGCCTTCGTGGAGAGCGAGATGACCCGCTACCTCTCGGTGCCGGGCCAGGCCATCGGCTACAAGCTGGGCGAGCGCGCCTGGCTGCTCGGCCGCGCCAACGCCCGGGCGGCGCACGGCGAGTCGTTCGACGCGAAGGCCTGGCACATGGCGGCCCTCTCACAGGGGCCCCTCGGCCTGGACGACCTGGTGGACGAGATCTCCCGGCTCTGAGAACCGGAGCGGAGGAGGTCTCCGGCCGGCCGGAGAACTCCCCTGACCGGCCGGGGATCCCCCTTGATCGGTGGGGCATCCGCCTGCTATTGCTCACCCATGAGCACCGCCTACACGCCGGACGCCACCGACTGGCGCATCCTCGAAGCCCTCCAGTCCGAGGGCCGCGCCAGCTTCGCCGAACTCGCGCGCGCCGTGTCGATGTCGCCGTCCGCGGTGACCGACCGGGTGCGGCGCCTGGAGGAGGCCGGGGTGATCACCGGGTACACGGCGCTCGTCGACCAGGAGCGGCTCGGGCGCACCATCCTGGCCTTCGTGCGGCTGCGCTACCCGCACGGCAACTACAAGCCGTTCCACGACCTGCTCGACACCACCCCGGAGGTCCTGGAGGCGCACCACGTCACCGGCGACGACTGCTTCGTCCTGAAGGTCGCGGCGCGCTCCATGCGGGACCTGGAGGCGGTCACCGGGAAGATCGCCGGGCTCGGCCCGGTGACGACCAGCGTCGTCTACTCCTCGCCGCTGCCCCGGCGGCCCGTCAGCCGCTGAGCGCGTCCCCTCCGGTGCGCAGCCGCACGGCCGAGCCGTGCCGCTCCTTGACGACCTCCAGCTGGGCCGGGATCCGGCGGCGCAGGTCGCCGACGTGGCTGACGATGCCGACGCTGCGGTCCCGCTCGCGCAGCGAGTCGAGGACGTCGAGGACCTCGTCGAGGGTCTGCTCGTCGAGGCTGCCGAAGCCCTCGTCGATGAAGAGGGTGTCGAGCCGGACGCCGCCCGCCTCGTCCGTGACCACGTCGGCGAGGCCGAGGGCGAGGGCGAGGGAGGCGAAGAAGGTCTCGCCGCCGGAGAGCGTGGCCGTGTCGCGCTCGTTGCCGGTCCAGGCGTCGACGACGTGCAGCCCGAGGCCGGCCCGCCGGGCGCCGGAGCGGGCGTCGGAGTGGACGAGGGTGTAGCGGCCCGAGGACATGCGCAGGAGGCGGGCGGTCGCGGCGGCCGCGACCTGTTCGAGCCGGGCGGCCAGGACGTACGACTCCAGGCGCATCCGGCGCTCGTTCTCGGCGGAGGTGCCGGCGGTGAGGGCCGCGAGGCGGGCCACCCGCTCGTACTCCTCGCGGAGCGGCCCCAGGCGGCGGACCTCGGCGGCGGCCTGCCGGGAGAGCCCGGCGAGGTCCGCGACCCGTTCGCGGGCGGCGGCGAGGGCGGAGTCGGCCTCGCGCAGGGCGCGTTCGGCCGCCGCGTGGGCGGCCCCGGCGGCGGCGGGGTCGGCGGGCGGGAGCGCCGCGGCGGCCGCGGTGCCCGGCTCGGCGAGCCGGTCCGCGACGACGGCCTCCTCGGCCTGCCAGGCGTCGAGCCGCTCCCGGAGGCCCTGGCGCTCCCTCTCGCCCAGGAGTGCGGCGGCGGCCTCGTCGGGGGTGGCGAAGCCCTCCTTGTAGGCGGCGTCGGCGAGCCGGTCGTCGGCCTCCTTGAGGCGCCGGGCGGCGAGTTCGGCGGAGCGCACGGCGCCGGCGGCGTCGGCCAGGAGGACGATCCGCCGCTCCAGGCGGTCGGCGTGTTCGGCCACGGTGGCGAACGCGCCGCGTCCCCGGGCGATCTCCTCGTCGAGCGCGGTCCGCTCCCGGTCGAGGGCCTCGCGCCGCGAGGTCCGGGCGGCGACCCGCCGTTCGGCCTCCCGCTGCGCCGCCACCCGCTCCTCGTGCTCCCGCTCGGCCCCCGCGAGGGCCTGGCGCGCGGCGTGCGCCTGTCCGGCGAGGGCGTGGGCCTCGGCGTGGAGCCCGGCCAACTCATCGACCTCGCGGGCGAGTTCTTCGACCGTGGGGTCGGCGTCGGCCGTGTCGTCGCCCTGTCCGGTGCGGACCTCCGCGCGGGCCGCGGTCCAGGACTCCCGGGTGACGGCCAGTTCGCGTTCGACGGCCGTACGGGCCTCCTCCGCGTCGGCGTAGGCCGCGTAGGCGGCGTCCTCGGCGGCGCGGTCGACGTGGCCCGCGCCGGTGCGGGCGGGGGCCGGGTGGGCGGTGGAGCCGCAGACCTGGCAGGGGGCGCCCGGGTCGAGGGCCTCCGCGAGTTCGGCGGCGATGCCCTCCAGACGGCGGGACTTGACGTCGAGCCAGGTCTCGTGGGCGTCGTTCCGCCGTTCGCGGGCCTCCGCGAGGCGGCTCCCGGCCGCCTCGGCGCCCCGGGCCAGGGCGTCGCGGCGGCGGGCGGCGGAGAGCCGGCGGCGGGCGGGCTCCAGGCGTCCGGCGAGGTGTTCGGCGCGGGCGACGGCGTCCCGGGCCGCCTCGGCGTGCCCGGTGAGCAGGGCGCGCCGGGGCTCCCAGCCGGCGAGCCAGTCGGCCGCGTCCCGCAGGGCGTCCTCGTCGGCGCGCGCCTCCCGTTCCAGTGCGGCCCGTTCCCCGGTGACGACGGCGGCGCGGCGTTCGGCGCGGCGGGCGGCGTCGAGGCCGCCGAGCTCCTCGCGCAGCCGGTTCTCCAGGGCGGCGAGCTGCTCGGTCCCGGCGTCGGCGAGGTCGGGCGGCAGCGGGGCGCGGGAGCGGGCGAGGGCGGACAGGGCGGTGGCGTGCTCGCGCTCGGCGTCCCGGCGCAGGGCCAGGGCGGGGGCGACCCGGTCGGCCCGGAGGCTCCGGTCGAGGACGGCCCGGAGGCGGTCGCGCTCGGGGGTCCGCTCGGCGATCCGCTCGCGGCGCCGGAGGGCGTCGGCGTGGCGGGCCTGGCGGGCGGCGAGGTCCTGCTCGGCGTCGAGGGCGGCCCGCGCGTGCGCCTGCCGGAGTTCGGCGGCGGCGAGCCGCACGCCCGCGATGTCGAGGGCCTCGTGCGCCTCGGTGCGGGCGACGGCGGCCCAGGTGAGGACGGACGCGGCGAGTCCGGGCTCGCCGGGCCGGCCCTCGACCGGGGTGCGGGCGGCGTCGAGCCCGCCGGCGGCCTGGGCCGTGCGGTGGGCGAGGGCGAGCAGCCGCTCGTCCCCCTCCCGCACCCGCTGTTCGGCCACGCGCCGCAGGTCGGCCAGGCGTTCCTCGACGGCGGCGAAGCGGCGGGTGTCGAAGAGGCGGCCGAGGAGCCTGCCCCGGGCCTCGGCGTCGGCGCGCAGGAAGCGGGCGAAGTCGCCCTGCGGGAGGAGGACGACCTGGCAGAACTGCTCGCGGCTCATGCCGAGGAGCTGGGTGATCTCCTCGCCGGTCTCCTGGTGGGAGCGGCTGAGTCCGTTCCAGGCGCCGGTGGCCGGGTCGTACTCGCGCAGCCAGGTCTGGGCCTTCTCGGTGGTGAAGCCGCCGCCGCGCTTCTTGGGCCGCTGCTGGGCCGGGCGGCGGGTGATCTCCAGCCGCCGCTCCCCCACGGTCAGTTCGAGGAGGACCTCGGTGTACGTGCCGACGGGGGCGTGGTCGCTGCGCAGGGAGGCGCCGGGGGTCTGGCGGACGCCGGGCACGCTGCCGTACAGGGCGAAGCAGACGGCGTCCAGGACGGAGGTCTTGCCCGCGCCGGTCGGTCCGTGGAGCAGGAAGAGGCCCGCGGAGGACAGGGAGTCGAAGTCGACTGTCTGGGTGGCGCCGAAGGGGCCGAACGCGGTGATCTCCAGGCGGTGCAGCCTCACCGGCCCACCTCGCGCGCGGCCGTGTCGACCCGGACGTCGTCGAAGGCGCCGTACAGGACGGCCCGTTCCGCTCCGTCGAGCGCCGCGCCGCCGCGCACGTGGGCCACGAAGTCCTCGGCGATCTGCTGGTCGCTGCGGTCGCGGAGCCGCTGGGCGTAGGAGGCGCCGGTGTCGCCGTCGGTCCGCTCGGGGTCGAAGACCAGGTTGAGGGCGTGCGGGAAGCGTTCGGCGAGCCGGTTCATGGGGTCGGCGGGCCGTACGGGGTCGGTGAGGGTGGCCTCGACCCAGGATCCTTCGTGGGGCGCGAGCGCGGGGTCGGCGAGGAGGTCGTCGAGCCGGCCCCGGAGCCGGGCGAGGGGGCGCGGGACGGGGCAGTCGAGGCGTTCGGCGCCGAGGTCCGCGCCGCCGGGTCCCGCCGGGCCGAGGTCGACGAGCCACATGGTCTTGCGGTGGTCGGCCTCGGAGAAGGAGTACGCGAGGGGGGAGCCGGAGTAGCGGACGCGGGGGGTGAGGGTCTGGCTGCCGTGGAGGTGGCCGAGGGCGACGTAGTCGACGCCGTCGAAGATCCCGGCGGGGACGGCGGAGACGCCGCCGACGGTGATGTCCCGCTCGCTGTCGCTGGGCGCGCCGCCGGCGACGAAGGCGTGGGCGACGACGACGGAGCGGGTGCCGGGGGGCCGTCCGGCGAGGTCGGCGCGGACCCGGTCCATGGCGGCGGTGAGCACGGCCTCGTGGCCGGCCCTTCCGGCGCCGAGCCGTTCGCGGACGAGGGCGGGTTCGAGGTAGGGCAGGCCGTAGAGGGCGACGTCGCCGTGGGCGTCGGCGAGGACGACGGGGGTGCCGACGCCGTCGGGGTCGGTGCGGAGGTGGATGCCGGCCCGTTCGATCAGTCCGGCGCCGACGCCGAGGCGGCGGGCCGAGTCGTGGTTGCCGGAGATCATGAGGGTGGGGACCCCGGCGTCGGCGAGCCGGTGCAGGGCGGTGTCGAAGAGTTCGACGGCGGGCAGCGGGGGCACGGCCCGGTCGTAGACGTCGCCGGCGACGAGGACGGCGTCGACCCGGTGTTCGCGGACGGTGGCCACGAGGTGGTCGAGGAAGGCGGCCTGGGCGCCGAGGAGCCCGACGCGGTGGAAGGACCGGCCGAGGTGCCAGTCCGAGGTGTGCAGGAGCCTCACGATGCCGTCCCACCCCGCATGTGCGCCGTTCCTCCCCCGCCGGTGCCCGCACCGGTCGCCGTTCGTGTCCGTCCACCACGCTATCCCGAGCGGGGGCGTGGGGAGGGCCGTCCGGGTGACGGAGCACCGGGAGCGGGTGCCCGGAGCGCGTCCGGGCGTCCGCCCGGGGGCGGGGTCCGGGGGCGGGGGTCCGGGGCCGTGCGGCCGGAGGGGCGGGTCCGGGCGCGCCTCACGCCCTGCTGACGGCCGGTGCCCGGGTCGACGGGGACGGCCCGCGCGCGTGCCCCACCTCACACGTCGCCGTACGCCTCGCCGCCGAGGACGAGGCCCGCCGTGCCCGCCGTGGCGTCGGCGAGCCAGGCGCGGAAGGCGTCGACGTCGGCGTCCGGCAGGCCGATCCCGATCGTGACGGCTTCGGCGTACCGCACGTCCAGGACGGTCCGGCCGGTCGCCCGCAGGTCGTTCTCCAGCTTGCCCGCCCGCTGGTGGTCGACGGTGACGGTGGCGAGCCGGAAGCGCTGCCGGGTCACGGTGCCGAGCGCGTCGAGGGCTTCGCCGACGACCCCGCCGTACGCCCGGATCAGACCGCCCGCGCCGAGCTTCACGCCGCCGTAGTAGCGGGTGACGACGGCGACGGCGTACCGCATCTCGCGGCGCAGCAGCATCTGGAGCATGGGGACGCCGGCCGTGCCGCCCGGTTCGCCGTCGTCGCTGGCCTTCTGCACGGAGGCGTCGGCGCCGAGGACGTAGGCGAAGCAGTTGTGGGTGGCGGTCGGGTGCTCCCTGCGGACGCGCGCGACGAACTCCTGCGCCTCCCGCTCGTCGGCGACGGGCGCGAGCGCGCAGAGGAAGCGCGAGCGGTTGATCTCGGTCTCGTGCACGCCCTCGCGGGCCGGGGTGCGGTACTGCTCCTGCATCCGGCCAGCCTACGTTCCGCCGGCCCGGCGCCTTCGGGCGGCCGGTGGGGGCCCGGTGGGAATCACGGCCCGGCGCCGCTCGTTCTCCCGGGAGACGGACCGCGCCGAGGAGAGGCAGCAGAGACGATGAGCGCCGACAGCACGACCACCGCCGGTACCGCCGGGCACTCCGCCCCGGAGGCGGTGCGGCGGATCCTGACGTCCACGGGCGACACCTGGGCGGTGGTGGGCCTCTCGAACAACCGGGCGCGGGCGGCCTACGGGGTCGCGGCCGTCCTCCAGCGCTTCGGGAAGCGGATCGTCCCGGTCCACCCGAAGGCGGAGACGGTCCACGGCGAGCCGGGCTACGCGTCCCTCGCCGACGTCCCGTTCCCGGTCGACGTCGTCGACGTCTTCGTGAACAGCGAGCTGGCGGGCGGGGTCGCGGACGAGGCCGTGGCGATCGGCGCCAAGGCGGTCTGGTTCCAGCTCGACGTGATCGACGAGGCCGCCTTCGCCCGCGTCCGGGAGGCGGGCCTGGACATGGTGATGGACCGCTGCCCGGCGATCGAGATCCCGCGCCTGGGCTAGGGCGTGTGTCGAAAGTCCCGCCTGCCCGGCGGCGCCCGGCACGCACTCCCCCGTAGCCCTGCGGGCACGGGGGCACCCCCGGCCGCGTCGTCGGGATCGCCCCGATACCACCAGTATCGGGGCGGCCCTCCGCCTTGCGATCGCACGCACCGGACACCGCCGGGCCTGCCCTCCGGGCAGACGGCGCCACTTTCGACACACGCCCCAGGGGCGTCCGGCGGGCCGGGGCCGGGGCCCCGGCCGTGATCCGCCGGACAGCCACGCCCGTCTCCGCGCAGGCGATGGTCACCACCTGGCCCAGGGAGCTGAGGACCTGGCCGAACGGAAAATGCCTCTGACGCTCGCCCCGCCCGGCCCGCGCGCCGTCCCGTCCCGCCCGTACGGCACGTGCCGTACGGGCGGGACGGGACGGCGGGCGCGCGGTCGGGTGTCCGGGCCCGGCCGACGAGACCGCGCCCGGGCGTCCGGCCCGGAGATCAGGCCGTCGTCGGCCTCTCCCGGTCCGCGGTCACGGGTTCGCGCCGCATCACCCACAGCGTCGGGCCGCCGCCCGGCAGGGCCGTTTCGCCCAGGACGGTGAAGCCGAAGTGCTCGTAGAAGGGGAGGTTGTCCGGCTTGGAGGACTCCAGGTAGACCGGCAGCCCCGCCCCGTCGGCCCGGTCCAGCCCGGACCGCAGCAGCGCCGCCCCGTGCCCCTGGCCCCGGGCGGCCGGGTCCGCGCCGACGACCGCGAGGTACCAGTGCGGCTCCTCGGGGCCCTGCCCGGCCGCGGCCTCGACCGCCTCCCGGAACAGCGGCGCCCGGTCGCCGAGGACCTCCTCCAGCTCGGCGACCGTCTCCGCGTCCGGGACCGCCTTCTCCTGTCCCTCCGGCGCCACCCAGAACGCGGCGGCCGACGCGGTCCGCTCGCACACCCCGTGGAGGCCGTACTGCCGGGTGAAGATGGTAGTGAAGTACCGCGTCAGATCGGGCTCGCGCGAGGCCCCGCCGGGGAAGAACCACCCCATCATCGGGTCGTCGGCGAAGGCGCGGGCGAGGGTGCGGCTGATGTCCGGGGCGTCGTCGAGCGTGGCGGTCCGCGGGGTGTTCGTCATCGGCATACGGGTCATTCTGCACGTCGATGATCTTGGGCGGAGAGGCGGCCCGGCCCCTCCCCGCACCACCCCGTGCACACGACGGCCCGCCCGTCGTCGGGACCGGCAGCCCTCCGACGGCCCTCCCGGGCGGACCGGAGACCGGCCGCGTGCGCGGTGTGCGTCGAGGACGGCCCACTGCCCGCGCCGGCCGTGGGACCGGACGGCGACCGCGTCCGTACGCCCCCGGGAGACGGGGTAGAGGACGCGGAGGACCCGCACGACGCGGTGGTCCGCCTGCGCCGGTCCTCCCCGGCGGGCGCCCTCCCGGCCCCGGGCCACCCGGTTCCGTCCTCCGCCGGACGTCACGGATGGACCGGGAGTCGGGCTGTGCGGATCGCGGGGGCGGACCTGTGGGCGAATCGCCCGGTGCCGGCGCTCGGTTCGGCCGAGCGGATCCCCACGGCGCCGGCCCTCGACGGCGCTCCTGTCGCGGGCGTGTCCGGCCGGCCCGGTCAGGATCCGCCGGATTCGCCCCGGGGCGCGTCCGCCCCCGATCCGCCGGACGCGCCCCGGCCCTCCCGGGTCACAGGGACGCCGAGGCCCTCCAGGACGACCGCGCCGGGCAGTTGGCCGAGGGCCTTGCCCGGGAGGATGAGCTTGCCCCGGCGGCGGCCGCTGCCGACGAGGACCCAGGGCATGTCGACGACGGCGGCGTCCACGAGGAGCGGCCAGGCGGCGGGGAGGCCGACGGGGGTGATGCCGCCGTACTCCATGCCGCTCTCGCCGGTGGCCGTGTCCGCCGGGGCGAACGAGGCCTTGCGGGCGCCGAGGTGACGGCGCACCACCCCGTTGACGTCGACGCGGGTGGCGGAGCCGACGACGCAGGCGGCGAGGGTCGTGTCGCCGCCCCGCCTGGCCGCCACGACCACGCAGTTCGCGGAGGCGTCGAGGAGGTCGGCGCCGTGGTGCTCGACGAAGACGGCGGTGTCGGCGACGGCCGGGTCGGTGTCGACGTAGAGCACCTGGTCGGCGGGGACGGGGCCCGTCCAGGCGCGGACGGCGTCGGCGACGGGGCCGGTCAGGAGGTCGAGGCGGTCCGGGGCGGGCCGGGCGTCGGTGAAGTCTCCGATGGGTGCGCGCATGCGCGTCACGTTAACAACCGGCACCGAACGGGCGGGGCGCCGTCCCGGAGTGCGGGCGGCGCGTACGGACACCCCTCGCGCCCCGTCAGGACGCCGCCGTGCCCGCCTGCTCGACCTCCCACGCCGCGAGCGCCGCGAGCTGCTCGGGGGTGACGTCCTCCGGGATCGGGACGGGGGCGGGGGTGCGGAGCGGGGGCTGCCAGCCGTTCTCGGGGTCCCAGCTGCGGACCACCTTCGCCGGGGCGCCGGCCACGACCGAGTGGTCCGGGACCTCGCCGCGCACCACCGCGCCCGCCGCGACGACCACGTTGCGGCCGAGGCGCGCGCCGGGCAGGACCACCGCGCCCGTGCCGAGCCAGCAGCCGGGGCCGATGGAGACCGGCGCCGAGCGGGGCCACTGGCGGCCGACCGGCTCGTCCGGGTCGTCGTAGCTGTGGTTCGTCGAGGTGATGTAGACGTACGGTCCGCAGTACGTGTCCGAGCCGATCGTCACCTCCGCGTCGGCTATGACATGGCTGCCCCGGCCGAGGACGACCCCGTCGCCGAGGGTCAGGACCGTCTCCGTCCCGAGGTCGAGGCCCGGCAGCATCCCGGCCGTCAGCGTGACCTGCTCGGCGACGATGCAGCACGCGCCGATCTCGATCCACCGCTCGCCGAAGACCGTGCCCTGCGGGAAGGCGAGCCGGGTGCCCTCGCCGAGCCGGCGGAAGCGCAGTCTCCCCTGGTGCTCGGCGGTGACGGCGCCGGCCTGCTGCACCCAGCGCCAGCCGCCCTGGAGGGCGTGCGCGACGACCCTGCGCCGCCAGGCGGCGAGGGATGAGAACGTGTTTCTGTTCCTGGGCACCCGGCCACGGTAGTCGGCGCCGTCGCGCCCGATCACCGCCGTGCGCTGTGATGTCCGTCATGGGCCCGGCATAGGCTGCGGCGCGGGGACACCCCCGGGCGCGACACGACGGCTGACGATCAGGAGCGAAGAACCATGACAGAGGCGTTGATCAAGGGCGTGGGCGGCAGGGAGCCGCGGATCGACCCGACGGCCTTCACCGCCCCGACCTCGGTGGTCCTCGGCGAGGTGACCCTCGGCGCCCGAGCGAGCGTCTGGTACCACGCGGTGCTGCGGGCGGACTGCGGTCCGATCGAGATCGGCGAGGACTCCAACGTCCAGGACAACTGCACGGTCCACGTCGACCCCGGCTTCCCCGTCTCGATCGGGGCCCGGGTGACCGTCGGCCACAACGCCACCGTGCACGGCTGCGTCATCGAGGACGACGTGCTCGTCGGCATGGGCGCCACGGTCCTCAACGGGGCCCGGATCGGCGCCGGGTCGCTCGTCGCCGCCCAGGCGCTCGTCCCGCAGGGCATGGAGGTCCCGCCGGGCTCGCTGGTCGCGGGCGTCCCGGCGAAGGTGCGCCGCCCGCTGACGGAGGAGGAGCTGGCGGGCATCCGGCTCAACGCCGAGATGTACCTGCACCTGGCCGAGGGCCACGCGGAGGCCTTCGGGGAGTGAGCGCGTCCCGCGCGCGGGAACGGACGGAGGGCGGCGCCCGGTCGGGGTGCCGCCCTCCGCGCCGTACGGGAGGCGCTCAGTCCGCGGCCGGGACCGACACCTGTTCCGGCGCCGGCCCGGCGGGGGCGGCGGCGCGCTCCTCGGCCGCCTTCCTGGCACGGTTCTTGAGGACGAGCATCGAGGTGAGGCCGATCAGGACGGCGAGGACGAGGCCGAGCCAGGAGAAGCGCTTCAGCCAGGCCTCGGCGACGATCCCGACCGAGTAGATGACGGCCGTGGTGCCGCCGGCCCACAGGATGCCGCCGAAGACGTTGGCGACGAGGAACTTCCAGTACGGCATGTGCAGCACGCCCGCGAGCGGTCCGGCGAAGATGCGCAGGAGGGCGACGAAGCGGCCGAAGAAGACCGCCCACATGCCCCACTTCTGGAAGGAGCTCTCCGCGAGGGCGATGTTGGCCTCGCTGAAGTGCTTGGGGAACTTCCTCTCCAGCCGGGCGAGCAGCGGTCTGCCGCCCCTGCGGCCGATGGCGTAGCCGATCGAGTCCCCGATGATCGCGCCGGCGGTGGCGCAGGCGCCGAGCACGTACGGGTTGATGTCGCCGTGCTGCGAGGCGAGCAGCGCGGAGCTCACGAGGACGATCTCGCCGGGCAGCGGGATGCCCAGGCTCTCCAGGCCGATCACCACCCCCACGAGGGTGTACACGGCGATCGGGGGGATCGTCTCCAGCCACTCCTGGACGTGCAACGCGGCTTCCTCCCGTTTCGGCTCCCCTGTCGCGCCGGGCCCGTGGTCGGGGGCCGTGGCGCCGTCGTGCGCCTCGGCGGGCACGCCGGGGAAGCCTACCCGGTCGGGAGGGACGGACCTCGACGCCGGGGACGGGCCGGGGACGGTTCCGGTCGCCGGTCGCCGGTCGCCGGTCGCGACACCAAAAACGCGTCCGCCCCCGCACCGGAAGGGGTGCGGGGGCGGGGGCACGGTGTCCCGGGCCGGTTCAGGCGTTCGGGCGCAGGGTCCAGACGACGGTCATCTCGCCGGTCACGGCGCCGTCCTCGCGGGTGATGTCGATCCGCACCGGGAACTCCGGGCGCTGTCCGGCGTCGAGTTCGGCGACGACCTCGGCGGCGGGGCGGCCCAGGGTGGCGGTGGCCGTGACGACGCCCATGGCCAGCTTCTTGTAGCCGATCTCGGCCTTGACGGCGAGCGGGACCGCGCGGCTGAGCTGGTCGCCGAAGGCGGCGAGCACGATGGCGCCGCTGGCGGACTCGGCGAGCGTGAACATCGCTCCGGCGTGCGGGCCGCCGACGTGGTTGTGGTAGGCGGGCTGGTCCGGCAGGCGCACGACGGCGCGCTCGGCGGTGGTCTCCAGGAACTCCAGGTTCAGGGTCCCGGCCATGGGCACCGTCGCGGCGAGCATCTCGCCGACGGTCATCTGGTCTGCGCTCATGGAGCGTGATGTTACCCATGAGTAGTAGCCTTGGCCATCCCCCGCGCGCGTCCCGCGGCCCCTCCCGGCGGGGGGCGGGCATGGCCGCACGGCCCCCGCACCTCTATGGTTACTGGCCATGTGGCCAGGACAGCAGCCGCCCGGGGGCGAGCAGAACCCGCAGGACCAGAGTCAGAACCCGTACCAGCAGCCGGGTTACCAGCAGCCGAACCCGTACCAGCAGCCGCCGGCCCAGCCCGGGTACCCGCAGCAGCCGCCGACGCAGCCGGGTCATCCGCAGCCGCAGCCGGGGTACGGCCAGCAGCCGCCGGCCCCGCCGGGGTACCCGCAGCAGGGGTACGGACCGCAGCCGGGGCAGCCGAACCCGTACCAGCAGCCGACCGTGCCGCAGCAGTACGCGGTCCCGGGGCAGCCCGGCGGTCCGGGCGGTCCCGGCGGTCCCGGCGGGAAGAAGAAGACGGCGATCGTGGCGATCGTCGCCGCGACCGCCGTGGTCGCCGCGACCGGCGTCACCGCCTTCCTGGTGTTCGGCGAGGACGACGGGGAGCCGACCGCCGCCGACCCCAAGCCGTCCGCGTCGGCCACCGCACCCGCAGACCCGTCGGCGATCCCCGAGCCGAGCCAGTCCTCCGGCCTCGACAACCCGCGCGACGACGCCGCGCGGCAGCCGACGATCCCCGGCTGGAAGGTCGTCCACAACCCGAAGTACGGCACCCTCTTCGACGTGCCGCCGGAGTGGGACGTCTCGAAGCCCGGGACGATCAGCTTCCTGGAGGACGAGAAGAAGGGCGACGGCAGCCCGCTCGTCACGATGTCCGGGCCCACGCACCTCAAGGGCAAGTGGTGCACCTACGACACCAACAAGGACGGCAGCGAGGAGTCCTGGAGCCTGGCATCGGCCGGCACCAAGGGCGGCCAGGGTGCCAAGAACACCGGGGAGGCCGCGTACAACGAGGCCGGAACCTGGGTGTGGGGCGGCTACGCGCAGCACATGCCGCGGGACACGGTCAAGATCACCAAGGCCGTGCCGTACACGACGAAGTCCGGCCTCGTCGGCAGCGTGTCGACGGCCACGGCCACGGGCGTCAAGAAGCGCAACAAGTGCGAGTCGGACGGCAAGGCGATCGCCTTCACCTTCAAGAACGCGAAGAACGACTTCTCGACCTGGGTCCTCAACGCGGCCGACGGCGTCGGCGACGAGCTGCCGGACGCCACGATCCGGCAGATCCTCTCCACGGTCCGGCTCGCCGAGGACTCCTGACGCCCGGGCCCGTGACGGCGGGGGCCGCGCCCGCCGGGGGCTCGTGACGGCGGGACGGGGGAAGCGTGACCGCCCCGGCCACCGGGACCCGGCGCGCCCCCGGTCACCGGGACCCGGCGTCCCGGTGGCCGGCACCACGGCCCGTCCGTACATCGGTTTGGCACTTCGGCCGGGCGGCGGGGATAGTCCCGGGGTGACCTCACCCGCCGACTCCCCCGCCTCCCCCTCCCCCGCGCCTCCCCACTCCCGCCGCCCCGAGTGGGCCGGGCGCAACTACCTCCTGCTGACCGCCGCCACGGTCGTGACCAACCTCGGCACGCACGGCGCCCTGATCGCCACCACCTGGGCGGTCTTCGACTCCGGCGGCGACGCGGGCGACGTCGGCCTCGTGGCGATGGCGCGCTTCCTGCCCCTGGTCCTCTTCCTGCTCGTCGGCGGCGCCGTCGCCGACCGGCTGCCCCGGCACCGGGTGATGGTCGCCGCCAACGTCCTCAACTGCGTGTCGCAGGCCGTCTTCGCCGCCCTCGTCCTCTCCGGCGAGGCCCGCATCTGGCAGATGATGGTGCTCACCGCGCTCTGCGGCACCGGCCAGGCCTTCTTCAACCCGGCGGCCGAGGGCATGCTCATGGCCACCGTCAGCGGGGAGCAGGCGAGCCGGGCGTTCGCCGTCTTCCGGATGGCGATGCACGGCGCCTCCATCGGCGGCGCCGCGCTCGGCGGCGCGCTCGTCGCGTTCGTCGGCCCCGGCTGGGTCCTCGTGGTCGACGCCGTCGCCTTCGCCGTCGCGGGCGGGCTGCGTGCCTTCCTCGACGTGAAGGGCGTGCCCGAGCGCGCCCCCGGCGGCGGCCTCCTCTCCGACCTGCGGGAGGGCTGGCAGGAGTTCGCCGGCCGGCCGTGGCTGTGGTCGATCGTCGCCCAGTTCTCCGTGGTGGTGGGCCTGATCGGGGCGGTCGAGGCGGTGTACGGGCCGCTGGTCGCCCGGGAGGAGCTGGGCGGCGCGCGCCCCTGGGGCTTCGCGCTCGCCGCGTACGGGGTGGGGACGGTCGTCGGCGCGGTCCTGATGACCCGGTGGAAGCCGCGCCGGATGCTGTTCGTCGGAACGCTGTGCGTCTTCCCGATCGCGCTGCCCTCGGCGGCGCTCGCGGTGCCGCTGTCCGCGGGCGGACTGGCGGTCGTGATGTTCGTGAGCGGTGTGGCGCTGGAGGTCTTCGGCGTCTCGTGGATGACGGCGATGCACCAGGAGATCCCGGAGGAGAAGCTGTCCCGGGTCTCCGCCTACGACTGGTTCGGCTCGACGGCCCTGCTGCCGCTGACGACGGCGCTCACGGGCCCGGCGGAGGGCGCGTTCGGCCGGAGCGGGGCGCTGTGGGGCGCGGCGGCGCTGATGGTGCTCGTCACCGCCCTGGTCCTGCTGGTGCCGGACGTGCGGAACCTGACCAGGCGTCCGCACGCGTCCGCGCACCCGCCCGTCGAACCGACCGGGAAGGAGCTCCCGGCCGTTCCGGGTCCCCGCTCAGCCGATGCCGAAGGCGCCGTCCGGGGGAACGGGTGACGGCACGGCCCCGGCGTCCGCGACCGGTTCCGCGTCCCCGGTGAACCGGGCGAGCGCGTCCCCGTGCTCCACGCGCGCGGGGAACGCGTCCGCCGCGGCCCGGCGCGCGAGGCGGGCGGTGTCGAGCGCGCGGTCGGAGGCGACCAGGACCGCGTTCCCGAAGCGGCGGCCCCGCAGGACGCCCGGTTCGGCGACGAGCGCGAGCTCGGGGAGGACGGCGGCGAAGGTGGCCAGCTGGGAGCGGAGGAAGGCGAAGGGGGCGCCGTCGGCCAGGTTGGCGGCGTAGACGCCGCCGGGCCGCAGGACGCGCCGGACCTCGCGCGCGTACTCGACGGAGGTGAGGTGGGCGGGGACGCGCGAGCCGCCGAAGACGTCGCCGACGATCAGGTCGGCCGAGTCGGCGGGGGCCGCCTCCAGCCAGCGCCGGGCGTCCGCGCCGTGCACGGTGGTGCCGGACCCCTCGGGCAGCGGCAGGTGCTCCGCGACCAGGGCGAGCAGACCGCGGTCCGCCTCCACGACGTCCTGGCGCGAGCCGGGCCGGGTGGCGGCGACGTACCGGGGCAGGGAGAGCGCCCCGCCGCCCAGGTGCAGGACGTCCAGCGGTTCGCCCTCGCCGGCCGCGCCGTCGACGACGTGGGCGAGCCGGCGCGCGTACTCGAACTCCAGGTACGCCGGGTCGTCGAGGTCGACGTACGACTGGGGCGCGCCGTCGACCGTCAGGAGCCAGGCCCGCTTCCGGTCCACGTCGGGCATGAGGCGCGCGGTGCCCTGGTCGACCTCGCGGACGACGGGGATGTGCTCGTTCACGCTCCCATTGTGACGGGGCGGGGCCGGCCGCCCGGCCCGCGGGGGGGTGGGGTCAGCCGTTCCAGACGGCGGCGACGGCCTCCGCGTGGCGGGCGGCCCGGGCGCGTCCGGCGCGGGCCGCGGCGGCCCGGTGGGCGGGGTCGAGCGCGTCGCGCCCGAAGGCGGCACGGGAGTCGGCGTCGGGGGTGATCACCTCGACGCGGGCCCCCGCGGCGGCGAGGTCGGCGCCCTGCCGCTCCGGCGAGCGGATCACCTTGCCGCCGCGTCCGTCGGGGGCGACGACCACGACCCTCTCGTACCCGGCGGCGAGGTGGGCGTTGGCCGTGGAGTGGATGCCGCCGTCGATCAGGCGGCGCCCGCCGACGGTGGCCGGGGGCTGGAGGCCGGGGACGGCGCAGCTCGCGGTGACGGCGTCGGCCAGCGGGACGCCCGCGTCCGCGCCGTACGCGACGAGTTCGCCGGTGGTGGCGTCGACGGCGGTGACGAGCAGCGGGCGGCCGGGCCACTCCGTGGCCGGTCCGAGCCGCCGGACCACGGTCTCGCGGCGGACCGCCTCGTCCACCGTGCGGGCCCCGAGGGCCAGCCGGCCGAGCCTGCGTCCGTACTCCTCCGGGGTGCGGGACCGCAGGACGGCGACGGCGTACCGGAGAAGCACGGGGATCCCGAGCCGCGCGGCCGGTTCCACGTCCTCGTCGCCGAGTTCCCGCTCGTACAGCGCGTCGGGGCCGAGCGCGCCGAGCCTCGCTCCGACGACCGCGCCGGCGGAGCTGCCGACGACGAGGTCGGCCCCGGTGACGTCGAGGCCGGCGTCGAGGAGCCCCCGCAGCACTCCGGTCTCCCAGGCGGCCCCGACCATGCCGCCCGCGCCCAGGACCAGTGCCGTCCGCTTGCCCGTCTCCCCTGTCACGTCCCCATTCTGGCGCGGTGGTTGGGGAGGCCGGCGGGCGGGGCGAGGTTCTTGAGGGCCTCGCGGACGGAGAGGGGCGAGAGCCGGTTCCCGTGGGCGGTGACGAAGGCGCGGACCTCGGCGGGGGCGGTCTTGGCGTATGCGCGCAGGCTCCAGCCGATCGCCTTGCGGACGAAGAAGTCGGGGTGGCCGGCGCGGCGCAGGCAGTGGTCGAAGAGGCGGTCCGCGTCGGTGTCCCCCTTGAAGCGGAGCTGGTGGAGGAGGGCGGTGCGCGCGACCCACAGGTCCTCGTCGTCGATCCACGCGTCCATCTCGGGGGCGAGGGCGGGGTCGGCCGCGACCAGGCCGCCGACGACGTGGGCGGCGAGGTGGTCGACCGTGTCCCACCAGGAGACGGTGGTGACGAGGCGGCGGGCGACGGGCAGGAAGCCGGAGGAGCAGCGCCGCACGTGGCGGCGGAGGTAGTCGACGGCGAAGTAGTGGTACTCGCGCTCGGGCAGCGCGAAGCAGCGCAGGGCGATCGCCGCGCAGTCGTCCTCGCCGGGACGCGGGGTGCCGTCGAGGACGGTCCGGGACAGGGCCCGGCGCTCGGGCGTCCGCACCCCGAGGAAGGGTGCGACGCCCTTCATGTACGCGACCATCTCCTGCGCCCTGAAGGGGTTCCCGGCGGCCGGGTAGACGGTGACGAGCCGTTCGAGGACGGTGTCGGCGAGGGCGCTGCCGGGTACCTCGCCGGGCGCGGGTCCGGCCGCCGGGGGCCTCGGGTCCGGGTCTTCCCGGGACGCGGGTCCGGCCGCCGGGGCTCCCCCGACCGGTGCTCCCCCGGGCACGGGCCCGGTTCTCGGGGACCTCTCGACCGGGACTTCCCCGGGCACGGGACCGGTCGCCGGGAACCTCTCCGCCGGGGCTTCCCCGGGCACGGGATCGGTCGTCATGCGGGCCCCTCGGTCGTGGCGTGCTCCGGAATCCGGTCCGGACGGACATGACGCACATTACGGCGCCCCTACGCACCCGTCCGTTACTCTCCCCGAATGCTCGCTCCCGCCCCCCGGCCGCCGGGCTCCCTCGCCGTCCGCTGTTCCCGGGTCCTCCTCGCTCCCCGTGCGCGGCTCTCGCTGCTCGCGCTGCTGCTGCTCACGGCGGCCACCCTCGTGGTGCTCTACGAGCCGCAGCGCCTGCTGGCCTCGGGCTGGCCGCCGCGGACGAGCGGCGCGGGCGCGGTGCTGCTGTTCGCCCTGGCGTACGGGGTGTGCACGGCGGCCTTCGTGCCGCGCCCGGTCCTGAACCTGGCGGCGGGCGCGCTCTTCGGCTCGGCCGCCGGTCTGACGGGGGCGGTCGCGGGGACGGTCCTCGGCGCCGGGATCTCGTTCACCCTCGGCCGCTACCTGGGCCAGGACGCCCTGCGTCCGCTGCTGCGGGGCCGCCTCCTGACGGCGGCGGACGGGCAGTTGAGCCGGCACGGGTTCCGCTCGATGCTGGCGATCCGGCTGTTCCCCGGGGTGCCGTTCGCGGCGGCCAACTACTGCGCGGCGGTCTCCCGGATGAAGTACGTGCCGTTCCTCCTGGCGACGGGCATCGGCACGGTCCCGAACACGGCGGCGTACGTGGTGGCGGGCGCCCAGGCGGGTTCGCCGGACTCGCCGGCCTTCCTCTTCTCCGCGGGCTTCATCGTCCTGTCGGGGATCGGCGCCGCGGTGGTGGCCTGGCGCAAGCGGCACGGCCTGCGGGCACCGGTCCCCGCGCGGGACGACACGCCCGAACCCGAACTGGTGGGCAGCGCCCGCTGAGGCGCGCCGGAGGCCTCCCGGGAGATACGGCGGGCGCTACCTCGCGTACATCCTCCGTCGGGGGATTCTTCACTTCGGGACGGTACGCTGCGCACGACCTTCTGACCACACACGTACAAAACGGGACGGCCCTGGCCCCATGAGTTGGTTCGAATCGTTCATCCTGGGACTCGTCCAGGGGCTGACGGAGTTCCTCCCCATCTCCTCCAGCGCGCACCTGCGCCTCACGGCGGCGTTCGCCGGCTGGCACGACCCGGGTGCGGCGTTCACCGCGATCACCCAGATCGGCACGGAGACGGCGGTCCTGATCTACTTCCGCAAGGACATCGTGCGGATCGTCTCGGCCTGGTTCCGCTCCCTCACGGACAAGTCGGTGCGGTCCGACCACGACGCCCAGATGGGCTGGCTGGTGATCGTCGGCTCGATCCCGATCGGCGTCCTCGGCATCACGCTCAAGGACCAGATCGAGGGCCCCTTCCGGGACCTGCGGCTCATCGCCACCACCCTGATCGTCATGGGCGTCGTCCTGGGCGTCGCGGACCGGCTGGCCGCGCGGGACGAGATCGGCGGCCGTCACCGGGCGATCCGCGAGCGCAAGACGCTCAAGGACCTCGGGGTGCGGGACGGCCTGATCTACGGCGTCTGCCAGGCGATGGCCCTGATCCCCGGCGTCTCCCGCTCGGGCGCGACGATCTCCGGCGGCCTGCTCATGGGCTACACCCGCGAGGCGGCGGCCCGTTACTCCTTCCTCCTCGCGATCCCGGCGGTCCTCGCCTCGGGCGCGTACGAGCTGAAGGACGCGGGCGAGGGGCACGTCTCCTGGGGTCCGACCATCTTCGCGACGATCGTCGCCTTCGCGGTGGGATACGCCGTCATCGCATGGTTCATGCGCTTCATCACCACCAAGAGCTTCATGCCCTTCGTGATCTACCGGATCCTGCTCGGCATCCTGCTGTTCGTCCTGGTGGGCACGGACGTCCTGAGCCCGCACGCGGGCGAGTCCGCCGGCTGACGGGCCCCGGAGGGCGGGCAGTCAGGACGCCTGGGCCAAGGACTCCCGTACGACGCGCTCGCACAGTTCGTGGGTCAGCAGGGCGTCGCGGGCGCTGAGCACCCGGCCCTCGCGGACCGCGTCGAGGAAGGCGAGCACGGCCTGCTCGATGCCGCGCTGCCGGGCCACGGGCACCCAGTCGCCGCGCCGGCGGACGGTCGGCTGCCCCTTGTGGTCGACGACGTCGGAGAGGTTGAGGACCTGGCGCTTGGTGTCCTGGCCCGAGACCTCCAGGACCTCCTCGGTGGAGCCGTTCATCCGGTTCATCATGCCGATGGCGGTGAACCCGTCGCCGGAGAGCTGGAGCACCACGTGGTGCATCAGGCCGTCGCGGATCCGGGCCCGCACGTCGACGTGCTCGGTCTCGCCGGGCAGCAGGAAGCGCAGGGTGTCGACGACGTGGATGAAGTCGTCGAGGACCAGCGTGCGGGGGTCCTCGGGCAGGCCGATCCGGTTCTTCTGGAGCAGGATCAGGTCGCGCGGGTGCTCCAGGCACTGGGCGTAGCCCGGGGCGAGGCGCCGGTTGAAGCCGACGGCGAGGGAGACCGCGCGCTTCTCCGCGAGCTCCACGATCCGCTCGGAGTCGGCGTACTCGTAGGCGAGGGGCTTGTCGACGTACGTGGGGACGCCGGCGTCGAGGAGCCGCTCGGCGATCTCGGCGTGCGCGGCGGTCGAGGCGTGCACGAAGGCCGCGTCGAGCCCGGCGGAGAGCAGCCCGTCGAGGTCGGTGTGGCGCCGGCCGGCGGGCAGGTGCAGGGTGTCGGCGACCCGCTCCACCGTGGCGGGGGTGCGGCTCTGCAGGTGCAGTTCGACCCCGGGGAGGGTGGCGAGGACGGGAAGGTAGGCCTTCTGCGCGATGTCGCCGAGTCCGATGCAGCCAACCTTCACGGGGGTCTCCCTTGTCGTCGTTCGCCGGCCCCGCTCGTACGGGCCGTTCGCGCCGGTCAGCTTACGCGGGACGGCCGGGGCCGCCGGGCGGCCGCCAGTCGGCGATGCCGTCGAGGCCCCGCAGGAGGAACCCGGGTCCGAGGCGGGAGGCCGCGCCGACGAGGACCGAGCGCAGGGCGACGGCCGGGCGGGCGGAGAGCGTCGTGAGCGCTCCGGCGCGGGCGGACTTGCGGACGACGGCGGTGGTGCGCGGCAGCCGGTCCGCGGTGTGGGCGGCGAGCGCGCGGCTCGGCGTGAACCCGTCCCCGGCGCCCACGTGGTGGGCGAGGACGACGGCGTCCTCCACCGCCTGGTTCCCGCCCTGGCCGAGGGACGGCATCATCGCGTGCGCGGCGTCCCCGAGGAGGACCACCCTGCCCCGGTGGTGGGCGGGCAGCGGGGTGATCAGGTGGTGCACGTCGTGCCGCAGGACCCGGCCGGGGTCGACGGCGGCGAGGACCTCGGGCACCGGGTGGTGCCAGTCCCCGAAGAGGCGCAGGAGTTCGGCCTTCTCGTCGTCGGGCGCGCGGGCGCCCTCGGGGGCGGTGGCCATGGCGTACGCGTAGACCCGGCCGTCCTTGAGCGGCTGGGTGCCCCACAGCCGTCCGGCGCCCCAGGTCTCGTGCGGCGCGAAGGGCCGCCCGGGGGCGGGGACGACCATCCGCCAGCTGGTGCGGCCGGAGTAGCGGGGCCCGGGGTGGTCGGGGAAGAGCGCCCGCCGGATCGCGGAGTGGATGCCGTCGGCGGCGAGGACGAGGTCGGCCTCCCACTCCGTCTCCCCTCCGTCGCTCCGGGCCGTGACGCGGGCCGGGCGGTGGTCGTCCCCCGGGTCCGCCACCGCGGCGGCCGTGCCGGTCCGCACGGTCCCGGCCGGGAGGGCGGAGGTGAGGATCCCCACGAGGGTGGCGCGGTGGAGGAGGACGAGGGGGCCGCCGAAGCGCGCGGCGGCGGCCCTCGCGTCGGTGCGGACGAGCCAGCGGCCGCCGGGGGTCCGCATGCCGCCGTCCCCCTGCCAGGCGGAGAGGGCGCGGACCCGGTCGCCGAGGCCGACGACGTCCAGGGCCCGCTGGGCGTTGGGCGCGAGGCCGATGCCGGCCCCGACGGGGGTGAGGTCGGCGGCCCGCTCCAGGACGGTGACCCGCCAGCCCCTCCGGTGCAGGGCGACGGCGGCGGTGAGCCCTCCGACGCCGGCCCCGACGACGACGGCGCGGGGCGCGTCGGGGCGGCGGGGGGCGGGACGGCGGGCGTCGGTGCGGTGGGCGTCGGTGCGGTGGGCGTCGGTGCGGTGGGCGTCGGCGGCTGCGCGGTGGGCATGGGCGTCGGCGTGATCGATGTCGGTGCGGCTCACGTCGGCACGGCCGGAATCGGCGTGCGCGGAATCGGTGTGCGCGGCACGGGCCCGGTCGGCACGGGTGCGGTCGGCCTCGGTGTCGCCGCGATTCGCTTCGGCTCCGTGCTGTTCCATGACTGCCCCCTCGGGTCGGGAATCCGCCGAACCGGGGACTACAGGTGTAGTGAGCCCGGCACCACGACCGTACTACAGATGCAGTGAGGGCAGGAGGGGTCGGTAGTAGGTTGTCCTCCATGACCGCAGCGCCGGACCCCTCCGCCCCGCGTGCCGACCGGATCGGCGACGCCGCCCTCGACCTGCTCGTCGAACGGGGGATGCGGGGCCTCACCCACCGCGCCGTGGACGAGCGGGCCGGGCTGCCGCAGGGGTCGACGTCCAACCACGCCCGCACCCGCCAGGCCCTCCTGGAGACGGCCGTGCGGCGCCAGGTCGAGCTGGAGTCCCGGGTCCTCACTCCGCACGAGATGCCCGGTCCGGACGGCGGCGGGGACGCGCTCGTGGACGCGCTCGCCCTCGCCCTGCACCGCTACCTCACCGACCACCGGCCCCTGCTCGTCTCCCGCTACGAACTGGCCCTGGAGGCCACCCGCCGCCCCGAGCTGCGGAGCTTCTTCGACCGGGCGGGCGCGGTGTTCCACGGCCCGCTGACCGCGATGATGGCGGCGGCCGGCTCGGCGGCCCCCGAACGGCACGCCCTCTCCCTGATCGCCTGGTCCGAGGGGCTGATGTTCTCCTGCGCGGCGGGCTCCTTCCACTCGGCCGTGCCGGACCTCGCGGAACTGCGCACCGGGATCGACGAGTTGCTGCGCGGCATGCTCGGGGGCCGGGCCGCACGGGCGTGAATTCGCTGGCGTGGCCCTCCGGTCGTGGGGAACGATGCCCGGCATGACGACCGAACAGACCGGAACGGTCCCGCGCGTCCCGCCGTCCACCACCTCGGGCGAGCGCGAAGCGCTGGAGCAGTGGCTCGACTTCCACCGCGCGACCCTCGCGAGGAAGTGCGAGGGGCTCGACGACGCCCGGCTGCGCACCCCCTCCGCCCCGCCGTCGGACCTCAACCTGCTCGGTCTCGTCCGGCACATGGCCGAGGTCGAGCGCGGCTGGTTCCGCCGCACCCTGGCCGGCGAGGAGGCCGTCTGGATCTACTCGACGGAGGAGGACCACGACCGGGACATCCACACCGAGGAGGGCGACACCTACGAGGAGGCCTACGCCACCTGGCAGGCCGAGATCGCCCACGCCCGCACCCTGGCGGCGGCCCACGGCCTGGACGACCGGGCCGTCGGCAGGCGCCGCAACGGGGAGGATTTCAACCTCCGCTGGATCTACCTCCACATGATCGAGGAGTACGCCCGCCACAACGGCCACGCGGACCTGCTCCGGGAGCGGATCGACGGCGCGACCGGCGACTGATCCGGACCGCGCGACCGGCGGCCGGCCCGTCCGGCCGCGCCGCCGTCCCCGTCACCCCGCCGTCCGTCCGGCCGGTGGGGTCAAGGCCGGATGCGCGCCGGCTCACCCGTGCGGGGCATTCCCCGCCGGTAGGGGCGCGGAGACCACCGCCGGAGCAGCAGAGTGGCGCGGGTGCATGGAACCCGAACCACAGCGAAGATCCTGTTAGGGGCGGCGATGGCCGCCCTGACCGGCTGCGTCTCGGTGGACGCGCCGACGGCGCCCGCCCCCGCTCCGGCGGCGGAGCCCGTACGCACCGGGAAGGACGTCGCGCCGCAGATCGTCGACGGTCCGGCCCGCGAGGCCCTCGAAGCGGCGCTCCCCGCTCCCCCGCCGTCCGCCGCGCCCCGCGCGACCCCCGCGGCCGAGCGGCAGCGGCGGTCGGCGGCCCCGGCGCTCCCGGAGGCGCCGCGCCCCGGCGCCGTACCGCCCCGGCGCGAAGACCCGCGTCCGCCGGTCCGGCCGGACCGGCCCGGACCGTCCGCGTCGACCGGCCCGTCCGCGCCGACCGGGCCGCCCCGGGCGGTGGAGCCGCCGGTGAGGCCCCCGCTCTCCCCGTCCGACGTCTGCGCGCTGGGCGAGCGGTACGGCGCCCTGGGCCCCGGCCGGCCGGGCGTCTGCCCCGCCCCGTACATCGGGTGAGCCGGGCGCACGGGGGCGAGGGGGCCGACCGCGGGCGGGCGGCGGTCCGTCACTCCGCCCGCAGCCGCAGCTCCAGGCGCTCGATCGCGGCCCGCACCCCGTTCCCGTAGCCGTCGTCGTCCAGGTGGCCCGCCGCCGCGCGGGCCCGGTCCAGATGGGCGCGCGCGGCGTCGGGCCGGTGGAGCCCGGCGTAGTCGGCGGCCAGGTTGAGGTGGAGCGAGGGGTACAGGGCGCGGACCGCCGCCGAGGCGTCGTGCGCGGCGAGCCGCTCGTCCGTGAGGTCCTCGGCCGCGCTCAGCGCCCGCAGGTCCCAGGCCAGCTCGGTGTCGGGGTCGTCCTGGGCGTCCGCCATGTAGTGCGCGAGGGTGCAGCGGTGCAGCGGGTCCCCGTCCGGGCCGATCTGCTGCCAGAGCAGCCCGAAGCGGTTGCGGGCCTCCTCGCGGTCGCCGCCGTGGAGCAGCATCAGGGCCTGCCCGATCCTGGTCATGACCCCGTCGTCCGACACCTGCTGCTGCTCGGTCACCGCGACCTCCACAAGATCACCACTGGGAGGGCCGACGCTAGCCGCACCCGGCCCCGATCGGGCCGAGGCTCAGCCGAGGTCCGGGATGCGCCAGTCGATCGGCTCGTGGCCCTGCGCCGCCACGGCCTCGTTGATCTGCGTGAAGGGGTGCGACCCGAAGAACTTCTTCGCCGACAGGGGCGAGGGGTGGGCGCCCTTCACCACCACGTGCCGCTCCTCGTCGATGAGCGGCAGCTTCTTCTGCGCGTAGTTGCCCCACAGCACGAAGACGGCCGGGTCGGGGCGCGAGGCGACGGCGGTGATCACCGCGTCCGTGAACTTCTCCCAGCCCTTGCCCTTGTGCGAGTTCGCCTCGCCGGAGCGGACGGTCAGCACGGCGTTGAGCAGGAGGACGCCCTGCTCGGCCCACGGCATCAGGTAGCCGTTGTCCGGGACCGGGAGGCCGAGCTCGGCGTTCATCTCCTTGTAGATGTTCCGCAGGGAGGGCGGGGTCTTCACGCCCGGGCGGACCGAGAAGCAGAGGCCGTGGCCCTGGCCCTCGCCGTGGTAGGGGTCCTGACCGAGGATCAGGACCTTCACCTTGTCGTACGGGGTGGCGTCGAGGGCGGCGAACACCTCGTCCTTCGGAGGGAAGACCGGTCCCTTGGCGCGCTCCTCCTCGACGAACTCGGTGAGCTGGGCGAAGTACGGCTTCTGCAGCTCCTCGCCGAGAACACCCCGCCAGGACTCGGGCAGCATGCTGGTGTCGGTCACGGTCAACAACCTCCGGTGGACGTTCCTGTCTACGTCCCAGAACCTACCGGGGGCCACTGACAGCGGCCCCCGCAGGTCCTCGCGGCGTCCGCCTACCAGCTGGCCCGGCGGTGGAGTTCCCACATCTGCATGACCGTCTGCGGGTCGAGGGCGCGTTCTCCGCCGCCGATGTCCTCGCGGGCCGCGATGTAGAGCTTGCCCTGCCACAGGGGCAGCAGCCGGACGTCCTGGACCATGATCTCCTGGGCCGCCACGAACTCGTCCGTGACGGTCCCGCGGTCGCTCTGGCGGCGGGACTTCGGGAGGAGCTCGTTGGTGATCCGGGGGCTCAGGTAGGGCGTGCCGAGGACGTTCTCCTTGCCCACGAAGGGCGCGACGAAGTTGTCCGGGTCCGGGAAGTCGGGGAACCAGCCGCGGCCGAAGACCGGGTACTCGCCCTTCTGGTAGGCCGCCTGGAACTCCGTCCAGGGCTTGCCGTTCAGGGTGACCTCGAAGAGCCCGGACTCCTCAAGCTGCCGCTTGAGCTCGGCGAACTCGGCGGCCGTCGAGGAGCCGTAGCGGTCCGTCGTGTACCAGAAGGTCAGCTTGACGGGCTTGTCGATGCCGGCCTCGCGGAGGAGCTCGGTGGCCTTCTCGACGCTGGGCGTGCCGAAGCGGTCGAAGAACTTGGTGGTGTGGGCCGCGATGCCCTTGGGGACCATGGAGTACAGGGGTTCGGCGGTGCCCTGGTAGACCCTGCTGACCAGTTCGTCGCGGTCGACGAGCTGGGCGATGGCCTTGCGGACGGGGAGCTTGGCGACCGAGGGGTCCTGGGTGTTGAAGACGAGGTAGCGGATGTCGGCGCCGGTCGACTCGACGAGCTGGAGGCCCTGGTTCTCGGGCTTGTCGTCCTGGAGGGAGACGACCTCCTCGGCGGTGAGGCCGCGGTAGGTGGCGTCGATCTCCTTCTTGCGGAGCGCCGTGACCATCGCCTCGGACTCCTTGAAGTACTTGATGGTCACCCCCCCGTTCTTGAGGGTGGCGAACCCCTTGTACGTGGCGTTCTTCGTCAGCTCGGCCGACTCGCCCTCGGTGTACGCGTCGAGGGTGTAGGGGCCCGAGCCGCTGACCTTGCCGTCCTTGGAGCGGAGCCGGTCGGCCGGGTAGTCGGCCGGGTCCACGATGGACATGGCGGGGGTGGCGAGGACGAACGGGAAGGTGGCGTCCGACTTGTTGAGGCGGAAGACGACCGTGCGGTCGCCGACGGTCTCGATCTTGTCGAGGGAGCCGAGCATGCCGTTGGGGCCGCCCTTGTGGTTGATCGTGCGGATGCGCTCGATCGAGTACTGCACGGCCCTGGCGTCCAGCTTGTGCCCGTTGGAGAACGTGAGGCCGTCGATGAGCTTGCACTCGAAGACCCGGCTGGCGGTGTCCGTGAACTTGCAGTCCGCGGCGTCCGACTGCGGGGTCGTGCTGCCGGTCGGAAAACTCACCAGGGTCTGGAAGACATTCCTGAAGAGTTCCCAGGCATTGTCCCAGGACGCGGCCGGATCAAGCGTGGAGGGAGAACTCGTCGTGCCGACCACGAGCCTCTGATCCCCGGCGGATTCACTGTCCGAAAAGACACCGCATCCGGTCACCAGGGATATGGACACAAGGGCTGCAGCCGCCTGCAGACTGGTCCGGTTGAACACGTGCACGCTCCTCGTTCAGCCATGGGTCGGCCGACGATACCGCAGCACCCCGTCAGGTCAATGTTCGAGCCCGACGGGGCACTTGAGGCATTCGATGCAGAACCGGGCCCAATCCGGACACGAATTCCGGAAAGTGTCCGGTTATCGGTCACCCGACTCCGGCGTTCAGGAAAATCCCGCCGTCGACGACGAGCGTCTGCCCGGTGATCCACTCCGACTGGGAGGAGGTGAGGAAGGCGGCCGCGCCGCCGATGTCCGCCGGAACGCCGAGCCGGCCGAGCGGATAGGAGGCGGCGGCCTCCGCCTCGCGGCCCTCGTAGAGAGCCTGCGCGAATTTCGTCTTGACAACGGCCGGGGCGATTGCGTTCACTCGCACGACCGGCGCGAATTCATGCGCGAGCTGAAGGGTCAGATTGACCATCGCGGCCTTGCTCATTCCGTACGCCCCGATGAAGGGCGAGGCGGACACGCCGGCGATCGAGGCGATGTTCACGATCGCCCCGCCGTTCTGCTTCTGCCAGGCGTGCCAGGTCCGCTGCGCGAAACCGAGCGCGGAGATCACATTGGTCTCGAAGACCTTGCGGGCCACATTGAGGTCCAGGTCCGCGATGGCGCCGAAGACCGGATTCGTCCCGGCGTTGTTGACCAGGAAGTCCACCCGGCCGAAGCCGTCCATCGCCGCCTCGACGGCGGCGGCCTGGTGGGCCTCGTCGTGGGCCTTGCCGGGGACGCCGATCGCCCGGTCCGCGCCGAGCCGCTCCACGGCCTCCTTGAGGGCCTCCTCGCCGCGCCCGGTGATGACGACCCGGTCGCCGCGGGCGACCAGCGCCTCGGCGATCCCGTAGCCGATGCCCCGGCTCGCCCCGGTGACCAGGGCGACCCTGCCGGACAGCTCCGGCGGTTCCTGCGTGCTCATGTCCGTCTCCTCCTGTTCCCTGCCGCTGCCGGTCGTCAGTTGAGCGGGCCGCCGGCCACGTACATGACCTGGCCGGAGACGAAGCCGGCGTCGTCGCCCGTGAAGAAGGCGATCGCGTTGGCGACGTCCTCGGGGCGGCCGACCCGCTGCACCGGGATCATGGAGGCGGCGGCGGCCTGGAACTCCTCGAAGCCCATGCCGACGCGCTCGGCGGTCTGCGCGGTCATCTCGGTGACGATGAAGCCCGGGGCGACGGCGTTGGCGGTGACGCCGAACTTGCCGAGCTCCTTGGCGAGGGTCTTGGTGAGGCCCTGCAGACCGGCCTTGACCGCGGAGTAGTTGGCCTGGCCGCGGTTGCCGAGCGCCGAGGAGGAGGAGAGGGAGACGATCCGGCCGAAGCCCGCGTCCACCATGTGCTTCTGACAGGCCTTGGCCATCAGGAAGGCACCCTTGAGGTGCACGTTCATGACGAGGTCCCAGTCCGACTCGGACATCTTGAAGAGCAGGTTGTCACGGAGCACGCCCGCGTTGTTGACGAGGATCGTCGGCGCCCCGAGCTCGGCGGCGACGCGCGCGACGGCGGCCTCCACCTGGGCGCCGTCGGAGACGTCGCAGCCGACCGCGAGGGCGGTGCCGCCCGCGGCGGTGATCTTCTCGACGGTGTCCTTGCAGGCCGCCTCGTCGAGGTCGAGTACGGCGACGGCGCGGCCCTCGGCCGCGAGGCGGAGCGCGGTGGCCGCGCCGATGCCCCGTGCGGCCCCCGTGACGACGGCTACGCGCTGCTCGGTGGTGGACATGCTTGGTTCTCCTCGCCCTTGGATCGTCCCTGGTGGCGGCCGACCGGCGTCCGCTCCTGCGTCCCGCACATGAGCGACCGCTTAGTATCGTCCGCAGACGAGACGCTAGAAGCCCCGGCACCCGGTGTCAACGGCCCACCGGGTGCACCTGGTCACTCTGCGTCCGGGCGCGGGCGCTCAGCGCACGAGGAGATCGAGCAGCCGCTCCACCTCGGCCTCGGGATCGGCGGTGAGGCCCGTGTGCACGGGTCCCGGCTGTACGACCGTGGAGCGCGGCGCGATCAGCCAGCGGAAGCGGCGCCCCGCGTCGTCGCGCGCGGCCTGCCCGGCCGCGTCCCCGCCGAGGCAGACCCCCTCGACGGCGCGCAGGGCCGCCCGTACGCCGGTCACGTCGGCCGCCGGGTCGAGCACCGTCAGCTTGGACTCGTCCAGGTGCGTGCGGGCGGCCACGAAGGAGCGGGCGCGGCAGTAGACGACCACGCCCGCGTTGAAGCACTCGCCGCGCTCGACCCGCGGCACCACGCGCAGCAGCGCGTACTCGAAGACGTCACGGTCGCTCACGTGGTGCTGTCCTTCTCGACGGGCTTCCCGGCGGTCTTCCCGCTGGGGCGCGCACGGGGCGCGAGGCGGTCGGCGAGCCAGCCGGGCGGCTGCTGGGGCCGGTTCTCGGTCCGCGGTCCGAGCGTGATCCGCTCGTGGATGGTGGCGGCGCGGGGCAGCAGCGCCTCGACGTAGGCGGCGCGCACCTCGTCCGGGCCCGTGAAGCCGGGCTCGTCGACGAGCCACTCGTCGGGCACGTCGGCGGCGACCTCGTCGAGGAGTTCGCGGGTGACGAGCGGCGCGAGCTCGGCGGCCGCGGCGGCGACGTCGGGCGCGAAGGGGGCGAGCGCGTGGTCGGAGGCGTCGTACGGCTTCGCCGCGGACGCCGGCGCCCCCGGCCAGTTGTGGTGCCAGATCATGGTGGCGCCGTGGTCGATGAGCCACAGGTCGCCGTGCCAGACGAGCATGTTCGGGTTCCGCCAGGACCGGTCGACGTTGTTGATCACCGCGTCGAACCAGACGACCCGGCCCGCCTCGGCCGGGTCCACCTCGTACGCCAGCGGGTCGAAGCCCAGCGATCCCGGCAGGAAGTCCATGCCCAGGTTGAGCCCGCCGCTCGCCTTGAGCAGTTCCTGCACCTCCTGGTCGGGTTCGGAGAGCCCGATGACCGGGTCGAGCCGGATGGCGACGAGCTCGGGCACCCGCAGCCCGAGCCGGCGGGCGAGCTGCCCGCAGATCACCTCGGCGACCAGGGTCTTGCGGCCCTGTCCCGCGCCGGTGAACTTCATGACGTACGTGCCGAGGTCGTCGGCCTCGACGATCCCGGGGAGCGAGCCGCCCTCACGCAGGGGCGTGACATAGCGGGTCGCTACGACCTCTTCCAACACTTTCCCAGGCCACCCATCTCTTCAGCCTCGTGTTCCACGGGCACGGCCTCCGGGAGCGAAGGGGCGGAGATCGCCGGTCGACGGCGCCGCGCCCCTTTCCGCCGGGTTCCGGCATGAAGTGAGGATAGTAACCGGGGGGCGGTCGTCGGCGAGGAGCGCCCGGACCGCCGGGCCGGGGGCTCCGCGCCGGAGCCGTGGTTCCCCCCGGGGCCGCGCGACGCCGGGGTCGCGTCCGGCGCGGGCCTCCCGCGGAGCGGGGCGAAGCGCCGCGGCAACAACGCGGCAACGAACTCCTTGGTCCCGCGCGCATGGATCGCGGGCGGGCCCGGCCGTGGCGTCCTGTCCGCCGCCTTCGTCGCTCCGCACACGGCCGAGAGGATTTCGTCGTGCCCACATCGAAAACGTCCGGTCCCGGAGGAGTTCGCGCTGCTCAAGCCGTCGCACGCGGACGGGACGTTCAACGTGGACGGAACCGTGCGGACCGTGCCCGGCTGCACGACCACCGTGGTGAAGAACCGGACGCCGGCGTTCATCGACAAGTCCCGCACGGACGGCCGGCCCTGGTCCGCGTACGTCACCCCGTGCGCCTCCCCCGGGCCCCACACCCCCGGGCCCAAGTACGCCGGCACCGACGTGCCGGCCTGGGGCGGGCGTCCGTGCCCGGGGCCGACCGCGGCGACAGGCCCGCGTACGTGCGCGACGCGACGCAGACGCTCGCGGACGGCCGGCTGACGCGGGCGAAGCAGCTGCGGACGCTGCGCTCGGTGGACGACGCGGGAGGGGGGCGTTCCGCGACAAGCCGGCGGCGCTGGGCCAGTCGGACGACACGCTGGTGATCTGCATCGGCGACAACGGCTTCCACTGGGCCGACCACGGGCTCGGCGGCAAGGGCATGCCCCACCGGCCCGCCCACGAGGTGCCGTTCTACCTCTCCTGGCCCGCCGGCGGCCTCGGCGGGGGAACGACCGACGACCGGATCGCGGCGAACGTCGACATCGCGCCGACCGCGCTCGACGCGGCCGGGATCGCGCCGGACACGCCGCACGACGGGCGCTCGCTGCTCGGCGGGCGCTCCCGCGCCCACCTGCTGATCGAGTGGTGGAGGCAGGGCGCGGGCACGGAGGGGCAGAACACCTGGTCCTCGTAGGTCGCCAAGGACCGCCGGCACACGGAGTACCACGAGCTCCACACGGACGCCGCGGGCAACGTCGGCGGGACGGGCCGGGTCACGTTCCGCGAGTACTACGACCTGGACGCGGACCCCCACCAGCTGAGCGACAGCCTCCACCGGGCCACGCCCGCGCAGGAGAAGGCGCTCGGCGTCCCGGGGCTCGCGGCGGCGCCGGCCGAGGACCGCGCCTCCCGAGAGGGGCCCCGGGAACGGGCGGCCGCGCGGAGGTCAGAGCCGTTCGCCCCGGCCGGGCGTCTCCGGCGGGTGCGTCCCGCCGCCGTCCTTGGGGTCGCTCTCGCAGCTGCGGCCGAGGTGGGACCGGTCGTTGGGGATCAGGAGGAGTTCGGCGACCCGCTCGGGGTGTTCGACGCCGAGCCAGTCGTCCCCCACGGCGACGGGGCCCGGCCCGAACGCCCGGGCCGATTCGACCTCCTGGCATCCGAGGACCACCCGGTCCTCGTCCACCGCGCAGACGTCCAGCAAGGTGCCGGAGTACTCGTCGGCGCCGTCGAAGCGGAAGCGGAAGCGGACCTGGTCCCCTTCGTGGGGCACCTGCGGATGGGGTTCGAGGTGCCAGTCGACGACTTCGGCGGTGACGCCGGAGGGCTGGCCGTACACGTTCTGGACCCGCACCTCGGCGGCGGCCTCGCCGCGCGGCGCGGTCGTGTCGGTGCAGATCCAGGAGGAGCAGCCGGACAGGGCGAGAAGCAGCGGAACCGCCAGGACAGCGGCGGGCATCCGTCCGGGAAACACTCGGGCGACCTCCAGTCGGGGCGGAGCGCCGCAGTGTATCCCGGGGTCCTGAGGGGTCGTCCGCCCCGGGACCCGGAGGGATGCCTTCCCCTTCCCGGGCGGACCCGGTGCCGGTGCCCCTCCCCTCACCCGCACCGCCCCGCGTAGAGACCGACCCGCTCGATGGAGCGGATCAGCCGGTAGTCCTCCTCGACCGCGCGAGCGGCGCCGGTCAGCACGAGTTCGCCGGGGGACGAGGCCCGGTCGAGGGTCTTGCGCAGGGGGCTGCCGGGGCGCGCGAACCGGATGATGTGGGCGAGGGTGGGCAGGGTCGAGATGGTCCGGAGCAGGGCGGCGTCGAGCACGCAGCCGTCGGCGGGGGCAGCGAGGGAGACCCGCATCACGGCCCGCTCGCGGCTCGCCGACGCCCTGCCCAGGCCGTCGGTCGTCGCCGCGCGCGCCGCCGCGGCGATGTGGCTGACCGAAGGGGAGTAGTCGTCGGCCGGGGACGGCTGGGCGAAGGCGCGCGCCGACAGCAGGACCGGGCCGCGCCGTTCGCACCACGCCACCCGGAGCCGGGCGGCGCCGTGGGCGATGCCGAGCACGGGCAGGACCCGCAGGGCGTGGAGCGACAGCGCGCGGAAGAGCGGCCCCCGGTGGTCGAGCAGTTCGGAGCGGTCGTGCACGCGCGCGTCCGTCCGGATCTCGGCCCAGACGGCGGACACCAGGTGCTCGCCGGGCGTGGGGCCGCTGATGGTCTGGACGAGGTACTGCGGGCCGGGGACGCGCTGCTGGACCATCACCTCGCCCGACCCGGCCTGGTGGACGGCGGCCCGGCCCGTCCGGCGCCAGGCGGCGGCGACCTCGTCCGGCGTGGCGCAGACGACGGGGCGCGCCGTCACCGAGCTGTCGGCCGCCGCGACGACGTAGGACGGTAAGCGGACCATGTCGGTCCACCGCAGGGCGTCCCGTACGTCGGTGGAGTACATCGACGCGGCCGACGCGATCCCCGAATCGCCCAGCGCGGCCGCCTGGATCGCCCGGTTGGTCCGGACGAACGTCGTGCCGGGGTCGTTCCCGGGGAGGCCGAGGAGGCGGGAGAGGCGGTCGGCGAGCCCCACGCCCGAACCGCTCCCGGCGACCACCAGGTCGACGCCCCTGCCCGCGAGCCTCTTCACCGTGTGCCGCATTCCGTTGTGGGCGACGGTGACGGAGTATCCGGGGACGTCCACGACGTGGTCGCGGTGGGGGGCGGGGCGCTCGTGGTCCGGCAGGACCACGGCGACGCAGTCCCAGCCGAGCCGGGAGTACTCGCGGAGGTGGCCGTCGTCGTCACCGTGCGGCGCGACGACGGCGACGGTGCCGGGGGCGGGCCGACGGGCGGAGGGGGCGTCCGGTGCGCGAGACATGCAGAGCTCCCTCTGGCGGGCGGGGGAGCCGGCCGGACCGGGCCGCAGCCGGGAGCACCGCCTTCCCGGGCGGGGCCGAGGGCCGTTCCCGAGGCCGGCGCGGTCGCGGCACGCCCGCCTCGAAGCACCCCCTGCGGTTCGGGTTGGTTTCCGTGCCGGTGGTCCGGCCGGTCGCGACGACCGTGGAGCGGCGACGCCGCGTCCCGTGCGGGCGGCCCTCCTCGTACCCGTCCCCCCGGGGTTCCGCGTGCCGGCTCGCGCACCGCCGTACGCGGTCGGCACGCCGGGTCCCCCGAGGGACCGGCACGTTCACCGATCTTGCTGCACCCGTCCCACCGTGTCAACAATTGTGAACTTCATGGCCGAAGACGCTCCCCCGGACGGCGGGCGGCCGTGACGCGGGCGGCGACGGACGGTTAACCTGCACCCGCCCCGCCCCTCCGCGCCACCACCTCGCGCCACCCCTCCTCCCGCCGAAGACCGGAGACCGGAGACCGCCTCGCATGAACGCCGTCGAACCACCGCCGGACGACCTCGCGGCGCTGATCACGGCGATCAACGGGCTGCTCCCCGCGATGGCGATGACCCACGAGGACCTGGAGCTGGACTCGGTCGCCCACCGGACCGGCATCCCGGAGGAGGTCGTCCTCGCCCTGCTGCGGGGCGAGCCGGTGCCGGACGAGGCCCTGAACCCGGGCTTCACGGTCCGTCTGGCCTTCCTGCTCGACACCCGGCGCGCGCCGGACGGGAAGCCCTACAAGCAGATCCACATCGCGGACGCGCTGGGCCTGTCCCGGGGCATGGTCTCCGCCCTCCTCTCGGGCAGCCGGGAGGCCGGCCGGGCCGTGACGGCCTCGTTGGAGGAGTTCTTCGACGTGGACCCGGGCTTCCTGAGCACGAACGGCCGGCGGGCCCTCGCGCGGGCGCTGCGCCCCGTCTACGCGAGCCTCCTCACCCTGAGCACACTCCGGGGGGAGCGCGTCGGCCACCTCGCGCTGCGCAGCAGCATCGACGCGGCGGACATCAGGCTCGCCGGGCGGCTCCAGGAGGCCCTCGCGGCGGTCCTCACGCCCCCGCCGCCGGAGCAGGACCCGTCGGCGCGGGAGCCGTCGGAACGGGCCCCGCAGGCAGGGCCCCCGTGGGAACGGTCCTCCCCGCCGGAGCCCGCGACCGACCCGGAGGAGCGGGAGCTCCGGGAGATCGCCGACCAGGTCCGCGCCCTCGCCCCGCCCTCCCGCACCCGCCTCATGGGCAAGATCCGGGGGCTGCTGCGGCAGCCGTGACGGCCGGTTCTCAGCCGCGCGGCCCGCGCCGGGCCGCGGCCGGGAGAAGGCCCCGGCGCACCAGTTCCCGGAGCAGGACGACGCCGCACCCGAGCGGCGAGGGCCCGCTCGGGCGGACCACGAGCGACGCCCCGGCCTTCCGCACCGCCGCCGCGCGCAGTTCCTGCACCCCCAGGACGGCCCGCAGGAAGGGGCGGTGGGCCTCGGCCGCGAGGCCGACGAGCGGCCGCGCCGCCGCCAGGAAGGCGACGGCGGCGTCGGTCCGACCGGCGACCAGCTCCGCGACCCGGTCCGCGCGCGCCGTCTCCGCGCGGAGGTCCCGGGCCGTCAGGCCGTGCCGGGCGAGGGCCTCGTCCGAGACGCCGATCCTGCCCTCCCGGACGTCCTGCGCGAGGTCCTCCAGGAAGTCGATCCGCTGCATGGCGGTGATGAGCGCCAGGCAGGCGCGCTCGAACCCGGCCGACGCGGCCTCGCCGCCGGGCACCAGGAGGCCCATGGACAGCATCAGGGCGGGGAGCGAGTACTCCTCGACGTACCGCTCGACCTCGGCCTCCGTGCCGAACCGCTCCCAGGCCACCTCCAGGGCGGCCCCGTCGAGGAACGCCCGCACGCGGGCGCGCAGCACCGGGTGCCGGTCGACCGCCCACGCGAGGGCCCGGAGGACCGGGTGCGGGGACGCGCCGGTGGCCAGGGCCCCGTCCGTGAGCGCCCGCCACCGCCGGAGCGCCTCTTCGCGTTCGGACGGGCCGCCGCGGTCGATCCGGTCGTCGGTCTCGTGCATGAAGGCGACCAGGACGACGACGTCGGGCTGGAGCGGCGCCGGCAGCAGCAGCCGGGCCGCCGTGTACTCGGCGGGGGCGAACCGGCGCACCGCCCGGCGCTGTGCCGTGTATCCCCGGCGGGCCTCCGGCTCCCGGATGCCCGCGCGGTCGAGGACGCGTTCCCACATGTCCGGTTCCCTCCCGTCAGCCGCTGATCAGCACGCGGGCGGCGCGCGCGAGGAACCGGACGTCGGTCAGGGCCTTCGGCGGCAGCTCCATGTTCACGACCCCCATGTACCGCGCGTTCACGGCGGAATCGAGCACGGACGCCTCGGTGAGCCTGTCGGCGACCCACTTGCGCGCGCGGTGGCCCCGGGGGTACGGGCCGGTGACGTGGGGCTGTGCGAGGTCGGCCGCCGTGGAGAGCTGCCAGGCCCCCTCCACGACGGCTTCGACGAGGCGGAAGTAGTTCCGGGCCGGGAGGTGCGGAGAAGGAGTGGAACGGAGGTGGGCGCCGAGGGCGTTGGCCGCGAGCGCCGACAGCGTCAGGCCCTGGCCGTAGACCGGGTTGACGCTGGCCAGCGCGTCTCCCACGACGACGAGGCCGCCGGGGAACCGGTCGAGGCGGGAGTACGTGCGGCGGCGGCTCTCGACGAAGCGGTACGTCCTGACCCCGCCGATCATCGTGGAGGCGTCCGCCACCGTCCGGAGGGGCTCGACGCAGCGGCGCATCCGCCGGAGGAACTCCTCGGGGTCGGGCCCGGGGCGGTGGTCGGCGTAGCCGGCCAGGACGACGGACCAGCGGTCGTCCTCCACCGCGGTCAGGGCGCCGGGCTCCGTCACCGTGGGGAGGTAGCCGCTCGCGGGCCCCGGGCTGGAGTGGGCGACGACCGTGCCGCCCAGCTCGTCCCCCCGGTGGAACAGGGCGGTGGCGTATCCGAGGTCGATCCTCATGCCGTCGACGGGCGCCCTGTCCCAGCCGTGCCGGACGAGCCAGTCCTCCAGGGGGCTGTTGCGTCCCATCGCGTCGACCGCGAAGTCGGCGTCGATCGTCTCCCCCGCCGCGTCGCCGGGTCCGCCGACGGACCCGTCGGCGCCCTCGGGCGCCGCGGTGGTCACGCCGGTCACGCGGCCGTTCCGGAGCACGAGGCCGGTGGCCCGCGCCCGGACGAACCGCACGTTCGCGAGCCCTTCGACCCGGCGCCGCAGGTGGTTCTCCAGGAACGGCCGGGTGGCGCCGAGCATGCGCGCCCCGGCCACCGGTGCCTTCAGGCGCCCGTCCAGGTAGAACCGCACGTCCTCGCCCTCGCCCAGGAGCGCGCCGCCCTTCACCAGGTCGTCGGTGACGCCCGGGAACCAGCGCTCCAACTGCGCGTGCCCCATGGACAGCAGGGCGTGGAGCTGGTGCCGCTGCGGGGTCCGCCGCCCGAGGCCGTCGGGGCCGATGGCGTCGGGTTCCACCACCACGACGTCCTCGGCGTGGTCGCTCAGCACGCGGGCGGCGAAAAGCCCGGCGTAGCTTCCGCCCATGACGACGGCCCGCTTCACATGAACCCCCCGTCCCGGCCCGGCGGCCGGGTGATCGAACGCTGTCGGCGGCGCCGTGTTCCGCGCCGGCCGGTGCCGAGTCCTGTCGGCGACACCGTGTTCCGTACCGGCCGGTGCCGAACGCCGTCCGCGACGCCGTCCTCCGCACCGACCGGTCAGGACATTACCGCGCGGTCACCGGAGGTCCCCCGCGGGCCGGCGTCCCCGGCGCGCAGCTCCCGCAGCGCCGCGACGGCGAGGGGGTGGTCCAAGTGGGTGGCGACGAGCAGGAGTCGGCGCCGTTCGTCGGACGCGGCCGTGTCCTCCCCGGGAAGCGGAGCCGCCGGGGCGTCCGGCGGGACCGGGCGGGCCTGCCGCGAACGGGCCGCGCGGAGGCGGAGGGCGGCGTCGAGCAGGACGACCGCCGTCACGACGGCCTGCCGCTCCGCCGCGGAGAGGGACGGATCGCCCGCCTCCACGTGCCGTTCGGCGGTCCCGGCCGCCCCGGCCGAGGACCAGGCCCGCAGCACGCGCATCCCGTCGAGGATCTCGACCACCCGCCGGTGCAGCGTGAAGCGCACGTGGGTGAGGCGCAGGCCGGGGCCGCGCGGGTCGAGGGCGAGCCTTTCGTCCACGTCCTTCACCGCGAGCCGCCACAGCGGTTCGAGGGTCTTGACGTCCCTCCGTTCCCGCAGCCACGCGCTCACGGCGGCCCCGGTCATCCCGTAGCTCGTGAGGAGCGCCCCCACGGTGCCGAAGAGCGATCCCAGGACGCCCACCTCGTCGAGGGCGTGACCGCCCAGGCTCGCGAGGAGGACGGCCGGGACGTTGCACAGCACGTACCCGAAGCAGATCACCATCGACACGCTGAAGTACCGGACCGCGTGCCGGAGGTCCGGGTCTCGCGGGACCGTGCGCCGGGCCAGCCGCGCGGTGCCGAGCGTGGCGCAGGACAGCGCGCTCAGGAACAGGGCGAGGAAGGCGAGGACGAACGGCTGCCCCTCGGCGAAGTCGGTGTTGAAGCGCAGGGGGTCCGCCGGCCGCCCGTCCAGGTCGGCGGCCCGGAAGGTGACCGCCATGGCCGCGATCACGCCCGCGTACGCTCCGGCCCACGCCCGTGCGCGCCGGTTCACCCCGGCGCGTTCGCCGGGCGACGAGGTCACGGTCCAGAGCACCGTGAGGACGTGGGTGATCGCGTAGCAGACGACGATCCCCGCGTACACCGGGAGGGTCGCGGCGCTGGGGCGCCCGGTGAGCTCGCCGAGGAGGCGGTAGCCGGCCGGGCTGGCCGCCGCGTAGACCGGGACCGACACGGAGAAGCTGAGGGTGATCAGGGCCAGGGTGGCCGTCCGCTCCCGCAGGAGGGCCATGCCCTTCCCCGCGCTGATGAGCAGGTTGATCGCCGCCACGCAGAGGTAGACCGCCGTGGTCGTCCCCTCAGACACCGGCGCTCCTGTGCGCGAGGGTGGACGAGACCGGTTCGTCGCCGCGCGCCGCGGAGAGGTGCAGCCGTTGCAGCATGAGCGTCGCGAAGGTCTCCGCGCCCAGTTCGGCCTTCTTGCTGTAGTGGGACCTGGTCAGGATCCGCAGCGCGGCCTCGGGTTTGATGCCGGGCAGGAGCAGGCGGACCGTGGCCTCGTCCATCTCCAGGTCGTGGCCGCCGTCCTCGGCCGGGTGCTCCTCCCAGAGGTGGAAGAGCTCGTGCAGGGTGGCGTGTGCCCGGGTCAGCTCGCCGGCCAGCGCGTCGACGACGACGTACTCCCGGTCGTGGCCGCGGACGCAGAAGGCGGACACCTCCGGGGGGAGCGGGACCCGGACCATGGTGATCCGCTTGCCCCGCTTCTCCTCGACCGCCCTGATCACCGCCTCCATGTCGCCGGCGCCCACGAGGCCGAGATCGCGGTTGATGAGCCGTCCGGCCCGGCGCGTCGCCGCCCACAGGTGTCCCTGCTCGCGCAGGGCGGTCCACCTGCCGGCCGCCCGCCGCCCGCGCGCGTCCGGACGGCGCGGCTCCTTCAGGGGCATCCCGGGTCTCTCCTCGTGCGCGAAGCGGGGTTTCCCGCGCTGCCCCGCGGGCTCTTCCCGCGCGTCCGGTCAACTCACGGAGAGTTAGGCTTCCTTACCGGTTCGGCGCTCGCAAGGAATCGAGGATGCCCATCGGCGCATTGCGCGGATGGGCAGGGGGAGACTGTGGACGAACGCGGCGAAGCGGCCCACGGGGCCGACGACTTCGGCCTTTCCGAGGACGACGTGCGGCTTTACCGGGCGCTCCGGCGCGGGGACGACGACCTGGAGGCGGACGATCCGCGGCTGGAGAACCTGCGGAGCGTCGGGGTCGTCTTCACCGAGCCCCTCACCGACCGGCCCAGCACGAGGCCGCTCCCCCACGTCGAACGGGAGCTGATCCGCCGGGAACTTGACGAAGTCGAACGCCGCATCCGGCGGATCCGGCGGATTCCGTCGGTCCTGGGGGCCCTGGACCGGGCGGGGGCCGAAGTCCGGCCCGACACCGACGCGATCGAGATCGTCGAGGGCCCGACGGCCGTCCACCACCTCCTCCACAACGCGATCGAGACCTCCACCGCCGTCTGGTCGTCCCAGACGCGGCCGAGGCACGCGGAGCGGCTGGCGGCGTCGACCGTCCGCGACGTCGCCCTCCTGGAGCGGGGCGGCGTCCGCTACCGCAGCCTCTATCCGACGAGCGCCCGGACCCGGGCCCCCGAGACCGAGTACGCCCGGAGGACGGCCGGGACGGGGGCCGCCGAGAGCAGGACCTCCTCGCGCAGGTTCCCCCGCATGGTCATCACCGACACGGTGGCGCTGATCTCGGACCGCCGGGCGGGCGAGGGGAAGGACGAACCCGCCATCGCCGTCCGGGATCCGGCGCTGCTCGCGTGGCTGCGGGAGGAGTACGAGCTGCACTGGGAGGCGGCGGACCCCTGGTTCCCGGCGCCGGCGGACGGCCCCAGCGACCGCGGGCTGATCGAGCGCGACATCCTCCGGATGCTCTCCGAGGGCGGCACCCGCGAGGCCATCGCCCGGTCGCTGGAGATCAGCCCGCGCACCTACACGACCTACGTGGCGGCCCTGCGCGCCCGCTTCGAGGTCAGGACGAACGAACAGCTGATGTACGAACTCGGCAAGCGGCAGCGGGCGGGCGTCGACGACGGGTGATCCCGCGCGGGAGGCGTACCGGAGGCGAACGCCGTCCGCACCCGGCCGCGCGCGGGCCCGTTCCCGTCACCCGGGGCGGCGCGGCTCCGGGACCCCGGTCTTCGCGCCGTCCGGTTCCGGGTCCCCGTCCCGTCGGCCGGACCGGCCGAGGGGGGCGGTGAGGAGGACGGCGGTGGGCGTGCCGGCGACGACGCCGCTGCCCAGGACCGTGCGGGCCCGGCCGGGGAAGCCGTCGCACGGGCCGGGGGTCAGGAGCGGCGGCGGGCCGGTGGCGAGGGCCGGGGCGGCGGCCGTGGAGCCCGTGCCGGAGGGGTCGGCGCGGTGGGGCCTCTCGGCGCCCATCACGGCGATCACCGCGCAGACGACGAGCGAGGAGCCGCCCACGACCGCCCCCGGGACGCAGGCGAGGGCGCGGGAGACGGGGGCCGCCGGGCCGACCGGGAAGAACGTTCGTCCGGCGGGGTGCGCCGCCGCCGGCGCACCGGCGGCCCCGGCGCCCGCGTCCTGGTGGTGGCGGTCGCCGACCACGTGGAGGTCCTGGAACCCCGACGCGGCCGGCGACCGGAGCCTTACGGGAGGGCGGCGGGGCCGAGGAGGGCGGCGGGCCCCCGCCGGCCGGTGGATCCCTCGTGGCCGGTGGGCCCCCGCCGGTCGGCGGAACCCTGGTGGGCGGCGAAGCGCTGAGGGGCGGTGGGCCCCGGGAGCACGTCGAATCCCGGGAGGGCGGAGCCCTCGGGGAGTCGGCCCGTGAGGCGCGCCGGCCCCTCCGCGGCGGCCCTGGCCGCCAGGAACGGGCCGCGCGCGGTGGCCGTGACGGCTCCCCCGGCGGTGACGCCGGTCAGCCGGCGGCTGCCCGCCGCGAGCAGGTACCGCGTGCCCGAGGGCGCCGTCCAGTACGCGCCCGCGAGAACGTGCTGACCGAAGCGGCCGCACGCCGCCGTGTCCCGGAGGTCCGCCACGGGCCGGGGCGCGGGGCCGCCCGGCGCCTCGAAGGAGACGGACGCCCGGCCGCTCCCCTCCCAGGTCTCCACGCGGGAGCAGACCCACAGGGCCCGGCCCGCCCGCTCGGGCAGGGGCTGTTCGGCGTACTCCCAGCGGTTGACCGACCGGATCCCGGCGCCGTGCAGCGGTGCCAGGGAGCAGGCCGAGCGCGCCCAGGCCGCGAGCCCGCGTGCGCCGGTCGCCTCGCGGGGCGCGCGCGCCGGGACGTCCGCGCCCGGCGGGGGCGTCCACGTGAGGTGCGCGGGGACGAGTTCCCCGAGGTCGGCGAGGAGGAAGGCGTGGTCCTCGACGATCCGGGTCGAGGAGCGGAGCTGGAGCGCGGTCGCGCCCGCGCACGCGCCGGGCGCACGCCCCGGGTCGGACAGGACGCCGTACGGGACGGGGCCGGTCACCCCGTCCGGTGTGACGTCCAGCGGGCGGGCGGCGGTGCCGGGCGCGCCGAGGTCCCGTACCGCCGCCTCGGCGATCCAGGGCGCGAGGAGGTACCGGGCCCGCCCGGCGGTGCGGGTGAGGGCCACGGCGGCGCCGGTGGTGACGTCGGAGTCGTCGGCCCGCGCGAGGTCGAGGGCGGCGGGCCCGCGTCCGTCGCGGGGTTCGGCGTACCGGGCGAGCCTGCGTCCGTCGTGCAGGAGCACCACGGCCGCGCCGTCGACCGGGCCCGCGAAGAGGAGCCGGGGCGGTTCGGCGGGCGGGGAGACGGGCGTGTCCGGCGCGGCGGTCAGCCGGACGCCGTCCCCGGCGCCCCGGGCCCACGCCTCCAGGGCCCGCCGGAGCAGGGCCGTGTCCCGTGTCCCGGCGCCCCGGGCGGGCCAGGCGGTGAGGTCGACGCGCGAGGTGTCGGCCCAGCGGTCGGCGGGCGTGCGGACGAGCGCGGCGGGGTCCGCCGTCCGGTCCGGGACGGCCCGGGAGCCGGCGGGCTCCGCCTCCGTCCCGGCCCGGACCCCGGCGGTGACGGCGACGCCCGTCGTGACGAGCAGCAGCGCGCCGGCGAGGGCGGCGAGCCGGGTGTGCCGGCGGCGGCGCAGGAGGTCGGTGGGGCGGGTGTGGACGGTGCAGGGGTCGAACTCGGCGCTGTGGAGGAGCGTCTCGACGTCGGTGCCGGACGCGGCGCCGATCCGTTCGGCGGCCCGGAGGGCGGCGGCGGGATCCGTGACGCCCGCCGAGGCGAGGAGCCGGGCGGCCGCGTCGGCGGGGAGGCCTTCGAGCGTCCGCAGGGCGAGTGCGGCCCGGGTGGCGGGGGCGGCCTCGGCGAGGGCCCGGTCGAGGGCGAGTTCGTCGGTCCCACCGGCCCGGGGGAAGAGCCGCAGGCCGAGGACGAGGGGCAGCGGGAAGGGGAACGGGGGTGGGAAGCGGCGCGGTGGGCGGAGCGCGGCGCGGACGACGGTCGCCCGCAGCCACGCGTGCGCGGGGCGCTCGCCGGAGCGCTGCCCGGGCAGGGAGGCCCCGGCGCGCGGCGCCCCGTCCTTGGGCCGGCCGGCCGTCTCCGCCAGGGAGTTCTGGACCAGGGCGTGGGCGGCGAGGACCCGGCGGTGGCGGCCGAGCGCGGGCGGCAGGACGAGGTAGGCGAGCCGTACGAGCGCGGGGTAGTGCTCGACGAGCGCGGCCTCGGCGGCCTCGCGGGCGGGGCGGTGGGCTGGTATCGCGGCGCCGGGGACGGCGTGACGGGAGGGCATGCCCGGCAAACGAGCCCGGCGGGTCCGGCGTCACTCCGTACCCGTGGCGGGTCCACGCCTCGGGGACGGCGGGGGGTGCGGGTGCCGGGTGTCAGGCACCGGGCACCGGGCACCGGGCACGACAACGGGACCACCGGCCCCAAGGTCCGGTGGTCCCGCCTGTGAGTGCCCTTCGGACGTCGTCACGCGCGCGCGGGCCCGTTCCCGTTCGGACCGTTCCCGTCCGGCCCGGCCCGCGGCCGCTCCCGCCGCGGGCTCCGCGCGCGTGGCGCCCGTTCTCCGGCGCCTACTTGGGCATCAGCACGGTGTCGACGATGTAGACGGTCGCGTTGGCCGTGGGGACGTTGCCGCAGACGACCTTCGAGGAGTCGTTGACCGTGTACTCCTCGCCCGAGCCCTTCGTGGTCAGCGTGCTCTTCTGGAGGGTCTCGAAGGTTCCGTTCTCCAGCTGCTTCGGGGTCAGCTTCTGGCCCACCACGTGGTAGGTGAGGATCTTGGTGAGCATGTCCTTGTCGGCGAGGACCTTGTCCAGGTCGGCCTTCGGGATCTTCGCGAAGGCGTCGTTGGTCGGCGCGAACACGGTGATGTTCTGGGCGTTGTTGAGGGTGTCGACCAGTCCGGCCTGCTTGACGGCGGTCACCAGGGTGGACAGGGCCGGGTTGTTCGAGGCGGCCGTGGCGACGGGGTCCTTCGCCATGCCGTCGAAGGAGCCGGCGCCCTCCTTCGGCACACCGGCACAGGCCGGGCCGAACGGGCCGTCGGGCGTCATGCCCGAGTCGGCGGGGGCCGAGGTGTTCTCCTGCGCGGGCGCGCTGGAGGCCGGGGCGCCGGACCCGGACGCCTCGTTCTTGCCGGAGTCCGAGCAGGCGGCCAGGGAGAAGGGGAGCACGGCCGCGGCGGCCACGGCGACGGCGGCGCGGCGGATGCGGGAAGTGTTCATGGGAGGAACCTCTTTGGTCCGGATGCGTAGAGGACTGCGCACGTATGTGGAGAGACGGCACTGCCTCCCCGGCGGGGGGCGGTGGCGCGTCCGGGCCGTCGGCGGCGAATCGTTCGCTTCCGGCCCTGCTGTCACGGGTGATTCGGAACAGGGCGCCGACCGGATGGGTCCGAAAGGAGCTTTCACTCGTTCGAGCGAGAAAAGGGCCGCGCGTTAGGGTGTGGGGTGCTTCCCCGGACCCTCCCCGCCCACCCGTCCCTCGCCGACGCCGTCCTCCTCGGCCACACGGAGCGGGGGCGGGAGTGGCCGCTCCTCGCCTGGGCCCCGGGGCCGGGCGTGCGGATGGTGTCGAGCGCGGTGCTCGGCGGGGGCATCGGCGAGCGGGGGTGGGTGGTCAACGCCCAGGTGCCGCCCGGTTACGACCGGCTCGACCCCGTCGCCCACCTCCGTGAACTCGCCTCGGGCGCCGGGCTCTCCGGCCCGGGCGTCGGCCTCATGACGGCGGCCTCGGTCGCGGACCGGCGCCACGCGGTGGACGGCGGCGCGCACGCCGTGGTCACGGCCGGGATCGGGGTGCGGGGCTGGGCCGCCGCCCCGGGCACCGGCGGGATCGCGGTCCCGCGCCCCGGGACGATCAACATCATCGTGTCGCTGCCCGTGCCCCTGACGGACGCGGCCCTCGTGAACGCGGTGGCCACCGCCACCGAGGCGAAGACGCAGGCCCTGGTCGAGCTGGGCGCGGACGCCTCCGGCACTCCGACGGACGCCGTCTGCGTGGCCGCGTCCTCCCCCGGCGCGGACGGGACCGGACCGTTCGCGGAGCCTTTCGCGGGACCGCGCTCGCTCTGGGGCGCACGGCTCGCCCGCGCCGTGCACCGGGCGACCCGGGAGGCCTGCGCGGGGCTGCTGGCCGCCGAGCGCACCGGCCCCGCCGCCTGAGGCGCGCTCGCATCGCTTGTGCGTCGTAACCTGGTCGCATGAGCGATGCGGCGATGTACGGCCTCACCACCGGAGCGGTGGCGCGGCGCCTCGGGGTGTCACCGACCACCCTGCGCTCCTGGGACCGGAGGTACGGGATGGGCCCCGCCGCCCGTGAGGACGGGCGGCACCGGCGCTGGGCCCCGGAGGACGTCGCGATGCTGGAGGAGATGTGCCGGCTGACGGCCTCGGGGGCACCGCCGGCCGAGGCGGCGCGGATCGCGCGGACGGGCAGGACGGAGGCCTCGGACGCGGTTCCCGACACGGTGCCGGGGGCGCGGGTCCGGTCGGCCGTTCCGGACCCGGGGGCGGAACCGGATCCGGAACCGGAACCGGTGCACGAGCGGGAACCGGCGTACGAGCGGGAGCCGGGCCCCGGAGGGCCCCGGCCGGCCCGGCAGCCCGGGTCCGGCAACGGGCTGCCGCTCGGCGACGTGCGGCGGGAGTGCCGGGGGCTCGCGCGGGCCGCCGTGCGGCTCGACGGGCCCGCCCTGGACGCGCTGCTCCGGGACGCGATCGCGGACCACGGGCTCGTCACCGCCTGGGAGGAGGTGATGGCCCCCACCCTGCACGCGGTGGGGCGCAAGTGGGAGTCGTCCGGCGACCGTTACGTCGAGGTGGAGCACCTGCTGTCCTGGCACGTGTCGACCGCGCTCCGGCAGGTCGCGCCCGCCGGACACGGCGCCATGGCCCCCGTACCGCCCGTGCTCCTGGCCTGTGTGCCCGGTGAGCAGCACACCCTGCCGCTCGAAGCGCTGGCGGCCGGGCTCTCCGAACGCGGTCTGCCGACCCGGATGTTCGGCGCGGCCGTTCCCGCCGAGGCGCTCGACGCCGCCGTGCGGCGCATGGGCCCGGCCGCGGTCGTGCTCTGGTCCCAGGCGCGCTCCACCGCGCACCACGCCCTCGCCCGGCACGTCGCCGGGAGTTCGTTCGGCGTGAAGGGGGCACGGACGCGTCCGCTGATGCTCCTGGCCGGGCCCGGCTGGGCGGGCCGGACCCCGGGGCCGGGGACGCTGCGCCCGGGAGGCCTTCGGGAGGCGCTCGACGCGCTCTCCCACCACGCGGCAGGACGGACCGTCCCCCCGGTGTGACCGCGCGACCGGGCGCGGAACGGGATCCGGCGGTCTCAGCCGTGCGACAGCAGCGCCGCCGTGAGTTCGGCCGCCCGGCGGTGCCAGAGGTCCGCGCCCCGGAGCATGGCGTGGCCGCCGATCCGCATCGGGATGCCCACCGCGTCGGCCCCCGCCGCCCTGGCCCTGCGGACGAAGTCCCAGGACTCGCGGGCGGAGGTGACCCGGTCGGTCTCGTCGTGGAGCAGGTAGAGGCGCCGGCCGCCGAGGTGCTCGACGGGCTCGCCGGACGGGCACCAGGGCGCGAGGGCGACGACCCCGCGCACGGCCGGGTCGCCGGCGGCGCGGAGCGCGGCGCGGCCGCCCATGGAGTGGCCGAGGAGCACGACGGGCACGGGCCCGATCCGCTCCCGGAGGTCGTTCAGGGCGGTCTCGGCGTCCCGGGCGGCGTCCGCGCGCTCGCCGTTCCAGCCGCGGTGGCGGTAGCGGACCTCGGCGACGAGGACGCTCCGGCCCCGGACGGCGCGGGTCACGGCGGCGGCGAAGGGACGCATGCGCAGCGCGGGGAGGTTGAGGGCGGGCGGCGGCTCGGGCCCGTCGGCACGGCCGCCGTGGAGCAGCAGGACGGCCGCGGCGGGGGCCGCGGGGGCGCTGCGGACGAGGAGGGCGCCGGTGCCGGCGCGCCGGGTGCGGCAGACGTTCACCGCGCGGCCGTCCCGCCCGCGCGCCGGTGCGCCGGCCGGGGGGAGAACCCGCTCGCGCGGGCCTCGTGGGCCGCGTGTCCGGGCCGCTGTGCCATGGGGCCTCCAGGAGTCGCTTGCCGCTTCCCAGAACGAGCGGTCCGCTCGTGGCGAGGGGGGAGACGACCGTGAGGGCCGCAGTCTGCCAGGTCTCACGGGCCGTCGGGTACGGGCCCCTCCGGACGGGGAGGCCCCGGAGCGGTCCGGGCGCCGGGCTTCCGGCCGCCCGGACGGGGAGCGGGGCGGGCCGGACGGGCGGACCCGGCGGAGGACGGGCCTCCCGCGGGTCATAGAACGTCAGGTCTCCGGAGCGGGGCCCGGGCCCGGTCCGGAGCCGCATGCGGAACCCCGTGCGGAGCCGGGTGCGGAACGGGGTGCGGGGCCGGGCCCGCCGTCGGGTCCGGTACCGGCCTCGGTGGCGGGTCCGGTACCGGCCTCGGTGGCGGGTGCGCGTCCGGCCTCGGTGGCGGGTGCGCGTCCGGCCTCGATGGCAGGTGCGCGTCCGGGTCCGGCACCGGGCCCGCGTCCGGGCTCAAGCGGTGGCGGCCTCGGCCACGGCGAGGCTGCGGCGCATCCGCTGGAGGCCCCGGCGCGCGTGGCTCTTGACGGTGCCGAGGGGCATGCCGGTCCGGTGGGCGATCTGCGTCTGCGTCAGGTCCCCGAAGAACGCGAGGGCCAGGACGTCGCGCTGGACGCGCGGCAGGCGGGCGAGTTCGCGGGTGACCACGATCCGGTCGAGGACGTGCTCGGGGCCCTCGCCGGTGCCGTCGGACGGGGGCAGGGCCGCTCCGGCGGCGGCGACGAGGTCGAGCCGCCGGGTGCGGGCGGTGAGGGCGTCGGCGATCTTCCGCCGGGTGATGCCGACGAGCCAGCCGGGCAGGGAGCCGCGCTCGGGGCGGTATCCGGCGCGACCGCGCCAGGCGGCGAGGAAGACCTGTTGGGTGACGTCCTCGGCCTCGCGCGGGTCGCCCAGGGCGCGGGCGGCCAGGGTGTGCACGAGGCGTGCCCAGCGGTGGTGGGCGAGGACGAGGCAGCGCTCGTCGCCCCGGAGGAGCCCCAGGCCGACCTCCGCGTCGGAGAGGCCGGGAGGAAGGTCCGCCTCCCCGTCCGGAAGGGCGGTGGGGAGGACGGCGGAAAGGTCCGCCTCCCCGTCCCGCCGGGGGTCCGCGGGGTGGGCGGGGGCGGTCGGTCCGTCGGCGGGGGCGGGGCCGCGGACGGCCGTACGGGCTGCGTTCATGGCGAAGCTCCTTCTCGCTGGGGCTCCGTGCCCCCGGCTCCCTCAGCCTCCGGCCGGGGAGCGAGGTGGAACAACTCGCATCGTTTGTGCGTCGTCTTTCCTCTTCCGATGCGACGCCTCCCGTTGCACCCTCCCGTCCCTCGCCCCTCCCGCCCCCCTCCCGGCCTTTCCGCCCCTCGCCCTACTCCAGGCCCCTGCCGTGCCGGAAGCGGGCGGTGCCGTCGGCGAGTGCGACGAGCGGTTCGGGGTAGTCGTACGCGGCCCGGTCCCGTTCCTTCAGCTTCCAGGGCTCGTGGACCGAGGCGCCGGGGAGGGCGGCGAGTTCGGGGACCCAGCGGCGGACGTAGGCGCCGTCGGGGTCGTAACGCCTGCCCTGGGCGACGGGGTTGAGGACCTTGTTCGGACGGCTGTCGGCCCCCGTCCCGGCCACCCACTGCCAGTTGAGCTGGTTGTTGGCGAGGTCGCCGTCCACGAGGAGGCTCAGGAAGTGCCGGGCGCCCTCCCGCCAGTCGAGGTAGAGCGTCTTGGTGAGGAAGGAGGCGGTGAGCAGCCGTCCCCTGTTGTGCATCCAGCCCTCGTGGGCGAGTTGGCGCAGGGCCGCGTCCACCACGGGGTAGCCGGTCCGGCCCTCCCGCCAGGCCCGCAGGTCCGCCTCGGCCGCCGCGTCCCGCCGCCAGCGGTCGTGCCGGGGCCGGTAGTCCTCGGCGGCGGCCCCGGGCCGCGCGGAGAGCATCTGGCGGTGGAAGTCCCGCCAGCAGAGCTGCCGCACGAAGGCCTCGGCGCCCGGGCCGCCCCGGGCGCGGGCCCGGTGGACCGCCTCGGTGGCCGAGAGCGCGCCGAAGTGGAGGTACGGGGAGAGGCGCGAGGTGGTGTCGCCGGCGAGGTCGTCGTGGCCCGTCTCGTAGGCGTCGGCGTGCCGGGAGAGCCAGGCGCCGAGCTTGCGCCGGCCCGTGCTCTCGCCGCCCTCGACCAGGCCCTCGGACACGCCCGCCACCGAGGCGCGCGACGGCGGTTCGTCGGAGCGCAGGCCGTCCGGCACCCTTACTGCCCGGGGGGCTGCCAGCGGCGACCGGAGCGGCTCGCCCGACCAGCGCCGGAAGTACGGGGTGAAGACCGCGAAGTGGTCCGAGCCCTGCGGGGTGACGTCGCCGGGCGGCACGACGGTGGTCACGGCGTCGTGCACGTAGAGGCGGCGCCCGTCGGACTCCAGGGCGTCCCGGAGCCGTTCCTCGCGGGCGCGGGCGAAGGACGAGTGGTCGGCGGCCATGTGGACCTCGTCGGCGTCGGCCTGCCGGACCACGCCGCACACCTCGGCCACGGTGTCGCCCTCGCGCACGACGAGCCGCCCGCCGCGCCGCCGCAGTCCGGCGTCGAGGTCGGTCAGGCAGTCGGCGAGGAAGGCGAGCCGGTTCGGCGCGGCGAACCCGGCCCGGTCGACGGCGGGGTCGCGGACGAACAGCGGGACGACCTCGTCCGCCGCGTCCACGGCGGCGCGCAGGGGCGGATGGTCGTGCATCCGGAGGTCGGAGGTGAAGAGGACGACGGAGACGGTCATGGCGCCTGTTCCTGGGGTTCGGCCACCGGGCGGGCGTCGGGGGGCCGGACGCCGCCCGGTGGACTGGGCTGTGGCGCGGCCGCGCCCGCGGCACGGCGGGACCGTGTCGCGACACGGCGGTGTCTGCGGTGCGCCCGTGTCCGCGGTCCGGCTGTGCGGCGCCGCGTGGGCGGCCGCGCCTGCGATGTGGCTGTGGCTGCGGTGTGACTGTGCCTGCGTTCTGGCTGTGCCGCTGTTCTTCTTCCTGCGCCCCGCGTACGGATGCGGAGGGCGCGCCGTTCGCGGGCGGACGCGCGGCCGCCGTTCAGCCGCGGGGCGGCGCGTCCCCCGCGCGGGCCGGCACGTCCCCGGTGCGGACGGCCGGCGCGGGTCCCCCGGCCGCCGCCCGCTCCGCCGTGCGGGCGATGTTCCTCGCCATGCCGCCGAAGACGACGGCGTGGAAGGGCGCCACGCTCCACCAGTAGAGCTGTCCGGCGAGTCCGCGCGGGTGGAACAGGGCGCGCTGGCGGTAGCGGGTCCGCCCCTCCTCGTCCCGTTCGGAGCGCATCTCCAGCCAGGCGAGCCCGGGGAGCCGCATCTCGGCGCGCAGCCGGAGCAGACTCCCCCGCTCGATCTCCTCGACCCGCCAGAAGTCGAGCGCGTCGCCGACCCGGAGCCGCTGGGCGTCGCGGCGGCCCCGGCGCAGGCCCACGCCGCCGACGAGCCGGTCGAGCCAGCCGCGCACGGCCCAGGCCAGCGGGAAGGAGTACCAGCCGTTCTCGCCGCCTATCCCCTCGACGACCTTCCAGAGGGTCTCCGGCGGGGCGTCGACGGTCCGTTCGCGTTCGTCGGTGTAGAGGCTGCCGCCGGCCCAGTCGGGGTCGGTGGGCAGCGGGTCGCTGGGCGCTCCGGGCAGCGAGGCGGAGGACCACCGGGTGGTGACCTTGGCCTCCTGGATCCGCCGGAGGGCGAGTTCGAGGGCGCGGTCGAAGGAGAGCGGGGCGCCGGGCGGGTCGGGGACGTGCTCCGCGATGTCGTGCTCGGTGCAGACCACCTCGTACCGCAGGGACTCCGCGAGGGGCCGGGCCAGGCCGGCGGGGACGGGCGTGACGAGTCCGATCCAGTGGCTGGACAGGCCGGGGGTGAGCATCGGCACGGACACGATGAGGCGCTTGGGCAGCCCGGCGACCTCCGCGTACTTGATCATCATGTCGCGGTAGGTGAGGACGTCCGGGCCGCCGACGTCGAAGGCCCGGTTGACGTCCGCGGGCATGTCCGCGCTGCCGACGAGGTAGCGCAGCACGTCGCGGACGGCGATGGGCTGGACGTGCGTCCTGACCCAGCTCGGCGTCAGCATCACGGGGAGCCGCTCGGTGAGGTAGCGGAGCATCTCGAAGGAGGCGGAGCCGGAGCCGATGACGACGGCGGCGCGCAGCACGGTCGTGGGGACGCCGGAGTCGAGCAGGATCCGGCCGACCTCGGCCCGTGAGCGCAGGTGCGGGGAGAGTTCGCGCTCCGGCACGCCCGCCGGGGTGAGGCCGCCGAGGTAGACGATCCGGCGGACCCCGGCGGCGCGGGCCTCCTCGGCGAAGGTCCGGGCGGCGCGCCGGTCGGTCTCCTCGAAGTCGTGGCCGGACCCGAGGGAGTGCACCAGGTAGTAGGCCACGTCCACGCCCTCGAACGCGGGCTTCAGGGTGGCCGCGTCGGTGACGTCGCCCTTGACGACCTCGGCCCGGTCCGCCCAGGGGTAGTCGCGGAGGTTGGCGGGGGTGCGGGCCAGACAGCGCACGCGGTGACCGGCGTCGAGCAGCTCGGGGACGAGGCGGCCGCCGATGTAGCCGCCGGCGCCGGTCACGAGGCAGAGGCCGGGGCCGGGGCCGGGCCGGCCTGCGGGTGCCGCGCCGGGCGAACCGTCCGGCGTCGGGTCGGGCGTGGCCCTGGGGTGCGTCGCCATGGCAGGGGGTGCTCCGTTCCGTCCCGGGGGCGTGCGTGCCGGGGCCCGCGCGGGGCGGGTCCCACGTCGATTCTTCTCCCTGTCTTCCTCCGCCGCGGCCCGGACGGATGCGGGAGGACGGGGTCTATAGGCTGAACGCGTGGCCCGCGAAGAAGACCGAGATGTTCCCGCCGCCCCTCCGGGCGCGGTCGGTGACCTGCACAGTTTCGCCGTCGCGCTGCGCCGGACGCAGGGCGAGATCAACCGTCTGGTGCACGGTTTCGCCCAGGCGCAGGGGCTGCACCCCACGGACGTGCAGGCCCTGGCCGTCGTCCTGGACAGTCCCGAGCCGCTGACGCCGGGGCGGCTCCGGGAGCACCTGGGGCTGACCTCCGGCGCGGTGACGGCCTGTCTGGACCGGCTGGAGAGGGCCGGCCACATCCGCAGGTCCCGGGAGAGCGCCGACCGCCGCGTGGTGCACGTGCGCTACGAGGACGGGGCGAGGGCGGCGGCCCGGCGCTACTTCCTGCCGCTCGCGGAGGCGACGGCCCGGGCGCGGGACCGGTTCGACGACGACGAACTCGCGGTGGCCCTGCGCTTCCTGAACGTCCTGAACGACGAACTGGGCGCCCTGCGCGTGCCGCGCCGCTGAGGCGGGCGGGCCGCCGGGAGGAGCGCCCCGCCCGGGCGGACCCGTCACCGGGACGGACGCGCCACCGGGACGGGCCCGTCGCGACAACCCGTCGCGAACCGCACGCGGCACGAAATCCACGCGTCACGGAACGGCCGAGTACTCCGAACGGGTGCATCCGCGGGGTCCGTGACGGCGGAAGGTCCGACGAGAGCCCGCGTACGTGGTGTTCCGTGGCATCCGATCGCCCGTTCCGGGTACCCGGTCGTCCGGCCCTTCCCGTGATGGTGCACACTTCTCTCAATCATTGAGATTGTTAATGGTCAAGTCATAGTTCGGAGACCCGATGCCCCGCGCTCCCCGCCGGACCCGCTTCCTCGTCCCGCTGGTCCTGCTCCTCGTCTGGCTCGCCGTCGGCGGCGGCCTCGGTCCCTTCGCCGGCCGGCTCGGCGAGGTCTCCACCAACGACCAGGCGGCCTTCCTGCCGCGCAGCGCCGAGTCCACCAAGGTCATCGAGGCCCAGAAGGCCTTCCGCACCTCGGAGTCCGTGCCCGCGATCGTGGTGTGGACCGCGAAGGACGGGGGAAGCCTGGACGCCGGTTCGGCCGCCGGGGCGACGAAGGCCCTCGCCGCGCTCTCCGGACGTCCGGGGATCGCCGGACCGCCCTCCCCCGCCCTGGCGTCCGAGGACGGGAAGGCGCTGCGGGCCGTCGTCCCGCTCCGGCCCGACCTCGGCGACGCGCTGCCGGACACGCTCGACTCGGTGCGGGAGGCCGCGGCCCCGGTGCCGGGGACGACCGTGTGGCTCGCGGGCCCCGCCGCCACCCAGGCCGACCTCTCCGGCGCCTTCTCCGGCATCGACGGGCTGCTCCTCGGCGTCGCCCTGATCGCGGTGCTGCTGATCCTGCTCGTCGTCTACCGCAGCGTCCTGCTGCCCCTGATGATCATCGTGGGCGCGGTCTTCGCCCTCGGCCTGGCCTGCGCGATCGTGTACGCGCTCGCCGACGCCGACCTGGTCAGGGTCGACGGCCAGGTGCAGGGCATCCTGTCCATCCTGGTGATCGGCGCCGCGACCGACTACGCGCTGCTGCTCGCCGCCCGCTACCGGGAGGAGCTCACCGCCCCGGGCGCCGACCGCTTCGCCGCCATGCGCAAGGCCCTGCGCCGCTCCGTCGAGCCGATCGTCGCCAGCGCCGCCACCGTCGCCCTCGCGCTGATCGCCCTGCTCGCCAGCGACCTGTCCAACAACCGGGCGCTCGGCCCGGTCGGCGCCATCGGCATCGTCTGCGCCGTGGTCAGCGCGCTCACCTTCCTCCCGGCGGCCCTGGTCCTCACCGGCCGCGCCGCCTACTGGCCGGCCCGCCCGAAGACGCTCCCCGAGGGCGCGGACCCCGAGGCGCCCCGGGGCGGCCAGGCCCTCTGGCACCGCATCGCCGGCGTGGTCGACCGCGCGCCCCGCAAGGTGTGGGCGATCACCCTCGCCGGCCTGCTGGCCTGCGCCGCCTTCGCGCCCGTGCTGAACTCCCGGGGCGTCCCCTTCGACGAGATCTTCGTGAACGACGCGCCGTCCGTCGCCGCGCAGGAGACCCTCGGCCGCCACTTCCCCGGCGGCGCGGGCAACCCCGCCGTGATCATCGCCGACGCCGGGGCGGCGCCCCGGGTGGCCGCCGCCGCCCGGGACGTCGAGGGCGTCGACTCCGCGTTCCCGGTGGACGCGACGGGCCGCCCGGCCCCCGAGAAGCCGCTCGTGGTCGACGGCCGGGTCCGGATCGACGCCACCCTCGCCGACGCGGCCGACAGCGACGCGGCGCGCGAGACGCTCGCCCGGCTCCGCACCGCCGTGCACGCGGTCCCCGGATCGGACGCCCTGGTGGGCGGCTCGACGGCGCAGCAGTACGACACCCAGCGCACCGCCGCCCGGGACCGCGCGCTCATCGTCCCGGTGGTCCTGGCGATCATCCTGGTGATCCTGGTGGCGCTGCTGCGCTCCCTCGTGCTGCCGCTGCTCCTGGTGGCCACGGTGGCGCTCAACTTCGCCGCCACCCTGGGCGTCTCGGCGCTCGTCTTCGAGCACGTCCTCGGCTTCACCGGCACCGATTCCTCGGTGCCCCTGTACGGCTTCGTCTTCCTGGTGGCGCTCGGGGTCGACTACAACATCTTCCTGATGTCCCGGGTGCGCGAGGAGACGCTGCGCCGCGGGGTCCGCGAGGGCGTCCGCATCGGCCTGACCGCGACCGGCGGCGTGATCACCTCGGCGGGCGTGGTGCTCGCGGCGACCTTCGCGGCGCTCGGCGTGATCCCGTTGGCGTTCCTCGTGCAGATCGCGTTCATCGTGGCCTTCGGCGTGCTGCTCGACACCCTGGTGGTGCGGTCGCTCCTGGTCCCGGCGCTCGTCCGGGACCTCGGCCCGAAGGCCTGGTGGCCGGGCGCGCTGAGCCGCCTCCCGAAGGAGGGAGGGGCCGCACCGGACCGTTCGCGGACCTGACCAATCCCCCGGGGCCGCCGCTCCGAACACCCTCAGGAGCAGCGCACCCGAGGCCACGCAGGAGGGCACAGGCGGATGAGAGAGCACGCACGCGTCGGAGGCGGTCCGGTCCCGGACCGGGGCGACGGACTGCCCGAGCTGATGGTCCGGGTGGCCCGGGGCGACCAGGACGCCTTCGCCGGGGTCTTCGACCGGGTCTCCGGTCCCGTCCTGGGCGTGGTCCGCTCCGTGCTGCGCGATCCCGCGCAGTCCGAGGAGGTGACGCAGGAGGTGATGGTCGACCTCTGGCGCTCCGCCGCCCGCTACCGGCCGGACCGGGGCTCGGTCCTGAACTGGGCGCTGACCCTCGCCCACCGCCGGGCCGTGGACCGGGTGCGCTCCGAGCAGGCCGCCTCGGACCGCGCCCGGCGGGTCGCGCTGCTCGACCACAGTCCCGCGTACGACGAGGTGACCGAGGAGGTGGAGGGCCGTCTGGACCGCGAGCGGGTACGGCGCTGTCTTCAGGGCCTCACCGAACGCCAGCGGCAGTCCGTCACTCTGGCCTACTACCGCGGTCTGACCTACCGTGAGGTCGCGGAGCTGCTCTCGCTCCCCCTGGGGACCGTGAAGACCCGGATGCGCGACGGGCTCATCCGACTCCGCGACTGCCTGGGGGTGACCGCGTGATGACCACCGACGAGCTGCACACGCTGACCGGCGCCTACGTCCTCGACGCCCTGGAGACGGACGAGGAGCGGGAGGCCGTCGAACGGCACCTCGCCCAGTGCGGCCCGTGCGCGCACGAGGTCCGCGAGCTCTCCGAGACGACCGCGCGCCTCGGTCTCGCCGTCGCCTCGCCGGTCGACCCGGCGCTGCGCGCCGAGGTGCTGCGCCGGATCCCGGACGTCCGCCAGCTCCCGCCCGCCACCCGTCCCTTCGGACGGTCGCCGGGCGGCCTCGGGGGCCTGCGGCGGCTGCCCCGCTGGGCGCTCGCCGCCTCGGTCGCCGGTCTGCTGGCGCTCGGCGGCGTCGCGGGCTGGCAGTACGAGCGCGCGGAGGAGGCCGACCGGCGCGCGGCCGTCGCGGAGGAGCGCGCGGAGGCCGTCGCGGCCGTCCTGGCCGCGCCCGACGCCCGGGTCTCCACGGCCCGGCTCGCGGACGGCGCGGTGGGCACCCTCGTCCACTCCCCGTCCCTGGACCGGGCGGTGTTCGCCGCGGCGGGGATGCCGGCGCCGCCGCCCGGGAAGGTCTACCAGCTCTGGTACGACGACTCCGGGACGATGCGGCCCGCCGGTCTGATGACGCCGGACGCGGCGACCTCGGCGGTCCTCCTGGAGGGGCCGGCGAACCGCTCGGCCGGCATCGGCATCACCGTGGAGCCGGAGGGCGGCTCGCCCCGTCCGACCTCGGACCCGGTGGCGACGATGGCGATGCCGGCGGCGGCCTGACGGCCCGGGGCACGGCGGCCGCGGCCCGGGGGCGGCCGCCGCGCCCCGCTCACGGCGTCCCCGGCGTCCCGGTGGGCGCCGGCGGCGCCGGGCAGGCCACCGAGCCCGGCTTCACGGACAGCTTGAGCTTCGGGGTGGTGAGGAGGCCCGGGAGCTGGAAGTCCTGGGCGGTGCCCGTGATCCGGTCGAACTTGGCGTAGCGCGCCTGGATGCCGAAGCGGTGCTGCGGGCTGTTCAGCGGGTTGTCGACGTACGCCCCGGAGGAGTCCTTGACGGTCTTCACGTCGGCGCCGTTGGTGTTGAGGTCGACGATGCCGTCCATGTCGAGGACGCCGGTGGCGTTCTTGAGGTCGAGGACGGTGTTCTTGGTCCTGATCTCCCAGGAGTCGGGGTCGTCGTCGCCGAGGACCAGCATCAGGGTGTACGTGGCTCCGCCGATCTGCTGCTTCTGGCTCAGGCACAGGCCGTTGATCATGCCGTCCGCGAAGCCCATGCGGAGCACCCGCACGGTCCCGGCCGAGCCGTCGGGCCGCACGACGGCCTGGTCGACGACGGCGGCGCCGTACTGCGTCCCGTACAGGCTGCTGGTGGTGAAGTCGACGGGCCGGTCCTGGATCTTGAGGCCGACCGCGAGGGCTCCGCTCGCCATGGCGGTCCCGAGGCCGCCGGCGGCGAGGAGCGCGGGCACGGCGACGGCGAGGGACCGGCGCCAGTGGGTGCGGCCCTCCTCCGGGGCGGCTTCCCCCGGGCCGGTGACGTGTCCTTCCGGGCTGTGGCGTTCGGGGCTCATGGCGAGGTCACCGTGATGGTTCCGGGGAGGTGGACGGGGTTGTCGGTGGAGTCGAGGGCCGCGTGGTCGTCGACGGTCCGGATGGCGTAGATGTCCCCGGCGAAGTCCTCGGCCCCGGCGGTCAGCGGGATGAGGGAGCCGAAGAAGTCCAGGAGGCCCTGCACCCCGCAGATCTTGACGAGGACGCGGAGGCAGACGTTGGTGATGTTCCCCCACATCGTCGTCGTCTCGGGCTTCCCCGCGCTGTCGTAGCCGCCGAGCGAGCCCTCGTCCGGCACGTCGATGGTGACGGTGTGGCCGTTCGCCTTCTGGACCACGTTCATGTGCGAGCGGATCTTGAGCTTGGTGAAGGTGTACTTGTTGGTGGTCCGGGTCGTGCCGTCGGAGAGCCGGATGGTGACGTCCTTGTCGACGGTCAGCGAGACGGCGACCATGCTGTCGATGGTGACGCGCAGCGGGTCCGGGGAGGGCAGGAAGGGGACGCCGAGCGGCTGGACCGCGGCGGGCGCCCCCGAGGCGCTGCCCGGCTGCCCCGACCAGACGGCGGTGGCGACGGCGAGCACCAGGGAGGTGCTCACGGCCAGCGACTTCCGCCGCGCCCCGCCCCTTCCGCGCGGCCGGGCCGTCCCGCGCACCCCGGCCGTCACCCCTCCACCGCCCTGCGGCGCGGGCGTTTGGCTCCCCAGCCCACCATCATGGAGCCGCCGAGGACGCCGAGCGCCATGCCGAGCAGGAAGCCGCCCAGGTTGGAGACGACGAGCGAGACGACGGCGAGGATCGCGCCGATGAGCCCGAAGGTGTACCGCTGGGCGGGCAGCGCCATCGGGATGAGGCCGCACAGGATCATCCCGCCGCCGACGAGGTAGCCGGCGATGCCCCCGAAGCCCGTGCTCACGATCAGCTGGAGCGAGCTGAGGGAGAACTTGAGGACGGTCCAGCCGCCGGCGACCAGCCACACCCCGCCCCAGAAGGGGCGGGTGCGGCGGAAGGCCCCGAACCACGCCCACGCGGACCGCACCCGGCTCAGCACGTCGTCGCCGTTCCGGGGACGACCTTGATCTTCAGGTCGGGCAGGACGAGCGCGCCCGCCATCTCGGCGTCGTACGCGGTGGCGTTGAGGCCGTGCAGCTTGATGGAGCTGCCGCCCTCGCCGCCCGCCGAGCCGAGTCCGAACCCGCCGGGCAGCGCGCCCGTCAGGGGCTTGCCGGCGACGGTGACCTGGTCGGCGGACTGGCCGAGCACCGCGTTCTGGAGCGTGGTGGGCCCGTACGCCTGGAGTTCGGTGGCCTGGATGTAGAGGTTCGAGGCGTCGATGTCGGTGGTGAAGGTCCCGGGCGGGGTGGCCGTCACCTTCTGACCGCCGGTCAGGAGCAGCGAGTACGGGACGCCGGCGATCTTCTGGTGGACGATCCCGCACAGCCCCGCGAGCCCGGCGCTCGCGAAACCGACGCGCGCCATGGCGGTGTTGGTGGTCGTGGTGCCGTCCGGGCGGCCGACGGCGGGGGTGTTGACGATGGCGCCGAAGCCGCTGCCCTGGACGCCGTTGGAGGTCAGGGTGAAGGGCTCCCCGGTGACGCTGAAGTTGGCGGCCAGCGCCCCCTGGGCGAGCGCCGTACCGAGGGCCCCTATGGCCAGGGCGGAGGGGACGAGGGCGAGGGCGCCGCGTCCCCAGCGGGTGCCGCGGCGGGTGTCGTCGGCGGCCTCGGCCAGCATCCGGGTGTTCCAGTCGGCGGCGGCGCGGGCGCCGGCCGTACGCATCCGGGTGAAGGACTTGCCGAGCCCGCGGGCTCCGGAGAAGAGGTGGTTCATGCGGATCCGCTCCCAACGGGCACGGGGGGTACGGGGGTTGTTGCGGCGGCCTTGCGGCGGCGGAGGAGGCCGCCGGTCCGTGCGGCGGGCTTCCCGGGGAGCCAGGCGAAGGCCATGGAGCCGCCGAGGACCGAGAGGAACATGCCGACGAAGAGGCCGCCGAGGTTCGACAGCGGGAAGGAGGCGACGCCCGCGATGACCGCGAGGACGCCGGCGGTGTGACGCTGGCTCGGCAGCAGGAGCACGAGCAGGGCCATCGCCATGAGGACCACCCCGCCCGCCATACCCGCGATCCCGCCGATGCCGACCTGGAGGATCTTGCCGAGGGGGGCCATCGGCAGGAAGAAGATGACGAAGCCGCCGGTCCCGGTCCAGACGGCCGCCCAGAAGGGCCGGGTGCGGCGCCACTGGCGGAACGCCCCGCGGGCGCCGCGCGGGCGTGCGGCCCCCTCGGCGGAGGCGGGGTCCTCGGCCGGCCGGGTCGGCTCGGGTGGGTCGTTCGGCGGATCGGTGCTCATGGAGGCCTCGCAGCGGCGGTTCGGGGAGGGACGGGAGGGGTGCGGGGACGGGGCCCCGCGTCTCCGGAGGACCCGGGGGAGGTTCCGGAAGGCGCGGGGCCCCGGCCGGTGGCGGCGGTGCGCCGGGGCCGTGCGGCTCAGCAGCCCTTGTCGCCGTGGGCGATGCCGATCGCCAGGTCGGGCAGGGTGATCGCGCCGGAGATCGTGGCGGCGTTGGCGTCGGCGTTGAGGTTCTTGATGTCCGTCCGGCCGCCGGTGGCGTCCAGGCCGAACTGGCCCGGGGTGCCGTCGGTGATGCCGGTGCTCTTGATCCCGGCGCCGTCGGCGGCGGCGCCGATGACGTTCGGGCTGCCGTCGGCGGCGTGCAGGGTGGCCGTCGACGCCTTGAGCGCCTGGGCGTCGAGGACCAGCTTGTTCGCCTGGAGCCCGGCGCCGGCCACGAGCTGCTCGCTGGTGAGCGGGGTCGCGGCGGCCGGCGAGGAGATGTTGAGCGACCAGGTGCCGAGGCTGCCGATCACCGGGAGGTTGACCGACTGGACGGCGTGGACGCAGATGCCGTCCAGGCCCGCCTTGGCGAGGCCGACCTCGGCGGCGCCCTTCGGCCCGCCCGCGTCGACGGTGTGCATGACCGCGCCGATGCCCTGCGGCGCGGCCACCGTCCTGGAGCTCAGGGTGAAGGGGACGCTCGTCAGCGAGAGGTTCGCGGCGAGGGCGCCCTGCACCATCGCCGTGGCCATGGCGCCGATCGCCACGGTGGCCGGCAGGGCCAGGACCGCCGATCTGCGCCAGCGGGTGACCCCTCTGGTCTCTTCCTGCATGTGCTCTCCAACCGTCGTCCCGCACGCGGCGTGCGGGTGGGATGTGAACACAGCCGTGCGTCCTCGGCCGGATGGTCGGAGACGGGTGACACTTTGCGGCTGCTTGTTCGAGAATTGGACACTCTCTTATGGAGTGTCAACAGTCCGGACAATTCTCGGAAGAATTCCTCTGGACTAGGCTTGGCCGATGCCACGCTTCAGGGAGACGGTCCGGACACTGCTGCGCGAACGCCTGCTCGACGCGGCGTACGAGGCGGTCGCGGAGCGCGGCTTCGACAAGCTGCGCATGGCCCACCTGGCCGGCGCGGTCGGCGTCAGCCGGCAGACGCTGTACTCGGAGTTCCCCTCCAAGGAGGCGGTCGGCGAGGCCCTCTTCCAGCGCGAGCTGGAGCGCTGCCTCGTCGGCATCCAGGCGGGCCTGGACGCGCACCGGGACGACCTGCGCGCGGCCGTCGAGGCCGCCGTCGGCTTCACGCTCACGCTGGCCGGTCGGAACCCGCTGATCAGAGCCATGCTGACGAGCACCGGCGAGGACGGACTGCTCCCCTATCTGACGACCCGGTCCGCGGCGGCGTTCGCCACGGCCACGGCCATGGCCGACGCGTACGTCACGGAGGCGTGGCCCACCGTCGATCCGGTGGCCCGCGAGCTGGCCGTGGACGCGGCGGTGCGGCTGACCGCGAGCCACATCGTGCAGGCCACGGCGTCCCCGGAGGAGTCGGCCCGGCGCGTCGCGGACACGGTGGTCAGGGTCGCCCTGAGCACCGGCCGCGAGAAGCTCCCGCCGGGCCCGGCGGCCTAGGGCGTGTGTCGAAAGTAGCGCCGTCTGCCCGGAGGGCAGGCGGGACTTTCGACACACGCCCTAGCCGCCTCAGGGGCTCGGCCCCCGGTACTCCTCCAGGACGGGCCGGTTGCCGAGGTCCGGGGACGAGGAGACGGGGAAGGCGCGCACGCCGACCCTCCCCTCGATCCGGCCGATCTCGCCCCAGCCGTACGCCCGCGAGTCGTCCGACAGGTCGGGGTTGTCGCCCAGGTAGAAGAACGCGCCCTCGGGCACGGTCCGCAGTTCGGCCCGCGCCGCGCGGGAGCCCTCCGGGGTGCAGCAGGCGCCCGTCCGGTGTGCCTGCGCGGCCCACTGGGGCGCCACCACCCGGTACAGGGGCCCCTTGCCGCCCTCTTGGAGCAGCACGCGGAAGGGCTCGTCCGGCGTGGAGACGATCGCGACCCGGTCGCCGGGGAGCCCGATCACCCGCTTGACCAGGAGGGCGTCCTTGCCGGTGGCCCGCAGCAGCACCACGTCGAACCGGCGCGCCTCCCCCGCGGAGCCGGGGGCGGCGAGGACGCGGTCGCCCTGGTGGAGGGTGGGGGCCATGCTGGTGCCGTCGACCCGGATGCCGAGGGCGGTGACGGCCACTCCGGCGAGGAGGCAGAGCAGGACTCCGGTCCCGAGGGCGGCGCCGGCCGCCCGGCGCGCGTTCACGGGCGTCGGGTGGGGTCCGGGAGCCGCACGCCACCGGACCGGTCGATTTCGGTCATGGCGGGACGGTAGGCCGGACGGCGGACGGCGGCTGTGACCGTACCGCTCAGGGTTGTTGACCGGACGGGCCGGGCGGACCGGGCGGACCGGGCGGTCCCGGCGGAAGCGTGCGGGCCGCGCGTACCGGGTGGACCGGCTGGACCGTACGAACCGAGCGGACCGGACAGGCCGGGCGGGCCGAGTCGACCGAGTGGGCCGGCCCGGGCGGCGCTACCCCCGCCCCCTCCCCTGGTACGCGCGGGGTGTCTCGCCCGTCCAGCGCCGGAACGCCCGGTGGAACGCGCTGGGTTCGGAGAACCCGAGCTGCCGGGAGAGCCGCTCGATGGAGACGCGGCCGCCGGCCAGTTCGGCGATGGCGTGGTCGCGCCGCACCTGGTCGCGGAGGCGCTGGTACGTCGTCCCCTCGGCGGCCAGCCGGCGGCGCAGGGTCTGCGGGCTGATGGAGAGCCGGACGGCGAGCTGCTCGGGCGTCGGCACGGGACCGGCGGGCAGGGCGCGTCCGATCAGGTGCCGCACCCGGCCGGTGACCGTGCTGCCGTAGTCGGCGGAGACGAGCACGTCGACGGGGGCGCGGCGCAGGAAGACCTTGAGCGCGGCGCCGTCGCGGAGGACGGGTTCGTCGAGGTCGGCCCGGTCGAAGACGACGGCCGTCCGCCCGGCGCCGAAGACGCAGGGCGCGCCGAACAGGAGGGCGTACTCGCGGGCGTGGCGGGGTTCGGGGTGGACGAACTCGACGCGGCGCAGGCCGATCCTGCGCCGGATCAGCCAGCCGGCGAAGCGGTGGGCGACGAGGACGGTGGACTCGGCGCCGAAGTGGAGCGGGTCGTCGTACCCGGAGACGTCGAACTCCAGCCGGGCCTCGTCGGCCCCGTCGGCCCCTTCCGCCCCGAAGGCCCCCTCGTCCGGTGCCGGTTCCACGAGCCGGAAGCGCGGTCCGGCGGGGAAGAGGGAGTAGAAGGTCTGGGCGCGCCGGAGGGCCTCGCGCAGGTCCCGGCTGCCGTGGACCACGACGTGGGCCATCATCGCGAAGGTGCCGACCTTGCTGGGCGCGCCGCCGAAGCCGATCAGCTCGTCGTCGAGCGCGGCCCACAGCGTCCTGACGAGCCGGCCGAACTGCTCGGCGGGGACCCGGGTCCGGGGCTCCTCCTCCAGGAGCGCGGTGGGCAGTCCGGCCCGGGCGAGGAGCGGCCCGGCGGCCACCCCGCGCCGCTCGGCGCCGAGCAGCGCGGCCCGCACGTGGTGGGAACTGACCGATCGTGTCGGCACGCGCGTCGCCTCCGTTCCGGCCGCGTCACGCCCCGGGCTCCCCGGAGCTGGACACTTTCCCTGAGAGATGTCCAGGTTCGGACATTCTACTGAGAACTGTAAGGCTCTTCGGGTCCTTCCCGGACGAGGGGAACGACGAGCGGGCCACGCCCGTCCGCGGAAGGACCGGGACCTCGGCGGCCCGGCACCCGGCGGCCCGACGCCCCAGCGGCTAAGCGCCCGGCACCCGGCACCCGGCGAGGCTCGGCGCCTCAGCACCCCAGCGGCTCGGCCACCGCCCGCAGCGCCCCGACGACCGCCCGCACGGAGGGGCGGCGGCCCGCGTCGGCGCGCCAGGTGGCGTAGATGTGCCGCCGCATCTTCTGGCGCACGGGCACGAAGGCGACGCCCTCCGGCACCGGGCGGCCGAGCCGGGGGGTCACGCAGACGCCGAGGCCGGCCGCGACGAGCGCGAGCTGGGTGTGGTGCTCGCCCGCGAGGTGGCCGATGCGCGGCTCGATGCCCTGCGAGCGCAGGGTGAACATCAGCCAGTCGTGGCAGAACTCGCCCTCCGGCCAGGACACCCACTCCTCGCCGGCGAAGTCGACCAGGTCCACCGCCTCGCACCCGGCCAGCGGGTGCGAGGCGGGCAGGGCCACGTCGGCGGTGTCGTCGAAGAGGTGGGCGCGCTCCAGGCCGCCGGGCACGGGCGCCCGCTTGTTGCTCCAGTCCAGGACGATCGCGAGGTCGGCGTCGCCGCGCAGCACCGCGCGCACCCCCGGCTCCGGCTCCAGCTCCGTCGTGCGGACCCGGAGTTCGGGGTGGCCGGCGCGCAGGGCGGCGAGCGCGCCGGGGAAGAGGCCGCGGGCCGCCGTGGGGAAGCCGGCGAGCCGCACCTCGCCCACGACCCGGCCCCGCTGGGCCTCGATGTCGGCCTGGGCCATCTGGACCTGGGAGAGGATCCGGGCGGCGTGCTCGGCGAGCAGCACCCCGGCGTCGGTGAGGCGCACGCCCCGCCCGTTCTTGGCGAGCAGCCGCTGCCCGACCTCGCGCTCCAGCTTGGACAGCTGCTGGGAGACGGCGGAGGTCGTGACGTGCAGTCCGTCGGCCGCGCCGCTGACGGAGCCGTGCCGGGCGACGGCGTCGAGGGTGCGGAGGCGCTCCAGGTTCAACATGTAAGCGATCCTAAGGGAAGGGGTCGAGGAAGTCTCACTTGTCCTAAGCGGTTGGTTCCGGTCACCCTGAGGGGCATGAGCCCCGCAGCCCCGCAGCACGTCCCCCCGGTCCCTCCCTCCGCCCGCCCCGCCCCTTCCGCCGGGCCGCCCCGGTCCGTTCCCCGTCCGCCGCTCGACTGGCGTGTCCGGTTCGGCGCGCTGGCCCTCGTCTGGGGCTTCAGCTTCCTGTTCATCAAGGTCGGCACGGAGGGCTTCGCGCCCTTCCAGGTCACCTTCGGCCGGCTCCTGTTCGGTACGGCGGTGCTCGCCGTCGCCCTGGTCGCGAAGCGGGACCGGCTGCCGCGCGGCGCCCGGGTCTGGGGCCACCTGGCGGTCGCGGCCCTCCTCCTCAACGCGCTGCCGTTCTCCCTCTTCGCGTACGCGGAGCTGACGATCCCGTCGACCCTGGCGGGCATCTGCAACGCGACGACCCCGCTGTGGGGCATGCTGCTCTCCCTCGTCGCGCTCTCCGAGGACCGCCCGACCCGGGTCCGGGCCGCCGGTCTGGGCATCGGCTTCGTCGGCGTGCTGACCGTGCTCGGCGCCTGGCAGGGCTTCTCGGGCCTCGACGTGACCGGCACCGCGCTCGCCCTCCTCGCCTCGTTCAGCTACGCGGTCGGCTGGATCTACGTCCGCCGGACGCTGGCCGGCACCGGCGCCTCGAACCTCTCGCTCGCCGGTTCCCAGGTGGGCCTGGCGACGCTGCAACTGGCCGTGGTCACCCCGCTGTTCACGTCGCTCCCGAAGTCGGTGGAGCTCGTGCCGCTGCTCGCCGTGATCGCGCTCGGCGCGCTCGGCACGGGGTACGCGATGCTGCTCCAGTACGGCATCGTCGCGGAGGTCGGCCCGACGACGGCCTCCATGGTCACGTACTTCATCCCGGTCATCGCCACGGCGGCGGGCGTCACGCTCCTGGGCGAGCACCTCGGCTGGAACACCCCGGTGGGCGCCGTCGTCGTCCTGGCGGGCGCGGCCCTCACCCAGACCCGCGCCTCCCGTCGCCGCGCGACTCCCCCGCCCGGACCGGCGGCCCCCGAGGCGCCCGCACCGGCCCCCGCGCCCCGGGATTCCGCGACCTGCGCCTGAGCCTCCGCACCCCGGGGCGGGGGGGGGGGGGGGGGGCCCCCCCCCCCCCCCCCCCCCCCCCCCCCCCCCCCCCCCCCCGCCCCCCCCCCCCCCCCCCCCCCCCCCCCCCCCCGCCCCCCCCCCCCCCGTGGTGCTTGGGGGGGCCGCCGGGGGTGGGGGGGGGCGTGGGGGCTCAAATAATTAAAACAAGTCGGGGGGGGGGGGGGGGGGCGGCCCCCCCCCCCACCACCGGAAGGGGTGAATGCTCGTAACTTTCCCCCCCACGTCGCGTTCTGTCGCGGTAAGCGGCGGAACGGTCACGGAGGGTCAGACGACGGCCAGTTCCTTGCCCCGCTCCGCGCGCTGTTCCCGGCGCCGCTCCCGGCGGGCCGCCGCGAGGGCCGGGTCCAGCGAGGGGACGGCGGCGAGCAGTTGCCGGGTGTACGGGTCGCGGGGCGTCCCGTACACCTCCTCGACCGTGCCCTGCTCGACGATCCGGCCGCCGCGCATGACGGCGACCCGGTCGCCGACCCGGCGGACGACCGCGAGGTCGTGGGCGATGAAGACGAGTCCGAGGCCCAGTTCGGCCTGGAGCGCGGCGAGCAGTTCGACGACCTGGGCCTGGGTGGTGACGTCGAGCGCGGAGACGGGTTCGTCGCAGACGATCAGGCGGGGCTCGGCGGCGAGCGCGCGGGCGATGCCGACGCGCTGGCGCTGGCCGCCGCTGAACTCGTGCGGATAGGCCCCGTGGCGGTCGGGGTCGAGCCCCACCCGGTCGAGCAGCTCGCGCACCCGGTCCCGGATCCGCTTCTCGTCGCGCTCCCCCGCCGCCCGCAGCGGGTCGGCGATCGACTCGCCCACGGAGCGGCGCGGGTTGAGGGAGGCGACGGGGTCCTGGAAGACCATCTGGAGCTCGCGGCGGTACGGGCGCAGGTCCCGCTCGGACAGGGCGCCGATCTCCGTGCCCCCGTAGCGGAGCCGGCCGCCGGTCGGGTCGAGGAGCCGCACCAGCATCCGGCCGAGGGTGGTCTTGCCGCTGCCGGACTCCCCGACGACGCCGAGGGTCTCGCCGGCGCGGACGGTGAGGGAGACGTCGTCGACGGCGGTCACGGCCCGCTCGCCGCGCCCGAACTCCCGCCGCAGCCCGACCGCTTCGATCAGCACGTCCCCCTCCCGCGGAGAAGTTCTGACCGGCCCGTCGAGCCGGGGCACGGCGGAGAGCAGCGCGCGCGTGTACGGCTCCGAGGGCGCGCCCAGGACGCCCGCGACGGGGCCGCGCTCGACCTCGCGCCCGTCGCGCATGACGAGCACCTCGTCGACGCTCTCGGCGGCCACGCCCACGTCGTGGGTGACGAGGAGCAGCGCGGTGCCGGTCTCGCGGCGCAGCTCGTGCAGCAGGTCGAGGATCTGGGCCTGCACGGTGACGTCGAGGGCGGTGGTCGGCTCGTCTGCGACGAGGAGCCGGGGCTCGCAGGCGAGGGCCATCGCGATGAGGGCGCGCTGCCGCATGCCGCCGCTGAACTCGTGCGGGCGGGAGCGGGAGCGGCGGGCCGCGTCGGGGATGCCGACCCGGTCGAGGACGTCGACGGCCCGGGCGCGGGCGGCCTTCCGCGAGCCCCCGGCGTGGATCCGGTACACCTCGGCGATCTGGTCGCCGACGGCGTAGTAGGGGTCGAGGGAGGACAGCGGGTCCTGGAAGACCATGGCGGCGACCCCGCCGCGCAGCCGCCGCAGGTCGGCGGGGCCGGCGGCGGCGACGTCGATGCCGCCGACGCGCACGGTGCCGGTGACCTTCGCGCCGGTGCCCCGGTGGAGTCCGAGGAGGGCGCCGGCGACGGTGGACTTGCCGCTGCCGGACTCCCCGACGAGGGCGAGCGCGCGGCCCTCGTCGAGGGTGAGGGAGAGCCCGTCGACGGCCCGTACGGAGCCGTCCGCGCGGTCGAAGGAGACCGTCAGGTCCCGCACCTCGACCAGGGGGCCCGGGGTCCCGGTCGGGGCCGGTCCGGAGGCGGTCTCGGTCGTCACGTGGGGACCATCCTTCTCGGTCGTCACGTCAGGACCACCCTTCGGTCGGCGGCCGCGTACAGCAGGTCCGCGAGGACGTTGGCGAGGACGACGGCCGTGCCCATCACCATGACCACGCCGACCACCACGGGCAGGTCGATCTGGCGGACCCCGTCGATGAGGGTCTTGCCGAGGCCGGGGATGCCGAAGAGGGACTCGGTGAGCACGGCCCCGCCGAACATCGAGCCGAGGTCGACGGCGCTGATCGCGATCACCGGCGGGACGGCGCCGCGCAGGGCGTGCCGGGTGACGACGGACCGCTCCCCCACCCCGTAGGCGCGGAAGGTCCGGATGTGGTCCTCGGCGAGCGTCTCCAGGGTGGAACTCCGGGTGAGGCGGGCGTACTTGGCGGATTCGAAGAAGCCGAGGGTGATCCACGGCAGCAGCATGTTCCAGGCCCACTGCTCGGGGTCCTCGCCCAGCGGCACGTAGCTGGGGAAGGGCAGCCACCGGAGGTGGGCGCAGACGGCCATGAGGAGGAGCAGGCCCAGGATGAAGACGGGCGTGCCGGTGCCGGCGAGGGTGACCACGGTGAGGACGCGCTCGGTGATCCCGCCCCGGCGCAGGGCCGAGAGGAGTCCGGTGCCGACGCCGACGAGCAGCCAGACGACCATGGCGCCGAGGGCCAGGGAGGCGGTGGCGGGCAGGCGCTCCAGGACGAGCCGGGTGACCTCCTTGTCGCTCTGGTACGAGAGGCCGAGGCAGGGCGCGTCGCAGTGCACGACGGAGGTCCCGGTGGAGTAGTCACGGCCGGTGAACACGCCCTGGAGGAAGTGCAGGTACTGCGCGAGCGCGCTCTGGTTCAGGCCGAGTTGCTCGCGGACCTGGGCGATCTGCTGGGGGTTGCAGCGCTCGCCGCAGGCCAGCCGGGCGGGGTCGCCGGGGGCCAGGTAGAAGAGGCCGTACACGAGGACCGAGAGCGCCAGGAGGACGAGCGCGGCACCCGCGAGCCGCTTGAGGACGAAGCGGGTCATCGGGAGGACTCCTTACGGGTGCCCACGCGCAGCCGGCTCGTCTCGCGCGGGTCGAGGGCCGTGCGGACCGCGTCGCCGAGGACGGTGAAGGCGAGCACGGTGGCGAAGAGCAGTCCGGCGGGCAGCAGGACGTACGCCGGGTCGGCGCGGAACCAGGTCTGCGCGGTCGACAGCATCTGCCCCCAGGACGGGGTGGGCGGGGTGACGCCGACGCCGAGGAAGGAGAGGGACGCCTCGACGACGATGTTGGTGGGGACGAGGATCGCCGCGTAGGTGATGACGGGGGCGGCGAGGGCGGGCAGCAGCTCGCGGCGGGCGGTCCGCCAGCGTCCGGAGCCGGCGAGGCGGGAGGCGGCGACGAAGTCGAGACCCTTGAGGGTGAGCGTCTGGGCGCGCACGATCCGGGAGGTGCCGGCCCAGCCGAGGAACCCGATGACGAGGATCAGGAGCAGCGGCCGGGGGAAGTCGCGGGGGACGACGGCGGTCAGCGCGATGGCGAGGACCAGCATCGGCAGGGCGACGAGGACGTCGGTGGCGCGGCCGAGGACGGTGTCGACCCAGCGGTTGCCGAGTCCGGCGGCGAGGCCGACGAGGACGCCGATGAGGATCTGGACGGCGGTGGCGCCGATGCCGACGAGCAGCGAGATCCGGGCGCCGTACAGGAGCCGGACGAACAGGTCGCGGCCGGTGCCCGGTTCGACGCCGAGCCAGTGGTCGGCGCTCGCGCCGCCGAAGGAGCCGTACGGGACGCCGCCGCGCGCCGAGTCGACGAGGTCGTCGTGGTACGCGTACGCGTCCTGGCCCTCCAGGGCGGCGAGCAGCGGCGCGGCGAGGGCGAGGAGGACGAGCAGGAGCAGGACGGCGAGGGAGGCGAGGGCGGCCGGACGGGTGCGCAGCCGTCGCCACACCTGCCGGGCGGCGCCCGTGGCGGGGATCCCCGCCACGGGCGCCGGTGCTGCGGTCGGGGTGGTCACTTGACCGCGACCTGCGAGACGTCGAGGACGCCGGTCCAGTCGCTGATGACGACGTTCTTGACGTCCTTGCCGACGAGCCGCTTGTAGACCGGGTGGAAGAGCGGGACGTCGAGCGCCTGCTCGCCGATCTTCTTGTCGAGGGCGCCCCAGCGCGCGGCGGCGGCCTTGAGGTCGGTCAGCTTGTTGATCTCGTCGATCTCCTTGTTGACCGCCGGGTCGTTCAGCTGCGCGTGGTTGTAGTTGGAGCCGTTGGTGACGATCTGGCGTCCGTCGAAGATCGGTGCGAGGAACGGGCCGCCGGCCGGCCAGTCGGCGCCCCAGCGGGAGAGGAAGAAGCCGGGCGCGTCCTTGACGCTCCAGCGCTTCTCGTTGAAGGAGTTGGGCTCCTGGCCGTCGAGCCTGACGGTGATGCCGGCCTTGCCGAGGGCCTCCTGGACGGCGGTGGCGATCTCGGGGCTGGTGGCCCGGTTCTGGGCGGTGGAGTGCAGCAGGGTGACGGTGAGCCCGTTCGGGAAGCCGGCCTCCTTGAGCAGCTCCCTGGCCTTCTCCGGGTCGCCCGTCTTCCCGGCCGGGAAGTGGTCGTACGGCGTGAAGCCGAAGGCCTTCTGCTCGGGCAGGAAGGTGGTGGCGGGCTCGGCGAGCGAGGAGCCGCCGGCGGCGTTGACGACGCTGGTGCGGTTGACCGCGTACGAGATGGCCTGGCGGACCTTGGGGTTGTCGAAGGGCTTCACCTTCGGGTTGAAGGCGAGGTAGTTGGTGAAGCCGAAGTGGCCGGTGCCGACGCGGGCGGCGAGCGCCTTGTCGGAGCCGACCTGGGCGAGTTCGGCGGGGCCCAGGTTGGTGTCGGTGGTGACGGCGGCGGCGTCGGCGCCGGAGGAGGTGGCGAGGCGCTGGTTGATGACGGCCTCGTCGAGCCCGGAGCGGACGTCGATCCTGTCGGGGTAGGCCTTGCGCTCCTCGTCGGTCCCGGGATCCCAGTGCTCGTTGCGCTCCAGGACGAGGCGCTCGCCGTCGTTCTCGTTGCTCACGACCTTGTACGGGCCGGAGGAGACGGGGTGCTCCTCGTACTTCGCGCCCTTGTCCTTGGCCTTGGGCACGGGGGCGAACTGCGTCTGGGTGGCGACGAAGGGGAACTCGCCCTCGGGCTTCCGCAGCTTGAAGACGATGGTCTTCGGGTCGGGGGTGACGATGGAGGCGAGGCCCTCGGGGTCCTTGTAGGGGCCCTGGTAGGTGTCGCCGCCGACCAGCCAGTCGCGCAGGTAGGGGGCGCCGCCGGAGAGCTCGGCGGCGAAGGAGCGCTCGATGCCGTACTTGACGTCGGCGCTGGTGATGGGCGTGCCGTCCTCGAACTTCAGCCCGTCCTTGAGGGTGTACGTCCACTCGGTGGCGTCCTCGTTGGGGCGCCCGGTGTCGGTGGCGAGGTCGGGGACGACCTGGGTGCCGGCGGCGCCCGCCTCGCGGTTGCGGGTGGTGAGGGTGCGGAAGACGAGGGAGGGGACGTTGCCGCCGCCGGAGGTGTAGAGGCGGGCGGGGTCGAAGTCGGTCTGGGCCTCGGCGTTCAGGACGGTGAGGGTGCCGCCCTTCTGCGGGGCGGCCGGGGCCTTGCCGGAGGTGCCGCTCTTGGCGCCGGCGTCCTCGGGTCCCGCGCAGGCGGCGGCGCCCGAGGCCAGGACGACACTGACGGCGGCCGCTGCCACGCGGCGGGAAATGACGGACGGTTGACGCATCGGAGAAGGCCTCTCGGAGAACTGCGGCGGAAGGTGGGGACGTTCCGCGCGGGCAGCGGCGAGCGGCGGTGTCGCCGGGGAGTCCCCGGGCGTTCCCTACGACGAAGGAGACGCACGGAGGAGCCGCGCCCACGGGGAGGACCCGGGCGCGGAAGGGCGTCGGCAGGTGCGGGAAACGCGGAGGGCCGACGTGCGCTCGGGCAGGGGTCAGCGACAGAGGACGTCGGACACGGCATGCCCGGACACGCCGATGAGCGCCAGCTCTATGGCGGCGCGCTCGGTGGCGGCGTGACGGTGCGACATGCCGAGAAATATGGACGAACGCGCGAACGATGTCAACGCGCTGCGAGTGATTTTTGAGACAAGCGTCTCGGCATACGATCGACCACGGGGCGACGGCCGGCCGGGGGCGAAGCGGCCGCCGACCGGCCGTGGACTCAACTTCCGGGATGCACCCAGGGGTTGGGGCGGCACCGGATGCCGTCGAGGTCCAGGGACTTCGTCTGCTGCTGCATCACGGGGGCGAGCGCACCGGGAGTGCGGCAGTTCACGTGGTTGTGCCCGAGCCGGTGGCCGACCTCGTGGTTGATGAGCATCTGGCGGTAGGCGTACATGGCCTTGGGGCCGAAGGTGTCGGCCCCCCGGGCCCAGCGGAACGCGTTGATCATCACGCGTTCCGTGGAGGCGGAGTCGCAGGAGACGTTGTCGACCGTCGTGTCGAGCCCGGACTTCCGGCACCAGACGCCGGTGGTGCCGGGGCTGGCGAGCGTGATGACGAAGTGCGCCTCCCCGGTGGAGATCCGCTCGAAGGTCATCGCGCCGTCGCCCGCCCAGCTGCGCGGGTCGTTGAGGGTCTTCTGCACGGCGTCGGCGAAGAGCTTCGGGTCGAGCCCGAGCCCCTTCTCGACGTCGACGCGGTAGCGGATGAGCTTGCCCTTCCCCGGCGCCTTCTGGAAGCCCTGGACGGCCTCGAAGGCGCCGGACCCCTTCAGCCCGGGGTCGATCAAGAACTGATGGGTCATCAACTGCTCGTACGTGGGCGCCGGGGGCTTCGGGGGCGCCGGGTGCGTCGGGGTGATCCGGTCGTCGGAGCGGGAGGCGGAGGAGTCGTCCGCGGCCCGCTCGGCCGGTTCCCCGGCGGCGCGGGGGGCCGCCTCGGAGGCCTCCTTGTCGGTGACCTGCCCGGCGACGACGACGGCGAGGACGGTGGCGACGGCCGCCGCCCCGACCCCGGCGAAGGTGCGGCCGAGCCCGCCCCGCGCGGTCGGCGCCTCGGCGTCGGGCTCGTCCTCCTGGCGGGGCGCGGGGACGAACGGCCCCTGGTCCTCGTCCCGTTCGGGATCGGCGGCCGGGGGCCGGCCGCGCCGTCCGCCGTAGGGCGCGGGGCGCGCGCCGCCCTCGTCGTGCTGCGGGTGACCGCCCCGCGCGGCGGCGGCCCGGTGGACGGGGACGCCGTGCGCGGGGGTGCCGGGGACGCCGTGGGCGGGGGTGCCGTACACCGGGGTGCCGTGGGCGGGAGTCCCGCACGCCTGCCCGTCACGGGCCGGAGCGCCGTGGACCGGGACGCCGTGCGCCGGAGTGCCGTGCGCCGGGGTCCCCTGCGCGGGAGTGCCGTGCGCCGGGCGGCCGTACGCCGGTGTCCCGCCGGGCCGTGTGCCCGTCGGGTCCTGGCCGCCGTCGGCCGCGGCCCTGCGGCGGCGGCCCGTGCCGGGGGCCGGGCCTCCGGCCGTGCCCGGTTCCGGTCCGGTCCGCTGCTGCCCGGCGTCGGGCGCCGGTGCGGGCGCGGCGCCCCTGCGACTGTGTCGTCCCACGCCCCGGATCAGCTCCCGCCGTGATCGGCGATCAGTTCCCGGGCGGCCTGGGCGACCGTCCCGGGGTACTCCATCATCGCCACGTGCCCCGCGTCGGGCAGGGTCAGCAGGCGCGAGCCGCCGAAGGCGGTGGACGCCCTCCGGGCCATCCGGAACGAGACGAGCCGGTCGCGCCGGCCGTAGACGAGCAGCGTCGGGGCGAGGACCCGTTCGGCCTGCCGCCACAGCCCGTGCTGCCCGCCGAGGGTGTACGCGTCGACGATGCCGCGCGAGGAGCGGGCCATCGCGTCCCAGAAGTACGGGAGCTCCAGGCGCCGCTCCATCTCCTCGACCGCGTGCAGGAAGCCCTCGTCGGTGACCTGGCCGGGATCGCCGTAGCAGAGCGCCATGACCCCGCGGACCCGCTGCTCGGCCGTCCAGTCCCGGGTGAGCCGGGCGAAGAAGGAGGAGACGCCGGGCAGCGCGAGCAGCGCGGTGGGCCAGGCGGTGCGCTGCGCGCGCAGTTCGGGCAGGGCCGGCGAGACCAGGGTGAGGGTGCGGACCAGGTCGGGCCGGACGGCGGCGACTCGGGTGGCGACGGCACCGCCCAGCGAGTTTCCGAAGAGGTGGACCGGTCCGCGCCGCCGGGAGTCGAGGAGCCTGATGACGGCGCGGGCGTGCCCGGTGACCGAGTAGTTGCCGTCCTCGGGCGGCGGGGAGACGCCGAAGCCGGGCAGGTCGACCGCCTCGCCGTCGACGACGTCCGCGAGCAGCGGCATCAGGGCGGACCAGTTCTGCGAGGAGCCGCCGAGTCCGTGGACGTACAGCGCGGGCGGCAGTCCGGGCCGGGTGCCCGGCCGGGCGCGCACGGTCAGGCTGAGGCCGGGCAGGGTGACGGTGCGGAGCTCCTCGCCGTCGGCGACCCGTACGGCGCGGGTCCGCGACGCGGGTGGTGCGGCGGCGGTCCGGGTTTCCGGCAGCTCGGTCGAGGACATGGCCGCAATATTACGAGACGATCACGCGCCCCCGTGTGTGGGTGCGGTCACAAGTCCGTGTGCGGCGGGACACGTGTGCTCCTAGGCTCGGAGGGAAGGCGCCGGGGAAGGACCGCGACCCGCGTACCGGAGGGAGCCGCATGACTGTCGATCCGACCGAGCCGGAGACGTTCGCCGAGGAGGAGGTCGTCGAGCTGGACGAGGAGACGCCCGAGGCGGACGCCGCCGAGCAGCACGCCGACCTCCGACCGCGCCGGGACGAGCCGCTGACGCACGTCGAACGCGAGTCGGCGAACGAGGCCGACGCGTCCGAGCAGGCGCGCGTCGTCGAGCTGGACGAGGACGACTACCGCTGAACGCCGGGAGGAGCGCGGGGAACGCCCGGGGGAACGCGGGCGGACGCCCGCGGGGACGGGGCGGCGGCCTCCGACGGGCCGCGCTCGCCGCCCATTCTTCCGGTTCAATATTGAACCGGCTGTCGACCCCGGCGTCCGGTCCGTGAAATTCTGCGTCCGCACCGCGCACAGCCGGGTTACCCAAAAGTACGATGGCGGCGCGTCGCTACAGCGCGCATGGATCGAATCTTGGGAGGCCGCGTGAGCGCCATCGAGCAGACAGAGGCAGCACGCCCTCGGGGCACGCGCCTGCCGCGACGTGCCCGACGGAACCAGCTGCTCGGCGCGGCCCAGGAGGTCTTCGTCGCCCAGGGGTACCACTCCGCCGCCATGGACGACATCGCCGAGCGGGCGGGCGTCAGCAAGCCGGTGCTCTACCAGCACTTCCCGGGGAAGCTGGAGCTCTACCTGGCCCTCCTGGACCAGCACTGCGAGTCCCTCCTCCTGGCGGTCCGCACCGCCCTGGCCTCCACCACGGACAACAAGCTCCGGGTCGCGGCCACCATGGACGCGTACTTCGCCTACGTCGAGGACGAGGGCGGCGCGTTCCGGCTCGTCTTCGAGTCCGACCTGACCAACGAGCCGGCCGTGCGCGAGCGCGTGGACCGGGTCAGCCTCCAGTGCGCCGAGGCGATCTCGCACGTGATCGCCGAGGACACCGGCCTGTCCAAGGACGAGTCGATGCTCCTCGCCGTGGGCCTCGGCGGCGTCTCCCAGGTGGTGGCCCGCTACTGGCTGTCGAGCGAGTCCCCCATCCCGCGCGACAAGGCGGTGGAGCTGCTCACCTCGCTCGCCTGGCGGGGCATCGCGGGCTTCCCGCTGCACCCGGTCGACGGCCAGCTGAGCGCCGAGGGCCACTGATCCGTCCGGGCGACCGCGCGCCCCCTGCGTCTGTTCGCTCCTGGCGTGCGGCGACCGCACCGTGATCGTCCCCTCACCGGGCTAATGTGTGCAGCGTACGGCGCGGATGAATCGCGCAACGCTGACCGTTCGGAGGGACATAGCCGTGGAGGTCAAGATCGGCGTGCAGCACGCGCCCCGGGAGATCGTTCTGGAGAGCGGGCAGTCCGCCGAGGAGGTCGAGCGCGCGGTTGCCGACGCGCTGGCCGGCAAGGCGCAGCTGCTCAGCCTCTCGGACGAGAAGGGCCGCAAGGTCCTCGTTCCGGCCGACAGGATCGCGTACGTGGAGCTCGGCGAGCCCGCCGTCCGCCGCGTGGGTTTCGGCACGCTCTGAGCCCAGGATCTGGGAGGAGGGGCCCGGCGGACCGTCTTCGGTCCGCCGGGCCCTTCGCGTGTCCGCGCGTCCACGTCGGGGGGTACGGAGGGTTGCGCGCCGGACGCGACGGGTAGGGAGGACCTCGACCGCACCACCCGCCCCGCACCCCTCGCGAGGTGATCCCCGATGTACCTGGAAGCCCTCGGCTCCGCCCTGCTCGGCCTCGTTCTGGCCTGGGCCGCCGTGCACCGGCTGCCCCACCGTCTGCCCGGCCGGGGGCTCGTCCTCGTCACCGGCGCGCTCGGCGGAGCGTTCGGCGCGCTCGTCACCCACGGGGCGATCGGCCCCGGCCATCCCCTCGCCACCCCGGCGGGCGCCGTGGCGGTGGCGGCGGTCCTGCTCTCGCTCCTGGTCCGCCCGGCCTCGCGCCGCCGACTGCGCCGGTCGGCGACCGTCTGACGGGCGGCCGTCCCCCTCTTCGTACGGGCCCGGCGGGCCCGTACGGTCCGCGGGTCCTAGGCGGCGAGGCCGAGGGCGGCCATGCGCTTGGTGTGCGCCTCGGTGATCCGGGAGAACATCCGGCCGACCTCCGCGAGGTCGAAGCCGTCCGCGACGCCGCCGACCAGCATGGTGGAGAGCGCGTCCCGCTCGGCGACCACGCGCTGGGCCTGGGAGAGCGCCTCGCCCATCAGGCGGCGCGCCCAGAGCGCGAGCCGGCCGCCGACGCGCGGGTCGGCGTCGATCGCGGCGCGGACCTTCTCCACGGCGAAGTTGCCGTGGCCGGTGTCGTCGAGCACGGAGAGCACCAGGGCGCGGGTGTCGGAGTCGAGCCGGGCCGCGACCTCGCGGTAGAAGTCGCTGGCGATCGAGTCGCCCACGTACGCCTTGACCAGGCCCTCCAGCCAGTCCGACGGCGCGGTCTGGCGGTGGAAGTCGTCGAGCGCCTTCGCGAAGGGCTCCATGGCCTCCGTCGGCTCCGCCTCGACGGTCGCGAGGCGGTTCCGGAGCTGCTCGAAGTGGTGGAACTCGGCCGAGGCCATCTTCGCCAGCTCCGCCTTGTCCGCGAGGGTCGGTGCCAGCTTGGCGTCCTCGGCGAGCCGCTCGAAGGCCGCCAGCTCTCCGTAGGCGAGGGCGCCGAGGAGGTCGATCACGGCGGCGCGGTACTGCGGCTCGGCGGATGCCGTCGCCCAGTCCTTGGCGGCGATCCCGGTGGGTGTGGCGTTGTCAGGCGTCTCCATGCAGCGCACAATAGCCCGCCCGCGCGGCCCGGGAAGGCCCTGGTCAGTCAGTGTGACCGTGCCCTCATCACGTTTTCCCCCGACACACATGCGCGATTCCGGGGTACAGTGGTAAGGCGCCTGCTGAGTATGCGGACATGCTTTCGCACGTTCGGACGTATCCGGTGGGCCGACTCATGAATGAGGATGCCCGGTCGGTGGCCCGATCGGCTCCGGCCCGACAGCCCTTCCGGCGGACCCGCGGAAGGGTCACCCTCAGCGGTACGACGCTCGAGCGACGGCAGTGGTCCCGTGCCACCCGGCGGCGGTCTTCACGATCGCGCCGACAGTGATCCGGCACGGTACGACCCCCTTCGTTCGCCTCGCGCCGCGTCTCACAGAAGAGGCAGCACCCTGACTACGACTTTCCGAGACCTCGGAATCCTTCCCGAGACGGCCGAAGCCCTTGAGGCGGTCGGCATCGTCAACCCCTTCCCCATCCAGGAGATGACCCTTCCGGTCGCCCTCACCGGCACCGACGTCATCGGCCAGGCCAAGACCGGCACGGGCAAGACCCTCGGCTTCGGGCTGCCGATCCTGGAGCGCGTCACCGTCCCCTCGGACGTCGAGGCCGGCCGGGCCGAGCCCGGGCAGCTCACCGACGCCCCGCAGGCGCTCGTCGTCGTGCCCACCCGCGAGCTGTGCCAGCAGGTCACCAACGACCTGCTGACCGCCGGCAAGGTGCGCAACGTGCGCGTGCTCGCCATCTACGGCGGCCGGGCGTACGAGCCGCAGGTCGAGGCGCTCCAGAAGGGCGTCGACGTGGTCGTCGGCACCCCCGGCCGCCTGCTCGACCTGGCCGGCCAGCGCAAGCTCGACCTCTCCCACGTCAAGGTCCTCGTCCTGGACGAGGCCGACGAGATGCTCGACCTGGGCTTCCTGCCCGACGTCGAGAAGATCATGAACATGCTTCCGGCGAAGCGCCAGACCATGCTGTTCTCGGCCACCATGCCGGGCGCGGTCATCGGTCTCGCCCGCCGCTACATGTCGCAGCCGACGCACATCCGCGCCACCTCGCCCGACGGCGAGGGCGTGACCGTCGCCAACATCAAGCAGCACGTCTACCGCGCGCACTCGATGGACAAGCCGGAACTGGTCTCCCGCATCCTGCAGGCCAACGGCCGCGGGCTCGCGATGATCTTCTGCCGCACCAAGCGCACGGCGGCCGACATCGCCGAGCAGCTGGAGCGCCGCGGCTTCGCCTCCGGCGCCGTCCACGGCGACCTCGGCCAGGGCGCCCGCGAGCAGGCGCTGCGCGCCTTCCGCAACGGCAAGGTCGACGTGCTCGTCTGCACCGACGTCGCCGCGCGCGGCATCGACGTCGAGGGCGTCACCCACGTCATCAACTACCAGTCGCCGGAGGACGAGAAGACGTTCCTCCACCGCGTGGGCCGCACCGGCCGCGCGGGCGCCAAGGGCACGGCGGTGACCCTGGTCGACTGGGACGACATCCCGCGCTGGCAGCTGATCAACAAGGCGCTCGGCCTGGACTTCCACGAGCCGGTCGAGACCTACTCCAGCTCCCCGCACCTGTACGAGGAGCTGGACATCCCGGCGGGCACCAAGGGCATCCTGCCCCGCGCCGAGCGGACCCGCGCGGGTCTGGGCGCGGAGGAGCTGGAGGACCTGGGCGAGCCCGGCGGACGCCGCGGCCGCGGCCCGAAGGCGGCGGAGAAGGCCGAGGAGCGCCCGGAGCGCACCCGGACCCCGCGCCAGCGCCGGCGCACCCGGGGCGGCGACGCCGCCGACGCCCCGGCGCCGGACCGCGCCGCCCAGGCCGACCGGACCGCTCCGGCCGCCGTGCCGGCGGGCGACGAGGCCGGGACCGAGTCCGGTCCGCGCACCCCGCGCCGCCGCCGTCGCACCCGGGTCGGCGTCCAGGGCGCCGTGCCGGTCGCGCAGACGGCCCAGACCGCTCCGGTCGCCGTCGCCGAGGCGCCCAAGACCGAGGCCCCGGCCCCGGTGGTCGCCGAGGCCCCGAGGACCGTCGAGAAGACCGCCGAGGCCCCCCGGGCCGAAGCCGTGAAGGCCGAGGCCCCCCAGGCCGGGGAGCGGAAGGCCGAGGAGCCGAAGGCCCCCCGTCGCCGCGCCCGTGCCGCCCGCCCCGAGACCGCCCCGGTCTCCCAGGCCGCCCCGGCGGTCCGTACCCCCGCGGCCCCCGCCGTCCAGGAGTCCGCTCCGGCCGTGCGCCGCCGCCGGGCCCGGGTGCGCCCGGTCGAGGAGACCGTCTCCTTCCAGACGCCCGAGACCGCCGCCGCCGCCCTGCGGGCGCAGTCGGCCGCCGGGACCCCGAAGGCCGCCGAGGCCCCGGTCGCCGTCGAGGCGCCCAAGGCCGAGGAGCCGAAGAAGGCCCCGCGCCGCCGCACGGCCGCCAGGACCGTCGAGGCCGTCGAGGCGCCCGTCGAGGCCGACGGGCCCGTCGCCGCTCCGGCGGCCGAGCCGGCCGCCGCCGAGGCCCCGGCCGAGGTCCCGGCCCCGCGCCGTCGCCGTACGGCCCGCAGGCCCGCCGGTTCGCCGGTGACCGCCGGGGCCCCGGCCGCCGAGCCGGTGGCCGAGCCGGTCGCGGCTCCGGTCGTCGAGGAGGCGCCGGCCCCGCGCCGCCGTCGCGCCGCCACCCGGGCCGCCGGTTCCCCGGCGTCCGCCGAGGCCGCCGCGATCATCGTCGTACCGGCCGTGGCGCCGGCGCCGGTCGTCGAGGAGGCTCCCGAGCCCGCCCCGCGCCGCCGCACCACCAGGAAGACGGCGGCCCCGGCCGCGGCCCCCGCGGCCGAGCCGGTCGCCGAGCCCGTCGCCGCTCCGGCGGCCGAGGAGGCCCCCAAGAAGGCCGCCCCGCGCCGTCGCACGGCCAAGAAGGCGGTGGCCGAGGCCGCCGTCGCCGAGGCCGCTCCGGCGGTCGGCGCCCCGGCCGCCGAGGAGGCCCCGAAGGCTCCCCGTCGCCGCACGGCCAAGAAGGCGGTCGCCGCCGAGGCGCCCGACGCCTCCGAGCCGCAGGCGCCGAAGGCCCCGGCCCGTCGCCGCACGGTGAAGAAGGCCGTCGCGGAACCGGCCGCCGAGGCCGCCGCCGCCGAGGAGCCGAAGAAGGCGGCCCCGCGCCGCCGCACCACCAAGAAGACGGCGGCCCCGGCCGAGGGCTGAGCCCGTCCCGCACGCCCGCAGCGGCCCGGTCCCCCTTCCCGGGGGCCGGGCCGCTGCGGCGTCCCCGGGCCGCGCCGTCCCGCCGACCGGGGATTACAGTCCGGGTATGAGTAAGCCCAGGTCCCTGGTACTGCCGCCGCGCACCCGCGTCCGCCGTCTCGACACCGCGCGCGGGCCGTTCGCCGTGCTCGACGCGGAGCCCGGCGGGGAGCGGCGCGGGACGGTGCTGCTGCTGCCCGGGTACACCGGCAGCAAGGAGGACTTCCTGGCCCTCCTCGGACCGCTGGCCGACGCCGGTTACCGGGCCGTGGCCGTGGACGGACGCGGGCAGAACGACAGCCCGGGTCCCCGGGGCCGGGCAGCCTACCGCCGCCGGGCGCTCGCGCTCGACGCGGTGGCGCAGGCCGCGGCGCTCGGGGACGGCCCCGTGCACCTGGTGGGGCACTCGTTCGGCGGCCTGGTGGCCCGCTCGGCGGTGGCGGTCGCACCGGGCGCCTTCCACTCGCTCACCCTGCTCTCCTCGGGCGTCGGCCGGGTCTCCCGGCCGCAGCGGGTCCGGGTGCGGGCGCTGCGGGCCGGGCTCGCGCTGCTGTCGAAGGAGCGGGTGTGGCGGGCGATGTGCTGGCTGGACAGCCGGGGCGAGGAACCGGACACGTCCGACGTGCCGGGGCTCGCGGACTTCCTCCTCCGGCGCTGGTCGCGCACCCGGATCGCCCAGCTCAGGGGCGCCGGGCGGCTGCTGCTCGACCGCCGGGACGGCACGGAGGAGCTGCTCGCGCTGCGGACGCCGCTGCACTTCGCGTACGGGACGGACGAGATGGTCTGGTCGACGACCGACCTCGCGGCGGCGGCGGCCCGGACCGGCGCGCACCACACGGTGCTCGCGGGCGCGGGCCACTCCCCCAACGTGTCGCACCCCGAGGAGCTGACGGCCCGCCTCCTCGGCTTCTGGGAGCGGGCGGCGGCGCCCGCGGGGCTCAGTACCGCGCCTTGAGGTGCTGCCAGAAGCCGTCCCGCAGGGAGCGCCGGAGCGCGGCGTGGCCGCGCAGGGAGCGGCTCAGCAGGCGCTCCGCCTCGACGAGCAGGTCCTGGTCGACCGGTCCGGGCAGGTAGGGCGCGCCCGGCAGGAGCTCGGCGAGCCGGTCCCGGCCGCGCTCGGCGGTCCAGGCGGCCGCGATCCGTGCGCCGACGGAGCGCACCTCCTCGCGGGAGGGCGGCGGCTCGCCCTCGCTCTCGTACGTGGTGACGGGGCGGCGGGTGACGTAGGGGCGGCAGAAGTCCAGGTCGAAGGTGCGCTGGCTGTCGACCTCCCAGAGGAGGGCCTCGGCCTGGTTGCGGCCCTCGGCGGCCTCGATGCCCCAGAGGTGCACGCGGGCGCCGTAGCCCTGGGCGGCCTCGACGGCCGAGACGAGGTCCTCGTCGCCGCCGACGAGGGCGGCGTCGCTGATGGCGCGGTGGCGGGCGAGGGACTCCAGGTCCGTGCGGATGAGGGAGTCGACGCCCTTCTGCTGGTTGTTGGCGTTGAGGTTGCCGAGGCGGACCTTGACGTCGGGCAGCTCGGCGATGGCCTGCTGCTCGGGGGTGTGGATGCGGCGGCGGGCGCCGTCGTACCAGTAGACGCGCAGGAGCCGGCTGTCGGCGAAGATCGTGCGCGCCTTGTCGATGAAGGCCTCGATGAGTCCTTCCGCGTCGAGGTCGAAGGAGCGCCGGTCCTCGGTGCCGACGACCAGCAACCCGGCCGCAGCATGGACGTAACCCGCGTCGACGAAGATGGCGTGGGTGGAAGGGGTCTTGGCGACCTCGGCCAGCATGCGCCGGAGGAGCTCGTTGGTGCGCTCCAGGCGCGCGTCGAGCGCGCGGAGGCGGGTGTCGGTCTCGGTGGCCCGTGGGGTGTCTGCGTCGTTCATACGCGGCTCATTGTCCGCCGACGTCCGGCCGGCCGCCACACCCCCTTACTCGTCAGTATTTAGTCATCCGAAAATTTTCCTTAGTGTAAGGAATGTTTGCAGGGTGCAAGCCGTTGTACAGGTACGTAACGCAGTTCTCCACCAGGAGGATCAACTCAGACGAAGGGAGAAGCCCGTGCGCTTCGAAATCCTGCGACTCGACGACGTCGACGGCACGCCCGTCGACCGGACGGTCGTGGACGCCGCCTCCGTCAACCGGATCGTGCAGCAGGCCGCCTCGATCGGCCAGCGCATCTGGATCCGCCCCGCCGAGACCTCGGCCTCGTAACAGGCCCGGTCCACACCACGCACCGCGCCCCCGCACGGACTTCGCAGAAGCGGAATCCGTACGGGGGCGCAGTGGTGTCCGGGACCGCCCCGGGAGGGGTCAGGAGCCCCGGATCACCTGGGTGACGCCGTTGATGATCTGCTGCACCGCGATGGCGGAGAGCATCATGCCGGCGAGCCGGGTCACCAGGACCACGCCGCCGTCCTTGATGATCCGGATGATCACCAGCGAGTACCGCATGGTCAGCCAGAGGACGACGTGCATGGCCGCGATGGCGGCCCAGACGGAGATCTGCGCGGCCGCGCCGTCGGCGTGCTGCACGGCGAGGATGACCGAGACGATCGCGCCGGGCCCGGCGAGCAGCGGCATGCCGAGCGGGACCAGGGCGACGTTGACGTCCTTGGTCTGCTTGGGCTCGTCGGTCTTGCCGGTGAGCAGGTCGAGCGCGATGAGCAGCAGGAGCAGTCCGCCCGCGATCATCAGGGCCGGGACGGAGACGTGCAGGTACGCCAGGATCTGCTGGCCCAGGATGCCGAAGACGGTGATGACGCCGAAGGCGACGGCGACGGCCTGCCAGGCCATGCGGCGCTGCACCTTGGCCGCGCGGCCGGAGGTGAGGGCGAGGAAGATCGGCGTGATCCCGGGGGGATCCATGATCACGAAGAGGGTCAGGAACAGCGAGCCGAAGACGGCGACGTCGAACACGGTGGGGTGCCTTGCGGGAGAGGTGGAACGGCGGGGTGTGGCCCGTGGGCTGCGGAATGCGGGATTCCGTCGCCGGGGCAGGGGGTGTGCCGCCCCGCGCGCGGCGCGCGGCCGTGCGGGGGTGGACCGGGAAGGGGAAGGCCCGGGGGCGGGTCCGCGGAACGGGCCGCGCGGACGTGCGCGGACGTGCCGTCCGGCCGGGGCCGGGCGGGTGGGTGGGTTCCGTGGGGGGCGCGGCCAGGGAGGGCCGGGGGCCTAGGCGGTGACGGGTCCTCCGGCGCCGGGGACCGGGAAGGCCCCCGCCGCGCGGCGGGTGATCTCGCCGTAGATCTCGGGGTCGGTGGTGTACTCGCCGAGCCGGCAGGTCTTGCGGCTGCCGTGGTAGTCGCTGGAGCCCGTGGTCAGCAGACCCAGCTCCTTCGCGAGCCCGCGCAGCCGCGCCCGCGTCGCCTCGTCGTGGTCCATGTGGTCGACCTCGACGCCGTCGAGGCCGGCCTCGGCGAGCCGGGCGATCGAGGCCTCCGGGAGCACCTGGCCGCGCTTGACGGCGAGGGGGTGCGCGAAGACGGTGACGCCGCCGGCCGCCTTGACGAGGCGGATCGCCTCGACCGGGTCCAGCTCGTGCTTGCCGACGTGGGCCCGGCCGCCGTCGGCGAGCCACTCGGGCGTGAAGGCGGCGGACACGTCCGGTACGACCCCGAGCTCGACGAGCGCCTCGGCGACGTGCGGGCGGCCCACGGAGCCGTCGCCGGCGATCCGGGCCACCTGCTCCCAGGTGACGGGGACGCCGAGGTCCCGGAGCTTGCCGACCATCGCGCGGGCGCGGGGCACGCGGTCGTCGCGGACCAGTTCGCGCTCGGCGAGGAGCGCGGGCTCCTCCGGGTCGAAGAGGTACGCGAGCAGGTGCAGGCCGATCCCGTCGACCCGGCAGGACAGCTCGGCCCCGGTGACGAGGGTCAGCCCCTCGGGCAGCGCGGCGATCGCCTCGGCGTGGCCGCGGGTGGTGTCGTGGTCCGTGAGGGCGACGACGTCGAGCCCGGCGGCGGCCGCGTTCCGGACGAGGTCGGCCGGGGAGTCCGTGCCGTCGGAGGCCGTGGAGTGGGTGTGCAGGTCGATGCGCACGACGCGGTACTCCGGAGGCTCGGGACGGACGGGGGCCGCTCCAGCATAACGGGCGAATCGAACACGCCCGCACGGAAGGAACGCCGGGCCCCGGGGCGGGGGCGGGGGCGGGGCCCGGCGGGGCGGGGCGGGGTGGGACCTGGACGGCGATCCGCCGGAGAGGCGGGGGCCCGGCGGGGCGGGGCCGTGGCCCGGACGGCGATCCGCTGGAGGGTCTGGGCCCGGCGAGGCGCGGGCCCGGACGGCGATCCGCCGGAGAGGCGGAGGCCCGGCGGGGCGGGGCCGTGGCCCGGACGGCGATCCGCCGGAGGGCCTGGGCCCGGCGAGGCGGGGTGGGACCTGGACGGAGATCCGCCGGAGAGGCGGAGGCCCGGCGGGGCGGGGCCGTGGCCCGGACGGCGATCCGCCGGAGGGTCTGGGCCCGGCGGCGCGGGACCGTGGCCCGGACGGCGATCCGCCGGAGGGTCTGGGCCCGGCGGCGCGGGATCACGGCCCGGACGGCGATCCGCGCCGGAGAGGCACGAGCCCTGCGGGACGGGACGCGGCGGCCTCGGCACGGACGGCGCCCCGGCGCGGCGGCACCTCGGCGTCTCGGCGTCTCGGCGTCTCGGCGTCTCGGCGCTCCAGCGTCCCGGTGCGGTGGAGCCCGGCCCGGCCGGCCTCAAGTCCGGGGCCTCGGGTCCGGCGGTGGTCTCAGCCCAGCAGTCTGGGCGTGAGCGCCCCACACGGCAGCAGTTCGACCTCGGCGCCGGCGTCGCGCAGGTCCGTGAGGACCAGTTCGTCGTACATCAGGAGGCCGGACTGCTCGGGCCAGACGATCGCCCACAGCCACAGGCCGCGCGCCTCGCCCGCGAAGACCGCGCGGTCGTGCGGGGTGCCGTTGACGTGCCAGAGCGGGGTGGGGCGCCCGGCGGCCAGCACCTTCGTCTGGGGCGGCTTCTCGATGGCCATGCCCGCGCCGGGGTCGAGCCCGTCGATGCCGGCGTAGCGGGCGCCGAGGCCGACGCCGAGCTCCTCGGCGATCAGGAGCAGCTCCCCGATGCCGCCGAGCGGGCCGGGGCCCGAGCAGGCGACGGCGGTCGCGCGTCCGCCGCTGCGGTCGTCGCCCGCGTACGCGACCCCGGTGAAGAGCCAGCCGACGGGCAGGGGCCACGGCATCCACACGGGCACCCGGGAGCGGTGCACCACGACGCCGAGGGCCTCGACGCTGGGCGGGACGACGGGCTGGAGCGGGTGCACCGAGCCGTGCGCGTCACACTGCCAGGAGTCGGCGAAGAGGCCGGGCGCTCTGACCCGGCCACCGCACTTCGGGCAACTGGGTTCGCCCCTCATAGGGCTCAACGGTCCTACCCCTTCCGTCCCGCGTCAAGGACGACCCCGAACGATCACCCGTCCGACACGGGCCGCCCACCCGCACATCCCTTCCGCTATACCCGCACATCACCCCCTCGTATAGATGTCACCTACACCTATACGGCCGCACGGCCCGGCGGGCTCCCCGGGCTCCCCCGCCAACGGGCGGACGGGGAGCCGGGATTGCCCCGCGAGGGGCTTCCTCAGTCCAGCCGCACGGACCCGCGCAGGGGGTCGCGGAGGTCCGTCCCCCGCGCGAGCCAGCGCTCCTCCAGGGCCTGCGCCCCGTGCACCCGCTTCCACGCCGCCTCGTTCGAGGTCATCGGCAGCAGCGGCAGGAACCGCACCGGGTCCATCGGTCCGTCGAGTTCCAGGTCCTCCACCAGCCCGCCGGACTCCGCGACCAGGACCGAACCGAAGGGGGCGCCCGGCCAGAGCGGACCGCCCACGTCGAGCGAGGCGCCCGGGGCGACGATCACGCCCTCGACCTGCGGGGTGGCGGCGAGCACGGCGAGCGGGCGCAGCACCTTGTCGGTGTCGGCGAGGCCGGCCCGCACGGTGAGGACGAGCTCCGCGCGCGGACCCCGCACCGGATCGGCGAGCGCGGCGGTCGGATCGGCCATCGGCCGCGCGGACATCCCGAGGGTCGCGTACCGCACGAGATCGCCGTCGACGAAGCGGAGCACCTCGATCCGGTCCGTGCCGAGAAACGTCACCGCGGCGCGCGCGTCCGGTTCCCCGAGGGCCGTTCGCAACCGGGCCTCGACCAGAGCAAGAACTTCTCCCATGGCTTGAGCATAAAGCGCGTATGGAACGGGCAAAGTAAGGGATTGACCATCTGTCGGCTGATAGTCTTGGGCGCTGGCCGGGAGCGCTGAATCCCCGACCACTCGTCACACGTCATCCCTCACGGGGGACCGGCCGGAGGAGGTGGGGCTGCGATGGACCGAAGTCGGTCGGGCAGTACCAGCGGCTCTTCCGCCCCGCACCCGAGCCCGGTGCGCTTTTTCTCCCGGTGATTCCGGGTACGCGATCCCGGATCCGCGCGTTTCCCCCGATCCGCACGGACCGCGCGACCCGTTCTCCGGCATCTCGCACGACGGAAGAGCACTTCGCCCTCGCCCGCCTGTAGCGAATGTCTGTAGCGAACGCCGTCACCGCGATCCCCCGGTGCCGCCCGCTTTGTGGACGACGTAGCTCCACGTCCCCATTCCGGGCTGTGCCACGCTCGCCGACGGCCTCTCCGTGAAGGAGCATGCCCATGTCGATGATCCGTGACCTGCGCGCCGCCGTCCGTCCGAGCCTGCGGCACCCCCTGCGCAAGACCCCCACCACGTACACCGCGTACGACCCCACCCGCGACCACTCGGCGTCCACCGCCGTCGTCGACTGCGCCGTCTACCGCGACGGGAGCCGGGTCGAGGACGACGCGTGCCTCACCCCGCGCGGCGCGATGCGGCGCGTGCGGGAGAAGGGCGGCTTCGCCTGGATCGGCCTGCACGAGCCGACCGAGGCCGAATTCGCCGGTATCGCCGCCGAGTTCGGGCTGCACCCGCTCGCCGTCGAGGACGCCGTCCACGCCCACCAGCGGCCCAAGCTGGAGCGGTACGACGACACCCTCTTCACCGTCTTCAAGACGATCCACTACGTCGAGCACACCGAGCTCACCGCGACCAGCGAGGTCGTCGAGACCGGCGAGGTCATGTGCTTCACCGGACCCGACTTCGTCATCACCGTCCGGCACGGCGGCCAGGGCTCCCTGCGCAACCTCCGCCACCGCCTCCAGGGCGAGCCCGAGCTGCTCTCCAAGGGCCCCTCGGCCGTCCTGCACGCCATCGCGGACCACGTCGTCGACGGCTACATCGCGGTCGCCGACGCCGTCGAGCTGGACATCGACCAACTGGAGATCGACGTCTTCTCGCCGGCCGTGAAGGGCTCCACGCGCGGCACGGACACCGGCCGGATCTACCAGCTCAAGCGCGAGGTCCTGGAGTTCAAGCGGGCCGTCACCCCGCTGCTCCGGCCGATGCAGCTGCTCAGCGAGCGGCCGATGCGGCTGGTGGACCCGGACATCCAGAAGTACTTCCGGGACGTCGCGGACCACCTCGCCCGCGTCCAGGAGCAGGTCGTCGGCTTCGACGAACTGCTCAACTCGATCCTCCAGGCCAACCTGGCGCAGGCGACCGTCGCGCAGAACGAGGACATGCGCAAGATCACCTCGTGGGCGGCGATCGTCGCCGTCCCCACGGCGGTCTGCGGGGTGTACGGCATGAACTTCGACCACATGCCGGAGCTGCACTGGAAGTACGGCTACCCGATGGTGCTCACCGGCATCGTCGTGGTCTGCCTCACCATCCACCGCACCCTCAAGCGCAACGGCTGGCTGTAGGGCCCGCCCGGATCGATAGGCTGCGGCCATGACCGATCAGTCGCTCGGGCCCGCCCTCGTCGAGGAGGCCACCAAGAAGTCCGGCCTGGTGTGGGTGCGCGGCACCGGGCCCGCCCGCGCGCTCTGGCACGTCTGGCACGACGGCGCCGCGCTCGTCGTCGGCGACGGCCCCGGCGAGCAGCCGCTGCCGGGCCTCGTGGACGGCGGGACGGCCGAGGTGACCGTCCGCAGCAAGGACAAGGGCGGCCGGATCGTCGCCTGGACGGCCGCCGTGCGCGAACTCGCCGCCGGTACGGAGGAGTGGGAGGCGGCCGTCGCCGAGCTGAAGGGCAAGCGGCTCAACGCGCCCGACGGCGAGGCGATGCCGGGCCGCTGGGCGCGCGAGTGCCGGGTGGTGCGGCTCGACCCGCGCGAGGTCGCCGCCGGGCTGCCGGACGGCTCCCTGGCGGCCGTGCCGCTGCCCACGCCTGCCACGACCCGCCGTCCCGCGCCGGCCGCGCTCCCGCGCCTGCTCCTGAAGCGCCGCAAGCGCCGCTGAGGGGCCGCCCCTCAGGTGCGGGGCAGCTGCTTCCCGTAGTCCACGACCTCGTCCTTGGTGGGCGCGGCGAGCGGGAAGTCCTTGTTCCAGTCGGAGAGCATCACGACGCCCCCGCCGCCGCCGCGCGCGAACTGCACGGGGTACGGGGAGCCGTCCAGGGACACGTCGAGGACGCCGCCCTCGCCGTCCGCGCCGCCCTTGACCTTGATCGTGCGGACCCCGCCGATCCGCGTGCGGTCGCCCTTGACCTTCTCGCCGTGCAGCCCGATGAGGCCGTCGAGCAGCGGCTTCATGTCGGTGAAGCCGCGGAGCTGCTTGTACGAGGGGTCGTCCTGCGGCACCTTCACGTACTTGCCGTCGAGCTTCTCGGCGGCCTCGACGTCCTCCTTCGTCGGCTCGGCCTCCTCCTTGTCGTGGGACCAGAAGCCGGCGTCGGCCTTCAGGTAGAGCGCGTCCCCGACCCGCATCAGCTCGAAGGTGCTGTTCCTCGTCGTCACCGAGCCGGTGGCGCCGTCCTGCTTGAGGCGCATGTTCAGCTTGACGGAGCCGCCCTTGCTGACCAGGGTGCCGGCCAGGCGCACCGCCTTCGCCCCGTCCGCCACCGTCCGCGCCTCGCGCTCGATCTCGGGGGCGGCGAGCCTCCCGACCCCGTTGGTCCCCTCGTCCGGATCGGCGGCGCAGGCCGTGAGCCCCACCGTCAGTCCGGCGCAGAGCGCCAGGGGCACGACGGCCCCGCGGATACGCGATGCCGGGGTGCGGACGGTCATCTGCGCTGCCTCTCGTGATCGTGCGGGCGTACGGGCGCCGGGCCCCGGCCGGGCGGAGGGGCGGGGTCCGGCATCCGTACCGGTACCGGGGGTTCCGGCTCCGGTACCGGGGTAACAGCAGACCGCAGCGTACCCGGGCCGGTCGGCGGCCCCCGCAGGCAGCCGTACGGAGGCACTGCCGGGGCGGCCCGTACCGGCACGGGCTAGCCTGAACCGGTAGCGCTCCGCGATCACCGGCCGGGCGCCGCGAGGACTCGAATCGTGCGACACCCAGGAGGCGCGTGGCATGGCGGCAGGCGCCCCCCGGATCTTCGTCTCCCACCTGGCGGGGGTCCCCGTCTTCGACCCCGTCGGCGACCAGGTCGGCCGGGTCAGCGACCTGGTGGCCATGCTCCGGGTCGGCCGCCGCCCGCCGCGCCTGCTCGGCATGGTCGTGGAGGTGCTCAGCCGCCGCCGGGTCTTCGTGCCCATGACCCGGATCACCGGCGTCGAGTCCGGGCAGGTCATCACCACCGGCGTGGTCAACATGCGCCGCTTCGAGCAGCGCCCCACCGAGCGGCTCGTCCTCGGCGAGCTCCTCGACCGGCGGGTCCGGCTCGTGGAGGCGGACGGCCGGGAGGGCGAGGAGGTCACCGTCCTCGACATCGCCATCCAGCAGCTGCCCGCCCGCCGCGAGTGGGAGATCGACAAGGTCTTCGTCCGCAAGGGGAAGGGCGGGGCGCTGCGCCGCAAGGGCGAGACGCTGACCGTCGAGTGGTCGGCCGTCACCGGCTTCTCCCTGGAGGAGCACGGCCAGGGCGCCGAGAACCTGCTGGCCACCTTCGAGAAGCTGCGCCCGGCCGACCTGGCCAACGCCCTGCACCACCTCTCCCCCAAGCGGCGCGCCGAGGTGGCCGCTGCCCTCGACGACGACCGGCTCGCGGACGTCCTCGAAGAGCTCCCCGAGGACGACCAGATCGAGATCCTCGGCAAGCTGAAGGAGGAGCGCGCGGCCGACGTCCTGGAGGCGATGGACCCGGACGACGCGGCCGACCTGCTGTCCGAGCTGCCCGAGGAGGACCAGGAGCGGCTGCTGACCCTGATGCAGCCGGACGACGCGGCGGACGTGCGCCGCCTCCTGGCGTACGAGGAGCGCACGGCGGGCGGTCTGATGACGACGGAGCCGATCGTGCTGCGGCCGGACGCGACCGTCGCGGACGCGCTCGCCCGGGTCCGCCAGCAGGACCTGTCCCCGGCGCTCGCCGCGCAGGTGTACGTCTGCCGGCCGCCGGACGAGACGCCGACCGGGAAGTACCTGGGCACGGTGCACTTCCAGCGGCTGCTGCGGGACCCGCCGTTCACGCTGGTCAGCTCGATCGTGGACAGCGACCTGCCGCCGCTGGGCCCGGACACCCCGCTGCCGGCCGTCACCAGCTACCTCGCCGCGTACAACATGGTCGCCGCGCCCGTCGTGGACGAGAGCGGCTCCCTGCTCGGCGCGGTGACCGTCGACGACGTGCTGGACCACCTGCTGCCGGACGACTGGCGCGAGACCGAGTTCCACGAGGAGGAGGGGGCGGGGCATGGCCGCTGAACGCACGCAGGACCGGGAGCGCGAGCGGGAACGGGCGGTGCCCCGGATCCGGCTCGACCTGCCGAGGGAGCGGCGGGCCAGACTGCTGCCCGAGTACGACCCCGAGGCCTTCGGGCGGATGTCGGAGCGGATCGCCCGCTTCCTGGGGACGGGCCGGTTCCTGGTCTGGATGACGCTGACGATCGTCGTCTGGGTGCTGTGGAACATCTTCGCGCCGGGGCCGCTGAAGTTCGACGAGTACCCGTTCATCTTCCTGACGCTCGCCCTGTCCCTCCAGGCCTCGTACGCGGCGCCGCTGATCCTGCTCGCCCAGAACCGGCAGGACGACCGGGACCGGGTCAACCTCGAACAGGACCGGAAGCAGAACGAGCGGTCGATCGCGGACACCGAGTACCTGACGCGGGAGATCGCCGCGCTGCGCATGGGCCTGGGCGAGGTCGCCACCCGCGACTGGATCCGCTCCGAGCTCCAGGACCTCCTCAAGGAGATGGAGGAGCGCCGGGATCTATTCCCGTCCGGCGGCGGCCGGGGAAGTGACGTACCCGACCGTTGACAGCCCTTTCATGGGCCGGTGGTCGGCGCCGTACCATCGTCGGTATGGCTACGGAAGACGCGGTGCTCGCGGCACTGGCGACGGTGAACGACCCTGAGATCAACAAGCCGATCACGGAACTCGGCATGGTCAAGTCGGTGGAGATCGAACCGGACGGCAGGGTCGCCGTCACGGTCTACCTGACCGTCGCCGGCTGCCCCATGCGCGACACCATCACCCAGCGGGTGACCGAGGCCGTGTCCCGGGTCGAGGGCGTCACCGCCGTCGACGTGACGCTCGACGTGATGGGCGACGAGCAGCGCAAGGAGCTGGCGGCGGCGCTGCGCGGCACCGGCGCCGAGCGCGAGGTGCCCTTCGCCAAGCCCGGCTCGCTGACCCGGGTGTACGCGGTGGCGTCCGGCAAGGGCGGCGTCGGCAAGTCCTCCGTGACGGTGAACCTGGCGGCCGCGATGGCCGCCGACGGCCTGAAGGTCGGCGTCGTGGACGCCGACATCTACGGCCACAGCGTGCCCCGGATGCTGGGCGCGGACGGGCGTCCGACCCAGGTCGAGAACATGATCATGCCGCCGTCGGCGAACGGCGTGAAGGTCATCTCGATCGGCATGTTCACCCCGGGCAACGCGCCGGTCGTGTGGCGCGGCCCGATGCTGCACCGCGCGCTCCAGCAGTTCCTCGCGGACGTGTACTGGGGCGACCTGGACGTCCTCCTCCTCGACCTGCCGCCGGGCACCGGCGACATCGCGATCTCGGTCGCGCAGCTCGTGCCGAACGCGGAGATCCTGGTCGTCACGACCCCGCAGCAGGCGGCGGCCGAGGTCGCCGAGCGGGCCGGCTCGATCGCCGTCCAGACCCACCAGAAGATCGTCGGCGTCGTGGAGAACATGGCGGGCCTGCCGTGTCCGCACTGCGACGAGATGGTGGACGTGTTCGGCACCGGCGGCGGCCAGAAGGTCGCGGACGGCCTGACGCAGACCACGGGCGCGACGGTCCCGGTCCTCGGCTCCATCCCGATCGACGTGCGGCTGCGCGAGGGCGGCGACGACGGCAGGCCGGTCGTCCTGTCCGCCCCGGACTCCCCCGCCGGCGCGGCGCTGCGCGCCATCGCGGGCAAGCTGGGCGGCCGCCAGCGCGGCCTGTCGGGCATGAGCCTGGGCATCACGCCGCGGAACAAGTTCTGAGTCCCGGCGCGTTCTGAGCCCCGGCGCACGCCGAAGGGGCGCCCCCCGTGCGGGGGGCGCCCCTTCGGCGTTCTCGTCCTACGCGTACGCGTCGAAGTCCTCGACCTGCGAGAACCCGAGCCCGTACGCGCTCATCCCCCGCCCGTACACCCCCAGGTGCACCCCCGCCGCCGAACCGGCCAGGACCCAGCCGAACTCGGTCTCGCGGTAGTGGAACGGCACTGGAACCCCGTCCACGGGCAGCGAGAGCGTCGTCCAGGCGGGCCCGTCGAGGTCGTCGGCGAGCTCGAAGGCCGTCTCGGTCTGCTGGTCCAGCCAGTTGTCGCGCGTCATGTGGTCGAGCGAGGCCGGCCAGGTGTGCACGAGCAGTCCGGAGCCGGCCAGCCAGGCGGCGGAGGAGACGGTGGTGGCGTCGAGGACGCCCGTCCCGTCGCCGGTCCGCCGTACGGGGCTCGCCGCGACCGTCACGACGACGGCGAAACGCTCCTTCTCCGCACCGCTCGCGTCGGACTTTATCGACGGCGCGTCACCGTGCCCGATCGATCCGTGCTGCACGCTGCCGTCCGCCGCCGTGCCGACCTGCATCAGCCGGCGCGGCCCGGTGAAGGCCTCGTCGAGGCCGTACCAGGCGAAGGGCGCCCGCAGGAAGCCCTCGTCGATCCGCCGGGCCGCGGGCGTGCCCTCCACCCGGCTCGTGGTCTCCATCTCGGCAGCCTCCTCGTTCCGTCAACAGAGCGAGGATAGCCACCGGGGGGCGCCGGATCGGTGACGGGCCGTCGTCAGGTCGCGTCGGAGTCGTACGGGGGGCGCTCGGCGGCGCCCGGTCGGTCCCGCTTCTTGAGGAGGTCCGGGGTGCCCGCCGGGGTGCCGTCGACCGCCGCTCCGCCGGTGGCCGAGCCGTTGACGGCGGGCAGGGTCTCGCGGCCGTGGACCGCGTCGGCGACCTCGTTCATCTCCTTCTTGAGGTCGAAGGTGCTGCGCAGCTCGTTGAGCTCCCGGAGGTCCTCGTTGCCCTCCAGCTGCTTGCGGAGGAACGTCTTGGGGTTGAGGTCCTCGAACTCGAAGTCCTTGAACTCCGGGCCCAGCTCGCTGCGGATGTCGTTCTTCGCGCTGTCGGAGAACTCGCGGATCTTCCGCACGAAGCGGGAGACGTCCTGGATCACCTTCGGGAGCTTGTCCGGCCCGAAGACGAGCACGGCGAGGACCACGAGCGTCACCAGCTCGAGAGCGCCTATGTCGCTGAACACCTTGTAGCTCCTTCACGCCGGTCCGGGGCCCGGTCCACGGTACCCGCCGAAACGGCCGGGCGGGTACCTCGTGGTGTCCGCCGCATGGCGCTCAGGTGCCCTGCGAGGAGCCGAGCTCCAACGTCTTTGTCAGCTCTTTGCCGTCGCGGCTCAGGGTGAGCTCCAGACGGTCGCCGGGACGGTGGGCGCGGATCTTCACGATGAGCTCCTCGCCGTTGTGCACCCGCTGGCCGTCGACCTTGGTGATGACGTCGCCGGGCCGCAGCCCCGCCCTGGCCGCCGGGCCGCCGGGCGTGACGGAGGCGGTGCCGTCCTTGCCCTTCTCGCCGACGCGGGCGCCGTCGCCGCTGTACTGCATGTCGAGGCTCACCCCGATGACCGGGTGGGCGGCCTTGCCGGTCCTGATGAGCTCCTCGGCGACCCGCCTGCCCTGGTTGATCGGTATGGCGAAGCCGAGCCCGATGGAGCCGGGCTGGCTCGCGCCGGCGCCCTCGCCGTCGCCGCCGGAGCCGCCGGCCGCGCGGATCGCGCTGTTGATGCCGATGACCCGGGCCCTGGAGTCGAGGAGGGGTCCGCCGGAGTTGCCGGGGTTGATGGGGGCGTCGGTCTGGAGCGCGTCGACGTAGCTGATGTCGCTGCCGTCGCCCTTCTCGCCGCCGGCGGTGATCGGGCGCTCCTTGGCGCTGATGATGCCGGAGGTGACGGTGTTGGAGAGGTCGAAGGGGGCGCCGATGGCGACGACGGGGTCGCCGACGCGGACGCTGTCGGAGTTGCCGAGCGGCAGGGGCTTGAGGCCCGAGACGCCGGTGACCCGGACGACGGCCAGGTCGTAGCCGGTGTCCTTGCCGACGAGCTTGGCGCGGGCGGTCTCGCCGGTGGAGAAGGTCACCGAGATGTCGGCGGAGGACCGGGCGCCGTCCACGACGTGGTTGTTGGTGAGGATGTGGCCCCTGGTGTCCAGGACGAAGCCGGTGCCGGTGCCGGACGAACCGCTGCCCTTGACGTGCAGGGTGACCACGCCGGGCAGGGCGCTGGCGGCGATCCCGGCCACGCTGTCGGGGGCGCGGCCGGTGTCCTCGGCGGCGGCCTGGGGCAGCTCGACGGTGCCGATCCCGCCGTTCCGCTCGACGTACGCGCCGATCCCGCCGCCGATGACGCCGGTGATCAGTGCGAAGACCAGCGCCCCCGCGACGGCGAGGCCCTTCCGGGACCTCTTCGCGGGCGCGGGCGGCAGCGCGGGACCGCCGACGCCCCAGGGGTCGTACTGGCCCCAGGGCGCGGGCCCCTGCGGATGCGGCGGCACGGGGGGCACGGGGCCGCCCTGCGGGTGGGGCGGCGCGGGGGCCGGGGGCCGCTGCACGGGCGGCGCGGGCGCCCACGGCCCGGGCTCGCCGTAGGGCGGCGTCCGGTACTCGTCGGGCGCGTGCAGGGACTGCGTCTGCGGCGCGGGGACGGGGTCGGGCGCCGGGTCCTGCGCGGGGACGGGGTCGGGCGCCGGGTCCTGCGCGGGGACGGGGTCGGGCGCCCGGTCCTGCGCGGGGACCGGCTCCGGGCCCCCGGGCCCGCCCTTGGTCAGGACGACGGAGGGCGCGGGCCCGGGGGCACCGTCGCCGGCGGGCCCGGAGTCCCGGGGGCCGGTTCCGACGGGCTCGGTGGGCCCGGGACCGGCCTCGACGGACGCGGTGGAACCGGAACCGTCGGAGGCGGGCTCGGCGGGCCCGGAGTCCCGGGGACCGGTTCCGGCGGGTCCGGAACCGGCGCCTGCGGGCTCCGGGCCCGGGAAGTCGGTCCCGGCGGGCTCGGCGGCCCGTGCGGGGGCCTGCGGTCCGGCGGCCGGCGTCCGGTCCTGCGGCTCGGCGGCCGGCGTCCGGTCCTGCGGCTCGGCGGCCGGGGCCCCGTCCTGGCGGGCGGCGGCGTCGGCCGGGGCCGTGGACGGGCGCGGCGCGGGCAGGGGGAAGTCGCCGTCACCGTCACCGGACGGAGGCGGCGCGGGTATCCGCGCCGCCTCCGGTGTGCTCGAAGGACGGCTCCACCAGTTCGGCTTCCCGTTGTTCATGCTCTCCCCGCAACCGCTGACCCGTCCGCGCCCCCGTTACGGACGCCACTGTCCCTGGATTCAACCAGGTCGCGGGTCAACGGGGGGAGCCGAGCGACGTGGTCGTCGGGCTCGGTCCCGGACCGGGGCCGGGGGCGAAGGCCGGGGGGAGGGCCGGACCCGCCGCCCGGACGAACGGCGAAAGGGGGAGTAGGGACCGGGAGGGCGGGTACGAGAGGCCCACGGCCACCCGGGGCGAGACGAAGGAGTGCCCCGCCACCAGCGGGACCACGGCCACGACCGGCCCCCGGGGGACCGCCGCCGGCGTGACCGCGGAGAGCGGCTCGGCGGCGACGGTCTGCGCCCCCGTGCGTTCCCCGGAGCGCGTGCCGCGCCCCGGTGACGTACCGGTTCCGGGGCCGCCGCCGGCCGCGGTGGTGCGGAGCGGGGTGACGGCGCTGCCGGTGCCCTGGGCACCGCGCCCGCCCGCGTTCACCGAGGCGTCCAGCGGCAGGGTGCCGCCGAGGGCGATGGCCGCGAACGAGACGGCGCTGGCCGCCGCGAAGGCGAAGCGCCGGCCGCGTCCGCCGGAGCCCGGCGGGCGCTCATCGACCTCGTGTATGCGGAAGCCGGCCGTGGGCCGCCCCGGGTGCGGGGTGACGACCGCGGCCGTGGCGAAGCCGTCCGACTTCACCCCGCGGGCGCCCAGGAGTTCTTCGAGGGGGCTCTTCGGCCCTCCCCGGCTCCCGAGGCCTCCGGGCCCTCCCGGGCCCCCGGGATCTCCCGACGGGTCGCCGGGCCCTCCGGGAAGGCCCTGGAGCCGTGCGAGGAAGCCCTCGGAGGGCGGCGGGGGCGCGGCGGAGGCGAAGACGCTCTTGAGGGTCCGCTGCGCGTCGGCCTCGGCCTTGCAGCGGGCGCAGGTCGCCAGGTGGGCGAGGACCCGCTCGCGGGCGTCGTGGCCCAGTTCGCCGTCGACGAGCGCGGCGAGCCGGTCCCCGAGGTGGTGCTCCGCGGGGGTCGGTGAGGTGGGGGGTGTGCCGCTCACGCTGTGCCCGCCTCCCATCCGACGGAGGCGAGCGCACGCTCCGCCCGCGCCTCGGGCGAACGGTGCTTGAGCGCCTTGCGGAGGTGGGAGCGCCCGCGGTGGATCCGGCTGCGGACGGTGCCGAGCTTCACGCCGAGGGTCGCGGCGATCTCCTCGTACGACAGCCCCTCGATGTCGCAGAGGACGACGGCCGCGCGGAACTCGGGCGCGAGGGTGTCGAGGGCCTGCTGCACGTCGGCGTCGAAGTGCGTGTCGTTGAAGGCCTGCTGCGGCGAGGGCTCGCGGCTGGGCAGCCGCTCGGCGGCGTCGTCGGCGAGCGCGTCGAAGCGGATGCGCTGCTTGCGGCGGACCATGTCGAGGAAGAGGTTGGTGGTGATGCGGTGGAGCCAGCCCTCGAAGGTGCCCGGGGTGTACGTCGACAGCGAGCGGAAGACGCGGACGAAGACCTCCTGCGTGAGGTCCTCGGCGTCGTGCTGGTTGCCCGTGAGGCGGTAGGCGAGGCGGTAGACCCGGCCACTGTGCGTGCTGACGATCTCCTCCCACGTGGGAGGCGTCCACGCCTGCGATTCCGCATCCGAGGCGAAGGTCGCGGTGGTGGGTGCGGAGTCGGCGGTGCGGGAACGGTCAGCGGTGTCGGTCACGGATTTCGGCTCACCCGCCGACCTGAGAAGACGCCGAAGCACTCCTCCCCGATCCACAGGCGCAGCCGCACCTCCCCTGTCGGCTCTGGTGGTGTCCAGTGGAGCCCCTACCATAGCCACCTCGCCCGTTAGTTCCGGATAAGAATCTTTACGCGAATTTGGAACCGGCTCGCCCGGCTGCCTCCGTCGCGTCCCTCCCCTGGTGAACGCCCGGTCCCATCTGCGGGTTCCCGTCGGCAGCGGATACAGTCACCGTTGCGTCAACTACGGGGACAGGAGAGGGCCATTACCGCCAACCGGCAGACGAGCTGGGCGTTCGCCGACGCCTTTGTCGCCGAGGACGAAGCACTGCGCTGGGCCCGTGAGCGGGCCCAGGAGGCGGGCTTTCCCTCGGTGTCGCCGGGCACCGGCGGGGCGCTGCGCCTGCTCGCCGCGACGGCGGACGCCAAGGCGGTGGCGGAGATCGGCACCGGTACGGGCGTGTCGGGCATCTACCTGCTGCTCGGGATGCGGCCGGACGGGGTCCTGACGACGGTGGACCTCCAGCCGGAGCGGCAGCAGCTCGCCAAGACGGCCTTCCGGGCGGCGGGCTTCGCGGGCAACCGGGCTCGGTTCATCCCCGGCCGCGCCCTGGACGTGCTGCCCCGGCTCGCGGACGGCGGGTACGACCTCGTGTTCTGCGACGGCGACCGCCTCGAGTACCTGGACTACCTCGCTGAATCGTTGCGCCTGCTGCGGCCCGGGGGCCTGGTCTGCTTCGAGGGCGTCTTCGCGGACGGCCGGACGATCGACTCGTCGGCGCAGCCGGCGGAGGTCCAGCGGGTCCGCGAGCTGCTGCGGGCGGTGCGGGAGAGCCAGGACCTGGTGCCCTCGCTGCTGCCGGTGGGCGACGGCCTGCTGTGCGCGGTGCGCCGCGGCTGACCGGCGCCCTCGGAGCCGTCCGCGTCCGCCGGCCGGTGTTCCCCGAGCCGTACGCCCGTGCCGACCGGCGTGTCCCCGGAGCCGTACGCCCTCCGGGGACACCGCTGCCCCGGTACGGCGGGCCGTACCGGGGCAGCGGTGGAAAACGGGGAGAGAGGGTCAGCCCACGACCTTCTTGAGGGCGTCGCCCAGCGCCTCGGCCTCGTCGGGGGTCAGCTCGACGACGAGCCGACCGCCGCCTTCGAGCGGAACGCGCATGACGATGCCCCGCCCCTCCTTGGTCACCTCGAGCGGGCCGTCACCCGTCCGCGGCTTCATGGCCGCCATGCTTGTTCCCCTTCCTGAAACCAGCCCATCGACAACCGGGCAGCTCCTTGGTGTGGAGCACGCGTGACCGGCTTCGAACACATTGCTTCCAGGTCATTATCCCGCATGGCAGGACCCGATGACCAACATCGAATGGCATCGCTTGCGCAACGCGCTCTCTCATAACCCCACATTTCGGCGCTCGGCCTGCGATACTTCGCCGCCCGGCGTCCGCCCGGCCGCCCCGGTTCTTTGACGCAGCTCACATGTGCGGCGGTGTCGATCTCCGCCATGCTGTGCTGGTCAACCACGCGACGAGGCGGAGGAAACCCATGGCGGACACGGTGCTGTACGAGGTGAGCGACGGGCTCGCGACCATCACGCTCAACCGGCCCGAGGCCATGAACGCGCTGAACGTGGCGACCAAGGTCGCCCTCCGGGACGCGGCGGAGACGGCCGCGTCGGACCCCGCCGTACGGGCGGTGCTGCTCACGGCGGCCGGGGACCGGGCGTTCTGCGTCGGGCAGGACCTGAAGGAGCACGTCGGGCTGCTCCTGGCGGACCAGGAGTCCGGCACGCGCGAGACCATGAACACGGTCCGCGACCACTACAACCCGATCGTCCGGGCCCTCGCCGGCATGCGGAAGCCGGTGGTCGCGGGCGTGAACGGCGTCGCGGCGGGGGCCGGCTTCGGCTTCGCGCTCGCGGCGGACTACCGGGTGGTCGCGGAGACGGCCTCCTTCAACACCTCCTTCGCGGGCGTGGCGCTCACCGCCGACTCGGGCGTGTCCTGGACGCTGCCGCGCCTGATCGGCGCGAGCCGCGCCTCCGACCTGCTGCTCTTCCCGCGCTCGATCGGCGCCCGGGAGGCGTACGAGCTGGGCATCGCGAACCGCCTGGTCCCGGCCGACGACCTCGCCGCCGAGGCCGCGAGGACGGCCCGCGCCCTCGCGGACGGCCCGACGGCGGCGTACGCGGCCCTGAAGGAGTCCCTGGCGTACGGCGCCGGCCACTCGCTCTCCGAGGCCCTGGACAAGGAGGAGGAGCTCCAGACCCTGGCGGGCGCGTCGGAGGACCACACCATCGCGGTCCGCGCCTTCGTCGCCAAGGAGAAGCCGCGGTACCTGGGGCGCTAGGGCGTGTCCTCCGGGGCGGCGGCGAGGCGGCCGCCCCGGGCCGCGCAGTCCGCGAGGTGGTCGTCGACCAGGCCGCAGGCCTGCATGAGGGCGTAGGCCGTGGTGGGGCCGACGAAGCGGACGCCGCGCTTCTTGAGGGCCTTGGAGAGGGCCGTGGACTCGTCGGTGACCGCCGGGACGTCGGCGAGCGTGCGCGGGGCCGGGCGGTTCTCCGGGTCGGGGGCGTGGGACCAGATCAGGGCGTCGAGCTCGCCCGGCTCCCAGCCGGCGAGGAGCTTCGCGTTGGCGAGGGTGGCGTCGATCTTGGCCCGGTTGCGGATGATGCCCGCGTCCAGGAGGAGCCGCTCGCGGTCCGCCTCCCCGAAGGCGGCGACGGCGGCGATGCCGAAGTCCGCGAAGGCGCGCCGGAACCCCTCGCGGCGGCGCAGGATCGTGATCCAGGACAGGCCCGACTGGAAGGCCTCCAGGGAGAGCCGCTCGAAGAGGGCGTCGTCGCCGCGGACCGGGCGGCCCCACTCCTCGTCGTGGTACGCCACGTAGTCCTCGGTCGACAGGCCCCACGGGCAGCGTGCGAGGCCGTCCGGTCCGGTGAGCGCGCCGGCGGCCGTCACGGGCGCTCGTCCTCCGCGCCGCCGGAACCGGAGCCGGGGCCGAAGCCGGGGCCGCCGTCCGGGCCCGCCAGCGCCTCCTCCAGTTCCGCGATCCGGGCGTCCCGCTCGGCGAGTTCGGCGCCGAGGCGGACCAGGACGTCGTCCACGTCCGCCATCCGGTAGCCCCGGGCGGCGACGGGGAGGCGGAGCGCCTCGACGTCGGCGCGGTCGACCGGCCGGGCGAGCGGCAGGGGGTCGACGAGCTGCTCGGGCGCCACCTCGGGCAGCACCTCGCTGTCGCCGCCGCCGACCACGGCCAGGGTCACCGCGGCCACGACCACGACCATCGTGATGAGCAGAAACCAGAACACTGCGCGCCTCTCCCCGGAGTGGAAACCGTCCGGTGCCGATCGTGCCATGCGTCACCGGCGGTTAGGGTCGCAGGCGAACGGACGCGAGGGAGGACAAAAGGGATGCTGCGCTTGGGACGGCGTGAATTCGGGCCGCACGAACCGGTGGTCATGGCCATCGTGAACCGGACCCCGGACTCCTTCTACGACCGGGGCGCGACCTTCCTGGACGAGCCGGCGCTCGCCCGGGTCGAGCGGGCCGTGGCCGAGGGGGCGGCGATCGTCGACATCGGCGGGGTGAAGGCGGGCCCCGGCGAGGAGGTGACGGCCGAGGAGGAGGCGCGGCGCACGGTCGGCTTCGTCGCCGAGGTCCGCAGGCGCCACCCGGACGTGGTGATCAGCGTGGACACCTGGCGGGCGGACGTCGGCGAGGCGGTCTGCGAGGCCGGCGCGGACGTCCTGAACGACGCGTGGGGCGGGGTCGACCCCCGGCTCGCGGAGGTGGCGGCGAAGTACGGGGCGGGGCTCGTCTGCACGCACGCGGGCGGCGCGGAGCCGCGGACCCGGCCGCACCGGGTGGAGTACGAGGACGTGATGGCCGACGTCCTGCGGGTGACCGTGGGCCTCGCGGAGCGGGCGGCGGCGCTGGGGGTGCGCCGGGACGGGATCATGATCGACCCGGGGCACGACTTCGGGAAGAACACCCGGCACAGCCTGGAGGCGACCCGGCGGCTCGGCGAGATGACGGAGACGGGCTGGCCGGTGCTGGTGTCCCTGTCGAACAAGGACTTCGTGGGCGAGACCCTCGACCGTCCGGTGCAGGAGCGGCTGCTCGGCACCCTGGCGACGACGGCGGTGTCCGCGTGGCTGGGGGCGCGGGTGTACCGGGTGCACGAGGTCGCGGAGACGAAGCAGGTCCTGGACATGGTGGCGTCCATCGCGGGCCACCGGCCGCCGGCCGTGGCGCGGCGCGGACTGGCGTAGGACGGCGGGAAGGGGGCGCCGCGGTGCGGCGCCCCCGGAGGCGGACCGGGCCTACTTGCCGGTCTCCTTGCTCACCAGCGCCACCGCCTCCTCCACGTCGTCCGTGACGTGGAAGAGCAGCAGGTCCTGCTCCGCGGCCTTGCCGCCCGCGACGACCGAGTCGCGCAGCCAGTCGACGAGGCCCTTCCAGTACTCCGTCCCGAAGAGGACGATCGGGAAGCGGGTGACCTTGCGGGTCTGCACCAGGGTGAGCGCCTCGAAGAGCTCGTCCAGGGTGCCGAGGCCGCCGGGCAGGACGACGAAGCCCTGCGCGTACTTCACGAACATCGTCTTGCGGACGAAGAAGTACCGGAAGTTCACGCCGATGTCGACGTGCGGGTTGAGCCCCTGCTCGAAGGGGAGCTCGATGCCGAGGCCGACCGAGACGCCGTCGGCCTCCCTGGCCCCCTTGTTGGCCGCCTCCATGGCGCCGGGGCCGCCGCCCGTGATGACCGCGAAGCCGGCCTCGACGAGCGCCCGGCCGATCCGTACGCCCGCCTCGTACTCGGGCGAGTCCGGCTTCGTGCGGGCCGAGCCGAAGACGCTGATCGCGCTCGGCAGTTCGGCGAGGGCCCCGAAGCCCTCGACGAACTCGGACTGGATCCGCATGACCCGCCAGGGGTCGGTGTGCACCCACTCCGAGTCGCCCTCGGTGTCGAGCAGCCGCTGGTCCGTCGTGCCCGGCTGGACCTGGTCCCTGCGCCTGAGCACCGGTCCCAGCCGCTGCTCCTCGGGCTTCGCCACTCCCTCGGGAATGCCCATGGCCTGCTCCCTCCGCCGATCGGCGGTCCTCCGTGGACCGCCAACTGATCTTCTGGTCCGGTCAGGGTAGGACGACACAGGTGACGAAACGCGAAATTACGGAAGTCAGGCAGTCAGCCAGTCGCGGAGGCGTGCCTCGCAGTGGTGGATCCGCTCGACGACGACGTGCTCGTCGCGCTTGTGCGCGTACATCGGATCGCCCGGTCCGTAGTTGACGGCGGGGACGCCCAGGGCGCTGAAGCGGGAGACGTCGGTCCAGCCGAACTTGGGGTGCGCGCTGCCGCCGACGGCCTTCATGAAGGCCTCCGCGGCGGGGTGGGAGAGGCCGGGCAGGGCACCGGGGCTCTCGTCGTCGACGACGAGGTCGGCGATGTCGCAGTCGGCGAAGACCTCGCGGACGTGGGCCAGGGCCTCGGCCGGGGAGCGGTCGGGGGCGTACCGGTAGTTGACGGTGACGGTGCAGGCGTCGGGGATGACGTTGGTGGCGACGCCGCCCTCGATCGCGACGGCGTTGAGGCCCTCGTGGTACTCCAGGCCGTCGATGACCGGCTTGCGCGGCTCGTACGCGGCGAGGCGGGCGAGGATCGGGGCGGCGGCGTGGACGGCGTTGGAGCCCATCCAGGAGCGGGCGGAGTGGGCGCGCTCGCCGGCGGTGTGCAGGACGACGCGCAGGGTGCCCTGGCAGCCGCCCTCGACCTGGCCGTCGGAGGGTTCGAGGAGGACGGCGAAGTCGCCCTCCAGCCACTCGGGGTGCGCGGCGGCGATCTTCCCGAGGCCGTTGAGGTCGGCGGCGACCTCCTCGTTGTCGTAGAAGACGAAGGTGAGGTCGCGGTTGGGCTCGGGGACGGTGGCGGCGATCCGGAGCTGGACGGCGACGCCGGACTTCATGTCGGAGGTGCCGCAGCCCCACAGGACGCCGTCCGCGTCGAGCCGGGAGGGCACGTTGTCGGCGATCGGCACGGTGTCGACGTGGCCGGCGAGGACGACCCGCTCGCCGCGGCCGAGCGTCGTGCGGGCGACGACGTTGTTGCCGTACCGGTCGACGGTGAGGTGCGGCAGGGCGCGCAGGGCCCGCTCGATCGCGTCCGCGAGGGGCCGCTCGGTCCCGCTGACGGAGGGGCGGTCGACGAGGGCGGCGGTGAGGGCGGCCCCGTCCAGGGACAGGTCGAGGGGGGCGTCGGGCGGGGTGATGTCAGCCATATGCCGACCCTAACCCGGCCTCCAGTACGGTGGGCCCGTGTCCGAGCCCATCCGCCCCGCCCGCCGTGGCCGCCTCGCCCGTTCCGCGGCCGCCCTCGCCGCGCTCCTCGGCGTCGCCTCGTACGTCGGCCTCCACCAGATGACGGGCAGCAAGGGCACTCCGCGGTGCAGCGTGGGCAGCGGCGACCACCGCTACGAGTTCACTCCGGAGCAGGCGTCCAACGCGGCGACGGTCTCGGCCGTGGGCACCACCCGGGGGCTGCCGGAGCGGGCGGTGACGATCGCGCTCGCGACGGCGCTCCAAGAGTCGGCGCTGCGGAACATCTCCCACGGCGACCGGGACTCGCTCGGCCTCTTCCAGCAGCGCCCCTCGATGGGCTGGGGCACGCCGGAGCAGATCATGGACCCGGTGTACTCGGCGGGGAAGTTCTACGCGGGCCTGGAGAAGGTGCCGGGGTACTCGCGGCTGCCGCTGACGGTGGCGGCGCAGAAGGTGCAGAAGAGCGGCTTCCCGCAGGCGTACGCGAAGCACGAGCCGGACGCCGCGCTGCTCGCCGCCGCCCTGACGGGCCGGACGCCGGCCGGGCTCTCCTGCACGGCGAATCCGGAGGAGGGCCGGCCGGGCGATCCGCGGAAGGTGCGCGCGGAGCTGATACGGGCCTTCGGCCAGAAGGCGGCCCCGACGGCGGTGACCGGCGGCCCGAGCGCGGGCCGGTCGGCGGCGGAGCCGCCGGTCCTCGTGGTGCCGGTGCGGCCGGTGGCGGGCGCGGGGGCCGGCGCGGACGAGCGGCGCGGCTGGGAGCTGGCGCAGTGGGCGGTGGCCCGGGCGGAGACGCTGCGCATCACGGAGGTCTCCTACCGGGACCGCGTCTGGCGCGCGGGCGAGGCCCTGGGCGGCTGGTCGAAGTCCTCGGACGGCCCGGCGGAGGGCGGCGGTTCCGTCCGCATACGGCTGGCGCGGTAGCCGGAACTCCCCCGCACGCCCGTTCCCTCCCTCACCCGCCCGTGGCACGGCACCGGTCCGGGACGCGGTGCGATCGAAGCGTCTTCGGAGCGGCTTTTCGGGGTGGCACGACCGGCCCCCAATCCCCTTGCGCGGCAAGGGAAGTGACGGTTCGGCAGGCACCCACGCAATGACGCGTTCGTCCGTTTTCCTCCCCGCCCGACAATACGACGCATTGCCAATTCTTTACCTTCGACCGCCGCAACCTCCCCCTCCCCGGAGCCGGTTGTCACTGCGTCCGAACGCACACGTCGCACCTCGCCGAAGGAGCACCATGTCCCTCCCCCTGACCCGCCGGATCGCCCGCGCCGCCCTCATCCTCGCGGCCGGAGCAGCCCCCGTGGTCGGTGCGGCCGGTTCCGCGAGCGCCCTCGACCACGGCCTCGCGCCGACCGGCGCCCTGGGCGGCCTGTCCGCCCTGGACGTCTCCGACACGGGCGACACCGTCGACGGCGCCTCGCGGTCCACCGCCGGCGTCGTCGGCCAGGCCGGCGAGGCCGCCGCCCCGGTCGCCCAGAAGGTCGCCGGCGACGCCGCCGGCACCACCGCGGGCCAGGTCGTCGGCAAGGCCGCCGGCGCGGCCGCCGAGAGCGCCGAGGGCCCGACCGGCGGCGCCCTGGGCGGCGGCCTCGGCGGCCTGCCGACCGGCCAGACGCTGGGCGGCCTGCCCCTGGGCGGCTGATCCCGGCCCGACGCGCACGGAAGGGCCCGGGGAGCGCGATGCTCCCCGGGCCCTTCCGTGCGCGTCGGGCCTTCGTGCGGGGCCGGGTCTTCGTGCGTCCCGGGCCTTCCCCGCAGGTCGGGCCTTCCCCGCAGGTCGGGCCTTCCCCGCAGGTCGGGCCTTCCCCGCGGGTCGGGTCGTCCCCGCGTCCCGGACCTTCCCCGCGGGGCGGGTCCCCGCGTGCGTCCGGGGGTCAGCCCAGGCGCTTGACGGCCGCCTCGACCCGCTCGTCCGTCGCCGTGAACGCCACCCGCACGAACCGGTCCCCGGCCTCGCCGTAGAAGTCTCCGGGCGCCACCAGGACGCCCTTCTCCGCCAGGTACGCCACGGTCTCCCAGCACGGCTCGTCCCGGGTCGCCCACAGGTACAGGCTCGCCTCGCTGTGCTCGATCCGGAAGCCGTGCGCCTCCAGGGCCGCCCGCAGCGCCGCCCGCCGGGCCGCGTACCGCCCGCGCTGCTCGGCCACGTGCGCGTCGTCGCCGAGCGCCGCGACCGTCGCCGCCTGCACCGGGGCCGCGGTCATCATGCCGCCGTGCTTGCGGATCCGGAGCAGCTCGCCGAGCACGGCCGGGTCGCCCGCGACGAACGCGGCCCGGTAGCCGGCCAGGTTGGAGCGCTTGGAGAGCGAGTGGACGGCGACGATCCCCTCGTACGAACCGCCGTTGACGTCCGGGTGCAGCACGGAGACCGGATCGGCCTCCCAGCCCAGCTCCAGGTAGCACTCGTCCGAGAAGACCAGGACGCCGTGCTCGCGCGCCCAGGCCACGATCCGGGTGAGCTCCTCCTTCGGGAGGACCTTCCCGGTCGGGTTGGACGGGGAGTTGAGCCAGAGCAGCCGGACCGCGGCCGGGTCGAGGTCGGCGACCGGGTCGTCGTACACCACGGGCGTCGCGCCGCAGAGCCGCGCGCCGACCTCGTACGTCGGGTACGCGAGCCGCGGGTGGGCGACCGCGTCCCCCGGGCCGAGGCCGAGCTGCGTCGGCAGCCAGGCCACCAGCTCCTTGGAGCCGACCACCGGGAGCACGTTCTCGTGGGCGAAGCCGACCGCGCCGAGGCGCCGCTCGCACCAGCCGGTGAGCGCGTCGCGCAGCGCCGGCGTCCCCCACACCGTCGGATAGCCCGGCGAGTCGGCGGCCGCCACCAGGGCCTCCCGGATCAGCGCGGGAACCGGGTCGACGGGCGTGCCGACGGACAGGTCCACGATCCCGTCCGGGTGCGCCAGGGCCGTCTTCTTGTACGGCTCCAGCCTGTCCCACGGGAAGACGGGGAGGCGCGAGGAGACTGCGCTCACGGGTGGCTCACTTCCTCGTACGGACCCGTGCGGACCCGTACGGTCTGGCGGTCTGGCGGTCTGGCGGTCTCGGGAAACGCGTCGGCCCCGCACGGCGCTCGACGCCGTGCGGGACCGGATGCGGTCGATCAGCCGTTCTGCGGCGGCAGGGCGGCGATGAAGGGGTGGTCGCGCTCGATCTCGCCGAGCTTGGAGGCACCACCGGGCGAACCGAGCTCGTCGAAGAACTCGACGTTCGCCTTGTAGTAGTCCTTCCACTCCTCCGGGGTGTCGTCCTCGTAGAAGATCGCCTCGACCGGGCAGACCGGCTCACAGGCCCCGCAGTCGACGCATTCGTCCGGGTGGATGTACAAGGACCGCTTGCCCTCGTAGATGCAGTCGACGGGGCACTCCTCGATGCACGCCTTGTCCTTGACGTCGACACAAGGCTGCGCGATGACGTAGGTCACGCTGTCGTTCCTCCTCGATAGGGCTGGTCTGCGCGGGAGCGCGGCGTCGTCGATGCCCGCACCTAGTATCTCCGTTCTCGGGGGCGATCCGAACAGGAGGGGTGGAGAAGCAGTGGAATTCACCGGCGGTGGACGCCTTGAGATCCGTGTCACCAGCGCTGACGTGGGAAAACGTGTCTCCGTTCGGTGCGTGACCGACTCGGGCGAGGCGGGCGGGATGTTCACCGACACGGTCGGGGTTCTCACATCATGGGACGACGGCGTGCTGCTGATCACACGAAGGAGCGGCGAGGCCGTCCGGATCGCGGAATCCTCCCTGGTCGCGGGGAAGGTCGTGCCCGCCGCCCCGGCCCGTCGGCGGGGCCCGTCGGCCACCTTCGCGGAGCTGGCGCGGGCCACCGCGCGCGCGTGGGAACCGGTCGAGAGCGAGGCGCTCGGGGAGTGGACGCTGCGGGCCGCGTTCCAGGAGGTGCCGCCCGGGGGGCGTCCCGGAGGGACGGTGGCCGGGCGCCGGGTGGGATTCACCCGGCGGGCCAACTCCGTGCTCCCCCTGGGCGATCCGGGCCTCCCGGCCGCCGAGGCGCTGGCGTACGTGCGGGAGTGGTACGCGGACCGGGGGCTGCCCGCGTACGTCCAGGCCGCGACCGGCGCCGAGGGCACCCAGGAGCTGCTCTGCGCCGAGCTGGAGCGGCTCGGCTGGCGGCGCGAGGTGTCCGCCGAGGTGCGGACCGGGGCGCTCGCCCCGATCGGGGACCTGGACGCCGACGTCTCCGCCGTCCGCCTCTCCCGCTCCGCCGACGAGGCGTGGCTGCGCCGCTACCAGCGCTCCGGGGAGCCGGGTCCGGCGGTGCGGACGGTCCTCGCCTCCGGCCCGAGCGTGTGGTTCGCCTCCGTGGCGGGCACGAACGGGATACCGGCGGCCATCGGCCGCTGCGTCGTCGACGGGCGCTGGGCGGGCTTCATGGCCGTCGAGGTCGACCCGGAGCTGCGGCGCCGGGGCCTGGCCACGTCCGTGATGACCGCGCTCGCCCGCCGGGCCCTGGACGAGGGCGCGTCGGCGGCCTGGCTCCAGGTGGAGGCGGACAACGACGGCGCGCGGGCGCTGTACGACGGGATGGGCTTCGCGCCCCACCACCACTACCACCACTACCGATGGGCGGAGGCGTGACGGAGGAGGACCCCCACGGCGATCCGGCCGGCGGGCCGGAGGGCGGGCCGCCCGATCCGCCCGACTGGCGGCGGGAGTTCGCGGAGGAGGCACGGGCCGAGCGGCCCGACCTCGCGCGGCTCTGCCTGCTCATCGGGGCGGTGGCCGACCCCTCCGTCACCCGGCACGACCTCGACGGGGCCGAGATCGAGCTCGACCGGCTCGCCGGGCTCGTCCCGTACGCGACCCGCGTCACCGGCGACTGGCCCGGCGCGCTCGCCGCGCTCCTCGGGCACCGCGAGGGGTTCGAGGGCGTGCCCGCCGACTACCAGCGCCTGGAGTCCTCGCTGCTCCACGAGGTGCTCCGGCGCCGCCGGGGGCTGCCGATCCTGCTCTCGGTCGTCTGGATGGAGGTCGCCCGCCGGGCCGGGGCGCCCGTGTACGGGCTCGGGCTGCCCGGCCACTTCGTCGTCGGCTTCGGCGACCCGGCCGACCTGTGCCTCGCGGACCCGTTCGCGGGCGGGCGCGCCATGACGGGCGCGGACGCCGAGCTCCTGGTGACGAGCGCGACCGGCGAGGCGCTCGACCGCTCGATGCTCCGGCCGGCCGAGCCCGGCGCGATCGTGCTGCGCGTCCTCAACAACATCCGCGCCTGGGCGGCCCCCCGCCCCGAGCGCTCCGGCGTCGCCCTGTGGGCGGTGGAGCTGGCCCTGCTGCTCCCCTCGCACCCGGCGAGGCTGCGCTACGAGCGCGCCGAGCTGCTCGTGCGGCGCGGGGACTTCCTGACGGGCGCGGTGGAGATGGAGGCGTACGCGCGGGTGATGGACGCGGTGGACCCGGAGGCGGCGACCACGATCCGACGCCGGGCCCTGGCGGCCCGGGCCCGGCTGAACTAGGGCGTGTGCGCCCCCGACCCGCCGGACACGCCCCGGAGCCTGTGCGGGGCCGGGGCCGGCGGGAGACAGGGCTTGCCCGAGCCGGGTCCCGTCCGTGGGCCGGGGATCTGCCCGTGAGCCGGAGACCTGCCCGTGAACCGGGACTCCCGCGGACCGGAGACCTGCCCGCGGACCGAGGATCTGCCCGTGGGCCGGAGACCTGCCCGTGGGCCGGGCATCTGCCTGTGGACCGGAGACCCGCCAGTGGGCCGGGATCGTCCGCCGGACGGCGTCCTCACGCACGTACGAGCGCCGTACGCCGCCGGGGCGTCCGGGTCCGGGACGGGGGCCCGGGAAGGGCCCGGGGAAGCCCCCGTCCGTCCGGGAAACGGCGGTGGCGGCGGTGCCGCGCCCGAGAGCGCCGCGCCGCCGCCACCGTCCTCGCGTGCGGACGTGCCGGCCGTCAGCCCTCGCCGGAGAGGTCGATCGTCTTCGTGCGCTCCGCGGGCGTCTTGCCCATCAGCGCGTCGCGCATCGCGAACGCCACGTCGTCGACGGAGATCTCGTGCTTGGTGCCGTCGCCCTTGGTGATCATGACGCCCTTGAAGGCGCCGTCCAGGAGCCGCTCGATCGCCTTCTTGTCGTAGACCTCGACCAGGCGGCCGTTCACGGGCTTCATGGAGAGGATCTGCGGCAGCGACCGCGCCGGGCCGAACTGGATCTCCTTGCCGCCCGCCCTGATCGTGATCCGGTCGGACATCGCGGGCTCCGCGAACTCCTTCATCGCCCGGTCCAGCTCGGCCTTGGTGACCGTCGGCTGGCGGGACGTGACGGGCAGCTCGACCACCTTGCCCTGTCCCGTCTCGACCTGGGCGCGGTAGGCGTCGCGGACCGAGTAGATCGAGCGCCGGACGTCCAGGCCCTTGCCGGGCTTGCCCTCGACGGGGGTCACCTTGTTCGGCGCGAAGAGGATCGTGCCCTCGGTCGCGGAGCCGGAGGCGCCCGCGAGGTCGGTCAGGGCGACGGCGAGCTTCTCCTCGTCGACCGGGAAGACCGGCTTGGCGACCCGCTCGCCGCCGAAGAGGGAGCTGATGACCGACACCGGGTTGTAGTCGCTGCCGGCGGCGGCGCGGACGGTCTCCTGGCTGTCGAGGGACAGGCCCGCCTTGTCCGGGGGCAGCGTGACCTTCTTGCCGCCGACGGAGAGCTGGAGCGGGGCGTGGGCACGCTTGCCGAGCGTCGCCTCCATCTTGTTGACGGCCTCCTCCTTCGTGCCGCCGCCGATGTCCACGCCGAGCACCGTGGTGCCCTTGGGGACGTCGGAGTGGTTGAGGAGCAGTCCGGCGCCGTAGGCGACGCCGAGGAGGCCGAGGACTCCGGCGCCGAGGAGGACCAGCTTGGAGCGGCCCTTCTTCGCGGGGGCCTGGCCGGCCGCCGGGGCCGGGCGCGCGGCCGGGACGGGGGCCGGGACCGGCCGCTCCTCGGCGCGCGGGACGGGGTTCGGGCGGGCCGTCGCCGGCGGGACCACGGGGATGCCGCTGGTGAGCGTGTCGCCGGAGACGTGGCGGCCGCCCTCGGCCGCCGGACCGCCCTGGCGGGGCCCCGGGCCGGAGGCCGGTGCGGACTGCTGGGGCGTCAGGACCGCGGTGTCGTCGGACATGCGCGGGGCACCGGGGAACGGGGAGCCCGCGCCCGGACCGCCCGCGGGCGGCCGGCCCTGGCCGGCCGTCGGTCGCTGACCGCCCGGGCCCTGGCCGTTCTGCCCCCGGAAGGGACCGCGGCCGCCGGGGCCGGCGAACGAGGCGGTGCCGGTGACCGGGCCGGTGGTCGGGCCGGCCGGAGCCGCCGGACCGCCGTGGACGGGCGTGCCGCCCGCCGGAGTGCCGTCGTACGGGGGCGTGCCGCCCCCCGGAGTGCTGTCGTACATCGGGGTCCCTCCCTCGGGTGTCCCCTCGTACATCGGCGTGCCGCCCGCCGGGGTGCCGGTCTCGTACAGCGGGTTGCCCGGGACGGGGCCCGCCGGGGCGACCGGGCGGCTCGACGGGGTGCCGCCGACCGTCGGGACGCCCGAGGTCGCGGAGCCGGCGAAGCCCGTGCCCGGGGCGTCCGGGCCGGGTGCCGTGCGCTTCGGGCCCGGAGCGGGCGCGGGGGACGGCGCCGGAGCCGGGGCCGGGGCGGGTGCCGGGGTCTTGCGGGGCGCGAACCAGTTGCTCGTCTCCTCGGCCTTCGGCGGCTCCGGGGCCGCCACCGGCTCGGGCTCGGGCTCCGCGGCGGGCGCGGGCTCCGGCTCGGCCTCCGCGGCGGACGGCTCGTTGACCGTCTTGCGGACCACGACCGGCGGGATCGGACGCGAACCCGGGATGTTGATCCGGATCCGGGTCGTCAGCGTCGTCTCGGTCCTGGGCTCCTCCGGCGGCGCGGACGCGGCCGCGGTCTCCTCGGACGCGTCCTGCGAGGGGTGGAGCGACGGATACTGGCGGGATCCGTACGGCGGGGTACCCGAGGGGTATGCGGCTCCACCGCGCCCCTGGGCGCCGGAGGACGAACTGTCAGTCTCTCGACCAGTTTCACGACTCAAAGCAGGATCTCCCGGTTGGCTCCACCGCCCGCTCTTGCTGATGCTCGTATGGACCCGGGCGGTTCGGCGGCGCGCACCACCATACTGGCCGCCGCCGTCGCACACCCGACCCCCGGGCCCCCGACGAAGAGCAATCCGGGCGAAGTCGGGACGTCTCCGACCTCAAGTCCTCCTGTTCACCGGGCCGGTCGCGGCAGCCGGGACAGCGTGGCGCACATCACAGCGAGACCCATGCCCCCGAAGAGGAACAGCAGCTCGCCGACGCCCCCGCCGAACACCCCGTCGCCCTCGGGGCGTCCGAAGCTGAGCAGGACGACGGAGAGGAGCCAGCCGACGCCCGGCGCGACCACGCCGACCTGGGTGCCGGTGGCCCGCAGCCCGCCGTGGAAGAGGCCGGCGGCGGCGAGGAGCGCGAGGAGCAGGCCGGCGGGGAGCCAGGCGGCCTGGACGAGGGTCCCGGCGGTCCCGACGAGGGCGCCGAGGACGAACAGGAGGACGTACCAGGCGTACCGGGCGCCGCGGGGGACGGGACGGCCGTCGGACCCGGGTCCCGACCGCGCCGGGCCGGACGGCGGCGGGCCGCCCGGGGAGGCCGCGCGCCCGCGCGGCGGCGGGTTCGGGGAGGGCTTCGGGGAGGAGGGCGAGGGGCTCACGCGGTCACCCCCGCGAAGAGGTCCGTCTCGCGCTCGCCCCCGGGGGCGCCGTGGACGCCCCGGACCAGCTCGTAGTACTCGGTGGTGAGGATCGGCTGCCCGAGGTCGTTGGAGAGGGCGAAGAAGGGGCCGTCGACGGCGACTTGGGTGGCGTGCGCGGCCATCGCGGCGGTCTTGCGGGCCGCCTGCTCCGGGGTCGCGGCGATCTCGGCGGTGATCCGGTCCTCGTCGACGACGCCGGGGACGTCGTCGATCTCCGCGACCGCGGGGAAGGCGGAGCCCTCGGCGCGCAGCCGGGCGAAGCCGGCCTCGGCGGCGGGGCGCGGCACGCGGTTCCAGTAGACCTTGGCGATCGCGTGGGCCGGGCCGAGGTCGGGACGGAAGGCGGGGTCGGCGGCCAGCTCGGCGGCGCGGGTGGCGACCCGGTGGGCCTGGATGTGGTCGGGGTGGCCGTAGCCGCCGTCGGGGTCGTAGGTGACCAGGACCTGCGGGCGGGTCTCGCGGATCACCTCGACGAGGTGCGGGGCGGCGTCGTCGACGGGCGTGCTCCAGAAGGCGCCGTCCCGCCCGTTCTGCTCGGCGCCCATCATCCCCGAGTCGCGGAAGCGTCCCGGGCCGCCGAGGAAGCGGTGGTCGGTGACGCCCAGCTCGGCCATCGCGGCGGCGAGTTCGCCGACGCGGTGCGGGCCGAGCCGGTCCTCCCGGTCCGGCGCCAGGTGGGCGAGGCCGGGCGGGATGACCTCGCCCTCCTCGCCCAGCGTGCAGGTGACGAGGGTGACGAGGGCGCCCTCGGCCGCGTACCTGGCCATGGTGACGCCGTTGTTGATCGACTCGTCGTCCGGGTGCGCGTGCACCAGCAGCAGACGGCGGGCGGGGAGATCGGACATGCCCCCACCCTACGAGACCCCGCACGGCCGGACCGGGAGGAGACCCCGGGTGCGGGGGCTCAGAACTTGAGGCCGCCGATCATGCCCGCCACGTTGGTCGTGAGGGTGCTGATGGAAGGAGCGATGGACGAGCTCGCCAGGTAGAAGCCCAGGAGCGCACAGACCGCCGCATGTCCAGCCTTCAACCCGGATTTCCGGATGAGAAGGAAGACGACGATCGCCAGCAGCACCACCACGGAGATCGAGAGTGCCACGGCGGTTCACCTCCACACTTCTTGGTCGGACTTCTTCGGTCGGTTTGCCCTGAGCGGTTCTGGCAAGGAGCAGACAGCATGTGCCGGACGGATGCATACCCACCCAGCGCTACGGATCATAACTATCCGTGCCATCGCATCGATCGGCGGACGGAGGCACGAGGGGGGCGCACAGCGCTAGTTTCGGCCTCATGACCTTGTCTCGACAGCAGCCCGCCACACCCTCGGCCGGGCTCTCCTTCCCCCGCCAGCACGCCCGGACCCAGCGGTTCGCCCTGGGGGTCCCGCGCGGTTTCTCGGTCTCCCCGGACGGGGAGCGGGTGGTGTTCGTCAGATCCGTCTCCGGCACGGACCGTTCGCACCGGCTCTGGGTGCTCGACCTGCCGCCGGGCGGCGCGCCGGCGGAACGGGTGGCGGCCGACCCGGAGGTGCTGCTCGCGGGCGCGGAGGAGGAGTTGTCCCCGCAGGAGCGGGCGCGCCGGGAGCGGAGCCGGGAGGGCTCGGCCGGGATCGTGGCGTACGCGGTGGACGGGGCCGTGGAGCTGGCGGCGTTCTCCCTGTCCGGGCGGCTGTTCGCGGCGGAGCTGCGGGCGGGCACGGCGCGCGGGCTGCCGGTGCCGGGCCCGGTGATCGACCCGCGCCCCTCGCCGGACGGGCGGTTCGTGGCGTACGTGGCGGAGGGCGCGCTGCGGGTGGTGGGCGCGGACGGCTCGGGCGACCGGGCGCTGGCCGTTCCGGAGGAGCCGGGCGTCTCCTACGGATTGGCCGAATTCATCGCCTCGGAGGAGATGGGGCGGTACCGCGGCCACTGGTGGTCCCCGGACTCGGACCGGCTCCTCGTGGCGCGGGTGGACGACCGGGCGGTGCGGACCTGGTGGATCGCGGACCCGGCGCACCCGGAGCGGGAGCCGCAGCGGGTGGGGTACCCGGCGGCGGGCACGGACAACGCGGAGGTGCGGCTGTTCGTCGTGGGCCTCGACGGGTCGCGCACGGAGGTGGAGTGGGACCGGGAGCGGTACCCGTACCTGGCGCGGGTGCACTGGTCGGCGGCCGGGGCGCCGCTGCTGCTCGTCCAGACCCGGGAGCAGCGGGAGCAGGCGCACCTGGCGGTGGACCCGGCGACCGGGGCGGTCTCGACCGTGCTCGTGGAGGAGGACCCGGCGTGGCTGGAGCTGCTTCCGGGGGTGCCGGCGTGGAGCGCGGACGGGCGGCTCGTGCGGATCGCGGACGTCGCGGACGGGGGCGCGGACGAGGACACGGGCGACGGCGGGGCGCGGGTCCTGGCCGTCGGGGACCGGGCCCTGACCGACGGGCGGCTGCACGTCCGGGCGGTGCTCGACGCCGGTCCGGACGACGTCCTCGTGTCGGCGTCGGCGGGTGCGGGCGCGGCGGCGCCGGAGACCGGCGAGGTCCACGTCTACCGGGTGACGGAAAAGGGCGCCGAGCGGGTCTCCGAGGGCGTCGGCGTGCACGCCGCGGTGCGCGCGGGGGCGGTGACCGTCCTGGTGTCGGCGCGGCCCGGGGAGCCGGGGAGCACGGCGCTGGTGCTGCGGGACGGCGAGCGGGTCGCGACGGTCGCCTCGCACGCGCAGCGGCCGGTGATCTCCGCCCGGGTGCGGCTCGCGGAGGCCGGGGCGCGGCGGATCCCGTGCGCGGTGCTGCTGCCCTCGGGGTACGAGGAGGGGGACGGGCCGCTGCCGGTCCTGATGGACCCGTACGGCGGCCCGCACGGGCAGCGGGTGGTCGCCGCGCACAACCCGCACCTGACGTCCCAGTGGTTCGCCGATCAGGGCTTCGCCGTGGTCGTGGCGGACGGGCGCGGCACTCCGGGCCGCTCCCCCGCCTGGGAGAAGGCGATCCTGCGCGACCTGACGCCGACGCTCGACGACCAGGTGGAGGCGCTGCACGCGCTCGCCGGACGCTTCCCGCTCGACCTGGGGCGGGTGGCGGTCCGGGGCTGGTCGTACGGCGGCTACCTGGCGGCGCGGGCGGTGCTCCGGCGGCCGGACGTCTTCCACGCGGCCGTCGTCGGGGCGCCGGTGACGGACTGGCGGCTCTACGACACGCACTACACGGAGCGGTACCTCGGGACCCCGCAGGACGACCCGGAGGTGTACGCGGCGCAGTCGCTGCTCACCGACGACGGGCTGTCGTCGCCGGAGGTGCCGGTGCGGCCGATGCTGGTCGTGCACGGGCTCGCGGACGACAACGTGGTGGTGGGGCACGCGCTGCGGCTCTCCTCCGCGCTGCTCGCGGCGGGCCGGCCGCACGAGGTGCTGCCGCTGTCGGGCGTCACGCACATGACGCCGCAGGAGCAGGTGGCGGAGAACCTGCTGCTGCTCCAGGTGGACTTCCTGAAGCGGTCCCTCGGCCTCGACCGGGGCTGAGCCCGGGTCACCAGCCGGGCGGCCGGGGGTGCGGCGGGGGCGGCGGCGCTCCCGCCGGCGGGTACGGGCCGGGGGCGGGGGCGGGGGCGCCGCGCCCGGCCAGGAGGGCGAGGACGGCGGCGCCCGCGAGGAGTCCGAGGACGGAGGCGAGGACGGCCGCCCGGTGCGCGGCGTGCAGGTCCGCGAGGTGGGCGAGCGTGCCGTACCGGACGGCCACGGCGGTCCCGGCGAGGCCGTCGGCGGCCAGGAGCGCCCCGGCGAGCAGTCCGAAGGCGCGGCTGTGGCGGGCCCGCGCGAGGGCGGAGACGGCGGCCGTGGCGCACAGCGCGACGAGGACGACGGACAGCCAGCCGGGCGGGGGCGCGAGGGCCGCCTCGACGACGGACCGGCCGCCGGTGAACCGGTCGACGGTGATCTCCAGGGGCAGTTCGGCGAACCGGTACAGCTCCCGGCCGGCGGTGGTGACGGCGGCGACGGCGAGGAGGATGCCGGCGGCGACGGCGGGGCCGCCGCGGGGTCGGGCGGGGAGCGGCTCGTACGGGACGTCGGCCGGGCGGCGGCCGACGGCGGCGACGAGGACGAGGCCGGCGGCGAGGGCCAGTTCGAGGAGGACGGTGGCGAGGATCCCGCCGCCGGACGCCCAGAGGACGGGCAGGCGCAGGGCGAGGGTGACGGCGCCGGTGGCGGCGAGCGCGGAGGCGGCGTGCCGCGAGCGGAGGGCGGCGACGGCGGAGGCGGCGGAGGCGACGAGGAGCACGGGGTCGAGCAGCGAGGTGGCGGCCCGCCCCCGGGCGAGGAAGAACGGGTCTCCGGCCCAGTACCACGCGAGGTCGGCGGGCGAGCCGAGCGCGGCGAGGTCCCTGAGGACCCACACGGTGGCGACGAGGACGAGCGCGCCGCAGAGCGCGGCGCCGGTGAGTCGTGCCGGTCGTGTCACAGTCACGGCTTCGATACTCACGGTCGCGAACGGCCGAGACAAGCGGTTCCGGATACCCGGAGGGGCGGGGGCGGCCGGCCGGGGCGCGCGCGGCGCCCCGGCCGGCCCACGGCACCCGCACGGCCGTACGGTGTGCAGCCTGTCGCGTCCGTATATCGGAGCCGAGTCGGGCGGGTTGCCCCGGTGTTAAGGCGTGCCGGGGGGCGGGGGGCCCGTCTCCGGTGGGTCCGTCTCCGGGGCCTCGTCGTCCGGGCGGAGGAGGTGGCTGCCGCCCGGGGGCGGCGGGTCGCCCTTCTCCGGGTTCGGAGCGCCGGCCCCCGGCGTGTCCCCCGGCTTCTCCAGGACCGCCCGGTGCTCCTCCGCGACCACGTGCTTCTCCTCCGCGAAGTGGCAGGCGGAGTCGTGGCGGGCCGGGCTGTCGGTGAGGCGGAAGACGGCCGGGACCGCCAGGAGGGGGACCTCCTGGGCGCAGCGCTCCCGCGCCTTCCAGCACCGGGTGCGGAAGCGGCAGCCGGAGGGGATGTCGGCCGGGGAGGGCACGTCGCCGGTGAGGATGATCCGCTCGCGGTGGGCGCGCGCCTCGGGGTCGGGGACGGGGACGGCGGAGAGCAGCGCCTGGGTGTAGGGGTGGGTGGGGTGGTCGTAGATCTGCGCGTCGGTGCCGATCTCGACGATCCGGCCGAGGTACATGACGCCGACCCGGTCGGAGATGTGCCGCACGATGGACAGGTCGTGGGCGATGAAGACGTACGACAGGGAGAACTCGGACTGGAGCTGTTCCAGGAGGTTGACGACCTGGGCCTGGACGGAGACGTCGAGGGCCGAGACCGGTTCGTCCGCGACGATGACCTCGGGCTGGAGGGCGAGGCCGCGGGCGATGCCGATGCGCTGGCGCTGGCCGCCGGAGAACTGGTGCGGGTAGCGGTTGATGTACTCGGGGTTGAGACCGACGACGTCCAGGAGGTCCTGGACCTTGCGGCGCCGGTCGCCCTTGGGCGCGACCTCGGGGTGGATCTCGTACGGCTCGCCGATGATGTCACCGACGGTCATGCGCGGGTTGAGCGAGGTGTACGGGTCCTGGAAGACCATCTGGATGTTGCGGCGGACCGCCTTGAGGGCGCGCGCGGAGAGCTTGGTGATGTCCTCGCCCTTGTAGCGGATGGTGCCGGAGGTGGGCCGTTCCAGGTTGACCAGCATCTTCGCGACGGTCGACTTGCCGCAGCCGGACTCGCCGACGATGCCGAGGGTCTCGCCGGCGACGAGGTCGAAGTCGACGCCGTCGACGGCCTTGACGGCGCCGACCTGCTTCTTGAAGAGGATGCCCTGGGTCAGCGGGTAGTGCTTGTGGAGGTCCCGGACTTCGAGAATCGCCTCAGCCATGGAGGCACTCCTTCCAGAAGTGGCAGGCGCTGGCGCGCGGCACCGGGGACCCGGTCACCTCGTACAGCGGGGGCTCGTCGGTCCGGCAGACGTCCTGGGCCATCGGGCAGCGCGGGTTGAAGGCGCAGCCGGGCGGGATGTGCAGCAGGTTGGGCGGCAGGCCCTTGATCGCGTAGAGGTCCTGGCCCTTCTGGTCCAGGCGTGGGATCGATTCGAGGAGGCCCTTGGTGTAGGGGTGGGCGGGGGCCTTGTAGATCTCGTGGACGGGGGCCCGCTCGACGATCCGGCCCGCGTACATCACGGCGATCTTGTCGGCGACGTCGGCGACGACGCCGAGGTCATGGGTGATGAGGATGAGTCCCATGTTGAGCTCGCGCCGGAGCTCGGCGAGGAGGTCCATGACCTGGGCCTGGACGGTGACGTCGAGGGCGGTGGTGGGCTCGTCGGCGATGATCAGCTCGGGTTCGAGGGCGAGCGCCATGGCGATCATGATGCGCTGACGCATGCCGCCGGAGAACTGGTGCGGGTACTGGCCGACGCGTTCCTTGGCGGCGGGGATGCGGACCCGGTCCATCAGTTCGACGGCCTTGGCCCTGGAGTCCTTCCGGGACATGCCCCGGTGGACCTGGAACATCTCGCCGAGCTGGTCGCCGACACTGAGGACGGGGTTGAGGGAGGACAGCGCGTCCTGGAAGACCATCGCCATCTTGGCGCCCCGGATCCTGCGCCGCTCGTCCTCCTTGAGCTTGAGGAGGTCCTGGCCCTGGAAGAGGATCTCGCCCCGGGTGATCCTCCCCGGCGGGACGTCGAGGATGCCCATGACGGCCTGGGCGGTGACGGACTTGCCGGAGCCGGACTCGCCGAGGACGGCGAGGGTCTCCCCCGCGTCGACGGAGTAGTCGACGCCGTTGACCGCCTTGGCCACCCCGTCCCGGGTGTGGAACTCCACGTGCAGGTCGCGCACTTCGAGCAGCATGGATCCCTACCTCAGCTTGGGGTCGAGGGCGTCGCGGACGGCGTCGCCGAGCATGATGAAGGCGAGCACCGTGACGGCCAGCGCGCCGGCCGGCCAGAGCAGCATGTGCGGGGCGTTGCGGATGTACGGCGAGGCCGCGGAGATGTCGATGCCCCAGGAGACGGTCGGGGGCTTGAGGCCGACGCCGAGGAAGGAGAGGGTCGCCTCCAGGGAGATGTACGTGCCGAGGGCGATGGTGGCGACGACGATCACGGGGGCGACGGCGTTGGGCGTGATGTGCCGGAGGAGCATCCGGGAGTTGGAGGCGCCGAGCGCGCGGGCCGCCTGGACGTAGTCGTTCTGCTTGGCGGTGATGACGGAGCCGCGGGCGATGCGGGAGATCTGCGGCCAGCCGAGCAGCACCATGAAGCCGATGACGGGCCAGACGGTGTTGTTGCTGACGACGGAGAGCAGGACCAGACCGCCGAGGACGACGGGGATGGCGAAGAAGATGTCGGTGATCCGGGAGAGGAAGCCGTCCCAGGCGCCGCCGTAGAAGCCGGCGAGGCCGCCGAGGACGGAGCCGAGGAGGGTCACGCCGAGGGTGGAGAGGACGCCGACCTCGATGGAGGCCCTGGCTCCGTAGACCGTGCGGGTGTAGACGTCGCAGCCCTGGCCGTTGAAGCCGAAGGGGTGGCCGGGCTGGGAGCCCTCCTGGGCCTTGGAGAGGTCGCAGTCCAGCGGGTTGCCGCTCGCGATGAGCTGCGGCCAGATCGCGATGACCACCAGGAAGACGATGACCAGGCCGGAGACGATGAAGATCGGGTTCCGGCGCAGGTCGTGCCAGGCGTCGGACCAGAGGGAGCGGGCCTTCTTCTCGGGGCCCGTGCCGTCGGGGCCGCCGGGGACCCTCTCCAGGGTCTCGGCCTCGGACATCGCGAGGTCGGTGGCGCCGCCGGCCCCGGTCGAGGCGATGGCCGACCCTTCGTCGTGGTGCTCGGGCATCTCAGGCATAGCGGATCCTCGGGTCAAGGACGGCGTACAGGAGGTCGACGAGCAGGTTGGCGACCAGGAAGACCAGGACGAGGACGGTCACGAAGCCGACCACGGTCTGGGTGTTCTGGCGGAGGATGCCCTGGTAGAGCTGGTAGCCGACTCCGTGGATGTTGAAGATCCGCTCGGTGACGATGGCGCCGCCCATGAGCGCGCCGACGTCGGTGCCGATGAAGGTGACCACGGGGATGAGGCTGTTGCGCAGCAGGTGCCGGGTGACGACCCGGCGGCGGGGCAGTCCCTTGGCGACGGCCGTGCGGACGTAGTCGGCGCGCTTGTTCTCGGCGATCGAGGTCCGGGTGAGCCGGGTGACGTAGGCGAGCGACACGGAGGCGAGGACGAGGCCGGGGACGATGAGTTCGTCGAAGGTGGCGGCGGAGGAGACCGAGGGGTCGATCCACTTCCACTTGACGCCGAAGAGGAGCTGGACGAGCAGGCCGGTGACGAAGGTCGGGACGGAGATGACGACCAGGGTGAGCAGCAGCACGCCGGTGTCGACGGGGCGGCCGCGCTTGAGGCCGGTGAGGACGCCGAGGCTGATGCCGATGACGATCTCGAAGAGGATCGCGACGAGGGTGAGCCGGATGGTGACCGGGAAGGCGTTGGCCATCAGCTCGGTGACCTCCTGGCCGTTGAAGGCCGTGCCGAAGTCGCCGGTGAAGACGTTGCCCATGTAGGTCAGGTATTGCTGCCAGACCGGCTTGTCGAGGCCGAACTCCTTCTTGAGCTGGGCGGCGGTCGCCGGGTCGCACTGGCGGTCGCCGCACAGTCCGGCGACGGGGTCGCCCATCACGTTCACCATCAGGAAGATCAGCAGCGTGGCGCCGAAGAAGACCGGGATCATCTGCAGCAGTCGCCGGATCACGTATCGACCCATGGGGGGCTCCGGGGGTTGGCTCCGGGGGGATTTGGCTCCGGGGAGGGGTGCGGGAAGGCGTACGGCCCGGCGCGGAGGTCCGCGGGCCGGGCCGTGCGCCGTCGGCCTGCCGGGAGGGCGCCCGCCGTGCTCGTGCGGCGGGCGCCCCCCGGGGTCAGCCGACCTTGATCTGGTCGTAGACCGGGACGCTGAAGGGGTTCAGGGTCACGTTGCTCACGCGCTCCGAGTAGCCCGCGCTGCCGTTCTGGTACCAGAGCGGGATGGCGCCCATGTCGTCGCGGAGGACTTCCTCGGCCTGCTGGAAGATCCCGACGGCCTTGGCGGTGTCGGCCTCGGCGTTGGCCTGGTTCACCAGCTTGTCGAACTCGGGGTTCGTCCACTTGCCGTCGTTGGACGAGGCGTTGGTGTAGTACAGCGGCTGGAGGAAGTTCTGGATGAGCGGGTAGTCCATCTGCCAGCCGGCGCGGAACGGGCCGGTGAGCTTCTGCGTGGTGACCTGGTTGCGGTAGTCGGCGAAGGTGCCGACGGGGTTGCCGACGCAGGCGCGGTCGTTGCCGAGGGCGCGGTTGATGGAGTTGCAGACCGCGTCCACCCACTCCTTGTGGCTGCCGGTGTCGGCGTTGTACGAGATCTTCATGGTGCCGCCGGGGATGCCGCCGCCCTCGGCGACCAGCTTCTTCGCCTCGGCGGCGTCGTACTTGCAGAGGTCGCCGCAGACGTCCTTGAAGCCGCCCTCCTCGCCGAGGACGGGCGAGGTCCAGTCGACGGCCGGGGTGCGGGTCTTCTGGAAGATCGTCTCGGTGATCTGGTCGCGGTCGATCGCCCGTGACAGGCCCTGGCGCAGCTTCGCCTGGTTCGGCTTGTTCCAGTTCGCGTCGTAGAACGGGAACGAGAGGGTCTGGATGATGCCGGCGGGCACGTTGAGGTACCGGTCGCCGAGGTCGGCCTCGACGTTCTTGAGCTGCGCGGCGGGGACGTCGTCGACGAGGTCGAGGTTGCCGGCGATCAGGTCGGTGTAGGCGGTGTTGTTGTCGGTGTAGACCTTGAGGGTCACGCCGCCGTTCTGCGCCTTGTCGGTGCCGGGGTAGGCGTCCCACTTCTTCAGGACCATCTGGGACCCCTTGGAGTAGGAGTCGATGGTGTACGGGCCGTTGCCGACGGGCTTCGAGAGCCAGCCGGCGTGGTCGCTGAAGAAGGACTGGGGCAGCGGGGCGAAGGCCGCGTAGCCGAGGGTGACCGGCCAGGTGGAGAACTTCTGGGTGAGCTTGACCGTGAAGGTGCGGTCGCCGGTGACCTTGAGGCCGGACATGGTCTCGGCGGTGGGCTGGCCCTTCTCGGGGTGGACCTGGTCGTAGCCCTCGATCTGGCCGAAGAAGTAGGCGTTCTTCTGGTTGTTCTTCAGGTGGGCGCCGTAGTTCCAGGCGTCGACGAAGGACTTGGCGGTGACCTTCTCGCCGTTGGAGAAGGTCCAGCCGTCCTTGACGGTGATGGTGAAGTTGGTGGAGTCGGTGGTGTCGATCTTCTCGGCGAGCATGTCCTTGGCCTCGCCGGTCTTGGGGTCGTACTGCTTGAGCCCCCGGAAGATCATCGACAGGACCTTGCCGCCCTGCACCTCGTTGGTGTTGGCCGGCTCCAGCGGGTTCTGGGGGTCGCCCCACGAGGAGGACACGACGCCGTCCGCCCCTCCGCCGCCGCCGCTGTCCCCGCCGCCGCAGGCGGTCGCCGCGAGGGCGACGGCGGTGGCCAGAGCGGCCCACTTGGCGTGCGTGGCTCCGCGCATGGAGTGCCTCCCGTATGTACCGATTCACACTGAGAGCCCCAATATCACCCCGCATCAGTGCGCCTGCATGTTGTCGGCGCCCATCAGTGCGACGGCGCGCGCCGGGCCGGGAGGACGCGAAAACGGCCGGCTCCCGGCGCCGTGGGGCGCCGGGAGCCGGCCGTGCGGAACCGCGCGGAGCGTCAGTGCGCCGGGACGACCTGCTTCTCCTCGGCGAAGTGGCACGCCGAGAAGTGGGCGGCCGGAGTGTCCTGGCCCTTGAAGACGGACGGCACCGCGAGGAGCGGGACCTCCTGGGCGCAGCGCTCCTGCGCCTTCCAGCAGCGGGTGCGGAAGCTGCATCCCGACGGCGGGTTCGCAGGCGACGGGACGTCACCGGTGAGGATGATCCGCTCGCGGTGCGCGCGGGCCTCCGGGTCCGGCACCGGCACCGCGGAGAGCAGCGCCTGCGTGTACGGGTGCGTCGGGTGCTCGTAGATCTCGGTGTCCGTACCGATCTCGGCCATCTTGCCGAGGTACATGACGCCGACGCGGTCCGAGATGTGCCGGACGATCGACAGGTCGTGCGCGATGAAGAGGTAGGAGAGGTTGAACTCGTCCTGGAGCTTCTCCATCAGGTTGATGACCTGGGCCTGGACGGAGACGTCCAGGGCCGAGACCGGCTCGTCGCAGATGATGATCTCGGGGTTGAGCGCGAGGCCGCGGGCGATGCCGATGCGCTGGCGCTGACCGCCGGAGAACTGGTGCGGGTACCGGTTGATGTACTCCGGGTTCAGGCCGACGACGTCCAGGAGCTCCTGCACCTTGCGGCGCCGGTCGCCCTTCGGGGCCACCTCGGGGTGGATGTCGAAGGGCTCGCCGATGATGTCGCCGACCGTCATGCGCGGGTTGAGCGAGGTGTACGGGTCCTGGAACACCATCTGGATGTTGCGGCGGACCGCCTTCAGCGCGCGCCCGGACAGCTTGGTGATGTCCTGGCCCTTGTAGAAGACCTCGCCGGCGGTGGCCCGCTCCAGGTTCATCAGGAGCTTGGCGACCGTGGACTTGCCGCAGCCGGACTCGCCCACGATGCCGAGGGTCTCGCCCTGGTAGAGGTCGAAGGAGACCCCGTCCACGGCCTTGACCGCGCCGACCTGCTTCTTGAAGAGGATTCCCTGCGTCAGCGGGAAGTGCTTCTTCAGTCCGCGCACCTGGAGGATCGGCTCGCCCCGCCCGACGGGGGCGTCGAGGGCGGTGACCAGAGCCTCTTCGTTGGCGGCGGCCACGGCCTCGTCGTTCTTGCCGAGGTCAGCCATGGATCGTCTCCTTCCAGAAGTGGCAGGCGCTCTTGCGGCCCGGAAGGTCCGTGCCGTCCTGCTCGGTGACCGGCGCCAGGGCCGGGATCTCCGTGCGGCAGATGTCCTCGGCCTTGGGGCAGCGCGGGTTGAAGGCGCAGCCGGTGGGCACGCGGAGCAGGTTGGGCGGCAGGCCCTTGATCGCGTAGAGCTCCTGGCCCTTCTGGTCCAGGCGCGGGATCGAGTCCAGCAGACCGCGGGTGTACGGGTGGGCCGGGCGCTTGTACAGCTCGTGCACGGGCGCCTGCTCGACGATCCGTCCGGCGTACATCACGGCGATCTTGTCCGCGACGTCGGCGACGACGCCGAGGTCGTGGGTGATCAGGATCAGGCCCATGTTGTATTCCTGCTGGAGCTCCGCGAGGAGGTCCATGACCTGGGCCTGGACGGTCACGTCGAGAGCCGTGGTGGGCTCGTCGGCGATGATCAGGTCCGGCTCCAGGGCCAGCGCCATGGCGATCATGATGCGCTGGCGCATGCCGCCGGAGAACTGGTGGGGGTAGTCGGAGACCCGGGCCTTGGCCGCCGGGATCTTGACCTTGTCCATCAGCTCGATGGCCTTGGTCCTGGCGTCCTTCTTGGACAGGCCCTGGTGGACCCGGAACATCTCGCCGAGCTGGTAGCCGACGTTGAGGACCGGGTTCAGGGAGGACAGCGCGTCCTGGAAGATCATCGCGATCTTGCGGCCGCGGATCTTCCGGCGCTCCTCGTCGGACATCTTCAGCATGTCCTGGCCGCGGAAGAGGATCTCGCCCTTGGGGATCCTGCCGGGGGGCATGTCGAGGATGCCCATGACGGCCTGGGCGGTGACGGACTTGCCGGAACCGGACTCGCCGAGGACGGCGAGGGTCTCGCCGGCGTTCACCGAGTAGTTGACGCCGTTGACCGCCTTGGCCACACCGTCACGGGTGTGGAACTCCACGTGCAGGTCGCGGACTTCGAGCAGCGGGCCGGTGCCGGACCCGTCGCGCGGCGCGGGGACGGCCGCGGTCTTGTCGATGATGCTCATCTTTTACGCCCTCCTCAGCGCAGCTTGGGGTCGAGGGCGTTGCGGACGGCTTCGCCGAGCATGATGAACGCCAGAACGGTGAGGCTCAGCATGATCGACGGGTACAGCAGGATGTGCTGCGACGTACGAATCGCCTGAACACCCGCGGAGATGTCGACACCCCACGAGACGGTCGGGGAGGCGAGGCCGAGCCCCAGGTAGGACAGGGTCGCCTCGGCGGAGATGTAGCCGCCGAGGGCGATGGTGGCGACGACGATCACCGGGGCCATGGCGTTCGGCAGGATGTGCCGGAAGAGGATCCGGTTGGTGCCGGCGCCGAGCGCCTTGGCGGCGTGGACGTAGTCGGCCTGCTTGACCGTGATCACGGCGCCGCGCATGACGCGGGCCATCTGCGTCCAGCCGAGGAAGGCGAGGGCGAAGACGACGACCCAGACGGTGCGCTCGACGAAGGCCTGGAGGACGACCATCGCGCCGAGCAGGAAGGGGATGCCGAAGAAGACGTCGGTGAGGCGGGAGAGGAGCGCGTCCACCCAGCCGCCGAAGTAACCGGCGATCATGCCCATGGCGCCGCCGACCACGGTGACGATCAGGGTGACGCAGACGCCGACGATGATCGAGGCGCGGGTGCCGTAGATCAGGCGGGCGTAGACGGAGCGGCCCTGGATGTCGTAGCCGAGCCAGCCGGCGGAGCCGACGTCGCCGAGTTCGGGCTTGCCGACGTAGTGCTTGACGAGGTCGCCGGCCGTGGGCGAGGCGCTGGTGAACAGCCCCGGGAACGCGGCGATGAGCAGCAGGAAGAAGATCAGCACCGACGACACGAGGAAGTACGGGTTGCGGCGCAGGTCGCGCCACGCGTCGCCCCAGAGGGAGCGGGGCTTCTCCGCCTTGGGCGGCTGGGGGGCGGACGCCTCCACCGGAGGGGTGGTGACGGCGTCCACCGACGCGGCGGCCGCGGTCTTGGTCACGTCAGGCATACCGGATCCTCGGGTCCAGGACCGCGTACAGCAGGTCGATGAGCAGGCTGGTGATGAGGTAGACGACCACCAGGACGGTGACGAGACCGACGAGGGTGCTGCCCTCGCGGCGGGTGATCGACTCGTAGATCAGACCACCGACACCCTTGACGTTGAAGATGCCTTCGGTGACGACCGCGCCGCCCATCAGGGCGCCGATGTCGGTGCCGAGGAAGGTGACGACGGGGATCATCGAGTTGCGCATGAGGTGGACGCCGATGATGCGGCGCTTCGGCAGGCCCTTGGCGACGGCCGTGCGCATGTAGTCGGCGCGCAGGTTCTCCGCCATGGAGGTGCGGGTGAGCCGCGCCACATAGGCGAGGGAGAGACCACCGAGGACGATGGCGGGGGCGATCATCTCGGACAGCAGCTGGTCGTTGCTGACGTTCGGCTCGATCCAGCCGAGCTGGAAGGCGAACACCATCTTGATCAGGAAGCCGAGCACGAAGACCGGGATCGAGATGATCAGCAGGGTGAAGATCAGGATCGCGTTGTCGGCCATGCGTCCGGCGCGGAGGCCGGCGATGATGCCGAGGCTGAGGCCGAAGACGAGCTCGAAGGCGAAGGCGAGGGCCGCCAGCTGGATCGTGACGGGGAACGCGTCACCCAGGACCTCGGTCACAGGCCGGTCGTTGCGGATCTGCGTGCCGAAGTCGAAGTGGAAGACGATTCCACTGATGTAGTCCCAGTACTGCTTCAGGATGTGCTGGTCGAGACCGAGCTTGTGTCTGATCTCCGCGATGGTCGCGGGGGACGCCCCCTTGTCTCCGAACAGACCGGCCACGGGGTCACCGGGCAGGCTGTAGACCATGAGGAAGATCAGCAGGGTTGTCCCGAAGAAAACCGGGATCATCTGGAGCAGTCGTCGTGCGACATAGCGCCCCATCATGCCTCCGTTGAGATGTGACGGCCGCAGCCGAGGGCCCCTCCACGACGGCGCACCGCCCGGATTCGGGCAGCACGGTGCCGCGGAAGGGCCCCCCAGCCGCTGCGTAAGGCGCCGAGACGGGACTGACGATCCGTCAGTCCCGTGACGGCTTGCGGACTACGCTTTCGGGTTTACTTGTGGACCTCGACGCCGGTCAGGATCGGGTCGCCGTCCTGACCGTAAGCCACGCCCGAAACCTTCTCGGAGTAGCCCGCGTTGACCTTGTAGTACCAGAGCGGGATGGACGGCATGTAGTTGACCAGGTCCTTCTCGATGGCCTGGAACTCCTTGACCGACTCGTCCAGCGTGGGAGCGGAGTCCGCCTTCGCGATCTTGGCGTCCAGCTCCTTGTTGGAGAAGCCACCCTGGTTGCCCGCCGCACCCGTGCGGAACAGGTCCGAGATGAAGTTGGCGTTCACCGGGTAGTCGAGCACCCAACCGGAGCGGTAGAACGACTTGACCTGCTTGTTCTTGCGGGCCTGGAGGTCGGCCTGGAAGTCCGGCTTGCCGTCACCGGTGCAGGCGACGCCCGTGGACTGGGTGATGGAGTTGCAGACCGCGTCCACCCACTCCTTGTGACCGCCGTCGGCGTTGAACTGGATGGAGATCTTGTTGCCGGGGACGCCGCCGCCGGCCTTGATGAGCTCCTTGGCCTTGGCCGGGTCGAACTTGGTGACGTCGACCGCGTTCGGCTGGTAGCCGAGCACACCCTTGGCGACCCAGCCGGAGGCGGGCTCGCGGGTGCCCTGGAGCACCGTCTTGGTGATGGTGGCGCGGTCGATGGCCATCGAGATGCCCTGGATGACCTTGGGGTCGACCTGCTTGGGCTTGCTCCACTGGTCGGCGTAGAAGGCCACGGCGACGGTCTGGATCGCGGAGTACGCCTGGTCGACGGCGCGGTCGCCGAGGTCCTGGCGGTAGACCGGGAGGTCCTTCGGGGCGAGCTGGCGCAGGACGTCGACGTTGCCCGACTTCAGGTCCTCGTAGGCGGCCTCGAGGGTGGTGTAGTTCTTGAAGACCACACCGCCGTTCTTCGCCTTGTTCGGGCCCTTGTAGTCGTCGTAACGGACGATCTCGATCTGCTTCTTGTGGTCCCAGCTCTTGAACTTGTAGGGACCGTTGCCGATCGGCTTCTGGCCGGCGGCCTTGGTGTCCTTGTAGAACGCCTCGGGCAGCGGAGCGAAGACGATGTAGGCGAGCTTGTGGCCGAAGTACGGGACGGCCTTCGACAGCTCGATGGTGAAGGTGTTCTCGTCGACGACCTTCAGACCGTCCAGCTTGTCGGCGGTGGGCTGCGCGCCCTCGCCCTCGGGGCTGAGCTTCTCGAAGCCCTTGATGTCGGCGAACCACGAGTTGAGACCCATGGCGTTCTTGACGTTGGCGTTCCAGTTCCACGCGTCCACGTAGGACTTGGAGGTGACCGGGGTGCCGTCGTGGAAGGTCCAGCCCGGCTTGAGCTTGACGGTCCACGTCTTCGAGTCCGTCGTGGTGACCGACTCGGCGTTGATCATCTCCAGCGAACCGTCGGCCTTGTAGTCGACCAGGGTCGAGAACAGGCCGGCCATGACCGCGGAGCCGTTGGACTCCATCGTGTCACCGGTGTACAGGGGCTTCTCGGGCTCGCCGAGCTCGATGGAGAAGATTCCGTTCGGGTCAACAGCGCCCTTGGCGTCGCTGCCGCCGTCGCTCTTCCCCCCGCCACAGGCGGTCGCAGCAAGGGCGACGATGATCGCGCCCGTTACCCACTTGGCGCTCTTGGCACCGCGCATGGGTTCCTCCTCATGAGTCCACTTTGTCACTACAAGAGGGGCACTCCGAGTTTCGCCGACACCCCTGACGGCTATGCACTCAAGTGCCCCGAGTGTGCTCGTGAGTCGGCACTCCCCACAGTGCGTGACCCATTGACCCGAGCTCAATGGAGCCAACTATTAAGTACGTCCGGGCCGTAAACCACACTTAAGTGGTCTCGTTTTGACAACATCACCACCCCCCGAGGTACCGAAATCCGGACAAAGTGAGTCCAGACAGACACCCCCGAAACGGACTGTTAATACACGTTCCGGAGAGCGATGACCGGTATCCGGACGCCGGATCTCTGAATTCGACTTGACGGCCGGTCCCGGAGCGGCCCTTCCCCACGGCCCCTCGGAGGCCCCCGGAGCGACCCCCGCGACGGCCTCGGCCGCCGATCTTCGCAGGTGGCCCCGGTGGCGCCGCCGGGACGCCCCCGCACCGGCCCGCCGGCGGACCGCCCGGCGTCCGGCCCGGCACGGGGGGCCTCCGCCCGGCACGGGGGCACGACTGAGCCCCGCCGGCACCGGCGGGGCTCAGGTCACGCGGTCAGGACCGGTCGAACCGGTTCCGGATCAGGCGTTCTTGGCGCGGGAGGACGCGCGGCCACGCGCGTTCTGGTCCAGGATCACCTTGCGGATGCGCACGGCCTCCGGGGTCACCTCGACGCACTCGTCGTCGCGGCAGAACTCCAGGGACTGCTCCAGGGAGAGCTTGCGCGGCGGGACGATCGCCTCGAAGGAGTCGGCCGAGGAGGAGCGCATGTTGGTGAGCTTCTTCTCCTTGGTGATGTTCACGTCCATGTCGTCGGAGCGCGAGTTCTCGCCGACGATCATGCCCTCGTACACCTCGGTGCCGGGGTCGGTGAACAGGACGCCGCGCTCCTGGAGGTTGGTCATCGCGAAGGCGGTGACGGCACCGGCGCGGTCGGCGACGAGCGAGCCGTTGTTACGGGTCGTCAGCGTGCCGAACCACGGCTCGTGGCCCTCGTGGATCGAGTGGGCGATGCCCGTGCCGCGGGTGTTGGTGAGGAACTCCGTACGGAAGCCGATGAGGCCGCGGGACGGGACGACGAACTCCATGCGGACCCAGCCGGAGCCGTGGTTCGACATGTTGTCCATGCGGCCCTTGCGGACGCCCATGAGCTGCGTGACCGCGCCCATGTGCTCCTCGGGGACGTCGACCGTGAGGCGCTCGACGGGCTCGTGGACCTTGCCGTCGACGAGCTTGGTGACGACCTGCGGCTTGCCGATGGTCAGCTCGAAGCCCTCGCGGCGCATCTGCTCGACCAGGATGGCGAGCGCGAGCTCGCCGCGGCCCTGGACCTCCCAGGCGTCCGGGCGCTCGGTGTCGAGGACGCGGAGCGAGACGTTGCCGATGAGCTCGCGGTCCAGACGGTCCTTGACCTGGCGGGCGGTGACCTTGCGGTTCTTGACGGCGGCCTTGGCGTCCGCGCCCTTGCCCGTGCCGCCGCGGCCGACGAGGGGCGAGGTGTTGGTGCCGATGGTCATGGAGATGGCCGGCTGGTCGACCGTGATCAGCGGCAGCGCGATCGGGTTCTCCGGGTCGGCCAGGGTCTCGCCGATCATGATGTCGGGGATGCCGGCGACGGCGCAGATGTCACCGGGGCCGGCGACCTCGGCCGGCTTGCGGGTGAGCGCCTCGGTCATCATCAGCTCGGTGATGCGGACGTTGGAGATCGTGCCGTCCCGCTTGATCCACGCGACCGTCTGGCCCTTGCGCAGCTCGCCCTGCTCGACGCGGAGCAGCGCGATGCGGCCGAGGAAGTTGTCGGCGTCGAGGTTGGTGACGTGCGCCTGGAGCGGCGCCTCCTCGTCGTACACCGGGGCGGGGACGTGCTCCAGGATGGCGTTGAAGAACGGCTCCAGGTTGTCGCTGTCCGCGGGGACGGTGCCGTTCTCCGGCTTGGTCAGCGAGGCGATGCCGTCACGGCCGCAGGCGTAGACGATCGGGAACTCGATCTGGTCCTCGTCCGCGTCCAGGTCCAGGAACAGGTCGTAGGTCTCGTTGACGACCTCGTCGATCCGGGAGTCCGGGCGGTCCGTCTTGTTGATGCAGAGGATGACGGGCTTGCGCTGCTGGAGCGCCTTGCGCAGCACGAAGCGGGTCTGCGGGAGCGGGCCCTCGGAGGCGTCCACGAGGAGGACGACCGCGTCCACCATCGACAGACCGCGCTCGACCTCGCCGCCGAAGTCGGCGTGGCCGGGGGTGTCGATGATGTTGATCGTGACCGGGGCCCCGCCGTCCTTGGGGTGGTACTTCACCGCCGTGTTCTTGGCGAGGATCGTGATGCCCTTCTCACGTTCCAGGTCGTTCGAGTCCATCATGCGGTCGTCGAGCTGCTGGTGGGCGGCGAAGGCACCGGCCTGCTTGAGCATGGCGTCGACGATGGTCGTCTTGCCGTGGTCGACGTGGGCGACGATGGCGACGTTGCGGATGTCGTGGCGCGTGGGCATGGGTGGCTTGCGCTTCTCTCGGATCGTGGGAATCGGCGTCAGTTCCTCTTACGCCCGCCGGGCGGACGCGCCACGGCTACCTCCCATGGTACGGGGCCGCCGTGCAAGAGGCTTCCCCGCCCGGGTTCCGAGAGGGTCTACTGAGAGGTTTCGAGGGTGTGGGGGAGGTCGTGCGGCCGGGTCAAGGGGCCGTCGCGATCCTGCCCGCCGGGGAGGCCGGCGGGCAAGGAAGTTGAGCTGGTTCTGAGGTTGTGACCTGCGCTTTCAGAGCTTTCGGTGGTTTCAGTGGTTTCGTGCCGCGGTTCTACCGGTTCCGCTCGGATCCCCTGGAGGTCTCGGCCTTCTTGAAACCGATGTCCTGGTAGCGGGGGGCGGCGAAGCCCCAGGCGCCCGCGTTCACCAGGTCGGCCCTGGCGGCGACGAGCTGGGGGCGCTGGTAGAGGGGGATGGAGCCGGCCGCGGCCCAGATCCGGGCGTCGGCCTGACGGACGAGTTCGAGGGCCTCCTCCTCGTCGAGCGTGCCCGCCGCCTGGTCGAAGAGCTGGTCGATGCGGTCGGTGCCGACCCGGGAGTAGTTCTGCTCGACCATGAGCGACCCGTCCGAGGCGGGCTCGGGCTTGGCGAAGATCGGCCGGGCGTCGGTCGCGGGGAAGGCGGAGGCGGGCCAGGAGTAGAGGGCCAGGTCGTAGTCGCCCGAGGCGATGTGGTCCTTGAAGAAGCTCTCGTCGGGGACCTTGGTGACCTCGGTGCGGATCCCGACCGCGTCGAGCATCCGGACGATCCGGTCGCCCACCGTCCGCAGCGGCTCGGAGCCCGGTCCGGACGGCAGGACGAAGCGGAGGCTGAGCGCCTTGCCGTCCTTGCCGAGGGCCTGCTTGGCCTCGGGGACGGCGGCGGGCGCGGCGGTGCCGCGCGGGGCGTAGGCCCCGGCCATCCCCCGGTCGGGCCCGGCGGCCTGCGGGGCGGCGGCGCCCGTACCGGCGCCGAGGGCCCCGGGCCGGGCTTCGAGGGCCTCGGGCCGGGTGTCGAGGGCCTCGGCGCGGGCCCGGAGCGCGGCGCTCCCGCCGGCGGCGTCGGGGGCCGGCGCCAGGACGCGGGCGGTGCTCCCGGGGCCGTCGGCGGCGGGGACGGCCCGGCGGTCGCCCGGCTTGTCGTCGCCGACGATGTAGAGGCCCTCGTCCGAGGGGGCGTCCCCGGAGGCGTCGTCGCTCTTCTTCTCGGCGTCGGCGGGAGCGGTGGCGGTGGCCTTCGCGGGCTTCCCGGTCTCGGCGGCCTTCTCGGCCTTCTCCCCCGCCTCCCCGGCCTCTCCCGCCTTCGTCCCCGCCTCCCCGGCCTTCTTCTCCGCCTCGCTGCCCGCCTTCGTGCCGGCGGGCTGCTCGGCGCCTCCGGGGACCCAGCCGGCGTCGGCGAGGAGCGCCCTCGCCTCCTGGGTGTCCTGGCCGCCGAGGGCGTCGCTGCTGTCCTTGTACGCCGCCTGGCCGGCGAGCGCCAGGTGGCTGCCGGGGGGCTTCGCCGGGAGGCCGAGGGGCTTGAGCACGGCCTCGGCCAGCTCCTGGCGGTCGATGGCGCGGGCCACCGCGCGCCGCACCCGCTCGTCGGAGAGCGGCCCGGACTCGCCGTTCAGCGCGAGCTGGGTGTAGGCGGGCTCCAGGGACTTGCGGACGGCGTACTTGGCCAGGGTGTCCTGCGCGGTCGCGTACCGGGCGATCGCCTCCTGGTTCTCCTTGCGGGCGGCCCGGACCTCCTCGGCCTTCTCCTCGTCGGAGCCGTGGGCGAGGGCCCAGGACTTCAGGGCCTTGGAGGGGGTGACGGCGGAGCCGGGGCCGTGGGCGAGGGCGGCCTGCGCGCCGTTCCGTCCGGCGCGGGCGTCCTTGAGCGCCAGGGAGATCCGCTCGGCCGTGGAGCGGTCGATCTCGGCCAGGTCGAGGGTGCCGGCGGCGAGGGCGTCCGCCCGGTCGGCGCGGGGGACGGGCTTGAGGACGACGGTGTCGAGCTTGGCGGCCTGCCCCCACCAGCGGGGGTTGCGGGTGAGGGTGACGTCGCCGCTCCCGTCGTCGACCGACTTCAGCAGGAACGGTCCGGCGGTGGCCTTGAGGGCGGTGCGGGCGCCGTCGTTGAAGGAGTCCGGGGACCCCATCACCTGCTTGGGGTAGAGGGGGGTGAAGAGGGCCTGCCAGTCGGTGTAGGGCTTGGAGAAGGTGACCCGCACCTCCAGGTCGTTCTTACCGCGCTCGATCTTCTCGATCCGCTCGTAGCCGGAGTTCCGGGCGGTCCAGTACGCGGTGTCGCGGCCGCTCAGGGCCCGCCACTGGGCGACGAAGTCGGGGGCGCCGATCTCGCGTCCGTCGCTCCACACGGCCTGCTGGTTGAGCTTGTAGAGGACGACCTGCTTGGGCTCGGTCTCGATGACCTGCGCGGACTCCAGGTAGTCGGGGTTCCGCTGCGGCCGGCCGCGCCGGTCGAGGGTGTAGAGGGCGGGGAGCACGGCTCCGGCGATGCGCGAGGTGGTGGCGTCGGCGTCGGCCTGGAAGGCGTTGAGGGTGGTGGGCGCCGCGTCGACGGCCCAGCGCAGGGTGCCGCCGTCGGCGACCCGGTCGCGCGGGGCGGGCGCGTCGTCCTGGGCCGCGATCGGGGCGGCCTCGGTCTCGTCGTCCGCGCTGCATCCGGCGAGGGCGGTGACGGCGAGGACGGCGCTGGTGAGGGTGGCGACGGTGCGGAGCGTCCGGGAGCGGGGGCTCTTGGGGCATGTCCGTGTCCCGCCGTGAGGGGTGCCGATCTGGGACATGTCTTGTACCCCTTCGTCCAGATTCATTCCATTTGGAGATGATCACACCTATTGCTCGTCCACTGAAAAGGAGGAAGAAGATCAGGCCATGGCGACACGGCGAAATGGCCGGAAAACGCCACTCGGGCGGCCCAACCCGCGACCCGGCGGCCCACCGGACCGGTCGCGGGCGGACATACCCGGACATAGCCTCGCGTGTGTGACGCGAACAGCCACCCGAGCCCTTCTCGCGGTACTGGTGGCGGCGTGGTGGCTCGTCGTCCCCGCCGTACACGGTGCCCGCGCCGACGACCCCGTCGTCCTGTCCCGGGACGGACAGATCACCGACCGGGTGGGCGCGCTGCGCGACCGCCGCGCCTCCGTGGAACGGGCCCTGGACCGGCTCTACGAGCAGGAGCGCGTCCAGCTCTTCGTCGTCTACGTACGGGACTTCTCCGGGCGCCCGGGCCAGGCCTGGGCCGACGCCACCGCCGAGCGCAACGGGCTCGGCGCCGACGACCTGCTGCTCGCCGTCGCCACCCACGACCGGCTGTACGGCTACTCGGCCGACCCCGGCTCCGGCCTCACGCAGGCGCGGCTCGACGAGGTCGCGCGGACCGCGATCGAACCGGCGCTGCGGCAGAACGACTGGGCGGGCGCCGCCGTCGGCGCGGCGGACGGCTACGGCGCCGTCCTCGCGGGCCGGCCCGTCACCGCTCCCCCGGTCACCCCCGGGCCCGCCGACCCCGGCCACGCGGCCGACGGCGGGCCCTCCGGCTCCGACCTGGTCCTGCCCGTGGTGCTCGTCGGCGGCGCCGGGGCGGTGGCGGCCTACGCGTACGCCAAGCGGCGCCGGCGGACCCGGACCCGCACCACGCCCGCGAACGGGCAGGGCTGGGGGCCGCCGGAGGAGCCCGCGCCGCCGACCACGGAGGAGCTGGACGGGGAGGCCCGCCGGGCCCTGGTCGCCACCGACGACGCCGTGCGCACCAGCCAGGAGGAACTGGGCTTCGCGTCGGCGCAGTTCGGCGAGGAGGCGGTGCGGCCCTTCACCGAGTCCGTCGCCTTCGCGCAGGAGCGGCTGACGGCGTCGTTCCGGCTGCGGCAGAAGCTCGACGACGCCTTCCCCGAGGACGACGCGACCCGCCGGAGCATGCTGGAGGAGATCCTGCGCCGCTGCGCGGAGGCGAACGCGCGGCTCGACGCCGAGGCGGAGTCCTTCGACCGGCTCCGCGCCCTGGAGCGGACCGCCCCCGAGGCGCTGGCCTCCGTCGAGGCCGCGCTCCGGGAGCAGACGGCCCGGATGGGCACGGCCGAGGCGGCGCTGACCGCCATGCGCGAGCGGTACGCGGAGACGGCGTCCTCGCCGGTCGCCGGTGACGTCCGGCAGGCGAGGGACCGGCTGGCGTTCGCGACGACGCACGTCGACGGGGCCCGGGAGCGGATCGACGCGGGCGACAACGGCGGGGCCGCCGTGCACGTCCGGGCCGCCGAGGGCGCCGTGGACCAGGCGGCCCGGCTGATCGGGGCGGTGGACCGGCGGGCGCAGGAGCTGGCCGAGGCCGTGGGCCGGCTGCCGGGCGTGCTCGCGGAGACGGACGCGGACCTCGCGGACGCCCGCGGCCTGCTGAAGGGGACCGCCGCCGGGGTGTCCACGGCCGACCTCCAGGGCCGGATCGCCCGCGCCGAGGCGGTGGTGGCCGAGGTGCGGCGGAACGCGGAGGCCGGGCGGTACGACCCGATCGGCGCCCTGCGCCGGGTCGAGGAGGCCGACGTGGCCCTCGACGAGGCCCTGGAGGGTGCCAGGGAGCGCGAGTCGGGCGCCCGGCGCGCCCGCGCGCTGCTCGACCAGGCGATGCTGACGGCCCGTTCGGCGATCGGGGCGGCCTCCGACTACGTCGCCACCCACCGGGGCGCGGTGGGCAGCGAGGCCCGCACGCGCCTGGCGGAGGCCGGGCGCCACTGGGAGGGGGCGCAGGCGCTCGCGGCGGACGACGACCCGCAGGCCGCCCTCGCGGAGGCCCGGCAGGCGGACGCGCTCGCCCGGCGGGCGCAGGAACTCGCCGAGCGGGACGTCCGCGCCTACGGCGACCCGAACGGCCCGGGCGGGGTGCCGGGGGTGGCGGGGAACACCGGCGGCGGGCTCGGCGGCGCGGTGCTCGGCGGCATCATCCTCGGCGGCCTGTTCGGCGGGGGCGGGGGGCGCGGAGGCGGGGGCTTCGGCGGCGGAGGCGGGGGCTTCGGGGGCGGAGGCCTCGGCGGCGGGCCCGGCAGCTTCGGCGGCGGCGGCACGCGCGGCCGGCTGGGCGGCGGCGGGCGCTTCTGACCCGGGGCCACCCCCCGCACCCGGGGCCACCCCTCGCACCCGGGGCCGCCTCCCGCACCCGGGGCCGCCCCCCGCACCCGGGACCGCCCCCCGCACCCGGGACCGCCCCCGCATCCTTCCCGTCCGTCCCCTTCGAGCCCTCTCACCTCCCTTCGAATCCGCTCAAGGACCCAAGGAGAAGCCCCATGAGCAAGCAGACCGTCCTCGGCCGGGTCACCCAGCTGGCGAAGGCCAACATCAACGCCCTGCTGGACCAGGCGGAGGACCCGCAGAAGATGCTGGACCAGCTGATCCGCGACTACGCGAACAACATCGCGGACGCGGAGGAGGCGGTGGCCGCGACCATCGGCAACCTCCGGCTGATGGAGCAGGACCACCAGGAGGACGTGGACGCGGCGAAGGAGTGGGGCGGCAAGGCGCTCGCCGCCAGCCGGAAGGCCGACGGGCTGCGGAGCGGCGGGCGGGCGGCGGAGGCGGACCGCTTCGACAACCTGGCGAAGGTGGCGCTCGGCCGTCAGCTCCAGTCGGAGAAGGAGGCGCGGACGGCGGAGCCGACGATCGCCGCGCAGACCGAGGTGGTCGCGAAGCTCAGGACCGGGCTCGACCGGATGAGGGCGAAGCTCGCCGAGCTGCAGGCCAAGCGGGACGAGCTGGTGGCCCGCGCGAAGTCGGCGCGGGCGCAGAACACGATGACGGACGCCGTGAGGAACGTGGACGTGCTCGACCCGACCAGCGAGCTGAGCCGCTTCGAGGACAAGGTGCGCCGGGAGGAGGCGCGGGCCCTCGGCAGGCAGGAGCTGGCGGCCTCCTCCCTGGACGCGCAGTTCGAGCAGCTGGACGCGCTCGGGGACGACGCCGAGATCGAGGCCCGGCTGGCCGCGCTCAAGGACTGACCGGGCGCCGCCCCCGTACCCGTACGCCTCAGAACATGCTGAGCAGCTGCTCCACCGTGGGTTCCGCCGCCTCCCCGCCCTCCGGCAGGGCCAGTTCGAACCAGACGGTCTTGCCGCGCGGGGTGCGGCGCGAGCCCCAGGAGGAGCTGAGCAGCCCGACGAGCTGGAGGCCCCGGCCGCCCTCGTCGGTGTCCTTGGCGCGGCGGCGGCGCGGCTGGACCAGGCCCGCGTCCCAGACCTCGCAGACGAGGGTGCGGTCGCGCAGCAGGCGCAGCCGGATCTCCCCCTCGCCGTAGCGCAGGGCGTTGGTGACGAGTTCGCTGACGAGGAGTTCGACGGTGTCGACGAGCGGTTCGAGGCTCCAGGCGGCGAGCTGGGCGCGGGCGAGCTCGCGGGCCCGGCCGACCGAGCGGGGCTCCCTGGGCAGCCGCCAGTCGCCGACGGCCTCGGCGGGCAGTCCCTGGATCCTGGCCATGAGGAGGGCGATGTCGTCCTCGCCGTGCCCGGTGTTCAGGCTGCCCAGGACCCGGTCGCAGACGTCTTCAAGGGGACGGGACGGGTCGGTGAGGGCGCGCCGGAAGGCGCTGAGGCCCTCGTCGAGCGGATGGTCGCGGGACTCGACGAGGCCGTCGGTGTAGAGGGCGAGGAGGGCGCCCTCGGGGATCTCGACCTCGACCTCCTCGAAGGGCTCGCCGCCGACCCCGAGCGGCATCCCGGGGGGCACGTCGAGCAGCCGGGCCTCCTCGCCGGGTCGGACGAGCACGGGCGGGAGGTGGCCGGCGTTGGCGAAGGTGCAGCGGCGGGTGACCGGGTCGTAGACGGCGTAGACGCAGGTGGCGAGGTAGACCTCGGCGAGTTCGGGGCCGCGGTTCTTGTGCGCGCGGGACTGCTGGGCGCCGATGGGGGCGCCGAGGCCGCGGGCGATCTCGTCGAGGTGGGAGAGGACCTCGGCCGGTTCCAGGTCGAGCTGGGCGAGGGTCCGCACGGCGGTGCGCAGTTCGCCCATGGCGACGGCGGCGCGCAGGCCGCGGCCCATGACGTCGCCGATGACGAGGGCGGTGCGGTGGCCGGGGAGTTCGATGACGTCGAACCAGTCGCCGCCGACCTCGGTGGCGTCGGTGCCGGGGAGGTAGCGGCAGGCGATGTCGAGACCGGCGGCCTCGGGGTCGCCGGGCGGGAGCAGGCTGCGCTGGAGGATCAGGGCCCGCTCGTGCTCGCGGCGGTAGAGGCGGGCGTTGTCGATGCAGACGGCGGCCCGGGCGGCGAGTTCGGCGGCGAGGGCCCGGTCGCGCTCCCCGAAGGGCTCGCTGCCCTTGGCGCGGGAGAACTGGACGAGGCCGACGACGGTGTCGTGGGCGGTCATGGGGACGACCAGGGTGGACCGGGCGAGGTCGCCGTCGTCGCCGTGGACCGTGCGGATCCGGCCGGTGCGGAGGGCTCCGGCGTACGGGGAGTTGAAGGGGTAGCGGTGGACGGCGCCGACCTCGATGGGCACGGTGCCCGGACAGCCGGTGTCCCGGGCGTGCCCCCCGTCGGTCCTGCGGGGGGTGTCGGCGACGGCGCTGGCGAAGGCGACCCGGCGCAGTTCGGCGCTGCCGGCCCCGTAGCCGACGTCGTGGGAGCTGCCCCAGCGGCCCGGCGGCGCCTCGTCCCCGGTCAGCAGGCCCTGGTAGAGGTCGACGGAGGCGAGGTCGCAGAAGCCGGGGACGGCGACGTCGAGGAGTTCGCGGGCGGTGGCCTCCAGGTCGAGGGAGTTGCCGATGCGGGCGCCGGCCTGGTTGAGGAGGGCCAGGTTGCGGCGGGCGCTGGCGGCCTCCCTGGCCGCGTTGTGGCGGCGGGTGACGTCGATGCCGAGGCCCGCGACGCCGATCGGGCGGCCGGAGCCGCTGTGCACGCGGTAGAGGTTGATGGACCAGTGGCGGCGGTCCCTGGCGCCGGGGGCGGCGCCGACGATCCTCAGGTCGGTGACGGACTCGCCGGTCTCCAGGACCTTTCGGAGGGCGGTGGTCATCCGCTCGGCCTCGGGGCGGCCCAGATAGTCGTGGACGGTGCGGCCCCGGTGGTCGTCGGCGTCGCCGCCGAAGACGGTGGCGAAGCGCCGGTTGGCCCGCCGGACGGTGAGGTCGGTGTCGAAGAGGAGGAATCCGAAGGGGGATTGGCCGAATATCGCCTGGGAGGCGGCGAGGTCGGTCTCGATGCGACGGAGGGCGCGCACGTCGACGACGATGCACAGCGCGGCACGTTCCCCGGCCTCGGTCTCGGTCGGCATGACGTACATCTCGGCCACGCCGTGGGGCCGTTCCTCGCCGGGCACGCGGAACGGGACGAGGCCCGTCCACTCCTTGCCGTCGAGGATCTCCTTGACCCTCCGGTGGCCGCGCTCGCGCAGGTCGGCGGGCATGAAGACCTCCACGGGGTCCTTGCCCCTGGCCTCCTCCGCGCTGACGCCGAAGAGGTCCACGGCCCTTCGGCTCCACTGCTCGACCAGGCCGTCGGGCCCGATCGAGAAGGAGGCCACCCGGATGTAGTCGTAGATCGAGCCGGGCGGGCTGCTCTGCCACACGACGCCGCCGCTCGCCGTCTCAGGTATCTCGCTCACGCGACCGTCCCCTCCAGCTCACCGCACCGGACCGGCCATGCCCGCAGTATTCAGTACGGCAGGCCCGGACGGCACGACGTTCACGATCACAGGGTGGTCTCGTTCGTTCCGTGCCGAGTACCGGTGATCGTCGTCCCTCCCTCTTTACTCACCAGGGAGAGCCAGCTCGAACCATACGGTTTTGCCGACGCTCCCCATGCGGATCCCCCAGCGGCGGGCGGTGCAGGCCACGAGACCGAGGCCGCGGCCCCCCTCGTCGTCGGGCCCGGGGGCCTTCGCGGTCGGCGGATCCGGAAGCGGATCGGACACCTCCACGAGCAGGGCCGTCGCGTGCGCGGGGTCGGCGCCGTCGGGGTGGACGCGGGCCAGGCGGACCCCGATGGGGCCCGAGGCGTACCGCAGGGAGTTGGTCACCAGCTCGCTGACCAGCAGGACGGTCACGTCGCCGAGGGGGCCGTCGAGCTCCCAGGAGCGCAAGGTCTCGCGCACCGCGTGGCGGGCCGTGCGCACGGCGTTCGCCTCGGCCGGGAAGTTCCACTCGGCGCGGTCGCCGTCGGTGTAGATCACACCCGATCACTTCCCCAGCCGTGCGTCAGCAGGAAGGCCCACGTCCCTTTGTGAGGTACCAATGGGGACATACCCACCATTCGGGGCAAGTTATCCCGCCGGGGGCGGTCACCGGCGCACGGTGGCACGAACGGCGTAGGGAGTCAGCCGCGCGCTCCGCCGGAGGGGGCGTCCGGGAGCCTCAGCGCCGCCTCGGCGACGGCGGGCCGGTCCTGGTCGAGCCAGTCGACCGAGTCGACCTCCGGCCGGGCCAGCCAGCGCAGTTCGTCGTGGTCCTCCAGGGGGCGCGGTTCGCCGGAGAGCAGCCGGGCGGTCCACACCCGCAGGACGTACCCGGGCTTCAGCGGCCATTCGCCGGGGATGCGCTCCCCCGGCTCGACCTCCACGCCGAGCTCCTCCCGGAGTTCCCTGACCAGGGCCTCCTCCGGGCTCTCTCCCGGTTCGAGCTTGCCGCCGGGCAGTTCCCAGCGGCCGGCGAGGTCGGCGGGGGCGCTGCGCCGCGCGGCGAGCAGACGCCCCCGGTCGTACAGGGCGCCCGCGACGACGACCACGGGGCCGGCGTCGCGGTGGGTCTCGGTGGTGCGTTCCGTCATGGGCGCGAGCGTATCCGGGACCCGGGGACGGGGGTCCGCGGCCGGCTCAGAGCGCGGGGCTGCCGATGCGCTCGACCCAGTAGAGCTGCTTGTGCCCCCGGGCGTCGAGGCCGTCCGCGACCTTCTGCGCCTCGGCCTCGGTCGCGTACCGCCCCACCCGGTAGCGATTGCCGTTGTCGTCCTGCCGAATGACGAGCCAGGGGAGGACAGGGCCGCTGTCGGTCATCGGGCTCCTCCCGCCGCCGGTCCGGTTGTCGTCGTGGATCTCCGGGAAACCGCAATCCGCATATGCCGGAGCTTACGCCTGACCTTCACACAGCGGATACGGGTTTGCACAAAGAGACACGGTTCGGCCGGTTACCGACGGAAGGCGGCCGAAGTCGGGCCCCGAGGAACGGGCACCGCACGGCCCGACGCCCCGTCACACCGCGGCCTGACGCGGGCGGCGGACGGGGACCCCGAGCACCCCGACACAGCGGTACGAACCGAGGCCCGGCCGGCACGGGCCCGGGAGTCGACGGGCCCGGCACCCACGGGCGCGACGGGCCCGGGAACACCCCGCGCGAACCCGGACGAGCCACGGGCGCGAAAGAACGGCACGGGAAGGAGGGACGCGAGGAGGGCGGGTGCGAGGAGGACGGGCGCGGGAAAGACAGGCGCGAAAAGGACAGGCGCGAAAAGGACAGGCGCGGGAAGGACGGGCGCGGGCCGTGACCGGGGTCCGCCGCCCCGCGTCACCTCACCGGCAAGTGGTACGCGATCCGGTAGCGGTCGGCCGGGACCACCACGTCGGCGGTCTCGACGGCCCGGCCCGAGGCGTAGTAGGTCCGCTCCACCACCATCACCACGTGGCCGGGGACCCCGCCGAGCGCGAGGAGTTCCTCGGCGAGGCCGGGGCGGGCGCCGACCTCCTCCACCACGTTGTCCACGACGACGTCGATGGCGGCCATCCGCTCGACGACCCCGCAGCCGCCCAGGGGGCCCTCCTCGGGCAGCATGACCGGGGTCCGGCCGGTGACGGCGAGGGGCTCCCAGGAGGTGGAGATCATCATGGGCTCGCCGGCGTCCCGGTACACGTACCGCGTGCGCATCACCCGCTCCCCCGGCTCGATGCCGAGCCGCTCGGCCACCTCCGGGCCCGCGGGCTCCTGCCCGCTGCTCGACTCCCAGGTGCCCCGGGCCCCTTCGGCCGCCTGCTCCTGCCGGAAGGGGCTGGCCCCGGCGGACGGGCGGTAGCCGGAGCGGGCGATCCGGCGCGGCACCGGGCGCTCCCGGACGTACGTCCCGGAGCCCGAGCGGCCCTCGACGAGCCCCTCGGCCATCAGTACCTTGCGGGCCTCCAGTGCGACGGTGTCCGACACCCCGTACTCCTCGCGGATGCGTGCCTGCGAGGGGAGGCGGGTATGGGGCGGAAGCGAGCCGTTGGCGATCTTCTCCCGCAGATCGCTCGCCACGCGCAGATAGGCGGGCTGCTCACCGAACGTCACTGGACACTCCCCTCAGGTTGACTGTCAGCTACAGCGTGTCAACCCTGGGTCGCGGACCGCAAGCATGGGCCAGAGTTTCACTCGAAGTGATGAAGCCCCGGCCGCACACCTCGATTACCCGAAGTCGCTCCCCGACGGATGCGTTCGAACCTCTTGACCCGTATTGGTACAGACCAATAACTTCCTCCTGCGCCTCGCGCACCGGTTCCCCGCACGCTCCACCCGCACGCTCCATCCCGCCTCGCACAGGAACGAGCCCATGCGTCCCAGAGCCACGTCCAAGCTGACCTTCGGTGCGGCCACCGCCGTCACCCTCGGCCTCCTCGCCACCCTGGCCCCCGCCGCCGACGCGCACCAGGCGCCGCACGGGCCCGCCCACAAGCCCGCCCACGGGCAGGACCTGAAGCGGATCGGCTACTTCACCCAATGGGGCATCTACGGAAGGAACTTCCAGGTCAAGGACCTGGAGACGAGCGGCACGGCCGCCAAGCTCAGCCACATCAACTACGCCTTCGGCGTGATCGGCCCGGACGGCAGGTGCCTCATGGGCAACGCCCCCGGATCCGACCCGTGGGCCGACTACGTGCGCCCCGTCGACGCCGCGAACTCCGTGGACGGCGTCGGCGACGCCGCCGACCAGCGCCTGGCCGGGAACTTCAACGAGCTGCGCGAGCTGAAGGCGAAGCACCCCGGACTCAAGGTCATGATCTCGCTAGGCGGCTGGAGCGGCTCCGCGCACTTCTCCGACGCGGTGCGCACGGACGCCGGGCGCAAGGCCCTCGTGGCCTCCTGCATCGACACGTACGTCAAGGGGAACCTGCCCGTGGACGGCGCCCGCGGCGGCGCCGGGGCCGCCGCCGGGATCTTCGACGGCATCGACCTCGACTGGGAGTGGCCGGGCTCGGACGGCGCCCCGGGGAACGTGATCCGCCCCGAGGACAAGCCCAACTTCACCAAGCTCGTACGGGAGTTCCGCGTCCAGCTCGACGCCTACGGGCGCTCCCTGAAGAAGCGGAAGCACTACGAGCTGAGCGCGTACGTGCCCACCGCCCCCGCCAAGATCGACGCGGGCTTCGAAGTCGCGAAGATCATGCGGGACTTCGACTTCGTGAACCTCCAGGGCTACGACTTCCACGTCTCCGGCGAGCCGAGGACTGGACAGCAGTCCGCGCTGTACGCGAAGGACGACTTCAGCGTCGACCAGACCGTCGGGGCCTGGCTGCGGCGCGGCGCCCCCGCCCGCAAGCTCGTGGTCGGCATGCCCTTCTACGGGCAGGGCTGGACCGGCGTCACCGGCGGCGGCAACGGCCTCGGCAAGCCCGCGGCCGGTCCCGCCCCCGCCACCTGGACGGCGGGCTCCGAGGACTACAAGTTCCTGAAGCGGCTCGCGGAGTCGGGGACGTACAGGCTCTACCGGGGCGAGGGGAACGGGCACGCCTGGCTCTTCGACGGCACCACCCTGTGGACCTACGACGACCCCGCCGTGCTGCGCACCAAGGCGGCCTACGTCCGGCGGAACGGGCTCGCCGGCGCGATGGTCTGGTCCCTCGACGGGGACACCCCGGACGGCGAGCTGATCACCGCCATCGACCGGGGCCTGAACCGGCGCTGACCCCCGCTCCCGCGTCCGGCCGCCGGGCGGCGGCCGGACGCGGGAGGGCGCGGGAGGACGGGCGGCGCCTCAGGCCGGGGTGTCCGCGCCCGCCGGCGGGGCGTCCGTCAGGCCGAGCGAGCCCCGTGCCTTCGCGCCGTCGGGCAGGATCTCGTAGGCCGTCTCGTACGCCTCCCAGTACGCGTCGGAGTCGGCCGCCGTCGCCAGCGCGCGCCACTGCTTCGAGGCCGCCGCGAGGTCCTTCCGGAGCGCGGCGACCGGCTCCGTGGAGGCGCCGGGCCAGTAGTGCCTCCCGAGGCTCCCGTGCGCGCCGTCGATCGCCGCCAGGACCTCGCCGGCCCAGGCCTTGTTGGACGCGAGGGCCTCGTCGGGGTCCTCCTCCGGCTCCCGGTAGAGGGCCGCCTCGATCGGGTTCACGGACGTCAGGAAGTGCGTCTGGTCGCCGCCCAGGGTGGTGGCGTCGGACCGCACCGAGCCGCTGAACCGCTTCTTCTCGGCGGCGAGCGCGCAGGTCACGGTCCGGTCGCCGAGCTTCCAGCTCTGGCTGCTGGGCAGGTAGTAGAAGAGCCAGACGTCCTCGGGGATCGCCCAGGTGTCCATCGCGTACGCGAGGTTGACCGCCTCGCAGTGCTTCTCCGCGATCGCGTCGATCGCGTCCTCGCCGGGCCACTTGGCGAAGCCGGTGACCTCGAAGCCGCCGGTGACCTCGCCGTCGTGCGGGCGCGCGCAGTCGACGACGGTGACCTCCGTCGTGTACTTCGCCGACTTCTCCCCGTCGCTGAAGCACTGGCCGGTGCGCAGCGAGAACGGGGACTTCGAGCGGGAGGCCTCGTCGACGCCCTCCTTGAAGCCGTTCCACACCGTGGAGAAGCCGCCGGTCGCCAGGCCGAGGACGAGGAGCAGGCAGCCGACCGCGGAGAACACCATGCCCGTGATCGCCAGCGGCCTGCCCGCCTGGTCCTTCTTCCTGATCTGCGGGAGGGCGACGAGGCCCAGGACCAGGCCGAGGGGCGGGAGGCAGCAGACGATGCCGGAGACCAGGGAGGCGACGGCGAGCCCGTTGGTGGGCCGCGCGGGCTGCCCGTAGGGGCCGGGGCCGCCGGGCGGGCCGTAGGGGCCGCCGGCCGCGTAGGGCATTCCCGGGGAGGTGTAGGGCCCCGGGGCGGGCCACCCCTGCGGCTGCGGGCCCCCGGGGGGCGGCGTGGGCGGCGGGGCCGGCTGGGTCGGGTCCACGGGTGGGTGCTCCTGCGGGGCGGTGGTGCGAACAGGCGAACGAGCGCGCATCGTACGCGCTCGGGCGGCGCGCCGTCGCGCGCGTTCGCGTCACGGAGCCGCACGCGCGCGCGGGGCGGAGCCGAGCGCGCCGGAGTCGCGCGTGCGCCGAAGTCGCGTGCGCGCGTGCGCCGGAGGGGGGCGGCCGCGCACGGCGGGAGGGGCGGCCGCCCGCAGGCGACCGCCCCTCGTCGTTCAGGGCTCGGCGAGCCCGGGCGTCCGGGTCAGAACTGGAGGCCCCAGGAGTCGATCTTGCCGGTGTCGTAGGTCGCGTTGTCGCTGACCCGCAGCTTCCAGGTGCCGTCGGCGACCTCCGAGGAGGCGTTCACGGTGTACGTGGTGTTGATGTTGTCCGTGCTGCCGCCGGTGCCGAAGGCCTTCAGCGTGTACGCCGAGCCGTCGGGGGCGATCAGCTGGACCTGGAGGTCGCCGATGTAGGTGTGGACGATGTTCACCGGCACCTTGAGGGCGGCGGGGGCGTTGCCGGCGACGCCGGTGACGGTGATCGGGGACTCGACGGTCGCCTTGTCCGCGATGGCGTAGTCCGTGGTGTTCTCGAAGTTCTTGCCGGGGGGCGGGGTGGTGCCGCCGTCACCGACGTACAGGAGCCGGTTCGGGGAGCCGGAGCCCGGGTTGGTGACGACGTTCGGGGTGGCGGCGGTCGTCAGGGCCGTGGAGACCTGGGCCGGGGTGGCCGTCGGGTTGGCGGCGAGGTAGAGCGCGGCGGCGCCGGCGACGTGCGGGGTCGCCATCGACGTGCCGGAGATGGTGTTGGTGGCCGAGTCGCTGGTGTTCCAGGACGAGGTGATGGAGGAGCCCGGCGCGAAGATGTCCAGGATCGAGCCGTAGTTGGAGTAGCTGGCGCGGGCGTCGGTGTTCGTCGTGGCGCCGACCGTGATGGCCTCCGCGACGCGCGCCGGCGAGTAGTTGGAGGCGTTGGCCCCGTCGTTGCCCGCCGCGACCGCGTAGGTGACGCCGGAGGCGATCGACCTGCGGACGGCCTCGTCGAGGACGCTGTCGACGCCGCCGCCGAGGCTCATGTTGGCGACGGCCGGCTTGACGGCGTTCTGCGTCACCCAGTCGATGCCGGCGACGACCTGGGCGGTGGTGCCGGAGCCCTGGTTGTTGAGGACGCGGACGCCGACGATCTTCGCCTTCTTGGCGACGCCGTACGCGTTGCCCGCGACGGTGCCGGCCACGTGGGTGCCGTGGCCGTGGCCGTCCTGGGACACGTTGTCGTTGTCGATGGCGTCGAAGCCGTTGAAGGCGCGACCGCCGAAGTCGCCGTGGCTGATGCGGACGCCGGTGTCGATGACGTACGCCGTGACGCCCTGGCCCGCCGCGTCCGGGTAGGTGTAACTCTGGTCCAGCGGGAGGGCCTTCTGGTCGATCCGGTCGAGGCCCCAGGACGGCGGGGAGGGCTGCGTCGCGTCGATGGTGAAGACGCGGTCCTGGACGACCGACTTGACGGCCGGGTCCGCCGCGAGCTTCTTCGCCTGCGCCTCGGAGAGCTCGATCGCGTAGCCGTTGACCGCCGAGGTGTACGTGCGCTTGATCTTCGCGCCGAACCTGGCCGGGATCGCGCGGCCCTCGGCGGTCTCCGCCGGGGCGGACTCGTCGAGGGTGACGATGTAGCTGCCCGGGACGGTGTCCGCGGCTCCGGCGTTCTCGATGACGCCTTCCGGGGCGGCCGGGGCGGCGGTGGCCGGGAGGGCGGAGAGCGAGCCGAGGCTCAGTGCGGCGGCGGCCACGACGGCGGCGGTGGCGATTCTGCGACGCGAGTCACGCATCACTGACATGTGAGGGGTCCTCCTCATTGGTGGTGCGCTGCTGTGGGGGTGCGACATGGACATGACAAGAAGACGCGAGGTGTCCGCGCCGTTTCGAACGTCCGGCTGTCGAGCGAAAGGTTGGCGGATCCATAGGAATCGCACAAGGGTGCTCGGCGCCCCGTAACGTCCGCGCCACACGGCTGCCATCCTGGGGAGCGTGACCGCCTACGCGTGCCCCCGGTGCCTCGTCTCCTCCCCCGTGTCCGCGCTCACCTGGTGTTGTCCGGAGTGCCGCGGCCCGTGGGACCTCGACTTCGCGAGCGAGCCGGTCCCCCTCCCGTCACTCGCGTCACGTGTGAATTCCTTGTGGCGTTACGCGGAGGCGCTGCCTCCGATGCCGTGCGCGCCCGAGGTGACCCTCGGGGAGGGCCGCACGCCCCTCGTCCCGCTGAAGGAGTCGGCCTCGGGATCGGTTTCGGCCAAGCTCGACTTCCTCATGCCGACGCTGTCGTTCAAGGACCGGGGCGCGGTGGTGCTCGCCGCGCACGCCCTGCGCCTGGCGCGCGCCGGCGGCCTCGACCGGGTCGTGGCCGACAGCAGCGGGAACGCGGGCACGGCCGCCGCCGCGTACTGCGCGCGGGCCGGACTCGACTGCCGCGTGTACGTCCCCGGGGGCACCTCCCCGAAGAAGCTGGAGCAGATCCGGGCGCACGGCGCCGAGGTGGTCGAGGTGCCCGGCGACCGCGAGGCCACGGCCCGCGCGGCCCGGGAGGCCGCCGACGAGCCCGGCACCTTCTACGCCTCCCACGTGTACAACCCGTACTTCACCCAGGGCACCAAGACCTACGTGTACGAGCTGTGGGAGGAGCTCGGCGGGCGGCTGCCCGACACGCTCGTCGTCCCCGTCGGCAACGGCACCCTGCTCCTCGGCGCCGCCCTCGCCCTCGACGAGCTGCACCGCCACGGGCTCGCGGACACCCGGCCCGCACTGGTCGCCGTGCAGGCGGAGGCCGTGTCGCCGCTGGCCGAGGCGTTCCGCGCGGGCGCGGACGACATCGCCGGGCCCGCCGCCGTCCGCCCCACCCTCGCCGAGGGCATCGCGATCCCGGCGCCGCCCCGGGCCCGGCAGATCCTGCGGGCGGTGCGGGCGACGGGCGGCACGTTCCTGACGGTGCCGGAGGAACGGATCCGCGCCGCCCAGCGGGACCTGGCGCGGCGCGGTCTGTTCGTGGAGGCCACCGGAACGGCCTGCTGGGCGGCGGTGGAGGCGGCCCCGCCGCGCCCCGGCCTCACGGTGGTGCCGCTGTGCGGGGCGGGGGCGAAGACGGGCCCGGCGTCCTGAGGCGGGCCCCCGCCCCCGCACCGGCGAGAACCCCCACCGGCCGGAAGCCGTGCCGGTGGGGGCCCGTGCCGCTCAGAACTCGTCGGCGCCGTTGCGCAGCTCGTACGTCCAGTAGCCCGTCTTCGCGACGGCCTCGTCGACCGCGAGGCCGCCGGCCGGGGCCTTGACCACGATGCTGCCCTCGGCCGGGCCGTCCGGGGCGAAGAGGTTCACGGTGAACTCCTTCACCACCTTGTTGTCCTCGTGGACGCCGCCGAGGGAGACCCGCACGTTGGCGTACGCGGACTCGCCCTTGTTCACCACGACCGGAACGGCCGGCCTGCTCTTCGCGACGGCCGGGACGTCCTTGGCGGTCTGGATCGGGCCGAAGGCGAGCAGCGGGTGCTTCAGCAGGGTGCAGGCGCGGCCGGAGACGTTGGTGGCGGTGAGGACGACGTGCTCGGTCGGCACCTCGTCCGCCTTCTCCACCGTCACCTTGACGTCGCCGTGGGCGCAGGCCGGGGCCTTGGCGGAGGCCTTGCCGCCGGTGGAGCCGGTGGACGCGGTGGAGGCGGTCGTGCCCTTGCCGCCGCCCGTGGAACCGCCGGCGGTGGCGCCGCCGGACGTGGAGCCGCCAGACGTGGAGCCGCCGGACGTGGAGCCGCCGGACGTGGAGCCGCCGGACGTGGCGGTCGAGCCGCCGGTGGAACCCGAGCCGCTTTCGGCGGGGGCCGCGCCGTCGCCCGTACCGGCGGCGGCCTGCGGGGCGGAGCTCGCGCTCCCGGCGTCCTTGGCCCCGGTGTCGGAGCCGCCGCAGGCGGTCAGGCCCAGCGAGAGGACGGCGACGGCGGCGGCGGCCAGGACGGTGTTCTTGCGGTGGTGGCGCACGGTGGTTCTCCCCCGGGAAGCGGTCGGTCGGCGCGCGTGCGGTACCCGCGCGCCGGTGCACCCTTTCGGTGCGTGCGCACCGGTTCGTCGATCGGTGCTGTATCCAGCTTTCCGTTCCGTACTGCCGTCCCGCTTGCGTGCCGCTAACGATCGGCTGACAGGCGCGAAAGGCGGGCGGCGGCCCGCGCCGAACCCTCCGCGAAGCCGGCCTTCTCGGAGGCCACGATCGCGCGTTCCAGCTGGTCGGTGGCCTCTTCGAGGCGTCCGATCCCGGCCAGCGCCTCGCCCCGGACGATCTGGAGCTGGGCCCGCACGACCACCGCGTCGGGGGCGACGAGCTCCTCCGCGCGCAGGGTGTGCGCGAGGGCCGCCTCGTACTCCTGCGCCTTCAGGCAGTGGCCCGCCAGGTGCTGGAGGGCGAGGACCTGGGTGGAGGGGTGGTGGGTGCGGTCGGCGAGCGAGACCGCGTGCAGCATGAGCAGACCGGCCTGCTCGTGCTCCCCGACCGCGTCCAGGACGGCGGCGTGGTTGACGTGGGCGATGGCCTCGCTGACCGCGTCGCCCGCCCGGGCGGCCAGGCCGGGCGCCTTCTCCAGGTGGACGAGCGCCTCGGCGTTCCGGCCCTCCGCGTGCAGGATCCAGCCGAGCAGCGCCCTGGTCCGGGACTGCGCGTCGGCGTCGCCGACCCGTTCGGCGGAGGCGAGCCCGGCCTCCAGGAGCGGGGTCCAGCCGTCCCCGATCCGCATGAGCATCAGCGGCCACTGGACCAGGGCGAGCCGCCAGGCCCGGTCGTGCAGGCCGAGGGCGGCCGCGGCGGTGACCGCGCCCTCCAGGGCGGCGCGCTCGGCCACGTACCAGTCGAGGGCCGCCGTGCGGTCCTCGAACTCCCGGGTGGCGGCGGGGCGGCGGGCGTCGGCGGGCAGCGCGTAGCAGGGCTGGGAGCCCGGCTCGGCGGCGGCGTCGGCCGCGAGCCCGGTGTAGAGGTAGTGGTCGAGGAGGCGGGGCAGTCCCTCGGGGTCGGCCCGCGGGGCGAGGTGGCGGGCGTAGAGGCGGACGAGGTCGTGCGGGGTCCAGCGGCCGGGGACGGCCTCGGTGAGCAGGTGCGCGGCGGCGAGCCGGTCGAGGTCCGCGGAGGCCTGCGCGGGCGAGGTCCCGGCGAGCGCGCCCGCCGCGAACCGGTCCAGGTCGGCGCCGGTGTGCAGGCCGAGCGCGCGGAACATGCGGGCGGCGGAGTCGGGGAGCTGCTGCACGGTGAGGCGGAGGGCGGCGGAGACGCCCCGGTCCTCGACGTCGAGGAGGGTCAGCCGGCCCTGCTCGTCGGCGAGTTCGCCGACCATCGCGCCGAGGGTCCAGGCGGGCCGCTCGGCGAGCCGGGCCGCCGTCACCCGCAGCGCGAGCGGCAGCCCGTCGCAGAGTCCGGCGAGCCGCGCGGCGGCGGCGGGCTCGGCCGCGATCCGGTCCTCGCCGAGGACGGTGGCGAGCAGGGCGGCGGCGTCGGCCTCCGGCAGGTGGCCGAGCGGCACCGGCCGGGCGGCGTCGGAGGCGATCAGACCGCCGAGCCGGTCGCGGCTGGTGACCAGGGTCGCGCAGTGGTCGCCGCCGGGCAGCAGCGGTCTGACCTGCCCGGAGGAGCGGGCGTTGTCGAGGACGACGAGCAGCCGGCGCTCGGCGGTGAGGGAGCGGAAGAGGGCGCCCCGCGCCTCGACGCCCTCCGGCATCCGCCGGTCCGGGACGCCGAGCGCGAGCAGGAACTCGCGCAGGACGGCGGCGGCCTCGGGCGCGGGCGTCTCGCTGAAGCCCTTCAGATCGGCGAAAAGACGCCCGTCGGGGAAGTCGGCGCGCCGCTCGTACGCCCAGTGGACGGCGAAGGCGGTCTTGCCGACGCCCGCCGGCCCGGTGACGAGGCAGACGGGCCCGTCCCCGCCCCGTACCGCCCGGTCGAGCGCGGCCAGCTCGGCGCCGCGTCCGGTGAAGCCGCGCGGCGGCCGGGGCAGGCCCTCGGGGGCCGGGACCTCGGCGGGCGGGGCGACGGGGCGGGCCACGGGGGCGGGCTCCGCGGCGCGCAGCAGCGTCGCGTACGCCTCGCTCAGCGTCTCGCCGGGGTCGACGCCCAGTTCCTCGGCGAGCAGCCGCCGGGTCCGGTGGTACCAGTCGATCGCGTCCGACTGGCGCCCCGAGCGGCCGAGGGCCAGCATCAGGGCGGCCGCGAGGGACTCGCGCAGGGGGTGGGCGACGGCCTCGGTCCGCAGCACGGCGGCGGCCCTGGCGTGCTCGCCGAGCTGCCCGTACGCCTGCGCCAGCGCCTCCACGGTGGCGAGCCGCAGCTCTTCGAGCCCGGTGGCGGCGGCCTCCAGGGGCCGGCTGTGGACGGTGCCGGTGAGGGCCGGGCCCTGCCAGTACGACAGCGCCTCCCGCAGCATCCGGACCGCGTCGGCGGGCTGCCGCTGCACCCCGGCGAGCCCCACCAGCTCCTCGAACCGGTGCACGTCCACCAGCGACTCCGGCATCCGCAGCACGTACGCCGAACCCTGGGTGGCGAGCTCGACCCCGTACGCCTCGGCCCCGTGCTCGGCGAGCAGGGCCCGCAGCCGGGAGACGTGTCCCTGGAGGACGGTCTTGGCGTGGACCGGCGGCTCCTCCTCCCAGAGGGCGTCGATCAACTGCCCGACGTTCACCGCGCTGTTGGGGCGCAGCAGGAGCATGGCGAGGAGGCTGGACCGCTTGGCGGGTCCCAGGGCTACGTCACCGTCCTCCGTCACCATCGCAACGGAGCCGAGCAGCCGGAACTCCACCTTCACACCTCCGCGATCACGCACCCCCGTCTTCCCCGGCAGTCGAGGATACGTGGGGGAAGAGGGTCGTCCGCGACGCGGAGTTCCCCCGTAACGCCCGCGTCGGCCGAATCCGGACGTGGTGTTTCCCACAGTGGCGCGCGCGGCGGTTGGGCCGGCGATCACGGGGCGGGCGGAACGCTCTCGGTGAGCTCCTGGTAGGCGTCCATGACGTCGCCCACGTGCAGCGTGGTGATCTCGCCCTGGGACGGGACGCCGGAGCTGCCGTGCACGTCGAAGACGCGCAGGTCCCGCGCGGCGGAGGCCTTCCGGGCGAGTTCGCGGGCGAAGCGCCCGTTGCCGAGCCGGTCGATCATGCCGTCGCTGACGGCCAGGTCGCACGACGCGCGCAGCGCGACCGCCGCGTCCTCGGTCAGGACGTCTCCCTGGGACGCCAGGAACGACTCCGCGATCAGCACCAGTTCGTCGGCCGAGTAGGCGGGGAAGTCGACCCGGGTGTGGAACCGGGAGGCGAGGCCCGGGTTGCTGGACAGGAGCCCGGCGATCTCGTTCGGGTAGCCGGCCAGCACCACGACCAGGCGGTGCCTGTCGTCCTCCGCCCGCTTGAGGAGGACCTGGAGCGCCTCCTTGCCGAAGGCGTCACCGCCCGAGTACCCGGTGTTGGACAGCGCGTACGCCTCGTCGATGAAGAGGACGCCGTCCAGCGCCTCGTCGATGACCCCGGACGTCTTGATCGCCGTCTCTCCGAGGTGCTGTCCCACGAGGTCGACGCGCTGGGCCTCGACGACGTGGCCCCGGGCCAGCAGGCCGAGCCCGGCGAAGACCTTGCCCACGACGCGGGCCACCGTGGTCTTGCCGGTGCCGGGCGGCCCGGCGAACACCAGGTGCTGGGGGGTCGGCGCGGCGGTCAGGCCCTGGCTCCTGCGCACCGCCGCCATCCTCAGCTGCGCGGAGAGGCTGCGCACCTGCCGCTTCACGGGGGCGAGGCCGACCATCGCGTCCAGCTCGGCCATCGCCTCGCCCAGCAACGCCGCGCGCGCCTCCTCGCCCAAGGCGTCGGGGGAGGAGTCCTCGTCCTCCTCCCCCGCGGCTCCCACGGCCTGGGCGGACACGCGCTCGGGCGGGGGCGTGGCCTTCGCCCGCAGGGCCACGTCGCCCAGGGTGGGGCTGTAACGGAACGCCGTCTGGAACTGCTTCAGGGCCTCCTCGGACCGGCCGAGCTGCTCGTGCGCCCGGCCGCGCAGATAGGCGACCTCGCCCAGGAAGCCGGCGTTGTCGGTGAGCGCTCGGGGGAGGGGCGCCAGTACGTTGAGCGCCTCGTGGGAGACGTTCTGGGCGATGAGCCCGGCCGCGACGCAGAGCTGGGACTCGTCCCGCAGGAAGGGGTCCCGGATTCCCTCGGCGAAGGTCAGGAGAAGGGGCCAGTCCTTCTTCAGGGTGGCGTAGCGCGCGCAGACGAAGCGGGTCTCGTCGCAGTCGAGCACGGCGTGGGAGAGCATCTTCCAGGCCTGTTCGAGCAGTCCGTCGTCCAGGAGCGCCGTCGCCCGCGCGAGCCACAGGTCACGGGGCGTCTCCAGGCGGAAGGTCACGTAGCCCCCGATCTGGAACCGGGAGGACAACGGGGTCTGGAGCTGCGTGCGCAGGGCGCCGAAGGACCGGGCCCGCCCGTGCATGGCCTCGACGGCCCGGGCCTGGAGCTGCCCGGCGGCGTGGAGCCCCAGCCAGGCGTCGGCCGCGAGCGGGTTGTGCGCGACGGCCGCGTGGAAGGCTTCGGCCGCGGCGGCCCGGTCGCCCAGCCTCAGCTGTGCGACCCCCTGGAGCCACGCCTGCTCGCACTTCCTGGCCGAACTCCGCGATACGGACGACTCCGTCACCCAGGTCTCCCTGCCCTCCGACACCGTCCTCCGAGCCTACCGGTGGAGAGGGGCCGGACCGGACCCGCCGAAGCCGGGAACCGGTCCGGACGAGTCCGACCGACTTGTCGATCACTTTGTCCCGTTCCCGACCGACTCCGGTCACTCCAGGAAAAGAACGGAGAACAACCGGGTCGGAAGAGGCAACGGGCAACCCCGCCGAACCCCGATTCCCGGGGCGGACCTCATGCCAGACTCCCTCTCGGATGCGAAGCGCGTCGGCTCCGTCACAACGGGTGTTCGCCGTCGGCCTTCGCGTCGGCCGGCGAACGCCGGACGGAGGTCCCGTGAGGGCGCACGGCCCGCACGGTCACTGATCAAGGGGGAGGCGGACGATGAGCACGACTTCAGATTTCGGACCTGAACTTCGCCGTTTACGACAGGAGGCGGGGCTGACTCTGACCGAGTTCTCCGCAGCGCTCAACTACGACAAGGGGCACCTCAGCAAGGTGGAGCGCGGGGAGCGTTCCGCCTCCCCGCAACTGGCCCGGCGGTGCGACGCCTTCCTCGGCGCGAACGGCGAGCTGCAACGCCTGGCCGCCCCTCCCGAGCCCGGTCCGGACGCCGGCGAAGCCGCCGCCCCGAGCCTCTGGGCCGTCGGGCGCCGGGCGGTCCTCGCGGCGGGTACGGGGACGCTGGTCGACCTCGGCCTGAAACTCGGCGGCCGGTCGGCTCCCGCCACCGATCCCCTCCTCCCCTCCTTCCGCGCGCAGTTCGAGCAGCTGCGGAAACTCGGCCAGTCCACCGCCCCGAAGGCCCTGCTGCCCCTGCTGGAGACGCAGACGCGCACGGTCGCCGGGCTGGCGGCCGGCGCTTCGTCCGCCACCCGGGCTCCCGCACTGCTGCTCGCGTCGCGGTTCGCGGAGTTCACCGGCTGGATGGCCCAAGAAGCCGGCGACAACGACGCGGCACTCGGCTGGACCGGTGAGGCCGCCGAACTGGCGCGCGCCGGAGGCGATCCGCACCTCGGCTCCTACGCTCTCGTGCGGCGCGCCCTGGTCACGCTCTACGGCGGGGACGCCTCGGGCACCGTCTACCTGGCCCGCCGGGCCCAGGGCAGCGGTCTCCCCCCGCGCATCCGGGGGCTCGCGGCCCAGCGGGAAGCACAGGGACACGCCCTCGTCGGCGACGAACGCGCCTGCCTCCGCAGCCTCGACAGGGCCCGCGAACTCCTCGGCCACGACGACGCCCACAACGGCGCGGAGCCCGTGATCGGCACCACCCACGTGAGCGATCCGGCGGCGATGACGACCGGCTGGTGCCTGTACGACCTCGGCCGTCCCGGGGCCGCCGCCGAGGTCCTCGACCGGGAGTGCCGCCGCCTCCCCGCGCACGCGCTGCGCACCCGTGCCCGGTACGGCTTCCGCAGGGCCTTGGCCCACGCCGCCTCCGGAGAGGTCGAGCGGGCGTGCGCGATCGCCGGGGAGCTCCTGGGCGTCATGCCGGCCGTGCCCTCGGCGACGGTGAACAGCGACGTCCGGCGCCTCACGCGGGAACTGTCCCGCTTCCGCGGCAGCCGGGCCGTACACGATCTGCAACCGGCGCTGGCACGGGTGCTCGCTCCCGCGCACGGCTGAGACCGCCTCCACGACCGACGCCGGCTCCCCCGAGCCGCCCGGCTCCGCCGGACCCCGGTCGACCCTCCGGACCCCACGGTCCGGACGGCCCCCTCCCGTTCCCCGCCCGACGCGTCGCACCGCGCCCGGTCCTCCGGACCGTCCGCGACCGGTGACGCGCCGGACAGCGCGCCTCCCTCCGCGTACGTCCTCCCGTGGACGCCGTGCGTCCTCCATCGACGCGCCATGCCCTCACACGGTCGGGACCCCGCGGTCCGGGCGGGCCGGACCGCGGTCCGCGGCACCGCGCCCGCCTCCGTTCGCCCGCCCTTCTCCTCCCCTCACCCGCCCTTCTCCTCCCGTTTCTCCTCCCACGAAGGGAATTCCCATGCCCGAGGTCTTCGTCAACTACCGCACAGGCGACGAGGAATCCGCAGCGACCATGATCGCCCGGGAGCTCGCCCGGCGGTTCGAGGACCGGCGGATCTTCTTCGCCAGCAGCTCGATCGAGCCCGGACGCCGCTTCCCGGCGGAACTGATCAGGGCGGTGGAGGAGTGCCAGGTCCTCCTCGCCGTGATCGGACCGCGCTGGGCGGAGGTGCGGGGGTCCGACGGCCGCCCCGCCCTCGAAGCCGAGCAGGACTGGACCCGTCGCGAGATCCGGACCGTGCTCGACCGCGGGGACCTGGTGATGCCCGTGCTCGTCGGAAAGGCCACGCGGATCGACCGCGCCGTCCTCCCGGAGGACCTGCGGGAGCTGGCGGACTGCCAGTACAGGCGGTTCGACCACCGCAACGCCGAGTCGGACCTGACGACGCTCGGCGACGACCTCGCCCGGCTGCTGCCCGACCTGGGCGCGGTGGACCGCGACGCCCGTACGGCCAGGGAGCGGGCGGAGGCGAAGCCCCGCGAGAAGCGGGCCCGGGACGCCGACCGCGCCAGGATGCGGACGCGCGACGTCGAGCAGCGCGTGCGCGGTGGCATCGGAAACCTCAACGGAGACCTGGGCACCTTCGTCAACGAGCCGCAGGGGCCCGTGAACACCGGTCGAGGCCACCAGTACAACGCACCCCACTTCGAGGGCGACAACACCGGGGTCCAGTTCACGGCGGGCGACAACAGCGGCACGGTCCACCAGCGCTTCGAGCGCGAGCGCCGGCGCTCGGACGACGGGCGATGACCGAGCGGGACCACGTCACCGTCAGCGGTTCGCGCGGCCCGGTGAACAGCGGCGGAGGGGACCAGTACGTCATCTACGGCGCCGGCCCGGACTGGATGGTCCGCAAAGGGGTCGCCCACTTCCGGATCGCCCGCGAGGACCGGGTGCGCCTGGCCGACCGGTTCGTGCCGCCGCCGGGCTACCGCGTCGCCGCCGACCGCCTGGAGGAGCCCGGGTCGGTGGTGCTGCTGGACGGGCCGCCCGGCTGCGGCCGCCGGGCCGCGGCGATCATGCTGCTGCACGGGCTCGGTGCGGACGGGGACGCCGACGAGGAGGAGGGCACCCGGTTCGAGGAGCTTCCCGCCACGGCCGAGGACGCGACGAAGGACCAGAGACCGCCGGCCCCCGGCGAGGGCGGCCGCTTCCTCCTCGACCTCTCCGGGATCACCGACGCGGGGACGTACGACAAGGCTCTGCACCGCTTGGTCGCGTACCGGTCGGACGTGCGGAAGGCGGGGGCCCGCATGGTCGTCGTCCTGCCGTCGGGCATGGAGCACGCCCACGCGATGGAACACGCCCACGCGCCGGACCTCGAACCGCTCAGGGTGCGGCTGGAGCGCCCCCGGGGCGTCGCCGTCGTCGTCCGGTACCTCCGCATGGACCGGATGCCCTTCCGTCCCGCGGACCTGGGGGGCGACGCCCTCCCGAGCCTGTGCGACCGCTCCCCCGTGCGGGAACTGGCCCGGCTCGCGGGGCTGGTGAGGGCCGCCCGGGACAGCCACCGGTTCGGCACCGACTTCGCCGGGTGGCTCGACCAGGCGGTGCACGCGGTGACCGACCGTGCCGGTGAGGTGCGGCGGCAGATGTCCACGGTCCGCACCGCGCCCGAGCGGGCCCTGCTTCTCGCGGCGGCGGTCTTCGAGGAGATCCGCGCCGACACCGTCTACGAGGCGTGGCACCGCCTGATGAGGACGGTGGGCCACGAGGAGGAGGCGACGACCGAGCTTGCACGGACCGACTTCGGGGAGCTGCTGGAGGCGCTCAGGATCGAGCGGGCCCCCGACGGACGGCTCCGCTTCGAACGGCTGGCCTACGCCGACGCCGTACGGACCTACTTCTGGGCGAACTTTCCCGGGTTGCGGGACGACCTGAGGGACTGGATCGGCGAGGTCACCGAGCTGAGCTCCCTGACCTACGACGAACGGACGAACGTCGTCCTCCGCTTCGGCGAGCGGTCCCTGGCCGTCGGGCGGCCCGATCACCTCTTCGGCCTCGCCGTGCGCTGGGCGGACCGCGCGACCGGGTCGACCTGCGAGCCGCGAGCCGTCGCCGCCCTCGAACTCGGCCTCGCCCACGAGGAGTTCGGAGGCTCGTTCCGCAAGCAGGTGTACGAGTGCGCCGTGCGGCCCGGCCCCTTGTCGGACGGTCTCGTCCGCGTCCTGACCGCCGTCTGCCGCCAGAGTCTCGCCGCGACGCACCCGGACCAGGCGATGGTGCGGCTCCACCACCTCGCCGTACGGGAGGGGAAGGCGGCGCACGAGGCCCGGGAGGCGCTTCTCGAACTCGCCGCCGACCGCGACCACCGGCTCTACCCGTCGCTGATCGGCCGCCTGCGGGACCGCGCGAGCCGTGAGCAACGCGGGGCGGAGCGCCACCTCCGGTTGCTCACGGAGCTGCTGGGAAGCGACCGGGCGCCGCAGCCGCCGCCGTGGCCGGCCCTGTTCAAGGGCTGGAGCACGGTGTTCTCCCGGCCCCCGACGGAACTCTGGACCCCGCTGGTGAGCGGCTGGCTGAGCGCCGCGGCGAGCGACCCCGCCCAGTTCATGGCGCCGGAGGTGATGGTCGGGGCGACGCACGGACGCACGGCCGCCCTCCACCGCCTCTACGTCATCGCCTGCGGCTGGGCGCGGTCCTCGCACCATCCGGACCGGGCGGCCGTCGCCGCCCGTTTCTGGCAGCACATCGACCACGCGCAGTACGCCCGTACGGAGCGTGCGGGCGCCGGACCACGGACCACGGAAGAGACACGATGAGACACCGTTTCCCCAGCCTGCTGTTCGTCGCCCTCTGCGGCCTCGCGCCGGCCGTGCTCGGAAACCTCCTGCACTGGTCGGCGTGGCTGTGGGGCTTCATGTGCATGGTCACGGCCTCCGGCTCCCTGCTGCTCGTGATGGCGGTCCTCGGCGGTGGCCGCACGCCGCCCGTCCCGTACGAACCCGAGGAGACCGAGCCGCCCGCGGCTCCGGCGGAGCCGCCGTACCGGGAGACACAGGTGTTCGACGCGATGCTGCCGAGCGCGACGGACGGCTACGACTTCCTCTTCTCCGCCACCGTGCGGTGGAGGCCGGTCCTCGACGCCGACCGGTCCGACAGCGCCTTCCCGGCCCTCGCCGTGTCCTCGGTCGTCAGCCGGGCCCGTGAGGTCGTCCGCCACGAGGAACCCGGCCGGACGAGCTTCGCGCAGTACCTCCTGGACGGGGAACTGGGCGTCCCGCTCGCGGACCGGAGCGGACGGGTGGAGGCCCTGGCGGACGGCGTGACGCTGACCCTCGCCCCCGCCGACCGCGAGCGCCTCCGGAAGCTGAACGACCTGCGCAAGGACGAGGAGCTCTGGGAGCAAGAGCGCCAACACGAACGCAACAAGCGGCGCTACCTCGGCGAGGACGTGCTCAAGAGCGCGGGCAGCGCGGTGGTGTGGTGGCTCGCCCGCCACGAGAACGAGATCGAGAAGGCGGTCCACATGATCGGCCCGCTCGCCCGGATCTCGGCGGCGGCCAACGACGAGGAGGTGCCCGAGCTCTTCCGCCATCTGCTCGTCCCGCCCGTGGACGCCCGGAGCGGGGCGACCGCGGGGGGCTCGTCCTGGGACGCGTTCGACCGCGAGGAGGAGGTGGGGATCCCGGACCGGCTGCGCCTGCTGCTGGAGAAGGCCGGCATGAAGCCGGACATGGACGGATACGAGGTGGCCGTGCACCGCGTGCTGCGGAGTCTGAGGGAGGAGGGGCTGGACGAGGCCGCCGAGGAGATCGAACGGGCCTTCCTCCCGGCACCCGACGAGGGCCCGGAGGCCGACCCCTCGGACGGGAAGGACACCACGGCCCCCTGGCCGCCGCGCTCCCCGGCCCCCGAGGACCCGCCGTTCACCGCCTCGGACGTGTTCACGCCGAGACGACCGGCGAGCGACACGAACGACCGGGACCGGGCCGGAGGGGAGAACAGCGGGAGCGACGAGCCGTCCCCGCACTTCTGGACCCCCTCACCCGGCCCGCACCGCCCCACCGCATCCCGCGCGTGGGCCGAGGACGACGAGTACGACACCTGACAACCGCCCCGCCGACCGCCCGACGCCCCGCCGCGGGGCGCTCCTCCTGCCCGGAAATCCACCAGGGGCCCGACCTCGAAAGGTCGGACCCCTGGTGGCACGCGTGTCCGGCAGGCCGTCGACGGGACGGCGCGGCATCCGCTCAGACGTTGAAGCGGAACTCCACCACGTCCCCGTCCTGCATCACGTACTCCTTGCCCTCCATCCGCGCCTTGCCCGCCGCGCGGGCCTCGGCGACCGAGCCCGTTTCCACGAGGTCGGTGAAGGAGATGACCTCGGCCTTGATGAAGCCCTTCTGGAAGTCCGTGTGGATGACGCCGGCCGCCTCGGGGGCCGTGGCGCCCTTCTTGATCGTCCAGGCGCGGGACTCCTTGGGGCCGGCCGTCAGGTAGGTCTGGAGGCCGAGGGTGTCGAAGCCGACGCGGGCGAGGGTGGCGAGGCCGGGCTCCTCGGCGCCGACGGACTGGAGGAGCTCCATGGCGTCCTCCTCGTCCAGCTCCGCGAGGTCCTGCTCCAGCTTGGCGTTGAGGAAGATCGCCTCCGCCGGGGCGACCAGCGCGCTCTGCTCCGCCTTGAACGCGTCGTCCGTCAGCTCGTCCTCGTCCACGTTGAAGACGTAGAGGAACGGCTTCGTGGTCAGCAGGTGCAGGTCGTGGAGGAGCTCCGCCTTCTCCGAGCCCTGGACGATGCCCTGCGAGAAGAGGGTGTCGCCCTTCTCCAGGATCGCCTGGGCGGCCTCGACGGCGGCGACCTTGGGTGCCGTGTCCTTCTTGATCCGCATCTCCTTCTGGAGGCGCGGCAGGACCTTCTCGATCGTCTGGAGGTCCGCGAGGATCAGCTCCGTGTTGATCGTCTCGATGTCGTCCTTCGGCGAGACCTTGCCGTCGACGTGCACGACGTTCTCGTCCTTGAAGGCGCGGATGACCTGGCAGATCGCGTCCGACTCGCGGATGTTCGCCAGGAACTTGTTGCCCAGGCCCTCGCCCTCGCTCGCGCCGCGCACGATGCCCGCGATGTCGACGAAGTCGACCGTCGCCGGGAGGACGCGCTGCGAGCCGAAGATCTCGGCCAGCTTGGTCAGGCGGGCGTCGGGGACGCCGACGACGCCGACGTTGGGCTCGATCGTGGCGAACGGGTAGTTGGCCGCCAGCACGTCGTTCTTGGTCAGGGCGTTGAACAGGGTCGACTTGCCGACATTCGGCAGACCGACGATTCCGATCGTGAGCGACACGGTGGCGACTTCCTGAAGTGTGGATGGTGGGCCGATCCCCCAGTTTACGGGCGGGCCGAACCGGCCAGTGACGCCGACCTTCGGTCGATCTCGGGGGCAAGGTCACCCAAAGGGCGTGTCCCGGACCCGGTTCCCGCCCCCTCCCGACCTACGTTGGTCGGGTGGAGCAGCACAGGACAAGTCAGCCCCAGGGGCGCCGACGGCCGAAGTCGTCCGGTTCGCCGGCCGCCGCCCCGCCTCCCGCCGCGCCCTCCGGCCCGCCCGTGGAGGGCGCCGCCGTGTACCGCGTGACCGGCAGAGCCGGGCGGACACCCGGCGGCGCCCGCGTCGAGCGGGCCGCGGCGGCGGGCGCTCCCGGCCGTTCCCCCGGCCGCGGTCCGGGGCCCGCCCCCGGCCGGCGGCCCGGCGGTCCCGCGGCCGGCGGCCGGACCGTGCCCCCCGTCGTCCTCGCCCTGCGGCGGCTGCCCGCGCCCCGCCTCACCGGGCTCGGCACCGGGCTCTTCGCCTCCGCCGTCATGCTGGCGGTCGGCTTCCTCGACCTGCTGCTCCTCGACGGCTCCCCCGTCGCCTACGGGCTGCTGTTCCTGCCGGTCAGCGCCCTGACCGCGCTCTGGGTCCGCACCGCCGACCTGGTCACCGCCCCCATCGCCGTCCCGATCGCCTTCGCCGTCGGCGTCCTCCCCATCGCGGGCGGCACCGGCGGCCTCGGCGGGCAGGCCATGGCCGTCGTGACCGCCCTCGCCGTGCACGCCGGGTGGCTGTACGGCGGCACCCTGGTCGCCGGTCTCATCGCCAGCGTCCGGAAGGTGCGGGACATGGGGCGGCGGCAGCAGCGGACCCGGACCGCCACCGGCACCTCCCGGGTCGTCGGAACCGTCGGGGCCGTCGGAACCGCCGGAGCCGCGGACCCCGTCGCGAAAGCCACGAAGGCCGCGAAGGCTGTGAAAGCCACGAAGGCCGCGAAGACGGCGAAGGCCGCCAAGGCCCGGTGAGGCGCCGGGCCCCGGCCCCTTCCCCTTCCCTACTTTCCGCCCGCCGCCATCGCCGCCCCCACGATCCCCGCGTTGTTCTGGAGCTCCGCCGGGACGATCTCCGCCCGGATCCCCTCGATCAGCGGCAGGAACCTGTCCGCCTTGCGGCTGACGCCGCCGCCGATGATGAAGAGCTCCGGCGAGAACAGCATCTCCACGTGCGCGAGGTACTTCTGCACCCGCTTGGTCGCCCAGTGCTCCCAGCTGAGGTCCTCGTCCTCCTTGGCCTTCGTCGAGGCCCGCTTCTCCGCGTCGTGCCCCTTGAGCTCCAGGTGCCCCAGCTCCGTGTTGGGGACGAGCCGGCCGTCGACGAAGAGGGCCGAGCCGATGCCCGTGCCGAGGGTCAGCATGATCACCGTGCCCTTGCGGCCCCGGCCCGCGCCGAAGGTCATCTCCGCGATCCCGGCCGCGTCCGCGTCGTTCAGGACGGTCACGGGGAGGCCCCCGATGCGTTCGCCGATGAGCGCGCCCGCGTCGACGTCGATCCAGGCCTTGTCGACGTTCGCGGCCGTACGGATCGTGGAGCCCGTCACCACGCCGGGGAAGGTCACCCCCACCGGTCCCGTCCAGCCGAAGTGCGCCACGACCTCCGCGACGCAGCCCGCCACACCGTCGGGTGTGGCGGGCTGCGGGGTCAGTACCTTGTGGCGCTCCTCGGTGAGCGCGCCCCGCTCCAGGTCCACGGGAGCGCCCTTGATGCCCGAGCCGCCGATGTCCACTCCGAAGACGTTCATGGACCCACCGTAAGGGACCGTCAGGGGTGGGGCGCCCCGTCGCCGGTCGGCGTACCGCTCAACCGCCGGGCCCGCTGCTCGGCGTACCGCTCAACCGCCCGGCCCACCGGTCGGCGTACCGCCCGCGGTCTACCGCTCGGCCGTTCCGAGCCTCTCGGCCACGGCCCGCAGGTCCTTGTTCCGGAGCTCCTTGGGGAGCGAGAAGGTCAGGGACTCGTCGGCCGTCTTGACGATCTCGACGTCCGCGTAGCCCCGCTCGGCCAGCCACTCCAGGACCTCCTGCACCAGGACGTCCGGGACGGAGGCGCCGGAGGAGAGGCCGACGCTGGTCACGCCCTCCAGCCAGGCCTCGTCGATCTCGCTCGCGAAGTCCACGAGGTACGCGGCGGGCACGCCGGCCTGCTTGGCGACCTCGACCATGCGGATCGAGTTGGAGGAGTTCTTCGAGCCGACGACGATCACCAGGTCGGCCTGGCCGGCCAGCTCCTTGATCGCGGTCTGGCGGTTCTGCGTGGCGTAGCAGATGTCGTCCGACGGCGGGGAGATGAGCTGCGGGAACTTCTCCTTCAGCGCGTCGACCGTCTCCATCGTCTCGTCGACCGACAGCGTGGTCTGGGAGAGCCAGACGACCCGGGAGGGGTCGCGGACCTCGATCTTGGCGACGTCCTCGGGGCCGTCGACCAGCTGGATGTGGTCCGGGGCCTCGCCGGAGGTGCCGATGACCTCCTCGTGGCCCTCGTGGCCGATGAGGAGGATGTCGAAGTCCTCCTTGGCGAAGCGCACGGCCTCCTTGTGGACCTTGGTGACCAGCGGGCAGGTGGCGTCGATGGTCGCGAGCCGGCCCTGCCGGGCCTCCTCGTGGACGGTCGGGGCGACGCCGTGCGCGGAGAACATCACGATGTTGCCCGGCGGCACCTCGGTCGCCTGGTCGACGAAGATCGCGCCCTTCCGCTCCAGGGTCTGGACGACGTACTTGTTGTGGACGATCTCGTGCCGGACGTAGATCGGGGCCCCGTACTGCTCCAGGGCCTTCTCCACCGCGATCACGGCACGGTCCACGCCCGCGCAGTAGCCGCGGGGAGCGGCGAGCAGGACACGCTTCGGGCGGTTCGTCGCGGAGGCGGAATCGGGCGTCGGCGCGGGCGTTGCAGTCATGCGTCCCATCGTAAGGCCGCCTCCGCGTGCGCCCGCGTCGCCGTGTCCCGGCGGGGGGCGTCGCGCCCGGGTCGGCGGGCGCGCGGACGGACCCGCGCCACCACCGCCGCGTCGCTCAGCGATTCGGTCGCCCTCGTGGCCGAAACTGACCTCATGGCCGAGGAATCGCAGGTGGCGGCGGGCGGGAACGGCGGCGGTACGGACCACACGGGGCTCCGACGGAACCTAGGGTTCCGCGACCTGGTCGTCTACGGACTGCTCTTCATCGCGCCCATGGCGCCGGTCGGCGTCTTCGGGACGCTCGACGCCAAGTCGGGCGGCGCGGTCGCCCTGGTGTACGTGGTGGCGACGGTCGCCATGGCGTTCACGGCGTTCAGCTACGCCCAGATGGTGCGGGTCGCCCCGCAGGCCGGCTCCGTCTTCACGTACGCGCGCAAGGGCCTCGGGGAGGGGCCGGGCTTCGTCGCCGGGTGGATGGCGATGCTCGACTACCTCCTGATCCCGGCCGTCGCCTACCTCTTCGCGGGCATCGCCATGGAGGCGCTCGTCCCGGCGGTCGACCGGTGGGTGTGGACCGGAATCGCCGTGGTCCTCACCACCCTGCTCAACCTGTGGGGCGTCCGGGCGGCGGCCCGCGTCGGCTTCGCGGTGCTCGCCATGGAGGTCGTGGTCCTCCTCGTCTTCGTCGCCTCGGCCGCGGTGGTGCTCGTACGGGACGGGGCGCGGCGCGACTGGTGGTCGCCGCTGACCGGCGACGCGTCGTTCTCGCTCGCGGCGGTGCTCGGCGCGGTCTCGGTCGCCGTCCTCTCCTATCTGGGCTTCGACGCGATCGCCTCCTTCGCGGAGGAGGTCACCGGCGGTTCGGCGAAGGTGGCGCGGGCGCTGCTGTTCTGCCTGGCGCTCGCGGGCGTGCTCTTCGTGGCGCAGACCTGGCTGGTGGCGCTGCTCGAACCCGTCTCCTCGGCCGAGCTCGCCGCCGACCCCGGCGAGCAGGGCTCCGCCTTCTACGACGCCGTGGACACCTCGGTCGGCGGCTGGCTGCACGACCTGGTGGCCGCCTCCAAGGCGATCGGCGCGGCCTTCGCGGCGCTCGCGGGGCAGGCGGCCGGCGGGCGGCTGCTCTTCGCGATGGGCCGCGACCGGCGGCTGCCGCACCTGCTGGCCCGTACGGACGGGGGCGTGCCGCGCGTGGCGCTGCTCGTGTCCGCCACGGTGACGATGGTCGCGGCGGTGTGGGCGGCGCGGCGGGACGACGGCCTGGACCACCTGGTGTCGGTCGTCGACGTCGGCGCGCTCACGGCCTTCGTCCTGCTGCACGCGAGCGTGGTGGGCTGGTTCGCCGTACGCGGGGCGGAGGGGCCGCCGCACCTGCTGAAGCACGTGGTGGCGCCGGTGGTCGGCGCCGCGATCCTGGTCGCGGTGATCGTCGAGGCCTCGGCGGAGGCCCAGGTGGTGGGCGTGGTCTGGCTGGGCGTCGGCCTGGTGGTGCTGGCGGTCCAGGGGACCCGGCGGGCGCCGCTGAGGTGACGACGCCGGAGGGTCCTCCCCGCCGTCCCGAAGCCGCCGCCCTGACGTCACCGTCCCCACGCCGCCCTGACGGCACCGCCCCCACGCCACCCCGACCTCCCCCTCCCACCGCCGCCGCCCCGACCCCACCGTCCTGGCGCCACACCCCGACCCCGCCGTCCCACCGCCACCACTCCGACCCCACCGTCCCGACGTCACCGCCCTGACGTTGTCTTACCGCGCCGTTACGCTCGGTCCATGGCTCTGACTACGTCCGCCGAAACGCCGCTCCCCGTCGGTGAGGTCTCCCGGCTGATCGGGGGCTGGATCGACCGGCTCGGGGCGATCTGGGTCGAGGGGCAGATCACGCAGCTGTCGCGGCGCCCCGGCGCCGGGGTCGTCTTCCTGACGCTGCGGGACCCCTCGTACGACGTCTCCGTCGGCGTCACCTGCTACCGGCAGGTCTTCGACGCGGTCGCGGACGTCGTGTCGGAGGGGGCCAGGGTCGTCGTGCACGCCAAGCCCGAGTGGTACGCGCCGCGCGGGCAGCTCTCGCTGCGGGCCGCCGAGATCAAGCCGGTCGGGATCGGGGAGCTGCTCGCCCGGCTCGAACAGCTGAAGCGGACCCTGGCCGCCGAGGGGCTGTTCGCGCCCGACCGGAAGAAGCCGCTGCCGTTCCTGCCGCGCCGCATCGGCCTCGTCTGCGGCCGCGCGTCGGCGGCGGAGCGGGACGTCCTGGAGAACGCGCGCCGCCGCTGGCCCGCCGTCGCCTTCGAGGTGCGCAACGTCGCGGTGCAGGGCGTGAAGGCCGTCCCGCAGGTCGTCCAGGCGGTCCGGGAGCTCGACGCGGACGAGGACGTGGACGTGATCGTCGTGGCCCGGGGCGGCGGCAGCGTCGAGGACCTGCTGCCGTTCTCGGACGAGCAGCTCGTCCGGGCCGTGGCCGACTGCCGCACGCCGGTGGTCTCCGCGATCGGGCACGAGCCGGACTCGCCCCTGCTCGACCTGGTGGCCGACCTGCGCGCCTCGACGCCGACGGACGCGGCCAAGAAGGTCGTCCCGGACGTCGGCGAGGAGCTCGACCGGGTGCGCGGCCTCCGGGACCGGGCGCTGCGGACCGTGCAGGGGCTCCTGGACCGGGAGGAGCGCGGCCTGGCGCACGCGCTCGCGCGGCCCGTCATGGAGCAGCCGCTGCGGATGGTCGAGGTGCGCGAGGACGAGGTGTCCGCGCTGCTCGCCCGGAGCCGGCGGGTCCTCGGCCACCTCCTCGACCGGGCCGACTCGGAGCTCTCGCACACGCGGGCGCGGGTCCGCGCGCTGTCGCCCGCCGCGACCCTCGAACGGGGGTACGCGGTGCTCCAGCGGGCGGACGGCACGGTGGTCCGCTCCCCCGGCGAGGTCGCCGGCGACGAGGAGCTGCGGGCCCGGGTCGCGGAGGGCGAGTTCGCGGTGCGGCGCGCGGCCGACTCCGGCTGATCGGCCCGAGGACCCCACGGCCCCATCACCTCGTGGACTCATCACCCCACGACCCCACGACAGATCACCACACCGACGGAAGGACCGACATGGCAGCGGGTACGGGCACGGAGACGGACACGGACGGCACCGCCCTCGGGTACGAACAGGCGCGGGACGAGCTGATCGAGGTCGTCCGGCGGCTCGAAGCGGGCGGGACCACCCTGGAGGACTCCCTCGCGCTCTGGGAGCGCGGCGAGGAGCTGGCGAAGGTCTGCCGGCTCCGTCTCGAAGGCGCCCGGGCCCGCCTGGACGCCGCGCTGGCGGCGGACGCGGAAGGGGAGGGCGGGGGCGACGGGGAGTGAGGCTCCGGGGCGTTCCCGGCCCGGCGTAGACTCATGAGTGAACCGGATCACTATCCGGATCAGATAGTTGAACTTTCACCAATTACGGGCGTACTGTCGAGGGCATCGCTCGGACTTTGTACGAGCGACCCCCACCTTGTGCAGTTTGTGCAGTCCGGAAGGTACGCCGCATGTCCCTCGCCCTTGACCCCGCCGCCCAGGACCTCCTCTTCCGCGAGGCCCGCACCGCCAACACGTTCACCGACGAGCCGGTGACCGACGAGCAGGTCCGGGCGATATACGACCTGGTGAAGTACGGCCCCACCGCCTTCAACCAGACCCCGCTGCGCATCACCCTGGTCCGCTCCCCCGAGGCCCGCGAGCGCCTGGTGCGGCACATGGCCGAGGGCAACCGGCCCAAGACCGCCGCCGCCCCGCTCGTCGCGATCCTCTCCGCCGACAACGAGTTCCACGACGACCTCCCGGCGCTGCTCCCGCACTTCCCGCAGGCCAAGGACATGTTCTTCGCCGAGCGCCCGGTCCGCGAGCAGTCCGCCCTGCTGAACGCCGCCCTCCAGGCCGCTTACTTCATCGTCGGCGTCCGCGCCGCCGGCCTGGCCGCCGGCCCGATGACCGGCCTGGACTTCGCCGGCGTCCAGAAGGAGTTCCTCGACGCCGACCACACCCCGCTGATGGTCGTCAACATCGGCCGGCCGGGCGAGGACGCCTGGTTCCCGCGCTCCCCGCGCCTCTCCTTCGACGAGGTCGTCACCACCGTCTGAGGCAGGTGACCGGCCGCGCGACGGCCGGCCGCGGGCACGGAAAGGGCCCCGCACTCCACGAGTGCGGGGCCCTCCCCGTACCACCGCGTCCGTCAGGCCTTCTGCGCCCGCAGCGAGCCCGCCATCTCGGTCAGCCGCTCGAAGGAGGCCGTGCCGGTCACCACCGTCGTCGCGCCGCCCTCCGTCCGCACGAGCGCGTCGTACTTCGGGCCCTCCCAGCGCTGCCAGACCTGGCCCGCCACCGTCTCGGTCCTCCCGGTGTCCTTCGCCCCCCGGCTCACCTTGGGCGCGAACGCGCGCGGCTCCGCCGTCGACTGGTGGATCGCCACGTACTGGGTGTCCGGGGAGAGGAAGCCGAGCTGCCAGGCGTCGGAGTTCTCGCGCTTGTACGAGACGACCGTCGCCTTCCAGCCGTCGCCGAGGCCCTGGGGGGCCAGCACCGGGTACGGCGCCGCCCGCCGGGCCGTCAGGAGCTCGACCCGGTAGTCCTTCGCCTTCACCGGGTCCGCGTGCTCGTCGTGCGGGATGAAGAGATACATCACGCCCGCGGCGACCATGATCACACCGAGGGACTGGAACATCCCGCGTACCGTCTGCCTGCCTCGCATACCTGCCACGCCCCCCATGGTCGCATCACGGTCCCGCGCTCATACGTGGGCCCCTCTGCTCAATTTGTCGACCTGACGATAGAGTCGCAGCACCCTCTTATTCTCCGGCCGTCGCCGTACAGATTTCCGGCCGTCGCCGTACAGAAAGGTGCGCAACGATGACCGAGCACACCCTCCCGCCCGAACTGGAGGTCTCTCCCGAGGCCCCCGACCGCAACCTCGCCCTCGAACTGGTGCGCGTCACCGAGGCCGCCGCCATGGCCGCCGGACGCTGGGTCGGCCGGGGCGACAAGATCGGCGCGGACGGCGCGGCGGTCAACGCCATGCGGACCCTGATCTCCACCGTCTCGATGGACGGCGTCGTCGTCATCGGCGAGGGCGAGAAGGACGAGGCGCCGATGCTCTTCAACGGCGAGCGGGTCGGCGACGGCACCGGCGCCGAGGTCGACATCGCGGTCGACCCGATCGACGGCACCACGCTCAACGCCAAGGGCATGCCGAACGCGATCGCCGTCCTGGCCGCCGCCGACCGCGGCACCATGTTCGACCCGTCCGCGGTCTTCTACATGGACAAGCTGGTCACCGGCCCGGAGGCCGCCGACTTCGTCGACATCAACGCCCCCGTCTCGGTCAACATCCGCCGGGTCGCCAAGGCGAAGAACTCCTCGCCCGAGGACATCACGGTCGTCATCCTGGACCGCCCCCGCCACGAGGGCATCGTCAAGGAGATCCGCGAGACCGGGGCCCGGATCAAGTTCATCTCGGACGGCGACGTCGCCGGTTCGATCATGGCCGTCCGCGAGGGCACCGGCGTCGACATGCTCATGGGCATCGGCGGCACCCCCGAGGGCATCATCTCCGCCTGCGCCATCAAGTGCCTCGGCGGTGTGATCCAGGGCAAGCTGTGGCCGAAGGACGACGCCGAGCGGCAGAAGGCGCTCGACGCGGGCCACGACCTGGACCGGGTGCTCTCCACGGACGACCTGGTCAGCGGCGACAACGTCTTCTTCGTCGCGACCGGCATCACGGACGGCGAGCTGCTGCGCGGGGTGCGGTACCGCGCCGAGACGGCGACCACGCAGTCCCTCGTCATGCGCTCGAAGTCCGGCACGATCCGCCAGATCGACTCCACGCACCGGCTGTCGAAGCTGCGCGCGTACAGCAAGATCGACTTCGACCGGGCCAAGTAGGTCCCGCCCGCCGGACGGCGCGGGGAGACGACACGGAGAGGGGCGCCCCCATGTGCGGTGGGGGCGCCCCTCTGCGTACGGACCGGCGGGGGTCTTCGCGTCCGTCGCGGGTCCCGGCGTCCGGGCTCCGCTCCCGCGTCAGCCCGCCTGGGCGATCGGCTCCGTCGCGGCCGCCTTCCTCAGCTCCACCTCGCGCCGCCGGCGCCGGGCGAGGACGACGCGGCGCTCCGCCGCCGTGAGCCCGCCCCACACCCCGTACGGCTCGGGCTGGAGCAGCGCGTGCTCGCGGCACTCGACCATCACCGGACACCGCGCGCAGACCCGCTTGGCGGCCTCCTCGCGGGCGAGGCGCGCGGCCGTCGGCTCCTTGGAGGGAGCGAAGAAGAGTCCTGCCTCGTCACGGCGGCACACCGCCTCCGCGTGCCACGGGCCCCCCTCGTCCTCGCGAGCCGGGGTGCGGGCGGGGGGAACGGCGACGGCCTGGAGGGGCTGATGCGGCAGTTGCAGCACGGTCTACTCCTGACGACTGACGACGGCTTCGCGAGCGAGAGGCGATGCCACGAGCCTTACCCGCTGTGCGCGCGCCTATGCACTGGGTGCCGCGCCGTTCCGCACTGCGGATGCCCGACGGCGAATTCCGGTCGCCCGCCGGGGCGGTCACCCGCTCGCCGGCCCGTCGTCAGTGGCCGAGGTGCTTGCGCATCCTGCCCTGGAGGTCCGTGATCCACTTGCCGCGCTTGGGCCTCGCCTCGACGTTCCCGAAGACCGAGTAGCCGTTGATGACGACGACCGGGGCCTGCGGGTCGACGCCCTCCAGGGTCACGACCTCGAAGTTGCCGAAGATCCCGCTGCCGTTGCCGCGCAGGCTGATGTTCTCCGGGACCCGCACCTCGACGTTGCCGAAGATGGAGGTGGCGTTGATCGTGGTCAGGCGCTGGGCGAAGATCGCCTCGGTCAGGTCGATCTCGATGTTGCCGAAGAGCGCGAAGGCGCTGGTCCGGCGGCTCACCCGCCAACGGCCCTTGCGGGTGGTGCTGGAGAAGATCGCCACCAGGTTGTCCGGGGTCCCCTCCTGGTCGTCGGGGCCGTAGGAGTACGCCGGCTCGGGCTCCGGCCGGGAGGTCCGGGCGGCCGGCAGGTCGCGGACGATCGGCTCCAGCTCCCCGACCGTCTTGGCCCGGTAGACCGCGTCGATCCGGTCCGAGTGCTCCTCGGCGTCGAGCCGCCCCTCGGCCAGGGCGTCCCGGAGGATGTCGGCGATCCGGTCGCGGTCCGCGTCCGAGGCCCGCAGCGCGCCCTGCGGATCGGCGAAGGCGGGCTTCGCGGGGGCGGTCTCGGCGGGGGCGGCCGAGCGCTGCGGCTGCGGCTGCTTCTCGGGTTCGGGCTGCTTTTCGAGGTCCACGGAGCCAGCCTAGCGAAACGCGATAGATCGCGACCAGGGGGCGGGGCCGAGACCTGTGGACGGGGCCGGATCCGGTCGGCCCGCGCCAAGTGAGCCCTACCTCACAGGATCGGCGGAACGGGGGCGTTCTACGCTGGAGGGCGCGTTGCCAACGGAGGCGGCGCCGTCGCCCGCCGAGTGAGGAATGACCGCCGTCATGCCAGAGTTTTCGTACTCCGATCTGCTCCCCCTGGGAGAGGACACCACGCCCTACCGCCTGGTGACCGCCGAAGGCGTCTCGACCTTCGAGGCCGACGGGCGTACGTTCCTCAAGGTCGAGCCCGAGGCGCTGCGGCGGCTGGCCGCCGAGGCGATCCACGACATCCAGCACTTCCTGCGCCCGGCCCACCTGGCGCAGCTGCGCCGGATCATCGACGACCCGGAGGCGTCCCCGAACGACAAGTTCGTCGCGCTCGACCTCCTCAAGAACGCGAACATCGCCGCCGCCGGCGTCCTCCCGATGTGCCAGGACACCGGCACGGCGATCGTCATGGGCAAGCGCGGCCAGAACGTGCTGACCTCCGGCCGTGACGAGGAGGCCCTGTCCAAGGGCGTCTACGACGCGTACACCAAGCTCAACCTGCGGTACTCGCAGATGGCCCCGGTCACCATGTGGGAGGAGAAGAACACCGGCTCGAACCTGCCCGCGCAGATCGAGCTGTACGCGACCGACGGCGGCGCGTACAAGTTCCTCTTCATGGCCAAGGGCGGCGGCTCGGCCAACAAGTCCTTCCTCTACCAGGAGACCAAGGCGGTCCTCAACGAGGCCTCCATGATGAGGTTCCTGGAGGAGAAGATCCGCTCGCTCGGCACGGCCGCCTGCCCGCCGTACCACCTGGCGATCGTCGTCGGCGGCACCAGCGCCGAGTTCGCCCTGAAGACCGCGAAGTACGCCTCCGCGCACTACCTGGACGAGCTGCCCACCGAGGGCTCGGCCGAGACCGGCCACGGCTTCCGCGACAAGGAGCTGGAGGAGAAGGTCTTCGAGCTGACGCAGAGGATCGGCATCGGCGCGCAGTTCGGCGGCAAGTACTTCTGCCACGACGTGCGCGTCGTCCGCCTCCCCCGCCACGGCGCCTCGCTGCCCGTCGCCATCGCCGTCTCCTGCTCGGCCGACCGCCAGGCCGTCGCGAAGATCACCGCCGAGGGCGTCTTCCTGGAGCAGCTGGAGACGGACCCGGCGCGCTTCCTGCCGGAGACCACCGACGAGCACCTCGACGAGGCCTCCGACGTGGTGCGGATCGACCTCAACCAGCCGATGGACGAGATCCTCGCCGAGCTGACCAGGTACCCGGTCAAGACGCGCCTCTCGCTCACCGGCCCGCTGGTCGTGGCGCGCGACATCGCGCACGCCAAGATCAAGGAGCGCCTGGACGCCGGCGAGGAGATGCCGCAGTACCTGAAGGACCACCCGGTGTACTACGCGGGCCCGGCGAAGACCCCCGAGGGCTACGCGTCCGGTTCCTTCGGCCCGACGACGGCCGGACGCATGGACTCGTACGTCGAGCAGTTCCAGGCGGCGGGCGGCTCGAAGGTCATGCTGGCCAAGGGCAACCGCTCGAAGCAGGTCACGGACGCGTGTGGCGCCCACGGCGGCTTCTACCTCGGCTCGATCGGCGGCCCGGCGGCGCGGCTGGCCCAGGACTGCATCAAGAAGGTCGAGGTCGTCGAGTACGAGGAGCTCGGCATGGAGGCGGTCTGGAAGATCGAGGTCGAGGACTTCCCGGCGTTCATCGTGGTGGACGACAAGGGCAACGACTTCTTCCAGAACCCGGCCCCGGAGCCGACGTTCACGCACATCCCGGTGCGGGGCCCCGGTCTGGCCTGATCCCGCGTCACCCCGCCGACGCCCCCGGTCCCCCTGGACCGGGGGCGTCGGCGTGCCCGGGGGGGCCATGGAGGCGGGAAGGCCGTGGAGGCGAGGAAGCGGGGAGGCGCGAAGGCCGGGGGCGCCCGCACGCCCGGACGCCGTGGGCCCGGGACATCCGCGCACCCGGACGCCGTGGGGTCCGGGGCGTCCGCGCACTCGGACGCCGTGGACCCGAGGCGTCCGCGCACCCGGACGCCGCCGGGTCAGAAAGTCGCTACCGACCGGTAGCCCTCCCGTCGCCTACCCGTCAGTATGGGGCGCGAGCATGACAAGCACTGAGCAGCACCCACCGATCAGTCCGCATTGGTCGACCTCTCGGGAGCCCCCATGCCCTCCACCCCCCTCCGCGGGCGCGCCGCCGCCGGATCCGCCGCCGCCCTCGCCCTCTCCGCGTTCCTCGTCGTCGGACCCGCGCCCACCGCGTCCGCCGCCTCCGCCTCCACCTCCACCTCCGCCTCCGCCTCCGCCTCCGCCTCCGACCCGAACGACCACCTGGTGTCGACCGCCGCGATCGCCGGCGTCGACTACGCCACCTGGCGCCGCGACGTGGCGGCCGTCGTCGCCGAGGCGCGCCCGTACGTCGAGGAGCGCGCCGAGGACGCCGGGCGCGAGAAGCAGGCCCTGGTCCTCGACATCGACAACAGCTCCCTGGAGACGGACTTCCACCCGTTCTGGGAGCTGCCCACCCCGGCCATCGCCGACGTCCGCGACCTCGTCCGGGACGCCCACGCGCGCGGGGTGGCCGTCTTCTTCGTCACCGCCCGCCCCGGGATCATCCACTCGCTCACCGACTGGAACCTGAAGAAGGCCGGCTACCCGGTCGACGGCCTGTACGTGCGCTCGCTGCCCGACCTGTTCGCCGAGGTCAGCGCGTACAAGACCGAGAAGCGCGCGGAGATCGAGGCCAAGGGCTACACGATCATCGCGAACATCGGGAACAACACCACCGACCTGGTCGGCGGCCACGCCGAGCGCACCTTCAAACTGCCGGACTACGGCGGCAAGCTCTCCTGACGACCTCGCGGGTTCCGGGGGCGGTTACGCTGCCGATCATGAGACTCCCGATACGGCTCCTGGTCCCCGTCGTCCTCGCGGCGGGGCCGCTGCTGACCGGCTGCGGCTCCGAGCCGCGCCCCGGGGCCGTCCCGGAGGCTCCGGCGTCCGTCGCGAAGCCGTCGGACGCCGCGCCCTCGGGGGCGCCCGCCGCCGCGGCCTTCCTCGGCGGGCCGGGGACGGCCTGTCCGCTGCCGGTCTCCTTCTCCCTGGCGAAGGAGTGGAGGCCGAAGGCGATCGAGGACCCCGAGGACCCGGAGTTCGCGGCGCTCACGCGCCAGGGGCCGGCCTTCGCCCGCTGCGAGGTCGACGCCAAGCCCGCCGGGCACGTCGGCTTCCTGCGGGTGTGGACGGCGCGGAAGGGGCCCGCGCGGGCGGCGCTCGAAGGGTTCGTGGCGGCGGACGGGAAGGCTTCGGGCGCCTCGTACCGGGAGACGACGGCGGGCGCGCTGCCCGCCGTCGAGGTGACCTACACGGTGCGGAGCGAAGTCCTCGGCGAGGACAAGGAGGAGCGCGCCTTCGCCGTCGCCACGCCGGAGGGCGCGGTCGTCGTCCACCTCGGCGGGATGGACACCGGGGAGCACCGCGCGATGCTCCCGGCGTACGAACTGGCCCGTACGAGCCTGAGGCTCGGCTGAGCCGTGACCGCGGCCCCCGTCCCTCGCCGGACGGGGGCCGCGGCGCTTCCGGCCGGGTGCGGGCTACGCGAACTTCTGGTTCGCGGAGCCGTCGCAGGCCCGGAGCCCGATCTGCTCCTTCGCCGCGCCCTGGGTGAGGCACATGCCGGTCGCGGTGGCGGGCCGGAGGGTGGCGCCGTCGCGGACGAACTTCTGGTTGGCGCCGCCGTGGCAGTTCCAGAGGATCAGGCCCGTGCCGGCGCGGTACTGGAGGTCGGGCACGTCCACGCAGCGGTCCTGGGTGAGGCCGGTGTGGACGGTCTGCCGGGCGGAGTCGTACCACCAGGTCTGGTTGCGGCCGTCGTGGCAGTCCCAGCCGAGGACCCGGGTGCCGTTGGCGCTGGCGGCGGCGTCGACGTCCAGGCAGTTGCCGGTCGCCTGGTTCCTCAGCGGGCGGTAGGCGTCGTCCCAGGCGAGCGGGAAGAGGGTCGGCTTCCCGGTGGAGTTCACGTCGGCGCAGCTCGCCTCGCGCAGGCCCGAAGCGTAGAGCTGGGTGAGGCAGGCCGCGAAGGCGGCGTGCCCGCGCGCGTTGGGGTGGAAGGACTGGCGGACCGAGTTCTCGTCCGGGAGGCCGGGCTTGGAGAGGTCGATGTAGAGGCCCCGGGCCCAGGGGTCCTCGGTGCAGACCTCGTGGCCGTGGAAGAGGCGGGAGTTGTCGAGGTAGGTGGCGCCGGTGGAGGCGGCGGCCTTCCGCATGCCGCGCTCGAAGGCGGGGACGGCGGTGTTGCGGCCCCAGACGGTGTCGGAGTCGTAGCCCAGGCCGCCGCAGGCCAGTTTGCCGGGGAAGTTCGGGTTGTCGCGGAAGTCGGGTCCGATCGGGCTCGGGTAGCCCATGAGGACGAGCTTGTAGTCGCCGTCGGCGTATCCGGCGTCGCGCATGACCGTCTTGAGGTCGCGGACGGTCTGCTCGACCTTGGGGACGAGTCCGTCGACGCGGGCCTGCCAGCCGGGGGCGTACTTGGGCTCGCAGGCGCCCTGGCTCAGCAGGTAGCGGGTGACGCAGTCGGTCATGACCGGGCCGAACTGGAGGTCGTCGTTGGCCCCGGCGACGAGCAGGACCATCTTGATCCGGGTGTTGCGGGCCTTGATGGCGAGGCTGTCGCTCTGGACGAGCTCGTCGGCGTACTGCCGGGAGCCGCCGATCTTGATGTTGCCGGTGTACGCGCCGGAGCAGGACACGTTGAACGTGAGGTCCGCGGGGATGCCGGTGCGGTGGACGGCGGCCTCGGGAGAGCGGTGGCACCAGTTGGAGGGGCCGTTGGTGGGCGGTTCGTAGGTGCCGACGCCCTCGCCGGAGATCTCGCTGTCGCCGAGCGAGATCAGTCCGCTCCTGCGCTGGTCGAGCGGGCGCTCCTCGGGGCTTCCGTAGATCCTGGTCGCCTCGGCCGCCCGGATGGTCTCCAGGGCGGGGGGCAGGGGTACGGAGGCGACGGCGGCCCTCGTGCCCGTGGTCGTGTCGGCCGCGCCGGCGGGAGCGGTGGCCGCGATCATCGTTCCGAGGATCGCGGCGGCCGTGGCGACGGCGGCGGCGGGCCGGCGGAATCTGTACCTGGTGCGCGTCATTGCGCCTCCTGGAAGTGGGGTTACCCACGGTTTTTACTGGCCGGTACGCGCCTTGGGAATACATCGAACAAGACAAGTGCTCAACTTTTGCGGGAGGTTGGAGAAGATGAACGACAGCGAGCGGGCCGGGGACTTCCGGATCGAGCACGACTCCATGGGCGAGGTGCGGGTGCCCGCGCACGCCAAGTGGCGGGCCCAGACCCAGCGGGCGGTGGAGAACTTCCCCGTCTCGGGCCAGCGCCTGGAGCGCGCCCACATCGAGGCCCTGGCCCGGATCAAGGCCGCCGCCGCCACGGTCAACGCCGGGCTCGGGGTGATCGACGGGGACCGCGCGGAGGCGATCGCCTCGGCGGCGGAGGAGGTCGCGGAGGGGCGCTGGGACGCGCACTTCCCCGTGGACGTCTTCCAGACCGGCTCGGGCACCTCGTCCAACATGAACACCAACGAGGTGATCGCCACCCTCGCCACCGAGCGGCTGCCCGAGGGCCGGGAGGTGCACCCCAACGACCACGTGAACGCCTCGCAGTCGTCCAACGACGTCTTCCCGTCCTCCATCCACATCGCGGCGACCGGCGCCGTGACCCGCGACCTGATCCCCGCCCTGGAGCACCTGGCCGCCGCCCTGGAGCGGAAATCGGCCGAATTCGCGAAGGTCGTGAAGTCCGGCCGCACGCACCTGATGGACGCCACCCCGGTCACCCTGGGCCAGGAGTTCGGCGGCTACGCGGCGCAGGTGAGGTACGGGGTCGAACGGCTGCGGGCCGCGCTTCCCCGGCTCGCCGAACTCCCCCTCGGCGGCACGGCGGTGGGCACCGGCATCAACACCCCGGCCGGCTTCTCCGCGGCCGTCATCGCGGAGGTCGCCCGCACGACCGGACTGCCGCTGACCGAGGCCCGCGACCACTTCGAGGCGCAGGGCGCCCGCGACGGCCTGGTGGAGGCGTCCGGGCAGCTCAGGACCATCGCCGTCTCCCTCACCAAGATCGCCAACGATCTGCGCTGGATGGCGAGCGGGCCGCGCACGGGCCTCGCCGAGATCAACCTGCCCGACCTCCAGCCCGGCTCCTCGATCATGCCGGGCAAGGTGAACCCGGTGATCCCCGAGGCGGTCCTGATGGTCGCCGCGCAGGTGACCGGAAACGACACCACGGTGGCGGTGGCGGGCGCGGCCGGGAACTTCGAGCTCAACGTGATGCTGCCGGTGATGGCCAAGAACCTGCTGGAATCCGTACGGCTTCTGGCCAACGCGTCCCGGCTGCTCGCGGACCGCACGGTCGACGGGATCACGGCCAACGCCGAGCGCGCCCGCGAGTACGCCGAGTCCTCGCCGTCCGTGGTCACCCCGCTGAACAAGTACATCGGCTACGAGGAGGCCGCCAAGGTCGCCAAGAAGTCCCTCGCGGAGCGCAGGACCATCCGCGAGGTGGTCCTGGAGTCCGGCTACGTCGAGCGGGGCGACCTCACGGTGGAGCAGCTGGACGAGGCGCTGGACGTGCTGCGGATGACGCACCCGTAGAGGTCCCGCGGAGCGGGAGGCGGGAGGGGCCGGCCGGCCCGCCGGCGGCCCCGCGCACCCCGTGCGCCGGCCCCCGCGCACCCCGCGCGCCGGCTCTTCCGTGACCCGGACCGCAGCGGCGGTGGGAGCGCGCCCCTAAGATCTGCGCATGACAGGATCGGACGGTTCTCAGCACTGGGCGCCGGGGGACCACGTCCTCTGGCGCTACCGCGGCAACGGCACCGGGGCCGTGCACATCTGCCGGCCGGTGACGGTCGTCCAGGACGGTCCCGAGCTGCTCGCGGTCTGGATGGCACCCGGCACCGAGTGCGTCCGGCCCGTGCTCGCCGACGGCACCTCCGTCCACGACGAGCCGCTCGCCACCCGCTACACCGCTCCCCGCACCACCGAGCGGGCCCGCTGGGCCGGCAGCGGGGTGCTGAAGCTGGCCCGGCCCGGCGAGCCGTGGTCGGTGTGGCTGTTCTGGGAGCGCGGCTGGCGCTTCCGGAGCTGGTACGTGAACCTGGAGGAGCCGCGGACCCGCTGGTCCGGCGGCGTCGACTCCGAGGACCACTTCCTCGACATCTCCGTCTACCCGGACCGCAGCTGGCTGTGGCGGGACGAGGACGAGTTCGCGCAGGCCCGGCGGTCCGGTCTGATGGGCCCGGAGCAGGCGGCGCGGGTGCGGGCCGCCGGGCGGCTCGCGGTGGAGCGGATCGAGGCGTGGGGGGCGCCGTTCGCGGACGGCTGGGAGCACTGGCGGCCGGATCCGGCCTGGCGCATTCCGGAACTGCCGGCGGACTGGGATCGCACCCCGGCGCACACCGGGCCGTGAGACCCTTGATGCGCCCCAGGGGTCCAACCGTAGGATCGTCCTCCGCACGCCGGAGACGGACCGCACGGCACGTCAGACCTACCGAACAGTACGTCAGCGACCGAACAGCACACTGGACCTGACCGCCAGTCACCACGAGGGGGAGAGCAGTGCCGGACGTCTGCCCGGGTGTTCCGACCCCCGTCGCCGCCGCGCCCAGCGGAGCGTCCGCATCCGCCGCACACGAGGGGTTTATCCCCGCCGAAGGCGCGGCATCGGCGAGAAGAGCGAGTGCATCGCACCACCGGCCCGGACGGACGGAATCCCACGCGTGACGGAGCATCCCACCTCCCACGAAGGCCGGCAGCCGCTGGCTGCCCGGCCGCAGGAACGCGCGCGCCCCCGCCAGGAGGCGGCGGCCGGCCTGCCCGACGTGCCCGCGCAGCCGGGCGGAGCACCGGTCCCCGGTGCGGAGTCCCCGGCGGCGCCCGGCGCGCCCCTCGGGACCGGCGCCCCGGGCGGCTCCGCCGCCGTGGCCGTCGCCGTCTCCCCGCAGCCGTCCGGCGGCGGGACCACGTCGGCGCGGCGGGAGGGCGAGCGGCTGCGGTTCGTCGGGGCGGCGACCCGCCGCATCGCCCGCGGCATCGACCTGGACGAGATCGTGCTCGGCCTGTGCCGGGCGACCGTGCCGACGTTCTCCGACGAGATCCTGGTCTACCTGCGCGATCCGCTGCCGGTGGGCGACGAGCGCCCGGTGGCGCCGTTCGTGCTGCGGCTGCGCCGGACGGACCGGCTGCGGTTAACGGACCCGGAGTCCGAGGAGCTCGTCCTCGTGCCCGATCCGGATCCGACCCCCGCGGCCGAACTCTGCGAGGTGCGGTCCGGAGGAGCGCTCGCCGAGGTGCTGCGCGGGGTGCGGCCGGTCTTCGGCGACTCCGCCGCCGCCCGGGAGGCGCTGTCCGAGCTGCTCGGCACCGACCACCCGCTGCCCGGCGGGCTGCGGGCGATACTGGCTCCGCTGCGCGGCCGGCGCCGGGTGATCGGCGCGGCCGTGTTCCTGCGCCGTCCGGAGCGGGCCGGCTTCGAGCCGAACGACCTGCTCGTGGCGGCGCAGCTGGCCACCCACACGGCGCTCGGCATCGACAAGGCGGTCCTGTACGGCCGGGAGGCGTACATCGCGGACGAGCTCCAGCGGACGATGCTGCCGGACTCGCTGCCGCAGCCGACCGGGGTCAGGCTGGCCTCGCGCTATCTGCCGGCGGCCGAGACGGCCCGGGTGGGCGGCGACTGGTACGACGCGATCCCGCTGCCCGGCAGCAGGGTCGCCCTGGTCGTGGGCGACGTCATGGGCCATTCCATGACGTCGGCGGCGATCATGGGCCAGCTGCGCACCACCGCGCAGACCCTGGCCGGGCTCGACCTGCCGCCGCAGGAGGTGCTGCACCACCTGGACGAGCAGGCGCAGCGGCTCGGCGAGAACCGGATGGCCACCTGCATGTACGCGGTGTACGACCCGGTCTCGCACCGGATCACGGTGGCGAACGCCGGCCATCCGCCGCCGATACTGCTCCATCTGGGCGGGCGCGCGGAGGTGCTGCGGGTGCCGCCGGGCGCGCCGATCGGGGTGGGCGGGGTGGACTTCGAGGCGGTCGAGCTGGACGCCCCGGCCGGCGCCACGCTGCTGCTGTACACCGACGGTCTGGTGGAGTCCCGGCTGCGGGACGTGTGGACGGGGATCGAGCAGTTGCGGGAGCGCCTGGCGGCGACCGCGCAGCTGACCGGTCCGGACCACTCGCCCCCGCTGGAGGCGCTCTGCGACGACGTCCTGGACATGCTGGGCCCGGGCGACCGGGACGACGACATCGCGCTGCTCGCGGCCCGGTTCGACGGGATCGCGCCGAGCGACGTGGCGTACTGGTTCCTGGATCCGGAGGACGCGGCCCCGGGCCGTGCCCGGCGGCTCGCCCGGCGGGCGCTGGCCCGCTGGGACCTGGAGGAGCTCACGGACTCGGTGGAGCTGCTGATCAGCGAGGTCGTGACGAACGCCGTGCGGTACGCGGAGCGGCCCGTGACCCTGCGGCTGCTCCGTACGGACGTGCTGCGCTGCGAGGTCGGCGACGACTCCCCGCAGCTGCCCCGGCAGCGGCGGGCGCGGGACACCGACGAGGGCGGGCGCGGCCTGTTCCTGGTGAACCGGCTGGCCCGGCGCTGGGGGGCGACCCGGCTCTCGGGCGGCAAGGTGGTCTGGTTCGAGCTGGCGACCCGTACCTGAGCGGGGCCGTCCCGGACGGCCGGAAGGCCGGACCCCCGAGGGGGTCCGGCCTTCCGTGCGTCTCCGTGCGGCGGCCCCGTTATCGCGGTGCCGTCGGGCGGACGGGCCTGCCGGTCGTGTCGCCGCCCGGCTCGGGGTCGGTGCCGCCGCCGTCGGGCGGTTCGACGGAGGGCGGCGGGGACGGCTCGCCGGTCGTCGGCTCGTCGGTGGTGGGCGTCGGCGGGGTGGTGGCCGGGTCGCTCGTGCGGGTCGGCGGGGTGGTGGCGGGTTCGGTCGCCGGCGGGGTCGTGGTGCCCGGGGAGGCCGTGGTCGGCTCGTCCGTCGGCTCCTCGGGGCCCTCGGTGGTCGCGCCGGGGTCGGGCTCGACGGCGTCCGTGCCGTCGGTCTCCAGGTCGAACCGGGCGTCGGAGCCGCCGTTCAGGGCGCGGGTCGTGTAGTCGCCCCAGATCTGGGCGGGCGTGCGGCCGCCGTTGGCGCGGCCCTGGTTGATGGTGTTGGTCAGGGTGACCTGGTTGCCCTTGGCGTCCTCGCCGAAGAGGCCGACGGCGGTGACGAGTTCGGGGGTGTAGCCGACGAACCAGGCGGAGCGGTTGTTCTCGGAGGTGCCGGTCTTGCCGGCGGCGGCGTAGTCCCCGGCGGCGCGGGTGCCGGAGCCGCTGCGCACGACGCCGGTCATGGCCTTGGTGGCGGTGTCGGCGGCCTCGCGGGTGATGACCTGGTCGCCGATCGCGTCCGCGGCCCGGACCGTGCGGTCCCGGTGCTCGGCGGTCTTCACCAGGGTCGGGGTGACCCGCTTGCCGTGGTTGTCGAGCGTGGCGTAGACGCCGGCCATGTCCAGGGTCGAGGCGTTCATGACGCCGAGGGAGATGGCGGGGGCCTCGGGGAAGTCCCTGCCGTCCCTCATGCCGAGGGCCAGGGCGGTCTTCTTCACCTTGGCGGGGCCGACGTCGACGATCATCTGGGCGTAGACCGAGTTGATCGAGCTGTTGGTGGCCCTCTGGACGGTGACGGGGCCGTAGCTGCGGTCGTTCTCGTTCTGCGGCTTGAAGGGGATGTCGCTGCCCACGACGGGGCGCCTGCTGTCGCCGTCGTAGATCGTGCCGAGGCCGATGTGGCGTCCGTCCTGGGTCTTCGAGTGGTTCTCGATCGCGGAGGCGAGGACGATCGGCTTGAAGGTGGAGGCGGGCTGGTAGTCGCGGCGGGTGGCGTTGGAGATCCAGTGCTCGGTGGCGCCGACGCCGCCGTACATGGCGACGACCGCGCCGGTCTTCGGGTCGACGGAGGTGGCGCCGGCCTGGACGACGGCGTGCTTCTCGTTCCCCTTGCGGTCGAGCTTGGACTCCAGCTGCCTGTCGACCGCCTTGACGAGGGCCTTCTGCTTCTTCTCGTCGATGTTGAGGGTGAAGGTCCAGCCGCCGGCCTTGATGTCCTCCTCGCTGACGCCCCGGCGCATCAGCTCCTGGTTGGCGGCCTCGACGAGGTAGCCGGTCTGGCCCTCCATGCCGGGGAGCGGCTTGGGCTTCTGCGGCGCGGGGAACTTCATGCCGGCGCGCTCGGAGGGCGACAGCCAGTTCTGCTCGACCATGTTGTCGAGGACGTAGTTCCAGCGCTGTTCGACGAGCTTGCGGCCGGTGGCGTTCGCGGAGGTCCAGTCGTACTGGTTGGGGGCCTGGAGCAGGGCGGCGAGGTAGGCGCCCTGGGCGGTGGTGAGGCGGGAGGCGTCGACGCCGTAGTACGAGCGGGCGGCGGCCTGGATGCCGTAGGCGCTGCGCCCGTAGTAGCTGGTGTTCATGTACCCGGCGAGGATCTCGCTCTTGCCCATGTTCTGGTCGACCTTGAGGGCGATGACCATTTCCTTGAGCTTGCGGGTCGCCGTCTGGTCCTGGCTCAGGTAGTAGTTCTTGACGTACTGCTGGGTGATCGTCGAGCCGCCCTGCTTGCCCTTGCCCGTGACGGTGGACCAGGCGGCGCGGGTGGTGCCCTTGATGTCGACGCCGTTGTCCTTGTAGAAGGTCTTGTTCTCGGCGGCGACGAACGCCTGCTGGACCTGCTCGGGGATCTTGTCGAGGCCGACGATCTCGCGGTTGATCTCGCCGGTGCGGGCGAGGATCTTGCCGTTGGAGTACTTGTAGATGTTGCTCTGCATCGTCGCCTCGGCGTTGGCCGTCGGCACCGGGACCATGAGGTAGACGACGTACAGGGCGCCCATGCCGAGCAGGCAGCACACGATGAAGGTGCCCAGGAGCTTCTTCCAGGAGAAGAGGCGGCGTATGCCGCTCTTCCTCGCCTTGCCCGTCTCAGGTCGGCCCATCTGTCCTGTCGCTCCGCTCGTCGTGTGTCCCGGCGCTCCGGCGCGTGTCCGCGCGGGCCGGATCAGCTCAGCAAGCTAACACCGACAGGACGGACATAGGAGACCGATCACGTCTTTTCAGGACGTGAGAATCAGCACCCACACCCAGAGGAACCGACGCTCCCGCCTGTCGAACGGTTGCGTGAAGGGAGCATTCCGCTTGTCTCGACCGCTCGCCGGGCACCCGTCCACCCTCGCTCCGACCTCTATACATCGCAGGTATACACACCATGTACAGTGACCGGCATGTCCATCGGTCACACCCTCCTCGGGCTCCTGGAGTCCGGCCCGCGCCACGGCTACGACCTCAAGCGCGCCTTCGACGACAGATTCGGCCACGACCGGCCGCTCCACTACGGCCAGGTCTACTCGACCATGTCCCGGCTCCTGAAGAACGGCCTCGTGGTCGTCGACGGCGTCGAGGCGGGCGGCGGGCCCGAGCGGAAGCGGTACGCCGTCACCGAGGCGGGCGTCACCGATGTCGCCCAGTGGCTCGCCACCCCCGAGAAGCCGGAGCCGTACCTCCAGTCCACCCTCTACACCAAGGTCGTCCTGGCCCTGCTGACCGGTCGCGGGGCCGCCGGGATCCTCGACGCCCAGCGCTCCGAGCACCTGCGCCTGATGCGCGAGCTCACCCGGCGCAAGAAGGACGGCGACCTGGCCGACCAGCTCATCTGCGACCACGCCCTCTTCCATCTGGAGGCGGACCTGCGCTGGCTGGAACTGACCGCCGCCCGGCTCGACCAGCTCGCCGAGGAGGTCCGCCGATGACCTCCGCGCCGCTCCTGCGGGCCACCGGCCTCGACAAGGCCTACGGGCCGACCCCGGCGCTCGCGGGCGCCGACTTCTCGCTGCGGGCCGGCGAGGTCGTCGCCGTCATGGGCCCCTCCGGCTCCGGCAAGTCCACGCTGCTGCACTGCCTGGCCGGGATCGTCCGCCCCGACGCGGGCACCATCGCCTACGACGGGCGGGACCTCACCGCGCTCTCCGACCGCGAGCGCAGCTCCCTGCGCCGCACCGACTTCGGCTTCGTCTTCCAGTTCGGCCAGCTCGTCCCCGAGCTGACCTGCGCGGAGAACGTGGCCCTCCCGCTGCGCCTCAACGGCGAGAAGCGCAAGGCCGCCGAGGCCAGGGCCGTCGAGTGGCTCGCCCGCCTGGAGGTCGACGCCGTCGCCGGCAAGCGCCCCGGCGAGGTGTCCGGCGGCCAGGGCCAGCGCGTCGCCGTCGCCCGCGCGCTCGTCACCGCCCCGCGGGTCGTCTTCGCCGACGAGCCGACCGGCGCCCTCGACTCCCTCAACGGCGAACGGGTCATGAGCCTGCTCACCGAGGCCTCCCGGGACACCGGCGCCGCCGTCGTCCTCGTCACCCACGAGGCCAGGGTCGCCGCCTACTCGGACCGCGAGATCGTCGTCCGCGACGGACGCGTGCGGGACGCGGAGTGGGCGGCATGAAGCTCCGCACCCGGGGGGTGCCCCGTGGATCGTTCCGGGCCCGCGACCTGGCGCTCGGCGCCCGGTTCGCCGTCACCGGCGGGCGCCCCGGCCTGCTCCGCACCCTGCTGACCGCCACCGGCGTCGGCTTCGGAGTGGCGTTGCTGCTGCTCGCCGCCTCGCTGCCGAACATCCTCTTCCAGCGGGAGGTGCGGGAGGCGGTCCGCGCCGTCGACGGGAGCCGGGAGGTCACCGCCCCCGGGCCCGACACCTTTCTCCACCTCACCCGCACCACCGTCTACCGGGACGACGTCGTCTCCGGGCTGCTGCTGCGCGCCGAGGGCGACGCGCCCCCGGTCCCCCCGGGCGCGACCGCGTTCCCCCGGGCCGGCGAGATGCTGGTCTCCCCCGCGCTCCGCGACCTGCTCGACTCCCCCGAGGGCGCCCTGCTCAGGCAACGGCTCCCCTACGAGGCGGTCGGGACCCTCGGCAAGGACGGGCTCATCGGCCCGGCCGACCTGCGGTACGTCGCCCACGCCGACTTCCTCGACACCGACAACTTCGACGGGCGCGGCCGGCGCTTCGGCTGGTCGGTGCCCGAAGAGCCGATGAACGCCTTCATGATCCTGCTCGTGGTCGTCGCCTGCGTCGTCCTGCTGCTGCCCGTGCTCGTCTTCGTCGCGACCGCCGTCCGCTTCGGCGGCGAGCAGCGCGACCGGCGGCTCGCGGCGCTCCGGCTGGTCGGCGCGGACGTCCCCACGACCCGGCGGATCGCGGCCGGCGAGTCCCTCGCGGGCGCGCTCCTCGGCCTCCTGGCCGGTGCCGGACTCTTCGCGGTGGCCCGGCAGTTCTCCGGCTTCTTCACCATCTGGGACGCCAACGCCTTCCCCTCCGACGTCGTGCCGATGCCCGCGCTCGCCGCCCTCGCCGTCGTCGTGGTCCCGGTCGCCTCGGTCGTGGTCACCCTCGTCGCGCTGCGCGGGGTGGCGATCGAGCCGCTCGGCGTCGTCCGGTCCTCCGCGCCGCGCCGCCGCCGGCTGTGGTGGCGGCTGCTGCTCCTGGCGGCCGGCGCCGCCCTGCTCGCCCCGCTCATGGGCCGGGTCGAGGTGACCGAGACCAGCATCGACACCGTGCCCGTCGTGACCGGCACCGTCCTCTTCCTCGTCGGTCTGACCACACTGCTCCCGTGGCTGGTCGAGGCCGGGGTGAAGCGGCTGCACGCGGGCCCGGTGGCCTGGCAGCTCGCCGTCCGCAGGCTCCAGCTGAGCAGCGGCACGGCGGCCCGCGCGGTCAGCGGCATCGTCGTCGCGGCCACCGGCGCCATCGCGCTCCAGATGCTCTTCCAGGCGATGGAGAACGACTTCACGCTGCCGACCGGCGAGGACCCGTCCCGCAGCCGGATCGCCGTCGGCTTCAAGGGCAGGACCGCCGCAGAGGCCCGCGACATCACCGCCCGCTTCACGCGGACCGAGGGCGTCGACGAGGCGATGTCCGTCCTCGAGTCGAACGCGTGGCGGCCCGGCCCCCTGGAGAAGGACAGGGAGTTCGCCCCGTCGGCCTCGGTCAGGGTCGGCGACTGCTCCTCCCTGCGGGAGTTCGCCGCCCTGCCCTCCTGCCGGGACGGCGACGTGTTCGTCGCCCTCGCGCACGGCGCGCAGGGCGCCCCGGACGACGCGCGGATCACCGCGGTCGTGCGGCCGGGCGCCACGGTCGCCCTGCGCGACCCGCACCCGCCGGAGGGCGGACCGGAGCGGCCCGCGACCGGCCCGCTGCCCCGGTGGACGATCCCCGCGCGCGCGAAGGTCGTGGACTCCCGCCCCGACCCGACGGGCATGTACCGGTACGGCGTCCTCGCCACCCCGTCGGCGATCGACTCCGCCCTGCTCGACGCGCCCTACGCGCAGAGCATGATCCGGATCGACCCGGCCGTGCCCGACGCCGCCGAGCACGTGCGGAACACGGCGGCCGCGATCGACCCGACCGTCTGGGTGAGGGACCTGAAGGACACCGAGCGCGACGCGGCCTTCTCCAGCGTCCGCACCGGCATCCTCGTCGGCTCCACCCTGACGATGCTCCTGGTGGCGGCCTCGCTCCTGGTCACCACTCTGGAGCAGCTCAGGGACCGCAAGCGGCTGCTCTCCTCGCTGGTCGCCTTCGGCACCCGGCGCTCCACCCTGAGCTGGTCGGTGCTGTGGCAGACGGCGGTGCCGATCGTCCTCGGCCTGGCCCTCGCCGTGGTGGGCGGGCTCGGCCTCGGGGTCGTCCTCCTGAAGATGGGCGGGCAACAGGTCCGGGACTGGTGGGTGTTCCTGCCCGTCGTCGGCGTCGGCGCCGCCCTGATCGCGCTGGTGACGCTCCTGAGCATGCCGGTCCTGTGGCGGCTGATGCGCGCGGACGGGCTGCGCACGGAGTAACCCGTCGACCGCGCGTACGGATACGGGCGGCGGTTCCCGGTGCCGGGGGGCTCCGGGAGCCGCCGCCCCTCACGCGCAGCCGGTGCCGGGGGTCTCAGGAGCCGTCGCCCACCACGCGTACCGGCAGTCCCCTCATCGCTCCCCGCAGCGCCTCCGCCAGCTCCTGGAACTCGGCCTGCCGGGCCGCGCCCGTCCGCATCGCGAGGGCGATCCGGCGCGAGGGGGCCGGATCGGCGAAGAGCCCGGTCCACAGGGCGGTGTTGCGGGCGGTCTCGACCGTGACGGCGGTGCGCGGCAGCAGGGTCACCCCGAGCCCGCCGGCGACGAGCTGGACCAGGGTGGCGAGGCCGGCCGCGGTGGTGGTGACCTCGGCGCCGTCCGGGCGCCCGGCCTCGCGGCAGATGTCGAGGGCCTGGTCGCGCAGGCAGTGCCCCTCGTCCAGGAGCAGCAGCCGCAGCTCCCCCAGGGCCTCGCGCGGGATGTCGTCCCGCCCGGCCAGCGGGTGCCCGGCCGGGGTGACCAGGACGAAGTCCTCGTCGAAGAGGGGCAGTTCGGTGACGCCCGGCACCCCGAGCGGGACGGCGAGGAGGAGCAGGTCGAGCCGTCCGGCCGCGAGCCCCTCCAGGAGCGAGGAGGTCTGCTCCTCGTGGACCTGGAGGTCGAGCTCCGGGTAGCGCCGGTGGACCAGGCGCAGGACGGTCGGCAGCAGATAGGGGGCGACGGTCGGGATCACGCCGAGCCGCAGCGCCCCGGTGAAGGGGGCGCGGGCCGCCTCCGCCTCCTCCATCAGCCCGGCCACCGCGTCGAGGACCGTCCGCGCCCGCACCGCGAGCCGCTCCCCCGCGGGCGAGAGCAGCACCTTCCGCGTCGTACGCTCAAGGAGCTGGACACCGAGTGCCTCTTCGAGTGCCGAAACCGCGCCCGAGAGCGCGGGCTGGCTCATGCCGATGGCGGCCGCCGCGTCACGGAAGTGCAGATGCTCGGCGACCGCCGCGAACGCTCTGAGCTGGGAGAGGCTCGGCTGCTTGGTGCGGTGCGGGCCGTGCGGGGGGCTGTACGGGGATGCCACTGATAACCACCTTCGATCAACCCGACCCACTCTAGCTATTTCACTGATCAATGCACTCCGTGCCATGCTGGTGATCCGTCCAACCCCCACGGAAGCCCCTCAAAAGGGGCGCTTCCCCGCTGCAAGGAGAGCGCGTGCTCACTGTCGGTGACCAGTTCCCCACCTACGACCTGACCGCCTGCGTGTCGCTGGAGAGCGGCAAGGAGTTCGAGCAGATCGACCACAAGTCCTACGAGGGCAAGTGGCGCGTGGTGTTCTTCTGGCCGAAGGACTTCACCTTCGTCTGCCCGACCGAGATCGCCGCGTTCGGCAAGCTGAACGACGAGTTCGCGGACCGCGACGCCCAGATCCTCGGCGTCTCCGGCGACTCCGAGTTCGTGCACCACGCCTGGCGCAAGGACCACGACGACCTGCGCGACCTGCCCTTCCCGATGCTCGCGGACTCCAAGCACGACCTGATGCGGGACTGCGGCGTCGAGGGCGAGGACGGCTTCGCCCAGCGCGCCGTCTTCATCGTGGACCCGAACAACGAGATCCAGTTCACCATGGTGACCGCCGGCTCCGTCGGCCGTAACCCCAAGGAGGTCCTGCGGGTCCTGGACGCCCTGCAGACCGACGAGCTGTGCCCGTGCAACTGGAGCAAGGGCGAGACCACGCTCGACCCCGTCAAGCTCCTCTCGGGCGAGTGATCCGCCATGGCTCTCGATGAACTCAAGGCCGCCATACCGGACTTCGCCAAGGACCTGAAGCTCAACCTGGGCTCGGTCATCGGCAACAGCGACCTCCCGCAGCAGCAGCTGTGGGGCACCGTCCTCGCCTGCGCGATCGCCTCGCGCTCGCCGAAGGTGCTCAGGGAGCTGGAGCCGGAGGCCCGGGAGAACCTGAAGCCCGAGGCGTACCAGGCCGCCAAGTCCGCCGCCGCGATCATGGCGATGAACAACGTCTTCTACCGGACCCGGCACCTCCTGTCGGACCCCGAGTACGGGACGCTGCGCGCCGGTCTGCGGATGAACGTCATCGGCAACCCGGGCGTGGAGAAGGTCGACTTCGAGCTGTGGTCGCTGGCCGTCTCCGCGATCAACGGCTGCGGCCAGTGCCTGGACTCGCACGAGCAGGTCCTGCGCCAGTCCGGTCTCGACCGCGCCACCATCCAGGAGGCCGTGAAGATCGCCGCCGTGATCCAGGCGGTCGGCGCCACCCTCGACGCGGAAGCGGTCCTCGCCGAGCAGGCCTGACCGTCCGCGCGCACCACGAGAAGGGCCCCGGGGCTTTCCGCCCCGGGGCCCTTCCGCGCGTCCGTCACTTCTTGAGTTCGGCCAGCAGGGCGAGCACGTCCTGCGTCATCGGGACCTCGATCCCGGAGAGGTCCATCGGCTCGGTCTCCTGGACGGGTTCGCCGTTCTCGTCGGTGACGTACTGCCGGGAGACGCTCAGCTCGATCTCGACCTGGCCGTCGAGGACCCGGAGCTCCCCGCCCTCGCCCCCCCGGCCGTCGAAGAGGGCCTTCTCCCCGACCCCGTCGATCGGGGTGGTGAGCTCGTAGTGCTTCCCCCACGCCTCGAACTCGGGCCCCGGGTCCGTCACCTTGTGCAGGGTGTACACGATGTTCCCGCTGTACCCCGTCTCCGGCGAGCCGAAGGTCAGCGAGCAGTCCCGCTTGTGCAGGGCCGGCCCGTCCATCACCAGTCCGGTGCCGTCCTCGCCCCGCCTGCCCAGGACCTCGGCGAGCGCCACCAGCCCGGCCTTCCCGCAGAGGTCGTCCACCTCCTTGTACCCGCCGAGGTCCGGGCCCGCCGGCTCCCTCCGCTCGTACGCGTAGAGCCCGCCGCCCCAGACCGCCGAGGCCACGACCGCGCCGCCGAGCGCCCACAGCCAGGGCCGGCGGGTCCGGGGCGGACCGGGATGCCGCGGCGCCTCGGTGAGCACCTCGGGTCTCTCGAAGCCCCCGCCGCCCACCAGCTCCGGTTCCGATATCACGCGTCCTCTCCCTGGCCCCGCTCGTCCCGCACCGAGCCGGGGGCCGGCGTCGGGGCCACTTCGTACGCGGTCGCCCCGCGCGGCTCCGGTGTGCTGCGCAGGGCCTGCTCGGTGCTGTACGCGCGCAGGTAGCCGACCGCCGTGTTGGTGACGGCGACCAGCGGGACGGCGGCGACGGCGCCGCCGATGCCGGCGGTCAGGCCGCCGGCGGCGACCGCGAGGACGACGGCGAGCGGGTGGACCCGCACCGCGCGGCCGAGGATGAACGGTTGGAGGACGTGACCCTCGATCTGCTGCACGGCGAGGACGACGACGAGCACCATCAGGGCGGTGAACACCCCGTTGGTGACCAGGGCGACGACGACCGCGAGGGCGCCGGAGACGACGGCGCCGACCAGCGGGATGAAGGCGAAGAGGAAGATGAAGACGGCGAGCGGCACGGCCATCGGCACGTCGAGGAAGTAGAGGCCGATGCCGATGAAGACGGCGTCGATGAGGGCGACGAGGACCGTGCCCCGCACGTAGGCGGTGAGGGTGCGCCAGGCGCGCGGCCCGGCGCCCGCGACGCCCGGACGGGCCTGGGCGGGCACCAGCTTCAGTGCCCACTCCCAGACCTTCTTCCCGTCGTACAGCAGGAAGAGCGTCGAGAACATGGCGAGGAGGATGCCGGTCATCGTCTCGACGACGACCGTGACGCCCTGGAGGCCGACCTGGGTGATCTGCTCGGCGTTGGTGCCGACGGAGTCGCTGAGGTTCTTGGCGATGCCGTTGATCTGCTGCTCGGTCACGTGGAAGGGGCTGTTGAGGAGCCAGCGCTTGAGCTCCTCGATGCCGCCCTTGACCTGGTCGGACAGGTTGTCGATGTTGTCCATGACCTGCCAGACCACGAACCAGCCGACCAGGCCCATCACGACGAAGCCGGAGACGGCGGTGACGGCGGTGGCGAGTCCGCGGGGCAGGCCCCTGCGGCGCAGCATGGCCACGGTGGGCTGGAGCAGGGCGGTGACGAGGAGCGCGGCGACGAACGCGAGGACGACCAGCCGCACGGAGCTGATCACCTTCATCAGGACCCAGACGGTCCCGGCGAAGACCAGCAGCCGCCAGCTCGCCTCGGCGGCCACGCGCATGCCCCAGGGGATGGCGGCGGCGGGGTCGGGGCGGGCGGCGACGGCCGGCGCGTACGAGGGGGGCGCGGGGACGGAGAGGCCGGCGCCGCCCTCCGCGGCGCCGTCCTCCTGCTCCGGCAGGGGCGCGGCGGTGTCCGGGTCGGTCCCGGGCCGCGCGGGGGCGGGCGCGGCCGCGCGGGGCCGGTCGGCGGGTCTCCCGTACGGCGCGTCGAGTTCGTCGTCCCGTTCCGCCTCGGCCCTGCGCTCGTCGAGCCGTCGGCCCACCCGGCTCAGGCCCTCGCCCAGCCGGTTCAGCCACCCTGGCACTCTCGACATGTTCTTACCCTCTTCCCCCGCCCGCTCTTCCCGGTCCTCCCCGGGTGCCCGTGGATCCCCGAACCTACACGTCCACGTGCGGAAAGCCCCCCACCGCGGGACGGTGGGGGGCTTTCCGGGGCCGGTGCGCCGGTACTAGTACCAGTGGTTGTTCTGCCAGAAGGCCCAGGCGTCGCAGGGGCTGCCGTAGCGCTCGTTCATGTAGTTGAGCCCCCACTTGATCTGGGTGGCGGGGTTGGTCCGCCAGTCGGCTCCGGCCGAGCTCATCTTGGTGCCCGGGAGGGCCTGGACGAGGCCGTAGGCGCCCGAGGAGGGGTTGACCGCGCGGTAGTTCCAGGTGGACTCGTGGTTCACGATGGTGCTGAAGCACTGGAACTGCGAGGCCGGCACGATCTGGCGGGCGATCGCCTTGACCTCGGCGATGGTGTAGGAGCTCTGCGCGGCGAAGGAGGAGATGTCGCGGGCCGCGGAACGGCTGGCGCGCTCGGCCTCCTCCTCCTTCTTCTTGCGCTCCTTCTCGGCCTTGGCCTCGGCCTCGGCCTTGACGGCCGCTTCCTTCTTGGCCTCGGCGTCCTTGGCGGCGCGCACGCGGGCCGCCTCCTCCGCGGACTTCTTCGCGGCCGAGTCGGCCGCGGCGGCCTGGACGGAGGCCTGCTCCGCGAGGGACGAGACCTGTACCTGCGCCTGCTCGCCCGCGGGGATGTCCGCGAGCAGCGTGGTGTCGGCGGCGGCGGCCTCGAAGTTGTCGTCGGCGGGCTGCGCGGCATTGCCCGAGGCGACGCCGACGACGGCGCCGACGGTGGTGACCGCAGTGGCCGAAGCCACCGCGAATCCCCGGACCGAGATCCGGCTCACACGGTTTCCTTCCAGCATCGTCCGCACAGGTGACCACGCGGGCGAAATCTTGCCCCTGGCACTGGTCTCCGAGGTACGGGGTCACAGGAGACGCGGGCCCGTGGTGCTGTGGGCGGCATACGGCGGACGGCTGTTGAGTTGTACTGCGCTCCCCGGAGGGTGCACGGGTGCCGTATGCGGGGCCTGACGGAAGCAAGACTTTGCCGGACGGCGATGCCGCAAGGCAATTCTGTGTTGCGTGTGAAAGCTCACATCGCGAAAGGGGCAGGTGTTTTGGCGCATGTGGCGGACATGGCGACGCCGCCCGGCTAAGCTCCTGCGTTTCGCCGGGCGGCGTCAACTTCCGTACCGATACAGAAAGGTACGAAACGGTCAGATCTGAACGTCCTCCAGCATCTCCGTCACGAGCGCGGCGATCGGGGAGCGCTCGGAGCGGGTGAGCGTGACGTGGGCGAACAGCGGATGCCCCTTCAGTTTCTCGATGACGGCGACGACTCCGTCGTACCGGCCCACCCGGAGGTTGTCGCGCTGGGCGACGTCATGGGTGAGCACGACCCGCGAATTCGCCCCGATCCGGGACAGGACGGTCAACAGGACGTTCCGCTCCAGGGACTGGGCCTCGTCCACGATGACGAAGGCGTCGTGGAGGGAGCGGCCCCGGATGTGGGTGAGCGGCAGGACCTCCAGCATCCCGCGGCCGAGCACCTCCTCGACGACCTCGCGGCTGGCGACCGAGGACAGCGTGTCGAAGACGGCCTGCGCCCACGGGCTCATCTTCTCGGCCTCGCTGCCCGGCAGGTAGCCGAGCTCCTGGCCGCCGACCGCGTACAGCGGGCGGAAGACCATCACCTTCTGGTGCTGACGGCGCTCCAGGACCGCCTCCAGGCCCGCGCAGAGCGCGAGCGCGGACTTGCCGGTGCCGGCCCGGCCGCCCATGGAGATGATGCCGACGTCCGGGTCGAGGAGCAGGTCGAGCGCGATCCGCTGCTCGGCGCTGCGGCCGCGCAGCCCGAAGGCCTCCCGGTCGCCCCTGACGAGCCGCACGTTCCCCTCGGCGGTGACCCGGCCGAGCGCCTTGCCGCGCTCGGACTGGAGCACCAGGCCCGTGTGGACCGGGAGCTCGGCGGCCTCCGGCACGTACAGCGTCTCCTGGTCGTAGAGCAGGTCCACCTGGTCGGCGGAGAGTCCGAGCTCGGACATCCCGGTCCAGCCGTTGGCGTCCGTGATGGCGAGCTCGGCCCGGTACTCCTCGGCGAGGAGTCCGACCGAGGAGGCCTTGATGCGCAGCGGCAGGTCCTTGGAGACGACCGTGACGTCGTACCCCTCGGCCTGGAGGTTGCGCGCGACCGCGAGGATCCGTGAGTCGTTGTCCCCCAACCGGTAGCCGGCGGGCAGGACGCCGGGGTCGGAATGGTTGAGTTCGACACGCAGGGTGCCGCCCAGGTCCCCGATGGGGAGCGGGGCGTCGAGGCGTCCGTACCGGATCCGGAAGTCGTCGAGCAGGCGCAGGGCCTGCCGGGCGAAGTAGCCGAGCTCCGGATGGTGCCGCTTGGCCTCCAGCTCCGTGACCACGACGATCGGGAGCACCACCTCGTGCTCCTCGAAACGGGACACGGCGTTGGGGTCGGCCAGCAGGACGCTGGTGTCGAGAACATAGGTGCGCCGGTCGGAAAGGCGGCGCTTCGTGCTGGTCACCACGGAAGGACAGACCCCCTCTGAAGACCCCTGTGAGGTCGGGGCGCGACGGAACCGGTGTCGCTGCGGGATGGGACCGGGTGCGGGCCGCGATGCGCGGGCCGTACCACGGCCCTCCACGTCTCCCGTGCGTGTCCCGCACGGTCGTCCTGGTGCAAGGGGCCTCCCGGGTGGCGGTCTCCGTGCCGCTCACTTCACCAGGGATATGCCCTCGAACGAGCTCTGCCATGCCATGGCATATGACGACGTGTTCGTGAACACGAGGTGATCGGTTCCGACCGGGGCGACGGGGGTGCGTCAGGTGCCGTAGCGCCGGTGCCGGGCGGCGTAGTCGCGCAGCGCCCGGAGGAAGTCGACCTTGCGGAAGGCCGGCCAGTGGACCTCGCAGAAGTAGTACTCCGAGTGGGCGCTCTGCCAGAGCATGAACCCGGAGAGCCGCTGCTCGCCGCTGGTGCGGATCACCAGGTCCGGGTCGGGCTGGCCGCGCGTGTAGAGGTGCTCGGAGATGTGCTCGACGTCGACGATCTCGGCGAGCTCCTCGAAGCTCGTGCCCCGGTCGGCGTGCTCCAGGAGGAGCGAGCGGACCGCGTCGGCGATCTCCTGGCGGCCGCCGTAGCCCACGGCGACGTTCACGAGTATCCCCGTGTTGCCCCGGGTGGCCTCCTGGGTCTCCTTCAGGACGGACTGGGTGCGGGCGGGCAGCAGGTCCATGGTGCCGACGTGGTGGACCCGCCAGCGGCCGTCGGAGGCCAGCGCGCGCACGGCGTTCTCGATGATGCCGAGCAGCGGGACGAGCTGCTCCTCGGGCCGGTTCAGGTTGTCCGTGGAGAGCATCCAGAGCGTGACGACCTCGACGTCGGTCTCGGCGCACCAGCCGAGCAGCTCCCGGATCTTGTCCGCGCCGGCCTTGTGTCCCTGCTCGGGGGTCCCGCCGGACGCCTTGGCCCAGCGCCGGTTCCCGTCGAGGATGACCCCGATGTGCTTGGGCACCTGGGCGTGGTCGAGACGGCCCTCCACCCGGCGTGCGTAGAGCCCGTACACCAGGTCGCGCAGGTTCACCGTTCTTTACCCCTCTGTGCAGCGACGGACCCCAGGCATCGGCGGTCCGCAGGCGGCCACACTACTGCGCGGGGGCTGCGGGCTCCCAGCCCGGGACGGTCACAAGTCCGTGATAAGCAGAGATACGTGACTGATTCCTCCCCGTACCGCGCTTCCGCGGACCGCTACGACACCATGGAGTACCGCCGCACGGGCCGCAGCGGCCTCAAGCTCCCGGCGGTCTCGCTCGGCCTCTGGCACAACTTCGGCGACGACCGCGCCCTCGACTCGCAGCGCGCGATCCTGCGCCGCGCCTTCGACCTGGGCGTCACCCACTTCGACCTCGCGAACAACTACGGACCGCCGCCCGGCTCGGCCGAGCTGAACTTCGGCAAGATCTTCGCCCAGGACTTCGCCCCGTACCGGGACGAACTGGTCGTCTCGACCAAGGCCGGCTATCTGATGCACCCCGGGCCGTACGGCGAGTGGGGCTCCCGCAAGTACCTGCTGTCCTCGCTCGACGCCTCCCTGGACCGGATGGGCCTCGACTACGTCGACGTCTTCTACTCGCACCGCTTCGACCCGGAGACCCCGCTGGAGGAGACGATGGGGGCCCTGGCCTCCGCCGTCCGGCAGGGCAAGGCGCTGTACGTCGGCGTCTCCTCCTACACGAGCGAGCAGACCGCCGAGGCCGCGCGGATCCTGAAGGAGATGGGCGTCCCGGCCCTCATCCACCAGCCCTCGTACTCGATGATCAACCGCTGGACCGAGGAGGACGGCCTCCTCGACACCCTGGAGGCGGCCGGCATGGGCTGCATCTCCTTCGTGCCGCTGGCGCAGGGGCTGCTGACCAACAAGTACCTGAAGGGCATCCCGGAGGGCTCGCGGGCCACCCAGGGCAAGTCCCTCGACCCGAACCTGCTCTCCGACGAGGTGCTGCGGCGCCTGCGCGGCCTCGCGGACATCGCGGAGCGGCGCGACCAGTCCCTGGCGCAGCTCGCGCTGTCGTGGGTGCTGCGGGACCCCCGGATGACCTCGGCGCTGATCGGCGCGTCCAGCGTCGCCCAGCTGGAGGAGAACGTGGCCGCGCTCGCCGGCGCCCCCCTCACGGACGAGGAGCTGACGGAGATCGACTCGTTCGCGGTCGACACGGCGGGCACGAACATCTGGGCCGGCCGGGGCTGACACCGCCCCGTCCCGTACCGGGCCCGCGGCGGACTCTCGGCGGACTCTCGGCGGACTCGCGGCGGACTCGCGGCGGACTCGCGGCGGGAAAGAAAAAACGGGCCGGTCCGTGGGGGGGATACGGACCGGCCCGAGGGGGGGTTTCCACCATAACCCTTCGTTAGTCGTCCCGCGCGCCACGCGCGCCCGGAGTCCCGCCCGGAATCCCCCGGATCCCGGGCGGGACAAGGGCTGTGGGGCCTCGTGGCGGGTTTACGCCCCGGCGTGGCGGCGGGGTTCCGTCCCTCCCAGGGGGGACCGGGCGGCGGGGGCGCGACGTTGACGCGGGGACGGGCCCCTCAGGGGACGGCGGTGAACGCGCCGAGGAGGACGCCGAGCAGTCCGCCCGCGAGCATGAAGGGCCCGAAGGGGATCGCCGAGGAGCGGTCGGCCCGCCGCAGCAGGACCAGGCCGAGGCCGTACACCGCGCCGAGGAGGAAGCCGGCGAACGCCCCGGCGAAGAGGATCCCCCAGCCGTACCAGCCCAGGGCAGCGCCCAGCGGGAGCGCCAGCTTCACGTCGCCGAAGCCGAGGCCGCTCGGGTTGACCAGGAAGAGCACCAGGTAGCCGCCGCCGAGGGCGAGCGCGCCGAGCAGCGCGTGGAACCAGGAACCGGCGTCGTACGGCAGGAGCTCGGCGGCTCCGAGGAGCAGCGGCAGGGCGGCGGCGAGCGGCAGCGTCAGCCCGTCCGGCAGCCGGTGGACGCGGGCGTCGACGCAGCCGAGGAGGACGGCGAGGGGCGCGGCGAGCAGCCAGACCGCCAGCTCGGGCCGGAGCGTGCCGGTGGCGGCGGCGAGCGCGGCGCAGACCAGGGCGGTGAGCAGCGGGGCGGCGACCGGGGCGGCGGTCGCGCAGTCCCCCCGGCCGGGCCCGCCGAGCCAGCCCCGCGCGGGCCCCACGAGCACGTGCCCGGCGGGGCAGCGGTCCCGCCACGGCTCCTCCGGCTCCACGGCGAGCCGGTGGGCGGCACGCGGGACGAGCAGCCCGGCGGCGGCGCCCCACAGGGCGGCGGCGGTGATCAGCAGCGAGACGTCCACGGGGCAGACCCTAGGGGGCTACGGTCTGGCGCATGGGGAAATGGAAGGACGGTACGGGGACGTTGGCGGCGCCCGGGGACCTCGCGGTCCCCCTGGAGGTGGCGGCGTCGTACCGGGCGCGGCGGCGGGGGCTGCTCGGGCGGGACGGGATCGCGGGGGCGCTGCTGATCGTCCGGACGAACAGCGTGCACACCTTCGGCATGCGGTTCGCGATCGACGTGGCGTACCTGGACCGCTCCTTCCGGGTCCTGTCCGTGGTCACGATGCGGCCGGGCCGGCTGGGCATGCTCCGACCGCGCGGCCGGCACGTCCTGGAGGCGGAGGCGGGCGCGATGGCGGGGTGGGGGGTGCGGCGGGGGGTACGCGTGCGCGTGGAGACCGGACCGGTGGAGGGCGCGCTCCGGGGAGTCCCCGGGGAGGGGCCGGGGTGAGGGCGTCCTGGGGAGGGGCCGGGCCGGGGAGGTCCAACAGGGGGTCCGGTCCGGGAAGGTCCAACAGGGGACCCGGCCCGGGGGGTTCTACGGAGGACCCGGCCCGAGGAGGGTGAAGGCGCCGTACGCGGCGGAGGCGAGGGCGAGGCCGGCGAGGACCGGGACGGCGGTGCGGGGCCGGAGCAGCGCGAGGGCGGCGGCGGGCGGGAGCAGCAGTCCGAAGGCGGGCATCATCAGGCGCGGCCGGGAGCCGAAGTAGGCGGCGCCGACGAGGGAGACGAGGACGACGCCGATCGTATAAACGAGCAGGGGCAGCGGCTGCCGCTGCCGTACGCAGAGGACGACGAGCCAGGCGAGCAGGGCGAGCGCGGCGGTCAGGCCGAGGGCGGCGGGCCAGGGCAGGCCCGCGATGAACCGGGCGAGCGCGAGGCCGCCGTCGACGGAGTTGCCCCAGGCGGCCTGAACCTCGAAGTAGGCGGTGGGGCTGCCCTCCCGCGCCCCCACGTACACGACGTACCCGAGCCAGCCCAGGGGTGCGATCAGCACGCCGGCCACCGTGCGGGCGGACAGGCGGCGGTCCCGTACGAGGGCGGCGAGGGCGGTGATCCCGAGCGCGGCGATCAGGGCGGCGGCGGTGGGGCGGGTGAGGCCGGCGGCGGCGCAGAGGAGACCGGCGAGGATCCAGCGGTCGCGCAGGACCGCGTACAGGGACCAGGCGGCGAGGGCGGTGAAGAGGGTCTCCGTGTACGCCATGGACTGGACGAACGCGGTCGGGTACACGCCCCACAGGACGGCGAGCAGGACCCCGGTCCGCGGCCCGGAGGCGTGGGCGCCGCACCGGAAGACGCCCCAGGCGGCGGCGAGTCCGGCGGCCCAGGAGACGAGGAGCCCGGCGGTGGCGGCGTCGAGGGGCGACACGGCGGACAGGCCGCGCTCCAGGGCCGGGAGGAGCGGGAAGAAGGCCAGGTCGGAGTGGACGTCCCCGTTGGGCAGGACGGTCTCGTACCCGTAGCCGTGCTCGGCGATCCGCACGTACCAGACGGAGTCCCAGCGGCCCTTGAGCCGGTGCAGCCCGTCCTCGCCGGTCGCGGCGGCGGCGATCGCGAGGACGGCGAGGCCGACCGCGCGGGTGGCGGCGTAGCCGCCGAGGGCGAGGAGGAGGGGGCGGGAGGGCCGGCGGGGGCCGTCGGGGCGGGACGGGGGCATGGGTTCGATTATCGCGGGCGGTCGAAGGGGTCCGGTCCGGGGCCGGTCCGGGGCCGGTCCGAGGCCGGTCCGAGGCCGGTCCGGGCGCGATCGGGCACGATCGGGCACGATCGGAGGCCGGACCGGGTACGCGCCGAGGGCCGGGTTCGGGTTCGGGTTCGGGCAGGGCCGGTCCGGGCAGGGCCGGTTCGGGCAGGGCCGGTTCGGGTTCGGGCGGGTCCTGATCGGGCTCGGGCGGGGCCGGTCCGGGTTCGGGCGGGTCCTGATCGGGCTCGGGCGGGGCCGGTCCGGGTCCGGGTTCACGTTCGTGTTTGCGTTCGGGCAGGGCCGGTCCGGGTCCGCGCTCGGGTCCGCGCTCGGGCTCGGGCTCAGGCGAGGAGGCGGGTCACGACGACGAGGGTGACCAGTGCGGCCAGCGCGACGGCGGCGATCAGCCGGACGCGGTTCCCGGAGGGCCACGCGGCGACGTGCGGCCCGTCGCGCCCGGGGACGACGAAGAACACCCGGTGGGGGTCCGAGGCGAGGGTGACGCGGGCCAGGGACAGATGGCGCAGGGTGACCCGGCGGGCCACCTCGCCCTCGTGCCGGACGAGCCACGGCTCCAGGGTCCCGGCCACCTCCGCGTCGGTGTCGCGCGCCAGGGAGGAGCGCGGGCCGGCCACGCGGACGTCGGTCCAGGCCCCGTGGTCGCGGGCGCTCTTCCACGCCCCGTACGGCAGGTCGGGGACGGCGATCTTGACCTTCACGTCGAGCGGACTCCTGGTGACGACGCCCTCGGTCCACGTCACGGTCCGCGCGGTGCCCCCGCAGCGCCGGTGGGGGACGGTGCCCGCCCGGTCGCAGCCGGAGCAGGCGCGGGAGCCCGAACCGCCGCACCGGGCGCAGGTGGTCCTGCCGCGTCCGCCGCAGTCGGCGCACGCCGAGTTCGCAGTGCCGCACTGGCCGCACGTCACGCGTCCCACCCGTCCCTGCTGTCCCGCGTCCGGCCGGCCGTACGTCCGGCTGCGGCGGCCGGTGCCGTCGCACCACAGGCAGCTCGCGACCCCCTGGCACCCGCCGCAGGCCTTGGCCGGGGCGCACGGCAGCTCGCCGGTCCCCCGGCAGCGTTCGCAGGACACCACGCCGTTGCCGCACTCGCAGGACCGGTCGTCCACCGAACCGCGCCGCACCAGTCTCAGGGTCGTCTCGACGGCGGGGTCCTCGGGAGGCGGTACGCGGTACGAGTCGAGGGCGGAGCCGTACACGGGCCGGTCCGACAGGTCGACGAAGCCCTGGTGGAACCGCTCCTCCTCCGTGCGGGTCTCCAGGGAGCGCAGGACCCGCCCCTCGATCAGGAGGTGCCGGGTGACGGTCGCCTCCCCGGGGGAGGCCGGGCCGGCCCCACCGCGCTCCTCGGCCCGGCGCCGCACGGCCGCCAGGACGTCCTCGTCGCTCAGCACGCTCGCGCCACCCCCGGTCCGCGCCGGAGCGCGTCAGCCTCGGCGTGTCCGCGAAACGATACCCAAGTACCTCTGGAGGGTGGCGGGTTAAATAACGCGAGGGGTCGGCGGAGGGGCGGCGGGGGCCCGACGCGAGGATCAGCCGAACGGTCTCATGCGGGCGAACTTCGCGGCCATGACGGGGCCGAGCCGGTGGACGATGGCGTGTCCGGGCTCGTGCGGGGAGGGCAGGTCGCCCAGGAACGAGGTGACGATGACCTCGTCGACGCCGAGGACCCCGCGACGGCTCTCCTCCTCCAGGAAGGCGAGCGTGCGGCGCCAGTCGGGCGCGGCCGGGTCCTCGCCGAGGAAGGAGCGGACGGTGTCCTGGACGACCTCCCAGAAGAACACGTGCGGAAGCACGCCGCCCTGATGGAGCAGATGGGTCTCGTAGGCCTCGCGGAACTCGGGAATCCGGGTGACCAGGTCGCTGACCAACTGCACACTCGGCGTCACGCTCGGCGTCGTCGTCATCGATCCAGGATGCTCCTGCCCGACGGCCGCGTCCCGACGCTTTTGCGCTTTCCTGGGAACGTCTTTCGCCGGGTTTTTCCGGAGAGGCGCGAAGTGTCCCCCTTCCGTGGCCCGTCGACCTCGTGTACGAGCCGGCGGTACGCGGCGGAGGGCGGTGGCCACGGGGCGCGGCACCGGCCCCGTACGGGGACGGCCGGGTGAGGGCGACGGGACTCGCGGCAAGGTCCGTTGGCCACGTTCGATCACCACCGTGTTGCCCCTCGGCCCACCTCGGGGAGAAACAGGACGGGGGGGGCGGGGTGCTTCTGCCGGCAGCCGAGAGGAAAAGGGGTTCCCGGCGCCCACGCCCCCACGCCTCCGAGTGGCCACCCGCGCAGCCGGGTCCCGGCTCGCCCACGGGTCCGTTCCCGCCTCCACCCCGCGCCGAGGACCGGGAGGCCTACGCCGACCGGCACCCCGGTGCAGGCCGACCTGACGCACCGGCAGCCCTCCTCCGGGGTCCTCGCCCTGAAGAACGGCCGCAACGCCGCCCAGCTCCAGCCCACGGGCCCCTCGGAGAAGGCCGAGTACTGCGCCGGGGTGGCCCGGGTCGGCGGCTTCACCGAGACCCGGATGCACGAGTGGGGCCTCCCCGCGAAGACCGTCCTCCGCGGCGTGACCGACAAGGACGACATCGCGCGGGCCGCGATCACCGGCTTCACCGGGGGTGACCCGAACGGGATCCGGGAACCGCCCGCGCGGATCGGCCTCCGGGCCACCCTGTGGAAGCCGCGGGGCCGGGGCGCACCGCCGGCGCCGTCGCTCAGGGAGTGGCGGCGGGCGGTGTGGTGCGCGGGAAGGAGATCTCGACCCGGCGGTTCTTCTTGCGGCCCTCTTCGGTGGCGTTGTCGGCGATCGGGTAGTCCTCGCTGTAGCCGCGGATGTCGAAGGTGGTCCCGGGGCCCAGGCTCCGGGAGAGCACCTGCTGCACGGCTGCGGCGCGCTGCTTCGAGAGCTTCAGGCCGTGTTCGTACGTCCCGAGGTTGTCGGTGAAGCCGAAGACCCGGACCCGTCCGGATCCCTGCTTGTCGATCTCGGCGGCGATCGCGGCGATCCGGCTCGTGGCGGCGGCCCCGAGCTTGGCGCTGTCCTTCGGGAACAGCACCTCGGCCTGGAGCGCGAACGTCACGTCCACGTTGGTGTCCTGACGGCGCTGCGCGCCGCCCTCCTCCTCGACGATCTGCTTGATGTCGAGGACCTTCGGAGCCGCGAGGGCGGCGCCGTCGGGCAGCATCAGGCCCGGCGCGCTCTCGTCGATGACGGGCACGGGGGACGCGGTGCCGGCGGAGCCGGGCGGATCGTCGGCGTGGGCGAGCGGCACGGAGACGGGCCACAGGACCACGGAGACGAGGGCGATTGCGGCGAGGCGGCGGGGTGTCGTCGTCATGGCGTCGCCTCAGGAGAGTTTGAGGGTGGCGGGTTCGAAGGTGGGGAGTTGGAAGGAGACTTCGGTGGTGGAGGTGGGGGGGGCGGGGAATTGCATGAAGACGGCGGTGGACTTGCCCGGACCGAGGCTGTCAAGCCCGATGGTGGTGAGCGGTCGCCCGTCCGTGTCCCTCAGCACGTAGTATCGCTTCTTTCCGACGGAGTCCACGAGCGAGGCACCGCCCAAGGATGTTCCGTGCTTGACCACTTCGGTCTCGTCGCCGCTCATCCTGGCTGGAAGAGCCGTGACTGACTCGCCGGTATTTCGCAGTCGCCCCTTGACGGTGACGAAGCCACCAGCGTCTTGCTCCACTGAGTTGAGGACCAGTTCAAGCCCCTTCTGTCCCTTGACGACGGCGATCTCTTCCAGCGACTCCTCAGCGGTGGGCTGTTCTTGACTGCCCTGGCTCTTCTGGGGGGAAGTGGTCTTCGCAGTCGGCTTATTCTCATTCGGCTTGTCCTCGGCACCGCAACCGACCGCAAGGAAGGCCACCGACACGACCGCGAGGGAGGCCAGCCCTCTTCGTGCGTACCGAACGTTCATGAAGCGTGCTTCCTTTACTCGTCGTCGCCGGCCAGTCGAACAGTGAAGAGGTCGGCAGCACTGGGCAGTTCGGGGTCATTAGGATCGATCATCCAGGAAACACCATTACAGTTCAGACCGGTGATCGGTTCCGGTTCCTGCTCTTCCCCCGGTTCTGTCGGGCCGGGATCCGGTTCTGTTTCCTCCGGCGCCGTCTCCCCTGGTGCCACAAAGCGGCACTTGGGCTCGATCACGGCATTCGCAGACGCGGTGGCATGTTGCGCTTCCGCTCCTGTCGTCCTGACTGTGACGCTGAAACCCTTGAGCCCCCCAGCAAGGCGGAGACAGGCATTCCCTCTACTGTCAAGGCTCGCGCCGTTCCTGGCAGCGAAGACCGCCGCTTGCCGACACGCGGAGGGTTCGGTGAACCCCTCTCCTCCAAGGAACTCACCCCACTGCGCAGGGTCGAGGATCACATCGAGCCATCCCTCACGCAGTTGCTCCCGAGCATCCTGAGCAGCCGCGAGTGCTGCCGCGTCTGCGGCGGTCTGGGCGCTGTTACGAGTAACAGCGGCCTGCCCGAACGCGAAGTAGACAAAGGCCAAGAACAGCAGCCCCGCCATAGCGGCGATGTAGACGGGAAACGCCTGGCCTGCGTCCGATAAGTCGCGAACCACACTTACTCGCCGCCGCCACCAGTCAGCTCGGCGATCTTCTGGCTGATGGCGGTCTTGATCGACTGTCCGAGATCCGTCCCGGTGATCGCCACCACAATCGCCACCACCACCACGATGATCCCCAGATACTCCACCGCCGTCTGCCCCCGGTCCCCCGTCCTGGACATCGCGCGAGTGGTCAGTTCGATCCTGGCCTTGGTCAGGGCCTTCAGCATCGCGTCGTTCATCGTGGTCCCCTCCGCGTTCGGACGCCTGCGCTCCGGAACGGTATGCCCGTGGAGCCGTCGGTGCACAGGGTCCCTGGGCCCATTCGTCAGGTCGGGTCATGGGAGGGACCTCGTGCCCCGCCAGGAGGTTATGGCCTCGGCACCGGTGCGGGTGTGGAGTTCGGCGAAGATTCGGTTGAATCGGTCGAGGTGATTCTTGACCGGTTTCCCCCCGACGAAGCATGCCGCCGCGATACGGCAGCCGTCGAGGCCCGTGTCCTTCGGGTCCATCGTCCTCCGCCTCCCCTCACTCCCAGTCCGCACTGTGACACATTCCGTTGCATCCGCGAAGTCTTTTGGGGGAACAGATCTTCGGATCCGTCCCGCGCTCACTCGCCCGTCACCGAGCCGAAGTCCGTTCCCGTGCCCAGGAACAGGCCCGCGCCGAGGAGGATCATCGTCGCCGGGACCATCAGGGTCGTGATCACCATCGTCGCTTTCGGGACCGCCTTCGCCGCCTTGCGGCGGGCGTTCTGGGCGTCGGTGCGGCGCATGTCGTTGGCGATCTGGATGAGCGTGTCGACGATCGGGGCGCCCAGCTCCTCGCCCTGCTGGAGCGCCGTCACGAACTGCGCCACCTGTTCCGAGTCGTTGCGGCGGCGCAGTTCGTCGAAGGCCTGCCGGCGGCTGACGCCCATGTCCATCTGGCGCAGGGTGATGCGCAGTTCGTCCGACCACGGGCCCTCGTACTTCTCCGCGACCCGTTCGAGCGCCTGGCGGAAGCCGAGGCCCGCCGAGACGACGACGGCGAGGACGTCCAGGAAGTCCGGCAGCGTGCGTTCGATCTGGTCCTTGCGGATGCGGACCGCCGACCAGATCCCCACCTCCGTCCAGAACGCCCCGAAGGCCAGCAGGAGCAGCGCCGTGAGGTACGAGCCCTTCGACAGCATCAGGAGGGCGCCCAGGGCCCCCAGGAAGCCGTACACCGCCCGGCGGGCGCCGTACCGGTCGATCGTCAGGCCGCCCGGGTTCCCCGCCAGGTCGATGCGGCGGCGCACCGCGTTGACCCGCTTCGGGCCCATCAGCCGCAGCACCGCCGGCGACCAGCGCATGCCCAGGCGGTCCACCGCCGAGTCGACCGCGCCGGTACGGGTCGCACCGACCTCCAGGGCCAGCCGGAGGTCGTCGGGGAGCTTGGCGTCGGCCCGGTAGAGGCGGACGCCGTAGCAGGCGCCGGCGACCGCCAGGCCGGCCAGGAGGGCGAGGAGGAGTTCCACGGCGGCCGTCCCTACACGTCGATCTTCGAGAAGCGGCGGATGATGACGAAGCCGACCGCGTACAGGGCGAACGCGGCGATCACCGCGAACTGCCCGAGGCCCGAATCCGTCATCCGGTCGAGGGCCCCCGGCTGCATATTGTCGATGAGGAGCAGCGAGCCGACGCCGATGACCGGGACCGAGTACGCCGTCATGCTCACCTGCGAGAGCTGGGTGCGGACCTCGCGCCGGGTCTCCTTGCGCTCCTCCAGCGTCTCGGTGAGGTTCCGCAGGGAGGAGACGACGGTGCCGCCGGCCCGGTTGGCGAGGACCAGCGTGGTGACGAGCACGACGAGCTCCCGCGAGGGGAGGCGTTCGGCGAGCTCGCCGAGCGCGTCGTCGAGGGAGGTGCCGACGGACAGCTGCTGCGCCACCTTCTCCAGTTCGTCGCCGGCCGGGGCCTCCAGCTCGTCGGCAGCCAGGCTGAGCGCCATCCGGAGGGCCAGTCCGGCCTGGGTGGCGTTGGCCAGGATGCGGGAGAGCTCGGGGAGCTGGTTGATGAACTTCTCGATGCGCTTCTGCCGCTGCCAGTTGAGGTGGCCGAGGGCCACCCAGATGCCGAGGAAGCCGCAGATCGGTCCGAAGAAGGGGGACAGGAGCGCCTGGCCCGCGGCCCAGAGCACCGCCACGGTCGCCGTGAGGGCGACGGTGAACTCGCCGGGCGTGATGTCCATGCCGGTGGCCGCGATCCGCCGCTCCAGCCTCCGGCCGAGGGCCGTCCCGCGCACCCTCCGGTCGATGCCCCTGAAGTGGCGCCTGCGGCGGCCGGCCGTCTCGGGCCCGGCCGTCTCGTCGAGGCGGGCGACGAGCGCCGCGTGCCGGCGGGCCCCGCTCGCGTACAGCTGGACGCCGGTCACGCCCAGGACGCAGCAGAGGAGCGCGACGCCGATCGTCAGCCAGAAGGGGTCGGTCATCATTCCGCCTCCCGGACGGACACGTGCCTGTCGTACCTGTCGCGCCCGCTGTACCTGTCGTGCCCGCCGTACCCGTCGTGCCCGCCGTACCCGTCGTGCCGGTCGTGCCCGTCGGTCGTCATTCCGCCTCCCGGACGGCCAGGTGCGCATCGGTCGCGGCCACGCCGAAGGCCTGCGGGAGGGGCTGCCCCGCCAGGTAGAGGCGTTCGGCGACCCGGCGCGGCAGCGGGTGGTACGTGAACCGCCCGTACACCCGGCCGTCGACGGCGAGCGGCTGGGCGTGGAAGCGGCAGACCGTGGCGAGCAGGAAGCGTTCGCGGCCGTGCGAGGCGAGGACGGCGATCTCGGTGATCCGGCGGGTGCCGTCCGGGTGCCGGGTGAGCTGCACGAGGACGTCGACCGCGCTGTTGATCTGGTCGCGCAGGGCCTCGAACGGCACCTTCACCTCCGACATGGAGGCCAGGGTCTGGAGCCGCATCAGGGCGTCCTCGGCGGAGTTGGCGTGCACGGTGGCGAGGGAGCCGTCGTGGCCGGTGGACATGGCCTGGAGCATGTCGAGCGTCTCGCCGCCGCGGACCTCTCCCACGATGATGCGGTCGGGGCGCATGCGCAGCGAGTTGCGGACGAGGTCGCGGATGGAGATGGCCCCGCGGCCCTCGATGTTGGGCGGCCGGGCCTCCAGGCGGATGACGTGGGACTGCTGGAGCTGGAGCTCGGCCGAGTCCTCGATGGTGATGATCCGCTCGCCGTCCGGGACGAGCCCGGAGAGGGCGTTGAGGAGGGTGGTCTTCCCGGTGCCGGTGGCGCCGGAGACGATCAGGTTGAACTTGGCCTGCACGAGCCCGGAGAGCAGGAGCAGCATCTGCTCGTCGAGGGAGCCGAGGCCGATCATCTCGTGGAGGGTGTACGCGCGCGGGAAGCGGCGGATGGTGAGGGTCGCGCCGGTGAGGGAGAGCGGCGGGATGATGACGTTGACGCGCTCGCCGGAGGGCAGGCGGGCGTCGACCATCGGGTTCGACTCGTCCACGCGGCGGTTGACGGTCGAGACGATCCGCTCGATGGTCTGCATGAGCTGGTCGTGGGAGGCGAAGCGGAGCGGCAGGAGTTCGACGCGGCCGCCCCGCTCGATGAAGATCTGGTCGGGGCCGTTGACCATGATCTCGGTGATGGAGGCGTCTTCGAGGAGCGGTTCGAGGACGCCGAGGCCGAGGGCCTCGTCGACGACCCGGCGGATCAGACGGGCGCGTTCGGCGGTGGAGAGGACCGGGCCCTCGCGGCTGATGATGTGCCCGAGGACGCGCTCCAGGCGGGCGCGCCGCTCGGCGGCGGCGAGCGCGGACATCTCCGTGAGGTCGATCTCCTCCAGGAGCTTGGCGCGGAAGGCGGCGACGAGGTGTCCGTCCTCGCGGGCGGCCGCCGCGCCGCTCTCCTCGGGGGCGTTGATCCGGGAGCGCAGGCTCACGGCAGGTCCTCCTCGTCGGGCATCGGCATGGTGGCGGTCTTCCTCACGGAGCCGAGCCCCTCCCAGAAGGGGACGACGGAGGGGATCTCGACGGTGACGGTGTAGGTGGCCTCCCCGCCCGCCCCGCCCCGGGAGACGGAGGAGCGGGTCGCGACCCAGCCGCTCACGGCGGCGTCGGCGGCGGCTTCCGGGCTCGGCGCCTCCTCGTCGTCGCTGCTCGCCGCCCGGGCCGCCGCCCGCGCCGCCGTGCCCGCCTGCTGGGCGGCGTACGCGGCGATGCCGAGCTGGAGCCCCGCGAGCCCGACGAGGAGCAGGATCGGGAGGAACCCGAGGTACTCGATGGCGGCCTGGCCGCGGTCGCGGACCTGTCCGGACCGTGGTTGCCCGCCCGTGTCGCGAGCCCGTACGGGCCCTGGTCGCCCGCCCGTGTCGCGAACCCGTACGGACCGTGGTCGCCCGCCCGTGTCGCGAACCCGTACGGACCGTGGTCGCCCGCCCGTGTCGCGGGCCCGCCCGGGCCGTGGTTGCCCGCCCGTGTCGCGAGCCCCTACCGACCGCTGCTGTTCGTTCACGGCGTGGCCCCCTCCCAGATCGCGCCCGCCCTGCCCTCCACCGTGAACAGCCCTCCCACGCCCGGGACCAGGACGGGAACCTCGATCCTGACCACCACGGTCACCATGCCGCCGGAGGGGGAGCCGCAGTTCGGGCTCGCGCCGGCCGCCCACGCCCCGTCCAGGTGCCGCATCACGGCCCCCTCGCAGTCGCCGCCCACGGCGGCCGCCCGCGCCCCCTCGTCCGCCGCGTTCCCCGCCAGGCTGTACGTGTACCCCACCAGGACGACCTGCCAGAGCAGGGCGAGGGTGAGCAGGATCAGCGGGACCATGCCGAGGAACTCGACCGCCACCTGCCCCCTGTCCCCGTACCCGTCTCCGTCCCGGTGGCCGCGCATCGGTCAGCGGCCCCCGGTGCGGCGGCGCAGGCCGAGGGAGCCGCGGTCGCCGCCGGAGCGGGCGAGCTGCTTGCCGGGCTGTCCGGCGGCCTGCGCCGCCCGGACGAGGCCCAGTTCGCCCGCGAGGGACCAGAGCGCCTGCTTGACCGTCGACCTGGCGTCGAGCTCGTGGAGGCGGCCGGCGTCGACGACGGCCTGGAGCTCCTTGAAGTGCGCGGGGACGGAGACGCCGGCGACGCGGGTCCCGGTGATCTTCTGGACGAGCGGCGGCTGGATCTCGCTGGAGCGGTGCTGCCGGTTGACGAGGGTGATCGTCTCCTCGGCCTTGCGGACCTGGAGCCGTTCCCACATGCGTACGGTGCGCTTGGCGGCCCGGACCGCGACCACGTCGGGGGTGGTGACGAGGAGCGCGGTGTCGGCCATCTCGATCACGGCGGCGTTGGCGCCGTCGAGCCGGGAGCCGCAGTCGACGACGACCACCTCGTGGCGGCCGCGCAGGGCGCTGACGGCCTGGCGGGCGGCGCGGTCGGTGACCTCCTCGCCGCGCTCGCCCTCGGCCGGGGAGAGGAGCAGGGAGAGGCCGGTCTCGTGGACGTAGACGGCGTCCTGGAGGACGCGGGGCGAGATGTCGGTGATGGCGGCGAGGTCGGCGACGGAGCGCCGGAACTGGACGTCGAGGTACGAGGCGATGTCGCCGCTCTGGAGGTCCAGGTCGACGAGGGCGACGCTCCGGCCCGAGGCGCGGGCGGCGAGGGCGAGGTGGACGGCGGCGACGGTGGTGCCGACGCCGCCCTTGGCGCCGCTGACGGTGACGACGGTGCCGCCGGGTCCGGTGACCTGGTCGGGCCCGGTGCCGAGGTGGCGGCGGACCCCGGCGGACCACTGGGCGGCGGCCTGGACGCGGCTGGCCAGCTCCTCGTACCCCAGGGGCAGGGTGACGAGGCCGCGGGCGCCGGAGTCCATGGCGGCGGAGAACAGCACGGGGCTGGCGTCGGCGGTGATGAGGACGACGCCGACGGCGGGGAAGCGGAGGGCGACCTCGCGGACCAGGTCGAGCGCGGGGACGGGCCCGATCCGCTCGTGGACGAGGACGACCTCGGGGAGCTCGTCGAGGGAGGCGGCGGCGAGGCGGGCGAGGGTGTCGACGAGCTGGGTGGAGTCGGCGACCGGCGGGGCGGGTTCGGCGTCGGGCAGCTGGCTGAGCAGCGTGGTGACGGACCGGGCCGCGTCGGGGTCGCCGACGGCCGGCAGGATCCTCGTGGTCATACCGGCCTCACTTGTCCTTGTCGAGCGTGTAGGTGCGGTCGCGCTGGTCGACGGGGGCGCCGCCCGTGGAGGGGGCGACGAGGGCGAGGCGTACGTGCTCGGCGAAGGACTCGGCGTACGCGACGCGCTGGGTGTCGAGGGTGGAGAGCGCGAAGGTGATGGGGACGGTGGAGGTGGCCCGGTCGGCGCGGTCGGAGCGTTCGGAGGCCGGGGTGAGCCTGCCGACGTCGAGGACGCGGGCGCCGGAGACGATCATCCGGGACTGGTCGGGGTCGCCCTTCTTCTCGCCGGCGAAGGTGGCGTAGATGTTGACGGTGGCACCGGCCGTGATCTTGCCCGCGACGCCGGTGCCGGCGTCGATCATGATGGCGATCTCCTGCTGGCCCGGCTGGAGCGCGGGCCGGTCGACGATCATGTCCTCCTGGAGGAGGGAGCCGGCCTTGAGGGTGGTGACGGCGATCTTGCCCCTGATCGCGGCGAGGTCGGTGACGGCGGTCTCGGAGAGCCAGCGCTTCGGCATGGTGATCTTCTCGAACTGGCCGGTGCTCAGCGCCTCGTAGGGCTTCACGTTCTCCTTGATCCGGTACGCGGTGGTCTCCGGGCCGACCTTGGAGTTCACGTCGCTGATGACGGCGAGCACGCCGGCGAAGGCGCCGAGGGCGCACAGGACGGAGAGCAGCAGCAGGATCACGCCGCGGCGCTGGCGGGAGTTCATGGCCGTACTACCTCGATCGGAGACGTGGGTCCGGACGGACGGAGACGGTGGGCTGGCGGGTGCGGGCGCGCGGGGACGGTCCGGTGTACGGGGGCGGGGGCCGGGGCGCGGTTCATGGCAGGGCGCGGGGGGTCTGCGCGCCGGGTTCGAGGGCCCGGGTGGGGTGCGGGACGGCGGGCCTCGGGGCGTGGGGGTCGGGGGCGTCCGCGGGGCCGAGGGCGCGCCGCGGGTCGGCGGCGTGGGGACCGAGGGCGTGGGGATCGGCGCCTCGTGCGCCGGCGTGCGGATCGGTGGCGTGCGGAGCGACCGTGTACGAATCGGCCATGTACGGATCGACCGTGTGCGGATCGGTGGCGTACGGATCGGTGGCGTACGGATCGGCGCCCTGTCCGGCCGTGTACGCGCCCGCGTGCGCGCCGCCGCCCCCCGCCCCTCCGTACGCCCCGGCCTGTCGCGGTCCCGCCCCCGGCTCCGGCACCGTCAGGGGGGCCGCGCAGAAGCCGCAGCGGTCGCCGATCAGGTCCATGCCGCACCAGTGGCAGGTCTCGCGCCGTACGGAGGCGACGAGCTGGTGGAGGACGGACGGGTCGGGGAGGTACGCGGCGAACTCGACGAGCTTGCCGGTTCCCCACCAACCGGGCGAGGAGGCGGGCAGCGGGGTCTCCTGGACGGGCCCGGGGATCCGCCAGCGGGGCACGAGGGCGGTGGCGGGCCAGTCGGTCTGGAGCTGGCCACGGGCGAGGAGCAGTTCGGTGGCGAACTCGGGGCCCGCGAGGGGCTCCTCCGCCTTGCCCCCGCCGCCGACGCGCACCATCTGCGGGGTGGGCCCGGCGAGGACGGCGAAGTGGGCGCCGGGCAGCCAGCTCTTGAGGTGGGAGCCGAGGCCGACGGGGACGCGGTCGAGCCGGGAGACGGAGCCGAGGACGGCGCCCGCGTAGATGTAATGGGCGAGCAGCCGGGCGGCGGAGGCGAGGACTCCGGGGCTGAGGTCGAAGGCGGCCAACTGGCAGAGCTGGCGGACGAGCACGGCCGCGCCGAGCGGCGGCAGGTCGGTCCTGACCAGGGCGATCCGGTCGCTCTCCAGGAGGGAGCGGACGGCGTGGAGGCGGTGCTCGACGGCGGCCGGGACGGAGGTGGGGCAGACGGCGACCACGTGTCCGTACCGGGCGAGGAGCTGTTGCAGGTCCGCGACCGAGGCGTCCAGCGGGCGCCCTTCGGGGGGCGGGAGCACGGCGGCGCGGGGGGTCCCCGGGTCGGTCGGCGGCAGCACCAGGTCGGCGCTGGTGACCGCGATCGCTGTCGGCACGTCGGACCCCCCGTCCCCTCCGGCCCCCGGAGTCACGGGGGTCACGGTTCACTTACCGCGTTCACGACGTCACACCGGGGTGTGGCCGTCTCTGCACCTTATCCGCGTGCCCCGGGGTGGTGAACACACAATCCGCCAAGCTCCCTCCATTTATTCGGCTCCGGGCCCCGGGTCCGGAGGCGGGCCCGGCCCCGGACCCGGAAACGGCCCCGGAAACAGGCCCGGAACCGGCCCCGATCCCGCCCCGGAAGGCGTTCCGGAAGACGTCCCGGAAGGCGTTCCGGAAGCCGGGTCCGCGGCCCTTTCCGGCCCCCTTTCCCCGCCCCTCCCGAACACCGTTTGCTGCCAGAGGTCTTGACAACGCGATTGGTCTGGACCAGCTTGTTCGCACAACGGTGGCCACCGTCCCGACCCGTACCCCTCGTACCGCCTCGTACCCCCGTACGAACCCCCTCCGTACGACGACGTACGGCACCTCCACATCCCCAACTCCCCACGGAGGATGCACGTGGACCGCACCACCACCCGCCCGCGCGGCCGCAGATGGCTCGGCGGAGCCCTCGCGATCGCCGTCGGCTCCGGGCTCGTCCTCGTCGGCGGAGCCGGCACCGCCCAGGCGGCGGACGTCAACGTCGCCAAGAACGCGGGCTTCGAGAACGGGCTCGCCAACTGGGCCTGTTCCACCGGGAGCGGCGCCGCCGTCTCCTCGCCGGTCCGCACCGGCACCGGCGCCCTCCGGGCCGCCCCGGCCGGTCTCGACAACGCCAAGTGCGTGCAGACCGTGACCGTGAAGCCCAACTCGACGTACACGCTGAGCGCCTGGGTCCAGGGCGGCTACGCCTACCTCGGCGCGAGCGGCACCGGGACCGGCACCGGCTCGGTCTCCACCTGGACGCCGGACTCCCCGTCCTGGAAGCAGCTCACCACCACCTTCACCACGGGCGCCTCCACCACCTCGGTCGAGATCTACACCCACGGCTGGTACGGCACCTCCCCCTACGTCGTCGACGACGTGAGCGTCTTCGGGCCCGACGGGGGCGGCGTCCCGGACCCCGACCCGGTCGTCCCGACCACCCCGGCCGGCCTCGCGGCGGGCACCGTCACCTCCTCCTCCGTGAGCCTGAGCTGGGGCGCCGTCTCCGGCGCGACGGCCTACAAGGTGTACCGGGACGGCGCCGCCCCGCAGACCGTGAGCGGCACCTCCGCCACGGTCACCGGGCTCACCGCCGACACCGCGTACCAGTTCCAGGTCTCCGCGACGAACTCCGCGGGCGAGTCCGCGAAGTCCACCGCCGTGACGGCGCGCACCGCCAAAAACCAGACCGGCCCCGGCCCGGCCGTGCCCAAGCACGCCGTGACCGGCTACTGGCAGAACTTCGACAACGGCGCGGCCAAGCAGAAGCTGCGGGACGTGCAGGCGGCGTACGACATCATCGCCGTCTCCTTCGCCGACTCGACGACCACGCCGGGCCAGATCACCTTCAACCTCGACCCGGCCGTCGGCTACTCCTCGGTCGCCGAGTTCAAGTCCGACGTGGCGGCCAAGAAGGCGGCCGGCAAGTCCGTGATCATCTCCGTCGGCGGCGAGAAGGGCAACGTCACGATCAACAGTGACGCGAGCGCCACCGCCTTCGCCGACAGCACGTACGCCCTGATGCAGGAGTACGGCTTCAACGGCGTCGACATCGACCTCGAACACGGCATCAACTCCACGTACCTCACCAAGGCGCTGCGCCAGCTCTCCGCGAAGGCGGGTTCGGGCCTGGTCCTGACGATGGCCCCGCAGACCATCGACATGCAGTCCACGGGCACGGAGTACTTCAAGACCGCGCTCGCCGTGAAGGACATCCTCACGGTGATCAACACCCAGTACTACAACAGCGGTTCGATGCTGGGCTGCGACGGCAAGGTCTACAGCCAGGGCTCGGTGGACTTCCTCACCGCGCTCGCCTGCATCCAGATCCAGGGCGGTCTCGACCCGTCCCAGGTCGGCCTGGGCGTCCCCGCCTCCACCCGGGGCGCGGGCAGCGGCTACGTCTCCCCGCAGATCGTGAACAACGCGCTCGACTGCCTGACGAAGCTCACCAACTGCGGCACCTTCAAGCCGGCCCAGGCCTGGCCGTCCCTGCGCGGCGCCATGACCTGGTCCACCAACTGGGACGCGACGGCCGGCAACGCCTGGTCGAACGCGGTCGGCCCGCACGTGCACGGCCTTCCGTAACCGGCAGTCCCCTCCCGTACGCGTACGGGCTCCGCAGCGCCGCCGCTCCCCCGGCGGCGCTGCGTCGTTCCCGGGGCCGTTCCGGGGCCCGTCAGCGGCGGGGCAGGAATCCGGCCAGGACCGGGTCGAGGCGGGCCACCCACTCGTCGACCCGGGCGGCGCGGCGGCCGTCGAGCTCGCACGTGTACGCGCCGCCCCCGTAGAGCGAGACCACGACGTTCAGGCCCCGGCCGCGGCGGGTCCGCAGCAGGTCCACGCCCGAGATCTCCGCCCAGTCGAAGTCGACCTCCTCGCCGTAGAGCTGGAGGTGCACGCCGGAGCCGTCGACGACGATCCCGGAGACCCGGTCGGCGACCACGAACTCCCGTACGTAACCGGGCGGTACGACTCCGGGCGGCGCGGTGGGCGGCGGCGGCACGGCGAAGGCTCCCGGTGGCCCGAAGCCGGGACCCGGCGGCGTCGCGTACCCCCGCGCGTGTCCCGGGGGGCCGTGGGCGGGCGCCGTCGGGAGGCCGGAGGGAGGCGCGGGGGGCGTCGGGGAGCCGTGGGGGTGGGCCGGCACGGGCACGACCGCCGTGGCGGGCGGGCGCTCCCCCTCCCCCGGGGCCCCCTCCCCCAGCGCGTCCAGGATCTCGTCCGGCGTGGGGCGTTCGGCCGGGTCCTTGGCGAGGCAGCGGGCCACCAGGCCGCGCAGCGACTCCGGGAGGGAGTCCAGGTCGGGGGCCTCGTGGACCGAGCGGTACATGAGGCCCATCGGTGTGCCCTCGCCGAAGGGGCGGCCGCCCGCGGCGGCGACGAGGACGGCGCCGAGGGCGAAGACGTCGGCGGCGCCCGTCACCTCCTCGCCGAGGGCCTGCTCGGGGGCGAGGTAGCCGGGGGTGCCGAAGGCGGAGCCGGTGGCGGTGAGGCGGGTCGACTCCAGGGCGCGGGCGATCCCGAAGTCGAGGACGCGCGGCCCGTCGGGGGCCATGACGATGTTGCCGGGCTTGAGGTCGCGGTGGACGAGCCCGCAGGCGTGGATGGCCTCCAGGGCCTCCGCGAGCGCGGCGCCGAGCGCGCGCAGCCGCGGCTCGTCCATGGGGCCCTCGGCGGTGACGAGTCCGGCGAGGGTGGGGCCGGGGACGTAGACGGTGGCGAGCCAGGGCGCCTCGGCGTCGGGGTCGGCGTCGACGACCTGCGCGGTGTGGAAGCCGCCGACCCGGCGGGCCGCGGCGACCTCGGCGCGGAAGCGCGCGCGGAAGGAGGGGTCGGAGGCGAGTTCCGGCCGCGCCACTTTGACGGCGACGGCGCGTCCGCCGCGCGATCGGGCAAGGTAGACGGTGCCCATGCCGCCTTCGCCCAGCTTGTGCTCGATGACGTATCTGCCGATGAGGGTCCCCACGCGGGACAGTATGGCCGAAGTCCATATCTTGACCGGTCCATGACATGACCTCACCATGTCCGGAACACCCCGCACGACCCCGCACCACCGCGTCACCCGTTCCGCTTTGTCGTTGTCGCACCCCCCACCCTCCCCACCCAGGAGACAGCATGCGACGTTCCCTCCGCGCCAGGAGGCCCGCCAGGAGGTCCGCCACCCTCGCGGCCCTCGTGGCACTCGCCCTCGTGGCGCCCCTCTCCGCGCTCGCGACACCCGCCGGGGCCGACCCGGCGCCGACCGCCGCCCGTTCCTCCGCGGACCGGGAGGTGGTCCGGCAGTACGAGGTCGCCGGCCCCGCCACCTCGGCCGCCCGCACCGCGCTCGCCGCCACCGGGGTCTCGATCGACGAGGTCGACGCCCGCGCGGTCGTGGTCAGCGCGAACGCCGAACAGCTCGGGCGCCTCAGGGCCCTGGGCCACGAGCCGGTGGCCCTGCCCGGCCCGCCGGACCGGGGCGAGGCCGCCCGGACGGCCCTGGGGCCGCTGGACTTCCCGTCGGCGGACTCCCGCTACCACAACTACGCCGAGGCGAACGCGGAGATCAACCAGCGGCTCGCCCAGTACCCCTCGATCATGAGCAGGCGGGTGATCGGGAAGTCGTACGAGGGCCGGGACATCGTCGCGATCAAGATCAGCGACAACGTGGCCGTCGACGAGAACGAGCCCGAGGTCCTCTTCACCCACCACCAGCACGCCCGCGAGCACCTCACCGTCGAGATGGCGCTCTACCTGCTGCGCGAACTCGGCGCGGGCTACGGCACGGACAGCAGGATCACCAACGCGGTGAACGGGCGCGAGATCTGGATCGTGCCGGACCTCAACCCGGACGGCGGCGAGTACGACATCGCGTCCGGCTCCTACCGGAGCTGGCGCAAGAACCGGCAGCCCAACTCCGGCTCCTCGTACGTCGGCACGGACACGAACCGGAACTGGAACTACAAGTGGGGCTGCTGCGGCGGCTCCTCCGGCACCAAGAGCTCCGAGACCTACCGGGGCGCGGCCCCCGAGTCCGCCCCCGAGGTGAAGGTCGTCGCCGACTTCGTCCGCTCCCGGGTGGTCGGCGGGAAGCAGCAGATCAAGGCGTCGATCGACTTCCACACGTACAGCGAACTGGTCCTCTGGCCGTTCGGCTGGACCACCGCCGACACCGCCCCGGGCATGACCCAGGACGACCGGAACGCCTTCGCGGCGGTGGGCGGGAAGATGGCCGCGAGCAACGGCTACACGCCCGAGCAGTCCAGCGACCTGTACGTCACGGACGGCTCGATCGACGACTACCTGTGGGGCACGCAGAAGATCTTCGCGTACACCTTCGAGATGTACCCGACCTCCTCCTGGAACGGCGGCTTCTACCCGCCCGACGAGGTCATCGAACGCGAAACCGCCCGCAACCGGGACGCGGTGCTCCAACTCCTGGAGAACGCGGACTGCATGTACCGCTCGATCGGCAAGCAGGGGCAGTACTGCGCGAGCTGAACCGGTGGACGCACAGGGGCCGGCGGAGGGCATCCTCCGCCGGCCCCGCCGACCGCTCCCGGCCGATGCGACCTGCCGTGAAGGGGCGTAAGCCCCTGGACCCACCCACCCATCGGGCACGTCAACTCCCTTTTCCGGCATATCGATTGTTCACCGCACAGGAGTGCCGGAAGACTGTAGGTTCCTGCCATGCCCAAGAGCAGAGCGAGTGAGAACCCGGAGTCGCGCTTCTCCGCCGTACTGGCGAGCGTGGCGAACCTTCCGGGCGTACGCATCGACAGGGAGGCGTACCTCCGAAGCGCGCTGGCCCGCTACTGCTCCGAGGACGAGATCCGCATGGCGATCGAGGACTCCCCCGCTGCGGCGGGAATCCCCCTCGCCGTCCTGGACAAGGCGGCCGACGCCTCCATCACCTACGAGACCGGCAAAGCCGGGGCCCTCTCCGCGGCCGCCGGAATGCCCGGCGTCTTCGCCCTCCCCGTCACCGTCCCCACCGACATGGCCCAGTACATGAGCCACATGCTGCGCATCGCGCAGAAGCTGGCCTACCTGTACAGCTGGCCCGATCTGCTCACCACCGACACCGACGATCTGGACGACGCCACCAAGGGGGTCCTCACCCTCTTCGTCGGCGTGATGTTCGGCACCCAGTCGGCGAACAGCGCCGTGGGACAGGTCTCGAACATGATGGCGAAGCAGGTCGCCAGGAAACTGCCCCAGAAGGCACTCACCCAAGGCGTCGTGTACCCGATCGTGAAGAGGGTCGCGGCCTATCTCGGTGTCGAGATGACGAAGCAGACCTTCGCGAAGACCGTCTCCAAGGCCATCCCCGTCGTCGGAGCCGTCGTCTCCGGCGGGCTCACTCTCGCGACCTCCCGCCCCATGGCGAAAAGGCTGAAGAAGCACCTCTCCGGCCTGGAGCTGGCGAACCCGGCGCGGCGCGCCGCGGGCGAGGACGCGGTGAGCGAGGAGGACCTCGTGGACGGGAGCGTCGCGGACGGGGACACCCGCGGCCCGACCGCGGGGCGCACCGAGCCCTCTCCGGCCTGACGCCCACCGGACGGCGGAAGGAGACGGGCCGGGGCGCCGAGTCGGGGGCGACACTTCCGCTCCCCGACGATCCGGGCCCCGGCCCGCTTCCTCAGCCCAGCACCGCCAGCGCGTCGATCTCGATGAGGAGGCCGGGCGGGAGGCCGACGTAGACGGTGGTGCGGGCGGAGGCGGGGGCCTTGAGGCCCTGCTCCTCGAAGTACTGGTCGTAGATCTCGTTCATCTCGGCGAAGTGGTCGACGTCCGTCAGGTAGACGCGGGTCATCATCACGTCGTCCCAGGTCGCGCCGCCCTCCTCCAGGATCGCCTTGACGTTGGCGAAGGTCTGGAGGGTCTGCTCGCGCAGGGTCGGGCCCGCGACCTCCGGGGCCCGGCCCTCGACCGCGGGCAGGAAGCCGACCTGGCCCGCCACCTGGAGGATGTTGCCCTTCTTCACGCCGTGCGAGAACTTCGCGGGCGGGGTGGTGTGGGTCGCCGGGGTCAGGGCGGTCTTCTCGGTCGGCTGCTCGCTCATGCGGTGTCCTTGGTCGGTGCTGTGCCGGAGTACTCCCGGCTGATGGCGTCCGCGGTGCGGCGCACCTGCGGGAGGAGGGTGAGGAGTTCCTCGGCCGTGACGACCACGTTGGGCGCCGAGACCGACATGGCGGCGACGACCCGCCCGTCGGCGCCCCGGACGGGGGCCCCGACGCAGTTGATGGACTCCTCGTGGCCGCCGAGGTCGGTGGCCCACCCCTGCTCGCGCACGGTCGCCAGCTCCTTGAGGAAGGCGGCGGCGTTCGGCGTCGAACGGGGCGTGTACGGGGGGTAGTCGAGCTTCGCGGCGACCGCGCGCCGCTCGGCCTCGGGCAGGTCGGCGAGGAGCAGCTTGGCCACGGCGGCGACCGTGATCGCGACGGGCCTGCCGATCCGCGAGTACATGCGGACCGGGTAGCGGCTCTCGACCTTGTCGATGTAGAGGACCTCCCCCTCCTCGTACACCGCGAGGTGGACCGTGTGCCCGATCCGCTCGTTGAGCGCGGTGAGGTAGGGGTGGGCGATCTCGCGGATGTCGAGGTTCTCGACGGCCTCCTGCGCGAGCGCGAAGAGCCGGGCGCCCAGGCGGTAGCGCTGGTCCTGCTGGCGGTGGACGAGGCCGTGCTCGTGGAGGGTGCGCAGCAGCCGCAGGGCCGTGGACTTGTGGACGCCGAGGCTCTCGGCGACCTGCCCGAGGTCGGCGGGGCCCCGCGCGAGCAGCGGCAGGATGCTGAGCGCCCGGTCGACGGTCTGGCTCATGGCGTGCGTACCTCCTGGTCGTCCCCCGCGCGGCCGGGGCCTTCCGGGGCCTCGCCCGCCCGCCCGGGGTCCTTCTCCTCGGCCTCCGTCCAGCCGGGGCCGAGGTGAAGTGTCCCCCAGGCCGCGTCGTCGAGCGCGGCCAGGCGGTCGACCCGGTCGCGGCGGGGCGGCACGGCCAGGTCGCCGGGGACCGTGAGGGCGGCGGCGGCCATCAGGTGCCCGTGCCGGAGCCGGGTGCGCAGGTCGAGGCCCCGGAGGGTCGCGGAGAGGAAGCCGGCGGCGAAGGCGTCCCCGGCGCCGATCGGGGAGACGACGTCGACGCGGGGGGCGGGGACGGGGACCGGGGCCGCGGCTCCCCCGCGGCCACCGGCACCGCTCCGGTCCGCGCCCCCGCGCTCGACGGCCACGGCTCCCGTGCCGCCCAGCTTGACGACGACCGTCCCCGGTTCGGGCAGGGCCTCGAAGACCGCCCGCGCGTCCTCCAGCCCCCACAGCCGCTCCGCCTCGTCCGCGCCGACGAAGACGACGTCGGCGCGGCGGGCCAGGTCGAGGAGCACGCCGGGGGCGTCGCCGTCGCGCCACAGGGCCGGCCGGTGGTTGACGTCGAAGGAGACCAGCGGCCGGCCGGGGCGCGGGGCGGTGAGCTCCCGCACCAGGGCCAGGCAGTCGCCGGAGAGGGCGGCGGTGATGCCGGTGAGGTGCAGGATCCGGGCGCCGGCGACGCTCTCGTACGGGACGGTGGCCGGCGACATGGCCGAGGCGGCGGAGCCGGCCCGGTAGTAGACGACCTCGTGGGCGTCGGTGGCCCGGTCCTCGTCCGTGCGGAAGTAGATCCCGGTCGGCCGGCGCGGGTCGCGGCCGACGGCGGTGACGTCGACGCCGTGGCCGCCGATGGCGTCGACCAGGTGGTCCCCGAAGCCGTCGCCGCCGACGCGGCCGACCCACTTGGCGCGGTGTCCGGCGGCGGCCAGCGCGCAGGCGACGTTGGACTCGGCGCCGCCGATCGCGCGGGTGAAGGAGGGGACGTCCGCGAGGCGGCCCGGCCGGGAGGGGAGGAAGGTGACCATGGACTCGCCGAGACAGACGACGTCCACGGGACGGGCGGAGTCCGGGGCGGAATCCGGGGCCGTGCCCGGGGCGGAGTCCGGGGCCGCGTCCGAAAGCGCCTCGGGGACCGTACCGGGAATCGCCTCCCGGCCCGCGTCCGGAGCCGCGTCCGGGGCGGAATCCGGCGCGGGCTCCGGGGCCGCGTCCGGGGCGGAGTCCAGGGCGGGCTCCGGGGCGGAATCCGGGGCCGCGTCCGAAAGCGTCTCGGGGACCGTGCCGGGAATCGCCTCCCGGACCGCGTCCGGGGTCGCGTCCGGGCGCGCGTGTCCGCTCACTCTCGTGCTCCCTGCGACTCCCACGGGTCCATTGACCCGGCCTTGGCCCGGATGTTAGACAGCCGTGAGCAAGATGCGCAATGACTGTTGCGCATCATGCAACGCCTACGAGGAGGAGCACCATGCCCGACCCGGTGAACGAGACGCCCGCGCGGGACGCGCGGAAGGGCCACGAGGTCCCCGACCTCGCCGCCGAACGCGTCGACCACCGCTTCAAGGCCCTCCCCCCGGACGCCGAGGGCCTCACCGTCGGCGAGCTCTCCGCCCAGCGCCGCGACCTCTTCACCGGCGGCTACACCACCCCCGTCCTCGCCCTCTCCGCCGAGGCCGTCGCGCACAACCTGCGGCTCCTGGAGACCTACGCCGAGCGCCACGGCCTCGCCTTCGCCCCGCACGGCAAGACCTCCATGGCCCCGCAGCTCTTCGACCGGCAGCTGGCGCACGGCGCCTGGGGCATCACCGCCGCCGTGCCCCACCAGGCCCGCGTCTACCGCGCCCACGGCATCGCCCGGATCTTCCTCGCCAACGAGGTGGTCGACCCCGCCGCCCTGCGCTGGCTCGCCGCCGAGCTCGACGCCGACCCGGACTTCCGCCTCGTCTGCTACGTCGACTCCGTGCGCGGCGTCGAGCTGATGGACGGGGCCCTGCGCGCCGCCGGGGCGGTCCGGCCGGTGGACGTCGTCGTGGAGCTGGGCGCGGGCGAGGGGGCCCGCACCGGCGTCCGCACCGAGGCCGGGTGCGCCGCCGTCGCGGACGCGGTCGCCGCCACCGCCACCCTGCGGCTCGTCGGCGTCGCCGGGTACGAGGGCGAGGTCCCGGGGGCCGACCCCGAGCGGGTCCGCGCCTGGCTGCTGCGGCTCACCGGCCTCGCCGCCGCCTTCGACGCGGAGGGCCGCTTCGACGCCGGGATCGGCGAGATCGTGGTGAGCGCGGGCGGCAGCGCCTGGTTCGACGCGGTCGCGGAGGTCTTCGCGGAGATCCCCGCGCTCTCCCTCCCGGTCCTGAAGCTGCTGCGCTCCGGCGCGTACGTCTCGCACGACGACGGCCGCTACCGGGACGTCACCCCCTTCAACCGGGTCCCCGAGGAGGGCGCGCTCCGCCCGGCCTTCCGGCTCTGGTCGCAGGTCGTCTCCCGGCCCACCGACGGGCAGGCCTTCACCAACGCGGGCAAGCGGGACGCCGCCCACGACCTGGACCTCCCGGAGGCGCAGGTGGTCCGCGACGCCCGCACGGGTGAGATCCGGACCGCCGAGGGCATCACCGTGACGGGCCTCTCGGACCAGCACGCCTGGCTGCGCACGGAGCCGGGGGCGGACCTGGAGGTCGGGGACTGGGTGGGGATGGGCCTGTCCCACCCGTGCACGTCGTTCGACAAGTGGCAGCTCGTCCCGCTCGTCGAGGCCGACGGCACGGTGGTCGACCACATCCGCACCTTCTTCTAGCAGACGAGGAGTCGGGACAGTGCTGGAACTCGTCATCCGCGACGCCGAGGTCGTCGACGGCGGCGGCGGCCCCTCCTACCGGGCCGACGTCGGCGTCGAGGGCGGCCGGATCACCACGATCGTCCAGGAGGCCGCGGCGGCCGGCTGCCAGCGGCCCACCGGCCGCCGGATCCTGGACGCCGAGGGCCTGGTCCTCTCCCCCGGCTTCGTCGACATGCACGCCCACAGCGACCTGGCGCTGCTCCGCGACCCGGACCACTCCGCGAAGGCCGCGCAGGGCGTGACCCTGGAGGTGCTGGGCCAGGACGGACTGTCGTACGCGCCGGTGGACGACCGCACGCTCGCGGAGGTGCGGCGGGCGATCACCGGCTGGAACGGCGACGGCTCCGACCTCGACCTGGACTGGCGCACGGTCGGCGAGTACCTCGACCGGCTCGACGGCGCGCACGGCGGCCGGGGCGTCGCCGTCAACGCCGCCTACCTCGTCCCGCAGGGGACGGTCCGGGCCCTGGCCGTCGGCTGGGAGGACCGTCCGGCGACGGAGGCCGAGCTGAACCGGATGCGGCGGCTCGTCGCCGAGGGCCTGGAGCAGGGCGCGGTCGGCATGTCCTCCGGCCTGACCTACACCCCCGGGATGTACGCGCCGGACGCCGAGCTGACCGCGCTGTGCCGGGTCGTCGCGGAGTACGGCGGCTACTACTGCCCGCACCACCGCTCGTACGGGGCCGGGGCGCTCGACGCGTACGCGGAGATGGTCGCCCTGACCCGCGGGGCCGGGTGCGCCCTGCACCTGGCCCACGCCACCATGAACTTCGGCGTGAACGAGGGCCGGGCCCCCGAGCTGCTCGCCCTCCTGGACGCGGCCCTGGACGCCGGCGCGGACATCAGCCTCGACACCTACCCGTACACCCCCGGCTGCACGACCCTGGTGGCCCTGCTGCCGAGCTGGGCGAGCGAGGGCGGCCCGGAGGCGGTGCTCGCGCGGCTCCGGGACGACGCGACGGCCGAGCGGATCCGGCACCACCTGGAGGAGACCGGCTCGGACGGCTGCCACGGCGTCCCCGTCGACTGGGACACGATCGAGGTCTCGGGGGTGACCGGGCCGGCGCTCGCGGGGTTCGTCGGCCGCCGCGTCGACGGCTGGGCCACGGCCCGCCGGCTCCTCATGGAGGACCGGCTCGGCACCACGGTCCTCCAGCACGTCGGCCACGAGGAGAACGTCCGGACGATCATGCGCCACCGGGTGCACACCGGCGGCTCGGACGGCATCCTCCAGGGCCTCAAGCCGCACCCGCGCGCGTACGGCACGTTCCCCGAGTACCTGGGGCGGTACGTGCGCGAGCTCGGCGTCCTCTCGCTGGAGGAGTGCGTCGCCCATCTGACCTCCCGCCCGGCCGCCCGCCTCCGCCTCCCCGACCGGGGCCTGGTCCGCGAGGGGTACGTGGCCGACCTGGTCCTCTTCGACCCGGCGACGGTCGCCTCCGGCGCGACGTACGAGAACCCCAGGACCCTCCCGACGGGCATCCCGCACGTCCTGGTCGGGGGGAGGTTCGTGATCGAGGACGGCAGGCGGACGGACGTGCTGGCGGGGCGCGCGATCAGGCGGACGCCGGTCGCCCGGTAGAACCGGCGCGGCCCCGTCCCTACCGCCCGGCGCGCACGGGTTCGGCGTCCTCCGCGGCGCCGGCCCGCCACGGCTCCCGCCGCGCCCGTAGCAGCCCGAGCGCGGCCACGAGCGCCGCCGCCGCGAACCCGTACCACGGCGTCCGCCCCGACGGCGCCGTCTCGTACACGAGGGCCGCCGAAAGAACCGCGAGGACCTGCCCCGCCCGGCCGTACCACGCCACCGACGCGACGACGGCCGTCCCCCACAGCAGGTACCAGGGCTGGACCATCGGAGAGAGCGCGACGAGGGCCACCAGGGAGAGGCCGAGGCCGAGGACCGGGTCGAGGAGCCCCCGCCACGAGCGCCACGCGAGGACCGCGATCAGGACGAGCGCGGCGGCGAGGCCCAGCTTCTGCACGGCGTCCTTGACCGGGTCGGGGTCGTCCGCGAGGAGCAGCCCGAGCCCGAGCCCGAGGTCGCTGGTGACGGACAGGGCGGTGTGGATGCTCCCGGCGACGCTCTGCGTCCGCAGCCACCCGAACCCGGTCCCGGCGAGCAGCGTCGCCCCGGCCGCCACGGCCCCCGCGACGGCCCCGGGCAGGACGAGGCCCTTCGCCAGGGCCCGCGCGCCGCCCCCGGCCCGGCGGGCGACCACCACCCCGATGAAGAGCAGGGCGACCGCCGCCGGGGACTTCACCATCACGGCGAGGCCGACGAGGACGCTGCCGAGCACCCACCGGCCGCGCGTCGCGAGCAGGACGCCGCCGAGGACGAGTGCGGTCATCAGGCCGTCGTTGTGGGTGCCGCCGACGACGTGGATCAGGAAGAGCGGGTTGAGGACGGCCAGCCAGAGCGCGCCCGCCCGGCCGCCGGGCCCGCCGCCGAGCCCCCGGACGGCCCACACGGCGAGCGCGAGCGCGCCGAGGGCGATCAGGCGCATGCCGAGGACGGCGGGCACGACCGCGCCGCCGGTGAGCTTCACGACCGCCGCCGCGAGGAGCAGGAAGGCGGGGCCGTACGGGGCGGGGGTGTCGGTCCAGTGCCCGCCGACGCTCGCCGCCGCCTCGGCGCCGAGGTCGCCGGGGCCGAGGACGGAGGGCCCGGCGCCGTACACGTCGTGCCCTTCGAGGACCATCGCGCCCTGGGCGACGTAGCTGTAGACGTCCGCGCTGTACAGCGGCGGGACGAGGAGCAGCGGCACGGTCCAGCAGACGAGCGTGGCGAGGACCCCGCCCCGCGCGTCCCGGCCTCCGGCCGCCCGGTCCCCGGACGGCCCGCCGCCCGCGTCCCGGCCCAGCAGCACCCCGTACCGCCACCACGCCGCGACGAGCAGGGTCAGGCCGAGGTACGCGAGGAGAGCCCCGGCGACGGCGGGCGCCGTGCCGTGCCGCTCCCACAGGCCCCAGCCGCCGCGCACCGGCAGCGTCCCGGCGAACCAGCCGCCCACGGCGACGGCGAGCGACCCGCCCGCACCCAGCCACCGGCATCCGGAGGCACTGAAAACCCACATGGCGTGCCAACCTATCCGGCCCCGTCGTACGGCGGCGCGCCCGGCCCCCGGCCCGCCCGCCCTCCCCGACGTGGCCCAAAACACGGAGCGTCCCGGCCGCCCCGGCCGTAAGCTCTCGTCATGCAGGTGATCCAGTCCACGAAGCTCGCCAACGTCTGTTACGAAATCCGGGGTCCGGTGCTCGAAGAGGCGATGCGGCTCGAAGCCGCGGGTCATCGCATCCTCAAGCTCAACACGGGCAACCCGGCCGCGTTCGGCTTCGAGTGCCCGCCCGCCATCCTGGAAGACGTGCTGCGCAACCTGGCCGACGCGCACGGCTACGGGGACGCGAAGGGGCTGCTCTCGGCCCGCCGGGCGATCATGAGCCACTACGAGACCAAGGGCATCCCGCTCTCCGTCGAGGACGTCTACCTCGGCAACGGCGTCTCCGAGCTGATCCAGATGGCGATGCAGGCGCTCCTCGACGACGGCGACGAGGTCCTCGTCCCGGCCCCGGACTATCCGCTGTGGACGGCCTCGGTGTCGCTGGCGGGCGGCACGGCCGTGCACTACCGCTGCGACGAGCAGGCCGACTGGATGCCGGACCTCGCGGACATCGAGCGGAAGATCACCGACCGCACCAAGGCGATCGTGATCATCAACCCGAACAATCCGACGGGCGCCGTCTACGACGACGAGATGCTGCGCTCCCTGACGGAGATCGCCCGCCGGCACGGCCTGGTCGTCTGCTCGGACGAGATCTACGACAAGATCCTCTACGACGGCACCACGCACACCCCGACCGCGGCCATCGCGCCCGACCTGCTCTGCCTCACCTTCAACGGGATGAGCAAGAACTACCGGGTGGCCGGCTTCCGCTCCGGCTGGCTCGCGGTCTGCGGCCCGAAGCACCACGCGTCCTCGTACATCGAGGGCCTGACGATCCTCGCCAACATGCGCCTGTGCGCGAACATGCCGGCGCAGCACGCGGTGGCCGCCGCCCTCCAGGGCCGGCAGTCGATAGAGGACCTCGTCCTGCCGGGCGGGCGGCTCCTGGAGCAGCGGGACACGGCGTACGAGCTGCTCACGCAGATCCCGGGCGTGACGTGCGTGAAGCCGAAGGGGGCGCTGTACCTCTTCCCGCGGCTCGATCCGAACGTCTACAAGATCAAGGACGACCGGCAGATGGTCCTGGACCTGCTGCGGGCCGAGAAGATCATGGTGGTGCACGGGACGGGCTTCAACTGGCACGAGCCGGACCACTTCCGGATCGTGACGCTCCCGGCGGCGGCGGACCTGGCGGACGCGGTGACGCGGATCGGGCGGTTCCTGGACGGCTACGGCCAGCCGTAGCCGTCCCGCGCCGGACACGAATCAACTTTAGACTGAATCTAAGCTAGGATGGCTCCAGAGCACTGAGGAGGCCGTCCCATGTACGAACCGATCCGCACCAAGTCGGTCCACCGGATGGCCGACGACGACCACGACGCGTATCCGCACCGCTCCCGCGAGGAGGAGCTGGACATCCAGCTCGCCGGACACCTCGCGGCCCTGCTCGCCGTCACCGACGAGCTGGGCGACACGGAGGCCGGCGAGCTCGTCGCCCGGCAGGTGGCGCGGCTGCGCGGCGCACCGCCCGCACGGCACGCCGCCCTGAGCGGCGCGTCCGCGCGGGAGCTGCACGGCAAGGCGCACGCCCTCGCGGGCCGCGCCCTGGTCGTCGCCGCCTCCCGGGCCGACACGACCGTCGCGATCCTCGCCGCCGGGCGGATGGACGCGCACGCCGCGGCACTGGCCGGGGAACCCACCCTGGCGGTCGCCGCCCCCTGACGGCCCCGGTCCGCGCGGCACGAACCGCGCGGACCGGGCGCCAACCACTCCCCTTCCGGGCGAGGGCCCGCGGCACCGGCCCCTCCGGTTCGGTACCGGGATGGCCCCTTCACCCCCCGTCCACCCGGCCCGCCCCGGAACGCGGGTTTCCGCGAGCACGCTTCCCGCGTGAGACGCATCCCGGGAATCGTCCTCGCCGTCCTGCTCCTCGGCGGCGTGGCCGCCGTCCTTGTGACGGGCGGCGACGGGGACACGGGCACGGCGGCGAAGACCGTGCGGGGAGTCGTCGGGCGCCAGCTGGCCGCGCCGCGCGAGGAGGCGGCCGGGATCGCCGCCGCGCTCCAGGAGGCGGAGGAGGTCCGGCAGCGGACGCACACCCGCTGTCCGGAGGACCGGGGGCGCGGCTGACCGGGCGCATGCGCCGGCCCCCGGAGCCTGAGGGGGCTCCGGGGGCCGGGCGGATCGTGGTGGGCCGTCGTGACCCCACTGGTCAGGGCGGAATTTCGGGGCAACCCACCACGAGTTCGGGGTGCGGGATCAGCCCAGGCGCTCGACCAGCGCGCGGTGCTCGTCCCACAGCTCCTTCGGCGTGTGGTCGCCGAAGGTGTTGAGGTGGTCGGGGACGAGGGCGGCCTCCTCGCGCCACACGTCGCGGTCGACCTTGAGGAGGAACTCCAGGTCCTCGGCCGGCAGGTCCAGGCCGTCGGTGTCGAGGGACTCCGGGGTCGGCAGGATGCCGATCGGGGTCTCGACGCCCTCGGCCTTGCCGTCGAGGCGCTCGACGATCCACTTGAGGACGCGGCTGTTCTCGCCGAAGCCGGGCCAGACGAACTTGCCGGCGTCGTTCTTGCGGAACCAGTTCACGTAGTAGATCTTCGGCAGCTTCGCCGCGTCGGCGCCGGCGCCGACCTTGACCCAGTGGGCCATGTAGTCGCCCATGTTGTAGCCGCAGAAGGGCAGCATGGCGAAGGGGTCGCGGCGCAGCTCGCCGACCTTGCCCTCGGCGGCGGCGGTCTTCTCGGAGGCGACGTTGGCACCGAGGAAGACGCCGTGGTTCCAGTCGAAGGACTCGGTGACCAGCGGGACGGCGGAGGCGCGGCGGCCGCCGAAGAGGATGGCCGAGATCGGCACGCCCTTCGGGTCCTCCCACTCCGGCGCGATGGTCGGGCACTGTCCGGCGGGGACGGTGAAGCGGGCGTTGGGGTGGGCGGCGGGCGTCCCGGACGCGGGCGTCCAGTCGTTGCCCTTCCAGTCCGTGAGGTGGGCCGGGGCCTCCTCGGTCATGCCCTCCCACCACACGTCGCCGTCGTCGGTGAGGGCGACGTTGGTGAAGACGGAGTTGCCCCAGAGGGTCTTCATGGCGTTGGCGTTGGTGTGCTCGCCGGTGCCGGGCGCGACGCCGAAGAATCCGGCCTCGGGGTTGATGGCGTAGAGCCGCCCGTCCTCGCCGAAGCGCATCCAGGCGATGTCGTCGCCGATGGTCTCGACGGTCCAGCCGGGGATCGTGGGCTCCAGCATGGCGAGGTTGGTCTTGCCGCAGGCCGAGGGGAAGGCGGCGGCGACGTACTTCGACCCGCCCTGCGGCGGGGTGAGCTTGAGGATCAGCATGTGCTCGGCGAGCCAGCCCTCGTCGCGGGCCATGACGGAGGCGATGCGGAGCGCGTAGCACTTCTTGCCCAGCAGGGCGTTGCCGCCGTAGCCGGAGCCGTACGACCAGATCTCGCGGGTCTCGGGGAAGTGCGAGATGTACTTGGTGGAGTTGCAGGGCCACGGCACGTCCTGCTCGCCCTCCGCGAGGGGGGCGCCGAGGGTGTGGACGGCCTTGACGAAGAAGCCGTCGGTGCCGAGCTCGTCGAGGACGGCCTGTCCCATGCGGGTCATGGTGCGCATGGAGACGGCGACGTACGCGGAGTCGGTGATCTCGACGCCGATGGCGGAGAGCGGGGAGCCGACGGGGCCCATGCAGAAGGGCACGACGTACATGGTGCGGCCGCGCATCGAGCCGCGGAAGATGCCGTCCTCACCCGCGAAGACGTCCTTCATCTCCGCCGGGGCCTTCCAGTGGTTGGTCGGGCCCGCGTCCTCCTCCTTCTCGGAGCAGATGAAGGTGCGGTCCTCGACGCGTGCCACGTCGGAGGGATCGGAGGCGGCGTAGTAGGAGTTCGGGCGCTTGACCGGGTCGAGCTTCTTGAAGGTCCCCTTGGCGACGAGCTCCTCGCACAGGCGCTCGTACTCGGCCTCGGAACCGTCGCACCAGACGATGGTGTCCGGCTGGGTGATCTCGGCGATCTCGTTCACCCAGGAGACGAGCTCCTGGTGCTGGGTGGGGACGGTGGTGGGAGCCGCGTTGTCGCGCGCCACGATTGCTCCTTTTGAGGGGTTTTCAGATGTTTGCCCCGTGGGGGCCGCGACCCGGATGCTTCGTAGCTTGCTCATCCGGTGCCGACCGCACTCATTTGATCATCCGATGGAACCGCCCATATGTCCAGAGGGCCGCACATGTGAGCATCGCCACTCGCATTCGGGACCTACGGGCCCGTAGGTACGATTCCGTACATGACTGCAGCTACCCCGGAAGTGACCCCGGACGACCCCGCCCCGGTGCTCCCGCTGAAGCCCATGCTGAGAGGCTGGCTGCACGCGGGCATGTTCCCCGCCGTGATCGTCGCGGGCCTGGTCCTGGTCGCCCTCTCGGACTCCCCCCGCGCCCGCGTCGCCTGCGGGATCTACGTCCTCACCGCGTGCCTGCTCTTCGGCATCAGCGCGCTCTACCACCGCGGCACCTGGGGCCCGCGCGGCGAGGCCGTGCTCCGGCGCCTCGACCACGCCAACATCTTCCTGATCATCGCGGGCACCTACACCCCGCTCACCCTGCTGCTGCTCCCCGACTCCACGGCGAAGCCGCTCATGTGGGCGGTCTGGGCGGCGGCCCTCGCGGGCATCGCCTTCCGCGTCTTCTGGGTCGGCGCGCCCCGCTGGCTCTACACGCCCTGCTACATCGCGATGGGCTGGGCCGCGGTCTTCTTCCTGCCCGACTTCCTGCGCGCGGGCGGCATCGCCGTCCTCGTCCTGGTCGTCGTCGGAGGCCTGCTCTACAGCGCGGGCGGGATCATCTACGGCATCAAGCGCCCGAACCCGTCGCCGCGTTGGTTCGGCTTCCACGAGGTCTTCCACACGCTGACCCTGGCGGCCTTCATCGTCCACTACGTCGGCATCTCGCTGGTCGCGTACCAACACGCCTGACCTGTGAGAATGGCGGCATGGCCGCCGACGTCCCCGCCCGCCCCAGCCTCCGCGAACGCAAGAAGGCGAAGACCCGCGCGGCGATCCGGAGGGCCACCTACCGGCTCGCCGCCGAGGGCGGCTGGGAGTCCGCCACCACCGACCGGATCGCGGCGGCGGCCGAGGTCTCCCCCTCGACCGTCGCCCGCTACTTCCCGGTCCGCGAGGACATCCTCCTCACCGGCGAGGACGACGCCCTCCTCGAAGCCCGGCTGCGCGCCCGCCCCGCCGGCGAGGACCCCCTGGAGTCCCTGCGCGCGGTCCTCCTCGACGCGGTCCGCACCGCCCTCGCCGAGGAACCGGAGGAGACCGGGCTGCGCGCCCGCCTCATGGTCGAGATCCCCGCCGTGCGCGCCCGCCTCACCGACACCACCGCCGAGACCGGCCGCCGCCTCGCCCGCGCCCTCGCCGACCGCACCGGCCGCGCCCCCGACGCCCTGGAGGTCCGCGTCTTCACCGCGGCCGTCCTCGGCGCCCTCCGCGAGACCGCCGCCCACTGGGCCGAACACGGCCGCGCCGACGACCTCGTGGCCCTCCTCGACCGCGCCCTCGACACCCTCAGGGGCGGCCCGGCGCTCCCAGCACCTCCCTGACCACCCGCGCCGACTCCGGGTTGTCCGCGCACTCCCACACCCCGTGCGGGCAGTAGTCCGTCACCGTCTGGTAGACCGGCCGGTGCACGGCGAACCAGTCGAGCATCCCCCGGACGTACGCCGGGTTGTCGCCGTTGCGGAAGAGGCCCCACTCCGGGTACGAGACGGGCTTGCCGTGCTCCGCCGCGAACCGGACGTGGTGGGCGAGGCCGTACTCCTCGTTCACCTGGCCCTCGAAGGAGAGGCCCTCGGGCTGGTCGTAGGCGTCCATGCCGATGACGTCGACGACGTCGTCCCCGGGATAGCAGAGCGGCCACGGCACGGCGTCGCGCCCCCGGCTCGGCGTGAAGTCGAAGCGGAACCGCTGCCCCGGCACGGCCCGCAGCACCTCCACCGTCCGCCGCCAGTACGCCTTCCACGCCTCCGGGTCGGGCCCGCAGCGGTGGCTGTACGTGGTGCCGTTCATCTCCCAGCCCAGGACCAGGACCGCGTCGTCGAGCCGGTGCTCCACCAGCCGCTCCCCCAGGGCCCGGAAGTGCCCGTCGAACGCGCCCGCCGCGCCCCGCCGCAGGCCCTCCCGCACCTCGGCGTCGGGCAGGCCCTCCTCGCTGCGGTCGAGCAGCGGCACGTTGAGCACGAAGAGCCGTCCGGGCCGCTGCTCCTTCCAGCGGGCCCACGGCCCGAAGAGCGCCGGGTGCCCCTCGATGTTGGACCAGCGGTCCCCCGGCAGGTACGTGTGCCCGACGGTCAGCGCCGTGCCGCCGAGCCACTGCCGCACCTGGGCGATCCGGCGCACCCCGGCCTCGTCGGAGCCGGTGAAGAACCCCGAGGGCACCCCCTGCGGGGGCCGCTCCCCGGCGGGCCGGCCGTCGGGCGCGAGCCGGTCGTGCGGCAGGAGGAGGACGAGAACGGCCGCGAGCAGCACGATCGGTGCGGCTCGCGGCCGGAAGGACGTCGGGGAGGGACGGCTCACGTCAGCTCGTCCAGAAGTCCCACCACCGGGTCAGGATCAGCATCCCGACGATCCCGAGGTGCAGGAGGGGCGGCGCGAAGGAGAACTCGCCGAAGAAGGTCCGCACCCCCGCCGGCGCGGGCAGCGTCCCGGTCCGGACGTTGTGCGCGGTGACGGACCAGAACATCAGGATCGTCGCGGTCCAGGCAAGGCAGCACCACAGGCAGAGCGCGTTGATCTCGTACAGCGACTGGTGCATCAGCCAGGTGCAGAAGCCGACCCCGAAGAGCGTCCCGGCGTTCAGGCCGAGCCAGAACCAGCCCCGGTAACGGGCCCCGGCGAGCAGCCCGGCGCCGATCGCGACGACGACGGCGTACGTGACGAGCCCGAGCATCGGGTTGGGGAACCCGAACACCGCCGCCTGCTCGCTCTTCATGACGCTGCCGCAGGAGACCACCGGGTTCAGGCTGCACCCCGGGGTGAAGCCGGGGTCCTCCAGGAGCAGGAACTTGTCGAGCGTGATCACCCAGCCGGCCAGGACGCCCGCCGCGCCGGTGGCCACCAGGAGCCAGGCGAGGCCCCGGCCCGCCCCGACCGGTCCGCCGGGCTCCCGGGCGCCCTCCCGCCGCCGCTGGCCCGGCACTCCGCCCCGTACGTCCACCGTCGCCATGGCGCGACCCCTCTTCCCGGTTCTTCCCGCTCTTCCGCCCGGCCCGTTCAGCCCTGGATGCGGCGGGCCGGCAGCAGTACGTGGGCGCTCTCCGCGAGCATCTCCTCGTCCGACACGAAGGCCCGCAGCCGCGCCTCGTCGACGGGCCGGCCGGGGACCGCCTCGGGCCAGGGCCGCACCGAGCAGATCAGATAGGCCTTGCCGCTCTCGCGGGCGGCCGCCTGCCACTCGTCGGGCACCGGGCACTGCACCTTCAGGAAGGGCAGGCTGAGCACGGCCGAGCCGCCCTCGACGAGCAGCGAGGCGTTGATCCCGGTGTCCTTCTCCAGGTCGAAGAGCCGGTCGCCGACCGAGAGGCCCATGGCCTCCAGGGCCGCCCGCATCGCCTGCTGACCGGCCTCCGGGCCGTCCCGGCCGTCACCGAGCGAGTACGCCATGAGGAACGGCGTGCCCGCCGACTCGGCGGAGGGCTCGCTGGACCACGGGATCACCGTGAGGGTTCCCAGCGGAGAGGCGCTGCGCGCCGAGGACACGACGTTGGAAGTGGTCATGAATCGGATGCTAGTGCTCCAACCACCCTTTCTCCGCGTCCCTTTCACCCGAACGGCCGACATTCACGCCACTGGCATTTCCGCCGCAACGAACCCGGGTTTTCATCGTTGTGCCCTGAAGGCCCCCCTCCCCGCGGCGGGGGACCTCCGGCCGACCGACTGGAGATCACCGATGACCGTCCCGCGCCGCGTCGCACTGCGGTCCCTCTTCGCCCTGGCCTTCACCGGCGGCGCCCTCGGCCGCGTCGCGCTCCGCGCCCCGGACGGAGGGCCGGACGCCGGGCACGCCGACGACCCGCACGCCTTCGACGAGGTATACGGGGGCCGCCGCCTCCTGGGCCTCTCCGGCCCCGGCGGCGAGCCGACGGCCTTCGTCGACGGCCGGCCGCTGCACCTGATGCGCTGCGCCGACGGCGGCTACGTCACTCCGATCGACCACTACGAGTCCTGCCCGACGCCGCTGGCGGCGGTCCGCGCGGCCGTGGACGAGCTGGGCACCGCCCCGCTCTCCCCGCTCGCGGGCGCCCACGGCGTCCCCACGGGCCCTACGGGAGGGAGTCCGCGTGGTGTACACGCGTAAGAACCAGCGCGACCTGACCGGCGCCGAGCGCCGCAAGTTCGTCGCCGCCGTCCTGGAGCTCAAGCGCGCCGGGACGTACGACCGCTTCGTCCGCACCCACATCGACTACTACGTGGCCGACGGGGAGGGCAGGCTGCGGGTCGCGCACATGACGCCGAGCTTCCTGCCGTGGCACCGGAAGTTCCTGCTGGAGTTCGAGACGGCGCTGCGCCGGATCGACCCCACGGTGAGCGTCCCGTACTGGGACTGGACCCGGGACAACAGCCCGGCCTCGTCGATCTGGGGCGAGGACTTCATGGGCGGCAACGGGCGCCGGTCCGACCTCCAGGTGATGACCGGCCCGTTCGCCCACTCCTCCGGCCGCTGGAACGTCACCCAGTCGATGACCGAGGGCCGCTTCCTGACCAGGGACTTCGGGCGCCCCCGCGACCCGATCACACTCCCCACCCAGGCCCAGCTGGAGGAGGTGATGAGGGAACGGGTGTACGACGTGACGCCCTGGAACTCGACGAGCCCCTCCGGCTTCCGCAACCGCCTGGAGGGCTGGGCGTCGGGGCAGGGCAACGACCGCTTCCGGATCCACAACCGGGTGCACCGCTGGGTCGGCGGGCTGATGCTCGGCGGCGGCTCCGTGAACGACCCGGTCTTCTGGCTGCACCACGCCTTCGTGGACCTGGTCTGGTCGCGCTGGCAGCAGCGGAACCCCGGGGCCGCCTACCTCCCGGCGGAGCCGCCGCCGCTGGGCGACGGGCAGTACCGCAAGGTGGTCGCCCGGCACCAGCCGATGGCGCCGTGGGGGGTGACCCCGGCCTCGATGTTCGACCACGGCCGGATCTACCGGTACGCCTGAGCCGCCGCGCGCGGGCCCGCACGCACGTGTCCCCCCGGCCTGGTCGGGCCGGGGGGACACGGGTGGGGAGCGGGGGGGATCAGCCGCCGTAGCCGCCGTCGTCCTCGCGGTCCTCGTCGCCGTCGGCGTTGATGCAGGTGTTGCCGAAGGCCGGGTTCAGCAGGCCGATGACGTTGACGGTGTTGCCGCAGAGGTTGACCGGGACGTGGACCGGGACCTGGAGGACGTTGCCGGAGGCGACACCGGGCGAGTGGGCGGCGACGGCCTCGGCGCCCGAGTCGGCGACGGCCAGGCCGGCTCCGCTGAGGGCAACGGCACCCGTGCCGGCGATGACAGCGGCAGCCTTCGCGATGCGAGACATCAAGAACTCCTTGGACGGGGAAAGCGACCGCAGGAATCACGGTCGTCATGCCGGTTCAACGCCGGGCGGAGGTGCGGGTCACGGCCATTGGGCCGAACGAGAAGAAGGAAAAAAGAAAAAATGGCCCGCGGACCGGAATTCCGTCCGTCGTCGGATACGACGGGAAGGGTCCGGTCCCCGGGCCTCGGCCATGCGACGAGCCTTCTCCTGCAACGACCGACGGCCCGCCGGGGTGACGGGTGACGGGTGGCGGGGTGAAGGGCGGCGGGCCGAGGGCGGCGGGTGACGGGAAGAATCGTCCCTTCACCCGCTCCGGCGACCGGTCGCCCGTTCCGTTCGGTGCCCTTCGGGCGCCAGGCCGAGCCGGGAGTCCAGGGCGCCGCTCAGCGTCGGGGCGAGCAGGCCGACGCGGGGCGGGACGAGGCCCGGCAGCCCGTCGAGGCCATTGCCGCGGGGCGCCTCCACCGGGTTGCCGACGGTGGCGCCCGGGGTGGCCGCCGCCATCTCGGAGTGCGGGGTGGTGAGGAGGGCGTGGCCGGGCTCGCCGCCGCGCAGGAGCTCGGGCAGCGGGGCGTCCACCACGGTCTTCGGCAGGGTGCCGGCCAGCGGCACGGCGGGCAGGGTGACGCCGGGCAGCGTGCCGGTGCCCTCCTGGAAGCCGGTGGGGGCGCCGGGCACCGGGACGGGGACGCCGGTGGCCACCGTGGGGGCGTCCATGGGGAGGACGGGTTCGAGGCCTTCGAGCGGGACGATCACCGGCGCCTCGACGGCGGAGGCCTGCGCGGCCAGGGCGGCGGAGGCGAGTGCGGTCACGAGGAGACCCGTGCCGGCGTGGGAGCGCAGATTCATGTTCTGACAACGAGGCCTGCGGGGGAACGTGGCGGGTCTCCCCTGGGTGCGGCAACGCGCGGGGCCCCCACCGGTGAGGGTGGGGGCCCCGGTTGACGCGGTGTCCGTGCGGAGGGTCAGTGACGGCGCGCGAACCGTCGTCCGGCACGGGCGTAGACCACGGCACCGCCGATGACGAGCGCGGCGCTGACCGCGGCCGCCCCCATGAGCGCGGGCTCGCTACCGGTCTCGGGGAGCTGCGGCGGAGTGGTGGGGGGCTTCGTCGGCGGCGTCGTGGGAGGCGTCGTCGGCGGAGTCGTCGTGGGCGGGGCGGTCGTCGGCGGAGTCGTCGGCGGGGTGGTGGGAGGCGTCGTCGGCGGCTTTGTCGGCGGAGTGGTCGGAGGCTTGGTCGGCGGAGTCGTCGGCGGCTTGGTCGGCGGCGTGGTCGGCGGCTTCGTCGGAGGGGTGGTGGGGGGCGTGGTGGGAGGCGTCGTCGGCGGCGTCGTGGGGGGTGTCGTCGGCGGAGTGGTCGGCGGCGTCGTGGGAGGCGTCGTGGGAGGCGTCGTCGGCGGCGTCGTGGGAGGCGTCGTCGGCGGCGTCGTGGGAGGCGTCGTCGGCGGCGTCGTCGGCGGAGTGGTCGGAGGGGTGGTCGGCGGCTTCGTCGGCGGGTGCGAGGGCTCCTCGCCGTAGCCGCCGTCGTCCCCGCCGTAGCCGCCGTCGTCGTGGCCGTAGCCGTCGTCCTGGCCTCCCGCGTGGCCGCAGAGGTGCCCGACGGCCGCCGCCGCGGCGGCGCCCTTCTCCGCGATCCGGCCGCAGACGTCCGCCGTCAGGGGAGCCTGGACGTGGCCGGCCGCACCCGGGCCCGGTCCTTCGCCCGCGCCCGGGTGGGAGCTCGCGGCAAGGGCGAATCCGCCGCTCAGCGACAGGATTCCGGTCGCTGCCGCCGCGGTGAGTACTTTCCTGCTGATGATGGACCGCATACCGCTCTTCCTCTGAGAAAAGGAGAGGCCGACGAAACTCCCCCCTCGCTCCGACCGGCCTGGTACCCACCGACGTGCGCGTGGGACTTGGCGAGAGAGTAGGAGCCGGAGCGGGGCATGGAGCATGGGCCACACGGCAGATCATCTGAAAATCATTCGATCAGCCGACCGTGGGGAACGGGGCGCGAAGGCCTCGGGGAATGCCCCTGGGGACACCCGTACCGACGGGGAATCAGCCGCCCAGCGGAAGGCCGCCGGCGAGCGGGAGGCCGCCGAGCAGCGAGCCGCCCTTGGTGGCCTCGTTGAGCTGGGACGCCGTGTCCGTGACGGTCTTCACCGGGGAGCCCTCCGTGGTGCTGCTCAGCACGTCGGTCTTCAGACCGTTGGCGGCGATCGCCTCCAGGCCGCCGTTCAGGCTGGTGGGGGTGAGCGCCTCCGTGGCCATGGCGGGCGCGGCGGCACCCAGGGCCATCAGCGAACCGGCGACGACCGCGGCGACCTTGGTGGGCTTCATGGGGTGAATCCTTCCTCTGGCTTTCAAGTCACTTCCCGTACGGGCTTCTTGGACGAATCCCGTACGCCGTTCTGCTTCTGTAACGAGAAGTGCGCTTCCCGGAAACTCCGGGAGGAAGGATTTCTCGACACTGCACCCGATCGATGAGACCGGTGTTATTTGCCGACCGCACACGCGTTCCCCCGCCCCGCGGGCCGGCCGCCCGTCACCCGGAGGGGCCTGCACCCATAGCCCTCCGCAGTCGGAGAACTACTGAGCGCCACGCACCCGTTCGGGTGAATCCACCCTCCCGCCCTGTCCCGGAGAGGGGCGTGCGCCGTTGCACCGGGCGGCGCGCACCCGTGCGCCGGAGCGGGTTCCGACCCCGTGACGACATGGAAAAAGCCGGTGCGCCCGTCCCTGGCGGGAGCGGGCGCACCGACCTCGAAAGGACCGATCGGGCGTGCCGGATCAGACGTTGGCGCAGGTGTTGCCGAAGGCGGGGTTCAGCAGGCCGACGACGTTCACGGTGTTGCCGCAGACGTTGACCGGGATGTGGACCGGGATCTGCGCGATGTTGCCGGAGAGGACGCCGGGGGAGTGCACGGCCGCGGCCTCGGCACCGGCGTCGGCGACGGCGGCACCCGCGGTACCGGCGACGGCGGCGGCGGCACCCATGGTCAGGACAACGGCCTTGGCGATACGGGACATGGAGAAGTACTCCTCGATCGAATTCATACGGATCGGACTGCGCGGACCGGCGGGCCCGACTCCTTCAACAACGCCTCCGATTTCCATCGGTTGCTCTCCCGAACGGGTGACTCGCGACCGGCCTGTGGGCCGAAAGAGGGGCACGGGAGCGTCCGGACGCAGAATGGCGCAACACGCACAACGACGAACGGGCCACATGGATACGGGAGTTAGCGTTGCCGGGCATCTAATGCTTACTATCGCCCCGCTTCGGGGTTATAACTTTCCCGAACGTTGCTTCCGGGCCGGCCGCGCGTTCACCCATTTCGTGCGGACGACACCTTCCCCCCTCCCGGCCTTCGCGGGTCTTCCCTTCCTTCTCTCATCAAAGCGGAGAACCTGTATGCGGAATTCAGCGGTTCTTGCCGTGCCCCGCGGCACGTCGGCCGCCCGGGCGGACGTGCGGCGCTGACGTGTTGTCACCACGCGACACGGACCCGGGGTCCGTCACCGTCCTGCACGCGGTCCAGCCCGGCGACGGCGGGGTCGCCCGCGTCGTCACCGACCTCGTCCGCGCCCAGCGCGCCGCCGGCCTGCGGGTCGCGGTCGCCTGCCCGCCCGGCACCGTCCTGTCCGCCGCCGCCCGCGCCGAGGGGGCGGAGGTCCACGACTGGCGGGCCGGCCGCGACCCGGGGCCCGGGCTCGTCCGCGAGACCGCCTCCCTGGCCCGGCTCGTCCGCGCGGTCGGGCCCGACCTGGTCCACGCGCACAGCGCCAAGGCGGGGCTGTGCGCCCGGCTCGTCCTGCGGGGCCGGATCCCGACGGTGTACCAGCCGCACGCCTGGTCGTTCGAGGCCGTCCGGGGGACGACCGCCGCGCTGGCCCGGCGCTGGGAGCGGTTCGGCGCCCGCTGGACGGACCGGATCCTCTGCGTGAGCGAGGCCGAGCGCCGCACCGGCGAGGCGGCCGGGGTCGAGGCGGACTGGTCGGTCGTCCACAACGGCGTGGACACGGCCCGGTTCGCGAACGACGGCCCGCCCCGCAACCCGGCCCCCACGGTCGTCTGCGTGGGCCGGCTCTGCCGCCAGAAGGGACAGGACGTGCTGCTCGCCGCCTGGCCCGCCGTCCTCGCCGAGGTGCCCGCGGCCCGGCTCGTCCTGGTCGGCGACGGCCCGGACGCGGAGGGGCTGCGGGCCGCCGCCGGCCCCTCGGTGCGGTTCGCCGGGACCGTCGGGGACACCGCCCCCTGGTACCGGGCCGCCGACGTGGTCGTCCTGCCGTCCCGCTGGGAGGGCATGGCGCTCGCGCCCCTGGAGGCCATGGCGAGCGGCCGGCCCGTCGTCGTCAGCGACGTGGACGGGGCCCGGGAGAGCCTGCCGCCCGCCCACGAACCCCTGTGCCTGGTCCCGCCCGAGGACCCGGCCGCGCTCGCCGCCGCCCTCGGCCGCCTCCTCGGCAGGCCGGAGCTGCGGCACCGCCTGGGCCGGGAGGCCCACGAGCACGTACTCAGCAGTTTCGATGTCCGGCGCACCGGCGCGGCCGTCGCGGACCTCTACCGCGAGCTGGCCGGAGTGCGGGGGGCCGAGCACAGAGAGCCGATCGCACAGTGACCACGGAAAGCACCAGCGTCCCCTCCTCGCCGGGCCCCTGGCCCGCCGCGGGCCAGGCCTTCGGCCTCGCCTCCCTCGCGCCGCCCCGCGGCACCCCCGGCCGCCTCCCGGTGCCGCGCCACCGCCGTCCCGGCCCCCGGCCCCGCCGGCGGGCCGGCGCGGCGCCGCTCGTGGCGGCCGACGGCCTGGCCGTCGTCGCGGCCGCCTCGGTCCTGAGCGCGGCGCACCACGACGCCCGGCTCGTCCTGCCGGTCCTGGCGCTCGTCCTGCTCCTCGACGGGCACGCCGGGCTCTACCGGCCCGCCGCGCACGTCCGGGCCCTGGACGAGCTGCCCGCGCTCGCCTCCCGCGCCGGGGTCGTCTGGTGCCTGGCGGCGGCGGGCGTCGCCGCGCACTCCCCGCACCTGGCGATCGGACCGCTGCGGCTCTGCGCCGCGTACGCCGTCCACGTCCTCCTCGTCTGCGCGGTCCGCGCCCTCGTCGTCGGCCGGCGCCGCCGGGTCGCGAAGGCGCACCCGCGGTCGGCGCTGGTCGTCGGCGGGACGGGGGACGCGCGCCGGTTCGCGGCGGCGGCCGTCCAGCACCCCGAGTACGGGGTGCTGCCGGTCGGGATCGTCGGCGTGCCCGAGCAGGGCGGCGCCCCCCGGGCGGCCGGCGAGTCCGGTCTCCCGGTGCTCGCCACGACCGAGGAGATCCACCGGGCCGTCATCCAGAACACCGTGCGCGACGCGGTGTTCCTCGACGACGACCCGGACCTGGTGACGCTCTTCCAGCAGTACGGCTGCACGACCTGGCGGGTCGGCGGCCGGCACCAGGACGGGCCGATGGGCGAGCACATGTGGGGGCACGCCTGGCACCGGATCGTGCCGCTGGACGAGCGGCGCGGCCTGGCCGCCAAGCGCGCCCTGGACATCACCCTCGCCGCTCCCGCGCTGGTGCTCGCGCTGCCCGTGCTGCTGCTCTGCGCGCTCGCCGTGCGCCTCTCGGACGGCCCCGGGGTCCTGTTCCGGCAGGAGCGGGTGGGCCAGTACGGGCGCCACTTCACGCTGCTCAAGTTCCGCACGCTCCGGCCCTCGGACGACACCGAGTCGGCGACCCGCTGGAACGTGGCGGGCGACCGGCGGATGAGCGTGGCCGGGAGCCTCCTGCGGAAGACCTCGCTGGACGAGCTGCCGCAGCTCTGGAACGTGCTGCGCGGGGACATGAGCCTGGTCGGGCCCCGGCCGGAACGCCCGTACTTCGTCGCCCAGTTCAGCAAGATCCACGCCGGTTACGCGGCCCGCCACCGGATGCCGGTGGGGCTCACCGGGCTCGCCCAGGTGCACGGGCTGCGCGGCGACACCTCGATCGAGGACCGCTGCCGCTTCGACAACCACTACATCGACCACTGGTCGCTGTGGCAGGACGTCTGCATCCTGCTGCGCACCGCCGCCGAGCTCGTCCGACCCACGGGGAGCTGAGGATGGCCACGGCCGCGACGTCACCCGTGGTCGGCCCGGCGGCGCGGGACCGGCTCCGCAGGGCCGGGGCGCTCGCCCCGGTCCTCGCCGTGATCGCGCTGCTGCTCGTCCCGGGCGGCGGCGGCGCGCAGGGCGGCACCGGCGGGACGGGCACGGTCGCGGACGCGGCCTCCGGGCTCCTCGTGCTGGTCTGCCTGGTGCGGGTGGCGCGCGGCGGGACCCGGCCGCTGACCCGTACGGCGGCCGTCGTCCTCGGCCTCCCGGTCCTCGGGATCTGCCTGGCCGCGATCACCTCGAACGACCCGGCGTCGAGCCTGCCGGGCGTCGCCCGCTACGTGCAGGTCTTCGTGCTGGTCCCGGCGGCCGTGCTCCTGACGGTCCGCGACCGGCGGGACTTCGCCGTGGTCGCCTGGGCCCTCGTCGGGCTCGCGCTGCTCCAGGGCGCGGTGGGCGTCGGCCAGTACCTGACCGGCACGGGCGCCTCGTACCAGGGCGAGGACGTCCGGGCCGTCGGCACGTTCGGGGCCACCGACGTGATGGGCATGGCGACCGTCGTCTCGTACGGGCTCGTCGTCGTCACCGGGATCGCGCTCGGCAGCGGTCCGGGGCGGGCCCGGACGGCGGCCCTGGTCTGCGCGGGGCTGCTGTTCCTCCCGCTGGTCCTCTCCTTCAGCCGGGGCGCGTGGATCGCGACCGTGGTCGCCTGCGCGCTCCAGCTGCTCCTGGCGGGGCCGCGCCGGGCGGTGCGGGCCGGGCTGGCGGCGGGGGCGCTCGGCGTGGTCCTCGTCGGCGGTCTCGGGATCGGCTCGGACATGGTGGAGGAACGGGTCGCCAGCATCACGCGGGTGACGGCGGCGCCGGACCGGTCGGTGACGGACCGGTACACGATGTGGGCGGCGGCCGGGGAGATGTGGCGCGCGGAGCCGCTCACCGGCGTCGGTCTGAAGGGCTTCCCGCAGTACCGCGACGCGCACGCCTCGGTCGCGCTGTCCTCGGGCAGCGACACGGCGGGCGCGGGCGCGGTCTTCCAGCGGCAGCCGCTGCTCTCCCCGCACAACATGTACCTGCTCGTCCTGAGCGAGCAGGGGCTCGTGGGGCTGCTCGCCCTGGCGGGGAGCTGGACGGCGCTCCTGGTGGGCGCGCTGCGGCGGCGCGGCGGCGCGGGCCCCGGGTCCGGCTCCGGCGCGGACTGCGCGCTCGTCGCGACGGGCCTGCTGGTCTGGCAGCTCACCGACTTCTTCTACGCGGACATCGGCGGCCCCTCGACGGTCCTGATGTCGGTCGTGCTCGGCCTGGCGGCCTGGTGGTCGCTGGTGGGGGCGAGACGTGCGTGACCCGTGGGCCGGGGAACCGGGCCCCACGGACGCGGGGCGGCCCGCGGACCCGCCGCGGTCCGACGGGCGGCGCCCGGCGCCCCGGCCGCCTCGCGGCACCCCGCCGGCCGACCCCTGGTCGACCCCGCCCCTGAGCCCCACGGACTCCCCGTGGGCCCCGGGGGCCGTCGTGCTGCCGGGGGCGGACGTCCTCCCCCACGACGCCCCGCCCGCGGGCGGTCTCGCCGGGGCCCGCCGCGTCGCCGTGCGCGGACGGACCGCGGTCGCGCACGAGCCGGGGGCCGGCGCGGGGGACGGGTCCGGAGCCGGGAACGGAAGCGGTGCGGCGGCCGGGCTCCGCACCGGCACCCGGACCGCGACCGACGCCGGGGCGGGCGCCGCGACCGGAGTCGAACCGGCCTCCGGAGCGACGACCCCGTCCCCGACCCCGACCGCCCCGCCGAAGGCGACGACGCCCCCCGCGCCCCGCACCGGCCGTCGAGCCCACGCACGCACCCGCGTGAGGAGGCGCGCGCGGGCGAGAAAGGCCGGCGGGCCCCAGGGCCGCGGGTTCCTGGCGAAGGCGGCGGCCGTGACCGCCGGGCTCACCGCCGTCGGTTCGGTGCTCGGGCTCGTGCGGGACCAGATCCTCGCCGGGTACTTCGGGGCCGGGGCCGCGACCGACGCGTTCCTGGTGGCGTGGACCGTGCCCGAGTTCGCCTCGACGCTGCTCATCGAGGACGCGATGGCCCTGATCCTGGTGCCCGCGTTCTCCCGCGCCCTGGCCCGGCGCGGCGACGGCGCGCTCGGCGATCCGGTGCGCGCGCTCGTGCGCGGGACCCTCCCCCGGCTCACCCTCACCGTCGGCCTCGTCGCCGCCGTCCTCGTCCTCGCCGCCCCGCTGCTCGTCGAGGCCCTCGCCCCCGGCCTCCCCGACCCGGCGCTCGCCGTCGACTGCACGCGCCTCACCGCGACCTGCGTGCTCTCCTTCGCCCTGGTCGGCTACTGCTCGGCCGCGCTGCGCGCGCACGGCCGCTTCCTGCCGCCGGCCATGATCTACGCGGCGTACAACGTGGGGATCATCGGCACGATCCTGGTCCTCCGCGAGCCCTGGGGGGTGCGGTCGGCCGCCGCCGGGGTCGCGGTCGGCGGGATCCTGATGGTGCTGGTCCAGGCGCCCTCCCTCGTGCGGGAACTGCGCTCCGGACCCGTGCCCCCGGCGCCGCGGGCGTCCGCCCCCCGGGGCGGGCAGGACGGGCGGATCCTGGTGCTCGGCCTGATCGCGCCGGTCGTCGCGTTCTCGCTGTGCCGCCAGTCCCAGACGCTGATCGAGCGCTTCCTCGCCTCGCCGCTGCCCGCCGGGGCCATCTCGCACCTGAACTACGCGCAGAAGGTCGCGCAGCTGCCGATGATCCTCTCCCTGATGCTGTGCACGGTCAGCTTCCCGGTGGTCGCCCGCGCCCTCGCGGCGGGCGACGAGGAGACGGCCCGCCACCGGGTCGAGCGGGACCTGCTGCTCGCCGCCGTCGTGGTGCTCGTCGGCGCCTCGACGGTGATCGCCGCCGCCCCCAGGATCGTGGAACTCCTTTTCGAGCGCGGCGAGTTCGGCGGCTCCGACACCACCGCGACCGCCGCCGTCATGCGGGTGTACGCCCTCGGCCTGCTGGGCCAGACGATGGTCGGCGCGCTGGTCCGCTGCTACTTCTCCGCCGCCCGCCCGCTCTGGTACCCGGCCGCCGCCATGGGCGCGGGGCTCGTCACGACCGGCGTCGCGGGCGTGCCCGGCGCCCAGTACTGGGGCGCGGTCGGCATCGCCGCCGCCAACGCCCTCGGGATCACCCTGACCGCCGTCCTGCTCCTGCGCGGCGCGCACCGCCAGTCCGTCCCGGTCCGGGCCGGCCGGCTCGGCGCGGGCCTGCTCCGGCTCGCCGCCGCCGGAGCGGGCGCCACCGGGGCCGGCTGGGCCTGCTCGGTCGCGATCGGCCCCGCCGTCCCCGCCGTCGTCGCCGCCGCCCTCGTCGCCACCGGCGTCTTCCTGCTCTTCCTCGCCTGCGCCCCCGAGGCGTCCGGCCTTCCGTCCCTGCCCCGCTCCGCCTACCGGAGGACCCCCCATGCCCGCCGTCACCGCGCCGAGCCGTCTGCTGCCGAAGCCGCCCCGGGGAAGGAACCTGCCCCCGTGGGGGAGCCCGTCCCTGTGGGTGGCGATGTACCACTCGATCACGGACACCGCCGATGATCCGTACCGGGTGACCGTCTCCCCGGTGCGCTTCGCCCGGCAGCTGCGCTGGCTGGGCGACCGGGGGCTGCGCGGGGTGTCGGTGCGGGAGCTGCTGGCCGCCACCGCCCAGGGGCGCGCCAAGGGCCTGGTGGGCCTGACCTTCGACGACGGCTACGCGGACTTCGTGGACTCGGCGCTGCCGCTGCTCCGCCGGCACGGCTTCACCGCCACGGTGTACGTCCTGCCGGGCCGGCTCGGCGGCGAGAACGGCTGGGACACGGCCGGTCCGCGCAAGCGGCTGCTGTCCGGGGAGGAGATCCGGCGGATCTCCGCCGCCGGGATGGAGATCGGCTCGCACGGGCTGACGCACGTGGCGCTGCCCGAGGCCGACGACCGGACGCTCGTCGCCGAGACCCGGCGCAGCCGCGAGCTCCTGGAGGAGATGACGGGCCGTCCGGTGGAGGGCTTCTGCTATCCGTACGGGCGGGTCGACCCGCGCGCGATGCGCGCCGTGCGCCGGGCCGGCTACCGCTACGCCTGCGCGATCGACCCGGGTCCGCACACCGGCGCGTACGCCCTGCCCCGCGTCCACATCGGCGAGAACGACACCGCCTGGCGGCTGGCCGCCAAGCGCCTGCTGCACCCGCTGCGCCGCCGCCGGCCCACCGACCTGGCGGTCCCCGCCGCGCACGCCCCGGCCGTGGTCGGTGCGCGATGAGGGTCCTGCACGTCATCACCGGCCTCGGCATCGGCGGCGCCGAGCAGCAGCTCCGGCTCCTGCTGCGCCACCTCCCCGTCCGGAGCGGGGTGGTGACGCTCACCAACCCGGGCGCGGTCGCCGCCGGCATCGAGGCGGACGGCACCCCCGTCACCCACCTCGGCATGACCGGCAACCGCGACCTCGGGGCGCTCCCCCGGCTGGCCCGGGTCGTCCGGCAGGGCCGCTACGACCTCGTGCACACGCACCTGTACCGGGCGTGCGTGTACGGCAGGGCGGCGGCCCGGATCGCCGGGGTGCGCCGGATCGTCGCCACCGAGCACTCCCTGGGGGAGCACCAGATCGAGGGCCGGCCGCTGTCGGCGGGCACCCGCGCCCTCTACCTGGCGTCCGAGCGGCTCGGCACCTCCACGGTCGCCGTCTCGCCCAGCGTGGCCCGGCGGCTCGTGGACTGGGGGGTGCCCGAGGAGCGCGTCCGGGTGGTGCCGAACGGCATCGAGACCGGCCGGTTCGCCTTCGACCCGGACGCCCGCCGCCGGACCCGGGCGGCGCTCGGTCTCCCCGAGGACGCGTACGTCGTCGGCGGGGTCGGACGGCTGGCCCCCGGGAAGCGGTTCGACCTGCTCGTACGGGCGGTGGCGGCGGTCCCGGGGGCCCGGCTGCTGCTCGTCGGGGAGGGCGGCGAGCGGGAGGAGCTGCTGCGGCTGGCCCGCGAGCTGGGAGCGGCCGACAGGGTGCTGCTCACCGGGGCCTGCGAGGACCCGCCGCCCGCCGGGTCGGCCGGGCCCTCGCTGCCCGGGCTCCTGGCCGCGATGGACGTCTTCGTGTCCGCCTCCCCCGACGAGGCCTTCGGGCTCGCGGTCGTCGAGGCGCTCGCGGCGGGCCTGCCCGTCCTGTACGCGGCCTGCCCGGCGGTCGAGGACCTGCCGGCGGGCGCGGCCCCGGGCGCCCGCCGGACCGGCGGCTCCGCGGCCGAACTGACCGCCGCCCTCCGCGGCCCCGCGGAGGCCCGGCCCGCCCGGCTCCCGGTGCCGGAGGCCGCCCGCCACTACGACATCGCGCGCAGCGCCCGGCAGTTGACGTCCCTCTACGACCAGGCCGCCGCGCCGTCCGCACAGCGTTCCCGATGAAGCATCCGTGAAGTGAGAGAAGCCCGACCCATGAAGACCACGACAGCCTCCCGCGCCTTCCCGCCCGCCGGGCTCCGCCTCCCCGGACGCTGGGCGGTGCTGCCCGCCGCCGTCCTGGCCGGGGCCGTGCTCGGCGGCGGCTACGGAGCCCTGAAGACGCCGGAGTACGCGGCGACCAGCTACGTCATCGTCGTACCGGGCGAGAAGTCCGACCCGGCCGGTGCGCTCGGCTTCGCCCAGGCGTACGGGCGGGTCGCCACCGACATCGCGGTGACCGGCGACGCCCAGGTGTGGGCCGGGGTGACGACCGCGACGCTGCGGAAGAAGGTGACGGCGGAGACCTCCCCGGACGCCCCGATGATCTCGATCACCGCGCGGGCCGCCCGGCCCGCGAAGGCCGTGTCCATGGCCGACGGGGTGGCCAGGGCGCTCATCCTCGACAGCTCGCACGTGGCGTCCAGCACCGGCGTGAAGGTCGTGCAATTCTCCCGCGCCACGAAGCCCGTCGACCCGGTCTCCCCCTCCGCGTCGCTCTCCGCGCTCGTCGGCGGCTGCGCGGGCGGCCTCCTCGGCGGCCTGGGCCTCCTCGTCCGCCCGAAGCGGGCCGCCGCGCGCGGCGAGTCCCGCCACTCCCGCCGGGCCGGCGCCCCGGTGCCCGCCCCCGCCGTGTCCGGCGCGCACCGGCCGGAGACGGTGTGACCGGGGGCGCCCTGCGGACGGAGGTCTGCCGTGACGAGGAGGGGTTCGGGCGGCTCGCGGCCGAGTGGACGGCGCTGTACGGCCGCTGCTCCTCCGCCACCCCCTTCCAGTCCCACTCCTGGCTGCACTCCTGGTGGCTCTCGTACGGGCGGGCCGGTGCGCTGCGGGTGGTGCTCGTACGGCGCGGGGACGGCGCACTGGTCGCCGCCGCGCCCCTGATGCGGGCCCGGGGCCCGCTGCCCGTCCTCACGCTGCTCGGCGGCTCGATCACCGACTTCACGGACGTGCTCCTGGACGACGACTGCCCGGAGGCGGTCCCCGCCCTGGCCCGGGCGGTCGCCCGGACCGCCCGGGGCGCGGTGGTCGACCTGCGGGAGGTCCGGCCGGGCGCGGCCGGCGAACGGGTCTTCGCCCACTGGCGGGGGCCGCGCCGGCGGCTGCCCGACTCGCTGTGCCTGGAGCTGCCCGCCGTCCCGATGGAGGGCCTGCTCGAACGGATCCCCTCCGGGAAGGCCCAGCGGGTGCGCGCCAAGCTGCGGAAGCTGGACGCGCTCGGCATCGACGCGCGCGTGGTGACCGGCGAGGAGGTCCCGGCCGCCCTGGACCGGCTCCTGACGCTCCACCGGCTCCAGTGGCAGGGCCGGGGCGTCACCGCCGAGCACACCAGCGAGCGCTTCGCCCAGCACCTGTCCCGGGCCGTGCGGCCCATGGTGGAGCGCGGGGACGCGATGGTCACCGAGTTCCGGCTCGCCGGGGACGTGGTCGCCGCCGACCTGACGCTGATGTCGCCGCGCCTGGCCGGCGGCTATCTGTACGGGGCCGACCCGGCGCTGCGGGCCCGCAAGGTCGACGTGGCGACGATGCTGCTGCGGCACGGGGCCCGCGAGACCAGCGCGGGCGGGCGGGCCACGCTGAGCATGCTGCGGGGCAGCGAGTCGTACAAGCACCACTGGCGCCCGGAGCCCGTCCGCAACCGCCGCCTGCTCCTCTCCGGGCCCGGTGCGGCCCCGCTGCTCTGGCTCCGCGCGGGCGCGGCCGACGCGCGGCGCTGGGCGGCCCGCCAGGCACGGGAACGGGCCTGGGCGGGGCGGGCGCTCGACCGGGTCAAGGGCCGCCCGCCCCGCGACGGATGAGCTCCGCCCCGGTCAGAAGGGCCAGACGCCCTTGAGCGCGTCCTTCCAGTCGAGACCGGCCCCGTCCTTCCAGGGGCCCTTCGACACGCAGACGGGCCCGCCGATCCAGCTCTCGACCCACGAGCCGAGGTTGACGGACCAGCAGTTCGACTGGGGCACGGGCGTGGGAAGGGGCACGGGCGTGGGCGCGGGCTTGGGCTCGGGCTGCGTGGGCGTCGGCGTGGGGGCGGGCGTCGTCGGCGCGGGCTTCGGCTCGGGTTGCGTGGGGGCCGGTGTCGGCGTGGGAGTGGGCGTGGGCGTCGGCTCGGGTTCCGGCGTGGGTGTCGTCGGCGCGGGCTTGGGCTCGGGCTGCGTCGGCGTGGGCGTGGGCGTCGGAGAGGGAGTCGGCGTCGGCGCGGGAGTCGGTGTCGGTGTCGGTGTCGGTGTCGTCGGTGCGGGCTTCGGCTCGGGCTGCGTGGGGGTCGGCGTGGGAGTCGGCGCGGGTTCCGGCGTCGGCGTCGGCGTGGGTGTGGGCGTGGGAGTCGGCGTCGGTTCGGGCTTGGGTTCCGGCGCGGGCTGCGTCGGCGTGGGGGTGGGCGTCGGCGTCGGTGTCGGCTCGGGCGTCGGGAGCTCCGGCTCCTTCCCGTACAGCATCTGACGGAACACCAGCGACGACCGCGGGTTGTCGTCGCACTGCCAGACGCCGTGCGGGCAGTAGTCGGTGATCGTGTGGTAGAGCGGTTTGTGCAGCTCCATCCATTCGAGCATGCGCCGCATGTATTCCGGGTTGTCGCCGTTCCGGAAGAGTCCCCATTCCGGATAGGAGATCAGTTTTCCGTGCTCGGCCGCGAAATCGATCTGCTTCCGCAGCCCGTACGGCTCGTCGACGTGTTCGTCGAAACTGCTTCCCGGCGGCTGGTCGTACGAATCCATGCCGATGATGTCGACGACGTCGTCGCCCGGGTAGCACTCGGTCCACGGAACGGCGTCGCGGCCGCGGCTCGGGTTGAAGTCGAAGCGGAACTTCTGCCCGGGGACGGACCGCATCGCGGCGACGATGCGGTTCCAGTACGCCTTCCAGGCCTCGGGGTCGGGGCCGCACCGGTGGGTGTAGGTGATGCCGTTCATCTCCCAGCCGAGGACGACGACGGTGTCGTTCGCCCTCAGCTCGACGAGGCGCCGGGCGAGGGTCCTGAAGTGGTGGTCGTACTGCCCGGCCGCGCCGAGCCGGAGCTGCCGGCGGACCTCGGCGTCGGGGACGCGGGCCTCGTTGCGCTCCAGCATGGGGACGTTGAGGACGAAGAGGCGGTCGGCCTTCTCGTTGCGCCAGTTCGCCCAGGCGTCGAGGAAGCCGGGGGGTCCCTCGATGTTCTTCCAGCGGTCGCCGGGGAGGTAGGTGTGGCCGACGCGGAGCTCGCGGCCGCCGAGCCAGCGTTCGAGCTCGCCGATGCGGGCGACCCCGTACGCGCCCGAGGAGAGGAAGGCGCCCATGGCGCCGGCGACCGACGACGGCCCGGGGTCCCGCGCCTCGCGCGTCTCCCCCGCCCCCCGGCCGTCCACGGGCGCCGCGGCGTGGGCGGAGGGCGACAGCGCGAGGGAGCCCGAGGCGAGGAGACCGGCGGTGAACACCCCCAGCCACGCTCTCGAATTTCTCCGGCTTGCAGCTTTCATGGCCGTTCCTCCGCGTCACGCAGTAGGTGACAGATCGTCAATCAGATGTTCCTAAAGTATTCCTAATGAGCCGTCCGTGAACTCGACTTTCCTTCGCTCGCTAGTCCATTAGAGGATTTGATCGCCCGGTTGGTGCACCGAGACGAAGGGCATGCCGTGCCGAGTTTTGACACCCGCGTCCCGGCCGTCCTCGTGCGGCTCGACCGGAACCCCTTTCACCACGGCACGCTCGGGGCGGTCCGCTCGCTGGGCCGGGCGGGAATCCCGGTCCACGCCGTCGTCGAGTCGCGGACCGGTCCGGTGGCCCGTTCCCGCCACCTCCGGTCGGTCCGCCCCGGCCCCGGGGCCGCCTCCTCCGCCGAGCTGGCCGACTTCCTCCTCCGGGTCGGGGACGAGGTGACCGAAGGGTCGGCGGCCCCCCTGCTCGCCGTCCCGCTGGACGACGTCACCGCGCTCGCCCTGGCCCGCCGCCGCGCCGAGCTGACCCCGCGCTTCCTGCTGCCCGAGCAGACCGAGGCGCAGCTGCTGCGGGTCGCCGACAAGGCGGCGCTCGCCGAGACCTGCGCGGCCCTGGGCCTGCCCCACCCCCGCACCGCGCTCCCCACCGGCGCCGACGAGGCCGCCGCCATGGCCTGGGCGCTGGGCCTCCCGGTGGTCGCCAAGTGGAGCCGGCCCTGGCTGCTGCCGGCCGGCGCCGGGCTGCGCAGCACGTCGGTCGTGCGCTCGCTCGCCGAGGTGCGGGAGCTGTACGCCCGCGCCCCGGAGGCCGGCAGCCGGCTGCTCCTCCAGGAGCTCCTGCCCGAGGGCCGCGACCTGGACTGGTTCTTCCAGGGGTACGTGGACTCCGCGGGCCGCTGCCCGACCGGGGCGACCGGGCGCAAGGAGCGCGCCTGGCCCACCGGCGCCGGGCTGACCGCCGCGGGCCGCTGGGCCGTGAACCCGGCGGTGGACCGGACGGCCCGCGCCCTGCTCGGCGCGCTCGGCTACCGGGGCGTGTGCGACCTGGACTTCCGGCTCGACCGGACGACCGGCGCGTACCACCTGCTCGACTTCAACCCCCGGCCCGGCGCGCAGTTCCGGCTCTTCACCGACCAGGACGGCCTGGACGCGGTCCGGGCGCTCCACCTGGACCTCACCGGGCGGCCCGTCCCCCCGCCCTCCCCCGCGTACGGGCGCCGGTTCGTGGCCGAGAACTACGCGCTGCTCTCGCTGCTCACCGTCCCGCGCCGGCGGTACGCGGCCGAGACCGGCGGGGTGCGGCGGCCGACCGAGTGGGCGTGGTGCGCGGCCGACGACCCGCTGCCCGCGCTCGCCATGGGCCGCGCCTGGCTCGCGCACCTGCTGCGCAAGGCCCTGGCGGCGCTGCGCCGGCGGTGGACGCCCGGCGGACCGCGCCCGGCCGCCGCGCCGCCGTCCCCCCGCACCGCCCCGGAGGACGCGCCCGACCGGCTCGCCCCCCGCTGACCGCGGACGCGGCACGACAAGGGCCGGCCCCGGGGAGCGGGTGCTCCCCGGGGCCGGCCCCGTGCCTGTCCGCGTACCGCGTCGGGTCAGTCGTTGGCGCAGACGTTGCCGAGGGCCGGGTTCAGCAGCGCGATGATGTTCACGGTGTTGCCGCAGAGGTTGACCGGGATGTGGACCGGGACCTGGATGACGTTGCCGGACAGGACGCCGGGCGAGCCGACGGCCGCGCCCTCCGCGTCGGCGTCCGCGAAGGCGGGCGACGCCACACCCATGGCCAGGACGATACCGGCGACGACGGCCGCAGCCTTCTTACAGTTCATTTCGTCTGGATCCTTTCCTCGGCGGAAGAATTGTCACGGATCTCGTGATGTCCGGGGAGGGGAGTTCCCCGGCCTCCGCTGTACACAACACAACGAACATCCCGCACAAAGGAAACCGAAATAACTTCGGCGGTGTTCTTTTCACTCCATTGCCCGCACGGAACCGCCCGCACGGAACAATCCGGCGCCCGCACGGGACAATGCCGGCGCCCCGGGAAACGGGGCGGGCGCCGGCACGGAACAGGGCCGGAAGGGAACGTCGCCGTTCCCTTCCGGCCCTGCCGTCCGCACCGCGGGTCAGCCGTTGGCGACACCGTTCCCGGAGAGGACCGGGATGTCCTCCAGGATGTGCGACAGCGGCTCGTCGCCCTTGGCCTGGGTGGAGTTGTCCGCGCACTGCTGGTTCTGCGGGGAGGACAGGACGTTGACGTCCTGGACGGTGATCGGCACGAGGCCCACGAGGGAGCCGAGGTTGCCCTTGACCGGAACACCGAGGCAGAGCTTGTTGAGCGAGCCCTGGACCAGCGTCATCTGGGGGCTCAAGTCGCCCGCGGTCTCCGAGTTGCCGTACGCCTGGGTGGCGCCGTTGCCGCTGAGCGAGGTGGTGCCGCCGTCGTCGGCGATCGCCAGCGCCGGGGAGGCCGCCGCGGCAGAAGCGCCGACGACGGAGGCCGCAACAGCCGCAGCCGCCACAATCTTCTTGATCACGGTGATTCCGTTCCTGTTCCCACCAATCGACCTGATTGATGCGCCCGGCTCAACTGCCTCCGGCGGGTTTGGTTCCGGCGCTTCACCCTTTCGAAGGGGCACTCGTTTCGCGCTGCCGCGCGCGCTCCGCCAAGAGGGTGACACGACGGAACCCCGGCGTCCGGGACCCTGTTGGTCAGGTCGCTCCCTGCACGGAGCAGGTTCTAGAAGGGAACTCCCGTGATCAAGAAGGTTATGGCCACCGCGGCCGCGGCCGTCTCCATCGTCGGCGCCTCCGCCGCCGTGGCCTCCCCGGCGCTCGCCATCAGCAACGACGGCGGCACCACCTCGTTCAGCGGCAACGGCGCCACCCAGGCGTACGGCAACTCCGCCACCTACGGCAACATGAGCCCGCAGATGGCTCTGATCCAGGGCTCACTCAACAAGCCCTGCATCGGCCTGCCGGCCAAGCTCAACGCCGGTTCGCTGATCGGCCTCGTCCCGATCACCGTCCAGGACGTCAACGTCCTGTCCTCCCCGCAGAACCAGCAGTGCGTCGAGAACTCGACCCAGGCCAAGGGCGACGAGCCGCTGTCGCACCTCCTGGAGGACATCCCGATCCTGTCGGGCAACGGCGTCGGCAACAGCTGACGTTCCCGTCCGGACGCGACGCCGTTCACACGTCACGTTCCCGCGTCAGGGGCCGCCCTCCGGGGCGGCCCCTTTCGTCGTGCCGTGCGTTCCCGTCGTCCCGCGCGTCTCCTCAGCGCGGCCAGACCGGGGTCGCCATCAGGCGCTCCCACTCCCGGTCCGGCATCCCCGGCACCGCGCGGCCCGCCTGCGTCCACTGCGTCACCAGGGCGGAGTAGACCGGGAACGGAGTGCGGTCGGCGGGGGTCGGGTCGCTCACGTACCGGCTCTTCGGAATGAAGGCCATCCGTTCCCATTTCCCGGGCTCCGGCGCCATCTTCGCTCCTTCCGCTGGGATTCCCGCATCATTACACAATGGGCACGGGAGAGTGATTCACCCTCTCCGGGCCGCGTCGCGCACCTGTGTGCGAACGGCTCGAAATACGGTGCGGGACAGGGCATTTCGCTCATCTGCCCGTAGTCCGTCCGGTGGACTTCCCGGAACCTTCGGCATTCCCGCCGGTTGATCAGTACGGCTCGGCAATCGGCGAGCCAGTATCCGAAAGGCCTGAACTGATGAAGAAGCTGTTCGCTACGGCTGCTGTGGCCGCGTCGGTCCTCGGCGCGACGGCGACGGGCGCCGGGCAGGCGCTCGCGATCGCCGACGACGGTGGCACCACCTCGCTCAGCGGCAACGGCGCCACCCAGGCGTACGGCAACTCCGCCACGTACGGCAACATGAGCCCGCAGCTCGCGCTGGTCCAGGGCTCGCTGAACAAGCCCTGCGTCGGCCTGCCGGCCAAGGTCAACGCCGGTTCGCTGATCGGCCTCATCCCGATCACGGTCCAGGACATCAACGTCCTGTCCTCCCCGCAGAACCAGCAGTGCGTCGAGAACTCGACCCAGGCCAAGGGCGACGAGCCGCTGTCGCACATCCTCAGCGACATCCCGGTCCTGTCCGGCAACGGCGCCGGCAACAGCTGAGCGACCGGCCCCGGTACGGCCCCGCCACCCCTCTTCGGAGGGGCGGCGGGGCCGTCCCCGTTCCGGGGCCTCGCCGTGGGGCCCGTTCAGAGCTTCCGGCGCAGCTCGTCCGGGTCGGTGACCGGCGCGTCGCAGGTGAAGCGGCGGCAGACGTACGCGGCGGGGCCCCCGGCCACCAGCGGCCGGCCCTCCAGGAGCGGGAACTCCTCGCCGCCGGGGGCGCCCGCGGCGAGGACCGCACCGGGCGCGGTGGCCAGGAGCGCGGTGCGGCGCAGCTCGCGGAAGGCCTCGTCGCCGGGGTCGCCCACGACGGCGACCTCCTTGGGGCCGTCGAGGAGGGCCTCGGCGACGGCCAGGCCCCAGCCGATGAAGCGGGGAGCGCGCGGGCCGAGGGCCTTGACGACGCCGAGGGCCCCCTCGGCGTCGGACCGGTGGGCCTCGGAGCCGGTGTGGGCCGCGTACGCGAGCAGGGCTCCGGCGGCGGCGGTCCAGCCGGACGGGGTGGCGCTGTCGGTGGGGTCCTGGGGGCGCCGGATGAGGGTCTCGGCGTCGTGGGCCGTGTCGTACAGCGCGCCGCCCTCGGCGGTGAAGCGGTCGAGGACGAGGTCGAGGAGGAAGCCGGCGAACTCCAGCCAGGCGCCCTCGCCGGTGACGGCCGCGAGGGCGAGGAAGCCCTCGGCGACGTCGGCGTAGTCCTCCAGGACGCCCGCGTTGGCGCCCGCCCGGCCGTCCTTGGACGTCCGGGCGAGGCGGGCGCCCTCGTCCATGTGGACCCGGACGAGCAGGTCGGCGGCCTCGGTGGCGCGCTCGACCAGGTCGGGGCGGTCGAAGAGGGCGCCGGTCTCGGCGAGCGCGGCGATCGCGAGGCCGTTCCAGGCGGCGACGACCTTGTCGTCCCGGCCCGGTCGCGGGCGCTCGTCGCGGGCGGCGCGGAGCCGGTCCGCGATCGACGCGATCCGTTCGGCGTCGGTCACGCCCGCGTCCTGCGGGAGCTGGAGGACGGAGCTGCCCTCCTCGAAGGTGCCGTCCTCGGTGACGCCGTAGTGGGCGGCGGCGACGGCGGCGTCCTCGGGTCCGAGCACCTCGGCGAGCCGCTCGGGCGTCCAGACGTAGTAGGCGCCCTCGACGTGCCTTCCGGTGCCGTCGTCGGAGTCGGCGTCGAGCGCGGAGGCGAAACCGCCCTCGGGCGTGCGGAGTTCGCGCACCAGGAAGTCGGCGGTCTCCAGGGCGACCCGGCGGGCCAGGTCGCTGCCGGTGGCCTTCCAGAGGTGCGCGTACACCCGGCAGAGCAGGGCGTTGTCGTACAGCATCTTCTCGAAGTGCGGGACCGTCCAGGTGCGGTCGACGGCGTAGCGGGCGAAGCCGCCGCCGAGCTGGTCGTAGATGCCGCCGCGGGCCATGGCCTCGCAGGTGTCGGAGACCATCTGGAGGGCGCCCTCGGAGCCCGTGCGGGCGTGGTGGCGGAGCAGGAACTCCAGGACCATCGACGGCGGGAACTTGGGGGCGCCGCCGAAGCCGCCGCGGGTGGCGTCGTACTCGCGGGTGAGGCCGAGGAGGGCCTGCGCGAGGTCCTCCTCGCCGGGGACGCCGTCGCCGCCGTACGCGAGGGAGCGGCCGGCGAGCTCCTTCACGATCCGCTCCGCGACCTCGTCCACCTCCCCGCGCCGCCCGGCCCAGGCGTCCCGGACTCCGGTCAGGACCTCGGAGAAGGAGGGCATGCCGTGACGGGGCTCGGGCGGGAAGTACGTGCCGAAGTAGAAGGGCGCGGCGTCCGGCGTGAGGAACACGGTCATCGGCCAGCCGCCCTGCCCGGTGGCGGCCTGGACGGCCTCCATGTAGACGGCGTCGACGTCGGGCCGCTCCTCGCGGTCGACCTTGACGGCGACGAAGCCGTCGTTGATCAGCTCGGCGGTGGCGTCGTCCTCGAAGGACTCGTGGGCCATGACGTGGCACCAGTGGCACGCGGAGTAGCCGACCGACAGCAGCACGGGCACGTCGCGCCGCTTCGCTTCCTCGAACGCCTCCGGTCCCCACGGCCACCAGTCGACCGGGTTGTCAGCGTGCTGCAGCAGATACGGGGAGGTCACACCAGCCAGCCGGTTCATGTGATCCAGCCTCTCACGTCGACGCGTCCCTGTCGGTCCGGTCCGCAGGCCCCCGGCCCGGGGCCGGTGCCCGGGTGGAAGCGGGCGGCACGCCGAGTCGAGCAGCACCGCATCCCCGAAGGAGGCGCTTCATGACCGCCGGGAGGGTGGCGCCCGTGTGGATGCGCGCGCAGATCAGCGCGGAACCGTACGGCTCCTGGTCGTCGAGGTCGTGTCGCCCGGTTCGGAGACCACCGACCGGATCGTGAAGGCGGCCCGTACGCCAGAGCCGGCATCCCCTTCTCCCGGCGCGTCGAGCGGGCCGTCACCGGTGTTCCGATCGTCTGCGCCTGCGTCCTCGACCCAGCCACCAGGGCCTACCGGGAGGGCGTGACGTCCGTGTCCGGTTCGGCGGTCACGCGCACCGTGGCGGTGAACCGATCGTACCGGTGCCCGGCCGCGGGAAGAAGCGTGCACCGTGTCACCGTGCACGTGGCGCGGGTGGACAGGTCCCGGGGGCTCTGGTGAGGTGAGGGGGTCCTGAGGAGACGCAAGGGCGATCCTCGGGAGCCGACTTCCCTGCCTGCGGCGGCGCTTGCTGTCCTCTAGCTCGATTGTCGAGGCTGATCAATGACAACGGCCCTCTTGAGCGTGGCCATCATGACTCACCCGGCCCGTTCCGCGATGGCGGGGAGTCTGGTCGGGTCGCTCGGCGGCGACGTCAGGGTGGTCACGGACCCGGAGCCCGGCGGGGCACCCAATCCGCTGCGTACGAGCGTCGAGGCGTGGGCGGCCTTCGGCGAGGGTGCGACTCATCATCTGGTGCTGCAGGACGACGTCGTGCCGTCGGGCGAGCTGTTGTCCGTCGCACGTGACGCGGCCGCGCGGTTTCCCCGTTCGGCCGTGGCGTTCTATGCGAACTGGGACGGCCCCGACGGCGCGGCGGTCCGCGTGGGGGCGTTGGCCGGTGCCGGGTGGGTGCCGGCGGTCGACGACATCTACACCCCCACTCTCGCCCTCATGCTGCCCGTGGATCACGCGGCCCGTTTCTCCGAGGAGGCGCGTCCCCTCGTGTCGACGCGCCGCGAGGACGACGCGGTGATGCTGGACCACCTGGAGCGTCATCGCGTTCCCGTCCTTCTGTCCGTACCCAACCTGATCGAGCATCAGGGCACGGAGAGCATCGCCGGGAACTCCGGTGAGCGGTGGCGATCGGCGTGCGTGTACCGCGGTGCCGACCGGCCGCGCACCGAGGTGCTCGGCGTGCTGACCGCCGTACCGCACTATCGCGACGGCGCGGCCTACGTCCTTCTGCACGAGGGGGAATCCGGGGGCCACCGCGTCTGGCGACGGACACCCTGGCGCCAGGCGGCGGACGCGTTCGGAGTGGACGTCGGGCGGGTCGAATCCGGTTGGGACGAGTGGTCCGGCGGCGATCCCGCGGCACGGGCCGTCGAAGAGCTCATCGGCCGGTCCGCGACGCGTGAACTGTGGGCCGCGGCCTGTCTGCTCGGCATCGCGAGCGAGCGCGTGCGCCCCCGTGAGCGGGCCGCGGACGATCGCCTCCGCTCGACAGCGCTGAGCACGCTCGGAGTCGGCGGCCTCATTCCGGTCGTCACGTGGCGCGAGCTGAACGGAGCCCGGCCCCTGATGCACCGTCTGGCCATGGCCGGGGCGGAGCACGGCGCGGCTTCCGCGCTCGGGGGTGCCGCGTGTCGGCTTTGATCAGGGCGGAGGGGCTGACCAAGTACTACCGGCGCCCGCGTCGCCACGAAGGGCCGTTCGGCGGACTGCGAACCCTGATCACCCGGCAGTACGACGAGGTGCGGGCCGTCGACGGTGTCGACTTCACCGTGTCGGCCGGCGAACTCGTCGGCTACCTCGGCCCGAACGGCGCGGGAAAGAGCACGACCATCAAGATGATGACCGGGGTCCTCGTCCCGACCGGCGGCCTCGTCGAGGTACACGGCACCGCCCCCTGGCGGAACCGGGAGAAGAACGCGATGCACATCGGCGTCGTGTTCGGACAGCGCAGCCAGCTCTGGTGGGACCTGCCCCTCGTGGACTCCTTCACCCTGCTGGGAAAGATGTACCGCATGTCCGAGGCGGACTATCGCCGCCGGCTCGACGAGTTCGTCGACCTGCTCGACCTGGGTCCGTTCCTCGACCGGCCGGTCCGCCAGCTGAGCCTGGGCCAGCGCATGCGGGGCGACCTGGCCGCGGCCATGCTCCACGAGCCGACCATCCTCTACCTGGACGAGCCGACCCTCGGTCTGGACGCCGTGGCACGGGACCGGATGCGCGACTTCATCGCGGAGACGAACCGGGAGAGCGGCACCACCATCGTGCTCACCACGCACGACCTCGTCGACGTCGAGACCCTGTGCGAACGGGTCGTCTTCATCGACCAGGGGCGAGTCCTGTACGACGGGAGCGTCGCGGCCCTGAAGGCCGCGTACGCACCCCACCGCACGCTGGTCGTGCAGCTCGCCCCCGGGCTGACGGCGGTCCGGGCCGCCGAGTTGCTCGGTCCCGGCGTCCCGGGCGAGGTGACCGCGGAGGAGGGACCGACGCTGCGGATACGTTTCGAAGCGCACCGGACATCGGCCCAGGAGGTCATCTCCGCGGTGACGAGCCGCTGTCCCGTGACCGACCTCTCGATCGTGGAGCCCGAGCTCGAGGACGTCATGCGCACCCTGTACGGCGACCGCGAGATCACCGCATGAGCGTCGGCCGGGCCGCCCGCTCCGACGGCCCCCTCCGCAACCTCCCCGCCTACCTGCAGATCATCCGCGGCAGGCTGCGCGTCGCCCTGGCCTACCGTCAGAACGCGTTCTTCATGCTGGCCGTCGTCATCGTCCAGATCTTCGTCCTCCGCAAGGTGTGGACCGCGTTGTACGGCGGCGCGGACGTGGTGAAGGGGGTCGCGCTGGCCGACGTCCTCGTCTACCTGACGATCGCCAACCTCCAGAACTGGGCGATGCAGGACTCGGCCGTCGGCTCCCACCTCTATTCACTGGTACGGGAAGGACGCATCGCCTTCGACATCCTGCGACCCGCCGGATTCGTCCAGCAGATGCTCGCTCATCTGGTGGGGGGAACCCTGTCGATGGTGCTGTTCGCGACGGCGGCGCTGCCGCTCGTCGCGCTCGTCGGCACGCTGGGGCCGCCCGCCTCCCTCACGGCCTTCGGGTACTGGCTGCCCAGCCTCCTCGTCGCGTTCGGCATCTCCATGCTGCTCAACCTCATCGTCGGCCTGGGCGCCTTCTGGACGACCGAGTTCGGGGCGTTCGGCATGCTCTACACCCTCGTCAGCCAGTTCCTGGCGGGAGTGCTCGTGCCGCTGTACTTCTTCCCGGACTGGCTGCGGACGGTGGCCGAAGTCCTTCCCTTCCAGGCGATGACGTTCACCCCCGTGGCGATCTACGGAGGTCAGCTGTCCGGCGGCGAAGCGATCCGGGCGATCGGCGTGCAGCTGTTCTGGGCCGCCCTGCTGGCAGGCGCCGTACGGCTGATCTGGTCGCGGGCGCTCCACCGCGTCGTGGTGCAGGGAGGATGACGGCCGTGGGAAGCGTACGCATGACGTTCCTGCTCTACCGGGCGGCGGTGCGGAGCGAGACGCAGTACCGGCTGAACTTCGTCATGCTGCTCGCGCTGGGGCTCGTCTACCAGGGCAGCGGCATCGCCTTCGTCTGGACCGTGCTCCGCACCTTCGACACCATCGCCGGCTGGACCTTCGGAGAGCTGGCGTTCCTCTATTCGCTGCGGCTGATGGCGCACGCCGTCTGGGTCGTCCCCTTCCATCAGGTCGCGATCATGGACACCATGATCCGCGAGGGACGGTTCGACCGCTATCTGGTGCGGCCGCTGAACCCGTTCCTCCAGATCGTCACCAGCCGGTTCCGGATGAACGTGATCGGCGACGTGACGGCCGCGGTCATCCTGTTCGCCGTCGCCGTGAACCTGGTCGACGTCGACCTCTCGCCGCCGAGCGTCGCCTACCTCGTGTTCGCGGTCGTCGGGGGCGCGCTGGCCGAGGGAGCGGCCGCGGTCCTCGTCTCGTCGCTGAGCTTCCGCTCCGTGCAGACCTGGGCGGCCGGCCAGCTCGTCGACAACATCTACTTGATGTTCGGTTCCTACCCGACGCGCGTCTTCGGCGGTGCGTTGACGTGGGGCCTCACCTGGGTGATGCCCGTGGCCGTCGTCGCCTACATCCCGTCGGGCGTCCTGCTGGACAAGACCGACACCCTTCACCTCTCGGCTCCGGCGGCCGTCGCCGCGCCCCTGATCGGCCTGCTGTGGTTCGCCGCCGCCCTCGTGTGGTGGCGAAGGCGGATGCGCGGCTACCAGAGCGTCGGGGCCTGAGCCGGGGGCGGAGGCTCCGGGGGCCGGACACGTCCGGCCCGGACACCCCGCGACACCTGCTCCCGGAACCCACGAATGATCACCCGCCCGGCGGGGTCGCCCCCGTCAGATCGCGGCGGCGTCCACGCCGCGGTGGACCAGGCGCAGGTTCCGACTGCCGTCCGGCTCCTCGAACGCGATCAGGCCCGGGTCGTGCCGGCTCTCGTGGCCGGGGATGGCCTCGCCCCCGCTCCATTCGCCGTCCTGGTGGATGGCGTGGTGGAGCGAGTCGCCGTCCGGGGACGGGTAGACGGCGTGCAGCCTTCCGTCGTACGAGGCGAGGGACGCGCCGCGACGGCTCGTGAGGCCGTCGAGGGCGACGGCCCCGCTCCACGTGTCGCCGTCATAGGTGGCGTGCCACAGGCGCTGGTCGTACTCCCTGCGGTAGAGCAGGTGGAGCAGGCCGTCGTGCTCGGTCAGGGCGTAGTTCCCTGGCGGGCGCATGTCGGCCGCCGCCTCCTGCCGCCCGGCGTTCACCACGGCGAGGGGTTCGCTGCCGCGCCCGTGCCGGATCGGCGTCCACGTGCCGTCCCCGGCGAGCGTCGCGTGCTGGACGGTCGCGCCCTCCGGGCCGTCGGGGCCCGTACCGGTTCCGCTGACGGCGAAGACCAGGTGGAGCCGGCCCTGGTAGACGGCCAGGCCCGGCCAGCGGCCCGGTCCGGTCCCGCGAGGCTCCTCGTGCCTCCACGCCGTCTGCCAGGGACCGCCCGCCGGGCGGCGGGTGGTCGCGAGACCGCCGCGGCCGTCGTCCCAGAAACGGTGGTACACGGCGTACACGCTGCCCTCGTGCGCGGCGAGGGCCGGGGAGTGGAAGGCGAGGTTGCCGTTGCCGAGGTCGGCGTCGGGGGTCCACCGGCGGGGGCCCGGCCGGCCCCCGTCGTCCGCCGGCGTGTGGGAGGTCCAGCGCAGCGGGTTGTTCTCCGCCACTCCGTGACGGGCTCCCCGGTGGACGCAGAGCAGATCGTCTCCGTTCTGGGCCAGAGCCGGTGCGGCCGCGCTCCGGTGGTCGAGGAGGATTTCGTCCTCGCCCCAGCCTCCGGCGGTGGTGTACGTGGAGTGCCAGAGGCGCTGTTCGCGCTCATGGGCGATCGCGGCGGGCATGCGGACTCCTTGATGTGGACGTGTCAGTTCCCGGACTTGTCAAGCCTGTCGGCGAACTCCTGCCACGCCGCCGCGCACCTGCGGGCGACGTCGGCCACCGCGTCGGCGGAATGCGGGGGGATCGTTTCGATCACCCTCTCCCACGTGTCCGAGGTGAGGGCGTGCAGGCTCAGGCTGCGCAGCAGGAACCGTCCCGTCTCCGTCGACCTCAGCGAGGGGTCGCGTTTGAGCTTGAGCCAGCTCGGTCCGCGGGCGTCGGGGGGAATCGACGACACGGCCGTCGCGAGGGAGCGCAAGGAGGACCTGTTCCCTAAGTCGGCCTCCGCGGGTGAACCGGTGTTCTCGGCGGCCGGCTCGAGGAGGGGGGTCCGTCCTTCCCGCAGGCTGTTCCGCACCCTCCTCGCGGTGTTCGGCGACACGCCCGCGGCCCGTGCGATCTCGCGCAGCGAGGCGTCCGGGCGGTCGGCGATGACCTGACTCGCCCGGAGACGCCCGTAGTTGACGTCCAGCGGGTGGGACCGACCGTCCTTTCCCACCCTCCGCCGCTGCTTCTCGGATCCTCCCGATTTCTGCACGCGCAGTTTGGCGACCGTCTTGTCCGAGAGCCTGGTGATCTCGGAAATGGCCCGGTTCGACCATTCCGGATGGATTCCGAGTATACGGAGGGCGGCATTTCTGCGGTCCGCGAGTTGCAGGGGAAGACCATGTGTGGTGTTAAGCTTCACCGCCAGCAGGTAGGCCTGGTCGTCACTGCCCCTGAAAAAGCGGGCCCGGATTTTCTGCTCGCCTTTGAGGATGGCCGCCTGTACTCGATGGAGACCATCGATCACCTTCATCGACTCGTGGTGCACGAGGATGGGAGGAAGCGCGGCATCGGTTTCCGTGAGGGTGTGGACGTGGGATGCGCAGATTCCTTGCGAACGGGGCGATTCGGTGAGGACCAACTCATTGACCGGAACTTCCACCACCGGTAGATCTTCATCGGGTGAAAACTGCCTCAGTACGGTTTCGACATCATGCTGGGTTAGATCAGTTTCAGGCGTATTCATGAAGTGACTCCCCCACTGGTGCGTCCATCTATGATCATGCGTCATGCACCGAGATGAGGTCAATGGGGAGTCGGTTCGGCGCACCGGCCTTCCACTTCTCGAATATTGCAGTGTAGTTGCTTAAAGGCCACGCAAAAGAGCGCCTGTCGACGCGTTCGGGTCAGGCGTGGCCGAAGTGTGGATTCGGCGGCCCCACCCGCACGGGCGCGCCCCGCTCACCTCTGCCTCCGTGGTACTGGGTTTCACCTGGGATGGTGTCGCCCGAAGCGTCGAACATGCCTCTTCCCGCATTCACTGAATTCAGCCAGGAAGGGTACTTTTGGCCCAATCTCACGGAAGCTTCACACTGTGTCGCGGACGGTTGTGCAATCGCGGAAATTCCGCATCTGCACAGGGCAGGCCGGTGCGGCCGGTTCCTTCGCGGCCCCGGGCGTCCAGCTGTCGGCACGCACGGATGAGCGGCTCTGCCGCCGCGGCACCGACGGACCTTGCGATGACGCGACGGAGCGTGCTCAGATGGGGAACACGCCGAGTGCGAATCACACCGCCACCGCCGACCGTTCTCCTCGACGGGAAGTACCGAGGGAAATTCCGCGGCGAAGAGCACGGCGGAACGACAGGGCGGCGGGGGCGCTGCGTGTCCCTTTCTCGCGGCAGTTCCGTGCACCCCCCGAGGTGTTCACCGGGACGCGAAATCACCTTTCCCTCGCCGGCGTGCACCATCTATGCACGCTCGAATGCGAAACGCTGAAACGAGAGGGCATCGAAGTGGAATCCACAACGAAGTCGCCGACAGCGACGATCGAGATGAAGCCGCACGAAGCCGAAGAGCTGTGGCAGGCCATCGGCACGCTCGTGGGCGGCAGGGACCTCGAAACCCTCGCCCCCGACGAGTTCGTCGACCTGGCGCTCGAAGCGAACGCGTTCCTGCCGGCCGCCGTTCGCCGCCACGTCACCGCCTACCGGCGCTACGCGCCGCAGGGGGACGTCATCCTCCTGCGCGGCCTCCTGCCGAACAGCGCCGCGCTTCCCGAGACGGCGGTGGCCCCGTACGCACCGCCGCCGCCCGGCCCGGCACAGCGCGCCTCGCTGCTGCTCACCGCGGTGACGGTCATGCTCGGCGAGCCCTTCAACTACGCGAGCCTGTACAAGGGGCGCATCGTCCAGAACATGGTGCCGGTGCGGAGGATGGAGTTCACCCAGACCAGCCAGAGCAGCACCGGCATGCTCGACTGGCACTGCGAGGACAGCTTCCGCGAGGACCGCTGCGACTACGCGGGCCTCCTCTGTCTCCGGGGCGACACCTCCGCGGCGTCCAAGTACGCCCGTGTGAAGGACGTCGACCTCCCCGACGAGCAGATCGCGATCCTCCGACAGCCGCGCTATCACGTGCGGCCGGACCCCGCCCACGTACTGCCCGACGACATGCCGAAGCGCCCCCTCGCGATCCTGACGGGCTCGGAGGCGTCGCCGGAGATCGCTTACGACACCCACCACCTCGAAGTGGTCGACGAGGCCGACGACGAGGCGGCGACGGCCCTGAGGGACCTGGGCATGGCGCTGGACAAGGCCGCCGTCTCCCACGTGATGGAGCGGGGCGACCTCCTGATCTTCGACAACAAGCGGGTCGTCCACGCCCGTACGCCGTTCACCGCGCGCTTCGACGGAAAGGACCGCTGGCTGATGCGCACGATGATCTGCGGCAGCGCGCTGACGTTCCGCCGCTGGGGCACCCGCATTCCGGAGTAGCAGAGCCAGAAGAACCGCAGAGGACAGAGGAGGACCCACACACATGACCGTGGCACCGGACACGAAGTCCGCAGCAGACCTGGGCACCGACAGCGCGTCGCGACCGGAGGGCGGGGCGAAGGCGGTGAACTCCTGGGACGAGTTCAGCCCGCTGCGGGAGATCGTCGTCGGCGACGCGACGGGCGCGGGCGTTCCGTCGCAGACCGACGTCTCGGCCTGGCTCAACGACTACCCCGAACTCACCCCGTCCGAACGGGAGCAGGTCGGCGGCCAGTTCCCGAAGCGGGTCATCGAGGAGACGAACGAGGACCTCGCCGACCTCGTGACGACCCTGCGCGAGATGGGCGTGCTGGTGCACCAGCCGCCCGCGTCCGATCACGAGCAGGAGTTCGGCGGCCCCGGCTGGAAGACCAGGGGCCGCCACTCGTACTGCCCCCGGGACCTGGCCCTGGTCATCGGTTCGACGATCATCGAGGCGCCGAGCCCGTCACGCGGCCGGTACTTCGAGCTGGCCAACATGAGGGACCTCTTCCAGGACTACCTGCGGCGCGGCGCCCACTGGCTCGGCGCCCCCCGGCCGCAGCTGCGGGACGAGCTGTTCCTCACCGACGAGGACGGCAACCCCACCCTGGGCGAGGCGGAGCCGGCCTTCGAGGCGGCCAACGTGCTGCGGCTGGGCCGCGACGTCTTCTACCAGGTCTCCCGCAGCGGCAACGAGATGGGCCTCCGCTGGCTGGAGTCGACCCTGGAGCTGCTGGGCGACATCCGCGTCCATCCGCTGCGCGGCCTCTACCGGGGCACGCACATCGACAGCACGATCACCTTCCTGCGGCCGGGCCTCGTGCTGCTCAACCCCGAGCGCGTCACCGAGGAAACCGTCCCGGAGCCGCTGAAGGGGTGGGACGTGATCTGGTGCCCGCCGATCAACGAGCCGGCGGCGCCCCTCCTCCCGCGGACGCTGAGCACCCCCTGGGTGGGGATGAACCTGCTCATGGTCAGTCCCGAGCTGGCCGTCGTCGACGGCAATCAGACCGAGCTGATCCGCGAGATGGAGAAGAAGGGCATCACGGTCGCGCCACGGCGACTGCGCCACTCGCGCGTGCTCGGCGGCGGATTCCACTGCGTCACGTTGGACACCGTCCGCGAGGGCGGCCCCGAGCGCTACCTGGACTGACCGGCGCGAAGCCGCCCCCCGGAGGCGGAGTTCTCCGGTGGTGTCCCTCGCCCGGGGCCGCGCCGCCTCGACGGCACGGTCCCGGGCAGGCGCGGCGGCGCCCACGGCTGCGGTCCCTCCGGAAGAAGCAGAGCAAGCGGAGCAACAGGAGTAAGAGGAGCGAGTGGATTCGATGACAGTGGGATTCCCGAACCGGCGGCCCCTGCTGAGCCTGGCGGACCTCAGCCCGGAAGAGATCACGGAGGTCGGCGAGCTCGCGTTCCGCTACGGACAGGACCCGGGATCCTTCGCGGGCCGCCTGGCCGGGACGAAGGTGGGCCTGGTGTTCACCGCGCCGTCGACCAGGACCCGGACGTCGTTCTGGAGCGCGGCCCGCACCCTGGGCTGCGACGTCCTGCACCTCGGCGAGGCCGACCTCCAGATCTCCACCGGGGAGACCTGGAGCGACACGGGCGCGATGCTCGCCCACTACCTCGACGTCGTCGTCGCCCGCACGAACGGTCCGCGGCGTCACCTGGCCGAGCTGGCGGAGCACGTGCCGGCGACGATCGACGCCCTCACCCGCGAGGAGCACCCCACCCAGGCGATCGCGGACCTCTGCGCGCTGCGGGACCACTTCGGTGACGTCACCGGTCTGCGCCTGGCCTACCTGGGCGAGGTGAACAACACGGCCCGGGCGCTGGCGCTGCTCGTCTGCAAGCTGCCCTTCCACGGCCTCGACGTCTACGGCCCGGCCGGCTCGGGGTTCTCCGCCGAGGAGATCGCGTCGCTGAACGCCATCCGGGGCCAGGAGGTCGTCCGCCAGCACCACGCGGTGCCCGACACGCCGGACCCGGTCGACGCGGTGTACACGACGCGCTGGCAGTCGATGAGCGCGGCCCGCCACGATCAGGCCTGGCTGGCGCGTTTCGAGGGGTTCGACGTCACCAAGGACCTGATGCGGCGCTTCAGCGGATCGACCGACGCCGTGTTCATGCACGACCTGCCCGCGGTCCGCGAACAGGAGGTGGCGTCCGACGTCCTGGACGGCACCAGCGTGACCTCGCTCGTGCAGCGGCAGGCCCGCCACAAGGCGTCCGCCGCCGCCGCGGCGCTGCTCTGGGCGTCGGGCGTGCCGTCGTGACCAGCACCGAGCGGCTCGACTCCGAGGTGCGCAGCTACAGCCGACGGTGGCCGGTGGTCTTCGACCGGGCTGTGGGAAGCCGGCTCCACGGGGTGGACGGCAGGTCCTACCTGGACTTCTTCGCCGGGGCCGGCACGCTCAACTACGGCCACAACAACCCCGTACTCAAGCGGGCGCTCCTCGACTACGTCGGGAACGACGGGGTCACGCACGCCCTCGACATGTGGACGGTGGCCCGAGAGGGCCTGCTGGAGGCACTGGAGGAGAGGATCCTCGCCCCACGGGGGCTGGCGTACAAGGTCGTCTTTCCCGGTCCCGCCGGAGCGAACGCGGTGGAGGCGGCTCTCAAGCTGGCGCGGAAGGCCACCGGGCGGAAGTGGGTCGCCCACTTCGGCGACGCGTTCCACGGCATGACCCTGGGCGCGCTCTCGGTGAACGGCGATCCGGCGATCCGGCGCAGCGCCGGGACGTCCCTCGTGGACCGCGTCCAACTGCCCTACGACGACGACCGGGCCGACGTCGCGGACGTCGAGGCCCTGCTGGCGGCCACCGAGGGCGGCCTCACCGGCACGGCCGCCGTCATCGTGGAGACCGTGCAGGGGGAGGGCGGGATCAACGTCGCCCGCCTCGCGTGGCTGCGGAAGCTCGCCGCCGTCTGCCGAGGCCACGGCATCCTCCTCATCGTCGACGACATCCAGATGGGCTGCGGCCGCCTCGGGCCCTTCTTCAGCTTCGAGGACGCCGGGATCGAACCGGACATCGTCTGCCTGTCGAAGAGCATCAGCGGCTACGGACTGCCGATGGCGCTCACGCTGATCCGGCCCGAGCTGGACGTGTGGCGGCCGGCGGAACACAACGGAACCTTCCGCGGCTTCAGCCTGGCCTTCGTGACCGCGGCCGAGGCGGTGCGCCACTACTGGAGCGACGACGGGCTGGAGAGGTCCACCGAGGACAAGGGAGAACACGCCCTCGGGGGCCTCCGGCAGATCGTGGCCTCCTATCCCGGGGAGGAACTGGCGGTCCGCGGGCGCGGCCTCGCCCTGGGCCTGGCCACCGCCGACGGCGCCACGGCCGACCGGATCAGCGCGGCGGCGTTCGCACGCGGACTCCTGCTGGAGACGTGCGGTCCGGGCGGCGGGGTCGTGAAGCTCCTGCCGCCGCTCACCGTCTCCCGCGGCGACCTCGACCTCGCGCTGGACGTCCTCGACGCCTCCGTGAGGTCGGCCCTCGTCACGCGCGTCTGAGCCCACCGCGACGCCTGGAGCCGCGGGAGACACCACAGGCACATCGGACTCAAGGAGAGAAGGACCATGACGCAGTACGAGGGACGTGTAGTGGTCACGGGCGGCGGCGGCTTCGTGGGCTCGCACCTGTGCGAGCGGCTCCTGCGCGAAGGCTTCGCGGTCGTGTGCGTCGACGACTTCAGTACGGGATCGGTGCGCAACGTCGAGCCGCTGGAACGCCGCTCCGGCTTCCGACTGCTGGAGGCCGACGTGTCGGCCGGCTTCGACGTCGGGGGCACGGTCGACGCGGTGCTCCACCTCGCCTCCCCCGCCTCTCCCGTGGACTACCTGAGGCGTCCCCTGGAGACGATGCGGGCGGGGTCCACCGGCACCCAGCACGCCCTGGACCTGGCCTGCCGCAAGGGTGCGCGCTTCCTGCTCGCGTCCACCAGCGAGGTCTACGGCGACCCCCAGGTCCACCCCCAGCCGGAGAGCTACTGGGGCCACGTGAACCCGGTGGGCCCGCGCGCCGTCTACGACGAGGCCAAGCGGTTCAGCGAGGCGCTGACCGTCGCCCATCGGGACGCACGCGGCCTGGACGCCCGGATCGTGCGGATCTTCAACACCTTCGGACCGCACATGCGCGCCGATGACGGCCGGATGATCCCCAACTTCATTCGCCAGGCCGTCGCCGGAGAACCGCTGACGGTGGCCGGGGACGGCAGCCAGACCCGCTCGCTGTGCTACGTGAGCGACACCGTGGACGGCATCCTCCGGCTCCTGTGGGCGCCGGGCGAGCAGGGACCGGTGAACATCGGCGGGACGCACGAGATGACGGTCCTCGCGACCGCCGAGATGATCCGCGGCCTCGTCGGCTCGTTCTCGTCCATCGAGTTCGTCGCCCGCCCCCAGGACGACCCGGGCCTGCGGCGGCCGGACATCAGCCGGGCGGAACGGTCCCTCGGCTGGCGGCCGGCGGTGAGCATCGAAGCCGGGATCAAGAGGACCATCGACTGGTTCCTCGAGAACAGCGTCCCTCTCGGCTCCTGACGCGTCCGTACGGTTCATCGTGCCCCGTCGCACCCGGCGGCGCGGGCACGGGGAACCGTACGGGTCAGGGGCGTGGCGCACGCCGCCGGGACGTCAGCCCAGGGCGGCCATCAGGCCGGTGACGTAGGTGTCCAGACGCCGTTCCAGGACGCTCGTCGTGAGGTCGGTCCGCCCTGCGGCCTGGTAGGCCTGCGCCCACAGGTCGACCTCCTCGGAGCACGCCAGCGCGTCCCGCACCAGCCAGTACAGGCGCTCGCCCGGCTTCGACGCCAGCGTCCCGCCCGCCTCCTCGTAAGCCCCGGCGAACCGCAGTCCCCACGAAGGGTCGTGGAGGAGCGCGAGGTTGGTGGAGCAGTGGGCGACATCGAGGTCCGCCGGACCCCAGGAAGGCTGTGACCAGTCGACGACGCCGACGATCCGGGCCTCGTCCGGACGGGACGACGGCACGTCGAACAGGACGTTGCCCGGCTGGAAGTCGCGATGCAGGAAACGGCCTTCGTACGACGGGGCGGGCTCGCGGATCACGTCGATCGCCGCGGCCCAGGCGGCCTCCTGGCCGCCCTTCGGCACGACGACCGATTCCGGCGTCGTCAACGTCGTGAACGTCCGGGGTCGCTCGACGGGCTGAAGCGCGTGGATGGCGACGAGTTGACGGGCCAGCAGGGGGGCGCGGGTCTCGACGCCCTCGTCGTCGAGGACCGAGCGGCCCTCCAGATGCGTCATCAGCAGCGACGGGTACTCGCAGTGCGCGGCCGTCGGGTCGACCGCGACCAGATCCGGCGCGAGCACCCCGGTCCCACCGAGGAGTTCCAGGGCGCCCGCCTCCCTGGTCAGCCATTCCTCGGCATTTCGCAGGTAGAACGGGTCGACGAAACTGCGCAGCACGAGGTGACGGGTGACGGCGTCCTGGGTGCCGATGGTCAGCTTGCGCATTTCCGCGGTCATGCCGCCGTGCAGCATCGCGGTTTCGACGACTCGTTCGCCGCTGTCCAGGTGTCGGTTCACCCAGGCGAGAGTCTTCGGCCGCAGATTCATGTCGTCATGAAACGTATTCACGGGGTCATGTGAACATGCGGGCACCAGACGGCGCAAGCGCGTTCAACGTGCCCCAACTCGCTTGTGCAAAAGGCGACTTCGCCGCACCGGCGACAAGTTCGACCCTCTGTTATGGTTCCGTCGAAAAGACGAGGCCGACCGAAGAATTGCAGCCCGCATCAGCGTGAACTGGACGGAGCTCTTCATGACGCGTTGGGAGAACGTCTACATCGCGGCGACGGCGGTGGACCTGCCGCCCGTCGTCCCCGTGTCCGAGGCCGTGGCAGACGGAAGTTACCCGGAGAAACTCGCACGGCGCACACGACAGCGCACCGTCGCGGTCGCTCCGGCGGACGAGCCCCCGGCGGCTTTCGCCGCCCGGGCGGCGAAAGCGGCCCTGGCGGATTCGGGGTACGCCTTCGACGACGTCGGACTGCTCGTCCACACGTCGGTCCTGGACCCGTCGCCCCGGATGTCGAATCCCGTGATGTGGCTCGAGCGGGAGATCGGACCGGGCGGTTTCCGGGACGTGGCGCAGCTGATGAACGGCTGCGACGGGGTGGTGAACGGCATGCGCTGGGCCGCCGCCCGTCTCACCTGCGAGACCGAACACGGGGCCGCGCTGGTCACCGCCGCCGAGAGCTGGCAGCCGAAAGAGGTGATCGACCGGTGGACCGTCGACCCGGACACCCCGTTCGGAGACGGCGGAGCGGCACTGGTCATGTCCAGGGACCACGGAATCGCCCGCCTCCTCGCGACCGCCAGCCACACGCAGCCGCATCTCGAAGGGGTCCACCGGGGCCCCCGCGTGTTCGGCCAGGGCGTCAGCCTTCCGGTGGTCCTCTCGCAGCGCTCCCACGCCTTTTACGAGACGTCCGACATCTCTCGCGAAGAAGCCTGGAAGATGCGCGGAGACGGAATTGGCGCCGTCATCGACAAGGTACTGGCCGATGCCGGCATCGCACGCGAACAAGTGGCCCGTGTGGTGCTGCCTTTCAGGGGACGCCAGGTCCTCGAAGAAGAGTATTTCCCCTATCTCGGAGACCTCGAACCCGCGCGCTCCAGCGAGGAACGGGGACGCGAGATCGGGCATCTGGGCGGGGCGGATCCCATCGCCTCCCTCCACTACGCGATCGCGTCGGGCGAACTCTCCCCGGGGGACCACGCCGTCGTCTTCAGCGAGGGTGTGGGAATCGTGCAGTCCGCCGTACTCGTCGAGGTCGTCTGAATGACCACGCAGTTCGGATACGGGAACGTCCGCGTCGCCACGGCCACACGGACCGGCACCGCCACCCCCAGCGGAGACGCGGTCGCCGTCCACGTCCAGGCCGACGGCACCACCGCTGCGGCCGTGGTCGACGGCATCGGGCACAGCCACCGCGTCGCGTCCGCGGCGGAGCTGCTCGCCACCGTCATGGCACGGGTCGCGGCGCGCCGGGGAAGCCTCGCCGGCCTGCTCACCGGCACCGAGCTGGTGGCCGACAAGGGCGCGGGCGACGAACCGGAGCCGGACGCCGTCGCGGTGGTCGCCACGGTGACGGCTTCGGCGACGGCGTCCGGCTCGACCCCGGGGTTGGCGTCCGCGTCGGCCGAGGAGGAGCGGATCCGCGTCGCGTGGGTCGGCGACTGCCGCGCCTACGCCCTGGAGGGCGGACGGCTGCGGCCGCTGACCGCCGACCACAACCTCGCGGAGCACCTGACCCTGTGCGGGTACACCGGCGAGATCCCGCGCCAGGCCGCCAAGTGGGTCCGCACGACCGTGCGGAGCGCCGCCGTCGCCACCGTGTCGGAGGCCTGGACCCGGTCCCCGCTGGTGGTGCTGATGTCGGACGGGGTCCACGACCAGGTGCCGCACGGCGCGATGGAGGCGCTGGCCCTCCGGTACGAGGACGATCCCCAGGCCCTGTCCGAGGCCCTGGTGGCCGCCGCGACCGGCGCGGACGGGGTCAGGGACGACGCCACCGCCCTCGTGATCCGCCGCGGCTGAGGCGGTCGGGGACACGGCAGCGCGCCGGTACGGCACCGCGGCGGCAGAACATCTCACCCGTGACCAGCGGGTCACGGGGCGATCCCCAGGGAGGGTACGTGTCGAGCAGCGAGGGCATCGTCGTGCTGACCACCAGGGAGAAGGAGTGGTGGCTGAGCCTGCAGGAGATCATCCCGGCCGTCGAACGCGTCTGGGACCGCATCGGCCGGTCCGGGCGGCAGGCCGTCAGCACGTTCTGCGTTCCCCTGCCGCCCGCGGTGGAAGAGCGCCTCCGCGCCCGTGCCGCACGGGTGGAGCGCGTCGTCCTCACCACCGTGACGCCCGGCACGGTCAAGGCCGCGCTCTCCCTGCGGGCGGAGGCGGAGGAGCCCGCGCCGATGATCCTCTACGTCCACGGGGACGGCCCCGAAGGGTTCGAAGCCTTCGGGGCCCTCTCGGACGTGCTCACCGAGCGGGACACCTTCGTCGTGACGTGCGAGGCGGAGGCGGCGACGGTCCGGGCGTGTTTCCCGCGGGCCCGGATCGAGCAGATCCCGTTCCCGCTGGTCGACCTGTTCAAGGTGAACAGCCGGAAGCGGCGGCCGGAAGGCGAGGTCACACGGCTGGGCTACGTCGGGCGCGTCTCGGAGCAGAAGAACCTGCACACCCTGCTGTTCGCCCTGTGGCTCATGCGGAACTCCGGCGCCGGGGCGCCGCCGGTGACCCTGGACGTGTACGGCGGCGAGGACAACCTGGGCAGCCCCAACATGGGGCTCAAGAACTCCGACTACGGCGCGTTCCTGCGGGAGCTCGCCGAGGCTTTGGGCCTGGCGGACGTGGTCACCTGGCACGGGCCCCGGCCCCGCGACTGGGTCTTCTACGACGTCCACCAGGAGCCGCACGTCCTGGTGTCGCCCACGGTGCACTCCGACGAGAACTTCGGCTCGTCCGTCCTCGCGTCCCTGGTGAACGGCCATCAGGTGGTGTCGACGTCCTGGGGCGGCCACCGGGGCTTCCAGGAGTGGTTCCCGGAGCAGCTGACGCTGGTCCCCGTCCACGGGTCCGCGCTGGGCCCGGTCGTGCACCCCGCCACCCTGGCCGAAGCCCTCACGGCCGCGGTGCGCAGGTCGGCGGCCGCCGTGGACGAAGCCGCTCTCGACCGGGGCCGGGCGGCCTTCTCCGAGCGCGCGGTGGTGGAACGCACCCTGGACGTGCTCGGCCGGCCCGACCGCGCTCCCGTGCCGCTGGAGAAGTCACCGGTCCAAGCGGAGATCGACGAGCGCCGGGTCCGGTTCGGCGGTGCCCGCAAGATCTACGCCGACTACGCGGACCCGATCGCGCGGATCTTCTTCGAGGCCTACGGCATGGACGAGCCGCTCCGCTTCGACGCGGGGACCGACTACGCCCTGGCGCCCTGGGTCAGCTGCTCCGACGGCCTCGTCAGCGTCGCCGACCCGCACCGCGGACACCGGAGCTTCCCGATCGCCGCCGACGCGTCCACGCCGTGCGACGTCCTGATGGTCCCGTCCCTGAAGAAGCACCCCCTGCCGGAGGATCTCGTGAGGGACCTGGTGTGCCACGGCTACGCGTTCTCGACGCGGGCCGTCAGCCGTTGAGCGGGGGTCCGGACACCGGCTGACCGCCCCCGCGGACGTCGCTGTCGGGGCGGTACGGGAGGGGAGCGGGCGCACCTGGACCACCGAGAACGTCTCCGTGTCCGCGCTCCCGACCCGCCGGTCCCGGGAGGTGTCGGGGGCAGGGGGCCTCCGACCGGGGGCGGGGCCGGTGCGGGGTGTCGGGGCGTGAGCCCGGGGACCTCCTCCGCCGGCCCCGGTTCCGGCCCGTACCGCCGGTCGGCGCGAAGGCACCGGCCGGGCGGGAGCACCCGTACGCGCCGGACGGCCGTACTGCGCGGGCAGCCGCCCGCACCGGACGCGCCCGGACGCCCTCCGGGGCGTACCGCAGGGGTACGGCCCGGAGGGCGGGGCGTCCGTGGGCCGGAGCCTCCCGGGGCGGGGCCCCGGCCGGAAAGGGCGCCGATTCCCGTGGGTCCCGGCCCGGAAGGCAGCCGATTCCCGACGGTCGGCCGGGGCCACTACTTCTTCGGCGTCTCCGCCGGCGTCGCCGCCGTGGCCGCCGGGTCCGGGGCCTCCTCGAAGGAGACCCGGCCCATGTGGCGGTTCATCGACTTCATCAGCATCCAGACCGCCAGGGCCAGGACCGCGAAGACGACGAAGCCGAGGACGCCGGGGGTCACCTTGTTCTTGTCCAGCTCTTCGGCGGCGAAGGGGACAAGCTGGGTCAGTGCCAGGTGTGCGCTCATGTCAGGCATTGTCGCGGATGCCCGCGAAGAGATCTTCCTCGGGGAGGGAGGTCGGCACCAGCGCCTTGCTGAGCTCGTACTCCTCCGTCGGCCAGACCTTCTTCTGGATCTCCATGGGGACGCGGAACCAGCCGCCGTCCGGGTCGATCTGGGTGGCGTGGGCGATCAGCGCCCGGTCGCGGACCTCGAAGAAGTCGGCGCAGGGCACGAAGGTGGTCAGGGTCCGCTCCTTGCGCTCGAACTCCTTCCAGCGCTCCAGCCACTCCCCGTACGGGGACTCCAGGCCCTGGTCGAGGAGCGCCTGGTGCAGGGCCTCGGTGCGGGGCCGGTTGAAGCCCTGGTTGTAGTAGAGCTTCAGGGGCTGCCAGAGCGGGCCGAACTCGTCCACGGGGAACTTCTCGGGGTCGCCCGCGCCGTCGAAGGCCACCATCGTGATCTTGTGGGTCATGATGTGGTCGGGGTGCGGGTAGCCGCCGTTCTCGTCGTAGGTCGTGACGACCTGGGGACGGAAGGAGCGGATCTTGCGGACCAGCTCGCCGGCCGCCTCGTCGACGTCTTGGAGGGCGAAGCAGCCCTCGGGGAGCGGGGGCAGCGGGTCGCCCTCGGGCAGGCCCGAGTCGACGAAGCCCAGCCACTCCTGGGAGACGCCGAGGATCGCGCGGGCCTCGTCCATCTCCTTGCGGCGCACCTCGTGGATGTTCTCCTCGATGGAGGGGTCGCCCTGGAGCTTGGGGTTGAGGACCGAGCCGCGCTCGCCGCCCGTGCACGTCACCACCAGGACGTCCACCCCCTCGGACACGTACTTGGCCATCGTGGCCGCACCCTTGCTCGACTCGTCGTCGGGGTGGGCGTGCACGGCCATCAGTCGCAGCTGGTCAGTCAAGACTCGATCCTCAGTGATTGGTCGCGGAGGGAGGTCTCTATAGTGACGGAATCGGGGGGCCGAAAATTCCGCCGCCCCCGGCTTCGAGAGGATCGATCATGAGCGCGGTGCGAGAGCAGCCGCCCGAGGGGCGCTACGGACGCTCCGAGGACGAGCGGGCCGACCGCACGCTCAAGGTCGTCGGGTCGGTGCTCGGAGTCCTCTTCCTCGGCCTGCTCGGCTGGTTCGGCTGGTACTACGTGGTCGACAGCAGGATCAGCGCCGAGCTGATCAAGTTCGACGTGGTGAGCGCCACCGAGGTCCAGGTGCACCTGGAGGTCCGCAAGGACGAGGGCGTCGAGGGCGTCTGCACGCTGCGCTCGCGCGCCGAGGACGGGACCGAGGTGGCCCGCAAGGACGTGCGGATCGACGATCCCGCCGCCCGGGTCGACCAGGTCTTCTCCCTCCGCACCACCGCGCACGCGACGAGCGCCGAACTGATCGGGTGTACGACCCGGTAGCGGTGGGTAGGGAGCCGGTGACGAGTCCCGGCGGGTCACCACCGTGACCTGGGGTGACGCCATTCCGTGGTTTATGTCCTCCCGCTTTTCGCCACTGATTGTTAGGCTCGTGGTTTCGCCCACCCGGGACAGCACAGCATTCCCGTGTAGGGCGTTGCTTTGTATTCCCAGTACCTACGAGGAGCACCTGTGACCCAGACCAGCGACAACGTCACCTGGCTCACCCAGGAGGCGTACAACAAGCTCAAGGACGAGCTTGAGTACCTGTCTGGTCCCGCGCGTACCGAGATCGCCGCCAAGATCGCCGCCGCGCGCGAAGAGGGCGATCTGCGCGAGAACGGCGGGTACCACGCGGCCAAGGAGGAGCAGGGCAAGCAGGAGCTCCGGGTCCGTCAGCTCACCCAGCTGCTCCAGCACGCCAAGGTGGGCGAGGCCCCGGCGGACGACGGCGTCGTCGAGCCCGGCATGGTCGTCACGATCGCCTTCGACGGCGACGAGGACGACACCCTGACCTTCCTGCTCGCCTCCCGCGAGTACGCGAGCGGTGACATCGAGACCTACTCGCCGCAGTCCCCGCTGGGCGTCGGCGTCAACGGCAAGAAGGCCGGTGACGACGCCGAGTACGAGCTGCCGAACGGCAAGAAGGCCGCGGTGAAGATCCTCAGCGCGAAGCCGTACACCGCCTGAGGCACCCGGCGCACGACCGAGGGCCGGACCCCGATCGGGGTCCGGCCCTCGGTCGTGCGCCCGCCCCGGGCGCACACGCGTGCGCGTGGCGAGGCGGGGCCGGGCGTCAGGACGCCGCCGAGCGGTACTTGCGGACCGCGAGGGTCCGGAAGAAGGCGATGATCAGGACCGACCAGATGATCGAGGCCCAGACCGGGTGCTGCATCGGCCAGGCGTCCGAGGTCGAGACGCCCGGGTTGCCGAAGAGCTCCCGGCACGCCTGCACGGTGGCGCTGAACGGGTTCCACTCGGCGATGTGCCGCAGCCAGGGCGTCATCTGGTCCGAGTCCACGAACGCGTTCGAGATGAACGTGACCGGGAAGAGCCAGATGATGCCGCCCGAGGTGGCGGCCTCCGGGGTGCGGACGGAGAGGCCGATCAGGGCCCCGATCCAGGTGAAGGCGTAGCCGAGGAGGAGCAGCAGGGCGAAGCCGGCCAGGACCCGTCCGGCGTTGGTCGGCTCGGCGGAGCCGGTGCGCCAGCCGACCAGGAGCGCGACGATCGCGAGGACGAGCAGCGTGACCGAGGTCTGCGCGAGGTCGGCGACGGTGCGGCCGGTGAGGACCGCGCCCCGCGCCATCGGCAGCGAGCGGAAGCGGTCGATGATCCCCTTCTGCATGTCGTCGGCGATGCCGGCCGCCGATCCCGCCGTGGCGAAGGTGACGGTCTGCGCGAAGATGCCCGCCATCAGGAAGTCGCGGTAGACGTCGGGGTCGAGGGTGCCGCCGATCGCCATCGAGCCGCCGAAGACGTACGTGAAGAGCACCACGAACATCACCGGCTGGATGACCCCGAAGAGGATCATCTCGGGGATCCGGGTCATCCGGATGAGGTTGCGTTTGGCGACGACGAGCGAGTCGCCGAGGGACTGGGCGACTCCCCCGCGCGGTCGCGGGGCCCGGGGGGCCGGGGCCTCGGTGGTCACGGTGCTCACTTCACCTCCTCCTTCACGTCCTCGGCGGTCTCCGCGTCCTTCGCGGCCTTCGCGCCCTTCGCGCGGTGCTTGCGGCCCCGGCCGCCCTGCTGGTCCGGGGCGCCTTCCTCCTCCTCTTCCTGTTCGGCCGCGTGGCCGGTCAGGGAGATGAAGACGTCGTCGAGGGTCGGGCGGCGCAGGCCGATGTCGTCGATCTCGACGCCGACGGCGTCCAGGTCGCGGATGACCTCGGCGAGCAGCTTGGCGCCGCCCGTGACGGGGACGGTGAGCATCCGGGTGTGCTCCTCGACGGAGACCTCGGCGCGGCCCCCCGGACCGGGACCGCCGGGGCCGCCGACGCCGTAGCGGCCGAGGACCTCCCGGGCGCCGTCGAGCATCCCCCGCTCCCGGACGACGACCTCGACGCGCTCGCCGCCGGTCTGCGCCTTGAGCTGGTCGGAGGTGCCGCGCGCGATGACCCGGCCGTGGTCGACCACGCAGATGTCGTGGGCGAGGTGGTCGGCCTCCTCCAGGTACTGGGTGGTGAGCAGCAGGGTCGTGCCGCCGGCCACCAGCTCCTTGATGACCTCCCAGAGCTCCTGCCGGTTGCGCGGGTCGAGGCCGGTGGTCGGCTCGTCCATGAACATGACCGGCGGGGAGACCACGAGCGCCGCCGCGAGGTCGAGGCGGCGCCGCATGCCGCCGGAGTACGTCTTGGCGGGGCGGTCGGCGGCCTCGGCGAGGTGGAACCGGTCGAGCAGCTCGCCCGCCCGCTCCTTCGCCGCCCTCGCCCTCATCTGGTAGAGCTGCCCGACCATCTGGAGGTTCTCGCGGCCGGTGAGGTACTCGTCGACGGCCGCGAACTGGCCGGAGAGGCCGATCGAGCGGCGCACCTCGTTGGGGTGCTTGAGGACGTCGATCCCGGCGACCACGGCCCGCCCGCTGTCGGGCCGCAGGAGGGTCGTCAGCACGCGCACGGTGGTGGTCTTCCCCGCGCCGTTCGGGCCGAGCAGGCCCAGGACGGTGCCCTCGGGTACGTCGAGGTCCACCCCGTCCAGAGCTCGTACGTCGCCGAAGGTCTTCACCAGACCTTCGGCGTAGATCGCGCCTGGCATGTGGATACTCCCCATGGATCGGGACTTTTTCCCACCGATCCTAGGTTTGGGGGACGGCCCGCGCCCAGCGAATAAGTGATCCGCGCCACAAGCCGAGGTCAGGGGCGTACGGGATCAGCCGAGCACCGTGTAGCCCGCGTCCCGCAGCGCCTCCGTCACCTCCCGGCAGTGCTCCGGGCCCTTCGTCTCCAGGTGCAGTTCGACCTCCGCCTCCGTCAGGCCGAGCCTCGGGTCGGTCCGCACGTGGCTGACGTCCAGGACGTTGGCGTCGACCACCGTCAGGGCCGCGAGGAGCGACGCGAGGACCCCCGGCCGGTCCGTCACGCGCAGCCGCAGGCTCAGGTAGCGGCCCCCGGCCGCCATGCCGTGCCGCAGCACGCGCTGGAGGAGGAGCGGGTCGACGTTGCCGCCGGAGAGGACCGCGACCACCGGGCCCCGGAAGGACCCCGGGTCGGAGAGCAGGGCCGCGACGGGGCTGGCGCCGGCCGGTTCCACGACCAGCTTGGCGCGCTCCAGGCAGAGCAGCAGGGCGGAGGAGAGCGCGTCCTCGGAGACCGTGCGGACCTCGTCCACGTACTCCCTGACCAGGTCGAACGGCACGTCGCCCGGACGCCCCACCCTGATGCCGTCGGCCATCGTCACCGGCGACTCGACGACCACCGGGTGTCCGGCGGCCAGCGAGGGCGGATAGGCGGCCGCGCCCTCCGCCTGCACGCCGACCACCCTCACGTCCGGGCGCAGCGACTTCACCGCGAGCCCGATGCCGGCCGCGAGACCGCCGCCGCCGACGCCGACCACGATCGTGCGGACCTCCGGGCACTGCTCCAGGACCTCCAGGCCGACCGTGCCCTGCCCGACGATGACGTCGGGGTGGTCGAAGGGGTGGATGAGGACGGCGCCGGTCTCCCGCGCGTACTCCTCCGCCGCCGCGAGCGTCTCGTCCACGACCTGCCCCTGGAGGCGGACCTCGGCGCCGTACTCGCGGGTCGCCGCGACCTTCGGCAGCGGGGCGCCGACCGGCATGAAGACGGTGGCGCGCACGCCGAGCAGCTTCGAGGCGAGCGCGACGCCCTGCGCGTGGTTCCCGGCGGAGGCGGCGACGACCCCGGCGGCCTTCTCCTCCGGCCGCAGCCCGGCGATCCGCACGTACGCCCCGCGCAGTTTGAAGGAGCCGGTCCGCTGGAGGTTCTCGCACTTGAGGTGCACCGGCGCCCCCACCAGGGAGGACAGGTGCCGGCTGCCCTCCATCGCCGTCACGCGGGCCACCCCGGACAGCATCTTCTGCGCCCCGCGCACGTCGTCGAGCATCAGCCGGTGCAAGGGGCGTGGTGTACGGAAGCTCATGACAGCAAGTCTCGCAGCTCACGGCCCTGGTGACCGCCCGGCGGGCAGGTGTCCGAACGGGTTTGGACGGGCCCGGTACGGACCCCCCCGGGTCCGCGTACTCTGTCCCCCACCGTCCGACCGCTCCCGCACGAGAGAGACCCACAGCCATGCCCCCGTCCCAGGACATGACGACCGCTCTCGACCCCGGTCTCCTCGACGCCCTCCAGCACCAGGTGGCCGTCTTCGCCCGCCGGGCCGAACAGACCCGCCTCGGCGGCACCGGCCAGCTCCGCAACTCCATGGACCGGGCCGCGTACCTGCTCCTCAACCGGCTCGACCGGGAAGGCCCGATGGGCGTCAAGGCGCTCGCGGCGGGCATGGGGATCGACTCGTCGACGGTCACCCGCCAGGTCGCCCCGCTCGTGGACACCGGCCTGGTGAAGCGCACCTCGCACCCGGAGGACGGGCGGGCGGTCGTCCTCCAGCTCTCGCAGCGCGGGCTCGCGCGCCTGGAGGAGGTCCGCGCCTCGCGCCGCCGGCTGATGGTCGAGGTCACCGAGGGCTGGACGCCGGACGAGCGCGAGGCCTTCTGCACCCTGCTCACCCGCTTCAACACCGCCCTGTCCGCACGCCAGTCGGCGCACACGGGGCACCTCCCGGCCGAGCCGGGGACCACGGGCGGAAGCGAGTCGGCTCCGGCCTCTTGACCCCGCCCCCGCGCTGTCGTCGGATGAGGGGGTGCGAGAGCGGCGGAACGGCCGGGACGTCCGACGCGCCTCCCGCGCCCGGGAGTTCGACGCGTTCGCGGCCGGGGCGGCGGGGCGGCTGCTGCACGTCGCGACCCTGCTGACGGCCGAGACCCGCACCCGGAACCCGTACGCCCGCGCCCTCCTGACGCACGTCCTCGCGCACGCGTACGCGGTGTGGGACCGGCTGCGCGACGACGACCCGTACGCCTGCGCGCGCGACGAGCTCGTGCTCCGCTTCGCGCGCGCTCCCCGCCGCCACCGCGGCGGCCACGGCGGCGTCCTCGCCGCGCTGGGCCCCCGGGAACGGGTCGTCGTCGTCCTGTGCCTGTACGAGGGGGTCGCGGAGGAGCAGGTCGCGGCGCTGCTCGGGGTCTCCGAGGCGCGGGTCCTGGCCGTCCGCGCCCGCGCGGTCGGCGTGCTGAGGGACGCCCGGTGAACCGGCGCGGTGACCGGGAGGAGGCGGTCCGGCGGCTCCTCGACACCCCGCACCCGCCGGTCCCCCGCGACCTCGCGCCCCGGGCGGCCGTCCTCGGCGCGCGCCGGCTGCGCCGGGCCGGGCGGGCCCGGCGGCTGCTGTGGACCCTGACGGCGCTCGCCCTCCTGGCGTTCGTGGTGTGGGCGTCGGCGGCCCGCCCGTGGGAGCCCCCGCCGGCCGGGACGACGCCGCCGCTCGAAGCCTGGTGAGAACGGACCTAGGCTGGAGGGGAACGGCACGCGCACGGGTGCCGAGGAGGCTGTCATGACCAGGAAAGTCGCCGACTGCCGCAGGACGCCGAGCGTCATGGGCTGCACCCTCACCATCGTCGGTGAGGAGGAGGAAGTGGTGCGGGCCGCCGCCGAGCACGCGGTCTCCGTCCACGGCCACGAGGACACCCCCGAGCTGCGGGCCATGGTCCGCGCGGACCTGGAGGACGAGAAGGTCCCGGCCTGAGGGCGTACGGGAGAGAAAGAGGACGGAAGCGCACGGAGACGGCCGGGTGCGGCCCGTGGGGCCCGCACCCGGCCGCCGTGCGTCCGCCGCCGGTCTAGCCCAGCGCCTGCCGCAGGTCGGCGAGCAGGTCGTCGGCGTTCTCGATGCCCACCGAGAGGCGGACGAGGTCGGCCGGGACCTCCAGGGCGGAGCCCGCGACGCTCGCGTGGGTCATCCGGCCCGGGTGCTCGATGAGGGACTCGACGCCGCCCAGGGACTCGCCCAGGGTGAAGAGCTTCGCGCGGTTGCAGACCTCGACCGCCGCCTCCTCGCCGCCCTCGACGCGGAAGGAGATCATGCCGCCGAAGGACCGCATCTGCTTGGCGGCGATCTCGTGGCCCGGGTGCTCCGGGAGGCCCGGGTAGAGGACCTGGGTCACCTTCGGGTGCTGGGTCAGCATCTCGGCGACCTTCTCGGCGTTCTCGCCGTGCCGGTCCATGCGCACGGCGAGGGTCTTGATGCCGCGCAGCACGATCCACGAGTCGAACGGTCCGGCGACCGCGCCCATCGCGTTCTGGTGGTACGCCAGCTCCTCGCCGAGGGTCGCGTCGGCCGTCACCAGGGCGCCGCCGACGACGTCCGAGTGGCCGCCCATGTACTTGGTGAGCGAGTGCACGACGATGTCCGCGCCGAGCGCCAGCGGCTGCTGGAGGTAGGGCGAGGCGAAGGTGTTGTCGACGACGAGCTTCACGCCGGCCTGGCGGGCGACGCCCGCGACGGCCTCGATGTCGGTGATGCCGAGGAGCGGGTTCGAGGGGGTCTCGACCCAGATCAGCTTCGTGCGGTCGTTGATCGCGTCCCGCACGGCGGCGACGTCGGAGGTGTCCGCGACCGAGAAGTCCACGCCCCAGCGCTGCGCGACCTTGGCGAAGAGCCGGAAGGTGCCGCCGTAGGCGTCGTTCGGGATGACGACGTGGTCGCCGGGGACCAGCAGCGCGCGCAGCAGGCAGTCCTCGGCGGCGAGGCCGGAGGCGAAGGCGAGACCGCGCCGGCCGCCCTCCAGGGCCGCCAGGTTCTCCTCCAGGGCGGTACGGGTCGGGTTGGCGCTGCGGCTGTACTCGTAACCGCCGCGCAGCCCGCCCACGCCGTCCTGCTTGTACGTGGACACCTGGTAGATGGGCGGGACGACCGCGCCGGTCAGCGGGTCGGCGGTGTTGCCCGCGTGGATCGCGCGGGTCTCGAAGCTCTGGTGGATGTGCTGGTCGCTCATGCTCAGGAGCGTAGTGCCGCCGGGCCCCCGCCGCCGCGTCCGTCTCATGGGGTGTCCTGGACAATGGACACATGGAGATTCTCTGGTTCCTCATCGCGCTCGGGCTGCTGTTCGGCGTCCTCGGCCCCTACGTGCTGCGCCGCCGGGGCGGTGGCGTCCGGCTGGCCGCGCCGGGGTCGCCCGACGCGGCGGACCCGGAGGCGTACGGGTTCGTGCCGCAGGAGGACCAGGACGTGCGGCTGCCGGGGGCGGACGAGGACCTGCTCGACGTGCTGAACGTCGTGCAGGCCACCCAGGACTGGAAGGCCGCCGCGCAGCTGCTCGCCGGGACCGGCAAGGACGGCGAGCTGCGCTGGCAGCGCGTGCAGGCGTTCGCGGGCGCGGCCTCCCTGGAGCTCGGGGAGCGGCCGGGCGCCGGCGGGGCGTGGCTGCGGGCCTGGCGGGCGGACGCTCCGAAGGACCCGGGCGGGGCGGCGGTGCACGCCGAGTTCCTGGTGCAGCAGGCGTGGCGTTCCTCGGCGGCCGGGAGCGACGACTTCCGGATCATCCTGGAGGAGGCGCTGAAGGTCACCGAGGAGGCGGCGCTGCTCGCCCCGGGCGACCCCGTCCCGTACATCACGCAGCTGGCCGTGGCGCGCGGCCTGGGCTACGGGCCCGAGCGGTTCGACCAGGTGTGGGCGAAGGTGATCGACCGGGCGCCGCAGCACATGGGGGCGCACCTGGCGGCGCTGCACTACTGGTGCGAGAAGTGGCACGGTTCACGCGAGGAGGCCGACCACTTCGCGACGACGGCGGCGGCGCGCGCCCCGCGCGGCTCGCTGCTCGCCGCCCTGCCGCTGTTCGCGGTGCACGAGCACGTGCCGGACGTGGTGCTCGTGCAGGACTTCTTCCGTACGCAGGTGGTGTCGAAGGCGGTGGAGGGCGCGCTGTACGCGGTGCACTCGGCCCGTCCGGACGACCCGGTGCTGGCGCACGTCCGCCATCTGCTGGTGTGGTTCCTGGTGCGGGGCGAGCGCTGGGCGGAGGCCATGCACCAGCTGGTGAAGGTGGACGGGCACGTGGGCGCGGTGCCGTGGACGCTGAGCGCGGACCCGGCGGCCGAGTACACGGTCTTCCGGAACCTGGCGGTGGCGGGGTACGAGGCGAACGGCGGCAGCCCGCTGACGCTGCCGCGCTGACGGGACGGCCGGGGAACGGGGGCGGGAGCGGGGGGAATCCCCGTGTCCCGCCCCTTGTTGTACGGGCTGCCGACCGTCGAGGAGAGATGCCGCATGTTCCTGTCCCGCACCCCCGTCCTCCCCACCCCCGAGCAGGCCCTGCCCGGCCGCGCCGAGCCGGAGTTCTCCGTGCCCGCGCGCCACACGGTCCTCGGCAACCCGCTCGTCGGCCCGTACCCGGAGGGCCTGGAGGTCGCCGACTTCGCCCTGGGCTGCTTCTGGGGCGCCGAGCGCACGTTCTGGCAGACCGAGGGCGTCTGGACGACCCTCGTCGGCTACCAGGGCGGCTTCACGCGGAACCCGTCCTACGAGGAGGTCTGCTCGGGCCTGACCGGCCACACGGAGGTCGTCCGGGTGGTCTTCGACCCGTCGAAGGTCTCGTACGAGTCCCTCCTGAAGCTGTTCTGGGAGTCCCACGACCCGACGCAGGGCTTCCGCCAGGGCAACGACGTGGGCACCCAGTACCGCTCGGCGGTCTACACCCACTCCCCCGCCCAGGCCGCCGCGGCCGAGGCCTCCCGCGAGGCCTACCAGAGGGTCCTGACGGGCTCGGGCCACGGCGAGATCACCACCCACGTCCTGCCGGCCGCCGACCGCCCGTTCTACCCGGCGGAGGCGTACCACCAGCAGTACCTGGACAAGAACCCCGGGGGCTACTGCGGCATCGGCGGCACGGGGGTCTCGTGCCCGATCGGGGTGGCGAAGGCGGAGTAGTGCCCCTGCGGCGCCCCGCGCCGCCCGCTCACCCGGCCGTCGCCGCCCGCAGTGCCGTGGCGGTGGCGGCCGGGTCGTACCCCTCCGGGACCCCGTCGATCAGGAGGACGTCGCCGGTCATGTGGCGGGTGCGGAGGGGGATCAGGGACTGGTAGGGGGCGGAGGCGTACCAGGCGCGGGCGTTCTCGTAGGTCGGGAAGGCGATGATCACGAGGGCGCCGGGCCAGGTGCCCTCCGGGACCTCGCGGGCGGGGGCGCCGTGGACGAGGAAGCGGCCTCCGTAGGGGTCCAGGGTGGCCCGGACGCGCTCCATGTACATGAGGACCTCCTCGTCGAGGACGGGCTTCGGGTGCAGGTTTCCGAGGGCGTACGCGGTCATGGGAACAGCGTGCCGGGGCATGCCGTACGGGTCGATTACTCCCGACGTCATGCCCCGGAGCCGTACCCGGAGTCGGGTCCGTCGGCCGCCGTCAGATGGTGGACGCGTCGATCACGAAGCGGTAGCGGACGTCGCTCGCGATCACCCGCTCGTACGCCTCGTTGATCCGGTCCGCCGTGATCACCTCGATCTCCGCGCCCAGGCCGTGCGCGGCGCAGAAGTCGAGCATCTCCTGCGTCTCGGCGATGGAGCCGATCATCGAGCCGGCGAGGGTCCTGCGGCCGCCGATCAGGGAGAACAGGCTGATCCTGACCGGCTCCTCGGGGGCGCCCACGTTCACCAGGGCGCCGTCCGTGCGCACCAGGCCCAGGTAGGCGTCGAAGTCCAGCGGCGCCGAGACGGTGGAGATCACCAGGTCGAAGGTGCCGGCGAGCGCGGTGAAGGTCTCCGGGTCGCTCGTCGCGCGGTAGTGGTCGGCGCCCAGCCTCAGGGCGTCCTCCCGCTTCTTCTCGGACTGGCTGAGGACGGTCACCTCGGCGCCGAGCGCGTGCGCGATCTTGACGCCCATGTGGCCGAGGCCGCCGAGGCCGACGATCGCGACCTTCTTCCCGGGGCCGGCCTGCCAGTGGGCGAGCGGCGAGTAGAGGGTGATGCCGGCGCAGAGCAGCGGGGCGGCCTCGTCGAGGCCGATGCCCTCGGGGATGCGCAGGGTGTAGTTCTCGTCGACGACGATGTGCGTGGAGTAGCCGCCGTAGGTCGGCTCGCCGTTCTTGTCACGGGCGTTGTACGTGCCCGTGCCGCCCTCGACGCAGTACTGCTCCAGGCCCTGGCGGCAGTACTCGCACGTGCGGCAGGAGTCCACGAAGCAGCCGACGCCGACCCGGTCGCCGACCCGGAACCGCGTCACGCCGGAGCCGGTCGCGGCGACCACGCCGGCGATCTCGTGGCCGGGGACCATCGGGTAGATGCCCTCGCCCCAGCCGTCGCGCGCCTGGTGGATGTCGGAGTGGCAGATGCCGGCGTACTTGATCTCGATGAGGACGTCGTGCTCGCCGACCGGCCGGCGCGGCACGGTGGTGCGGGCGAGGGGGGCGCCGGGGGCGGGCGCGGCGTAGGCGGGGACGGTGGTCACGTTCGTGGTCATGGCCCCGAGCCTGCCCGGGGACACCGGCGTCTCCCAGCCACCTGTCCTGCCTACGACCGGTGTGCCTACCACTGGCAGGGACAGGAACGCGCGTCCGCCGGAGCGGGCCGGCGGCGATAATGGACCGGGTGGACCCCAGTGCCGAACTCAGTGAATTCCTGCGCTCCCGCAGGGCCCGGCTGAAGCCCCAGGACGTGGGGCTGCCCGAGTTCGGACGGCACCGGCGGGTGCCGGGGCTGCGCCGCGAGGAGCTGGCGCAGCTGGCCGGGGTCTCGGTGGCGTACTACACCCGGCTCGAACAGGGCAACGGCCGGAACGTGTCCATGGAGGTCCTGGACTCGATCGCGCGGGCGCTGCGCCTGAGCGACACCGAGCGGGCGCATCTGACGCACCTGGCGAAGCCGACGGTGAAGAAGCGGCAGCGGGCGGCGATCTCGCGTCCCCAGCAGGTGCGGCCGGGCCTCGCGCATCTGCTGGACTCGATGGACGGGGTGCCCGCCGTCGTCCTGGGGCGCCGCCTCGACCTGCTCGCCTGGAACCGGATGGCGCGGGCGCTGCTCGGCGACTTCACCACCTGGGAGCCGCACGAGCGGAACATGGCCCGGATGGTCTTCCTCGATCCGAACGCGCGCTCCCTGTACCTCGACTGGGAGTGCAAGGCGACCGAGGTGGTGAGCGTGCTGCGGCTGTACGCGGGGTGCTACCCGGACGATCCGAAGCTGCTCGCGCTGGTGGGCGAGCTGTCGGTGCGCAGCGAGGAGTTCCGCTCGCTGTGGGCGGCGCACACGGTGACGGACAAGGGCCACGGCACGAAGCGGATGCGGCACCCGCTGGTGGGCGAGATGGAGCTGTCGTACGAGACGCTGAAGGTGTCCGGCGCCGATCCGGACCTGGTGCTCGTGACGTACCACGCGGAGCCGGGCACGCCCTCGGCGGACGCGCTGCGGCTGCTCGCGCAGTGGGGCGTGGACGAGGCCGTGGACGCCCGGTAGACCGGTGCAGGGAGCGCGAAGGGCCCCCTCCGGGCGGAGGGGGCCCTTTCCGCGTGCGTGCGGGAGCGCGGGGGCGGAAGGGGTCAGATCGCCGAACCGGCCTTCCAGTCCGACCAGCTCATGTTCCAGCCGTTGAGGCCGTTGCTGGGGGCGATCGTCTTGTCCTTGGAGTTCTTGACGATCACGACGTCGCCGACGAGCGAGTGGTCGTAGAACCAGGCGGCCATCTGGTTGGGGTCGCCGGCGCCCTTGACGTCGTTGAGGCCCACGCAGCCGTGGCTGGTGTTGGAGGAGCCGAAGATCGAGTCCGGGCCCCAGTAGTTGCCGTGGATGAAGGTGCCCGAGCTGGACAGGCGCATGGCGTGCGGCACGTCCTTGATGTCGTACTCGCCCTTGCCGTCGTCGTCGGTGAAGCCGACGGTGGCGCCGTTCATCCGGGTCTCCTTGAACTTCTCGGAGATCACCATCTGACCGTTGTAGGTCGGGTTCTCCGGGGAGCCGGCGGAGATCGGGATGGTCTTGACCGTCTTGCCGTCCTGCTTGACCGTCATGGTCTTGGTGGCGACGTCGACGGTGGAGACCTGGTTGCGGCCGATCTTGAAGGTGACGGTCTTCTGCTGGACGCCGTAGACGCCGTCGGCGCCCTCGACGCCGTCGAGGTTCAGCTTCAGCGTGACGGTCGAGCCCTCGGTCCAGTACGCGTCGGGGCGGAAGTCGAGGCGCTGGGGGTTGAACCAGTGGCCGACGACCTCCTGGCCGGAGCTGGAGCTGACGGTGATGGCGCTCTGGACGGCCTTCTTGTCGGTGATCGCCTTGTTGAAGTTGATCGAGACCGGCATGCCGACGCCGACGGTCGAGCCGTCCTCGGGCGTGAAGTTGCCGATGAAGCTGTTGGCCTGCGAGACGGTGGTGAACGAGGAGTTCTCGTGGGCCTCCAGGCCGGCCGCGTCCGCCGCGGTGGCCGTGATCCGGTAGACCGTGGCGCGCTTGAGCGCGACGGTCGGCTTCCAGCTGAGGCCGTCGGCCGCTATCTCGCCCTTGACCGCCGTGCCCTCGGCGGAGGTCATGACGACCTCGGTGAGCTTGCCGTCGGCGACGGTGACCTTGGCGTCGTTGTTGATGGAGGCGTCCTGGGCACCGTTCTTCGGTGAGATGGTGATCCGGGCCTTGGAGGTCTTCTGCGCCGCCGCCTCGTCGACCTGCTCCTGGGACTGCGGGGTCGCGGTTCCGGAGGCGCCGCTGCCGCCCTTGTCGCCGTCGTCGCACGCCGAGAGCACCAACACACCGCTGAGCAGGGCAGCCGCGGCAGCCAGGCTCCTGCGGCGCTTGCCGTCCGTCATCACACGCTTCTCCATCGTCGCCGATTCCCTGTGCACGCTTGCTTCCCTACCCATGACAACCCGTTCGGTGCGGGAACCGAACGATTTGTGGGGAACACCACTGATCGACACGCGCCGGCGGAGCATCCGGTTCCCGTCGCGCGCCCGGTGTCGCGGAAGGGCCCCGGGACGGCGTCCCGGGGCCCGCGAGCAGGCAGGACACCGGCCCTACGGCTGGTCGTCGTCGTCTTCCTCCGCTCCATCCTCCTCCCCGAGGTCCCATTCCAGCGCATCGGGGTCGTAGTCGATCTCCTCGCTGCTCCAGGAGGCCTGGACCATCTCGATGCCGGGGACGTCGCGGATCAGGTCGAAGGGTTCGACGAGGTGGGCGAGGGCCTCGGCGCTGTCCTCGCGCGCGGCGGCGCGGGCGTGCTCCCGCTCCTCCTCGGGCATGAACTCGTCGGCGTCGATCCGGGCCTCGGCGGCCTCGGCCAGTTCGGCCGGTCCGTCGATCTCCAGGACCACATCGACGCGAAGGCGTACATAGCGCGTGGTGTCAGAAGTGCTCATGCTCCGGAGCGTAGGGGTCCGAGGGGCCTCGGCTTTCCCGCGACCCGCTGTGTTCATTAGCATCAACACGCCGCCCTGTTCGTGGTTTCCGCAAGGAGGATCGAAATCTCCGTGTCCGCCGCCCGACGTCTCCTGCTGACCGCCGCCGTCGCGGGAACGCTGCTGTGCGCCCTGTGGTTCGTACCGTCCGCGAACGCCGTGGACCGGGGCGGAGTACGGGTCGGGGTGCCCGCGGACGGTCCCGCCGCGAACGACGGGCGCCTCGCGGAGACCGGGGGCCGGGACACCGTGCCGTACGTGCTCGGCGGGACGGCGTTCCTGGCGGTCGGCGCGAGTTTCGTGGTGCTCGCGATGCGCCGCCGGGGCCGGGCCTCCTGAACCGCGTTCCCCCGCCGCGCACTTGCGGGTGAGGGCCCGCCCCCGCCGGAACGATCCGGCGGGAGCGGGCCCTCACGCGTGTGCCGACGGCCTTACGCCAGCGGGCCGGTGACCGGCTCCACGGCGGCGACGACCCCGCCCTCGCGCACGAAGGCGTCGGCGGCGGCCAGGTCGGGGGCGAGGAAGCGGTCCGGGCCGGGGCCCTGGACGCCGGCCGCGCGCAGGGCGGTGATGACGGCCTGCGAGGCGGGGGCCGGGGTGAGGCCCGCGCGGAGCTCGACGCCCCGGGTGGCGGCGTACAGCTCGACGGCGACGATCCGGGTGAGGTTGCCGATCGCGGTGCGCAGCTTGCGGGCGGCGGACCAGCCCATGGAGACGTGGTCCTCCTGCATCGCGGAGGACGGGATGGAGTCGGCGGAGGCCGGGACGGCGAGCCGCTTCATCTCGCTGACCAGGGCGGCCTGCGTGTACTGGGCGATCATCAGGCCCGAGTCGACGCCGGCGTCCTCGGCGAGGAAGGGCGGCAGGCCGTGCGAGCGGTTCTTGTCGAGGAGCCGGTCGGTGCGGCGCTCGGCGATGGAGCCGAGGTCGGCGGCGGCGATCGCGAGGAAGTCGAGGACGTACGCGACGGGGGCGCCGTGGAAGTTGCCGTTGGAGCGGACCTCGCCGTTGCCCAGGACCACGGGGTTGTCGACGGCGGCGGCGAGTTCGCGCTCGGCGACGAGGCGGGCGTGGGCCAGGGTGTCGCGGCCGGCGCCGGCGACCTGCGGGGCGCAGCGGATCGAGTAGGCGTCCTGGACGCGGGGGGCCTCGCCGGCCTGGAAGTGGCCGGTGAGGCCGGAGCCCTTGAGGACGGCCAGCATGTTGGCGGCGGAGGCGGCCTGGCCGGGGTGGGGGCGGATGGCGTGCAGCTCGGGTTCGAGGACCTTCTCGGTGCCGAGGAGGGCTTCGAGGGAGAGCGCGGCGGTGACGTCGGCCGACTTGTAGAGGGTGTCGAGGTCGGCGAGGGCCATGACCAGCATGCCGAGCATGCCGTCGGTGCCGTTGAGGAGGGCGAGGCCCTCCTTCTCCTTGAGCTCGACGGGCGCGATGCCGTGCTCCGCGAGCAGCTCGCCGGCGGGGCGGACCCGCCCGTCGGGGCCCTCGGCGTCGCCCTCGCCCATGAGCGCCAGGGCGCAGTGGGAGAGCGGGGCGAGGTCGCCGGAGCAGCCGAGGGAGCCGTACTCGTGCACGACCGGGGTGATGCCGGCGTTGAGGACGTCGGCCATGGTGCGGGCGACCTCGGGGCGGACGCCGGTGTGGCCGGAGGCGACGGTCTTCAGGCGCAGGAACATCAGGGCGCGCACGACCTCGCGCTCGACGCGGGGTCCCATGCCGGCGGCGTGCGAGCGCACGATGTTGCGCTGGAGCTGCGCGCGGAGCTCGTGGCCGATGTGCCGGGTGGCGAGGGCGCCGAAGCCGGTGGAGACCCCGTAGACGGGCTCGGGCTTGGCGGCGAGGGCGTCGATGACCTCCCGGGCGGCGGCGAGGGCCTGCACGGCCTCGGTCGACAGCTCGACGCGGGCGCCGTGGCGGGCGACGTCGACGACGTCCTGCGGGGTCGTGCCGGACGTGCCGAGGACGACTGTCTGCATATCCATATTCAGCACCCTACGGATTGAAGACCGACCTGTCACTAGGGGATTTCGTCACCGGCCCGGCGGGGGTTCGTCCCTTACCGGTCCGCCGCCGTCCCGCCCTCGCCCCTCCGCCCCCTCCCGCCTCCGCCGCCGTTCCCGGGGCCGCCCCCGCCTCCGCCGCACCTCCGGGCCCGGGCGGCGCGCACGCCCTTCCGGCGCATGCGGCGGGCCTCCCGGCCTCACCTGTCCGCCGACGGGGGTTCTTCGGGCCGGGGGGCCGTCTCCGTGGGCTCCGTGGGCTCCACAGGCTCCGTGGGCTCCGTGGGCTCCACAGGCTCCGTGGACTCCTCGGGCTCCGTGGACTCCGTGGACTCCTCGGGCCGGAGGGCCGTCTCCGTCGGCTCCTCGCCCGGGGGCCCCACGGGCCAGGCGGCCGGCTCGGGGGGTCGCGGCCCCCGGTCCGGGGCCCGGTCCGGGGCCCGGTCTCGGCCCGTGTCCGGGCCGGAGTCGGGGCTGGCGCCTGGGTCGCGGCCGGAGTCACGGTCGAGGTCAGGGCCGGGGCCGAGGGCGGAGTCGAAGTCGCGGCCGGGGCCGGGACCGAAATCGCGGTCGAGGTCAAGGCGGGAGCCGGAGTCGGAGTCGCGGCCGGGGCCGAGGCCGGAGGCGGAGCCGGGACCGGAGGCGGAGCCGGGGCCCGGTGGTCCGGGTTCCGTCGCACCCGGCTCCGGCAGCTCCACCGTCGGCGCGTCGCGGAAGCGGCGGCGGTCGCGGGCGCCCGGCGGCGCGTCCGCGAGGCGCACGACCGTGCCGTCGCGCCCCGCCACCACGGGCTTCGCCGAGCGGCCGGCCTTGGCCTGGTACTGGGCGGCGTCCGCGAGGCGGAAGAGGCGGCGGGCCGACTTGAGGGGCCCGATGGGGTCGCCCGTGGACGCCACCCCGCAGGCCACGCCCTCGCCCAGCTCCAGCTCCGCCGCCCGTACGCACAGCTCCTCGGCGACCGCGACCACCTCGTCCGCCGTCGGGCCGACCGTCAGGAGGCAGAACTCGTCGCCGCCGAGGCGGGCCGCGAGGGCGCCGGGGAGCCGGGCGCCGCAGCGGGAGAGGACGGAGCCGAAGCGTTCGAGGAGGCGGTCGCCGACCGCGTGGCCGTGGGTGTCGTTGACCCGCTTGAGGCCGTTGAGGTCGCAGACCACCAGGCTCACCACGGAGCCGTCGGCCCGGTAGCGCTCGATGGCCTCGTCCAGACGGGTGTCGACGGCCCGCCGGTTGGCCAGGCCGGTCAGGGGGTCGGTGAAGGCGAGCTTGCGGACCTCCTCCAGGCGCTCGGCCTGGGCGATGCCCGCCGCGACGACCGCCGCGAGGACGGTCGCGAAGCCCGCGTCCGCGCTGGTGAAAGGTTTCGCCTCGGGCGGCCGGGCCACGTACAGCTCGCCCCAGGCCCGCCCGTGGAGCACGATCGGGGCGACCACGCAGCAGCCGCGCCCGCGCCGCCGCAGACCGGTCACGCGGCCGGTCCGCACGGGGTCGGCGGCGGTCTCCACCCAGGCGTCCGGCTCGCCGCCGCCCGCCCACCGCTCGTGCAGGAACTCGGTGATCTCGGGGAACCGGTGCACCGGGTACGTCTCCGCGTCCGGGAACTCCTCCTCCCCCACGGCCCGCTCCCCGGCGTTCACCAGGACCTTGAGCCGTCCGTGGTCCCGCTCCCAGACGGACAGGGCGGCGAAGCTCCCGTCGAGCCCGTCGCGGGCCCCGAGCGCAGCCGCCCGCCAGAACTCCCGTGGAGTGTGCGCCGCCGCCATCCCCTGCGCCAGCGCCACTACGGCCCGCAGCCGCCCGTCCTCACCCATTCCTCCAGCTTAGGGAGGTTTGATCTGTTTTCCCCTTCGGGGCGTCACGGAAAGTGACCCGTCGGGCGAACCGGCGCCGGCGGACCGGCGCCGGGAAACCGGTACGGAACGAATCGACACCGGGAAACCGGTACCGGACGGACCGGTCGGGTCACTCCCCGGGCCACTCCGGCTTCCGCTTCTCGTTGAAGGCCGCCACGCCCTCGGCCCGGTCGCCCGAGAAGGCCACCGAGCGCCAGGCCGCGTCCTCGACCTCCAGGCCGGCCCGCAGGTCCAGGCCCTGGCCGAGCCGCATGGCCTTCTTCGCGGCGCGCAGGCCCACCGGGGAGTTGACCGCGATCCGCCCGGCCAGCTCCAGGGCGCCCGTGCGCGCGTCCTCCGCCAGGAGGTCCACGAGGCCGAGCTCGCGGGCCTCGGACGCCTCGACCCGGCGGGCCGTGAAGACCAGCTCGGCGGCGCGGGCCGCGCCCACCCGGCGTGGGAGGAGCTGCGTGCCGCCGCCGCCCGGGATGACGCCCACGGAGACCTCGGGCAGGCCCACGACGGCGGTGGCGTCGGCCACGATGACGTCGCAGGCGAGCGCCAGCTCGAAGCCGCCGCCGAGAGCGAAGCCGTGCACGGCGGCGACGGTCGGCACGGGCAGCTCCAGGACGCCGGTGTAGGCGGCGCGGGCGGTCGGGCGCTGGCGGACCAGCTCGGCGTCGGTGAAGGAGTTGCGCTCCTTGAGGTCGGCGCCGACGCAGAAGGCCCGGTCGTTCGAGGAGGTGAGGACGGCGACGCGGACGGCCGCGTCGGCGGCGAGCGCGTCGCAGGCGGCCGCGAGGGAGCGGGCCATCTCGGAGGAGACGGCGTTCATCGCCTTGGGCCGGTCGAGGACCAGCTCCGCGACGTGCCCCTCCCGCCGGACCACCACGAACTCACCGAAACGCTGCTCGGACATGACCGCACACCCTCCCACCAGCCGGCTCCGCCCGTTAACGGCTGTTAACCGGCGTTCACGGAGGAGATCCTAAGTGGGACGGCGGCCCAGGAGCCAGGGTTCGATGACGCCGAGGCCCCGGACCGGCCGCTGCCACATCGGCTGGAGCGCGAAGCGGTACGCGGCGGGCGTGCGGCCCTCCTTCTCGGCGCGGGACGCCTCCTCGGCCGCCTCCGCCTCCGAGACGGGCGCCTCGCCGGTCCTGGTCAGCTCCTTCGCGAAGGCGCTGTCGACCAGGACGGCGTCCTTCGGGGCTATCGAGGTGAGCCGGCTGGCGAGGTTCACGGTGGTGCCGAAGACGTCGCCCATCCGGGTCGTCACGGTGCCGAAGGCGATGCCGACGCGCAGCGCGGGCATCGTGTCGTCGTGGCCGAGGGTCTCGATCAGCCGGAGTGCGATCTCGGCGGCGATGCCGGCGTCGTCCGCCGCGTAGAGCACCTCGTCGCCGAGGGTCTTGATGAGCCGGCCGCCGTGCGCGGCGACGAGGTCGGCGCAGGTCGTCTCGAAGGCCTCGACCAGCTCGCCGAGCTCCTCCTCCTCCAGGCGGCGGGTGAGCCGGGTGAAGCCGACGAGGTCCGCGAAGCCGACGGCGAGCCGGCGGTCGACCATCTCCTCGTCGTCGGCCGCCTGCACGACCCGGCCGGTGGCGGCGGCGAGCTGCCGGCGCCACACGTAGATCAGGAACTCCTCCAGCTCGGGCAGGAGCAGCTCGACCAGGGGGTACGTGACCTCGGTGCGGGTCATGCCGGGCTCGGGCGGCTCGGTGAGGCCCTCCAGGAAGGAGTCGATCTGCCACTCGGCGAGCCGGGCGGTGGTCTGTCCGGTGGAACGGGCGACCTGCACGGCCATCGGCTCGCTGAGCAGTCCGGCCTCGACGAGGCCCGCGAGCCGCCGCAGGGCGAGCACGTCGGCCTCGGTGAGCGCCTTGGCCTGCCCGATGTCGGCGAAGCCCATGGCCCGCCAGAAGCGGGAGGCCAGCTCCATGGAGACGCCGGCGGTCCGGGCGGCCTGGAAGGGGGTGTAGCGGCGGTCCGCGCCGAGGATGAGCTGTTCGAGGCGGATGGCGAGGGGGTCGTCGCTCGGTTCGGCCGTGTGGTCGACCTCGTGATGGGGGGTGGGGTACGCGGGAGGCCCGGGCGTTCCGCCCGTGTTCTCGTCGTCGACGGTCACCGGCCGCCTCCTGCCCGTTCCCTGCCCACTTGCCCTGCCGATCTGTCGCCTGGATCGCGCTCCACGATACGACAGGTGTGGAATGGCTCACGCCCCGACGGCGAGCCCTTCCGCCCCTCGGACGGGGTCCGGGCCTCCGTGCGGCCGGGCGCCGGACCCTTCCCCGGCCGGGTCCGGACCGTTCCGGAACCGGCCCCTTCGCCCCGGGGGGCCGTCAGGCGTTCGGCGTCCGCACGTGGACGATGTCGCCCGCGCCCACCGCCTCCGTGCCGCCGCCCTCCGTGGCCACCACCAGCCGCCCGTCGCCGTCCAGGGCGGTCGCCTCGCCCTCCAGGGTGCGCTCGCCGGGCAGCTCGGCCCTGATCCGGCGCCCGAGGGTCGCGCAGCCGGCCGCGTAGGCCTCCTGGAGCCCGGAGGCGTCGGGGTCGCCGCCGGCCCGCGTCCACGCGCCGTACCACTGGGCGAGGGAGCGCAGGACGGCCCGCAGGAGGGTGTCGCGGTCGGTGGAGACCGCGTCGGCGAGGAGGAGGGACCCGGCGCCGGGGACGGGGAGTTCGTCCTCGCGGAGGGTGACGTTGAGGCCGAGGCCGACGACGACGCCGTCCGGGCCGGCCCGTTCGGCGAGGATGCCGCCGGTCTTGCGCTCCTCGCCCCCGACGGAAACCAGGAGGTCGTTGGGCCATTTGAGGGACATGTCGACGCCGGCGGCCTTCGCGAGGCCGGTCGCCGCCGCCACGCCGGTGAGCAGCGGGAGCCAGCCCCAGCGGTGGGCGGGCACGTCCGGCTTGAGCAGCACGGAGACGAAGATCCCGGAGCGGGCCGGGGCGGTCCAGGTGCGGTCGAGGCGGCCCCGCCCCGAGGTCTGCTCCTCGGCGACGAGCACCGCGCCCTCGGGCAGGTCGGCGGCCCGGGCGGCGAGGTCGGTGTTGGTGGATCCCGTGGTGGGGACCACGTCGAGCGAGGTCCACAGTCCGTCGGGGAGGACGAGCGCGCGGCGCAGCGCGGTCTCGTTGAGCGGGGGACGGTCGAGGTCGGACCAGCGTCCGCCGGAGCCTTGTGAGGACGTCATGCAAGCCAGAGTAGGTGTGGCAAAGACCGCAGTGCCGAACCGTATCGGCGTGGATACGCTACGGGTCAGTAGGGCAGCAGTAGCCCATTCGCAGTCAACGAACCCCCCGTGACCAGGCAGGGAGCCGCATCCCGATGTCCGAGCCGGCAGAGCAGTACGAGATCGACATTCACACGACCGCGGGCAAGATCGCGGACCTCAAGCGCCGTATCGACGAGGCCACCCACGCCGGCTCGGAGCGTGCGGTGGAGAAGCAGCACGCGAAGGGGAAGCTGACCGCGCGCGAGCGGATCGCCCTCCTCCTCGACGAGGGGTCCTTCGTCGAGCTGGACGAGTTCGCCCGGCACCGCTCGACCAGCTTCGGCCTGGAGAAGAACCGTCCGTACGGCGACGGCGTCGTCACCGGCTACGGCACGGTCGACGGGCGCCCGGTGGCGGTGTTCTCGCAGGACTTCACGGTCTTCGGCGGGGCGCTCGGCGAGACGTACGGCCAGAAGATCATCAAGGTGATGGACTTCGCGCTGAAGACCGGCTGCCCGGTCATCGGCATCAACGACTCCGGCGGCGCCCGCATCCAGGAGGGCGTGAGCGCGCTCGGCATGTACGGCGAGATCTTCCGCCGCAACACCCACGCCTCCGGCGTGATCCCGCAGATCTCGCTGGTCGTCGGCCCGTGCGCGGGCGGCGCGGTGTACTCGCCCGCGATCACCGACTTCACGGTGATGGTGGACCAGACCTCGCACATGTTCATCACGGGCCCCGACGTCATCAAGACGGTGACCGGCGAGGACGTGGGCTTCGAGGAGCTGGGCGGCGCACGGACGCACAACGCGACCTCGGGCGTGGCGCACCACATGGCGGGGGACGAGAAGGACGCCATCGAGTACGTGAAGTCCCTGCTCTCCTACCTCCCTTCGAACAACCTGTCGGAGCCGCCGGCCTTCCCGGAGACCGCGGACACCGAGGTGTCGGACGAGGACCGCGAGCTGGACGCGCTGATCCCGGACTCGGCGAACCAGCCGTACGACATGCACAAGGTCATCGAGCACGTCCTGGACGACGGCGAGTTCCTGGAGACGCAGGCGCTGTTCGCGCCGAACATCCTGACCGGCTTCGGCCGCGTCGAGGGCTTCCCGGTCGGCGTGGTCGCCAACCAGCCGATGCAGTTCGCCGGCTGCCTGGACATCGACGCCTCCGAGAAGGCCGCGCGCTTCGTGCGCACCTGCGACGCCTTCAACATCCCGGTCCTGACCTTCGTGGACGTGCCGGGCTTCCTGCCGGGCGTGGACCAGGAGTACGGCGGCATCATCCGGCGCGGCGCGAAGCTGATCTACGCGTACGCGGAGGCCACGGTCCCGCTGATCACGGTCATCACCCGCAAGGCCTTCGGCGGCGCGTACGACGTGATGGGCTCCAAGCACCTGGGCGCGGACCTGAACCTGGCGTGGCCGACGGCGCAGATCGCGGTCATGGGCGCGCAGGGCGCGGTCAACATCCTGCACCGCCGCACCATCGCGGAGGCGGGGGACGCCGAGGAGACCGAGGCCACGCGGGCGCGGCTGATCCAGGAGTACGAGGACGCCCTGCTCAACCCGTACACGGCGGCCGAGCGCGGGTACGTCGACGGCGTGGTCCTGCCGTCCGACACGCGCCCGCAGATCGTCAAGGGCCTGCGTCAGCTCCGTACGAAGCGGGAATCCCTGCCCCCGAAGAAGCACGGCAACATCCCGCTGTAGCAGCCCCTCCGGACCTCCAAGGAGCCGACATGATCAAGGTCGTACGAGGAAACCCGACTCCGGAGGAGCTGGCCGCCGCACTGGCGGTGGTTCAGGCCCGGGCCGCGGCCACGGCGGCGGCGTCCGCCGGGGACGGCGGCCCGGCGGTACCGGAGGGGTGGTCGGACCCCTCCCGTATCGCGCGGGCCGTACGGCAGCGCCCGGGCCCGCGGGCCTGGGCGAGGTCGTACTGGCCCGCGTAGGGAAGCCGGGGCCGGAGGGCCGGGTCCCGTGTGCGGGGGGCCCGGCCCTCCGCGCGTGCGTGCGGCCCTCCGGCCCCGGTCTCCGGCCCTCCGGTCGCCGTCCCCGTCTCCGTCTCCGGATGGGCCCCGGGCACCGGCGCGGTTGAGTATCCGTACTCAGGCGCCGCGGCCCTCCCGGCCGCAGGATCGGAGGCATGCTGTGGTCCGACCCGAAGAACCAGCCGCCCAAGTTCATGCGCGAGACGCAGGCGATGCTCCGCCGCGCGGGCGTGCTGCTGGCGCTCGCGATGGTGGTGGCGATGTTCGCGGTCGGCGTGCGCTGAGCCGCGCGCGTGCTGCGCCGAGCCGCGCGCGCGTGCGCGGTTCCGTCGAACCGGTCCGGTGGGTCCGGGCCCTCCGCACTGGCTACGCTGCCCCCATGACTGCTGATCCGCGCCGTGTCGTGCTCGCCTCCGCCTCCCCCGCCCGGCTCGGTCTGCTGCGGCAGGCCGGACTCGCCCCCGAGGTGATCGTGAGCGGCGTCGACGAGGACAGGGTCCACGCCCCGACCCCGGCCGAGCTCGCGCTCGCCCTCGCGGAGGCGAAGGCCGCCCACGTGGCCGCCCGGCCCGAGGCGTCCGGCGCGCTCGTCATCGGCTGCGACTCGGTCCTGGAGCTGGACGGGAAGGCGCTGGGCAAGCCGGCCGACGCGGAGGAGGCCGTCGCCCGCTGGAAGGCGATGCGGGGCAGGGTCGGCGTCCTCCAGACGGGCCACTGCGTGTACGACACGGCCGCCAAGCGCTACGAGTCCGCGACCGCCTCCACCGTGGTCCGCTTCGGCGAACCGACGGACGAGGAGGTGGCGGCGTACGTGGCGAGCGGCGAACCGCTGCACGTGGCGGGCGCGTTCACCCTGGACGGGCGCTCGGCGCCGTTCATCGACGGGATCGACGGCGACCCGGGCAACGTGATCGGCCTGTCCCTGCCGCTGCTGCGCCGGCTGCTGCGCAAGCTGGACGTGGAGATCACCGACCTCTGGGCCTGAGGCCGCGGAAGGGCCCTGGCACCCCCTAGGGCGTGTGTCGGAAGTCCCGCCTGCCCTCCGGGCAGACGGCGCTACTTTCGACACACGCCCTAGGCGGGCGCCGGGGCCTCCTCCGCGACCGGCGCCCCGGGCTCCTTCCCGTACGCCACCAGGGTGAGCACGATCAGGCCCAGAACGACCGTCAGGAAGGTGAAGGCCTCCCAGCCGAGGAGGCCGACGGAGACCGCGCCGAGGACGCCGTGGACGATCGCGCAGCCGATGAGCAGGCCCCGGCCGAGGCGGCCCGGGCGGCGGTCGCGGAGGCCCGCGAGGAGGGCGACGAGGGCGCAGAGGACGAGGGCGGCCCCGGAGGCGATGCCGAGGGCCCAGGTGCCGGCGGCCATCGCGTCGGGGTCCATGCCGTCGAGGGACATCGACTGGGCCTCGACGAAGCGGGCCATGACGGCGTTGACGGCGACGATGCCGGGTGCCTCCAGGAGGAGCACCGCGGCCGTCACGAGAGCTATCGGTCTGCGGGCCACCTCGGCCACCCCCTGGATTCGCCTGTTACCGACAGTACGATCGACAGCGGGAAGGCTACTGGCTGGTAAACCCCTGGACAAGGGTTCGCACACGCCGGGCCACGACCGGAGGCCGGGCAAAGAAACGCCGGAGCGTTCGTAGAGACCCGACAAAGAAACCCGAACGGCCACTGGCCAGGCGAACAGAGACCTGCGCCACACCTCGGAGCTACTGTGCCGTAAAGGAACCCTGCGTACCGTGGTGCGACAAGGGAAATCACGATCCGAGCAGGCCCGGGGTCACCCTCCGTGTGGGAAAGCTCACCACTGGGGACGGGTCGAAAGGCCGTGTCGGCAGTCCCTAAACTCAGCTTGTTTCAAGGAGGGAGCCATCGTGCGCAAGGTGCTCATCGCCAACCGTGGCGAAATCGCTGTCCGTGTGGCCCGGGCGTGCCGGGACGCGGGTATCGGCAGCGTGGCCGTGTACGCCGAGCCGGACCGGGACGCGCTGCACGTCCGTGCGGCCGACGAGGCGTTCGCCCTGGGCGGTGACACTCCGGCCACCAGCTACCTGGACATCGCCAAGGTCCTCCAGGCCGCGAAGGACTCCGGCGCGGACGCGGTCCACCCGGGCTACGGCTTCCTCTCGGAGAACGCCGAGTTCGCGCAGGCGGTCCTGGACGCGGACCTGATCTGGATCGGCCCGCCGCCGCAGGCGATCCGCGACCTGGGCGACAAGGTGGCGGCGCGTCACATCGCGCAGCGCGCGGGCGCCCCGCTGGTCGCCGGCACGCCCGACCCGGTCTCGGGCGCGGAGGAGGTCGTGGCCTTCGCGAAGGAGCACGGCCTGCCGATCGCGATCAAGGCCGCCTTCGGCGGTGGCGGCCGCGGCCTGAAGGTCGCCCGCACGCTCGAAGAGGTGCCGGAGCTGTACGACTCGGCCGTCCGCGAGGCCGTGGCGGCCTTCGGCCGGGGCGAGTGCTTCGTGGAGCGCTACCTGGACAAGCCGCGCCACGTGGAGACGCAGTGCCTGGCCGACACCCACGGCAACGTGGTCGTGGTCTCCACCCGTGACTGCTCGCTCCAGCGCCGCCACCAGAAGCTGGTGGAGGAGGCCCCCGCGCCGTTCCTGACGGAGGAGCAGAACAAGCAGCTCTACACCGCGTCGAAGGCGATCCTGAAGGAGGCCGGCTACGTCGGCGCCGGCACGGTCGAGTTCCTCGTGGGCCTGGACGGCACGATCTCCTTCCTGGAGGTCAACACCCGCCTCCAGGTCGAGCACCCGGTGACCGAGGAGGTCACGGGCATCGACCTGGTCCGCGAGATGTTCCGGATCGCCGACGGCGAGGAGCTCGGCTACGGCGACCCGGAGATCCGCGGTCACTCCTTCGAGTTCCGCATCAACGGCGAGGACCCGGGCCGCAACTTCCTCCCGGCCCCCGGCACCGTCACCCTCTTCCAGCCCCCGAGCGGCCCCGGTGTCCGTCTGGACGCGGGCGTGGAGTCCGGCTCGGTCATCGGCCCGGCCTGGGACTCGCTCCTGGCCAAGCTGGTCATCACCGGCGCCACCCGCGAGCAGGCCCTCCAGCGTGCCTCGCGCGCCCTGGCGGAGTTCAGGGTCGAGGGCATGGCCACCGCCATCCCCTTCCACCGCGCGGTCGTGGTCGACCCGGCGTTCACCGCGGACCCGTTCCGGGTCCACACCCGGTGGATCGAGACGGAGTTCGTCAACGAGATCAAGCCCTTCGCCCCGGCCGGCGCGGACGCCGACGAGGACGAGTCGGGCCGCGAGACGATCGTCGTCGAGGTCGGCGGCAAGCGTCTCGAGGTCTCGCTGCCGTCGTCGCTGGGCATGTCCCTGGCCCGCACCGGTCTGGCGGCCGGCGCGAAGCCCAAGCGCCGCGCGGCGAAGAAGTCCGGCCCGGCGGCCTCGGGCGACACCCTCGCCTCCCCGATGCAGGGCACGATCGTGAAGGTCGCGGTCGAGGAGGGCCAGGAGGTCGAGGAGGGCGACCTGATCGTCGTCCTGGAGGCCATGAAGATGGAGCAGCCGCTCAACGCGCACCGTTCCGGCACCGTCAAGGGCCTCAACGCCGAGGTCGGCGCCTCGGTCACCTCCGGCGCCTCCATCTGCGACATCAAGGACTGACCGTCGCACCCAGTACGGTACGAAGGGCCCGCAGGCAGCCGCCTGCGGGCCCTTCGCCGAGTGGAGGGCCTCCGTCACCCATGCGCGCCGACGCACGCCGCAACCACGAACGCCTGCTCGCCGAGGCCCGCTCCGCCTTCGCCGGCCGGGGCGCCGACGTGCCCCTGGAGGAGATCGCGCGCCGCGCGGGCGTGGGCATCGGCACCCTCTACCGCCACTTCCCCACCCGCGCCGACCTGCTGAACGGCGTCTTCCAGGAGGCGCTGGCGGAACTCCTCGACCGCTCGCGCGCGTTGGCGGACACCGACGAGCCGTGCCGGGCGCTCGTGGAGTGGCTGCGGGCCCTGGTCGCCCACGCGGGCGAGTACCGGGGCCTCGCGCACGCGCTGATGTCCGCCTCGTACGACCGGAGTTCGGCGCTCTCCGGATGCAGCGACCCGCTGCGCGCGGCGGGCGAGCGGCTGCTCGTCCGGGCCCGGGAGGCGGGCCGGGTGCGGGCCGACGTGTCGATCGGCGACCTGATGCAGCTCACCAACGCGATCGCGCTGACGGCGGAGCAGTGCCCGGAGGACGGGGAGTTGGCGGACCGCCTGCTGGAGCTGACGCTGCGGGGCATCGAAACCTGAGGCACGCGCGCGCACGCGTGCGGTGACGCGCACGATCCCGAGCGGTGCACGGCTCCGGGGCGCGTACGTCTCCGGACCGCGTACGGCTCCGGGCGCGGGTCCCCCGGGGGAGGGTCCCCCGGTGCACGGCCACGGCCCGCGGGCCCGGCCCTCAGCGGCGGCGCAGGTCTGCGACCCGGGCCGTGCGCTCCAGCGTCTCCGCGGCCAGTCCGCCGCCCGGGCCCCGGAACTGGCCCGCCGCCATCCGGCCGCGCTGGACCGGAAGGGGCACGTCACGGCGGGGCCGGGCGCCCGGGGGGATCTGGTCGCCTCCGGCGGAGCCGGTGCCGCCCGTGCCCGCGACGGCGATCTGCACGCCCTGGTCCGCGAGGGCCTGGAGCTCGGTGGCGGCCCGCTCGTCGTGGGCCGGGGGCTCGTCGGTGACGAGACGGGTGATCACGTCCGTGGGCACCGTCTGGAACATGGTGTCGGAGCCCAGCTTGGTGTGGTCGGCGAGGACCACGACCTCGGCCGCCGCCTGGACCAGCGCCCGGTCCACGCTCGCGGAGAGCATGTTGGAGGTGGACAGGCCGCGCTCGGCGGTCAGGCCGCTCCCGGAGAGGAAGGCCCGGGAGACCCGCAGCCCCTGGAGCGACTGCTCGGCCCCGCTGCCCACCAGCGCGTAGTTGGAGCCGCGCAGGGTGCCGCCGGTCATGACGACCTCGACCCGGTTGGCATGGGCGAGGGCCTGGGCGACGAGCAGGGAGTTGGTGACCACGGTCAGGCCGGGCACGCGGGCGAGCCGGCGGGCCAGCTCCTGCGTGGTCGTCCCGGCGCCGACGACGATGGCCTCGCCCTCTTCGACGAGGCTCGCCGCGACGTCGGCGATGGCCGTCTTCTCCGCGGTCGCGAGATGGGATTTCTGCGGGAAGCCGGATTCTCGCGTGAATCCGCCCGGCAACACCGCACCGCCGTGGCGGCGGTCGAGGAGTCCTTCTGCCTCCAGGGCCCGTACGTCTCTCCGTACGGTCACCTCCGAGGTCTGGACGACGCGGGCGAGCTCACGGAGCGACACGGCTCCGTTGGCGCGCACCATTTCGAGGATCAACTGGCGACGTTCTGCAGCGAACACGAAACTGACAGTAACGTGGCCGCGCGATGCTTTTCAGCAGTATGCGGCGAATTGCAGAAGTTGCGCACGGACGGGGCCCTCAAGTGGTATGGGAGGCCCCGTCATTGATCGTTCTATGCCCCGGCTTGCCGGGGGTTGTCCGAGTCGGCGAACCGTTCCCGCAGGCGGGAGGCGGGTCGGGCGCGGCGACTAGGCGTCGCCCGCCGACTTTCGGGTCTGCAACTGCCGTGCCACTTCCGCGATCGAGCCCGACAGGGAGGGGTACACGGTGAAAGCATTTGCGATCTGTTCGACGGTCAGATTGTTGTCGACCGCGATCGAGATCGGATGGATCAGTTCGCTCGCCCGCGGGGCGACGACGCAGCCGCCGACCACGATGCCGGTGCCCGGACGGCAGAAGATCTTGACGAAGCCGTCCCGGATGCCCTGCATCTTCGCGCGCGGATTGCGCAGCAGCGGCAGCTTGACGACCTTGGCGTCGATCTTGCCCGCGTCCACGTCGGCCTGGGTGTAGCCGACGGTGGCGATCTCGGGGTCGGTGAAGACGTTCGAGGAGACCGTCTTCAGGTTGAGCGGGGTCACCGCGTCGCCCAGGAAGTGGTACATCGCGATCCGGCCCTGCATGGCGGCGACCGAGGCGAGCGCGAAGACGCCCGTGACGTCGCCGGCCGCGTAGACGCCGGGGGCGGAGGTGCGGGAGACCCGGTCGGTCCAGATGTGGCCGGAGTCCTTGAGGCGGACGCCCGCCTCCTCCAGGCCCATGCCGGCCGAGTTCGGGATCGCGCCGACGGCCATCAGGCAGTGGGTGCCGGAGATGACCCGGCCGTCCGCGAGGGTGACCTCGACCCGGTCGCCGACCCGCTTGGCGGACTCGGCGCGGGAGCGGGCCATGACGTTCATGCCGCGGCGCCGGAAGACGTCCTCCAGGACGGCGGCGGCGTCCGGGTCCTCGCCGGGCAGGACGCGGTCGCGGCTGGAGACCAGGGTGACCCGGGAGCCGAGCGCCTGGTAGGCGCCGGCGAACTCGGCGCCGGTGACGCCGGAGCCGACCACGATGAGCTCCTCCGGGAGCTCCTTGAGGTCGTAGACCTGCGTCCAGTTCAGGATGCGCTCGCCGTCGGGCTTGGCGTCGGGCACCTCGCGCGGGTGGCCGCCGGTCGCGATCAGCACGGCGTCCGCGGTCAGCGTCTCCTCGGTGCCGTCGGCGGCGGTCACGACCACCTGGCGGGAGCCGTCCATCGCCTGCCGGCCGGAGAGCCGGCCGCGGCCGCGCAGCACGCGGGCGCCCGCGCGCGTGACGGAGGCGGTGATGTCGTGGGACTGGGCGAGCGCGAGGCGCTTCACCCGCCGGTTGACCTTGCCGAGGTCGACGCCCACCACCCGGGCGGCCTGGTCGATGTGCGGGGTGTCGTCCGCGACGATGATGCCCAGCTCCTCGTACGAGGAGTCGAAGGTGGTCATCACCTCGGCGGTGGCGATCAGGGTCTTGGAGGGGACGCAGTCGGTCAGGACGGACGCGCCGCCGAGGCCGTCGGTGTCGACGACGGTCACCTCCGCGCCGAGTTGGGCGCCCACCAGGGCCGCCTCGTATCCGCCGGGTCCGCCGCCGATGATCACGATCCGGGTCACTGGGATCTACGCCTCGCGCTCTCGTTCTGCCGGGGGGTCCCCCCGCTGGGGTGCAGTGCGTACGCCATTGTCCCGCACGCTTCAAGTGCGTACCCCATTGTCCCGCACGTCCGGCGCGGCCACGCGGCGGGGCCTCCGAAGGGGTCCGGCGGCCCCCCGGGAAGGCGGGCCGTCCCTCCGCCCCCTCCCGTACCCTCGGTCCCATGTCCCTCTACGCCGCTTTCGCCGGCAACCTGGACGCGCGGCTGATGAGCCGCCGCGCACCGCACTCCCCGCTGCGCGGGACCGGCTGGCTGAACGGCTGGCGACTCACCTTCGGCGGGGAGCAGATGGGATGGGAGGGGGCCCTCGCCACCATCGTGGAGGCCCCCCGCTCCCAGGTCTTCGTGGCGCTGTACGACATCGCGCCGATGGACGAGGACTCCATGGACCGCTGGGAGGGCGTGGGCCTCGACGTCTACCGGCGCATGCGGGTGCGGGCGCACACCCTGGACGGCGAGGAGCCCGTCTGGGTGTACGTGCTCAACGGGTACGAGGGCGGGCTCCCGTCGGCCCGCTACCTGGGCGAGATCGCGGACGCGGCCGAGTCGGCGGGCGCACCGCACGACTACGTGACGGAGCTGCGCAAGCGCCCCTGCTGAGCCGTCCGCGGGGCGTCGGCGGAGGCGCCGGCCGCCTGTCGGCGGACCGGTCCGCTCCGGTTTTCGTCGGAAACGACAAGACAACGATCGCATGTCCGTCAGCACCGTCATCTACGCGCGTAGGGATTCTCCGGCTACGCTTCTTCGGGTATCAAATCGTCCGGGGCCCGCCTCGGACTCCCCTCCCCGAGGCGAGAGAAGTCAGTGAACGCAACTGCCACCCCGTACGAGGCCGCCGAGGCCGCTGCCGCACGCCTCCGCGAGCTGACCGGAGCCGAGAGCCACGACGTCGCCCTGGTCATGGGCTCGGGCTGGGCGCCCGCCGTCGACGCCCTCGGCGCCCCCGAGGCCGAGTTCCCGGTGACCGAGCTCCCGGGCTTCCCGCCGCCGGTCGTCGAGGGCCACGGCGGCAAGATCCGCTCGTACAAGATCGGCGAGAAGCGCGCCCTGGTCTTCCTGGGCCGCACCCACTTCTACGAGGGCCGGGGCGTCGCCTCCGTCGCCCACGGCGTCCGCACCGCCGTCGCCGCCGGCTGCAAGACCGTCGTCCTGACCAACGGCTGCGGCGGTCTGCGCGAGGGCATGCGCCCCGGCCAGCCGGTCCTGATCAGCGACCACATCAACCTGACGGCCGCCTCCCCGATCGTCGGCGCGAACTTCGTGGACCTCACCGACCTGTACTCGCCGCGGCTGCGCGCGCTGTGCAAGGAGGTCGACGAGACCCTCGAAGAGGGCGTCTACGTGCAGTTCCCCGGCCCGCACTACGAGACCCCCGCCGAGATCAACATGGTCCGCGTCATGGGCGGCGACCTCGTCGGCATGTCCACCGTCCTGGAGGCCATCGCGGCCCGCGAGGCCGGCGCCGAGGTCCTGGGCATCTCGCTCGTCACCAACCTGGCGGCGGGGCTCTCGGGCGAGCCGCTGAACCACGAGGAGGTCCTCCAGGCGGGCCGCGACTCGGCGGCCCGGATGGGCGAACTGCTGACGCGGGTCCTGGACCGGATCTAGCCCTTCCCCGCGCTCCGGGGCCGCTACGGGCTCCGGGGCGCGGTCGGGTGCGGGCCGAGGCGCCTGCGGCGGGCCTCTTCCCCACCCCGCCCCTTCCCGGAACCGGGGGCGAGCCCCCGGACCCCGTACGGCCTTCGGCCGTGTCCTCAAACGCCGGACGGGCTGAATTTCCGCCCGCAGGGCGGGAAATCCAGCCTCGCCGGCATTCGAGGCGCGGGGGCCGGGGCGGAGCCCCGGTTACGGGAAGGGGCGGGGTGGGGACAGGCTCCGCGCAGCGGCACACCCGCACCCACCCACCGGCACCCACCCACCGGCACCCGCCCACCGGCCCCCGCCCCCACACCCACCCCGTCCCCTCCGAAAGGCACACCGTGACGCAGGACGACGACCTCCTCACCCGGGCCCGGGCATGGCTCGACGAGGACCCCGACCAGGAGACCCGCGAGGAGCTCGCGCGGCTCATCGAGGCCGGTACGGCGGACGAGCTCGCCGTCCGCTTCGCCGGCACGCTCCAGTTCGGCACGGCCGGACTCCGGGGCGAGCTGGGCGCGGGCCCCATGCGGATGAACCGCTCGGTGGTCATCCGCGCCGCCGCCGGCCTCGCCGCGTACCTGAGGGCGAAGGGCGAGGAGGGCGGACTCGTCGTCATCGGCTACGACGCCCGCCACAAGTCCGCCGACTTCGCCCGCGACACCGCCGCCGTGATGACCGGCGCCGGACTGCGCGCCGCACTGCTCCCCCGCCCGCTGCCGACGCCCGTCCTCGCGTACGCCATAAGGCACCTGGGGGCCGTCGCCGGCGTCGAGGTGACCGCGAGCCACAACCCGCCGCGCGACAACGGCTACAAGGTCTACCTGGGCGACGGCTCGCAGATCGTGCCGCCCGCCGACGCGGAGATCGCCGCCGAGATCGCCGCCGTCCGCTCGCTGCACGACGTGCCGCGCCCTGAGGACGGCTGGGAGACCCTGGGCGACGAGGTGCTCGACGCCTACCTGGAGCGCACGGACGCGGTCCTGACCCCCGGCTCGCCCCGCACCGCGCGGACCGTCTACACGGCCATGCACGGCGTCGGCAAGGACGTCCTGACCGCCGCGTTCGCGCGCGCCGGCTTCCCGCCGCCCGCCCTGGTGGCCGAGCAGGCCGACCCGGACCCGGACTTCCCGACGGTCGCCTTCCCGAACCCGGAGGAGCCGGGCGCGATGGACCTCGCCTTCGAGGCGGCCCGCGCCGTGGCCCCGGACCTGGTGATCGCCAACGACCCGGACGCCGACCGCTGCGCGGTGGCCGTGCCGGACCCGGACGCCGGGGGCGGCTGGCGGATGCTGCGGGGCGACGAGGTCGGCGCGCTGCTCGCCGCGCACCTGGTGCGCCGGGGCGTCACCGGCGTCTTCGCCGAGTCGATCGTCTCGTCCTCGCTGCTCGGCCGGATCGCGGAGGCGGCGGGCGTCGGGTACGAGGAGACGCTGACCGGCTTCAAGTGGATCGCCCGCGTCGAGGGCCTGCGGTACGGCTACGAGGAGGCGCTCGGCTACTGCGTCGACCCGGAGGGCGTCCGCGACAAGGACGGCGTCACGGCCGCGCTGCTGGTCACCGAGCTGGCCTCGGTGCTCAAGGAGGAGGGCCGGTCCCTGACCGACCTCCTGGACGACCTGGCCGTGGAGCACGGGCTGCACGCCACGGACCAGCTGTCGGTGCGGGTCGAGGACCTGGGGATCATCGCGAACGCGATGGCCGCGCTGCGCGAGCGCCCGCCGGCCGCCCTCGCCGGTCTGACGGTCGTCTCGGCGGAGGACCTGACGAAGGGCACGGAGGCGCTGCCGCCCACGGACGGGCTGCGCTACCACCTGGAGGGCGACTACCGGGCCCGGGTGATCGTGCGCCCCAGCGGCACCGAGCCCAAGCTCAAGTGCTACCTGGAGGTCGTGGTCCCGGTGGCCGGCGCGGACGCGCTGCCGGCGGCCCGCGCCACGGCGGCGGAGCTGCTCGGCGCGCTCAAGCGCGACCTGTCGGCGGCCGCGGGGCTGTAGGCCGCCGGCACGCGCGTCGGGGCCGGTACGGAAGCGGATTCCGTACCGGCCCCGACGCGCGTCCGGGAGGGCGGGCGCTCAGCCCGTCGCCCCCAGGATCACCAGGAGCAGCAGCCCGGCGACGGCGGGCGCGATGATCTCGTACGCCCAGCGCACCTGCGGCTCGCCCTGCGCCTCCGGGCTCCCGGCGTGCCGCTCGGCGAGCTCGCGCAGGTCGGCGACGGTCTGGTCGGTGGGCGCGGTGCGCGCGGCGCTCTGCCGCACGTCGGCGGTGACGGAGGTGCGGCCGTGGGGGTCGTCCTGGGAGGCGCGGGCGGCCCGGCGGGCGGCCTTCTTGCGCTGGCGCAGCGAGACGGGGACGGCCCAGAGCTGGTACTTCTCGCCCTCCTGGGTGAAGACCTCGCTGGAGTAGCCGGCGCGGACGTCGGCGACGGAGGCCCAGGGCAGCGTGATCGACCGGAACGGGTTGCGGACCCGGAGCCGGCGGTCGTTCGCGTACACGGCGGGCCGGATCGTGAAGGCGACGATCAGCGGCACGGCGAGGACGAGGCCCGCGAGCGCGAGCCAGGGGGTCCGGCCCTCGCCGCGGACCATCGCGTCACCGGCGAACACGCCCGCGAGCGCGAGCAGGAACACGCCGCTCGCGATCCCGAGGGGCGACCGGAAGGCCCGGTCGGCGTAGGGCTGCTCAGGGGTCGACCCGGGGCTGGGCTCGTGGCTCGGCTCGGGGGTCGGCTCGGGGGTCGTCATGCCGCCGATTCTGCCTCAGCGGGCGGACGGGGGCTCAGGCGGCCCGCACGGCCACGAGGTCGGCGTACAGAATGATGTCGTCGGGGCGGTGGCCGTCGAGCAGCTCGCCGCCGCAGGTGATCAGGCGCAGCTCGGGCCGGGTGGTGTCCCCGTACACCTTGGCGGTCGGGAAGGCGTCCTCGTCGACCTGCTCCAGCTCCCTGACGCGGAGGACGGCGGTCCTGCGGGGGCCATCCGGACCCGGACGGGCGGGGAGCCCGCCACCGATCACCCGCACCCGCCCCACACCCACCCGGCCGATCGCCCGCACCCTCCCGGCCCCACCGCCCCGGCTGCCCGGCTGTGACCTCGGGCTCGGCGGACCCCACCCCCTGTACAGGTCGCTACGCGCGTAGATATGCTCGACTGGTGACCATGCCCACCACTGCACCCGCAGCACCCGCATTCGCCGACGTGACCACGTCCGACCGTGCGCTGCGCCGCTTCCTCCACGGGCTGCCCGGCGTCGACGCCGTCGGCCTGGAGGCGCGCGCCGCGTCCCTCGGCACCCGCTCGATCAAGACCACGGCCAAGGCGTACGCCATCGACCTGGCCATCTCCATGATCGACCTGACGACGCTCGAAGGCGCGGACACCCCGGGCAAGGTCCGGGCGCTCGCCGCCAAGGCCGTCCACCCCGATCCGACCGACCGCACGACCCCGACGACCGCCGCCGTCTGCGTCTACCCCGACATGGTGGCCACCGCCAAGGCCGCCCTCGCGGGCTCCGGCGTCAAGGTCGCCTCGGTCGCCACCGCCTTCCCGGCCGGCCGGGCCGCGCTCCCCGTGAAGCTCGCCGACACCGCCGACGCCATCGCCGCCGGGGCCGACGAGATCGACATGGTCATCGACCGCGGCGCCTTCCTCGCCGGCCGCTACCTGGAGGTCTTCGAGCAGATCGCCGCGATCAAGGCGGAGTGCGGCGACCGCGCCCGCCTGAAGGTGATCTTCGAGACCGGCGAGCTGTCCACGTACGACAACATCCGCCGCGCCTCCTGGCTCGGCATGATGGCCGGCGCGGACTTCATCAAGACCTCGACCGGCAAGGTCGCGGTCAACGCCACCCCGGCCAATACGCTCCTCATGCTGGAGGCCGTGCGCGACTTCCGCGCGCAGACCGGCGTGCAGGTGGGCGTGAAGCCGGCCGGCGGCATCCGCAACACCAAGGAGGCGATCAAGTTCCTGGTGCTCGTCAACGAGACGGTGGGCGAGGACTGGCTGGACAACCACTGGTTCCGCTTCGGCGCCTCCAGCCTGCTCAACGACCTGCTGATGCAGCGCCAGAAGCTGGCGACCGGCCGCTACTCCGGCCCCGATTACGTGACGGTGGACTGATCAACATGGCATCTGCATTCGAGTACGCGCCGGCGCCCGAGTCCCGGTCCGTCGTCGACATCGCCCCCTCCTACGGCCTGTTCATCGACGGCGAGTTCGTCGAGGCGGCCGACGGCAAGGTCTTCAAGACCGTCTCCCCCTCCACCGAGGAGGTCCTGTCCGAGGTCGCCCGCGCGGGCGCCGAGGACGTCGACCGCGCGGTGAGGGCGGCCCGCAAGGCCTTCGAGAAGTGGTCCGCGCTGCCCGGCTCCGAGCGCGCCAAGTACCTCTTCCGGATCGCCCGGATCATCCAGGAGCGCAGCCGCGAGCTGGCCGTCCTGGAGACCCTGGACAACGGCAAGCCGATCAAGGAGACCCGCGACGCGGACCTCCCCCTGGTCGCCGCGCACTTCTTCTACCACGCGGGCTGGGCCGACAAGCTCGACCACGCGGGCTACGGGGCGAACCCGCGCCCGCTCGGCGTCGCCGGCCAGGTCATCCCGTGGAACTTCCCGCTGCTCATGCTGGCGTGGAAGATCGCCCCGGCGCTCGCGACCGGCAACACGGTCGTCCTGAAGCCGGCCGAGACGACCCCCCTGACCGCCCTGTTCTTCGCGGACGTCTGCCGCCAGGCCGGACTGCCCAAGGGCGTCGTCAACATCCTCCCCGGGTACGGGGACGCCGGCGCCGCCCTCGTCGAGCACCCGGACGTGAACAAGGTCGCCTTCACCGGTTCGACCGCCGTCGGCAAGGCCATCGCGCGCTCCGTCGCGGGCACGGACAAGAAGGTCACCCTGGAACTGGGCGGCAAGGGCGCCAACATCGTCTTCGACGACGCCCCGATCGACCAGGCCGTCGAGGGCATCGTCAACGGCATCTTCTTCAACCAGGGCCAGGTCTGCTGCGCGGGCTCGCGCCTCCTGGTCCAGGAGTCGGTCCAGGACGAGCTGCTCGACGCGCTCAAGCGCCGCCTGTCCACGCTCCGCCTCGGCGACCCGCTGGACAAGAACACCGACATCGGCGCCATCAACTCCCCGGAGCAGCTGGCCCGCATCACCGACCTGGTCGAGCGGGGCGAGGCGGAGGGCGCCGAGCGCTGGACCGCAGCCTGCGAGATCCCGTCCGCCGGCTACTGGTTCGCTCCGACGCTCTTCACGAACGTCACGCAGGCGCACACCGTCGCCCGCGACGAGATCTTCGGCCCGGTCCTGTCCGTGCTGTCCTTCCGCACGCCCGACGAGGCCGTGGCGAAGGCCAACAACAGCCAGTACGGCCTGTCGGCGGGCATCTGGACGGAGAAGGGCTCCCGCATCCTCGCGGTGGCGAACAAGCTCCGGGCCGGCGTCGTCTGGGCCAACACGTTCAACAAGTTCGACCCGACCTCGCCCTTCGGCGGCTACAAGGAGTCGGGCTTCGGCCGCGAGGGCGGCCGTCACGGTCTGGAGGCCTACCTCGATGTCTGACGGCAAGGGTTCGATCGGCGGCTCCGCCGCGGGGCGTCTGAGCGTCTTCAAGACCTACAAGCTGTACGTCGGGGGCAAGTTCCCCCGCTCCGAGAGCGGCCGGGTGTACGAGGTGACGGACTCCAAGGGCAAGTGGCTGGCGAACGCGCCCCTGTCCTCCCGCAAGGACGCCCGTGACGCGGTCGTCGCCGCCCGCAAGGCCTTCGGCGGCTGGGCGGGCGCGACCGCGTACAACCGCGGCCAGGTCCTCTACCGCGTCGCCGAGATGCTGGAGGGCCGCCGGGAGCAGTTCGTCCGCGAGGTGGCGGAGGCGGAGGGCCTGTCGAGGTCGAAGGCGGCCGCGGTCGTCGAGGCCGCGATCGACCGCTGGATCTGGTACGCGGGCTGGACCGACAAGATCGCCCAGGTCACGGGCGGCGCCAACCCCGTCGCGGGACCGTACTTCAACCTCTCCACCCCCGAACCGACCGGTGTCGTCACGGTCCTGGCCCCGCAGGACTCGTCCTTCCTCGGCCTGGTCTCGGTGATCGCCCCGGTGATCGCGACGGGCAACACGGCCGTGGTGGTCGCGAGCGAGAGGTACCCGCTGCCCGCGCTCTCCCTGGGCGAGGTGCTCGCCACCTCCGACCTGCCGGGCGGCGTGGTCAACATCCTCTCCGGCAGGGCCGCCGAGATGGGCCCGCACCTCGCGGCCCACCAGGACGTCAACGCGATCGACCTGACGGGCGCGGCCGACGACGACCTCGCCCGCGAGCTGGAGATCGCGGCGGCGGACAACCTGAAGCGCGTGCTGCGCCGCCGCACCGAGGACTTCGCGGACTCCCCGGGCACGGACCGCATGACCGCGTTCCTGGAGACGAAGACGGTCTGGCACCCGACGGGCAGCCTGGGCGCCTCCGGCTCCTCGTACTAGCCCCGGCTCCTCGTACGAGGAGACGCGCGGAGGGCCCCCGGGACGATCCCCGGGGGCCCTCCGCGCGTCCGCGCCTCCGCTAGGGGAGCAGCCCCTGCGACAGCGGTCCGACCACCGGCAGGTCCGCCACGGCCCCGCCCTTCGTGAGGTGGTCGGTGACCAGGTTCGTGCCGACCGGCTTGAAGTCGGCGACCTGGGTGCCGAGTCCGTTGTCCAGGGGGTCGACGCCGGTGTTGGCCAGCGGGTCGAGCTGGAGCCGGGTCAGCGGGCCCAGGGCGTGCCCGACCCCGCCGAGCGCGCCCGCGCCGGCCGCCGCGGCGTCCGTCTGCGTCAGGGAGTCGACCGGCAGCGGCAGCGGGGCGGCGGCCTGGGCCCCGGCCCCCGCGCCGACCAGCGCGGCGCCCGCCGCCGTGACGGTGAGTCCGGCCTTGAGCAGGGCGCTGCGACGGGAGGTGCGGGGGGCTGCGTGACGCGCCATGGCGTTCCTTCCAGGGGGTGTTCGGGCGGACACCGACAGTAGTGGAGGTGTGACGCCCGATACCAACGCCCTCCCTGGGGGTCCCCTGCACGGGGGAATGCCTCACACTGGTGTTCCGTGAGTTCCCAACCGATCCCGACCCGGGTCGTCCTGCTGACGGGCCCCTCCGGCTCCGGCAAGTCGTCCCTCGCCGCCGTCACCGGCCTCCCGGTCCTGCGCCTCGACGACTTCTACAAGGAGCACGACGACCCGTCGCTCCCGCTCGTCGACGGCAGTCCGGACATCGACTGGGACTCGCCGCAGTCCTGGGACGCGGACGCCGCCGTCTCCGCCGTCGTCGAGCTGTGCCGTACGGGGCGGACCGACGTCCCCGTGTACGACCTCGCCACCAGCTCCCGGACGGGCCGGGAGGGGCTGGACATCGGGCGGACCCCGCTGTTCGTGGCGGAGGGGATCTTCGCGGCCGAGATCGTGGCCCGCTGCCGCGACCTCGGCGTCCTGGCCGACGCGATCTGCCTGCGCGGCCGCCCCTCGACGACGTTCCGCCGCCGTCTCGCCCGGGACCTCAGGGAGGGCCGCAAGTCGGTGCCGTTCCTGCTGCGCCGGGGCTGGCGCCTGATGCGGGCCGAGCGCGCGATCGTGGCCCGCCAGGCGGAGCTGGGCGCCCACCCCTGCGCCAAGCCGGAGGCCCTGGGCCGACTGGCCGCCGCCGCGGCGGGCCGTCACCGCACCCCGGCCACCCGCCCGTAAGGGCTTCCCCCGACACGCAAGAAGCGGACCGTACGAGACCCCCGGGCCCGTACGATCCGCTTCTTCCTTTTCCCCCGTACCCCCGTACGGTTCCCCCGTGCTTCCCCGCGAGCCCCGTTTCCCCCGTGGGCCCCCGTGGGTCGTTCCCCCCTCTTCTCCCCCGTTCCCCCCGTTCCCCCGTTTCCCCCCAGCCTTCAGGCCACCAGCTCGCCGAAGGACTCCTCCTCGTCACGGCCGAAGCTCAGCACCTCGTCCTCGCGCAGTCGCCGCAGCGAGCGCCAGATGCTCGACTTCACCGTGCCGACACTGATGTCCAGGATCTCCGCGATCTCCGGATCGGTCCGGCCCTCGTAGTACCGGAGCACCAGCATCGTGCGCTGGAGCTCGGGCAGCCGGGCCAGCGCCTGCCACAGGACCGCGCGCAGCTCCGTGCCCCGCATCGCGTCCGTCTCGCCGACCGTCTCCGGCAGCTCCTCGGTGGGGTACTCGTTGAGCTTGCGGCGGCGCCAGGCGCTGATGTGCAGATTGGTCATGGTCCGGCGGAGGTACCCGCCGACCGCGGCCTTGTCGCTGATCCGGTCCCAGGCGCGGTACGTGGAGAACAGCGCGCTCTGGAGCAGGTCCTCGGCCTCGAAACGGTCACCGGTGAGGTGGTAGGCGGTGGCGTACAGGGAGGCCCGACGCTCCTGGACGTAGGCCGTGAACTCGGCCTCCGAACAGCCAGAGCGTTCCCCCGTGGCCTCCCCGTACACCGCTCCCCCGTCAGCGACGGCCACCATGTACGGCGCCTTGCGCTGACGTCCGACGCTGCGAACGCACCCCCGTCCGTTCTGCGCGCCGGACTTCTCCGTGCTCCGCACGACGTCGTGGAGACGCGTGACAACTGCGCTTGAGCTGGTGCTGTGCAGTGCGTTCATCTCGCGCCCCCCGTCGGCTGGAGTGTGTTTCGGTCCGTGTGCCAAGAAGCTTGCCCGGGGGACTTCATGGCGTTGTCCGCCGACTGTCACAGGCGTGTCACAGGGGCCGTCGCGGAAGCGTGGCGCCGAGCGGTCGAACTCGGACGGCCGAATGAGACAGAATGCTGCCGTGCCTTTTCTGTTGCTGATCGAGGACGACGACGCCATCCGCACGGCCCTGGAGCTGTCCCTGTCCCGGCAGGGCCACCGGGTGGCCACCGCCGCCACGGGCGAGGACGGCCTCCAGCTGCTGCGCGAGCAGCGGCCGGACCTGGTCGTGCTCGACGTCATGCTGCCCGGCATCGACGGCTTCGAGGTCTGCCGGCGGATCCGTCGGACCGATCAGCTGCCGATCATCCTGCTGACCGCGCGCAGCGACGACATCGACGTGGTCGTGGGCCTGGAGTCCGGGGCCGACGACTACGTCGTCAAGCCCGTGCAGGGCCGGGTCCTGGACGCCCGCATCCGGGCCGTGCTGCGGCGCGGGGAGCGGGAGTCGACGGACTCGGCGACGTACGGCTCGCTGGTCATCGACCGGTCGGCGATGACGGTCACCAAGAACGGCGAGGACCTCCAGCTCACCCCGACCGAGCTGCGGCTGCTCCTGGAGCTGAGCCGGCGGCCCGGACAGGCGCTGTCCCGGCAGCAGTTGCTGCGGCTGGTGTGGGAGCACGACTACCTGGGCGACTCGCGGCTCGTCGACGCCTGTGTGCAGCGGCTGCGCGCCAAGGTGGAGGACGTGCCGTCCTCGCCGACCCTGATCCGCACCGTGCGCGGCGTCGGCTACCGGCTGGACGTCCCTGCGTGAGCCGAGGGATCCTCGCGCGGCTGCGCCTCTCCAGCCTGCGCCTGCGGCTCGTCGTCGTCTTCGCCCTGGTCGCGCTCACCGCGGCCGTCGCCGCCTCCGGCATCGCGTACTGGCTCAACCGCGAGGCGGTGCTCACCCGCACCCAGGACGGGGCGCTCAACGACTTCCGGCAGGAGATGCAGAACCGGGTGGCGACGCTGCCGCTGCGGCCCGGCCAGGAGGAGCTGCGGCGGACCGCCGAGCAGATGGCGAGCGGCAGCGCCGGCTACCAGGTGCTGCTGCTCGGCGAGCGGGACGAGGGCAAGCCGATCGTGGGCGCCTCGGACCCGGACGACTTCACCCTGGCCGACGTGCCGCGTCCGCTGCGCGACGCCGTGGACACCCGGCGGCCGGTGACGGACGCCAACCCGTACCCGTACCACCTGTTCTGGCAGCGCACGGAGCGGGGCGGGACGCCGTACCTGGTCGGCGGGACGCGGATCGACGGCGGCGGGCCCGCCGGCTACATGTTCAAGTCGCTGGCGGCGGAGAAGGCCGATCTGAACTCGCTGGCCTGGTCGCTCGGGATCGCCACCGCGCTCGCGGTGGCCGGTTCGGTGCTGCTCGCGCAGGTCGCGGCGACGACCGTACTGCGTCCGGTGCACCGGCTCGGGGAGGCGGCCCGGCAGCTCGGCGAGGGCAAGCTGGACACCCGGCTGCGGGTGACCGGCGCGGACGAACTGGCCGACCTGACCCGTACGTTCAACGGGGCGGCCGAGTCGCTGCAGAAGAAGGTCGCGGACATGAGCGCCCGCGAGGAGTCCAGCCGCCGCTTCGTGGCCGACATGTCGCACGAGCTGCGGACCCCGCTGACCGCCCTGACGGCCGTCACGGAGGTCCTGGAGGACGAGCAGGACTCCCTGGACCCGATGATCGCGCCCGCGGTGGCGCTCGTGGTGAGCGAGACCCGGCGCCTCAACGACCTGGTGGAGAACCTGATGGAGGTGACCCGCTTCGACGCGGGCACCGCCCGGCTCGTCCTCGACGACGTGGACATCGCCGACCAGATCACCGCGTGCGTGGACGCGCGCGCGTGGCTGGACGCGGTGGACCTGGACGCCGAGCGCGGGATCGTGGTGCCGCTCGACCCGCGCCGGCTCGACGTGATCCTGGCGAACCTGATCGGGAACGCGCTCAAGCACGGCGGTTCGCCGGTGCGGGTGTCGGTGCGCACGGAGGACCGGGAGCTGGTCATCGCGGTCCGCGACCACGGTCCCGGCATCCCCGAGGAGGTGCTGCCGCACGTCTTCGACCGCTTCTACAAGGCCAGCGCGTCCCGGCCCCGGTCCGAGGGCAGCGGTCTCGGCCTGTCGATCGCCATGGAGAACGCCCTGATCCACGGCGGTTCGATCACGGCCTCGAACTCGGTGGACGGGGACGGGGAGGTCGACGGCGCGGTGTTCGTGCTGCGGCTGCCCCTGGACGCCTCCGGGATCACCAGCGAGGTGCGGACCCGCAGCGGTCGGGGCGAGGTGGAGGAAGCGTGAGGCTCCGTGCCCTCGGGACCACGGCCGGCGCGCTCGCGCTCGCGGCCCTGGTCGCCGGATGCGGGATCAGGACGACGTCGGTGCCGGTGGACGCGGGCGCGGCCCCGTCCCGGGTGCCGTGCAGGACGGCTGGGGACGGCACTCCGGGGACCTCGGCCCCGGGCGTGCCGGTCCGGGTGTTCCTGGTCTGCGGCTCGCAGCTGGAGACGGTGGACCGCCGGTCTCCGCTGCCGGAGGGGAAGGCGGACGCCGATCCGGTGCGGACGGCCCGGCTGCTGCTCGCGCAGCTCCTCGCCGCGCCGTCGGAGGACGAGCGGCGGGCCGGTTTCACGACCGCGGTGCGCGGTCCGCTGACGGTGGGCGGCGGGCACCGGGGCGACCCGGTGGGCACGCTGCGGCTGAGCCGGCAGCCGGAGGACCTGGCGCCGGTCGCGCTGTCGCAGCTCGTCTGCTCCTTCGGGGAGAGCTCGGCGGGCGCGGGCGACCGCACGGTCCTGCTCGGCGGCCCGGGTCCGTACGCGCCGAAGCGCTACCGCTGCACGGCGGAGCTGCGCGAGCGCCCGGAGTCCGCCCCGCCGACGGCCCCGCCGGCGACCGCGACGGCCTCGCCCTCGGGGCCGGTCCCGGGGTCGCCCCCCGCGGCTCCGACCGGCTGAGTCGCCCCGCGGCGGAACCGATTCCGCTCCCGGGCACGTCTTGGGGGGCGTGCAGCGTCAAGGTTCGGGCGGCAGTGCCGCCGTGGTCGTCCGCGCGACGGGGTTCGTCCTCCTCCTCGCGCATCTGCTGCTCGTCGCCTGGGTCAGCCTGCGCCCACGGGACGTGGCCTGGGTGACCGCGCCGAACACGATCCCCCTGGACGGCCTCCGGGCCGATCTCGCGCTGGGCTCCGCCGAGGCGGCCCGGCTGATCGGCGAGGGCCTGCTGCTGCTCGCCCCGCTCGGGGTGCTGCTCCCGATGGCCGACGGGCGGCTCGACGTCCCCGGCTGGGCCTCCCTGGCCCGGACGGCCGCCGCCGGGGCCCTGGTGTCGCTCGCGGTGGAGCTGCTCCAGACCGCGGTGCCGGGTCAGGTCGTGGACGTGGACTCGGTCCTCCTGAACACGGCGGGCGTGGTGCTCGCGCACCTGCTCCTGGTGCCGGCCGGGCGGAGCCTGCTGCGCCGCAGGTCGGGGGCGGGCCGGTCGGGGTCCTCCGGAGGGACGGGGCGGGGCCGGGGTTCCGCCCTGCTGCGGAACGAGGGTTCTCAGGGTGCGACCCCGACGATTTCCAGGGTCCCGATCGCCCGGTAGACCGACGTTTCGTCCCCCTTCCCGACGGCAGTATGGAGTCATCGGGAGCCCGACGGAGCGGCTCCCGGGCCGACCCCGAAGGAGCCCACCATGGCCGCACTCATCCGCCCCCGTGACGGACGCGTGATCGGCGGGGTGTGCGCGGCGCTCGCCCGGCGCTTCGGCACCTCCGCGACGACGATGCGTCTGATCTTCCTGGTGTCCTGCCTGCTGCCGGGCCCGCAGTTCCTGCTCTACCTGGCGCTGTGGCTGCTGCTGCCGTCGGAGCGGAAGACGGAGAGCGCGGCCTGGTAGGGACGCCGGCCCGCGCCGAAGGGGCGCGCGCCCGGGAAGGTTCCGGGTGCGCGCCCCTTCGGCGTGCGTGCGTACGGCGTGTGCGTATGGGGTCGTACGGCGTGTGCGTACGGGGCCTCGCGGGCCCGGTCAGCCGAGCGGCAGGCCGTTCAGGGGGAGGCCGTTCAGCGGCAGGCCGCCGAGGAGGCCGCCGAGCGGGGCGGCACCGAGGGCGCCGGCGGCGGAGGCGAGCGGAAGGTTCTGGGTGGCCTGGCCGGCGGCGGCCGGAAGGGTCTGGGTGGCCTGGTCCAGGCCCTGGCCGAGGGCGCCCTGCCCGGCGCCGAGGGACTCGGCGGCACCGTCGGGGAGCTCGGTGAGGCCGTCGCCCAGCGGCAGGGTCTGGGTCACCAGGCCGAGCGCGTCGGGGGCGGCGGGCACGACCGGGGCGGCGGAGGCCGTGCCGGCGGCGGCAGCGGCGAAAGCGGCACCGAGGGCGACGACACCGAGCTTCTTGGCGGACTGCTTCATCTGAGAATCTTCCTTGGGGGAATCCGGGGGCTTCGGGAAAGCCGTGCGGGGAAATCCGGGGAATGGGGAACGCAGAGCGGCTCTGCAACCTAACCAGCGGTGGTCCCCGCCGCAAACACCGGAAAGCGGCCGGGTGTCGTGCCGCCCCGGCCGCCTCCGTCCCTCCGCGAGAACTTGGCTCAGCCCTCCGTGCCGGAAGACCCGCTGGTCGCGGCGGTCTGCTGGAACAGCCATTCGGACCGGAGCTCGGCGTATCCGGGCTTGATGACCTCGTTGATCATGGCGAGTCGTTCATCGAAAGGAATGAACGCCGATTTCATCGCATTGACCGTGAACCACTGCATGTCGTCGAGCGTGTAATCGAATGCCTCGGTCAGCAGCTCGAATTCCCGGCTCATGCTCGTGCCGCTCATGAGGCGGTTGTCGGTGTTGACCGTGGCGCGGAAGTGCAGGGTGCGGAGCAGCCCGATGGGGTGCTCGCCGATCGAGGCGGCGGCGCCGGTCTGGAGGTTGGAGGAGGGGCACATCTCCAGGGGGACGCGCTTGTCGCGGACGTAGGCGGCGAGCCGCCCCAGCTTCACCGAGCCGTCGTCCGCGACCTCGATGTCGTCGATGATCCGGACGCCGTGGCCGAGGCGGTCGGCGCCGCACCACTGGAGCGCCTGCCAGATGGAGGGCAGCCCGAAGGCCTCGCCCGCGTGGATCGTGAAGTGGTTGTTCTCCCGCTTGAGGTACTCGAAGGCGTCGAGGTGGCGGGTGGGCGGGTAGCCGGCCTCGGCGCCCGCGATGTCGAAGCCGACGACGCCGGAGTCGCGGTAGGCGTTGGCGAGTTCGGCGATCTCCAGGGAGCGGGCGGCGTGCCGCATGGCGGTGAGCAGGGCGCCGACCCGGATGCGGTGGCCGTTCGCCCTGGCCAGCCGCTCGCCCTCGCGGAAGCCCGCGTTGACGGCCTCGACGACCTCTTCGAGGGTGAGGCCGCCCTCCAGGTGCTGTTCGGGGGCGTAGCGGACCTCCGCGTACACGACGCCGTCCTCGGCGAGGTCGACGGCGCACTCGGCGGCGACGCGGAAGAGGGCCTCCCGGGTCTGCATGACGGCGCAGGTGTGCGCGAAGGTCTCCAGGTACCGCTCCAGGGAGCCGGAGTCGGCGGCCTCCCGGAACCAGGCGCCGAGCTTGTCGGGTTCGGTCTCGGGGAGGTTCTCGTAGCCCTGCTCGCGGGCGAGTTCGATGATCGTGCCGGGGCGCAGCCCGCCGTCGAGGTGGTCGTGGAGCAGCACCTTCGGGGCGCGGCGGATCTGGTCCGCGGTGGGGACGCTGTGGGTCTGGCTCGTCATTGCCGCACTCTAGCCCCTACGCGCGTAGAGCGCCCCTCGTGGCGCTCGACTTCCCGTGCGCGCGCGGCGGCGCCCCCGGGGGCTCGAACGGGCTTGCCGGGCACGGCCGTTCGAAGCGCGGGCGGCGATACGCAACAGTGACCGCGCGTACGGCTGGCGTACACCTCGGCTTCTGAGACTGTTCTGCCATGGCGCACTTCGCACTCGTGGGGCCGCCCGACGCACGGAGACCCCGGCTCGGACGGCCCGTCGCAGGTTCCGGCACGTCGGCGGTGGGCGGCGTGGTGCTGCTGCTCCCGGACGGCGAGCCGTCGTCGAGGCGGCGGGCCTCCGCGCGGGCCCACGCGGCGATGCTCCCGCTCGGGCGCGCCCTGGTGCGGGCGGGCCGGGCCGAGGGGCTCGTCGCGCACGTGGTGCGCTACCGGGCGCGCGGCTGGAACGGCGCGGACGCCGACCTCGCGGCGGACGCCTCCTGGGCGGTCGCGGAGGCGGTGCGGCGCTACGGCGACGTCCCGGTCTGCCTGGCCGGGCACGGGCTCGGCGGGCGGGCCGCGCTGCGGGCTGCCGGGGAGGACGCGGTCGGCGCGGTCCTGGCGCTCGCGCCCTGGCTGCCGGAGGACGACGTGGCGGCCGAGCCGGAGCCGGTGCGGCAGCTCGTGGGGCGCCGGGTGCTGCTCGTGCACGGCACGAACGACGCCCGCACGGACCCGGAGCTGTCGTTCCGCTTCGCCCAGCGGGCGAAGAAGGCGAACCGGGAGACCTGCCGCTTCGAGGTGCACTCGGACGGGCACGGGCTGCGCCAGTACGCGGACGAGGTGCGGGCCCTGGCCGCCGACTTCGTGCTCGGCGCCCTCTTCTCCCGGCCGGTCGCCCGCCCGCTGACCGACGCCTTCGCCGCGCCCCCGCCGCTCGGCCTGCGGATGCCGCTGGCGGCGGGGTTCGGGGGCGCGCGGCGGCGGTGAGGCGGGGCTCCGGCGGCCCGGTCCGGGACGCGGGCCCGGAGAAGGTCCTCACGCCGGGGGCGAGGGCTCCTTCGGGAGGAGGTGGCCGCGCCGGCCGAGGAGGAACTTCTTGAAGGCGGCCACCGGGGCCGTGTCCGGGTGGCCGTCGAGCCAGGCGACCCCGATCTCGCGGACCGCGCGCGGGGCGGTGACGGTCAGTTCGACGACGCCGGGCCGGGGGACGGCCGGCGGGGGCAGCAGGGCGACGCCGAGGCCGGCGGCGACCAGGCCGCGCAGGGTCTCGGCCTCCTCGCCCTCGAAGGCCACCCGGGGCTTGAACCCGGCCTCCGCGCACAGGTCGTCGGTGATGCGGCGCAGCCCGTACCCCGGCTCCAGGGTCACGAAGGTCTCGTCGGCGGCCTCGGCGAGCCGCACCCGCTTGCGGCCCGCGAGCCGGTGGTCGTCCGGGACGACCAGCCGCAGCCGCTGCTCGTCGAGGCGCCGGGCCACCAGGTCGGGCGCGTCCGGCACCGGCGAGGTCAGACAGAGGTCGAGGTCGCCGGCCCGCAGCCGCTCGATCATCGCCTCGCCGTAGTTCTGGACCAGGGTGAAGCGGACCCGGGGGTGGTCGACCCGGAAGGCGCGGATGAGCCCGGGGACGGTCTCGGAGCCCATGGTGTGCAGGAACCCGAAGGCGACCCGTCCGGCGGCCGGGTCGGCGTCGGCGCGCACGGTGTCGGCGGCCCGCTCCACCTCGGCGAGGGCCCGCTCGGCGGCGGTGAGGAAGCGGCGGCCCGCCGGGGTGAGGGAGACCGTGCGGCCCCGGCGGGCGAAGAGGGCGACGCCGAGGTCCTGTTCGAGCCGGACCATCGCCCGGGAGAGCGTGGACTGCGGGACGCCCATCTCGGCCGCGGCCCGGGTCACGTGCTCGTGCCGGGCGACGGCAGCGAAGTACGCGAGCCGGGGCGCGAGCAGCAGCCCCATGTCTTCTTCGTTACTACTCGGTGACAGCCGCGGCTGTGACCTGTACTCATGCGCCATGGGAACGATTACAGCAGTTCCGTGCATTGGACGCATGAAAGCCGTCGTCCTACGTTCGTGACATGCCTTCCGCCAGTACCAGGGCGGCCGCCACCCCCGCGTCCGCCGACACCCGCCTCTCCCCCGGTGCCCCCGGCTACCGCCGCATGAGCCTCGCGCTCTTCGCCGCCGGGCTGGCCGCCTTCACCCTCCTCTACTCCACGCAGGCCCTCCTCCCGGCGATCTCCGCCGACTTCGGCGCCACCGCCTCCGCCGCCTCCTGGACGGTCTCCGCCGCGACCGGCGCCCTCGCCCTGTGCGTCCTGCCGCTCAGCGCCCTCTCGGAGCGCTTCGGCCGGCGCACCCTGATGACCGTCTCCCTCTCGGTCGCGGTCGCCCTGGCGCTCCTGGTGCCGCTCGCCCCGAACCTGGAGTCCCTCGTCGTGCTGCGCGCGCTCCAGGGCGCGGCGCTCGCCGGGCTCCCGGCCTCCGCGATGGCGTACCTGGCCGAGGAGGTGCGGCCCAAGGCGCTGATCGGCGCGATCGGCCTCTTCGTGGCGGGCAACTCCATCGGCGGGATGAGCGGCCGGATCGTGTCCGGCTGGGTCGCCCAGCTCTGGGGCTGGCGCGCGGGCCTGGCCGCCGTGGGCCTGCTCTCCCTGGCCTGCGCGCTCGCCTTCCGGGCGCTGCTGCCGAGGGCCCGGCACTTCACCCCGGGCACGCTCCACCCGAAGGCGCTGGCGCGCACCGTCCGCACGCACCTCGCCGACCCGCTGCTGATGCGGCTCTACGCGATCGGCGCCCTGTTCATGACGGTCTTCGGCGCGGTGTACACCGTGATCGGCTACCGCCTGGCCGAGGCCCCGTTCTCGCTGCCGCAGGGCGTGATCGGCTCGATCTTCCTGGTGTACCTGGTCGGCACGGTCTCCTCGGCCGCCGCGGGGAAGCTGGTCGGCCGGCTCGGCCGGCGCGGGGCGCTCTACCTGGCGGTCTCCACCACGGCCGCGGGCCTGCTGCTCTCGCTCTCCGACGCGCTCCCGGCGGTCCTGGCGGGCCTCGTCCTGATCACGGCCGGCTTCTTCGCGGGCCACGCGGTCGCGTCCTCCTCGGTGAGCCGGACGGCGAAGACCGGCCGGGCGCAGGCCTCGGCGCTGTACCAGTCGGCGTACTACCTCGGCTCCAGCGCGGGCGGCACCCTCGGCGCGGTCGCCTTCCACGCGGGCGGCTGGGCGGGCACGGTCCTGATCGGCCTGGTCGCGGTCCTCGGCGTCGTCTCGGTCACCCTGTACGGCACGCACAGCGCGCGCGTGGAGGCCCGGCGGATCCGTCCGGCGACCGCCTGACGGCCCGTCCTCCCCGCTCCCCCACTTCCCGGGACGGCCCGCAACCGCCAGACTCCCCCGTACGTCTTCGGGAACAGGACTCCAGGGGGTGCAGAGGATCATGAGGGAAGTCATACGCCGAACGGGCCGGAGGGCGGCCGTCACGGCCGGTCTGACGGCGATGGTGGTGCCGCTGACGATCGCGCTGGGCACGGGCACGGCGGAGGCCGCGTCCTGCAACGTGACGACCGGCCCGTACCAGAAGCAGGTGGAGAAGTTCCTGGGCCGGCCGGTCGACGGGCGCCAGTCGGCCGCCGACTGCGCGGCCACCCAGGCCTTCCAGAAGAAGCACGGGATCACGCCGACCGCCGGGTACGCCGGGGAGATCACCTGGCGCACCATGAACACGATGCTCCAGCAGCGGGCGGCCGGGAAGAACCCGAACAAGGACCGCAAGTGTCCGACCAACAAGGGCCGGATCGCCTGCGTGGACCTGACCCGGCAGCTGAGCTGGATCCAGGACGGCGCCACGCTGAAGTACGGTCCGGTGCCGGTGCGCACGGGCAAGGACGGGACCGAGACCCGCACCGGTGCGAAGAAGATCTACTGGCGGAACATCAACCACTGGTCGACGCTCTACAACGTCTCCATGCCGTACGCGCAGTTCTTCGACGGCGGGCAGGCCTTCCACTCGACCACCAAGTCCATGTGGAACCCGCCGGGCTCGGGCGGCTGCGTGAACATGACGCCGGCCGACGCGAAGGCGTACTGGAACCTGCTGCGGAACGGGGACGACGTCTACGTCTACGGGCGCAAGCCGGGAACGTGACCCCGGCTGTCAGTGGGCTGCGGTAGCTTCGCTCTCATCGGCACCGGACGGGTGCCGATGAGGGTGAGCGGGGTGTGGACCGATGAGCGGCGCCGTGGTCGCGACGACCGAGGAACTCGACAAGTACCGCCGTGAGCTGACCGGTTACTGCTACCGGATGCTCGGCTCCTCCTTCGAGGCGGAGGACGCGGTGCAGGACACCATGGTGCGGGCCTGGAAGGCGCTCGACTCCTTCGAGGGCCGCTCCTCGCTGCGGTCCTGGCTGTACCGGATCGCGACCAACGTCTGCCTGGACGCGCTGAACGCGGGGAACCGGCGGGCGCGGCCGATGGACCTGACCTCCCCGACGCCGGTCGCGCGGGCGCAGCTGGTGAAGCAGCCCGAGATCACCTGGCTGGAGCCGGTGCCGGACGGACGGGTGCTGCCCTCGGTGGCGGACCCGGCCGAGGCCGCCGTCTCCCGGGAGACCGTGCGGCTCGCGTTCGTGGCCGCGCTCCAGCACCTGCCGCCCAAGCAGCGGGCGGTCCTCATCCTGCGCGAGGTGCTCGCGTGGCGGGCGAGCGAGGTCGCCGAGCTCCTCGGCACCTCCGTGGCCTCGGTGAACAGCGCACTCCAGCGGGCCCGCGCGACCCTGGCCGAGCAGGCGCCGGCCGCCTCCGACCCGGCGGACCCGCTGGACGAGGAGCAGAAGGCGCTCCTGGAGCGGTACGTGGCGGCCTTCGAGGGCTACGACATGAAGGCGCTGACCGCGCTCCTCCACGAGGACGCGACGATGTCCATGCCGCCGTACGACCTGTGGCTCCGGGGGCACGAGAACATCGTGGGCTGGATGCTGGGCGTCGGCGAGGTCTGCGCGGGCTCGAAGCTGGTGCCGACCGTGGCGAACGGGTCGCCGGCGTTCGCCCAGTACCACCCGGACCCGGCGGGCGGCTTCGTCCCCTGGGCGCTGATCGTCCTGGAGCTGCGGGAGGGCAAGGTCGCGGGGATGGACTTCTTCCTGGACACCGAGCGCTGGTTCCCGCTCTTCGACCTGCCGTCACGGCTGGAGGCCTAGCGTTTCGTCGAGTCCGGTCAGCCGGAGCAGGGCCCGCAGGTCGGGGCCGGCGCCGTGGAGCCGGAGGCGGTGGCCGTGCCGGGCCGCCGCGAGCTTCAGCCGGGCGAGGGCGTCGACGGCGGCGAGCCCGGCCGGCACGAGCGCGCCGGCCTCGCAGACGACCTCGGTCGGCGGGGCGGCGGCGAGCTCCGCGCAGAGCCGGTCGACCTCCTCCCGCCCGGGCCGGGCGCTCAGGGTCACGACGAGGGACCGGCTGGTGCCGGGCTGACTGGTGTCCACGCCGGTGAGACCGGAGCGGGGGCGGGAACTCATCGGAGGACCCGCTGACCGGGCTCCCGATCATGGCTCTCGAACCTGTCGAACTGGTGACCTTCGACTGCGACGGCGTGCTGGTGGACAGCGAGCGGATCTGCTGCCGGGTGGACCGGGAGGTGTTCGCCGGGCTCGGGGCGGAGTTCACCGGGGCGGAGATCGTCGAGCGGTTCGCGGGCTCCTCCCACGAGGCCCTGACCGCGATCCTGGAGGAGCGCACAGGACGCCCCCTGGAGCCCGGCTAGCACGAGCTCCGGCAGCGGTGCGAGGACGCGCCCGACGCCGAGCCGACCGCCGTCGAGGGCGTCACCGACGTCCTGGACGCGCTGTCCGTCCCGTAACTGCCCCGCCTCCGACGGCAGCCACCCCACGATCCGGCGGAACCTCGGCCGCACCGGGCTCCTGGAGCGCTTCGCGGACCGGATCTTCAGCGCCCACGACGTCGCCCGGGGCAGGCCCGCCCCGGACCTCTTCCTGCACGCCGCCGCCGCGATGGGCGTCCCGCCCGGTCGCTGCGCCGTCGTCGAGGACGGCCCGTACGGCGTCGGGGCGGCCCGCGCCGCCGGAACGCGCGCCTTCGGCCACCGCGGCGGCCTGACCCGCGCGGACCGCCTGACGGGCCCGGGGACGGTGGTCTTCGAGGACATGCGGACGCCGCCGGGGCTGCTGTCGGGGACGGGTCTTAAGACCCCGTTGCGCCGAACGGGACCGGTGGGCCACCGGTCCCGTTCGGCCGGACGCGTCAGGCGATGCGGTCCAGGACGATCGGGGAGGCCGTGAAGGACGTGCCCTCCGGGGCGATGTCCCAGGTGTTCTCCAGGGAGCCCAGGGCGTAGTCGAACTTCTCCGGGGTGTCCGTGTGGAGGGTCAGGAGGGGCTGGCCCGCCGTGACCGTGTCGCCGGGCTTGGCGTGGAGCTCGACGCCCGCGCCCGCCTGCACCGGGTCCTCCTTGCGGGCGCGGCCCGCGCCCAGGCGCCAGGCGGCGATGCCGATGTCGTAGGCGTCGAGGCGGGTCAGGACGCCGGAGGACGGGGCCGTCACGACGTGCTGCTCGCGGGCGACCGGGAGGGTCGCGTCCGGGTCGCCGCCCTGGGCCGCGATCATCCGGCGCCAGACGTCCATCGCGGAGCCGTCGGCGAGGGCCTTCGCCGGGTCGGCGTCCTTGATCCCGGCCGCGTCGAGCATCTCCCGGGCGAGCGCGATCGTCAGCTCGACGACGTCCGCCGGGCCGCCGCCCGCGAGGACCTCGACGGACTCGCGGACCTCCAGGGCGTTGCCTGCGGTCAGGCCGAGCGGGGTCGACATGTCGGTGAGGAGCGCGACCGTCCGCACGCCGCTGTCGGTGCCGAGCCGGACCATGGTGGAGGCCAGCTCGCGGGCGTCCTCGATGTTCTTCATGAAGGCGCCGGTGCCGACCTTGACGTCCAGGACGAGCGAGCCGGTGCCCTCGGCGATCTTCTTGGACATGATGGACGAGGCGATCAGGGGGATCGCCTCGACCGTGCCCGTCACGTCGCGGAGCGCGTACAGCTTCTTGTCCGCCGGGGCGAGGCCGTCGCCCGCCGCGCAGATGACCGCGCCGGTGGTGTCGAGGACGTGCAGCATCTCCTCGTTGGAGAGCAGCGCGCGCCAGCCGGGGATCGACTCCAGCTTGTCGAGGGTGCCGCCGGTGTGGCCGAGGCCGCGGCCGGAGAGCTGCGGCACGGCCGCGCCGCAGGCGGCGACGAGCGGGGCGAGCGGCAGGGTGATCTTGTCGCCGACGCCGCCGGTGGAGTGCTTGTCGGCGGTGGGACGGGAGAGCGAGGAGAACTCCATGCGCTCGCCGGAGGCGATCATGGCCGCGGTCCAGCGGGCGATCTCGTCGCGGTTCATGCCGTTCAGCAGGATCGCCATGGCCAGGGCGGACATCTGCTCGTCGGCGACCGCGCCGCGGGTGTACGCGTCGATGACCCAGTCGATCTGCTCGGGGCTCAGCTCGCCCTTGTCCCGCTTGGTGCGGATGACGGAGATGACGTCCATGGGGTGATGCCTCTTTCTACGCGCATAGAGGGGGAAAGGAGGAGCGGCCCTCCCCATCGTGCCGGAAGGGCCGCTCCGAAGTGCTACCGCGACAGGTGGTCCGGACCGAACGCCTGCGGGAGCATCTCGGCCAGGGGCAGGAGCCCGGCCGGGGTCTCCAGGACGAGGTCGGGGCCCCCGAACTCGAACAGGAGCTGCCGGCAGCGCCCGCAGGGGACCAGGGGCTCGCCCCGGCCGTCCACGCAGACGAAGTGGGTCAGCCGGCCGCCGCCCGTCGCCTGGAGCTGCGAGACGAGCCCGCACTCGGCGCACAGGCCGAGGCCGTAGGAGGCGTTCTCCACGTTGCAGCCGGAGACCGTCCGCCCGTCGTCCACGAGGGCCGCCGCGCCGACCGGGAAGCCCGAGTACGGGGCGTACGCGCGGGACATCGCCTCGCGGGCCGCGACCCGCAGGGCCTCCCAGTCGGTCTCGGAGAGCTTCGCGGTCACTTGCCCTGGCCCTTCCGGTAGGGCAGTCCGTCCGCCTTCGGCATCCTCAGGCGCTGCGCCGACAGGGCGAGCACGAGCAGGGTGGTGACGTACGGAGCGGCGTCGACGAACTGGCTCGGGACCTCGTCGGTCAGCGCGTACCAGAGGAAGAACACGGCGGAGAAGGCGGCGGAGACCACCGCGACCACGTACTTCTTCTTGTACAGCTGCCAGAGGGCGGCGATCACCAGGAGCAGCGCGACCAGGAGCAGCAGCGCGTGGACGTTCTCGGCGCCGCCGCGCAGCTTGAGGCTGTCGGTGAAGCCGAAGAGGCCGGCGCCGAGCGCCATGCCGCCGGGCATCCAGTTGCCGAAGATCATCGCGGCGAGGCCGATGTAGCCGCGGCCGCCGGTCTGGCCCTCCTGGTAGATGCCGGTGGCGACGATCGCGAGGAAGGCGCCGCCGAGGCCGGCGAGGGCGCCGGAGACGGTGACGGCGATGTACTTGTACTTGTAGACGTTGACGCCCAGGGACTCGGCGGCGACCGGGTTCTCGCCGCAGGAGCGCAGCCGCAGGCCGAAGGCCGTGCGCCACAGGATCCACCAGGTGGCCGGGATCAGCAGGATCGCGACGACGGTGAGCAGCGACAGGTTGGTGACCAGGCCGCCGAGGATGCCGGCGAGGTCGGAGACCAGGAACCAGTGCTTGGCCTGGAGGTCCTGCAACCAGTCGGAGAGCCCTGGAATCGTGATCTTGGTGATCGCCTCGATGCGGGGGGACTGCTTGGAGGAGCCGCCCGGGGCCTCGGCGAACGTGAAGTTCGACAGGTACTGGGTGAAGCCGACCGCGAGGATGTTGATCGCCACGCCGGAGACGATGTGGTTCACGTTGAACGTGACGGTGATGATCGCGTGGAGCAGACCGCCCAGCGCGCCGCCGAGGAGGCCGAAGAGGACGCCCACCCAGGGGCCCCACTGGTAGCCCGCCCAGGCGCCGAACCAGGTGCCGAGGACCATCATGCCTTCGAGGCCGATGTTGACGACGCCCGCGCGCTCGGCCCACAGGCCGCCGAGGCCGGCGAGGCCGATCGGGACGGCGAGCTGGAGCGCACCGGAGACCTGGCCCACGGAGGTGAGGTCGTCGGCCCCGGAGACGACCCGGACCAGGGAGAAGAGCACGAGGCCGGCCGCGACGATCAGCATGATCCACGGCAGGGTGAGCTTGCGGCGTCCGCCGCCCTTGGGCGCGGCGCTCGGCTTGGTGGCAGCGGCGGTGCTCATGCCGAGACCTCCTTGTCGGTCTTGAGGGCGCCGCCGGCGGCGAGTTCCTCGCCGACCTTCTGCTGCTGGCGGCGGAGGCCGTAACGGCGGACGAGCTCGTAGGACACGACCACGGCGATCACGATGATGCCCTGCATGATCTTGGTGATCTCCTTCGGGTAGCCGAAGGTGTCGAGCGACGAGGACGCCTTGTCGAGGAAGGCGAAGAGGAGGGCGGCGAAGAGGATGCCGACCGGGTGGTTGCGGCCGAGCAGCGCGATGGTGATGGCGGTGAAGCCGACGCCGACCGGGAAGTCGAGGCTGTACGTGTGGGACTCGCCGAGCAGCGTCGGCATGCCGGAGAGGCCGGCGAGCGCGCCCGAGAGCAGCATCGAGGTGAGGATCATCCGCTTGGCGTCGACGCCGCTGGCCTGGGCGGCGGACTCGCTGGCGCCGGTGGCGCGCAGGTCGAAGCCGAACCGGGTGCGGTTGAGGACGAACCAGTAGACGACGCCGAGGGCGAGGGCGACGAAGGTGAAGCCGTAGATGACGCCGTTGCCCTGGCCCATGTCGATGCCGGGGAACCAGCCGGACTCGGAGATCTCACCGGTGGTGAGGTTGTTGGAGCCGGCGGGCTGGACGCCGAAGTTCTTCGGCAGGATCAGCCAGGCCACCAGGGAGGTCGCGATGGCGTTGAGCATGATCGTCGAGACGACCTCGGAGACCCCGCGGGTCGTCTTGAGGATGCCGGCGATGCCGGACCAGAAGGCGCCGGTCAGCATCGCGACGAGCACGATGAGCAGGATGTGCAGCGGGCCCGGCAGCTCGACGGAGGCGCCCACGAGGGCGGAGACCATCGCGGCGAGCCGGTACTGGCCGTCGACGCCGATGTTGAAGAGGTTCATCCGGAAGCCGACCGCCACGGCGAGGGCCGCGAGGTAGTAGATCCCGGTCTGGTTGACGATCAGGACCTGGATGTCGGAGTACCCGGCGTTCTCGATCATGATCCGGATCGGCTCGATCGGGTCGAGTCCGGTCGCGAGCAGCACCAGCACGGTGAGCACGAACGAGGAGACCAGCGCGAGCACCGGTCCCGCCGCGCCCAGGATCAGCCGGTCCTTGTCGAATTTCATCATCGGGCGTCACCGTTTCCGGGGTGCTCTTCGGTGCCTTCGAGTCGGCCGGTGGCAGCGCCGGTCATGGCGGAGCCCAGCTCCTCGGGCGTGATGGTGGCGGGGTCGGCGTCGGCGACCAGCTTGCCGCGGTACATGACCCGGAGGGTGTCGGAGAGGCCGATCAGCTCGTCGAGGTCGGCGGAGATCAGCAGCACCGCCAGGCCCTCGCGGCGGGCGTCCCGGATCGCGTCCCAGATCTGCGCCTGCGCGCCGACGTCCACGCCGCGGGTGGGGTGGGCGGCGATCAGGAACTTGGGCGCGTGGCTCATCTCGCGGCCGACGATCAGCTTCTGCTGGTTGCCGCCGGAGAGGGAGGCCGCGGTGACGTCGATGCCGGGGGTGCGCACGTCGTACTCGCGGACGATCCGCTCGGTGTCCCGGCGGGCGGCCTTCGGGTCGAGGATGCCGCGCCTGGAGTTGGGTGCCTCGGTGACGTGGCCGAGGATGCGGTTCTCCCAGAGGGGGGCCTCCAGGAGCAGGCCGTGGCGGTGCCGGTCCTCGGGGATGTAGCCGATGCCGCCCTCGCGGCGCTTGCGCACGGAGATCTTGGAGATGTCCTGCCCGTCGAGGGTGATCACGCCGGAGTCCGGGGTGGCCATGCCCATGAGGGCCTCGATGAGCTCGGTCTGGCCGTTGCCCTCGACGCCGGCGATGCCCAGGATCTCGCCCTTGTGGATGGTGAGGGAGACGTCGTCGAGGAGCTTGCGGCCCTCGGTGCCCTCCTCCGGGAAGGTGGTGGCTCCGGCCGGGTCCGGCGGGGCCGCGCTGGTCAGCGGGGCCGCGGCGACGGCGCCGGCCTCGGACAGGACCAGGTTGCGGACCTGGAGCATCGGCACGTCGGTGACGGTCGACTCGCGGGTCTCCGGGGAGGGCAGCTCGCTGCCGACCATCAGCTCGGCGAGCTGCTTGGTGGTGGCGGTCCCCGGGTCGGCGGTGCCGACGGTGGTGCCCCGGCGGATGACGGTGATGTCGTCGGCGACCTTCAGGACCTCGCCCAGCTTGTGCGAGATGAAGATGACGGTCAGGCCCTCGGACTTGAGCTCGCGCAGGTTGTCGAAGAGCGCGTCGACCTCCTGCGGGACGAGGACGGCGGTCGGCTCGTCGAGGATGAGGATCCGGGCGCCGCGGTAGAGGACCTTGAGGATCTCCACGCGCTGCCGGTCGGCGACGCCGAGGTCCTCGACGAGGGCGTCCGGGCGGACTCCGAGGCCGTACTGGTCGGAGATCTCCCGGATCTTCTTCCGGGCCTTGGCGCCGATGCCGTAGAGCTTCTCGCCGCCGAGGACGACGTTCTCCAGGACGGTGAGGTTGTCGGCGAGCATGAAGTGCTGGTGCACCATGCCGATGCCGCGCGCGATGGCGTCACCGGGGCTGGAGAAGGTGACCTGCTCGCCGTCGACGGCGATGGTGCCCTCGTCCGGCTTCTGCATGCCGTAGAGGATCTTCATGAGGGTCGACTTGCCGGCGCCGTTCTCGCCGATGAGGGCGTGCACGGTGCCCTTGCGGACCGTGATGGCGATGTCCTTGTTGGCGACGACGCCGGGGAATCGCTTGGTGATGCCGTGCAGTTCTACGGCAGGGGGGCTGGACGCGTTGATGACGCACTCTCCTTGGCCGGAAGGAGTGGGAGCGGGAGGGCAGGGCGGGGCGAAGCTATCGTGCCAGGGAGACATCTACACGCGTAGCACTGCCGAAAAATGAAAATCCGTACGGGAACGGGGCCCGGCTCCGGTGGGGGTCCCACCGTCGCCGGGCCCTGTGGTCGTTGACCTGCGGTTCCTTACGGAGCGGTCTTGACCGTGATCTTGCCGTCGACGATGTTCTTCTTCGCCTCGTTCACGGCGGCGATGACGTCGGTCATCTTCTTGTACTCCGGGTTGGACTCGGACAGGCCGACGCCGTCCTGGGCCAGGCCGTAGCGGATCTCGCCACTCTGCGGCTTGCCGTCCTTGACCGACTTGATCAGGTTGAAGACGGAGTCCGAGACGTCCTTGGTGACCGAGGTCAGGATGTGCTCCTTGTAGGAGGCCAGACCCGCCTGGTTGTACTGGTCGGAGTCGACGCCGATGGCCCACTTGTCCGCGGCGGCGGCGGCCTCGATCGAGCCCGAGCCGGCCAGACCGGCGGCGGCGTAGATCACGTCGGCGCCCTTGTCGAGCTGGCCCTGCGCGGCGGCCTTGCCGAGGTCGGGCTTGGAGAAGCCGTCGAAGTTCGGCGGCTGGGTCAGGTACTGGACGAGCACCTTCGCCTTGGGGTTGGTGTCCTTGACGCCCTGCGCGAAGCCCGCCTCGAACTTCTTGATCAGCGGGACCTCGACGCCGCCGATGAAGCCGACCGTGCCGGTCTTCGACGTCTTGGCGGCGGCGACGCCGGCCAGGTAGGAGCCCTGCTCCTCGTTGAAGACGAGGTTGGCGATGTTCGGGGCGGTCACCGAGGTGTCGTCGATGAGGCCGAACGTGGTCTTCGGGTAGGCCTTGGCGACCTTCGCGATGGCCGGGGCGTAGGCGAAGCCGACGCCGATGACCGGGTTGTTGCCGGCGCGGGCGAGGGCGGTGAGGCGCTGCACCTTGTCGGCGTCGCCCTCACCCTCCGACGGCTCGGCCTCCTTGCCCTTGACGCCGAGCTCGTCCTCGGCCTTCTTCAGGCCGGCGTAGGCGGCGTCGTTGAAGGACTGGTCGCCGCGGCCGCCGATGTCGTATGCGATGGCGGCCGTGATGTTCTTCGAGTCCGACGCGGAGCTGGAACCGGTGTCCGTCGAGGACTTGCCACACGCGGTGGCGGAGAGGGCGAGCGCCGCGGAGGCGATGCCCACGGTCGTGATCCTGGTGATCCGGCGCAAGAGGAGGGTCCCTTCAAGACTGACCGAAAGCGCCTCTTCCGGCGCTGGTTTCGCGGCGATCGTAACGCGCGTAGATGTCAGTTAAAGACCCGTTCATGAGTCGTTATCGGATCGTCGCGAACCGGCCGTGCGGGGCGACCGAGGGCGTTCGGCCCGGTACCGCCGGTTATACCGGCGGGGGCGCCCGGTGCGACAGGGGGCGCACGGGGGACACGCCGGGCGCTGGACCGTCCGGGGGAACGCGTGGGGCAACGGGTGGGCCGGACGGATGAGGGGTCCGTCCGGCCGGAAAGCATCGGTCGTGCGTACGGCCCGGCGGGCGGGCCGGGATCCGCTCGCCGCGCCGCCCGTGGGCCCTGGCCGTGCGCCTCGGGCCGTGGGCCGTACGGCCCGGACGGTGCGGTTCCCGGCCGGTGCGGTCCCCCGGCCCGTACGGGCCCGGCCCGCCGGCCGGGCCCGGGGTCAGGACTCCCGCTGCGGCGCGTCCGTGAGCAGGGCCGCCGCCGTGAAGAGCTCCACGGCCACCTCGATGGCGCTCTCGTCCACGTCGAAGTCGCCGGCGTGCAGGTCGCGGACGCGGGTGTCGCCGGGGACGCGGACGCCCAGACGGGCCATGGCGCCGGGGACGTGCTCCAGGTACCAGGAGAAGTCCTCGCCGCCGAGGCTCTGCTCGGTGTCCTCGACCGCGTGCACCCCGCGCCGGGCGGTCATGGCGTCGCGGAGCAGCTCGGCGACGGCCGCGTCGTTGACGACCGGGGGGACGCCCCGGACGTAGGTGACGGTCGACTTGGCCCGGTGCAGGGCCGCGATCTCGTCGATCGCCGCGTGCACCAGGTCGGGCGCGTCGCGCCAGGCCGGCAGGTCGAGGCAGCGGACGGTGCCGGAGAGCTCGGCGTGCTGCGGGATGACGTTGGGGGCGTGGCCGGACTCGATGCGGCCCCAGGTGACCGAGAGGCCCGAGCGGGCGTCGACGCGGCGGGCCAGCACGGCGGGCACGTCGGTGGCGACGCGGGCGGCGGCGGTGACCAGGTCGGTGGTGAGGTGCGGCCGGGCGGTGTGGCCGCCGGGGCCGTCCAGGGTGACCTCCAGCCGGTCGCAGGCGGAGGTGATGGGACCGGCGCGCAGGCCGATCCTGCCCGCGTCGACCCTGGGGTCGCAGTGGACGGCGATGATCCGTCCGACGCCGTTCAGGGCGCCGGCCTCGACGACGTCGACGGCGCCGCCGGGCAGGACCTCCTCGGCGGGCTGGAAGATCAGCCGCACGGCGTTGGGCAGGAGCCCCTGCCGGTCGAGCTCGGCGAGGACCAGGCCCGCGCCGAGGACGGAGGTCGTGTGGACGTCGTGTCCGCACGCGTGGGCGCGGTTGGCCACGGTGGAGCGGTAGGCGACGGTCTTGACGTCCGGGATGGGGAGCGCGTCGAGGTCGGCCCGGATCGCCAGCATGGGCCGGCCCGGGTCCGGCGTGCCGATGTCACAGATGAGCCCGGTGCCGGCCGGAAGGACCTCCGGCGCGAGCCCGGCCGCCTCCAGGCGGGCCTTGAGCGCGGCGGTCGTACGGAACTCCTGCTTCCCGAGCTCGGGGTGCATGTGCAAGTCCCTGCGGAACATGATCAGTTCGTCGCGCAGGGTTGCGGGCAGCTTTCCGGGCAGAGTGGCGGAGCCTGGCTCACGGGACTTCAACTGGTTCACCTTTTGAAGGGTAGGCCTTCGAGGCGGTCAACTGCCCGTTGATCACGAAAAGTTCAACCCGTTAGGGGAAAGAACCTCGATTTTCCGGGCTTAGCGACCACCCCGTGTGGGTATCCTCACCCGATTGCCCCGTGCGGGCGGCGGGAAACATCATCCGAACTCCAGCCGGTCGACGCCGGGGGTCCCGCGCGCGGTGAGCCGGTCGACCTCGCGGGCCGCCGTCCCCGTGACACCGGACAGGAAGCCCTGCGCGCGCGGCGAGGCGGTCGCCCGCAGCCACTCGGGCGCGACCTCGCAGACGGCGACCCGCACGCCCGTGCCGGCCAGGGCCAGCGGCAGGGTGTGCACGACCGTGGACGGGAAGCTGACGATCGTGCGGCCGACCGGGCCGCGCCGGGCCACCAGCTCCAGGGGCAGCTCGGGCCGGACCACCTGGAGGCCCGTCTCGACGGCTATCCGGTGCAGCTTCTCGGCGCTCTCCCTGCGGTGCGCGAAGTAGCGGGTGGCGCCGTGCGCACGGGCGAGCTCGCCGACCACGCGCGCGTAGTGGTCGGCGTCGACCACCCCGGTCTCCACCAGCGAGGTGCCGACCAGGTCCGCGCCGCCGGTGAGCAGCGGCGGGCCGAAGCGGGCGCGGGTCCAGGCGTAGGAGTTCTCCGTGACCTCGACGCCCTCCGGGGCCTCGACCGGCAGCGAGGTGAAGATCTCGACCGTGCGGCCCCGGACCGGGGCGAGCCGGCGCCGGGCCAGGGTGGTCACGGGGGCGAGGACCAGCTCGCGCGGGCCCAGGCCGCCCTTGCGGTGCCAGCGGACCAGGCGCTCGCCGCGGCCGAGCTGGGCGGCGAACTCCATGGTCGCGGTGCCGTCGTCGACCACGGTCAGGTGCCGGGGGCCGAAGAGGGTCAGGAGGAGCTGGACGTACCGGGAGAACGGGTCCCCGATGATCACCCGTTCCGCCGAGCGCAGCGGCCCGGCGAGCCGCCGCAGGGTGCGGACGAGGGCGCCCCGGCCGCCGCGGGCCTCCTGCCAGTGGACGGCGAGGCCCTCGTCGCGGGCCAGCTGGGCCATCCGGCGCAGCTGGCCCCGCGACATGGGGTCGGTCGGCGAGAGGACGACGACCGCGAGGGGGGCTGGCGCGGTGCTGGACGCCGTGACGGGTGCGGGCGCCCCGGCGCCGGGCGCCGGGCCCGTGCCGGGGGTCCGGGCCGGGGCCCGGGTGTGCGCCCACTCCAGGACGTTGAGGAGCTGGACCGGGCTCTCGACGAACGCCAGCTGCCCGGTCATGAGGCGACGGCGCCCTGGACCCGGCGGAGCTTCTTCATCGGGCCGAGCTCCGACTCGTACACCTTCTTGACCCCGTCGCCGAGGGCCGTCTCGATGGTGCGGATGTCGCGGACCAGGCGCGTCAGGCCCTGGGGCTCGACGGAGGCGGCCTGGTCGGAGCCCCACATGGCGCGGTCGAGGGTGATGTGGCGCTCGACGAAGACGGCGCCGAGGGCGACGGCGGCCAGGGTGGTCTGGAGGCCGGTCTCGTGGCCGGAGTAGCCGATCGGGACGTTCGGGTACTCCTCCCGGAGCGTCTGGATGACGCGCAGGTTCAGCTCCTCGGCCTTGGCCGGGTAGGTCGAGGTGGCGTGGCAGAGGAGGATGTTGTCGCTGCCGAGGACCTCCACGGCGTGCCGGATCTGCTTCGGCGTCGACATGCCGGTGGAGAGGATGACGGTGCGGCCGGTGGAGCGCAGCTCGCGCAGCAGCTCGTCGTCGGTGAGGGAGGCGGAGGCGACCTTGTGGGCGGGGACGTCGAACTTCTCCAGGAAGGCGACGGCCTCGGTGTCCCAAGGGGAGGCGAACCAGTCGATGCCGCGCTCCTTGCAGTGCGCGTCGATGGCCCGGTACTCCTCCTCGCCGAACTCCACGCGGTGGCGGTAGTCGATGTAGGTCATGCGGCCCCAGGGGGTGTCCCGCTCGATGTCCCACTGGTCGCGCGGGGTGCAGATCTCGGGGGTGCGCTTCTGGAACTTGACCGCGTCGCAGCCGGCCTCGGCGGCGACGTCGATCAGGGCGAGGGCGTTGTCCAGCTCGCCGTTGTGGTTGATGCCGATCTCGCCGGTGACGTAGACGGGCTGCCCGGGGCCGGCGGTCTTGGTGCCGAGGGTGCGGAGACGGGTGCTCATGGTGCGGGTCCTTAGGGTTCGGTGGTGGTGCGTGCGGGGGTCGTCCGTGCGGCGGTGGCACGTGCGGGGGCGTCGAGTTCGGGTCCGAGGAGCCAGGCGGCGATCTCGCGGACCGCTCCGGCGCCGCCCGGGGTGACGGTGACCGCGCGGGCCGCGGCCCGTACGGAGTCGTGGGCGCTGCTCACCGCGACGGGCCAGCCGACGAGGTGGAAGCAGGGCAGGTCGTTGACGTCGTTGCCGGCGTAGAGGACGCGCTGCGGGTCGATGCCCTCGGCCTCGCACCACTCCTTGAGGGCCCGGTCCTTGCGGTCGATGCCGTGCAGGACGGGGATGCGGAGCTTGCGGGCGCGGGCGGCGACGACGGCGTTCTGCTCGGTGGAGAGGATGAGGACGGGGAGTCCGGCGCGGCGCAGGGCGGCGATGCCGAGGCCGTCGCCGCGGTGCGCGGAGACGAACTCGCGCCCCTCGGCGTCGAGGTGGACCCGGTCGTCGGTCTGGGTGCCGTCGAAGTCCAGGACCACCGCGTCCACGTCGGCGAGGCCGGGGGTGGCGGGCGCGTCCAGGAGCGGGGCGAGGGCCTTGGCGCGGGCCAGGTCGTGCGGGTCGTCGATCTCCAGGACCCGGGCGGGGTCGGTGGCGACGAGCGCGGTGCGGCCGAAGAAGCGGTGCCGGTGGGTGCGGAAGCCGGGTGCGGCCATGGCGTAGACGGCGCCGGTCTCCAGGTACTCGGGCTCCCGGTCCTGGCGGCGGGGGCGGTGCGCCCTGTCGTGGTTGACGCCCTCGGCGCCCTCCGCCGTCTCGCGCCAGAGGAAGCCGTGCGACGGGGCGGCCGTGAAGGCCGTGTCGGCGGCGCCGGAGAGGATCCGGCCGGCGGTCTCGGCGACCTCGGCGGAGGTGAGGAAGGGGCTGGTGCACTGGACGAGGAGGACCACGTCGGCGGCGCGGCCGCGGGTGGCCTCGAAGGCGTCCATGGCGTGCAGGACGGCGGCCTCGCTGGTGGCGGTGTCGCCCGCGATCGCGGCGGGGCGGTGCACGGCCTCGGCGCCGGCGGCGCGGGCGGCGGCCGCGATGGCGGGGTCGTCGGTGGAGACCACGACGTGGGTGACGGGGCGGGCGCCGAGGCAGGCGCGGACGGCGCGGCCGACCAGCGGGACGCCGGCGACCGGGGCGAGGTTCTTGGCGGGCACGCCCTTGGAGCCGCCCCGGGCGGGGATCACGGCGAGCACGACGGGCGCGGAGCCCGCGGGGGCGGTCGCGGCGGGAGCGGTTCCGGGGGTGACGGTCCCGGAGGCGGGGGCGGCGGTCCCGGAAGCAGGTACGGCGGCCCCGGGGGCGGGTACGGCGGCCCCGGGGGCGGGTGCGGCGGCCCCGGGCGCGGGAGCGGCGGCCCCGGAAGCAGGTACGGCGGCCCCGGGCGCGGGAGCGGCGGTCCCGGAAGCAGGTATGGCGGTCCCGGGGGCGGGTGCGGCGGTCATCAGAGTTCTCCCAGGCGGCGGATGACGGGGGCGACGCGCTGCACGCCGTGGCGGTACGCGCCCCGCGCGGCCTCCCGGACGATCCGGCGGAGCCCGCTCTCGCGGGGCTCCGGCGCGGTGACGTCCAGGCGGTGGCGGGCGAGGATCCCGGGCAGGTAGCCGGGGGCCGTCTCCGCGGTGTAGTAGGGGCTGATCGGGGGGAGTCCGGGCCGTGCCAGGAGGGCGTCGACCCGGTCACGGGCCGCGTCGAAGGCCTCCTCGTACGAGCCGTCGGAGGCGACTCCCTGGCGGGCGAGCCAGGTCTCGTCGGGCGTCGGCGCGCTCCCCCCGTCGAGCCGGTCGAAGGAGGTCAGTAGGCCGGAGCCGACGAAGTGGTGGTTGCCGAGCGCCTCGCGGACCCCGAGGTCGGTGAGGACCGCGGTGGGGATCCGGCGGTGCAGGGCTTCGAGGGCGGCCGTCGAGGAGACGGTGACCAGGAGGTCGGTGCGGTCCAGGACCTCGCCCATGTGCCCGTACACGAGACGGAAGTTGTCCGGCGGGTCGAGCTCGCGCACCAGCTTCTGGAACGGGAACTCCTCCAGGTGCGTGGTGTGTTCGCCGGGCTTGGAGCGGAGCTTGAGGAGCACCTCGCGGTCCGGGTGGAGCCGGGCGTGCCCGATCAGCCGCCGCAGCACGTAGGCGCGTTCGGCGCGGGTGGCGGGCACGGAGGGCTGTGCGGCGAAGACCAGGGTGTCGCGGCCGGCGGCGGGGGCGTACGGGGCGCCGCCGAGGAAGGGCAGCGCCGCCTCCACGACCGGTCCGGCGTCCGCGCCCACCCCTTCGTACACGGCGCGGAAGCGCTCGGCGTCGTGGCGGGAGTTGGCGAGGACGACGTCGGCGCCGTGGCGCAGCAGGAGGCCGTCGGTCAGCTTCTCGTAGACGACCCCGACGTAGCCGGTGACGATCACGGGCCGCCGCTCCAGGCCCAGGTCGGCCAGGCCCTGGAGGACGGCCCGGACGGTGCCGCCGACGAGGGCGAGGACGAGGACGTCGTATCCCTCGCCGCGCGCCTCCGCGTCCCGTACGGCGCGCAGGAACTCCGCGCCCGTCACCTCGCGGGGGGCGTCCGCGGACACCCCGGTCTCGGCGAGCTGGCGGGCGGTGGGGGTGGCGCGTCCGCGCAGGACGAAGCCGGTGGGTTCGGCGGCCGTCGCCGTGATGCGGCGCGCGGTGAGGGCGCCCCATTTCCACCGGGTGTCGGAGTCGGCGAGTACGGCGGTCCGTATCGCTTCTCGGGTACGTGATGGCACGTCGAGGACGCTAGAAGGGCATTCCGCTTTCCGGCCCAACTGAGCCACAACAACCGGTGAACAGAGCCTCTCCGCCTGCTGAAGCGGGTCGGCATCCGGTCGCCCGGGGCCGGATCTCCCCCTTTCCGCAAAGGCGATTAATCGGCCCGCCGCTTGGTGTTCACCGGACGTCCTCCCGGCGGTCGGGGGGAATGCCGGGCCGGCGCCTAGCGTCGGCCGCGTGGTCAAGCTCTCCGTCGTCGTGCCGTTCTTCAACGTGCAGACATACGCCCCCGACACCCTCACGAGCCTGCGGGCCAACGCCCGGGAGGACTTCGAGTTCCTGCTCGTCGACGACTGCTCGTCGGACGCGACCCCGGAGCTCCTCGAACGGGCCGCGCGCGAGATCCCGGGCGCCGTCCTGCTCCGGCACGCGCGCAACGAGGGCCTCGCCACGGCCCGGAACACCGGGCTCGACGCCGCCCGCGGCGAGTACGTCGCCTTCCTCGACGGGGACGACTGGCTCGCTCCCGGCCACTACTCCCGCCTCGTCGCCGCCGCCGAGGAGCTGGGCTGCGACTTCCTGCGCACCGACCACGTCTCGGTGACCGGCCGCGAGCGCGGGGTGCGCCGGGCGCCGGTCCCCCGGCGCGGCGAGGTGCTGCGCCCGAGGGACGCGATCCTGCCGTCGCACCGGACGACCTCGGTCGACTACCCGTACGCCTGGGCCGGGATCTACCACCGGCGGCTCCTCGACCGGGGTCTGCTGCACTTCACGCACGGGCTGCGGACGGCCGAGGACCGGCCGTGGATCTGGCGGCTGCACCGCGAGGCGGAATCGTTCGCGGCCATCGGCGAACTCGGCGTCTTCTACCGTCGCGGAGTGGCGACCTCCCTCACGCAGATCGGCGACGTCCGGCAATTGGATTTCATCCGCGCATTCGACCAGGTGGTCGAGGAAACGGCGCGGGACCGGGACGCGGAACTCCTCCTCCCGAAAGCCGTGCGCACCTATTGCGCGGTGATCTCCCACCACGTCGGTTCGATCGGAAGGTTCGAGCCGGACGTGGCGCGGCAATTGCGGGCGATGAGCGCAGGCGCGCTGCGGCGGATGCCGCAGGACGTCCTCGACGAGGCCCTGACGGCGATGGGCGGGGACCGCGCGGCGCTGCTGCGCAGGCTGCGCAGGCGCAGGCCGGCACCACCGCCCGCGCCCACGGACGGCCCCGGACCCTCCTCCCCGAACCAGAACCAGAACGCGAACCCGGACCAGAGCCCGAAGCCGGACCAGAGCCCGAAGCCTGAGGTGGCCGCGTGAGCACCCGTACGCGCCCCCGCCGCACCACCCAGATCTTCTGCGCCTCCACCCTCTACGGGGCGGTGACGATCGCCGCCGCGATCGACAGCGGCCGCTTCGGCCCCGCCGACCGCCGGATCCTCCTGGTCACCGACAACGCGCCCGTGCCGGAGACGACGCCCTCCCTCGACGAGGCCGAGGGCTTCGCGCGGCTGCGCGGCCGCTTCGACTCCGTCCTCTCCTGGAACGAGGTGATCTTCCCGCTCCACCCGGGCGGCTGGACCCCGCGCGCGAGCGACCTCCCGCTCCTCCAGCGCCATCTGCGCAGGATCTGGGAGCTCGGTGACGACCGGGTCGAACTGGCCCTGGAGTCGATCCAGGTGACGCCCGCGCTCGCGATCGCCCAGCTGCTCCCCGAGGCGTCGATCACGGTGTACGCGGACGGGCTGATGAGCTACGGGCCGACCCGCAACAAGATCGACCCGCTGATCGGCGGGCGCGTGTCCCGGCTGCTCCACCTGGACCTGGTGCCCGGCCTCGCGCCGCTGCTCCTCGGGGAGTTCGGGGCGGTGCCGGAGGCCGTGCCGGCCGAGGCGTTCACGAAGTGCGTCGAGGAGCTGGCGGGCCCGCCCTCGGGTCCTGCCCCGGCGGAGGGCCCGGCCCTGCTCCTGGGCCAGTACCTGGCGGCCCTGAACCTGCTGACCGCCGCCGAGGAGGAGGAGCTGCACCTGCGGATGGTGCGGGGCGCGGTCGCCCGGGGCCACCGTCGGCTCGTCTTCAAGCCGCACCCGACGGCCCCGGACGCCTGGTCGCGGAAGCTGGTGCGCGCGGCGGAGGAGCTGGGCGCGGAGCTGACGGTCGAGGACCGGCCGGTCCTCGCGGAGGTGCTCTACCGCGAGCTGCGGCCCGCCCTCGTCGTCGGCTGCTTCTCGACGGCGCTGCTGACCGCGCACACCTTCTACGGCCTGCCGGTCGCCCGGGTCGGCACCCGCCCCCTCCTGGAGCGGCTGACCCCGTTCCAGAACAGCAACCGGATCCCGCTCACGGTCGTGGACGCGGTCGTCCCGCCCCTCGGCGGCACGGAGGGCGACGGCGCCGGGATCGGTACGGAGGAGCTGAACGACCTGGTCGCGGCGGTCGGCTTCGCGATGCAGCCGAAGATCCGGCCGGAGCTGCGGACGGCGGCGGTGCGGCACCTGTCGGGGCCGGCCGCCGAGCGCACCCGGCACCACTTCACCCGCCGCCGCCTCACCGCCCTGGGCCTCCCCGGCGGCCTGCCCCTCCCCCGGCACCCGCAGGTCCGCCGGCTGGCCCGGCGGGCGCTGCGGCTGCGCGGGGCGCTGAAGAGATAGCCACCGCGGAGCGCCGGAGCCCGGGACCCGTGCGGGGGCCCCGGGCCCGGCGCGGGTGCGGGCCCGCGCGGGTGCCGCGACGCGTGCCCGGGCCCGGACACGCGCTGCCGGTCCGCGCTCAGGCGCGGACGACCGGCTCCTGGAGTTCGGTCACCCAGCGCGCCCGGTCCTCCGGGCACTCCAGGTACAGCTCGCGGGCGTACCCGGCGGAGGCGTAGCCGTTGGCGTCGATCCAGGACGCCAGGGTCTGCGCGGTCGGCAGGACGTCGTCCATCGCGCCGTGGTGGACGACGGTCGCCGCCTCCTCGATGCCGGGCAGGACGTGCACGAGGACGCCCTCCGCCTCCGTCCCCTCCGGGACGGTCGTGCCCGCGTGGACGACGACCGAGCCGTCGCCCCGGCCCGCGTCCTCGTAGTACGCGACGCCCGGGCCGAAGCCGGTGACGCCCGCGCCTTCGAGCCGGCCGCACAGCTCCTCGTACAGCGGGCCGATGACGGGGGAGACGTCCTGCGGGCCGAAGCCCGCCGCGACCGCGCTCAGTTCGGCGATCCGGACGGCGGGGATCTTCTTGAGGACGACTTCCTGGGTGGACATGTGTCCCTCGCTCTCGATGGCACGGAGCCGCGCGCCGACCCGGTCGAGCCGGGTCCGCGCCTCCGCCAGGGCCGTTTCGAGTTCGGCCTGGCGCAGGCGCAGCATGCCCCGCAGCTCGTGCGCGTCGATCCGCTCCTCCAGGACGGCCCCCACCTGTTCCAGGGTGAAGCCGAGGTCCTTGAGGGCGATGACGCGGTTGAGCCGGGCGAGCTGGTCCGCCGCGTAGAAGCGGTAGCCCGTGTGCGGGTCGACCCGGGCCGGGCGCAGCAGTCCGACGGCGTCGTAGTGACGCAGCATCCGGACCGACACCCGCCCGTGCCGGGCGAAGTCTCCGATGGTGAACATGACGCCCCCTACGGAACGGCCTCACACGGTGTGAGGGTCAACCGGTGCCGGCGGACGGGGTCAGGCGGCGCTGCTGAGCGAGAGCTTCGCGGCGAAGCCGAGGAAGAGGGCGCCGGCCGCCGAGGTCGCCCCGGCGGAGAGGCGCCGGCGGCGGCGGAAGGCGGCGGCGAGGCGGGTGCCGCCGAAGATGAGGGTCGTGAGGTAGAGGAAGCTGCCGAGCTGGAGCAGGACGCCGAGGACCAGGAAGGAGAGCGCCGGGTAGGCGTAGCCCGGGTCCACGAACTGCACGAAGAAGGAGATCAGGAAGAGGATCGCCTTCGGGTTGAAGAGGCTGATGATCAGCGCGCGCCGGTACGGGTGCTCGGCGGGGGCCGCCGGGGCGCCCTCCGGCTCCTCCTCGGGCGCCTCCCCGCGCGAGCGCCACATCGACCACGCGGCCCGCAGCATCCCGTACGCCATCCAGGCCAGGTATCCGGCGCCCGCGTACTTCACGATCGTGAAGAGGACCGGGGTGGTCCGGAGCAGGGAGGCCGCGCCGAGGGCGGCCAGGGTCATGAGGACCGCGTCGCCGGTGAAGACGCCGGCGACGGCCTTGTAGCCGGTCCGGGTGCCCTTGCGGGCGGCGACGGACAGGACGTAGAGCGAGTTCGGTCCGGGCAGGAGGATGATGAGGACGAGCCCGGCGAGGTAGGTCGGCAGATCGGTGACACCCAGCATGGCCGGAGTGTCGCACGCGCATGCGGTGTTCCGCCCCCGTGTTTCGCATCGCGGAAGACCGGCACGCGCCGGCCGGGACGCGGGCGCCGCCCCCGGCGGAAGAGGGGGTTCACCACTTCGTGATGTCCGGAGGGGCCTTTTCCGGCCGCGGTGCGCAACCACCCGCGTGCGGGAAGCATCCCCCTACGTACAGACGAGTTTCCCGGGGGGCAACGATGAAGCGGTCTTCGGCCGTGGTGCGCAGAGTGGTGCTGGCAGCGGTCTCGGTGGCGCTCGCCGCGGGCTGTACGGCCCAGGCGGCCGGTCCGGTGAGCGGCTCCGCGACCCCCTCGGGCAGCGCCTCGGCGAAGCCCTCGGCATCGGCGTCCGGGTCCGCGTCGGAGTCCGCGTCGCCGTCCGCGTCGCCGTCCGCGTCGGAGTCGGGCTCCGCCACCCCCGAGGCCTCTCCCACGGCCGACGGCAAGGCGCCGTCCTCCTCCCCCTCCTTCCCCACGGCGGACCCCTCGGACTCCGCCTCCGCCGGGACGCCGGGCTCCCCGGTCCTCATGAAGGACGGGGACGAGAACGAGCAGGTGCGCGAGCTCCAGGCGCGGCTGCGGCAGCTCAAGCACTTCGACCGCGCGCCCACCGGCTTCTACGGGTCGATGACGGCGCGCTCGGTGAAGTCCTTCCAGGAGAAGCAGGGGCTGGCCGGCACCGGCTCGGTCGACGGGACCACCTGGCAGCGGCTGCTCGGCGCCAGCCGGAAGCCCACCGCCGACGAGCTGAAGCCGTCGACCACCAACGCGCTCGACGCCCCGGTGCCGGCGTGCATGACCGGCCGGGTGCTCTGCATCAGCAAGGAGAGCCGCACCCTCGCCTGGATGATCGACGGCAAGGTCGTCTCGTCGATGGACGTGCGCTTCGGCTCGGAGAACACCCCGACCCGCGAGGGCACGTTCAGCGTGGGCTGGAAGGCCCGCGAGTGGACGTCGACGATCTACCACACGCCCATGCCGTACGCGATGTTCTTCAGCGGCGGCCAGGCCGTGCACTACTCGTCGGACTTCGCGGCCCGCGGGTACGCCGGGGCCTCGCACGGCTGCGTCAACGTCCGGGACCGGGCCAAGCTCGCGGCCCTCTTCGACCAGGTGAAGGTCGGCGACAAGGTCGTCGTCCACTGGTAGGCCCGGGAGCCCGGGAAGGAAAGGGCGCGGGTGGGACCGGGGGAACGTGCCCCACCCGCGCCGGGTGCGCGGAGCCGCAGGTACGGGGGGAACCCCGGCTCGTCGCGCGGCCGATGACCAGTCGGCATTACGTACTGCGCCGACGGTCCGGAAAGTGTTACACCGCGAGCGGGAGGCGCGTCGTCGCGCCCGTCTCCGGGGCCGTCACGAGGGTCGTCGCCGTCGGGCGCGGGGTGTCGCCCCGGCCGTCCCCGCCCCCGTTCCAGTGGCTCCCGTTCTCGCCGCCGCGGGGGCCGTCGCCCTTCGAGCCGCCCTTCGAGCCGTCCCCGGAGCCGCCGTCCGAGCGTCCCCCGGAGCTGTTCCCGGGCGCGCCGGTGGCGCCGGAGAGGACGCGGTCGCAGTAGCGGCGCAGGGTCTCGCCGTTGCGCAGGGCGTCCGCGAGCCGGCGACGGCCGCCGTCGTCGAGCTTTCCCGAGCGGTACGCCCGGCAGGCCTCGACGGCCTTCTGCCGGAGGTCCGTGACGCCGTTCCCGTTCCCGCCTCCGTCCCGGTCCCGGCCGCGCGTGCGGTCCGGGTCCGGGGTCCTGTCCGTGCCCGCCGTACCGCGGCCGGGCTCCGGGACGTCCCGCTTCGGCCTGTCCGCTCCGCCGGTCTCCGGACGGCCGCCGTCGGGGGCCGTGGCGTCGGGGGCCGGGGAGTCCGTGCCGGCGGAGCGGGGCGCGCCGGACGTGCGGCCGCCGCCGGGCGACGGGGGGCCGGGTATCCCGGAGTCCTCGCGTATCTCGCCGGGCTCCGGCGAGACGAGCGGTCGGGCGGTCTCCCCGGCGGAGACGGAACTCGCGGGCGCGGGGCCCACCAGCGGGAGGACGCCGGTGCCCGTGGCGACGGCGACCCCGCCGACGGCGACGGCGGCGACCGCGGCGGCGAGGCCGTACCGCGCGGAGCGGCCCCAGCGGCGCGGGCGCGCGGCGGCGCGCGCGATCCGCACCCGGCCCAGGTCGGCGGGGGCGGTCTCCCCGGCTTCTCCCGCGTGCCCGGCGGCGTTCCCCCGCGCGGCGGGGGCAGCGGCGGCGCGGTCCGCCGTGGCCTCGCGGAAGGCGGCGAGGGCCGCGGCCTCTCCGGGCAGCGGGTCCCCGGCGACCGGGGTGCGGACCGCGTCGAGGGCCCCCGCGAGGCGCCCGGCCCGCAGGCGCGCGAGGTCGTCGGCGGGGTCGACGGGCTCGCCCCGGAGCAGTCGCTCCGCGGCCTCCTCGTCGAGCCACTGGTACCGCTCGTCGGCCATCACATGTCCTTCTGCGTACGCGGACGCGATTGCGTCACACCGCCGGGCGCCGCCGCTCCCGGTGTCCGGCCGCGCTGCGGAGGCACGCCGTCCAGGGGGACGACGGTCCCGCCGGCGCCGTCCGGGGCGGCCTCGACCCCGAGGAGTTCGGCGAGCCTCTTGAGGCCGCGGTGCGCGGCGGTGCGCACGGCGCCGGGGCGCTTCCCGAGGGTGTCGGCGGCGCTCCTGGCGTCCAGGCCGACGACGACGCGCAGCACGACGGCCTCGGCCTGGTCCTGCGGGAGCTGGGCGATCAGGTCCATGGTGTGGCCGGTGGCCAGGGCCTCCAGGGCCTCGCCCGCGGTGTCGGACTCGGCGGGCCTGTCGGTGAGCTCGGTCTCGTCGGCGCCGACGACGGGGCGGCGGCCGCGCATCCGTATGTGGTCGAGGGCGCGGTTGCGGGCGATCCGGGCGGCCCAGCCGCGGAAGCGGTCCGCGTCGCCGCCGAAGCGGTCGAGGTCGCGCGCGATCTGGAGCCAGGCCTCGGAGGCCACGTCCTCCGCGTCGGTGTCGCCGACCAGCGTGCGTATGTAGCCGAGCAGCCTGGGGTGCACGGCGCGATACACGGCACGGAAGGCGTCCTCGTCCCCGTGCTGTGCGGCGAGCACCGCGGCGGTCAGCTCCGCGTCGTCCCCCAGCACTCCCCAAACCCTGTTCGTCGGTCGCGTCGTCTCGTCGCGGCCGGTCACCGCCGCCACGCTGTCCAACACACCGGAACGCTACGTGGTGCTCCGGCACCTCGTCCACGCGGTGCCCGCCCCTTGTACAACTTGCAACCTTCCGGTGTCCGGAAGCGGTGTGACAGAAAGCGCACTTCCGGCGCTGAAAGGAGTACGGAGCCGTGCTGCGGCTCCGTGGAGGACGACCGGGGCCTCTCCTGTGGGGGGTGGCGGCCCCGGTCGTCTCTCCTTTTCCCGCGCCCCTTCCTCCGCGCCTCCCCTTCCCTTCCCTCTCCTCCGGCCTCCGGACCGCCCCGGGCGCGGCGCGCCCTCACGACTGTCAACCGACAGTTGACACCCGTGGGGTGTCAACCTAGGGTTGCCTCATGACGAATCCAGTCGTTCCGACCGTTCCCGTCCGTCTCGACGAGCTCATCGAAGCCATCAAGAAGGTCCACCCGAACGCCCTGGAGCAGCTCTCCGGCGCGGTCATCGCGGCGGACCACCTCGGCGACGTCGCCGACCACCTCATCGGCCACTTCGTGGACCAGGCCCGGCGCTCCGGCGCCTCCTGGACCGACATCGGCCGCAGCATGGGCGTCACCCGCCAGGCGGCGCAGAAGCGGTTCGTGCCGAAAGACCCCGACGCCGAGAAGATGGACCCGAACGCCGGGTTCGGCCGCTTCACGCCCCGCGCGCGGAACGTGGTCATGGCCTCCCAGAACGAGGCGACGGCCGTCGGCAACGCCGAGATCACCCCCTCCCACCTGGTGCTCGGCCTGCTGGCCGAACCCGAGGGACTCGCGGCGCACTGGATCGCCTCGCGGGGCGTGGCCCTGGACCGGGTGCGCGAGGCGGCGGCGGCGACCCTGCCGCCGGCCGTCGACGAGCCGCCCGCGCTCGTGCCGTACGACGCGGCGGCGAAGAAGGTCCTGGAACTGACGTTCCGCGAGGCCCTGCGCCTCGGGCACCACTACGTCGGCACCGAGCACGTCCTGCTCGCGCTCCTGGAGCAGGAGGACGGGGAGGGCGTCCTGAGCGGGCTCGGCCTCGACAAGGCGACGGCGGAACGGGAGATCTCCGAGGCGGTCGCCTCGATCGCGATCCAGGCGCCGGAGACGGAAACGGAGCCGGAGGCCTGACGGCACCCGGGGGGGCGGGGCCTCCCCGAGCGGAGGCCCCGTCCCCTCAGGCCGTGGTGCGCGCCCGGCGCGAGACGACCGCGCGCAGGACCCGGCCGCCCTCGACGGAGAGCTCGCGGGCCCGGCGCAGCCCGGTCGGGCCGTGGGCGGCCGATTCGAGGACGGCCCGCTGGCGGCGGAGCTCCCCGGCGAGCAGCGGGCCCGCGCCGTCGGCGTCCCCGGCGCGGCAGCGCTCGACGAGCGCCCCGTCGGCACCGGCCGCGTCGTACCGCCCGTGCAGGGCGAGGGCGGTGCCGGAGCAGACGCCGACCCAGGCGCGCAGGGACTCGGCCGACCAGGCGTCGGGGGCGGAGGCCAGCATGCCGCGCACGGACTCCGCCGCGTCCCCGCCGCCCTCGGCGTCCAGCTCGACGCGGGCCCTGGCGACGGCCTCGCCCCACGCGTCGCCGTCGGCGCGCGCGACGGCCGCCCAGGCGGGCCGCAGGGCGTCGCCCCGGTCGGCGGCGAGCAGCGGGAGGCAGCGGTCGAGACAGGCGAGGCCGGCCGCGGCCAGGCCCCGCTCGTCGGCCCCGTCGATCAGCTCCCGCAGGCTCCGGTCGTTCCCCGGCTTCCCCGACGTCATGGACGCCTCCTCGCCACCCGATGCGGACGCGACGCCCCCCTGAGGTGCCGGGGGTCGCCTTTTCGTCACTGTGTGGCCGGAATCATGCCAGTGAGGTCGGGCCGTTGCCTAGGGGTGTCTCGCCGATCGGGCCGGATCGGGGAGCGGCGTCCGGCGCCGTGCGCCGCGGGGCGGAGGAGGGAGTCGACGCGGGGCGTCGGCGACCGGCGACGACGCGGCGGGGTGCGGTGCCGGACGCCGCGAGCCCGGCACGATCGGCGAGACACCCCCCAGGGGCACGGAGTGATCACGCTCCGGACCCGTTCAGCGCACCTGCTCCGCCAGCGCCCGGAACCGGTCCCAGCTCTGCGTCGGCTTCGCCGGGTTCCAGACCTTCTGGGAGAGCGCCGCGAGGGGGAGGCGGATGCCCGCCGCCACCTGGGCCGGGGTCTGGGAGTTCGCCAGGTCGCACCAGACCGCGAAGCGGGCGCCGAGGATCTGGGCGTCGTACTTCGCCGGGACGGGAGCGGTGCCGCGCACGACGAGCGGGGTCCACTGCTCGTAGATCCGGCGGCCGGTGGGGTATGCGAAGTCGTTGGGCTCGCCGAGGACGTAGTAGAGGTACTCGTCGTTGAGGTTGACCATCTTCCGGCCCTGGCTCAGGTACGAGACGGGCTGCCGGGCGCCGATCTCCTTGCCCGTCCAGTACTCGACCTCCAGGTCCTTCGCGGCGTTCACGACCCCGCCCGTGAAGAAGCCGTCGTTCCAGGCCTTGAGGGTCTTGCCGGTGGGGCGGACGACGGCGGCGCGGTCGTTGAGCCAGCCGGTGGCCAGGTCCTGGACCCGGCCGGAGGGCCCGTACTTCGCCTTCGCGGCCCGCGCCAGCTCCGGGTAGGCGGCCTCGGGGTCCTTCGCCATGAGGGCCACGTACTCGTCGGCGCCGAGGTGCCAGTACGCGCCGGGGAAGAGCCGCGCGTACTCGCGCAGCAGGTCGTCGACGATCTTCGCCGACTCCGGGTTCGCGATGTCGACGGCGCCGCGCGGGGCCCGGCCGGTCGCGCTGCGGAGCTGGAGGTCCGGGTGGGCGGCGATGACGGCGCCGAGGTGCCCGGGGGAGTCGATCTCGGGGACGACGGTGACGTGCCGCTCGGCGGCGAGGGCCAGGATCCGCCGGACCTCCGCCTTGGTGAGGTGCTGGGCGGAGACCACCTCGGGGTGGCTGTCGGACGCGATGCGGAAGCCCTGGTCGTCGGAGAAGTGCAGTCCGAGCTGGTTGAGCTTGAGGTCGCCCATCTCCCGGATGCGGTCCTCGATCCAGGCGGCCGTGAAGTGCTTGCGGGCGGTGTCCACGTTCAGACCGCGCTGGGGCTTGGCCGGCCGGTCGTTCACCGTCCCCTCGGGCATCGCGCCGGTCGCCCTCACCGACTGCTTGAGGGTCCGGGTGCCGTAGAAGACCCCGGCCTCGTCGGGCCCGCTGATCCGGACCCGGTCGTCGCGGACGACGAGGGTGTACGACTCGGGGGCGCCCGTCCCGCCGAGGGCCAGCTCGACGTCCCCGGGTCCGGCGGCGACGGCGCCCCGGTACGGGATGCCCAGCTCGCCCGCTATCAGCTTCCCCTCGTCGGCGAGGCCGCCGCTGTTCGCGGCGATGACGACCCCGCCGGTGGGCGCCGGCTTCCAGCCGGGGCCGCGGGCGGCCTCGTGGGCGCGGACGGCCGGGACCGTGCGGGGCGCGCTGGAGAGCGGGTACGTGCGGGTCGGGGTCGGCGTCGGCGAGGGCGCGCTCGTGGGCGCGGCGGCCGTGGCCGAGCCGGGGGACGGGGCGGAGGCGGGGCCCGAGGCGGGCCCGCCGGAACAGGCCGCCGCGGTGGCCAGTGCCACCGAGGTCGCCAGGAGTGCGGGGCCCCGCCGGGGCCCCCGTATGGAGTACCGCATCAATCGGAATCCTCTCCTACGGATGACGGTCCGGCCAATCGGGCGACGGACGGACGGCCGAAACGGAACCACCACATCCGTCGCGGCGGGAACGCCGGAACCCCCCTCGCCGTCATCAAGGACGCCGGCGACGGCGGCGGGGACGATCGACACCCCGTCTTCACCCGCGGTCGGGCGACCGGAACCCCGGCGTCCATCAGATGTTCCGAAACTCTCCCTTCCGGGTGAAAATCGCGCACCCGTCGGACACTTCCCCCGTCCCGTCGATAACGTTCCGTCACGCCCACCCCATCCGTCCCGGAGTAACCGGAGCCCACGCTGACCAGCGACACCCACGTCCCCTGCCGGAAACCGGGCTCCACGGACACGCCTGCCATACCCGGCCCGCCCCCCGCGCCCCGGCGCGCCGGCGGCCCCGTCGGCGGTCCCGGCGGCCCCGCCGGCGGTCTCGTCGGCTTCAACGCGGCGCCCCCCGCCGAGGCCGTGGCCCTGCTGCTCTCCTGCTGCCACAGCCCCCGCTGGGCCGAACGGGTGGCGGCCCACCGCCCCTATCCCACGGTCGACGCGCTGCTCGCCGCCGCCGACGAGGCCGGCTACGACCTGTCCCGCGCCGATCTCGACGGGGCCCTGGCCGCCGAGTCCTCCGCGCTGCCGCACCCCGACGCCCCGCCGGCCGCCCGCACCGCGCTGCGGGCCGCGCACGCGGCGTACGAGAGCAGCTTCGGACACGCGTTCGTGATCAGCCTCGACGGAGTGCGCCCCGGGGAACGGCTCGACCAGGTCCTGGCCGGAATCCGGTCACGTCTCGGCAACGAACCGGAGGAGGAGCGGGTGATCGCGGCCGAGGAACTGCGCCGACTCGCCCGCGCCCGGCTGGCCTTCCGGCTGGCCGAGGGGCTCACACCCCGGCACCCCGGGGCGTGATTCCGTCCGCAATGCGGTGATTCCGTCCCGTGCGATAGCCCGTCCGTGCCTGTTTGATCACACCTATGGACCCCGCGCGAGCGAACCGACAACTCGTCGCTACGATGACCGGGGCCGGTGGACCGTACCCGGCCGGGCCAGACCGACAGAGAAGCCGGCCGGCCCCGATCCCCGCTCCCGGAGGGTTTTTCCGTGCCGGCTGGAACGCTGTACCGCGGCCGGGAAGGAATGTGGTCCTGGGTGGCTCATCGAGTCACCGGCGTCCTCATCTTCTTCTTCCTGTTCGTACACGTCCTTGACACCTCTCTCGTCCGCGTCTCCCCCGAGGCCTACGACGAGGTCGTCGCGACCTACAAGACGCCGATCGTCGCTCTGCTCGAGTACGGCCTGGTCGCCGCCATCCTCTTCCACGCGCTGAACGGCCTCCGGGTCATCGCCGTGGACTTCTGGTCCAAGGGCCCGCGCTACCAGAAGCAGATGCTCTGGACCGTCGTGGGCATCTGGGTCGTGCTGATGGCGGGCTCGCTGTACCCCGTCCTCGGTCACGCCGCACGTGAACTGTTCGGGAGCTGACGCCAGACATGTCGACTGACACCACCTCCGCGATCGGCCCCGTCGAGGGCGGCCACCCCTACGACGTGGACAACCCCGCGCCGTACATCGAGCCGCCCCGCAAGCGCACCGGCAAGACCCCGCGCGCGACCCGCGGCAACTTCGAGATGGCCGCGTGGCTCTTCATGCGCCTCTCCGGCGTCGTCCTCGTCGTCCTGGTCATCGGCCACCTGCTGATCCAGCTCTTCCTGGACGGCGGCGTCTCCAAGATCGGCTTCGCCTTCGTGGCCGGCCGCTGGGCGTCCCCGTTCTGGCAGGTCTGGGACCTGCTGATGCTCTGGCTGGCCATGCTGCACGGCGCCAACGGCCTCCGCACGGTCATCAACGACTACGCGGAGCGGACCAACACGCGTCTGTGGCTCAAGGGCCTGCTGTACACCGCCACGGTGTTCACCATCCTTCTGGGCACGCTGGTGATCTTCACCTTCGACCCGAACATCCGCTAGGCACGGGGCTGAGGTAATCCACTCATGAAGATCCACAAGTACGACACCGTCATCGTCGGCGCCGGCGGCGCCGGCATGCGCGCCGCCATCGAGGCGACGAAGCGCAGCCGCACCGCCGTGCTCACGAAGCTCTACCCCACCCGCTCCCACACGGGCGCCGCGCAGGGCGGCATGGCCGCCGCGCTGGCGAACGTGGAGGAGGACAACTGGGAGTGGCACACCTTCGACACGGTCAAGGGCGGTGACTACCTGGTCGACCAGGACGCCGCCGAGATCCTGGCGAAGGAGGCCATCGACGCCGTCCTCGACCTGGAGAAGATGGGCCTGCCGTTCAACCGCACCCCGGACGGCACCATCGACCAGCGCCGCTTCGGCGGCCACTCCCGCAACCACGGCGAGGCCCCGGTCCGCCGGTCCTGCTACGCCGCGGACCGCACCGGCCACATGATCCTCCAGACGCTGTACCAGAACTGCGTCAAGGAGGGCGTGGAGTTCTTCAACGAGTTCTACGTCCTGGACCAGCTGATCACCGAGGTCGACGGCGTGAAGCACTCCGCCGGCGTCGTCGCCTACGAGCTGGCCACCGGCGAGATCCACGTCTTCCAGGCCAAGGCCGTGATCTACGCGTCCGGCGGCACCGGCAAGTTCTTCAAGGTGACCTCCAACGCGCACACCCTGACCGGTGACGGCCAGGCCGCCTGCTACCGCCGCGGCCTGCCCCTGGAGGACATGGAGTTCTTCCAGTTCCACCCGACGGGCATCTGGCGCATGGGCATCCTGCTCACGGAGGGCGCCCGCGGCGAGGGCGGCATCCTGCGCAACAAGGACGGCGAGCGCTTCATGGAGAAGTACGCGCCGGTCATGAAGGACCTCGCGTCCCGCGACGTCGTCTCCCGCTCCATCTACACGGAGATCCGCGAGGGCCGCGGCTGCGGTCCCGAGGGCGACCACGTCTACCTGGACCTGACGCACCTCCCGCCGGAGCAGCTCGACGCCAAGCTGCCGGACATCACCGAGTTCGCCCGTACGTACCTCGGCATCGAGCCGTACACGGACCCGATCCCGATCCAGCCCACCGCGCACTACGCCATGGGCGGCATCCCGACCAACGTCGAGGGCGAGGTCCTCTCGGACAACACCACCGTCGTCCCGGGCCTGTACGCGGCCGGCGAGGTCGCCTGCGTGTCGGTGCACGGCGCCAACCGCCTCGGCACCAACTCGCTGCTCGACATCAACGTCTTCGGCAAGCGGTCCGGCATCGCCGCGGCCGAGTACTCCGCCAAGGCCGACTTCGTCGAGCTGCCGGAGAACCCGGAGTCCCTCGTCGTCGCGCAGATCGAGAAGCTGCGCGACTCCACGGGCAGCGAGCGGGTCGCCGACCTGCGCCGCGAGCTCCAGGAGACGATGGACGCCAACGTGATGGTGTTCCGCACGGAGCAGACCATCAAGACGGCCGTCGAGAAGATCGCCGAGCTGCGCGAGCGCTACGAGAACGTGTCCATCCAGGACAAGGGCAAGCGCTTCAACACCGACCTCCTGGAGGCCATCGAGCTGGGCAACCTGCTCGAACTGGCCGAGGTCATGGCCGTCTCGGCCCTGGCGCGCAAGGAGTCCCGCGGCGGTCACTACCGCGAGGACTACCCGAACCGCGACGACGTCAACTTCATGCGTCACACGATGGCGTACCGCGAGGTCGGCAAGGACGGCTCCGAGACCGTGCGTCTCGACTACAAGCCGGTCGTCACGACCCGCTACCAGCCGATGGAGCGTAAGTACTGATGGCTACTCCCGTACTGGACAAGGTCGAGAAGGACTCCGCCGCCTCGCCGTACATCACGGTCACGATGCGGATCCGCCGCTTCAACCCCGAGATCTCGGACGCGGCGGTCTGGGAGGACTTCCAGATCGAGATCGACCCCAAGGAGCGCGTGCTCGACGCCCTCCACAAGATCAAGTGGGACGTCGACGGCACGCTGACCTTCCGCCGGTCGTGCGCCCACGGCATCTGCGGCTCGGACGCGATGCGGATCAACGGCAAGAACAGGCTCGCCTGCAAGACGCTGATCAAGGACATCAACCCCGAGAAGCCGATCACGGTCGAGGCCATCAAGGGCCTGACGGTCCTCAAGGACCTGGTCGTGGACATGGAGCCGTTCTTCCAGGCGTACCGGGACGTCATGCCGTTCCTGGTCACCAAGGGGAACGAGCCGACCCGCGAGCGCCGGCAGTCCGCCGAGGACCGCGAGCGCTTCGACGACACCACCAAGTGCATCCTGTGCGCCGCGTGCACGTCGTCCTGCCCGGTCTTCTGGAACGACGGCCAGTACTTCGGCCCGGCCGCCATCGTCAACGCGCACCGCTTCATCTTCGACTCGCGCGACGAGGCCGGCGAGCAGCGCCTGGAGATCCTGAACGACAAGGACGGCGTGTGGCGCTGCCGCACGACGTTCAACTGCACGGACGCCTGCCCGCGCGGCATCGAGGTCACCAAGGCGATCCAGGAAGTGAAGCGCGCGCTCATCACGCGTCGTTTCTGACATCGCGGTCACGACGGGAAAGCCCGCTTCTGTACGCTCGGCGTGCGGGGGCGGGCTTTCCCGTCCGCACGCGCCGGTGTGTGTCGTTGTGGAGAGCGGGGACTGATGAGCGAGCCGAACCCTTACGCGGACGGCGAGTACAGGTGGGGACCGGGGCAGCCGCCGGGGCAGGGCGGCGCGCCCGGGACGCCCGGGTACGGCCACCCGCAGGGCGCGACCCCGCCGTACGGCTACCCGCAGGCCCCGGCGTACCGGCCGACGCTGGCCGACGGCGTGCCCCTGGCGCCCGCGCCGCAGCAGTTCCCGCCGGTGCCGTTCGGGGCCGCGCCGGTGCTCGCGATCGGTGACATCACGGTCGTCGGCGACCGGATCGTCACGCCGGCCGGGTCGATGCCCCTGAAGGGCGCGGTGTGGAACGCGATGGACATGTCGCGGACCGAGGAGAAGATCCCGACGGTCGCGATCGTGCTCGCGGTCGTCTTCACGCTGCTGTGCCTGGTGGGCCTGCTGTTCCTCCTGATGAAGGAGAAGAGGACCACGGGCTTCATCCAGGTCACGGTGACCAGCGGGGGCCGCCACCACGCCACGATGATCCCGGCGACGGGCCCGGACACGCTCCACTGGGTGATGGGCCAGGTCAACTTCGCGCGCTCGCTGAGCGTCTGACGGGCCGTCCTGCGGGCGCCCGTCCCCGGTCCGCCGGAGGGAGGGTTCCTCAGGCGTGCCAGGGGTCGGAGGCGTCGCCCGCCTCGGCCGCCACCATCACGCGGCGCAGCATGTCGTTGAGCAGGGCGCGCTCCTCGGGGGCGAGGACGCCGAGGAGCCGGTACTCCTCGTGGCCGAGGACGTCCATCGCGCCGAGCCAGGTCTCGCGGCCGGCGGCGGTGAGCTCGACGACGACCCGGCGCCGGTCGGTGGTCGACCGGGTGCGCCGGACGAAGCCGCGCTTCTCCAGGGCGTCGAGGCGGCCCGAGACGGAGGCGGGGGCCAGGTCCAGGTCCTGCGCGAGTTCGGAGGGGGCGGCGCTGCCGCCGCGGCCGGCCAGCTTGTGGAGCGTGTCGAACTCGTGGCGCTCCAGGTCGAAGTCGACGAGCGACTGCTCCCTGACCCGGCGCAGATGGACCGAGAGCTTCTTCATCCGGGTGACCGCGCCCTCGACGACGGGGTCGAGGCCGGGCAGGACGGGCTGCCAGCGGGCGACGTGTCCGTCGGTCCAGTCGCGCGGTTCCGGGGGAGCGGGGAGCGCGGGGGTCGGGTCCATGGGGCGATCGTACGTCGGAACGGGCACGTGACACCCTCTGGATACTTCGGCGCCTAATATTTCGTTGACGAATCATTCGCTGCCGAAATACCCTTCGCGCCATGCCCGCCGCTCCCGCCGCCACGGCGCCCGCGCCCGTTCCCCACCCCCTGCGCACCCGCTCCTTCCGCCTCCTCCTCACCGGCCGCGCCCTCTCCCTCCTCGGCGACGCCGCCATCCCGGCCGCCCTCGCCCTCGCCGTCCTGGAGGCCACCGGCTCCACCTCGGCGCTCGCCCTGGTCCTCGGCTGCGCGATGGTCCCCAAGCTGCTCCTGCTGCCGCTGGGCGGGGTCGTCGGCGACCGCTTCGACGCGCGGACGGTCGCGCTCACCACCGACCTCGTGCGCTGCGCCACCCAGCTCGTCGTCGGCCTCCAGCTCCTCGGCGGCTCCCCCGGCATCGCCGTGCTCGCGGTCGCGGAGGCGTGCGGCGGGGCCGCCGGGGCCTTCGCCATGCCGACCGGCGCGCCGCTGCTGAAGGGCACGGTGGAGGCCGGCGCGCTGCACCGGGCCAACGCGGCGATGGGGGTGGCCCAGAGCGCCACCCGCCTCGCGGGCCCGGCGCTCGCGGGCACGCTGGTCCTCACGGTGGGCGCCGGCTGGGCGTTCGTCCTGGACGCGGCGACCTTCGGCCTCAGCGCCCTGCTCCTGACCGCCGTCCGGGTGAAGCGGGTGCCGGTCCCCCGCCGCTCGCTCCGCGCCGACCTCGTCGAGGGCTGGCGGGAGGTCCGCTCCCGCGACTGGTACTGGACCAGCCTCGTCGGCCACGGCGCCTGGAACGGCGCCGCCGCCGTCCTGATGACCCTCGGGCCCGCCGTCGCCGTGCAGCGGCTCGGCGGCGGCACCACCTGGGTGGTCCTCCTCCAGGTCGGCGCCGTCGGCTTCCTCCTCGGGGCACTGCTCGCGGGCCGCGCCCGCCCCCGGCGCCCGGTCCTGACCGCCAACCTCGGACTCGCCACGTACGCGCTGCCGCTGGCGCTGCTCGCCGTCGCCGCGCCCGCGCCGGTGACGATCGCGGCCTACGGGCTCGCGCAGGCGGGGCTCGGCTTCCTGTCGCCGGTCTGGGAGACCGCCGTCCAGCGCGCGGTGCCCGCCCACGCGCTCGCCCGCGTCACCTCGTACGACTGGCTGCTCTCGCTGGCCGCGATGCCCCTCGGCTACGCCCTGGCCCCGCTCGCCGCGGCGGCCTGGGGCCCCGGAGTGCCCCTGGCCGCCGCGGCGGTGGTGGTGGGCGGCTGCTGCCTGGGGACGGCGCTGGTGCCGGGCGTGCGGAGGTTCACCCGGGACCCGGCCGCCTGACGGGCCCGGGCCCCCGCCTCAGGGCGCGGTCGGCGCCAGGGCCTCCGCCAGGAAGTCCACGAGGAGGCGGGCGGTCTCCTCCGGGCGCTCCAGGGCGGGGAGGTGGCCGGCCCAGTCGAGGTCGAGGCGGCGGGCGGCGGGCAGGAGGCGGGCCAACTCGTCGGCGGCCGCCCGGAAGTCGGGGAGGTCGTGGGCGCCGACGGCCACCAGGGCGGGGGCCCGGACGCCGGCGATCTCGTCCCGGGTCACCCCGGGGTCGACCGGGTCGTACTCCTCGGGGGCGGCGAGCTGCACCTCGAAGGCGCGGCGCTGCGCCTCGCGGACCAGCGCGCGGGCCCGCTCCCCGGCCTCGGGGCCGAGCCAGGTGCCGACGTTGAGCTCGACGGCGGCGTCGAGGTCGCCCGCGTCGAGGAGCGCGTCCTCGCGGTCGCCCCAGGCCTCCAGCTCCGCGCTCGGCTCCATGCCGGGCACGCCGGAGGCGAGCAGGGCGAGGGCCGCGACCCGTCCGGGGTGGCGGGCGGCGAACTCCAGGGCGACCTCGCCGCCGAAGGAGGAGCCGACGACGGCGACGCGGTCGGCGCCGAGGTGGTCGATCAGGTCCCGGACGTCCTCCGCGTGGGTGTGCGGGGCGTCGATCGGGGACTCGCCGAAGCCGCGGAGGTCGCAGCGGACGACACGGTGTCCCGCCTCGGCGAGCGCGGAGAACTGCACGTCCCACATCCGGCGGTCGCAGACCCCGGAGTGCAGCAGGACGACGGTCGAGGGGCCGGTACCGGCCAGGTCATGAGAGAGCGTCACCCGCGCGACCCTAGGCGGCCGGGGACACGGGCGGCCATCCCTTTCCCGTCCGCGCCCCCCTTCCGCGCGGCCTCCCCGCCCCCTCCCCTCCTATGACTTGAACACGTTCAAGATGAGGTCTACAGTCATGACCGACAGCTTTTGAACGCGTTCAAGGGAGGGTGGGGCATGGACCTCACTGTCGTCGCGTACATCGTCTACCTGCTGATCAGCGTGGCCCTGACCGTCTGGGTCGCCCGCACGCTCAGCCGCAACGGAAGGATCTTCCTGGCAGACGTCCTGCACGGGAACGAGAAGCTCGCGGAGGCCGTCAACCACCTCCTGGTGGTCGGCTTCTACCTCGTCAACTTCGGCTTCGTCGCCCTCTACCTGGGCCAGGACGAGGCCGTCCTCGACGCCCGGGCGCTCTTCGAGGCCCTCTCCGTCAAGCTCGGGGTCGTCCTGCTCGTCCTCGGCGTGATGCACCTCGGGAACGTGTACGTGCTCAACAAGATCCGCCGGCGCGGGGTCATGGAGCGCGAGCAGGTGCCGCCGGTCGGCCCGCAGGGCTGGACCACGCCCCCCAAGGCCGGCCCCTGGGCCCCGCCCGCGCCGCAGGGCTGAACCGCCGTGCCGACCGCACCCGGAGAGGACGCCCCCGCGCCGGAACACGCACCGGCCTTCGTACCGGCTCCCGCACCGGAGCACGCACCGGCTCCCGTGCAGGCTCCCGCGCAGGCGGCCCACGCGCCGCGGACGCCCGTGAAGCGCCTGACCGTGCTGTACGACGCCGACTGCCCGCTCTGCGTGCACCTGCGGCACTGGCTGCTGCGGCAGCGGCAGCTCGTCCCGCTCGACCTGGTGCCGGCCGGGTCCCAGGAGGCCCGGCGCCGGTTCCCGGCCCTCGATCACGCCGCCACCCTGCGGGAGATCACGGTGATCGGGGACCGGGGCCAGGTCTACCGGGAGACCGCCGCCTGGATCGTCTGCCTCTGGGCACTGGCCGAGCACCGGCCCAGGGCCCACTGGCTGGCCACCCCCGCCGGGCAGCCCTTCGCCCGGGCGACCGTCCTGGCCGCCGCGAAGTGGCGCGAGGCGCTCAAGGGACCCGGCCGGGTCCCCGCCGGCGGCCCGGGTCCGGACGGCTGCGGGGACGGGCGCTGCGAAGTGCCCGGTCCGCCCCGTTAGGCTCGGCCCCGTGAAGGACGTGAAGGAAGAGAAGAAGGCCCCCAAGAGCGAGCAGACCCGCACGCTCATCCTCGAAACCGCGCTCCGGCTGTTCAAGGAGCGCGGTTACGACAAGACGACGATGCGGGCCATCGCCCAGGAGGCCGGAGTCTCCGTCGGCAACGCGTACTACTACTTCTCCTCCAAGGAGCACCTGGTCCAGGGCTTCTACGACCGGATCGCCGAGGAGCACCAGGCGGCCGTCGAGCCCCTCCTGGCCGGGGACGAGAAGGACCTGACGGCCCGGATCCGGGGGGTCTACCTCGGCTGGCTGGACATCGCGGAGCCGTACCACGAGTTCGCCGCCCAGTTCTTCAAGAACGCCGCCGACCCGGACAGCCCGCTCAGCCCGTTCTCGCCCGAGTCGGAGGGGCCGCGCGAGGCCGCGATCGAGGTGCAGCGGCGGGTCATCTCCGGGGCCTCGGTGAAGGTCGACCCGGAACTGGCCGAGGCGCTGCCGCAGCTCCTGTGGCTCCAGCAGATGGGCCTGGTGCTCTTCTGGGTGTACGACCGGTCGGAGGGCGCCGCCAACAGCCGGCGGCTCGTGGAGCGGCTCGCCCCCGTCACCGCCCGCGCGATCTCCCTCTCCCGCTTCCGGATCCTGCGCCCGCTGGTCAAGGAGACCCACGAACTGCTCGCCGACTTCATGCCGACGGCGGCCGGGATGGCGGCCTCGGGCAGGCCGAAGCGGGCGGGCGCCAAGCGGTAGGGACGCCGTGGGGCCGCACTCGGGACGAGTGCGGCCCCACGGCGCGTCACCGCCGTACCGCTAGATCCAGCTCAGTTCCCACAGGCGCCAGATGCCGGTGCCGTCCGTCAGGTACTGGGAGCCCGCGACCGCATCGGTGGAGAGGACGTAGTCCTTCTTCTGCCACAGCGGCACGAGCGGGACGTCGGTGGCGACCTCGCTCTGGATCGCCTTGAAGTCGCCCGTCGTCCGGGAACGGTCGCTGTGCTGCTGGGTCGAGGCGATCAGGGAGTCGATCCGCCTGTTGGAGAACCCGTTGTGCAGGGTGTTCCCGGTGCCGACGAGCGGCGCGGTGAAGCTGTCGGAGTCGGGGAAGTCGGGGAGCCAGCCGACGGTGTACGCGTCGAAGGCGCCCTGCGCGTACTGCTTCTGGAAGTCCTCCCACTTGACCTCGACGGTCTCGACCGAGAACAGGCCGGTCTCCTCCAGCTGCCGCTTGATCTCCTTGGTCTCGGCGGCGTAGGTGTCGTCCTTGCGGAAGCCGAAGGTGAACTTCACCGGGGTCTCGATCCCGGCGGCCTTCAGGATCTGCTCCGCCTTCTTCCCGCTCGGCTCCGGGTAGACGTCGTAGAACGCGGTGCTGTGGCCGACGAAGCCCTGCGGGATGAGGGAGTACAGCGGCTCGACCGTGCCCTTGTAGGCGCCGGTGGTGATCGCCGGGCGGTCGAGGACCGCCGCGACGGCCTGCCGCACGGCCTTGTCCGCCATGGGCGTGCCGGGCCGGACGTTGAAGTTGATGTTGCGGATCTCGGCGCTCTCCGCCTCGGTGACGCGGGTGCCGTCCGAGGTCTCCAGGGCGGAGACGAAGTCCGGCGGGAGCTGGCGGTGCGTCACCTGGACGTTCTTGGCCTTCCAGGCCTCGGCCAGCTCCTCGGACTTGGCGTAGTACTTCACGAGGACCGGACGGCCGGCCTTGGTGATGGCGCCCTTGTAGTTCGGGTTGGGCTCCAGGAGGGCGGACTCTCCCGGCTTGTACTCCTTGAGGACGTACGGCCCCGAGCCGTCGACCGCCGCGTCGGGACGCAGCTTCTTCTCCGGGTAGCGGTCGCGGTCCACGATCGACCCGGCGCCGGTGGCCAGCTTCAGCGGGAACGTGACGTCCTTGGCGCCGAGGTGGAACGTGACGGTGCGGCCCTCGGAGTCGACGCTCTTCAGCGTCGGGAAGAGCGGCTGCGGACCGACGTCCGTCTTCATCCCCAGCATCCGCTCGAAGGAGTACTCGACGTCCTCGGCGGTCACCTTGCGCCCGTTGGAGAAGGTGAGGTCGTCGCGGAGCGTGCACCGGTACGTGGTGAGTCCGGTGCCCACGAACGCGCAGCTCTCGGCGGCGTCCGGGACCGGCTCGGTGAAGCCCGGCTTGAACGTCAGCAGCGACTGGTAGACGTTGCTGTAGATCGCCCAGGATCCGGCGTCGTAGGCGCCGGCCGGGTCGAGGGAGGTGATCTCGTCGGTGGTGCCGACGGCGATCGGATCGGTGCTGGCGCCGTCGGAGGGCAGGAGTTGCCAGCCCCCCGCTCCGGCCGCCACCAGTACTCCACAAGTGATGAGGATCCGCAGACGGACCGTCGACCGCATTGCCGTGCTTCCTTTTTTTGGTGCCACCCCAGGCGCGGCGCCCCCCGGAACCACCGCGATGGCGTCATCCCATCACACGGTTTTCACAAGTGGAAGGGAAAACTTTCACAGCACAGGTATATGTCCGGGATATGAGAATTTAAGCCGATGAGCAGCACGTATCACTCTCGGTGCGGGGAGTGACGGGTCCCCTTTAGGCCTGTTTCGAGGCGAGTTCGACGACGGTGATGTCGGAGGGAGCGCCGACCCGGACCGGGGGTCCCCAGGCGCCCGCGCCCCGCGAGACGTAGAGCTGGGTGTCGCCGTACCGTTCGAGCCCGGCGACGGTCGGGTTGGCCAGTTCGGCGAGGAGGCTGCCGGGCCAGAGCTGGCCGCCGTGGGTGTGGCCGGAGAGCTGGAGGTCCACGCCGTGGCGCACGGCGTCGTGGACGACGATCGGCTGGTGCGCGAGGAGGACGGCGGCGCGGGCCCGGTCGCGGTCGCCGAGGGCGCGTGCGAAGTCGGGGCCCCGGCCCTCGCTCTCGCCCGCGACGTCGTCGACGCCCGCGAGGTCGAAGCCGGCCGCGATCTCCAGGCGCTCGTTGCGCAGCGGGCGCAGGCCGAGCTCGCGCACGTGGTCGACCCAGGCGTCGGCGCCCGAGAAGTACTCGTGGTTGCCGGTCACGAAGAAGGAGCCGTGACGGGCGCGGAGCCGGGCGAGCGGCTCGGCGGCGGGGCCGAGGTTCTCGACGGTGCCGTCGACGAGGTCGCCGACGACCGCGATCAGGTCGGGCTGGGTGGAGTTGATCGTGTCCACGATGCGCTGGGTGTGGGCGCGGCCCAGGATCGGGCCCAGGTGGATGTCGGACACGACGGCGATCCGGTAGCCGTGCGCGGCGCGCGGGATCTTGGCGAGCGGCACGGTGACCCGCTTGACGCGGGGCCCGCGCAGCACGCCGTACGTGCCGTACCCGACGGTCCCGAGCGCGACGGCGGCGGCGGTGCCGCCGACGACCCGGGAGACGAAGAGCCGCCGGGAGGGGTCGGCGGGGCCGGTCGGGTCGTCCGGTCCCGCCGGGGCGACGGGGCCGACGGGGGTGGCCGGTCCCGCCGGGGCGGTGGGCGCGGGGGCCGGGGCGGTCTCCGCGACGGGCTCGGCCACTGCGGCCGCCACCGGTACGGGTTCGGGCCCGGGGGCCGCGGCGGCGGGCGCGCGGCGGGCGAGCCGGGCGTGCAGGAGCGGGCGGACGGCCTCGCCCACCACCAGGGCCAGGACCAGGTACAGCAGGACGGCGAGCCACATCTGCCCCGGCCAGGCGATCACCTGCTGGAGCCGGAAGGGCACGCCCGCCCGGGCGGAGACCAGGGCCGCGACCGAGAGCAGCGGCAGGACCACGACGGCGGCCGTGCCCAGCCGGCGCGGCAGCCCGCCGGGCACCGTCACGTCACGGACGAGCCGCCGCCACACGTACCAGTGGACACCGCCGAGCAGCGCGAGGACCACGACCAGGACCAGCAGGAAGACGACCACGCCCCGGAACTCCTTCTTCTTCTAGGCGCCCGTGCGGCGCGCGGCGCGCACCCCGCGCAACCCGAGGACGCCGATCACCGTCCCCAGGACAAAGGACGTGACGGCAAGCAGCAGATGAACCCAGAAGTAGGCCGTCGGGTCGCCCGCGTCGTCGAAGGCGAGGCCGCTCCCGTCGTTCCAGAGGTTCTTTACGAAGGTGATCCAGATGAACCAGCTCCACACCCCGAACGCGAGCAGGAACCAGGAGACGCGACGGCTGAGCTTCATGGCCCCAGTATCGCCGTCGGCCCTCGGGCGGCCGCGTCCGGGTGGACGGGTGGGTTCGAATGGCCTGCCGGGGTTCGGATCCCTGTTCCGTACCTGTACGTTCACGACCGTGTCTGCTTCGAAGAAGACCGCTCGGGCGGTCGCCGCTGCCGTGTTCCTTCCGCTCGTCCTCGCCGCGCCCGCGGCCCACGCCGACGGGAAGGACGAGAAGGTCGAACAGGCCGTCCAGGACACGCAGCCCAAGCCCCCCGCCGTCATGTCCACGGTCGGCGGCTCCCTGCTCGGCAGGCCAGGGACGCAGGTGCGGCTCGGGGCCGGGGCGCCCGTGCTGCCGAAGGAGCTGTCGGGCCGGTCCTGGATCGTCGCCGACGCGGAGAACGGGCAGGTCCTCGCCGCGCACAACGCGCACTGGCCGCTCGCCCCCGCCTCCACCCTGAAGATGCTCTTCGCGGACACCCTGCTGCCGAAGTTCCCCAAGACGCAGAACCACCTGGTCACCAGCCAGGACCTGGCGGGCATGGGCGAGGGCTCCAGCCTGGTCGGCGTCAAGGAGAAGCAGACCTACAGCGTCCACGACCTGTGGCTCGGCGTCTTCCTGCGCTCCGGCAACGACGCCGTACACGTCCTGACCAACATGAACCACGGCCTCCAGCAGACCGTGAAGGACATGAACGACCAGGCGGTCGAGCTCCAGGCGCTCGACACCAAGGTGGTCTCCCCCGACGGCTACGACGCCCCGGGCCAGGTCTCCTCCGCGTACGACCTCACCCTCATCGCCCGCAGCGGCATGACCAAGCCGGACTTCCGCGAGTACGCCGCCACCTCCCGCGCCGCCTTCCCCGGCATACAGAAGCCCGGCGAGAAGAAGCGCGAGACCTTCGAGATCCAGAACACCAACCGGCTCCTCACGGGCGACTTCGGCATCCCCCCGTACCAGGGCGTCGCCGGGGTCAAGAACGGCAACACCACGCACGCGGGCGCGACCTTCACGGGGGTCGCGGAGCGGAACGGCAGGGTCCTGCTCGTCACCGTGATGAACCCCTCCTCCAAGGAGCAGCACGCGGTCTACCGGGAGACCGCCCGGCTGTTCGACTGGGGCTTCGCCGCGCTCGGCAAGGTGGAACCGGTGGGCGAGCTGGTGCCGCCGCTCTCGGCCCGTACGAAGTCGCCCGGGTCCGACGGCGCGGCGGATCCCGCACCCGGCAAGAACGCCCCGGTCCACCCCGTCCAGGCGATCGCGGCCGGCAGGTCCGGCGGGGTCGGGACCGCGCTGGCCGTGGTCGGCGGGGTCCTCGCCCTCCTCGCGGGCGCCGTGTTCCTCGTCAACCGCCGCTGGCCGACGGCCGTGTCGGCGGCGCGTCGCGGCGGCCGGGAGCAGGACCGGGGCCAGGAGCGGGGCCGGGATCAGGAGCGGGGCCGGGGCCGGGATCAGGACTCGGGTCGGGAGAAGGAGCAGGAGAAGGAGCAGGAGTCCGGTCCCGGGAAGGGGACGGGGACGGGGACGGAGAAGAAGACGGAGGCGGGGAAGTAACCCCCTCCGGGCCCGCCGCCTTCTCCTTCCGGGACGAGGCCGCCGCCGTCCACGCCGCGCAGAACAGCAGCAGCTTCGCGGTGAGGTTGATCCAGAGGAGCAGGGCGACGGGGACGCCGAACGCCCCGTACATCGACTTCGCCGCGACCCCCTTCATGTAGCCGCCGAGCAGCAGCTTGAGGAGTTCGAAGCCGACCGCGCCCATCAGCGAGGCCACCACCAGGTCCCGGCGGGGCGGCTCGACGCCCGGCAGCAGGGACAGGACGTACAGCAGGATCAGGAAGTCGGCGACGACGCCGACGAGGACGGCGGCGGTCTGGAGCAGGACGCCGCCCGCCCCGCCCTCGGAGACGCCGACCTGTTCGGCGCTCCAGCCGACGGCGGTGGAGCCGAGCCAGGAGGCGGCGAGCGAGCCGAGGGCGACGCCGCCGAGGCCGACGAGGATCAGCGCGTCCTTGCCCTTGAGCAGGACCGGGTTGCCCTCGATGTCGTCGAGGCCCCACACCGCGCGCAGGCACTCCCGCATGGAGCCGATCCAGCTGATGCCGGTGAAGAGGAGCAGGGCACCGGCGACGATCCCGACGGTGCCGGCGTTGTCGACGAGTCCGCCGATGTCGAGCTGGTCGGAGATGCCGGGGACCTGCTCCCCGATCTTGTCCTCGATCCGGTCGAGCTGCTCGTCGCTGAGGAGCGCGGCGCCGACCGCGGCGGCGACGGTGATGAGCGGGAAGAGGGCGAGGAAGGAGAGGAAGGTGATCGCCGCGGCGAGCCGGGTCCAGTGGGCCCGGTCGAGGGTCTCGTAGGCGCGCCAGGCGTGGGTGCGCATGAGTCGGGTGACCCAGGGGCCGATGACGGGGAGCTTGGTCAGCCAGTCCATGTCGTGCGTGTACCCCTCGATGCGTGCGCTGCGCGGGTGGCCGGAGTACGAGAATCCCCCCACCGGGCCCTCCCGTGCGCGATCGACATGCGCGGGTGGAGCGGGGCCGGATGCCGGGATTCTCTTCCTACCCTCACTCCGTCCGATCATCACCCCTTTCGACGAACCGCCAAGCGACAGGGGGCAATGCCGACATACACGGCACATTCGCCTATACGGTCGGCTCCATGGCTGTCGAGACCCGCGTCCCGGACGACGACTGCGAAGCCCTGACCGGCTGGGGCCGCACCGCCCCCACCCTCGCGCGCGTGTACCGGCCCCGCGGTCCCGCCGAGGCCGCCGCCGCCCTCCGTGCTCCCGGCGCCCGGGGCGCCGTCGCCCGCGGTCTGGGGCGCTCCCCCGGCGACGCCGCCCGGAACGCCGGCGGCACCGTCCTCGACATGACCGGCCTCGACCGGATCCGCGCCGTCGACGCGCGCGCGGGGCTCGTCGACTGCGAGGCGGGCGTCAGCCTGCACCGGCTGATGGAGGTCCTGCTGCCGCTCGGCCGGTTCGTCCCGGTCGTGCCCGCCACCCGGTACGTGACGGTCGGCGGCGCTGTCGCGGGCGACGTCCACGGCGGGAACCAGCACGCCGTCGGCTCCTTCGGCCGGCATGTGGTCTCGCTCGAACTCCTCACCCCCGACGGGGAGACCAGGACGGTGCGGCCCGGCACCCCGCTCTTCGACGCCACCACCGGCGGCCTGGGCCTGACCGGCGTGGTCCTCTCCGCCGTCCTGCGGCTGCCGGCCGTCGAGACCTCCCTGATGCGCGTGGACACCGGGCGGGCCCGCGACCTCGACGAGCTCCTCGCCCTGCTCGACGGGGGCGACCGCCCGTACCACCACGCCACCGCCCGGATCGACCTGCGCGCGCGGGGCGCCGCCACCGGCCGGGCCGTCCTCACGCGCGGCGACCCCGCCCCGTACGACGCGCTGCCCCGCCGCCATCCGGCCCGCCGCGCGCCGCTCGCCTTCCGGCCCGTCCGGCTGCCCGCCCCGCCGCGCGTGCCCGGCGGGCTGCTCGGCCGCGCCTCCGCAGGGCTCCTGGGCGAACTCCGGTACCGGGCGTCGCCCCGCGCGGAGACCGGCCGGCTCCGGCCGCTGTCCGGCTTCTTCCACCCCCTCGACGCCGTCCCGCACTGGAACCGGCTGTACGGGCCCGGGGGTTCCGTCCCGTACCGGTTCGTCCTCCCGCACGGGCGGGAGGAGGTGCTCCGGGGGATCGTGCGGCGGATCGCGGGGCGGCGCTGGCCCGTGCTGCCCGGCGTCCTCCAGAGGTTCGGTCCGGGCGGTCCGGGGCCGCTCTCCTTCGCCCTGCCCGGCTGGTGCCTGGCCCTCGACCTGCCGACCGGGATCCCCGGGCTCGGCGCCTTCCTCGACGCGCTCGACGAGGAGGTCGCGGAGGCGGGCGGGCGGGTGCACCTGGCCGGGGACTCGCGGATGCGGCCGGAGGTGCTGGCCGCGATGTACCCGCGGCTCGGCGAGTTCCGGGCGCTGCGGGCCGCGCTCGACCCCCGGTCCGTCCTCGTCTCGGACCTCTCCCGCCGCCTCGGCCTGTAGGACCCCCGCAGGCCCCCTCCAGGACCCCTCTAGGAGCTGATCGTGAAGGACGCCTTCGGCGCACCGCAGTCCCTGCTCGTCCTCGGCGGCACCTCGGCGATCGGGCTCGCCACCGCCCGCCGGATGATCGCCCGGCGCACCCGCGCGGTCCGCCTGGCCGGGCGCCCCTCCCCCGCCCTCGACGCCTCCGCCGCGTCGCTGCGGGCGCTGGGCGCCGAGGTGCGGACGGTCCCGTTCGACGCGCTCGATCCCGGGTCGCACGAGGAGCGGCTCGGCCCGGTCTTCGCGGAGGGCGACGTCGACGTGGTGCTGCTGGCCTTCGGGGTGCCGGGCGACCAGGCGCGCGACGAGTCCGATCCGGTCGCCGCCGCCCGGGTCGCCGGGACCAACTACACCGGCGCGGTCTCGGCGGGCCTGGTGTGCGCGGGCGCGCTCCAGGCGCAGGGGCACGGCTCGCTCGTGGTGCTCTCCTCGGTGGCGGCCGAGCGGGCCCGCCGGGCGGACTTCATCTACGGCTCGTCGAAGGCGGGGCTCGACGTCTTCGCCCAGGGACTCGGGGACGCGCTGTACGGGACGGGGGTGCACGTGATGGTGGTGCGGCCCGGCTTCGTGCGGTCGCGGGCGACGGAGGGGCGGCCGGAGGAGCCGTTCGCGACCACCCCGGAGGCGGTCGCGGGCGCGATCGAGCGGGGGCTGCTGCGCCGCTCGGAGACGGTGTGGGTGCCGGGGGCGCTGCGGATGGTGACGGCGGCGGTGCGACACGTGCCGAGGCCGCTGTACCGGCGGCTGCCGGTGTGAGCCCCGCGGCGGTCCCTCAGGGGCTCGGCGTCGTCGTCGGCGTGTCGACCGGGCTGCCGCCCTGGGCCGGGACGGCGGGGGTCGGCCGGCCGCTGCCGAACTCGTAGTCGTACAGCTTGCGCCACACCTGGTCCGCGCCCTGCTCGTACAGCGCGAAGGAGCGGCAGGTCCAGGCCGCCTCGTAGTCGGCGAGCTCCTCGTAGGCCCGGTCCATCCCCTCCTCGGAGATGCCGTGCGCCACGGTGACGTGCGGGTGGTACGGGAACTGGAGCTCGCGCACGAGCGGGCCCGCCTCGTCCCTGATCCGCTGCTGGAGCCGGTCGCAGGGGATGACGCCCTCGGCGAGCATGACGTAGACCACCGGGGAGAGCGGCCGGAAGGTGCCGGTGCCCTTCAGGCGCACGGGGAAGGGCTGGTGGCCGGCGGCCACGCGCGCGAGGTGCGCCTCGATCTCCGGCAGCCGCTCCCGGGGCACCTCGGTCGGCGGGACGAGGGTGACGTGGGTGGGGATGCCGTGCGCGGCCCGGTCCCCGAAGCCGGCGCGCCGCTCCTGGAGCAGGCTGCCGTAGGGCTCCGGGACCGCGATCGAAACGCCGAGCGTTACGGTCCCCACGTCGTTCTCCTCCGTCGTCTCGGTGCGTGTCGGTGCGTGTCGGTGCCGTCGCGCGTGCGGGTGGGCGTGCGGGTGGTGCAGCCGCCAGTGTGCGGCCTGCACCACCCTCGTGGCCAGGGTCCCAGGACTCAGTGCTTGGCGGGCAGGAGGCCCATCCGCTCGTACGTCTGCGCCAGGGTCTCGGCGGCGACCGCGCGGGCCTTCTCCGCGCCCTTGGCCAGGACGGAGTCCAGCGTCTCCGGGTCGTCCAGGTATTCCTGGGTGCGGGTCCGGAACGGCGTGACGAAGTCCACCATGACCTCGGCGAGGTCCGTCTTGAGCGCGCCGTACATCTTGCCCTCGTAGTCCCTCTCCAGGTCGGGGACGCTCTTCCCGGTGAGGGTGGAGAGGATGCCGAGGAGGTTGGAGACGCCGGGCTTGTCCTCCGGGTCGAAGCGGATCACCGTGTCGGTGTCGGTGACGGCGCTCTTGACCTTCTTCGCGGTGACCTTGGGGTCGTCCAGGAGGTTGATGAGGCCCTTCGGCGTGGAGGCCGACTTGCTCATCTTGATCGACGGGTCCTGGAGGTCGTAGATCTTCCCCGTCTCCTTCAGGATGTGCGGCGAGGGGATCGTGAAGGTCTCGCCGAAGCGCCCGTTGAACCGCTCCGCGAGGTCGCGGGTCAGCTCGATGTGCTGGCGCTGGTCCTCGCCGACCGGGACCTCGTTCGCCTGGTAGAGCAGGATGTCCGCGACCTGGAGGATCGGGTACGTGAAGAGGCCGACGGTGGCGCGGTCGGCGCCCTGCTTGGCGGACTTGTCCTTGAACTGGGTCATGCGGGAGGCCTCGCCGAAGCCGGTGAGGCAGTTCATGACCCAGCCGAGCTGGGCGTGCTCGGGGACGTGGCTCTGGACGAAGAGGGTGCAGCGCTCCGGGTCGAGGCCGGCGGCGAGGAGCTGGGCGGCGGCGAGCCGGGTGTTGGCGCGCAGCTCGGCCGGGTCCTGCGGGACCGTGATCGCGTGCAGGTCCACGACCATGTAGAAGGCGTCGTGCGTCTCCTGGAGGGCGACCCACTGGCGGACGGCGCCGAGGTAGTTGCCGAGGTGGAACGAGCCGGCGGTGGGCTGGATTCCGGAGAGCACACGGGGACTGTCAAAGGCCATGCACATCATTCTCTCAGGTGCGGGACGGGTCCCCGCCCGACCGGTGCGACGGGCGCCGCCCGGCCGGTGTCCCGGGGGCCGTCCGGCCGGTGTTCCGGGGGTACGCGCGCGGGGGCGCGGCTCCGGTCGCGGCGGCCGTGGCCCGTGGCGGATGAGACCAGGAACACAGTGCGCGCGACGGTCCGCGCCCCCGCGCCGGCGGTCGCCGGATCGGCCGGGCGGGCCCGGGGCGGGGACGCGGTCGTCGGGCGGGCGGGGGAGGCGGCCGTCGGACCGGGCGGGGAAGACGGCCGCCGGACCGGCAGGCCCGAGGCGGGGAACGCGGCCGTCAGACCGCCGGGCCCGGGGCGGGGGACGCGGCCGTCAGGTCGGCAGGCCCGGAGCCGGGAACACCGCCGTCAGACCGCCGGGCCCGGAGCCGGGAACGCGGCCGTCAGACCGGCAGGCCCGGAGCCGGGAACGCGGCCATCAGGTCGGCGACCTCGGCGCGGATCGCGGCGAGGGCGTCCTCGTCGCCCCGGCCGGAGGCCGTGACGCCCCGGTCGATCCACTCCGCGACCGCCGCCATGTGCGCGGTGCCGAGGCCGCGGGAGGTGAGGGCGGGGGTGCCGATGCGGATGCCGGAGGGGTCGAAGGGCTTGCGGGGGTCGAAGGGGACGGTGTTGTGGTTGACGACGATCCCGGCCCGGTCGAGGGCCTTGGCGGCGATCTTGCCGGGGACCTGCCGGGAGGTGAGGTCCATCAGGATCAGGTGGTTGTCGGTGCCGCCGGAGACCAGGTCGAGGCCGCGGGCGAGGAGGGCCTCGGCGAGGGCCTTCGCGTTGGCGACGACGGCGTGGGCGTAGGTGCGGAAGGAGGGCTGGGCGGCCTCGTGGAGGGCGACGGCGATGGCGGCGGTGGTCTGGTTGTGCGGGCCGCCCTGGAGGCCGGGGAAGACGGCCCGGTCGAGGGCCCTGGCGTGTTCCTCGCGGGCCATGAGCATGGCGCCGCGCGGGCCGCGCAGGGTCTTGTGGGTGGTCGTGGAGATCACGTCCACGTGGCCGGCCGGGGAGGGGTGGGCGCCGCCCGCGATCAGGCCCGCGATGTGGGCGACGTCGGCGACGAGGACGGCGCCGGCCTCGCGGGCGATCTCGCCGAAGGCGGCGAAGTCGATGGTGCGGGGCAGGGCGGTGCCGCCGCAGAAGATCACCTTCGGGCGCTCCTTCAGGGCCAGGTCGCGGACCTCGTCGAGGTCGACGCGGCCGGTGTCCGCGCGCACGCCGTACTGGACGCCCCGGAACCACGATCCGGTGGCGGAGACGCCCCAGCCGTGGGTGAGGTGGCCGCCCATGGGCAGGGCCATGCCCATGACGGTGTCGCCGGGCTCGGCGAAGGCGAGGTAGACGGCGAGGTTGGCCGGGGAGCCGGAGTAGGGCTGGACGTTGGCGTGGTCGACGCCGAAGAGTGCCTTGGCGCGCTCGACGGCGAGGGCCTCGACCCGGTCGACGTTCTGCTGGCCCTCGTAGTAGCGGCGGCCGGGGTAGCCCTCGCTGTACTTGTTCTGGAGGACGGTGCCGGAGGCTTCGAGGACGGCGGCGGAGACGTAGTTCTCGCTGGGGATGAGGCGCAGGGTGTCGGCCTGGAGCCGCTCCTCGGCGCCGACGAGGGCGGCGAGTTCGGGGTCGGCGGCGGCGAGGGCGGGGTGCCGGGTGCCGGGTGCCGCTTCGGCGGCGGCTTCGGTGGCGGCGGCTTCGGTGGCGGTGGTCACGGCTTCGGTGGTGGTCACGGTGGTGTCCTCCGGGCGTGGGCGGGGTCCCGGGGCACTGCGTGAGGCGCGGCGCCACGCGGGACTTCGGTCCCGGGACGCCCAGGCGGGCGGCGCCTCGTGTGGTCTGCCGCGCACGGCTCCCCCGGGGTCGCTTCCCCGCGCGCCAGTCGCCGTGCGTGCCGTCAGGGTAGCGGTCCGGCCGTGTCGGAGGTTTCCCCGTCCGGTATGCGAGCGACGATAGGAAAAGGGGGCACATCCACCCCGGGCCGCAGGACGAACGGAGATCCCGTGTCGAGGACAGAAGACGCGATCGCTTCCGCGGAGGCGCACAGCGCCCACAACTACCACCCCCTCCCGGTCGTCGTCGCCTCGGCGGACGGCGCCTGGATGACCGACGTCGAGGGGCGCCGGTACCTCGATCTGCTCGCAGGGTACTCGGCGCTCAACTTCGGGCACGGCAACCGGCGTCTGATCGACGCGGCGAAGGCCCAGCTGGAGCGGGTGACGCTGACCTCGCGGGCCTTCCACCACGACCGGTTCGCCGACTTCTGCGCGCGGCTCGCGGAGCTGTGCGGAAAGGAGGCGGTGCTGCCGATGAACACGGGGGCGGAGGCGGTGGAGACGGCCGTCAAGACGGCCCGGAAGTGGGGGTACGAGGTGAAGGGCGTGCCGGACGGGCACGCGAAGATCGTGGTGGCGGCGAACAACTTCCACGGCCGGACGACGACGGTCGTGAGCTTCTCCACGGACCACGAGGCGCGGGACCACTTCGGGCCGTACACGCCGGGGTTCGAGATCGTCCCGTACGGGGACCTGACGGCCCTGGAGGCGGCGGTCACGGAGAACACGGTGGCGGTGCTCCTGGAGCCGATCCAGGGCGAGGCGGGGGTCCTGGTGCCGCCGGCCGGCTATCTGCCGGGGGTGCGGGAGCTGACCCGGCGGCGGAACGTGCTGTTCGTGGCGGACGAGATCCAGTCGGGGCTCGGGCGCACGGGGAGGACGTTCGCGTGCGACCACGAGGGCGTGGTGCCGGACGTGTACCTGCTGGGGAAGGCGCTGGGCGGCGGGGTGGTGCCGGTGTCGGCGGTGGTGGCCGACCGGGACGTGCTCGGGGTCTTCCGGCCGGGCGAGCACGGGTCGACCTTCGGCGGGAACCCGCTGGCCTGCGCGGTGGCCCTGGAGGTGGTCGCGATGCTGCGGACGGGCGAGTACCAGGAGCGGGCGGCGGAGCTGGGCGACCACCTCCACGCGGAGCTGGGGCTCCTGGTGGGCGGCGGCGCGGTGGAGGCGGTGCGAGGGCGCGGGTTGTGGGCGGGCGTGGACATCGCCCCGTCGAAGGGCACGGGCCGGGAGGTCTCGGAGCGGCTGCTCGACCGGGGCGTCCTGGTGAAGGACACCCACGGCTCGACGATCCGCATCGCCCCGCCGCTGGTCATCTCGAAGGAGGACCTGGACTGGGGCCTGGAGCAGTTGCGGGGGGTGCTGGCGGACTGAGGGGGCCGGGTCTCGGAGGCCGGGCGGGCCGCTTCCGGTACGGGCGGGACGACGGGGCCGGGACCGGCGGGGCGACGGGCGCGGTACGGACGGAGGCGGCGGCGCCGGTACGGACGAGGGCGGCAGGGCCGTCGCGAACGGGCGACGGGCCCGTCCGGGTCAACACGGACCATTGACACGACAGTTGGTCTAGGCCAATGATGCGGCCATGCCGAGACCCCGCTCGCGTCACGCCGTGCGTGCCGCGCTCGCCACCCTCGTCCCGCTCGCGCTCGTCGGCGCGGTCGCGGGTCCCGCGGCCGCCGTCCCCGAGGCGGCCTGGCCCACGCCCGTCCCGGTGGTCTCGCACGTCGAGACCACCGACCCGGTCGTCTTCATCACCATCGACGACGGCTGGTTCCACGACCCCGCCGCCGCGAAGCTGCTGCTCGAACGGCGGGTGCCCGCCTCGCTCTTCCTGCTGCCCGGCGCGTACTCGTACGACGCCGAGTACTTCCGCACCCTGCTCGACCACGGTCCCTCCCGCGTCGAGAACCACACCGTCAACCACCCGGACCTGACGACGCTGGACGCCGCCGGGCAGAAGGCGGAGTTCTGCGGGGCCCGGGACCAGCACCTCGCCCGGTTCGGCGACGGGCCGCGGCTGCTGCGCCCGCCGTACGGCACGTACGACGCGACCACCCTGACCGCCGCCCGCGCCTGCGGGGCGAAGGCCGTGGTGACCTGGACGCACGACCTGACCACCTGGGGCCAGTGGACCCCGCCGACCCCGGAGCTCAAGGCCGGCGACATCGTCCTGCTGCACTTCAACGAGACCCTGGAGCAGGATCTGGAGCGGGCCCTGGACCTGGCCGCGGCGGCGGGCCTGAGGCCCGCGCCGCTCCGGGACTACGTCCCCGAATAGGCCGTTCCGGGACCGCCGTCAGAGGATCACGTGCGGGAGGAAGCGGGCGTACTCGTCGGTGACGGGCCCCGCCGACTCCCGGATGCCGAGGCCCGCCGCCTCGCCCTCGACGACCCACGCGCCGAGGACCACCCGGTTGCCGTCGAAGTCGGGCAGCGGGGCGAGGCCCTGGTAGCAGCAGGGTTCCCCGGTCCGCACGAAGGGCTCCGTACCGGCCTCGTGCAGGGTGACGCCCTCGCCCTCGCGGCCGAGCAGCGGTTTGGCGGCCCAGCCGGTGGTGGTGGCGAGTTCGCGCGGCCCGTCGAGGTGGGCGGGCAGCAGGTTGGGGTGGCCCGGGTACAGCTCCCACAGGATCGCGAGCAGCGCCTTGTTGGAGAGCAGCATCTTCCAGGCGGGCTCGATCCAGCAGGTGGTGCCGGTGCCGCCGCCGTTGTCGAGGGTGTCCAGGACGTGCGGGCCGAAGCGGTCGGTGGTCAGCCACTCCCACGGGTAGAGCTTGAAGCAGCTGCGGAGGAAGCGGAGCCGGTCGTCGACGAAGCGGCCCGAGAGCCGGTCCCAGCCGATCTGCTCGACGGAGAGCGCCTCGGTCTCCAGACCGGCCTGCTGGGCGGTCTCGCGCAGGTACGCGACCGTCATCAGGTCCTCGCCGAGCTCGTCGCCCTCCGAGTGGACGAAGTGCACGGGGCCGGGCGGCAGCAGGTGGGCCTGCCGCCTCCAGGCGTCGACGAGCCGCTCGTGGAGGGAGTTCCACTGGTCGGCGCCCGGGAACCGCTCCTCCATCCAGAACCACTGGGCGCTCGCGGCCTCCACGAGGGAGGTCGGGGTGTCGGCGTTGTACTCCAGCATCCTGGCCGGCCCGGTGCCGTCGTAGCAGAGGTCGAACCGGCCGTAGACCGAGGGGAGTTCGTCGCGCCGCCGCCAGGACTCGGCGATGAGTCCGGCCAGCCGGGGGTCGGTGACGCCGAGCTCCGCGAAACGTTCCTTCTCGACGATGTGTGCGGCCGCCGCGAGGGACATCTCGTGCAGCTCCTCGACGACCTCCTCCAGCGCCTCGACCTCGGGCAGGGAGAAGGAGTAGTACGCGCTCTCGTCCCAGTACGGGCGCAGCGAACCGTCCGGGTAGCGGGTCAGGGGGTAGACGACCCCCTGCGCCTCGACCGTCCGCTGCCAGTCCGGGCGGGGTTCGATGGTGTGGCGTTCCATGCCCGGCCGCCTCAGCCGCCGCCGGTGCGGGAGCAGCCGAAGCCGCCGCTGTCGACGGCGGTCCTGTCGAAGCTGCCGCCGCTGACCTTCCGGTCGCTGACGGAGCCGCCGTAGTAGTAGGAGCCGCGGGGCGTGGTGCTGGTGCCACTGCTGCTGCCACCGCTCCCGCCGCCGTCGCACTCGTAGCGGGGCAGCTGCTCCCGGGTCAGCCGGTCCACGCACCGCTTGTCCGGTTCGGAACCACAGGCCGTGATCGTCATCGCCAGCAGGCCCATCCCGCCGAGCACCACCGTGCTCGACCTCAGCCTCCGCATGTCTGTCACCCTCCCCCTTCGCGGTCGCGATCCTCACGGCCGCGCCGCTCACGGTCACACATGCCGCGACCGCCAGTCCAGTCCGGTGCTTTCCGCCCACAGGACCTAGAGTCGTTTCGTGCTTCTCGGGATGATTTGTGCGTTTGCTTCAGCCATCTGCTACGGCACGGCCTCCGTCCTCCAGGCGGTGGCGGCCCGCGCCGCGGAGCCGGGCTCGGGCAGCGGGGTCGATGTGGCGCTGCTGTGGCGGGCGGTGCGGCAGTGGCGATATCTCGCCGGTCTCTGCCTCGACGGGCTGGGGTTCGTCCTCCAGGTCGTGGCCCTGCGGACGCTGCCCATCTACGTGGTGGGCGCGGCCCTCGCGGCGAGCCTGGCGGTGACGGCGGTCGTCGCCTCGCGGGTGCTCCGGGTGCGGCTGAGCCGGGTGGAGCGGACGGCCGTGGCCGTGGTCTGCGCGGGGCTCGCGATGCTGGCCCTCGCCTCGGGGAAGGAGGGCCACCGGGCGGGCCCGGAGGCCCTGGACTGGGCGCTCCTGGCCGTCGTGGCCGGGCTCCTGCTGCTCGGCGCGGCGGCCGGCCGGCTGCCGGACCGCCCGCGCGCGCTCGTCCTCGGCCTGGGATCGGGGTTCGGCTTCGGGGTGGTGGAGGTGGCGGTCCGCCTGATCGACGGGATCGACCCGGCGGACCCGGCCCTGTACGCGCTCCTGACGGGCGGCGGGGCGGCGTTCCTGCTCCTGACCTCGGCGCTCCGGCGGGGCTCGGTGACGACGGCGACGGCGGGCATGGTGCTCGGCGAGACGATCGGCCCGGCGCTGGTCGGCGTGGCCTGGCTCGGCGACACGACCCGCGCCGGCCTCGGCCGGCTCGCGGTCACCGGCTTCGCGGTGGCGGTGGCGGGCGCCCTGACCCTGGCCCGCTTCGGCGAGGCGCCGGACCCGGGGGCGGAGGCCGGGCGCTCGCACCGGCCCGGATAGGGAGCGGCCGCGTGCGATGATCCGGCCGTGCCGGAACGGATCGAAGCGGTGGACTGGGGCGCGGTGCCGGGCCCTCCCGGGTGGTACGAGCCGGAGCGCGTCGGCCGCGGCCTGCGGGTCCTCTCCGGGGCGTCGAGCCTGGTGCGGGCGGCGGAGGCCGGGTCGCTGCTCGGCTGTGGCGGGATCGTCCACGACCACGGCGGCTCGGTGTTCCCGGCGGCCGCGATCGCCGCTCCCCTGCTCCTGGACATCGCCCGGCGGGGCCACCCGGCGGCGAGGGACACCGCGCTCGTACTGCTCGACGAGGCCCTGTCGTTCCATCCGCACCCCGGCTACGAGCGGGTGGCGGAGCCCGACGGCACCGAGGTCCCCCTCTGCTGCGCCCTCGCCCACCACCTGCGGGCCCACGCCGACCTCCTCACCGGCCTGGGCGGGGCGGGCAGGACGCTGCTGGCCGACGCGGCCACGCACTGGCGCTTCGAGATCCGCGAGTGCGTCGCCGACGGCGGCGGCACGGCGGCCTTCGGCCTCCTGACCGGCCGCTTCCCCGACGGCGTGCACGCGGCGCGGATGCACCTGGGCGGGACCGTCACCCCGCTGAACGGCCTGACCCTCGACCACCCGCCCGAGGGCGACTCCCCCGAAGCCTTCCTGCGCCTGCTCGCCCACCCCCCGGCCGCACTGCCGCCGGGTGCGCTCCTGCTGCCGGCGGAGTGCGGGTACCGGGTGCACTGACCCGGTGCGGTGCACGGCGGGACCTGCCAGACCCCCGCCGGGCGGCCCCCGCACCGGTCCTCGGGCCGGCAGCACCCGGCACAAGGCCTCCAGCGCTCCCGGCCACGCACTGTCCGACGGGGTGGCGTAGCCGACGACGAGGCCTGCCGGGGGCGGGGGTGCGGTGGGGCGGCGGTAGGGGAGAGGCCCTCGACGGCCAGGCCGTGGCGGGCGGCGGTGCGCGGGGTCGCCTCCGCGGTGCCGGGCGGGAGGGGCAGGACGGCGTGCAGGCCGGCCGCGAGGCCGCCGACCCGGGTGACCGGCGCGTGCGCGGCCACCGCCGCCACGAGCTGGTCGCGGCGGCGCCGGCAGCGCAGCCGCACCGCCCGTACGTGCCGGTCGTACGCCCCCGGGCCCGGGAACTCCGCGAACGCGAGCCGGTCCGGCGCGCTCGGCGCCCCGTGCGCGGCCCCCTTCCCCACCACCCCGTCCACCAGGTCCTCCGGCAGGACCATCCACGCCGGGCGCAGGCCGGGCGCGAGGGACCTGCTCGCGGTGCCGAGGTGGACGACCCGCTCGGGGTCGAGGCCCTGGACGGCCCCCACGGACTTCCCGTCGTAGCGGAACTCGCCGTCGTAGTCGTCCTCCAGGACGAGGCCGCCCGAGGACCGCGCCCAGTCGCGTCCCCCGGAGCTCCAGGTGGAGGTCGGACCCGAGGACGGGCCGGTCGTCCGCCCTGCCCGGGTCCTTCGCCTCGTACGGGTCCTGCGGGTCCTTCGCCCCGTGCCGGTCCCGCCGGGCCTGCGAGTCCTTCGCCCCGTGCGGGTCCCGCCGGGCCTGCGGGACCCGCGTCTCGTGCCGGTCGTGCGGGTCCTGCCGGTCGTTCGCCTCGTTCGCCGCGGGCAGGGACCCCGTCCCTTCGCCCGATAACGACTTGATCCGATCCCGGCGGTGGGGATGATGGTCCGATGGACGCTCCCCTCCCGATCGACCTGGAAACATGGCCGCGCCGGCAGCACTTCGAGCACTACCGCCGGGCCGTCCCGTGCACGTATTCGATGACGGTGGAGCTCGACGTCACCGCGTTCGCCGCCGCGCTGCGCCGGTCCCCGCGCAAGACCTACCTCGCGCAGGTCTGGGCGCTCTCCTCGGTCGTCAACCGCCACGACGAGTTCAGGATGTGCCTCACCGCGTCGGGCGGGCCGGCCGTCTGGCCCGTCGTGCACCCGGCCTTCACGGTCCTCAACCCGGAGCGCGAGACGTTCGCGTGCGTGTGGGTGCCCCACGACCCCGACTTCGGCGCGTTCCACGACGCGGCCGCGCCCCTGCTCGCGGAGCACGCCCGCGCCACCGACTTCTTCCCGCAGGGGCCGCCGCCGCCCAACGCGTTCGACGTGTCGAGCCTGCCGTGGACGTCCTTCACCGGGTTCGACCTGAACATCGGCGGCGGCTGGGACCACCTCGCGCCGATCTTCACGCTCGGCCGGTACGTCGAGCGGGAGGGCCGGGTCCTGCTGCCCCTCGCCCTCCAGGCGCACCACGCCGCCGCGGACGGGTTCCACTCGGCGCGGCTCGTCGAGGAGCTCCGGGCCCTCCTCGCCGAGCCTTCCTGGGTCGAGGAGGGGCCGGTGCCCTGAGCGCCGGGCCGGGGTCAGTACGGGCCGGGCTCGAAGAACTCCAGGGCCACCCGCAGCACTTCGCGCTGCTTCGGCCAGTCCGCCTCCGGGCCCGCCGCCAGGATCGCGTAGTGGTTGCCGTCCGCCGCCGTGAACGCCCGGTCGACCACCTTGCGGCGGCCCCCGTCGCGGTCGTACGCGTACACCAGCTCGACGGCGTCGGCCGGGGCGTCCGGTTCGCCGGTGACCCGTTCGAGGCTGATCTCCTCGTACCCGGGCTTGGTGGCCCTCCCGTCCTGCGAGGTGCCGCGCAGGGCCTCGTACGGCGTCAGGCCCGACTCGGTGACCACGAAGACCTGGAGGAGGCTCCGGCCGTCCGGCGCGTTGTAGAAGACGCCCTGGTCGTTCTCGGTGCGGTGCCAGTCCTCGGGGATCGCGAGCGTGAAGCTCTTGAGGTCCTTCACCGTCCGGTAGCCGGGCGGGGGCGTGCCGTCCGCGGGGGTGCCGGAGGAGCTCGGCGTCCCGGAGGGCGTCGCCGTCGTCTCCGGCGCCTCCTCCTCCGGGACCGTCGCCGGGGCCGACACCGAACCCGGCGCGCCCGCCGCCGGGTCCTCCTGCCCGTCCCCGCCCCAGAGCAGCCAGCCGCCGACGGAGCCCGCCGCCAGGACGGCCACGGCCACCCCGGCCGCGACCGCCGTCCGCCCGGAGGAGCGGTTCGGGGGCGGGGGCGGCGCGTACTGCCAGTCGCCCGTCTCCGGTACGTAGCGGGGCCCGTGCTCCGGCGCGTGCCCCGGTCCGTGCTCGGGCGCGAAGGGCGCGGGCGGCGCGGGCGGCACAAACGGCGCGGACGGCGGTGGAGGCGGCGGGAGGAGCGGGCCGCTCCCGCCGACGGGGCCGGGGGCGGGCCCGGCGGCCGGGGCGCCCGTCTCCCAGCTCTGCGTCTCGTCGTTCCAGCGGGCTCCGCCGCCCCCGTACCCGCTCATCTCATCCTCCGAGGAGGGCGCCGACGGCCTGCCCCACGGCCACGCCCGAGGCGAGGATGCCGGTCACGGCGCCGGCGTCCGCGAGGGCGCGGCGCAGGCGGATGAGGCGGCCGGTGTCCGCGCGGCCGGTGCCCTCGATCTCGTCCTCGGCGTCGGAGAGTTCGGCGTCCAGGGCGGTCGTCCGCTCGGAGGCGACGACGCCTCCCAGGTCGGTGCGCAGACGGCGGATCGCCCGGAGCAGCTCCTCCTGGAGGGGGTCGCGGGACGGCTGGTTCCCGGTCACGGTGTTGGTGACGGTGTTCTGGTCGCCGATGGTGACGTTGCCGCCGGTGTTGGAGACCTGGATGCCGTCGCGGCGCGGGGTGTTGTCGGTGTCAGCCACGGTTGCCTCCGGGCGTCGAGGTGGTGAAGGTCTTGTTGGTGACGGTGTTGTTGTTGCCGAGGGTGACGTTGCCCTTGGTGTTCTCGATGAAGGTGCCGCCCTCGGCGACGTGGACGATCTTCTGCTCGAACTCGGCGGTCTCGTAGCCGGCTTCGCGGAGCGCGACCGTCACGCCGTTCGCGACCCGGTCCTGGACGCTCTTCAGGTAGCGGCTGACGTCCATCTCCTGGAACAGGGAGGCGTCGTCGTCGGAGCCGAGCTCGCGGACCGAGACCTCGGGGCCCTCGGGCAGGGCGTGGGCGTGGCCCGCGGTGAGCAGCCGCCAGGCGTGGCCGAGCGAGCGCCAGAGGGTGACGACGGCCTGGCCGGCGGAGCGCGGGGTCTGGCCGAGGGCCCACACGGCCTTGCCGAAGTGGTGGTTGTGCCGGTAGCGGTGGGCGATCCGGTCGGCGTACCGGTAGAGCGGCTTCACCGGCCGCAGGACGTGCGGGGCGACCTCCAGCATCAGCATGCCGCCCTGCGTGTGGACGCGGACGAAGACGGTGGTGACGATCTCCTCGCCCCAGCCGCCGACCCGGATGCGGAGGAAGTGGCGGCGGGTCTCGCCGCCCTCCTCGATGGAGCCCGAGCGGTGCGCCTCGAACCCCTCGGGGGTGTAGGGGGCGGCGGTGCGGGCCGGGAGGCCGTCGACGGGCAGGAAGACGACCTCGTCGATCTCCAGTTCGCGCAGCCGGTCCCGCACGGCCTCCCGGATCTGCGGCGAGCCGTGCGGGGAGGGCACGCGCAGCGCCTCCACGAGCGGGACGACGTGCCGCATGATGGCGCTGTTGTCGAGCGGTTCGGGCGCCTTGCCGTCGAGGTCCTTCCGGGGGCGCAGCTCGATGGAGAGCGACCAGGGCTCGTACGGTTCGCCGGCGCCGCAGAACGGGTCGTCGGCGCCGTACATGACCAGCCGCGCGTGCTGCTCGATCCGGATGCGCTCGCGCAGCCGGCGCGAGCGGGCGCCCTCGGCCTGCTCGGCCGGGTCGGCGCGCTGGTCGGGGAAGCGCTCCTTGGAGAGCTCCTGGGTGAGCGCGCGGGCGAACTGGCCGCGCTGGACGGCCACCGCCCAGGCGACGAGCAGCGGCACGGCGACGGTGATCCACGCCTCCAGCCTGCCGACGCCCCACACCTCCTCGGCGGCCAGCTGCGACAGGGCGCCGAGGAACTCGCCCGCCTCGGAGAGGTCGCCGAGGATCTCCCAGCGCTCCTCCTCGTCGCCGACGGCGAGGAAGAGGAGGAACAGCGCGCCCTGGAGGAGCATGAACCGCCCGTACCAGCGCAGGAAGAAGGCGGGCACGAGCCGGTAGACCGGGGTGGCGGCGGTGGCGGCCCGGCCGCGGACCCAGCGGGCGATCCCGAGCAGCAGGAAGGGCACGACGAGGAGGACCACGAGTCCCTTGGTGAGCGGGAACGCGATGATCCAGAGGGCCAGGACGCCCGCGGCCCAGCCGAGTTCGACGCGGCGGGCGCGCAGCGCGTGGGCGAGCACGCGGCTCGCGTCGTAGCCGAGCGAGGGGGCGGCGAAGCGCTCCTCGTGGACGTAGAGCTGGTCGATGACCGCGTCGCGGAAGCCGTCGTCGAGGTACGCGCCGGCGCAGAGCAGCCGGGTCGCCTCGCTGGTGGCCGGATGGGTGCCGGACGGCGGGGCGGTGCCGTGGGGCGGTGTGCCGGACGGCGGGACGCCGGGTGGCTGTCCGGGCTGCTGGGGTACGAACGACTGCGCCAAGGCTCCCCCGATGGTGTTCAACTGTCCTCCGCTCCCGTGGAGTCGACCGGGAGCCGGTGGCACAGCATAGGGGAGGCGGGGACGTCCTGTCGGGGGAAAAACGGTGCGGAGGAGGCGGTGCGGGGGCGGTGCGGAGGACGCGTGGAGGGGGCTGTTCGCGGGGCGCGCGGAGATGCGGTCCGGGGGGCGTACGGAGAGGTGGTGCGCGGGCGCGCGGAGCGGTGGTCCGGGGGGCGTGCGGAGAGGTGGTGCGCGCGGGGGCGGCGCGAAAGGACGGCGCCCCCGGTCCGTACGGTCGGTCGTACGGGCCGGGGGCGCCGGAAGTGCGCGAGGTACGGGCTCAGATGAGGCCGAGCTCGCGGACCGCGTCGCGCTCCTCGGCGAGCTCCTGCACGGAGGCGTCGATGCGGGCGCGGGAGAAGTCGTTGATCTCCAGGCCCTGGACGATCTCGTACTTCCCGTCCTTGGTGGTGACGGGGAAGGAGGAGATGAGGCCCTCGGGGACGCCGTAGGAGCCGTCCGACGGGATGCCCATGGAGGTCCAGTCGCCCTCGGCGGTGCCGTTGACCCAGGTGTGGACGTGGTCGATGGCGGCGTTCGCGGCGGAGGCGGCGGAGGACGCGCCACGGGCCTCGATGATCGCGGCGCCGCGCTTGGCGACGGTCGGGATGAAGGTGTCGGCCAGCCACGCCTGGTCGTCGACGACCTCGGCGGCGTTCTTGCCGGCGATCTCCGCGTGGAAGACGTCCGGGTACTGGGTCGCGGAGTGGTTGCCCCAGATGGTGAGGCGCTTGATGTCCTCGACCGAGGCGCCGGTCTTGGCCGCGAGCTGCGACAGCGCGCGGTTGTGGTCCAGGCGGGTCATCGCGGTGAAGCGCTCGGCCGGGACGTCCGGGGCGGCGGCCTGGGCGATCAGGGCGTTGGTGTTGGCCGGGTTGCCGACGACGAGGACCTTGATGTCGTCCGCGGCGTGGTCGTTGATGGCCTTGCCCTGCGGCTTGAAGATGCCGCCGTTGGCCGCGAGCAGGTCGCCGCGCTCCATGCCCTTGGTGCGGGGGCGGGCGCCGACGAGCAGCGCGACGTTGGCGCCCTCGAAGCCCTGGCTCGGGTCGTCGAAGATGTCGATGCCCTTGAGCAGCGGGAAGGCACAGTCGTCGAGCTCCATGGCGGTGCCCTCGGCGGCCTTGACGCCCTGCGGGATCTCGAGGAGGCGCAGCTTGACCGGCACGTCCGCGCCGAGCAGGTGGCCGGAGGCGATGCGGAAGAGCAGCGCGTAGCCGATCTGGCCGGCCGCGCCGGTCACGGTGACATTCACGGGAGTGCGGGTCATGGCGATCTCCGTAAGACAGCTGGCGGTGGGGGTCCCTGCCCCTGGTGCGGGATACCCCTCTTGATCGATCGGTGTCTCGACGTGAAGAGATATCCAGCGGTCAGGCTATCCGACCCGGGCCCTCCTGAATCCCCACCCCCTTGTGGTCCGGCTCACTGCCACCCGTCCGCGCGGACCCTCCCGCCGGCCCGTCGCACGGGCCCCGGCGCCGTCCACGAGGGTGCCGCGGGCGCGCGCGGGGCGACGGCGGGCACCGGGGCGTGCGCGTCGGTCTCCGTCGCCGCCGCGTCGGCGTCCCCGGGGGCGGTGGCGCGCTCGGCGACGGCCGTCACGCCGAGGCCGCCGCGGTCGATCGGCCGGCGGATCCGCTCGGCGAACGCGCGGTCCTCCGGGCCGAGTTCGCCCGGAAGCGCCTTCCAGCCGGGCGTGCGCGGCCCCGCGCCCCCGCTCCCGTCCGCCCCGTCGAAGGACGGCGGTTCCGGGGGCGGCGCGTCCCCGCGAAGGGGAAGAGGTAGCGGAATGGTCACTTCCGTGCCACAGCGCGCCGACGGGCCTTGAACCGGCGTTGGCACGTACATGACCCTTGATCACGACGGCGCCCGCCCTCCCACGGGGGAGAGGGCGGGCGCCGCACTCGTCGACGGGCGGGACCGGGCCCTACGTCACCGTCAGGTGGAGCACGTCCTCCAGGAACGGGATCCGCAGCCAGGGACCGGGCTGCACCATGAGCGCGAGCAGCACGATCAGGGCGCCCATCACCCCGTACGTGATCATGTCGGTGAAGCGGGACCGGACCGCCAGCATGCCCACGGACGGCACCGTCCGCCGCATCACGGCCCCGAGCAGGAGCGCGGTCCCGACCAGGATCGTCCCCACCCGGAAGGACTGCGGGAACGCGTCCGCGCCCACCACGAGCAGTCCGGCCCCGGCGACGCAGAGGACCGTGAGCAGCGGCCACTGGCGCGCGGGCGCCGGGGCGGCGCCGGGCGCGGCCCGTCCGCCGCCCTCGGGGCGCGCGGTGTCGGTGGTGACGGTGGGCGGGCGCCTGCGCGGTCCGCGTCGCATCCGGAGGCTCCCCGGGGTCACGTCAGAGCGCCGCGGCCGCGCGCTCGGCGGCCTCGACGACGTTGACGAGGAGCTGCGCGCGGGTCATCGGGCCCACGCCGCCCGGGTTCGGGGAGATCCAGCCGGCGACCTCGGCGACGCCGGGGTGCACGTCGCCGACGATCTTCCCCTCGGCGTTGCGCGAGACGCCGACGTCGAGGACGGCCGCGCCCGGCTTCACGTCCTCGGGCCGGATCAGGTGCGGCACGCCGGCCGCCGCGACGACGATGTCGGCGTTCCGCAGGTGCGCCGCGAGGTCCCGGGTGCCGGTGTGGCACTGGGTCACGGTGGCGTTCTCGGAGCGGCGGGTGAGCAGCAGCGGCATCGAGCGCCCGATGGTGACGCCGCGCCCGACGACCACGACCTCGGCGCCGTCGATCTCCACGCCGTGGCGGCGCAGCAGGGTGATGACGCCGTTGGGCGTGCAGGGCAGCGGGGCGGGCTCGTTGAGCACCAGGCGGCCGAGGTTGGTCGGGTGCAGCCCGTCCGCGTCCTTCTCCGGGTCCATCAGCTCCAGGACGCGGTTCTCGTCGATGCCCTTGGGCAGCGGGAGCTGCACGATGTAGCCGGTGCAGGCGGGGTCCTCGTTGAGCTCCCGCACGACCGCCTCGATCTCCTCCTGCGTGGCGGTGCCCGGCAGCGTGCGCTGGATGGAGGCGAGGCCGACCTCCGCGCAGTCACGGTGCTTTCCGGCCACGTACTTCTGGCTGGCCGGGTCGTCGCCGACGAGGACGGTGCCGAGTCCGGGCGTGACGCCCTTCTCCCTGAGGGCCGCCACACGGACGGTCAGATCGGACTTGATCGCGGCTGCGGTGGCCTTGCCATCGAGAATCTGGGCGCTCATGGAGCCATCTTCCCGGATGCCCCCCGCCTTCTTCCAATTCGCCCGTACGGAGGGGCTCCGGACCCGGAACGGAAGGTTGCACTTGCACAACTCCGTCCCGTATCGACTGGACAAGAAGTCGACGGTACGACGACGATGATCCGCGCAGTACCGCGGAAAGTGCCGGGGGGAAATCCGCTCAGATGCCGTGAAAGTCCTCCGCGCGGGCCGCGTCGTCCCCGCACAGAGAAATTTCACGGAGGAATCCCGCCATGAGCTTCGGCGACCCGAACAACCCCTACGGCCAGCCCCAGGGACAGGGTCAGCAGCAGCCCGGTTACGGCTACCCGCAGGGCCAGCAGCCCGGTTACGGCTACCCGCAGCAGGCCCCGCAGGGCGTGCCGCAGCAGGGCTACGGCTACCCCGCCGCCCCGCCGGTCTCCCCCTACGCCGGCAGCGGCTACCCGGGCGCGGGCGGCTACGGAAACGTTCCCCCGCTGGCGCACTGGGGCTGGCGCGTCCTGTCCCGGCTGATCGACAGCGCCATCATGCTGGTGCCGTACTACATCCTCGCCGGCGTCGGCGCCGCGATGGGCAGCAACAGCGGCAGCAGCGGCGAGAACGGCCTCGCGGTGGTCCTCACCCTGGTGGGCTTCGTCTACCTGGTCTTCATGTTCTTCTTCCAGGTCTACAAGGAGGGCGCGACGGGCCAGACGATCGGCAAGAGGATCGTCGGCACCCGGACGCTGCGCGAGTCGGACGGGCGCCCGCTCGGCTTCGGCATGTCCTTCGTGCGCCAGCTCGCGCACTTCCTCGACGGCATCGCCTGCTACATCGGCTACCTGTGGCCGATCTGGGACTCGAAGAAGCAGACCTTCTCCGACAAGGTGTGCAGCACGCTGGTCGTCAAGGAGAACGGCTGACACCGCGTCCGCTCCGTTCCACGCGGGAGGCCCCGGGCATCGACCGATGCCCGGGGCCTCCCCGTCGTCCCGCGTCCCGCGCGGGGTCAGCGCCGCTTCAGGACCGCGAACCCGTCCGAGCGGTGGGTGAGCTCGTAGCGGGCCCGGGGATGCAGTTGCGAAGCCAGCCGCTCCGGGTCCGAGGCCTGCTGCGACCAGCCGCGCAGGTCGTAGACCAGGTAGTCGGGGTCGACCTCCTGGGAGGTCCCGGCCCAGTAGACCCGGTGGTCCGCCGTGAGGTGGGCGAGGAGCGAGACGTCCGTCTCCACGCTCGCCCCCTCCGGCACCCGCGCCAGCGCGTCCCGCGCCTGCGCGACCCGCGCGTCCGAGCGGTACGTCTCCGGCTTCAGGAGCTCGCGCAGCGGCAGGTTCGCGGCGAGGACGAGCGCGACCGCCGTCGCCACCGGGACGACGACCCTCCCGTACGAGGCGAGCCAGGCGCGCGGCGAGGTGCGGACCGCGCGGACGCCGTCCACGAGGGCCAGGAAGACCACCGGCATGAGGATCGCGCTGTAGTGCCAGTGCATGCCCCAGTGGTTGGGGTCCTGGGAGAGGAAGCGCCAGCCCAGGGTCGGCAGGACGAGCAGCACCAGCGGGGAGCGCAGGGCGAGGAAGCCGGTGATCGCGAGGAGGTAGAGGACCATCTCCCAGCGCTCGCCCGAGGCGAGGGCGTCGCCGACGACCTGCCCGAAGGAGGTGTCGGCCCCCTCGCCCGTCTTCTCGATCTTGGACCAGTAGTCGTACTGGCCGAGGCTGCTCGCCGCCGGGATCAGGACCAGGACCGTGAGGGCGAAGGCGGAGACGCCGAAGGCGGCCAGGGCGGCGCCGAGCCGGCGGCTCCCCTTGAGGAGGACGACCGCGCCGACCATGGCGACGGTGAGCCCCATGTCCTCCTTGACGAGGATCAGCGGGACCGCCCAGGAGGCGGCCAGGGACCAGCGGCCGAGGAGCAGGGCCCGGCAGGTCAGGGCGAGCAGCGGGACGGCGAAGGCGATCTCGTGGAAGTCGGACCTCACCGCCTCCTGGAGCCCCCAGGAGAGCCCGTACGCGACCGTGAGCCCGAGGCCGGCGGCCCGGCTGCCGAGCACCTCCTGCGCGGTGCGGCCGACGACCACGGCCGAGGCGGCGAAGAGCGCGGCCTGCGCGAAGAGCAGGGCGACCGGCGAGGGCCAGATCCAGTACAGCGGCGCGAGCAGGGCGGTGACCGGGCTGAAGTGGTCCCCGAGGATCGGGAAGCCGGGCCCCTTTATGTCCACGATCGGCGCCCGGAACTCGGCGTACGCGCGGACGGACTGCCCGAAGATCCCGAGGTCCCAGGAGGGGGTCCGGAAGTGCGCGTACTGCACCCAGGAGTACAGGAAGTAGAGGCCGCAGAGGACGGCCGCGAGGACCAGGTACGGGCGGAGGGGGGCGGGCGGGAGGCCCGGCCGCGTTCCGGGGCCGGCCGCGTCCGGTGCGCCCGGCGCCTCCGGCGCGCTCGCCGGAGCGGGAATGCCGGCGACGGGGGCGCCGGATCCGACGGCCTCCTCGGGGGACTTGTTCCCTACGTCCAACATCACGCCCTCATTACCGGCGGTCGACAGAAGAGCAATCCATTAGAACAGAGACCACCCGATCGACTGATCCGCCGACACGACGTGGACGGCCCGCCGCCCCGGTGGGGGACGGCGGGCCGTTCGCGCCGCGCGGATCCGCGTCAGTGGAAGAAGTGGCGGGCGCCCGTGAAGTACATCGTCACGCCGGCCTTGGCCGCCGCCTCGACGACCAGCTCGTCGCGCATCGAACCGCCGGGCTGCACGACCGCCTTCACTCCGGCCGCGGTGAGGATCTCCAGGCCGTCGGGGAAGGGGAAGAAGGCGTCGGAGGCGGCGTACGAGCCGCGCGCCCGCTCCTCGCCCGCCCGCTCGACGGCCAGCTTCGCGGAGTCGACGCGGTTGACCTGGCCCATGCCGACGCCGACCGAGGCGCCGTCCTTGGCGAGCAGGATCGCGTTGGACTTGACCGCGCGGCAGGCCTTCCAGGCGAAGGACAGTTCGGCCAGCTCCTCGGCGGAGAGGGCGTCGCCGGTCGCCAGGGTCCAGTTCGCCGGGTCGTCGCCGTCGGCCTGGAGGCGGTCGGCGACCTGGAGGAGGGCCCCGCCGTCGATCGGCTTGACCTCGACCGGGTCGGCCGGGGCGCCCTCGGCGCGCAGCACGCGGATGTTCTTCTTCCTGGCCAGGACCTCGACCGCGCCGTCCTCGTAGGCCGGGGCGACGATGACCTCGGTGAAGATCTCCGCGACCTGCTCGGCCAGCTCGACCGTCACCGGGCGGTTGACGGCGATGACGCCGCCGAACGCGGACAGCGGGTCGCAGGCGTGCGCCTTGCGGTGGGCCTCGGCGACGTCGGCGCCGATCGCGATGCCGCACGGGTTGGCGTGCTTGATGATCGCGACGCAGGGCTCGTCGTGGTCGTACGCGGCCCGGCGCGCGGCGTCGGTGTCCGTGTAGTTGTTGTACGACATCTCCTTGCCGTGGAACTGCTCGGCCTCGGCGAGGCCGCCCGTCCCGTCGACGTAGAGCGCGGCGCCCTGGTGCGGGTTCTCGCCGTAGCGCAGGACGTTCTTCCGCTCGTACGTGGCGCCCAGGAAGTCCGGGAAGCCCGAGTCGTCGGCGGCGGCGTAGTCGGCGGCGAACCAGGAGGCCACGGCCACGTCGTACGCGGCCGTGTGCCGGAAGGCCTCGCCCGCGAGCCGCTTGCGGGCGGTCAGGTCGAAGCCGCCGGACCGGACGGCGGCGAGCACGTCGCCGTACCGCTCGGGGCTGGTGACGATCGCCACGGACGGGTGGTTCTTCGCGGCGGCGCGGACCATGGAGGGGCCGCCGATGTCGATCTGCTCGACGCACTCGTCCGGGGTGGCGCCGGAGGCGACCGTCTCGCGGAACGGGTAGAGGTTCACGACGACCAGGTCGAACGGCTCCACGCCGAGCTCGGCGAGCTGTTCGCGGTGCGACTCCAGGCGCAGGTCGGCGAGGATGCCGGCGTGCACGCGCGGGTGGAGGGTCTTGACGCGCCCGTCCAGGCACTCGGGGAAGCCGGTCAGCTCCTCGACCCTGGTGACGGGAACGCCCGCCGCGGCGATCTTCCCGGCCGTGGAGCCGGTGGAGACGAGCTCGACACCGGCCTCGTGCAGGCCGCGGGCCAGGTCTTCGAGCCCCGTCTTGTCGTAGACGCTGACCAGCGCGCGGCGGATGGGCTTAACGGTGTCCGTGTTCACCGACATGAACCTTTCGTCCCTCAATGCGGTAGCCGTGCCGGGCGAGACGCCCCACGACGTCGACGAGCAGCGAGCGCTCGACTTCCTTGATGCGCTCGTGCAGAGCGGCTTCATCGTCCGTCTCCCGCACCTCGACCACGCCCTGGGCGATGATCGGGCCGGTGTCGACGCCGTCGTCGACGAAGTGGACGGTGCACCCGGTGACCTTCGCGCCGTAGGCGAGGGCGTCGCGCACCCCGTGGGCACCGGGAAAACTGGGGAGCAGGGCCGGGTGGGTGTTGACGACCCGGCCGTCGAAGCGGGCGAGGAACTCCTTGCCGACGATCTTCATGAAGCCGGCCGAGACGACGAGGTCGGGCTCGTGCGCGGCCGTCGCCTCCGTCAGGGCGCGGTCCCACTCCTCGCGGCTCGCGTGGTCCCCCACCCGGCACACGAAGGTCGGCAGCCCGGCGCGCTCGGCGCGCTCCAGGCCGGCGATCCCGTCGCGGTCGGCGCCGACCGCGACGACCTCCGCGCCGTACCCCTCGGGGTCGGCGGCGATGCCGTCGAGGAGGGCCTGAAGGTTGGTACCGGAACCGGAGACCAGGACGACGAGGCGGGCGGCAGCCACTGGGTCACTCTTTCCGTGGTGTTTGTGCGGTCGTACGAACGAATCGTGCCGCTCGATACGGGGAACCCTACGAATGGCTCGACCGTCAGCAACGATACCGGCACACCGGGCGGCCCCCACGGGACGGGGGCGGAGCAGGGCGGTAGCGTCAGGGTCCGACGCCGGGCCCGGCAGGGGGACCGGGCCGCGGACGGACAGCACGAGCCAGCAGCGGAGACCACGGGTGCGGTCGTGGTCGAGACGACAGAGGGAAGACGTTCAGCAGATGCCGGAACGCCAGTCCACGGACGACAACAACCCGTTCGCGCCGCCGCCCGAGGGGCGGCCGGATCAGCCGTGGCAGCCGCGGCGGCCGGAGGGCCCGGACGACGGCGGGTCCGGGACCCCGGACCCGCCGGCCCCGTCCGACGGCCGCTGGAGCCCGCGCCAGCCGGGCCCCTCCCAGGACGGCTTCGGGCGCGGACCCGAGCGCCAGGGCGGTCAGGGGAGCCAGGGCGGTCCCGGGCAGGGCGGCTCCGGGCGCGGCCCGGGGCTCCGCTGGGACCCGACGGACCCGGCGCAGCGGCGGGCGCGGTACGCGATCCTCGCCGGCATGTGGGGCCTCTTCTTCGCCCTCTTCGAGATCCCGGAACTGGCGCTGCTGCTCGGCGCCCTCGGCCTCTACTGGGCGATCAGCTCGCTGCGGACCGGGCCGAAGCGGGGCGAGGAGCGGACGGCGGACGGGGCCGGCGGGACCGGCGGGGTGTCGCCGACGTCACAGCCGGCGTCCCAGCCCTCGGGACGGGCCCCGGCGCAGGGCGCCTCCCCGGTGGCCGCCCCGGTGCGGGCGATGCGGACGGCCGCGATCAGCGGTCTGGTCGCGTCGGGCATGGCCCTGGCGCTCGTGGCGGGCGGCTTCACCATGCAGATCGTCTACCGCGACTTCTACGAGTGCCGCGACGACGCCCTCACCCAGGCGGGCCGCCTCTCCTGCAACGACCTCCTGCCGAAGCCGCTGCGGGCGACGTTCGGAGTGCGGGAGTAGGCGGGGGCTACGCGCCGGGGGCGGGGGCCTCGGACTTCCCGGAGCCCTCGGCGCCGGGGTCCGGATCCGGTTCCGGTTCCGGTTTCGGTTCCGGGACCGCCCGGGGCTCCGGGTCCGGGTCCGGCCTCGGGTCCGGGGAGGGTTCCCAGGCCGCCGGGAGGAAGTCGTACGGCTCGTAGCCGGTGTCCCCGAGGGGGTCGCCGTACGGGTCGGCGCAGGAGCGTCCGTACGGATCGCCGTGCGGGCCGGTGTACGCGGCGCCGCCCGGGCCCGGTGCCCCGGGAGCCGCCCCGGTCCGCCGGAGGGGGCCCCGGATCCGGCCGAAGACCGGGACCGGGCGCCGCGCCCACGTCCACGTCCGGGAGGGCGTCCGGTCGGCGGCGTCCGCCCCGTCCGTCGTCCTCGCGGAAGCCGGGGGCGGGGCCGGGGCCGGGATCGGGGTCGGCACCGGGGCCGGTGCGCGCTTCGGGCGCGGGGCACGGCGGCCCCAGGCCCGTACCCCCAGGGCCGCCGGAACGCCCACGCAGGTCCCCCACAGCATCGCCGCCGCGCCCGCCTGCCACCCCACCGGGCCGAACGCGGACAGCCGGCCGGAGCCCAGCGGTCCGCCCGCCGCTCCGGCGAGGGCGGCGACGGCCGCCGCGCACGTCCCGGCCGCGCCCAGCGCCGTCAGCACCGTGTCACGGGCCGTCCAGGTCCGCGCCGAGCGGCCCACCCGGTGCCCCAGGAGCACGGCCGCGACCAGCGGGACCGCCGCGACCGACCAGTGGAGCCAGCCGCCGCGCCCCTCGGCGGGCACCGCGGCCAGGAGCGGGAAGGGCGGCACCGCCGGGTCCCCGGCGAGGCCCAGCGGGGTCGCGAGGGCCCCCGTGCCGAGGGCGAAGCCGGGCCCGAGGCCGTACGAGGCGCCCCACACGGCCGCGTTCGGCAGCAGCGCCAGGACGAGGAGCAGGACCACGGCCCGTCCCGACCACTCCCCCGCGAGGCCCAGGAAGACGGTCTCCGCCCGGCCCGCGCGCCAGGTCAGCGAGGCCGCGGCGGCCGTCGCGCCGCCGACGAGCAGCGTCACGAGCCCGAGTCCCGCCGCGCGCGGCAGGACCGCCCACCGCTGCCCGGGGAACGGGCGGCCGAGCGCCGTCCAGACCCCCGCGGCCGCCGCGCCGGTGACGACGGCGGGCGGCCAGAGCCCGGCCGTGACCAGTTCGGCGGGGAACGGGCCGCTCTCGCTGTAGAGCACGACCGCCGCGGCGACCAGGAGGTATCCGCCGGTCACCGAGGCGATCGCGCCGCTCGGGGAGGGGCGCGGCCGGTCCCGGCCGCCGGGGCCCGGGTCGAGGGTGTCGCGGGCGGCCCGGTGGACGAGCCAGACGGGCAGGGCGGTCAGGAGGAGCGGGACGACGCCGAGGGGCGCGGGCACGCCGGAGAGGGTGTCCGTGCGGACCAGGTCCACGCCGTGGGCCAGCAGCCAGAGCCCGGCGGCGGCGTGGAGGACGTCGTTGGGGCCGCCGTCGGGGAACGGCGAGCTGATCCAGGCCGCGATCACCAGGACCGCGAGGGCGCCGAGGCCGAGTCCGGCGGCGACCCCGCCCCGGACGCAGGCGGCGGCGAGCGCGGCGGAACGGCCGCCCTGGACCAGGGGGTGCTCGGTCACGTGGGTCACGGGGCCATGCTCCCAACGACACGCGCTTTCGCCGCGTAACAGGCAAACATCCGCTGTGTCGCCCAAGATACGTTTATGTACTTTTCCGCCCAGAGAAGCTCTGCGGGAGGTCGACGCCCATGAGCCGGAGCACCGCGGATTCCACCCCCTCCGCCACCCTGCCGACCCCCAAGGAGCGGCGCAGGTTGCGCGAGGCCCTCGCCCTGAGCGAGGAGCAGGTCGCCGAGGCCATGGGCGTCACGAGAGCCACGGTCAAGGCGTGGGAGACGGGGCGCTCGGCGCCCCGGGGCCGCAAGCGCGAGGCGTACGCGCGGCTGCTCGGCGCGGACGGGCCCGAGGGCCCGCCGCCGCCCCCGGACCCCACCGGGCGGGCGGAAGCGGTTTCCGGGCCCGCCCTCACTCCTTCGGCCCCCTCCTCCCCGGTTTCCTCCCGGCCGCCCGCCACTCCGGCCGGCGACGGGGTCTCCATGCCGGCGGAACGCCTGAAACCGGAGGCGCCCGAGCCGGAGACATCGCCGCCGCGGGAAGCGCCGGAAGCGCCGGAGAAGGCCGGGGCGGCGGAGCCCGGGGCGGTGGAGACGGTGGAGGGGCCCGGGGCGGTGCGGAAGCCCGGGGCGACGGAACCGGTCGCGCCGGCCGCGGGTCCCGCCGCGCCCGGCGGGCTCACCCCCGAGGAGGCGTTCGACGCGCTCTACGCGCACGCCGCGCCCGGCCTCGTCCACCAGACGTACCTGCTCACCGGGCGCCGGGCGCTCTCCCGGGAGGCCGTGGAGCGCGCCTTCCAGCAGGCGTGGCAGCGCTGGCCCGAGGTCGCGGTCGACGCGGACCCGGTGGGCTGGGTGCGGGCGACGGCGTACGAGTACGCCCTCTCCCCCTGGCACCGGCTGCGCCGCGCCCACAAGCACCCCGACGCCGCACCGGCCGAGGCGGGCCGGCGGGGGCAGGAGCTGCTCTCCGCGCTGCTCGAACTGCCGCCGCCGCACCGCCGGACCGTGCTGCTCTACGACGGTCTCGGCCTCGACCTGCCGGACACGGCGGCCGAGACGGAGGCGAGCACCCCCGCCGCCGCCAACCGGCTGCTGCACGCGCGCACGGTCCTCGGCGGGAAGGACCCCGACCTGGCCGAGCCCGGGGAGCTGCACCGGCGGCTGAAGGCGCTGGTCGCGGAGGAGCCCGTGACGGAGCTCCCGGCGGCCCGCGCGGTCCGGACCGGCAGCGAGCACCGGACCCGGACCTGGACGCGGGCGGTGGTCGGCGTGACGGCGGTCCTCATCGCGATGACCGGCTTCACGGCGGTGACCGCGCCGACCCGGTACGTCCCGGTGAACGCGCCCGGCGAGACCGTCAACGGCGTGCCGGTGCGCGGCGGCCCGGAGAAGCTCAGGCCCGAGGACGTGGAGCTCCGCGACCGGCTGCGCTCCGAACCGAACCCGGGCCCCGAACGGCTGGTCCCGCTGGCCGGATAGCCGCCCCGTCCCGCCCCGTGGTGCGGGAGGGATCCGTACGCGAGCGGGCCCGTACGCGAGTGGATCCGTACGCGAGTGGATCCGTACGCGAGTGGGCCCCGCCCCCGCCCGGTCTCCCGGGAGGGGGCGGGGCCCACTCGCTGTGCGGTGGCGGCGTCAGCCCGCGAGGATCGCGCGCGCCAGCTTGGCCGTCTCGGTCGGGGTCTTGCCGACCTTGACGCCCGCGGCCTCCAGGGCCTCCTTCTTCGCCTGGGCGGTGCCGGAGGAGCCGGAGACGATGGCGCCGGCGTGGCCCATGGTCTTGCCCTCGGGCGCGGTGAAGCCCGCGACGTAGCCGACGACCGGCTTGGTGACGTTGGCCTTGATGAAGTCGGCCGCACGCTCCTCGGCGTCGCCGCCGATCTCGCCGATCATGACGATCAGGTCGGTCTCCGGGTCGGCCTCGAAGGCCGCCAGGGCGTCGATGTGCGTGGTGCCGATGACCGGGTCGCCACCGATGCCGACGGCGGACGAGAAGCCGATGTCACGGAGCTCGTACATCATCTGGTACGTCAGCGTGCCGGACTTCGAGACCAGGCCGATGCGGCCCGGCTTCGTGATGTCGCCCGGGATGATGCCGGCGTTGGACTGGCCCGGGGTGATGAGACCGGGGCAGTTCGGGCCGATGATGCGGGTCTTGTTGCCCTTCGCCTGCGCGTACGCCCAGAAGGCGGCGGAGTCGTGGACGGCGATGCCCTCGGTGATGACGACGGCCAGCGGGATCTCGGCGTCGATCGCCTCGACCACGGCGGCCTTCGCGAACGCCGGCGGGACGAAGAGGACCGAGACGTCGGCGCCGGTCTCCTTCATCGCCTCGGCGACGGAGCCGAAGACCGGGACCTCGGTGCCGTCGAAGTCGACGGTCGTGCCGGCCTTGCGCGGGTTCACGCCGCCGACGATGTTGGTGCCGTCGCCCAGCATGAGCCGGGTGTGCTTCATGCCCGTGGCACCGGTCATGCCCTGGACGATGACCTTGCTGTCCTTGGTCAGGAAGATAGCCATGGTGTTCTGACCTCGTCCCTTACTTCGCAGCCGCGAGCTCGGCGGCCTTGTCGGCCGCGCCGTCCATGGTGTCCACGCGCTGCACGAGCGGGTGGTTCGCGTCCGACAGGATCTTGCGACCCAGCTCCGCGTTGTTGCCGTCGAGGCGCACGACCAGCGGCTTGGTGACCTCTTCGCCCTTGGAGGCGAGGAGCTCCAGGGCCTGGACGATGCCGTTGGCGACCTCGTCGCAGGCGGTGATGCCGCCGAAGACGTTGACGAACACGGACTTGACGTCCGGGTCGCCCAGGATGATCTCCAGGCCGTTCGCCATGACCTCGGCGGAGGCGCCGCCACCGATGTCGAGGAAGTTGGCCGGCTTCACGCCGCCGTGGTTCTCACCGGCGTACGCGACGACGTCCAGGGTCGACATGACCAGACCGGCACCGTTGCCGATGATGCCGACCTCGCCGTCGAGCTTGACGTAGTTGAGGTTCTTGGCCTTGGCGGCAGCCTCGAGCGGGTTGGCTGCGGCCTTGTCCTCCAGGGCCTCGTGGTCGGGCTGGCGGAAGTCGGCGTTCTCGTCGAGCGAGACCTTGCCGTCGAGGGCCAGGATGCGGCCGTCCTTGGTCTTCACCAGCGGGTTGACCTCGACGAGGAGCGCGTCCTCGGCGACGAAGGTCTTCCACAGGGTCACCAGGGCCTCGGCGACGCCCTCGGCCACGTCGGCCGGGAACTTCGCCAGGGCCACGATCTCGCGGGCCTTCTCGATGCTCACGCCGTCGACGGCGTTGACCGGGACCTTCGCGAGGGCCTCGGGGGTCTTCTCCGCGACCTCCTCGATGTCCATGCCGCCCTGCACCGACGCCATCGCGAGGAAGGTGCGGTTGGTGCGGTCGAGGAGGTACGAGACGTAGTACTCCGCCTCGATCTCCGGGGACAGCTCGGCGATCATCACCTTGTGGACCGTGTGGCCCTTGATGTCCATCCCGAGGATGTCCGTCGCGCGGGCGACGGCCTCGTCCGGGTTCGCCGCCAGCTTCACGCCGCCGGCCTTGCCGCGGCCGCCGACCTTCACCTGCGCCTTGACGACCGACTTGCCGCCAAGACGCTCGGTGGCCTCGCGCGCCGCCTCAGGCGTGTCGATGACTTCACCGGCCAGCACCGGTACACCGTGCTTGGCGAAGAGGTCCCTCGCCTGGTACTCGAACAGGTCCACGCGCGTCCGTCCCTTTTCTGATGATCGCGGTTCGTTGTCTGCGTGGGCGTGCCGCGGAGGGCAACGTGACTGCTCTGTCACAAGGGAGGCGTACACGGTGTCCGTGGACGCGGCATGTCCGTCTCGCAGGTTATCGCCGTGTGCCGTGGGTCCCTAAATCGCAGATCGCAGGAGAGCGGTGATACGGGTCACAGCGCGTGAGGGCGGCGGGACGGTCCGCGGAGGTCGCGGGAGGACCGCCCGCGGCGTTCGTGGCAGGCGGGGCCCGGGATCCCGGTGGCTCACGGCGCGCGGAGCGGCGGAGTGAGGGGCGTCCGGGGGCCGCTGTGATATGGAACTCAGTCGCTCTCCGTCCACCCGTGCGAGTGGTCCGCGACGACGGATTCCGTGCCCCGGGGCGCGCGCCGGAGGTCAGTCGGCGGGTATCGGCAGGGGCCGCTCCTCCAGGGCGGCGGCCATGATCTCCGGGAACAGGTCGGGGGTGCAGGCGAAGGCCGGGACGCCGAGCGCGGCGAGGGCCGCCGCGTGGTCGCGGTCGTAGGCGGGGGTGCCCTCGTCGGAGAGCGCGAGCAGGGCCACGACCCGGGTGCCGGCGGCCCGCATCGCCGCGACCCGCTTCGCCGCCTCGCCGCGGACGCCGCCCTCGTACAGGTCGCTGATCAGGACGACGACGGTGTCGGCGGGGCGGGTGATGCCCGCCTGGCAGTGGGCGAGGGCGCGGTTGATGTCGGTGCCGCCGCCGAGCCGGGTGCCGAAGAGGACGTCGACGGGGTCGCCGAGCCGGTCGGTCAGGTCGACGACGGCGGTGTCGAAGACCAGCAGCCGGGTGGCGACCGTCCGCAGGGAGGCGAGCACCGCGGCGAAGACGGCGGCGTGGACGACGGAGGCCGCCATGGAGCCGGACTGGTCGACGCAGAGCACGACCTCCTTGCGCGCCGCCCGGGAGGCGCGCCCGTGGCCGACGAGCCGCTCGGGGACGACCGTGCGGTGCTCGGGCAGGTAGTTCTTGAGGTTGGCGCGGATCGTGCGGTCCCAGTCGATGTCCCCGTGGCGGGGCCTGCGGGTCCGGGCGGAGCGGTCGAGCGCGCCGGTGAGGGTGGCGCGGGTGCGGGCGGCGAGGCGCCCCTCCAGGTCGGCGACGACCTTGCGCACGACGGCGCGGGCGGTCTCCCTGGTGGTCTCGGGCATGGCCTCGCGGAGGGAGAGGAGCGTGCCGACGAGGTGCACGTCGGGCTCGACGGCCGCCAGCGTCTCCGGCTCCAGGAGGAGGGCGGCGAGGCCGAGCCGGTCGATCGCGTCGCGCTGCACGACCTGGACGACGGGGGCCGGGAAGTACGTGCGGATGTCGCCGAGCCAGCGGGCGACGGAGGGCGCGGAGGCGCCGAGTCCGGCCGTACGGCCCCGGCCGGCGCCGTCCCGGTCGTCCGGGTTCCGGCCGTAGAGGGCGGTGAGGGCTCCGTCCACGGCGGCGTCGGTCCCGGAGAGCACCCGCCCGGTGCCGTCGGCGTCGCCCCCGCCGAGCACGAGCCGCCAGCGACGCAGCCGCTCGTCCTCGGAGGAGACGGGGGGCGTGGGGGCCGGGGGTGTGGGGGGTGTGGGGGCGGAGGGGTTGGCGTCGGGTGGCGCGGGGGCGGACGCGCTCGGGTCGTCGCTCGTACGGGCCGCGGGTGTCGCGGGAGTGAGGGGGGTCATGCGGGTGCCTCCGTGCCGAGGACGAGGTGGAGGAGGGGCAGGACGGCGTCCGCGCGCTCCCGGTCGGGGGCGGGGGCGAAGCCGGGCGCGCCGGGCGCGGAGGCGCCGGGGCCGCCGGTCCCGGGGCCCCGGGCGGCCAGCTCGCCCAGGGTGCGGCGCACGCCCGGCTCGTACGCCGAGAAGGTGCGGCGCAGCAGGGGCAGGACGTCGGTGAACGCCTCGGCCGGTACGGAGGCGAGCCAGGCGTCGACGAGGCCGCGGAGGCGCTCGTCGTGGACGAGGAGCAGTCCGCCGCCGGAGGCGGCGCCGGCGAAGCCCTCGATCCAGGCGGCGGCGTCGGGCGGCGGCGCGCCGGGCGAGAGGGCGCGGCCCATGAGGAGGGCGGCTCCGGCGTCGGTGGTGCGCCCCTCGTCGAGGAGGAGCCGGGCGGCCCGGCCCCGGAGGAGGCCGGGCACCCGGTCGTGCGCGGCGAGCCGGTGCAGGACGCCGGTCCAGCGCTCGCGCGTCCCCGCCGCGTCGGGCAGCAGGCCGAGGGCCCGGTGGACCTCGTCGATCCGCTCGCGCAGGGGCCCGGCGGCGTCGGGGGCGAGTCCGGCGCAGGCGGGCGGCAGGCCGACGCAGATCCGCTCGGCGAGCCCGGTGGCCACCTCGCCGAGGGCGGCGGTGTCGGTGCCCCGGACGTCGCCGTAGCGCAGGGCGCGGGCGAGGGCCGGGAGGGCCCGGGCGAGGTGGACGACGTCGGTGTCGAGCGCGGCCCGGTCCGCGAGGGCCCGCATGACGGCGGGGAGCGCGTCGGCGAGCCCGGCGAGGAGGCAGTCCTCGGCGAGGGCGGTGACGTCGGCGAGGGCCGTGGCGGTACGGGCCCGGTCCTCGGCCCGGGCGGTGGCGGCGGCCCCGACGGTGGTGCCCCAGACGCCGGCCTCGGCGACCCTGACGTGCAGCTCGGGCTCCCAGCGCAGCCGCCAGGTCTCGCGGAAGGTGCCGGTGCCGGTCCGGCCGGCGGCCGGCTCGCCCCAGGGGACGCCGAGGACCCGCAGCCGGTGCAGCAGGCGGCTGCGCTCCCCGTCCGTCTCCTTGCGCAGGTCGAGCGCGAGCTCGCGCTCCTCCGCCTCGGGCTTGAGGCGGAGGGAGCGCTGCCGCCGGGTCAGGTCGCGCTGGAGGGGGACGGCGGGGGCGCCGTCGGGCACCTCGCCGAGGACGTCCCCGACGACGAGGCGGTCCCGGACGAGGGCGAGCGGCACGTCGGAGCCCTCGCAGAGGACGGCGCGGACGGCGTCGGTCGTCTCGTCGAGGCCGGGGGCCGGGCGTCCGCGCAGGGCGGCGAGGGCCCCGGCGAGCCGGACGGCCTCGATGACGTGGGCGGAGGAGACGGGGTGGTCCTCGGCCCTGAGGAGCCCGGCGACCCGGGTCATCCAGCGTTCGACGGGCCGGTCGGGGGCGGTGAAGAGGTGCCCGTACCAGCCGGGGGCCTCGATGCCGGCGCCGTAGCCGGAGCGGCGGGCGAGCCTGCGGTGGGTCCAGGGGACCCAGGTCGTCCCGGTCCGCACCTTGGGCAGGCCCTTGAGGAGGGCCCGGTCGGCGGCGACGGTGGTGCGCAGGGCGAGGGCGGGGACGTGCCAGGCGCCGCAGACGACGGCGACGGAGTCCCCGAACTCCTTCCTCGCCTCGCGGAGCCGGAGCCGCATGTGCGCCTCGCGGACGAGGTCGCGGGGGTGGCCGCCGTGCCCGTACGCCTCGCGCAGGGCGACCATGGCCTCGGCGAGGGCCCGGAACGGGGCGGCGGGATCGCCGTCGCCGCGCAGCTCGACGACGTCCTCCCACCAGCGCTCGGCGTCCTCGTACCCGGCGGCCGCGGCCAGTTCGGCGACGGGGTCGATCCGCACCCCGTCCCCGGCGACCTCCTCGCTCTCGTCCCAGGTGGGGTCGGCGGCGAGGGTGTGGGCGGCGGGCAGGTCGACGAACCGGACGGCGGCGCCCCGGTCCAGGGCCCAGCGGAGCGCGACCCACTCGGGCGAGAACTCGGCCATCGGCCAGAACGCGGCCCGGCCGGGGTCGTCCACGGCGTGGGCGAGCAGGGCGACGGGCGGCCGCATGCCCGGGTCCCCCGCGAGCTCCACCAGCGCGTCGGCCTCGGCGGGCCCCTCGATCAGCACCGCGGCGGGCCGCTCCGCGTCGAGCACGGCCCGCACCCCCCGCGCGGAGCCGGGCCCGTGGTGCCGCACTCCGAGCAGTAAGGGCCCGCCCGGGGACGCGCCCGGGACGAGGGCCCGACGCGGGGCCGCGACGGCGGACGAAGGGGCGGGAGCGGACGGTGTCGCGGCGGCGGGCGTCGCGGCGGCGGACGTCGTCGCGGCGGTGGTGGACGACGTCCCGGGGGCGGACGTCGTCAGGGCAGTGGGCGGCGGCATCACGGCGGTGGACGTCGCGGCGGTGGGCGTCGTCAACGCGGCGGACGGAGGCGTGGAGACCGACGGAGTCCCGGCGGCGGGCGTCCTCATGCGCTCACCTCGCGGCAGGCGCGGTAGAAGTCCTTCCAGCCGTCCCGCTCGCGGACGACCGTCTCCAGGTACTCCTGCCAGACGACCCGGTCGGCGGCCGGGTCGCGGACGACGGCGCCGAGGAGGCCGGCGGCGACGTCCGCGGGGCGCAGGACGCCGTCGCCGAAGTGGGCGGCGAGGGCGAGGCCGCCCGTGACGACGGAGATGGCCTCGGCCGTGGAGAGCGTCCCCGAGGGGGACTTGACCTTCGTGCGCCCGTCGGTGGTGACGCCGTCGCGCAGTTCGCGGAAGACGGTGACGACCCGGCGGATCTCGGCCGCCCCGTCCGGCGGGGCCGGCAGCTCCAGGGAGCGTCCGAGCTGCTCGACGCGCCGGGCGACGATGTCGACCTCGTCCTCGGGGGTCGCGGGCAGCGGCAGCACGACCGTGTTGAAGCGGCGGCGCAGCGCGCCGGAGAGCTCGTTGACGCCCCGGTCGCGGTCGTTGGCCGTGGCGATGAGGTTGAAGCCGGGGACGGCCTGCACCTCCTCGCCCAGTTCGGGGACGGGCAGGGTCTTCTCGGACAGGATCGTGATGAGGGTGTCCTGCACGTCGGCGGGGATGCGGGTGAGCTCCTCGACGCGGGCCGTCGCGCCCCGGGACATGGCCCGCATGACGGGGCTCGGCACGAGGGCGTCCCGGTCGGGGCCGTGGGCGAGGAGCCGGGCGTAGTTCCAGCCGTACCGGATCGCCTCCTCCGGGGTGCCGGCGGTGCCCTGGACGAGGAGGGTGGAGTCGCCGCTGACGGCGGCGGCCAGGTGCTCGGAGACCCAGGTCTTGGCGGTGCCGGGGACGCCGAGGAGGAGCAGTGCCCGGTCGGTGGCGAGGGTGGTGACGGCGACTTCCACGATGCGGCGCGGGCCGACGTACTTGGGCGTGATCACGGTCCCGTCGGGGAGCGTGCCGCCGAGGAGGTAGGTGGCGACGGCCCGGGGCGAGAGGCGCCAGCGGGCGGGCCGGGGGCGGTCGTCGGCCGCGGCGAGCGCCGCGAGTTCGGCGGCGAAGGCGTGCTCGGCGTGTGGCCGCAGGACCTCGGCGGAGGTCTGCGGGAGGCCCGGTGCGGTGTCCGTCTCGGCACCGTCACCGGGCTTCGCGATGGTTTCGGGCACGGGCATGGATCCCCCTCCAGATCGTTCGACCTGCTGTGCGATCCACCGTGCACCATGGCACTGACAATCCGATGTCGGCGCCGGTCGGGGGCGGTGGGAGGGGTCCGCTCCGCCGGTGGAGGGGCCCGCCCCCGCCGGGGATCAGCCGACGACCGGGGAGACCGCGACGCAGCCGCCGGCCATCGCCTGCTCGGCCTTGGCCTCCTTGATGACCTTGCCGTTGTAGGTGATCTTGCAGGTGAGGTCGGAGGGGCTGAGCGAGACCGGCATGACGGCCGGCGGCATGATCCCCTTCAGCGTCACCGTCTTCTTCCACGGGGCGGCGGGCTTCTTCTCCGACTCGATCTTCGGCTCCAGGGCGGTGCCGCCGCCGGCGTGGTAGTCGACGGACTCGATCGCGCTTCCGGTGACCTCGTACGTGACCTCGTAGGTCTCGTTCACGGACTTGTCGGCCTGCTCGACGGCCTTCTCGGCGGCCTCCGAACAGGCGCCGAGGCCGAGGGCGAGACCGGTGACGGCGAGGACCGAGACGGCGGTGCGGACGGTACGGGCGGTGCGCTTCATGAGGGTCCCCCTGGGGTGTGGAGTCGATCGTGGATCCCGCGCAGAGAATCGTAAAGGGAGAGTAAAGTCAAATCCTCCGGGTTCGCCCCGGGAACCCCGCACGGGCGCCCCCTCGCCCTCCTCCTGACCTCGCCTCAATTCCCTCACCCCACAACGAAATCGCTGGTCAAGGGCGTTGTCAGTGGCGCCCTCTACCGTCGTGGGCATGAAGGGCATGGGGGTGCGTTCGACGATCGAGCCGGTGCCGGCACCGGCTCCCGACGGGGTTTCGCGCAGCACGAAGGACGGGGGCGGGAGCGGGCACGGCGACGCGGTCGGGGGCACGGCCGGTCCCGGAGCGGCCGGGCGCGTGGCCGATCCAGGCGCGGCCGGGGGCGTGGCCGATCCCGAGGCGGCCCGGCGCCGGGCCGAGCGGAGGGCGGCCCGGATCACCTCGGGCGCGCGGGAGTTGGAGCAGCGGCTCGCCGACCTGCTGCGCGGCGGCCTGGCGGCGGCCGGGCAGTCCGGACACGGCCTGTGGGAGGAGACGGCGGCCCGCATGGTCGACGCCCAGGCGCCCGGCCTCGCGGGCCGGGTGCGGGAGTTGGGGGCGATACCGGGATCGGGGCCCGGCTGGCCGGTGCGGCTCCTGGAGGAGTGCGCGCTGATCCACCTTCTCGACCGGGCCTGGCTGGCCGCCGACCGGCTGCCCGCGCCCTTCGCGACGACCGTACGGACCCGGGTCGGCCTCCCGTCCCCGGTCGCCGGGCTCCCGGTTCGCGACCACTGGCTCGTCCTCGCGCAGTACGACACGGGCGACGGGCGGCTGACCACCCGGCGCGTCTGGCTGTACGGAACGGCCGGCGGGCGCACGGCGCTCGTGCTCTCGTACGGGGCGGCGGGCCGGGCGCCCCTGCTGTCCCTTCCCGTGGGCGCGGTGCTCGACGGCGAGCTGACCCCGCACGCCGGTTCCGGGCAGCTGCGGGCGGAGCCGGGCGAGCGCTTCACCCCGGTCGCCGGCCCGGTGACCCCGCCGCCCGGCGGCCCGGTCGGCGCGGCCCTCGACGCGTACGGGAGCGCGCTGCGCGAGGACCCGTGGCTGGACGCGTGGCCCGTGACGCTGCGCGGGGTCGTACCGGCGCGGGCGGAGTACGGCTGGCAGCTCGCCGACGCGGACGGGCGCGAGGCGCTGCCCCTGACGCCCGACGCCCAGTCCCGGCCGGGACTGTGGCGGCTCGTCGCCCTGTCCGGCGGGGCTCCGGTGACCGTCTTCGGCGAGTGCGGACACCGGGGGTTCACCCCGCTCGCCGCCTGGTCGCCGGAGGCCCCGGCCGAGACGGTCCCGCTCGTATGACCCCGTGGCCCTGCGACCTCATGCCCCCGTGACCCGGTGTCTCCGGACGCGCCCGCCCCGCCACAGCCGCCCCCGGCCATCAGCCACCGCACCACCGTCCGACGACCGACACCCATCGACCGCCGGTCACCAGCCACCGGCCACCAGCCACCGACCGCCCGGAGGAGCCCGATGGACACCGCCACGACCACGCCCGCTCCGGATCCCGCCTCCGACCGGCTCTGGGAGGAGCTCGTCACCGCGGCGCTGCTCGGGACGGACCGACGGACACCCGCCGGGCTCGCGCACACGGCGGGCGACGCCGTGACGGGCGGTGACGCGGCAGACGGCGACGCGAAGGGCGGTGGCGTGTCGGGCGGCGGGGCGGCGGGCGCGCTGCTCGACGCCGCCGCGCTGCACACCGTGCGGCGCAGGGCCGGGCTGCGCCCCGGGCCCGCGGCGCCCCCGCCGGAGCCCGCGCCCGAGGACCCGCGCGCGCCGCTGCCCGAGGCCGCCCGGCGGCGTCTCGACCAGCTGCTCGCCGGCCGGACCGCGCCCGCGCCCGCCGGGCGGCGCGGAACCGCGCCCGACCTCGCCGAGTTGCTCCCCCAGTGGCTGGCCCTCGCCGAGGAGCACGGCTACAAGGCGCCGTCCGCCGCCCTGCCCGCGCTCCTCGACGCGGCCCGGGCCCGCACCGATCTGCGCCCCCCGGCCCTGCGGTTCGCGGGACCGCGCGGGCTGTGGCTGGCCCGGCTCAACCCGGAGTGGCGGTTCGCCCTCCGCGGCACGGGCGCGGCCGGCTCCCTCCCGTCGCTCCGGGACGCGGAGGGGGTGCGGACCCTGTGGGAGGAGGGCCTGTTCGCCGAACGGGTCGCCCTGCTCACCGCCGTACGGAACGACGATCCGGCCGCCGGTCTCGCCCTCCTCGCCTCCACCTGGGCCGCCGAGCGGGCCGAGGACCGGCTGATGTTCCTCGACTCGCTTCGGGACGGACTCTCCGACGCGGACGAGGAGTTCCTGGAGGAGGCCCTGGGCGACCGCAGCCGGAACGTCCGCGCCACCGCCGCCGAACTCCTCTCCGCCCTGCCGTCCTCCGCCCTCGCGGGCCGGATGGCGGTCCGGGCCCTGACCTGCGTCGGCCTCGACCGGACGGCCGACGTGCCGACGGTCGGCGTCGAGGCGCCGCACGAGTGCGACGCGGCGATGCGGCGGGACGGCGTCGTGGCGGTCCCTCCGGCGGGCCGGGGCGAGCGCTCCTGGTGGCTGGCCCGGATCGTGGAGTCCGCGCCGCTCTCCCGCTGGCCGGCCGGGTTCGGGGGGCGCGGTCCGGAGGAGATCGTGGCCCTGCCGGTCGCCGACGGGTGGCGGGACGAGCTGCACGCCGCCTGGTGCCGGGCGGCCGTGCGGCAGCGGGACGCGGCCTGGTCGCGGGCGCTGCTCGGTTCGCCCGCGGTCCCGCCCGCGACGGGGCCCGGCACCCCGTCGCTCGCCGAGCGGGCCCGGCTCCTGTCGATGCTGTCCCCGGAGGAACGGGCGCTCTGGGTCGCCCGGTTCGTCGCGGCCCACGGCCTGTCGGAGGCGTTCCAGCTGCTCGGGGTCTGCGCCGTGCCGTGGGCGGAGCCGCTCGGCGAAGCGGTGATCGACGCCCTGGACATCGCGCGGGAGGCGGGCGGCTACCCGTGGAGCTTCAGCGGGGTGATGGGGCTCGCGGAGCGCTGCCTCGCCCCGGAGGCGGCCCGGCGCCTCGAACCCCTGACGGCCCGTCCGGACGAGGCGGGGGACGTCGTCCCCGGCGCGGGCGGCTACTGGTCGGAGGCCTTCCAGCGCCTGGTCTCCACGCTCCGCCTGCGCGCGTCGATCCGCGCCGAGCTCGTACCGCCCTCCCGAGGGCGCGCGGACGGCGAAGGGCCCTCCCGGAGGAGGGCCCCGGACGGTGGGGGGTGAAGCGCCGCGCGGCCCGCGCTACGCGGCCACGCGGACGTTCGCGTTCACCCAGTCGACGATGGACGCCGTCGTCGCGCCCGGCGTGAAGATCTCCGCCACGCCCTTCTCCTTCAGCGGCGCGATGTCCGCCTCCGGAATGATGCCGCCGCCGAAGACCTTGATGTCCTCCGCGTCGCGGTCCTTGAGGAGCTCCAGGACCTTCACGAAGAGCGTGTTGTGCGCGCCCGAGAGGATCGAGAGGCCGATCGCGTCGGCGTCCTCCTGGATCGCCGTGTCGACGATCTGCTCGGGCGTCTGGTGGAGTCCGGTGTAGATGACCTCCATGCCGGCGTCCCGGAGCGCTCGCGCGATCACCTTGGCCCCGCGATCGTGGCCGTCGAGACCCGGCTTGGCGACCACCACGCGGATCGGACCGGTCACACCCATCACTGCCTCCACATGCGACCCCCGCGCTTCTTTGCCGGGGAGGTGAACGAACGTTATCCCCAGCATCCCGCAAGCGGCCGTTTCGCGGCAGCGAGCGAGGGGGAAATCACACGTGGGACATTCGCTCCGCGCCGTCCCCGCTTCGGGGCCCTCCTCCTGGGCCCGCCAGCCGCAGCGGGACCGGCGCGAAGGGAGCCGCGACGAGGTCGCCGCGCCTCCGTGCCGCCGTCCGTGCGGCGCGGGGCACGGCGCACCGGCCAGGCCGTCCGGCCCCGCATGCCGTTCGGGAGGCCGGCCATGGAGTTCGGCAAGGTCACCGCCCTGATGAAGGCCACCGCGCTCGAGCTGGCGATCCTCACCGGCCATCTCGTCCTCTACCCCACCGGGATCGTGGCCGAGCGCCTCTCTCCCGCGCCGCCCGACGCCCCGCCGGAGGGACCCGCCCGGGGCAGGCGCCCCGTCCTGCTCCTGCACGGCTTCGTGGACAACCGCTCCGTCTTCGTCCTGCTGCGCCGCTCCCTCGCCCGGCACGGCCGTGACGGGATCGAGTCGCTCAACTACTCCCCGCTCACGTGCGACCTGCGGGCCGCCGCCGAGCTGCTCGGCCGCCGGGTGGACGAGATCCGCGCCCGTACGGGACACGCCGAGGTCGACGTCGTCGGGCACAGCCTCGGCGGGCTGATCGCGCGTTATTACGTGCAGTGCCTCGGGGGTGACGCGCGGGTGCGGACCCTGGTCACGCTCGGCACCCCGCACGCGGGCACGACCATGGCCCGGCTCGCCGCCGCGCATCCGCTGGTACGGCAGATGCGGCCCGGTTCCGAGGTGCTGCGGGAGCTGGCCGGACCCGCGCCCGGCTGCCGGACCAGGTTCGTGAGCTTCTGGAGCGACCTCGACCAGGTGATGGTGCCGGTGGAGACCGCCCGCCTCGACCACCCGGACCTGGTGGTGCACAACGTGCGGGTCAGCGGGATCGGCCATCTCGCGCTGCCCGTGCACCCGACGGTGGCCACCGGGGTCCGCGAGGCGCTCGACGCCGACGCGCCCGGGATCCCGGGCGGACGGGCAGAGGAACCGGGCGCTTCCTCCGTCGCCTGACGGACGCCCGCCGGCTTCGTCGACGCCCCGCGATCGTCCGGTCACACGACATCACCGCCGTCAACACGCGGGCCGTCCGACCACGCGACACCCCTGTTCGAACGCCTCTCGAACACAAGGCCAAAGGTGTCTCCGCGAGCTGGTGAAACGCAACCGATTGCCCGTTTCCTACGGCTGCAAACCCCGACGAAGATTGTCCGCCGCGCATACCGCCGGGTACAGTCGCGCCACTGCTTACCCCCGGGACACCCCTCGTCGGGCCCGCCCCGGACTGGTCCTGCTGCCGAGGCGAGAGAGACGTTGGTGAACGACCAGCACCCCCACGCCGGGTACGTCGGAGACGACGCCCACACCACTGGCAGTTTCGCCGCAGACCCGCTGTTCGGCACGTACCCCGGCGGCCAGGCCGACCAGAGCGGCCAGTGGGACCTCGGTCAGTACGGCACCGCCGGAACCCCCGGCGCCACCGGGCAGTACGACGCGACCGGCCAGTGGGACACCACGGGGCAGTGGAACGTCGGAACCCCCGCCCACGGGACGCCCGTCCACGAGGACGGCGGCTCCTACGGGACAGCCGCTTCCTACGGGGCGACCGGCTCCTACCCGACGACCGACTCCTACGAGACCGGCGCGGCGCAGTACGACACGACGGTCCCGTACGACACGACGGTCCCGTACGGGGCGGGCGACCCCTACGACACGACCGGTCAGTGGGACGCCTCCGCCTGGACCGAGGCCCGGCACGCCGACCCGTACGAGACCGCCCACTCCGGCGCGTACGCCGCCCAGGGCACGTACGGCTACGAGGCCTACGACACCACCGGCCAGTGGGCCGCCCCGGCCTTCGCGACCGAGACCGGCGCCTACGACGCGACCGCGTGGAACCAGGCCGCTCCGGAGTCCGAGCCGGTCGTCCCCCACCAGTACACCCCGCAGTCCGAGCAACTCCCCGAACACACCGCCGAGTTCTCCTTCGACTACGCCCCCGAGGCGGCGACCGTCGGCGCCGAGGACTCCGAGGGCGCCGAAACGCCCGGAGACGCCGAGGACTTCGAGTCCGCCGCGACCTCCTACGAGGCCGCTGAACACGGCGCCGACGAGGAACCGTACGACGACGGCCCCCGCGACGAGCCCGCCGTCGAGGTCCGCACCGACGCTCCCTCCGCCGGCCGCCCCGCACGCCGTTCCTCCGGCGGCGGTCGCGGCCGGCGCCGCACTCCCGCCAAGCGGTCCGCGCTGCTGACCGTCGCCGTCCCCTCCGCCTGCGTCATGGGGGTCGCCGGCATCGCCGCCGCGTCCGTCGGCGGGCTCCCCGGCGCCGGGGTCGAGAAGAAGGGCGACACGACCGCGCTCGCCGCCGCCCCGGACGCCGTGAAGCCGGTCGCCGCGAACAACGCCTTCAACACCCAGCTCGACGCCCTCGCCACCGACGCCCGCGACTTCGGCAGCCGCGCCAGCCGCGCCCAGGAGCGCATCGACCTCAAGGTCCGCCAGGAGGCCGAGAAGAAGAAGCGCGAGGAGGAGGCGATCCGCAAGGAGGCGATGCGCCCCAAGTTCGCGCTGCCGGTGAAGCTCCACCGGCTCAGCGCGCGCTTCGGCCAGTCGGGCGTCAACTGGATGTCCGTGCACACCGGCATCGACTTCCCCGTGTTCAGCGGCACGCCCGTGATGGCCGCGACGGACGGCACCGTCCGCACCCAGCTCAACAGCGCCTACGGCAACATGGTGATCGTGACCGCCCCGGACGGCACCGAGACCTGGTACTGCCACCTCAGCAGCGCCAAGATCCGCTCCGGTTCCGTGAAGGCCGGCGAGGTCATCGCGTACTCGGGCGACTCCGGCAACTCCACCGGCCCGCACCTCCACTTCGAGGTCCGGCCGGGCGGCGGCTACGCGATCGACCCGCTGGCGTGGCTGCGCAGCCACGGCCTGGACCCGACGGGCTGATCGCTCCACCGGCACGTGGAAGAGGGCCCCGACCGGAGTCGGGGCCCTCTTCCGTGCCCGCGTGCCCGCGTGCCCGCGTACGTACCCGCGCGCCCGCTACAGCTTCTCGACCGGCGCGTACCGCAGCAGCAGCCGCTTCGGCTTGTCGTCGCCGAAGTCGATCGTCGCCTGGGCGTCGGCGCCCGTGCCGGTCACCGCCGTGACCGTGCCGAGGCCGAACTGGTCGTGCGTGACCCGGTCGCCCACCTGGAGCGAGATCACCGGCTTCTCGCCGGCCCGCCGCGTGGCGAAGCCCGAGGGGCCGGAGCGCGCGCGGGAGGAGGAGAGCGAGGAGGTGATGCCCGAGGTCGGCCCGGCGGGCTTCGCCATCGGACCGGTCCGCTTCCACTCCAGGTGCGTGGGCGGGATCTCCTCCAGGAAGCGCGAGGCCGGGTTGTACGAGGGCTGGCCCCAGGCGCTGCGCATCGCCGAGCGGGTGAGGTAGAGCCGCTCACGCGCGCGCGTGATGCCCACGTACGCGAGGCGCCGCTCCTCCTCCAGCTCCTTCGTCTGGCCGAGGGCGCGCATGTGCGGGAAGACGCCGTCCTCCATGCCCGTCAGGAACACCACCGGGAATTCGAGGCCCTTGGCGGTGTGCAGCGTCATGAGGGTGATGACGCCCCGGCCCTCCTCGTCCTCGTCGGGGATCTGGTCCGAGTCGGCGACCAGGGCGACCTGCTCCAGGAACTCGGCGAGGGTCGCGGGCTCCTCGCCCCGCTCCTGCTCGAACTCCAGGGCGACGGCGGCGAGTTCCTGGAGGTTCTCGATCCGGGTCTCGTCCTGCGGATCGGTCGAGGCCTGGAGCTCGGCCAGGTAGCCGGTCCGCTCCAGGACGGCCTCCAGGACGACGGCGGGTCCGGCGCCGGACTCGACGACGGTGCGCAGCTCGTCCATGAGCGCGTTGAAGCGCTTGACGGCGTTCGCGGAGCGCGCGGCCATGCCGTACGCCTCGTCGACCCGCTTGAGGGCCTGCGGGAAGGTGATCCGCTCGCGGAGCGAGAGGGCGTCGATCATCGCCTCGGCGCGCTCGCCGATGCCCCGCTTGGGGACGTTGAGGATGCGGCGCAGCGGGACGTTGTCCTCGGGATTGGCGAGGACGCGCAGGTACGCGAGGACGTCCCGGACCTCCTTGCGCTCGTAGAAGCGCACGCCGCCGACGACCTTGTACGGCAGGCCGACGCGGATGAAGATCTCCTCGAAGACGCGGGACTGGGCGTTGGTCCGGTAGAAGACGGCGACGTCCCCTGCCTTGGCCTCGCCCGCGTCCGTGAGCCGGTCGATCTCGTCGGCGACGAACTGCGCCTCGTCGTGCTCGGTGTCCGCGACGTAGCCGGTGATCCGCGCGCCCTCGCCCGCGTTGGTCCACAGGTTCTTGGGGCGGCGGGACTCGTTGCGCTCGATGACGGCGTTGGCGGCCGAGAGGATCGTCTGCGTGGAGCGGTAGTTCTGCTCCAGGAGGATCGTGGTCGCGTCCGGGTAGTCCTCCTCGAACTGGAGGATGTTGCGGATGGTGGCGCCCCGGAAGGCGTAGATCGACTGGTCGGCGTCGCCCACCACGCACAGCTCGGCCGGGCCGAGGTCCTCGTAGCCGGTGCCGACCAGCTCGCGCACCAGGGTGTACTGGGCGTGGTTGGTGTCCTGGTACTCGTCGACGAGGACGTGGCGGAAGCGGCGGCGGTAGTGCTCGGCGACGTCGGGGAACGCCTGGAGCAGGTGGACCGTCGTCATGATGATGTCGTCGAAGTCCAGGGCGTTGGCCTCGCGCAGCCGGGCCTGGTACATCCGGTACGCCTCGGCGAGCGTCTTCTCGAATCCGTCCTGCGCCTGGTCGGCGAAGCTCTCCTCGTCGATCAGCTCGTTCTTGAGGTTCGAGATCTTGGCGCTGAACGACTTCGGCGGGAACTTCTTCGGGTCGAGGTCCAGGTCGCGGCAGACCAGGGCCATCAGGCGCTTGGAGTCGGCGGCGTCGTAGATCGAGAAGGAGGAGGTGAAGCCGAGCCTTTTCGACTCGCGGCGCAGGATCCGGACGCACGCGCTGTGGAAGGTCATGACCCACATGGCGTTGGCGCGCGGGCCGACGAGCTGCTCGACGCGCTCCTTCATCTCGCCGGCGGCCTTGTTGGTGAAGGTGATCGCCAGTATCTGGCCGGGGTGGACGTGCCGCGTGCCCAGGAGGTGGGCGATGCGGTGGGTGAGCACCCGGGTCTTGCCGGAGCCGGCGCCGGCGACGATGAGCAGCGGGGTGCCGGTGTGCACGACGGCGGCGCGCTGCTGCTCGTTCAGCCCGTCCAGGAGCGCGGCGGGGTCCACGACGGGGCGCGGGGCGCCGTCGCGGTAGTACGCGTCCCGGGGCGGGGGCGCGTCGAAGTGCTCCCCGAAGAGGTCGTGCGGGACCTCCTCCGGCACCGGGGAGCCGTGCTCGTCGTCCTCGGGCTGGGGCGGGGGCTCCTCCGAGGAGTGGTTCTGGAGACCGGCCAGGAAGCTGTCGTCAAAGAGGCTGCTCATCGCCTCACGAGTCTAGGACGCCCCGCCGACATCCGGGTCCGCCTTCGGGAGCCGACCTGTGCCCCGGACTGCGGAACGGGTCACACCCGGGGCCGCGCACCGGTCCGGGGACTCAGTTCCAGAGGGTCGCGATGAAGATGTTCGCCGTGGTCAGGCCGCCGACGGCGGCGAAGAGGCCCTTGTCGACCTTCTCGTCGTCCCGCTTGACGTAGACGAGGCCGAGGATCACGACGAGGATCGCCAGCTTGATGCCGATCTTGAGGTTGTTCACGGTCTGGTCGTCGGCCTGGTTCAGGCCGACGAGCGCGACGCCCGTGACCAGCATGGTCAGCGCGCCGTGCAGCATCGCGGGGCTGAAGCGGGCCGTACCGGCGCCCATCGCCTTCATCTGGGTGAGGAAGCCGCCGAGGAGGGAGGCGATGCCGATGACGTGCAGGGCGACGAAGACATTGATGAGTACGTCCATGGGGCGGAGCCTAACCGGGCCTCCGCGCCCTCCTTCCGGGCGGGTCCCGCCCCTTCGACCACCCGCGCTTCCGTACGTCGACATGCCCGTGCGCCGATGCCTCGGTACGGCGGTACCGCGATACCGCGATACAGCGACACACCCGCGCGGCCCCTCCCTCCGTACGTCGGCACATCGGCACACCGGCACACCGATACGTTCGTACGCCTGCCGGAAGGGCCGCACCCCGTCACCCGGCGAAAGAGTTCGGTGCCTCAACCGTCAACTGACGCCAATAGCGGTCATTCCGTCGTCCGGGCGTGACCCCGGGCCTAGCGTCCTCCACCAGGTGACCGGCTCCCCACCACCGCCGGCAGGTCGGCGGTCGTCGGTCACCCCCGCCGAGAAAACCGGCGGCGGCCCGTCCCCCTGTGCGGACCGCCGCCGGCCCGGCGCACACCGTCCCCCAGGGAAGAGGATGTGAACCGCCCTCGTGGCATCGCACCGAAAGTCCACCCCGTCCCTCCTCGGCGGCCAGGCGGTCCGCACCGCCGCCACCCTCGCCCTCGCCTCGGCGGCGACGGCGACGCTCTTCGAAGGATCCGGACACGCGGACCCCCGGCCCACCACCGCCCAGGTCAGGGCGCAGGTCGACCGGCTGTACGAGGAGGCCGGGGTCGCGACCGAGCGGTACAACGGGGCGAAGGAGAAGGCGGACGCGGCGCGCACCGCCTTCGACCGGCTGCGCGACGAGGCCGCCCGCAGGACCCAGCGCCTCAACGACGCGCGGGACGCCCTCGGGGCCGTGGCCGCCGCCCAGTACCGCTCCGGAGGACTCGACCCGGCGCTGCGGCTCGCCCTCACCTCCGACCCGGACCAGTACCTGGCACGGGCCGCGTTCGCCGAGAAGGCCGGCGACCGGCAGGCCGCCGCGATCCGGACCGTACGGCGCGAACTCGGCGCGATCGGGCAGCTGCGCGGCGAATCGGCCGACCGGCTGGCCGTCCTGCGCGGGCACGAGGCCGAACTGCGGCGCCAGAAGACGGCCGTCCTCGGCAAGCTGGAGGCGGCCAGGACCCTGCTCGCCCGGCTGACCGCCGAGGAACGGGCCCGGTACGAGGCCGCCACCGCCGCCCGGAACGCCCCCGCCCCCTCGGCGCGGGCGGCCGGAACCGACCCGGCCGGCACCTCGGCCCCCGCACGGGCCGACCGCTCCTCCGGCAGCGCGCGCGGACCGGTGGGCGCCCCCAACTCCCGGGCCGCACAGGCCATCTCCTTCGCCCGCGCCCAGCTCGGCAAGCCGTACGTGTGGGGGGCGACGGGCCCGTCCGGGTACGACTGCTCGGGCCTCACCCAGGCGGCCTGGCGCGCGGCCGGCGTCTCCCTGCCCCGCACCACGTACACCCAGATCAACGCCGGCAAGCGGGTCCCCCGCTCCCAGCTCGCCCCCGGCGACCTGGTCTTCTTCTACTCCGGGATCAGCCACGTCGGGCTCTACATCGGCGACGACCGGATGATCCACGCCCCCCGCCCGGGCGCCCCGATCCGGGTCGCACCGATCGACGAGATGCCCTTCGCCGGAGCCACCCGCGTGAGCTGACGGGACCCGGCCTCTGCGCGGAGCCCGGTCCCTGGGCGAGGTCGGGTCCCTGGACGAGGTCCGATCTCTGTGCGAGGTCCGGTGCCTGTGCGAGGTCCGGCCCCTGTGCGAGGTCCGGCTCCTGTGTGGGGCCCGGCTCCGACGCGGAGCCCTGTTGCGACACGGGGGCCACGGGCCGTGAGCCGGGGATCGGGGACGGGGCCACGGGCCACGGGTCGTGAGCCGGGGCCGGGGACCGGGGGCGGGCGCGTCGGCATGGACCGCAGCCCGGGCCGGGCCGGGGGTCAGACCAGGCGGCGGGCGGTGGCCCAGCGGGTCAGCTCGTGGCGGTTGGAGAGCTGGAGCTTCCGCAGGACCGCCGAGACGTGCGACTCGACCGTCTTCACCGAGATGTAGAGCTGCTTGGCGATCTCCTTGTACGCGTAGCCTCGGGCGATCAGCCGCAGCACCTCCCGCTCCCGCTGGGTGAGCCGGTCCAGGTCCTCGTCCACCGGGGGCGCGTCCGTCGAGGCGAAGGCGTCCAGGACGAAGCCGGCGAGCCGGGGGGAGAAGACGGCGTCCCCCTCCTGGACCCGGAAGATCGAGTCGACCAGGTCGGTGCCGGTGATCGTCTTGGTGACGTAACCGCGGGCGCCGCCCCGGATCACCCCGATCACGTCCTCGGCCGCGTCCGACACCGAAAGGGCCAGGAAGCGGACCGGGTCCTCGGGCGCGCCGAGCAGGCTCGCGCAGCGCCGCAGCACCTCGACCCCGCCGCCGCCCGGAAGGTGCACGTCGAGCAGGACGACCTCGGGGCGGGTCGCGGTGATGACCGTGACCGCCTGGTCGACGTCGGCGGCCTCGCCGACCACCTCGACGCCGGTGACCTCGGTCCGGCCGATCTCGGCCTGTACCCCGGTGCGGAACATGCGGTGGTCGTCGACGAGCACCACCCGCACCCGGCGCCCGGCGCCCGGCGCCGCCCCCGCGTCCACGTCCGCCCCGCTCCCGGTCGCTGCCCCGGTCTCGTCGCTCATCCGTCCGCCCTCTCCATCTCGAGCTCCACTTCGGTGCCGCCGCCCTGCGGTGACCGCAGCCGGGCCGTACCGCCGTTGCGCTGCATCCGGCCGATGATCGATTCTCGTACGCCCATCCGGTCCTCCGGCACGTCGTCCAGGTCGAAGCCCGGCCCCCGGTCCCGCACCGAGACGAAGACCGTGCGGCCGTCCACCTCCGCGAACACCTGCACCGCCCCTCCCTCGCCACCGTACTTGGCGGCGTTGACCATCGCCTCGCGCGCGGCCTGTATCTGTGCGACCAGTCCCTCGTCGAGGGGGCAGTCGCCGACGACGACGACCTCCAGCGGGACGCCGTGCTTGTCCTCGACCTCGGCCGCCGCCCTCTTGACCGCCTCCGCGAGGGTCTCGGGCTCCTCGTCCCTGCCGGTGCCCTCCGGCTTGTAGAGCCAGTTCCGCAGCTCCCGCTCCTGGGCTCGGGCGAGCCGGCGCACCTCGCCCGGGTCGTCGGCGTTGCGCTGGATCAGGGTGAGGGTGTGCAGCACCGAGTCGTGGACGTGGGCCGCGACCTCGGCGCGCTCCTGGGCGCGGATGCGCATGGTCCGCTCCTCCGTGAGGTCCTGCGACATGCGGACCAGCCAGGGGCCGGCGAGCAGGGCTATGCCGGTGAGGACGGCGACGGCGGCGGTGAGGGCCGTGCCGAGCTGGGCGACGGAGCCGCGGACCACCACGAAGACCGCGAGTCCCGTGCCGACCAGGGCGACGCCGACGAGGCCCCGGGCGAGCTGGAACGCGCGCCGGTGCCGGCCGGGTTCGGTCCAGCTGGCCCGGCGGGCGTTGTCCGCCTGGCGCCAGAAGACGGCGACGCCGATGCCGGTGAGGATGACGGGCCAGACGTAGCGTCCCGTCTCGCCGTCGAAGCTGGCGTTCCCCGCGACGACCGCGAGGCTCACGGCGAGCGCGGCGAGGGCGAAGACCTGGCCGCGCTCGGGCTTGCGCAGCTTGCGGCGCCCGTCCGGAGTGGTCTCGAAGACCGGGCGCGGGGCGGTCCGCCCGCCGACGCCGAGCGGGACGACGATCCAGAAGGCCGCGTAGAGCACGGCGCCGAGGCCGTCCGCCATGGCGAGGACCGCGAACGCCGTGCGCACCCAGACGACCGGCAGCCCGAGGTGTCCCGCGAGACCGCGTGCGACACCGCCGAGCCACCGCCCGTCGGCGCTTCGATAGAGCCTGCGCAGGGGCGGTTCGTCGGTCTCGGTGACACGAGCGGATGCGGACATGGACCGATCGTCACACGTCCGACCTGCCCGGGGCATCAGGGTCGGCCCTGAGATCTTCCCCGGTACGGACTCGGGGAGGAGGGCCTTCCGAATATCAGGGTCGGGCCAGGGTCGCCCCCGGTGCCGTACGGCGTCACGGGCCGTCACCATGGAGGCATGACGAGTTCGATGCCTTCGCAGCACGAGGCCCCGCCGCCGGCGGAGGCCGCTTCCGCCGCGCCCCTGCGGCGCTCGCGCGGAAGCAAGGTCGTGGGCGGTGTCTGCGGCGGTCTCGGCCGGTACTTCGACCTCGACCCGGTGGTCTTCCGCGTCGTGATCGGCGTGCTGGCGGTGACGGGCGGCTTCGGGCTGATCTTCTACGGCTTCGCGTGGCTGTTGATCCCGCTCGCGGGCGAGGAGGACAACGAAGGGCGCAGGCTGCTGACCGGCCGTGTCTCCGGCTCCTCCCTCGCGGCCCTGCTGATGGCGCTGATCGGTTGCGGGGTCTTCCTGTCGATGCTGCGCAGCGGATCGATGCTGGGCTCCTCGCTGCTGGTGGCGTTCTTGGCGTGCGGGGCGGCGGTCTGGTCGCGGCGGAGACAGACGGGCGCGGTCGAGACCGAGGGGAGGACGGACACGGCGGCGGCGCTCGCGGTCGCCGAGGCCCCGCCCGAGACGAAGGCCCCGCCGCTGATCGTGTACACCTCCTGGTGGAAGGACCCGATCGTCAAGGACGGCTCGACGGGCAGGGTGGCCGTCGGCTACCTGTGGGGTCCGCACGGCGTGCTGGACGAGGAGGGCAAGGTCAACGGCGAGGTGCCGAAGCCCGGCAGCCAGTGGGGCTCCCCGGCCCCGGCGCCCGGCCGTCCGACGCCCTCCGTCCGGAAGAGCCCACTCTCCATCAGCGGCCTCGTCTCCCTGTTCGCGATGGTGGCGGCCGGCCTCGGCACGAGCCTGACCTGGGAGACCGAGCCGCTCGGCACCAGTCTGCAGATCGGTCTGACCGCCGCCCTCGCGGTGTTCGGCCTGGGACTGGTCGTCAGCAGTTTTCTCGGGCGGACCGGGTTCGGCACGGTCTTCATGACCGTGCTCACGGCGGGCGTGCTCGCCCTGACCACGGCACTGCCCGACCGGATCACCACGGACTGGGTCCGCGAGACCTGGGCGCCCGCGTCGGTCGCCGCCGTGCAGCCGCACTACGAGCTGGGCAGCGGGGTCGGCACGCTCGATCTGTCGCGCCTCCCGCTCCCCGCCGGCACGACCGTCACCACCCGTGCCGAGGTGGGCGCCGGACAGCTCGAAGTGATCGTCCCGAAGGACGCGGTCGTGAAGCTGGACGCCAAGGTGTCGCTGGGCGACCTGCGGCTGCCGGGGCAGCCACCCGGCGACATCGACATCGCGCCGGACCGCAGGGAGACCCATACGCTCGCACCGCCGGCCGGTACCGTCCCGGCGGGCACCCTGGACCTCTCCCTGGAGGTCGCGCTCGGACAGGTGGAGGTCATCCGTGCTGCTTCATGAGTTCCGCCCCGGCCGGCTGGTCGTCGGCCTCACCGCCCTCGCCGTGGCGGCCCTGTACGCGGGCGACGCGGCCGGGGCCTGGACGACCGCCTGGTACGCGGTGGTCCCCGTCCTCTGCGGCGGCCTGGGCACGGCCGCCGTCGCGACCTGGGTCTCCTATCGAATACGGCGCCGTTCGGCGAGGAGCCGGTCCAGCGAGAGCACCGAGGCCCCGGCGAGCAGCAGCGGCAGCCAGGACATCAGATAGACGAGGTCGTTGCCGAGGTAGTACGGCGACACCTGCCAGCTCACGGTCAGCCAGAGGCTCAGCGAGATCAGCGCTCCCCCGAGCGCCGCCACCCGGGCGAAGAGGCCGAAGAGGGTCCCGAGTCCGACGGCGAGTTCTCCGAAGGCGATGGCGTACCCGAAGCCGGCGGGATTCTTGAGGGCGAGGTCGACGAGGGCGGGGATGGCGGAGACGTCCCGGACGCCGCGCATCGTCTCCCCGATGGACCCGCTGCCGGTGTCGGCGAAGAAGGCGGAGTCGGTGAGCTTGTCGAGCCCGGCGTAGACGAACGTGATCCCGAGGAAGATCCGCAGGGGAAGGAGGGCGTAGCGGGAGGCGAGGGCCTTCCAGGCACCGGTTCCGTCGGCCTCGCCGCCGGAACCACCGTGCCCACGACCGAAGCCGTCACCACGACCATGGCCGGGGCCGTCATCACCACGACCGAAGCCATGGCCGGGGCTGCCACCGCTGCCGGGACCAGCGTCACCACGGTCGAAGCCGTCGTCACGGCCGGGACCACCGTCACCACGGCCGAAACCACCGTCGCCGAAGCCACCGCCACCGCCGCCGGGGGCGCCGTCGCCGCCGGGCCTGCCCGGCGTCCTGTCGTCCCCCTGATCCGTCCGGTCCGTCTGTCCCGTCATCGTCGGTCACCTCTCACGCCCCGTGCGGCTGCTCGCGGAACGATTCTCCTCCGAGCGACGGCCCGGGGACACGGGAAAGGGGCCGGACGGTCAGTCCACGACGTCGATCGTGACCCGGTTGGTCTCCACGCCCGCCGCCGTCACGACCGAGACCTCCGCCCGGCCCGGCTCCACGTCCGCCGGGAGGGGAACGGTCAGGGAGGTGTCGGTGGGGTTGGCGAAGCCGCCCGGGACCGGGACCAGGGGGACGTGGGCGTGGACGGGGCCGATGCGGACGACGAGGCGGGTCAGCGGGTCGGGGGCGTCCGCGCCCGGCGGGACGAAGCCGCGGCCGCGGATCTCGATGTCGTCGCCCGTGCGGATCGGGGCGTCGAGGTCGCCCGCATCCCGGGACCGGACCACGGAGTGGATCGTGGGGCGGACGCCCTCGGCGCGCTTCGCGGCGAGGTGCCAGGCGGCCGAGAGACCGAGGAGGAGCACGAGGGTCCAGGGGACCTCGGGGAGGCGGGCGGGGTCGTGGGTGAGGCCGACGGCCGCGAGAAGGAGGACGGCGCCGGAGACCAGGAGGTACTGGACGTCGGCGAGGCAGGCCCGGCCGCTGTCGTCGCAGAGCAGGTCGGCGGCGCGCGGGCGGTCGGCGCGCACCTTCTGGAGGCGGCCCGCCGCGATCCCGGCGGTGACGACGAGGCGGGCGGTGACGGTGACGGCCGCCACCAGGGCCAGGGCGGTGAGCAGGCCGGCGGCCCCGGGCAGACCGAAGGCGGTCGGGACCGTGACCGCAGCCCCGGACTCGGCTCCAGCCCTGGCCCCGGTCCCGATCCCGGTCCCGGTCCCGAGTTCGGTCCCGGTGTCCGCCGGTGGTCCGAGGAGCAGGAATCGGGCGGTCAGGAAGAGGAGGGAGAAGGAGAGGAGCAGGAGCCAGGCGGCGGCGACGGCGCGGGTGGTGGAGAGCCGGTTGTCCTCGCCGATCAGGGGTGCGAGGAGGCCGCCGCGTGCCCGGTGGGCGTGGGCGACGGCGCTGAGGAGGGCGGCGAGGGCCAGGGCGGTGCAGAGGCCGGCCGTGCGGGCGGCGGTCCAGCCGGTCCCGACGGCGGTGAGGGCCTGGCCGAGGAGGAGGACGAGGACGGCGCCCCAGACGGCGCGGAGGCCGCCGCGCCGGACCAGGTCGAGCCGGGCGGGCCCAGCCGCCCGGCCGTGCGCGGTGACCGCGCGGGCGGACTGGGCGAGTTCGTCGGAGACCCACTGGCGGGCGGCGACCGGGGAGTGGGCGACGGCGGCGGGGACGCCGTGTCCGGCGGCGAGCTCGTCGCGCCGGGCGAGGAAGGCGGCGACCGCGAGCCGGTGGCCGGCCCGCCCGCAGTGGGCGCAGCCGGCGCAGGCCGTCGCGTGCTCGCCGTGCTGTCTCGCCTCTTGAACCGCCACGGTGCTCACTTCCGCCTTCGCTCCACGGCACGTACCGACGCGTTCCGGCGCGTTCCGGTGTGGCGGGGAGGGCCAACTTGCCGCTGGTTCCACGGAATTGTGCCGTACCGGAGGGGCCCGGGAGTGCCGTGCGCATCACGCTCAGGGGTGATTGTCGCGTCGTCGGATTGACGTACAGAAGGGTGAAGCGATGGTGTGACGACAGGAGTTCGGGTCCTGCCCGGCCGATCACGCGACGGCGCGGTCGGACGTCGGGGCACCCGCAGACGGCGGTGGCGGTGGCGGCGGCGGCGGCGGCGGCGGGAACGACGAAGCCGCCGGCCCGGTCGTCCGGGGCGGCGGCCTCCTCACGCGCACGGGGGAGCGGTCACTCCCACTCGATGGTGCCCGGCGGCTTGCTGGTGACGTCGAGGACGACGCGGTTGACGTCGGCGACCTCGTTGGTGATGCGGGTCGAGATCTTGGCGAGCACCTCGTAGGGCAGGCGCGACCAGTCGGCCGTCATGGCGTCCTCGGAGGAGACGGGACGCAGCACGATCGGGTGGCCGTAGGTGCGGCCGTCGCCCTGGACGCCCACGGAGCGCACGTCGGCGAGCAGGACGACCGGGCACTGCCAGATGTCGCGGTCGAGACCGGCGGCGGTCAGCTCCTCGCGGGCGATGGCGTCGGCCTCGCGCAGCAGGTCCAGGCGCTCCTCGGTGACCTCGCCGACGATGCGGATGCCGAGGCCGGGGCCGGGGAAGGGCTGGCGCTGGACGATCTCCTCGGGCAGGCCGAGCTCCTGTCCGACCATGCGGACCTCGTCCTTGAAGAGCTGGCGCAGCGGCTCGACGAGCTCGAACTCGATGTCGTCGGGCAGGCCGCCGACGTTGTGGTGGGACTTGATGTTGGCGGTGCCGGTGCCGCCGCCGGACTCGACGATGTCCGGGTAGAGCGTGCCCTGGACGAGGAACGCGACCTCGGGGCCCTCCTCCTGGAGGATCTCCAGCTGCGCCTGCTCGAAGACGCGGATGAACTCGCGGCCGATGATCTTCCGCTTGGTCTCCGGGTCGGAGACGCCGGCGAGGGCGGTGAGGAACCGCTCCTTCGCGTCGACGACCTTGAGGTTGACGCCGGTGGAGGCGACGAAGTCCTTCTCGACCTGCTCGGTCTCGCCCTTGCGCATGAGGCCGTGGTCGACGTACACGCAGGTGAGCTGCGAGCCGATGGCCCTCTGCACGAGCGCGGCGGCCACGGCGGAGTCGACGCCGCCGGAGAGGCCGCAGACGGCGCGCTTGTCGCCGACCTGGGCGCGGATGGCCGCGACCTGCTCCTCGATCACGTTGCCGGTGGTCCAGCTCGGCTCGATGCCGGCGCCCCGGTAGAGGAAGTGCTCCAGGATCTGCTGGCCGTGCGTGGAGTGCAGCACCTCGGGGTGGTACTGGACGCCGTACAGCTTCTTCTCGTCGTTCTCGAAGGCGGCGACCGGCACGACGTCCGTGGAGGCGGTGACGGTGAAGCCCTCGGGGGCGGCGGAGCAGGCGTCGCCGTGCGACATCCACACCGACTGCTCGACCGGGGTGCCCTCGAAGAGGGTGGAGCCGGCCTTGGAGACGTGCAGCGGGGTGCGGCCGTACTCGCGGGCGCCGGTGTTGTCGACGGTGCCGCCGAGGGTCGTCGCCATGAGCTGGAAGCCGTAGCACATGCCGAAGACGGGGACGCCCGCCTCGAAGAGCGCGCGGTCGAGGCGGGGGGCGTTCTCCGCGTACACGGAGGACGGGCCACCGGAGAGGATGATCGCCTTCGGGTTCCTGGCCAGCATCTCGGCCACCGGCATGGTGGACGGGACGATCTCGCTGTAGACCCGGGCCTCACGGACACGACGGGCGATGAGCTGGGCGTACTGGGCGCCGAAGTCGACAACGAGGACTACGTCCGGGTTGGTGACGTCGGGCGCGGCAGCGGGGGTCGCTGATGACACTACGGCGGCCTTCCGGCGGTAGGAGGGGGTCCCTCGAAAGGGGTGCTATTTGTCGATTCTACCGGCGCGCCGGTCGGACTTTTCGTCTCACCATCCGAACCCGGTGTGGCCCCGGGACCGGGCCGGGGTCCATACTGTCGCCATGCGCACGCACACGACCTTCGTCTTTACCTATGGCAACCGGCCCACCGGCTGCCATGGTCGTGCTGCTTGAGCAACTGACAAGCGACTTCCCAGGCGCCCCGGGCCGACAAGGCCCGGGGCGTTCTGCTTGGCTCCGGGCCATGTCGCTCCAGGGCGTCCGACCCGACACAGGAGCCCTGCCATGACGACGCACACCGCCACCACCGAGAAGACCGGCGCCCGCACCGACGAGGCGGCGGCGCTGATCGGCGACTCGCGCGAGCGCATCGACGCGCTCGACGACCGGATCATCGGCCTCATCCAGGAACGGATGGCCGTCTCGGCCGTCATCCAGGAGGCGCGGATCTCCTCCGGTGGCCGGCGGGTGAACCTGGCCCGCGAGATGGAGGTGCTCGGCCACTACAGGGACGCGCTCGGCAAGCCGGGCACGGCACTCGCGATGACGATGCTGGAGCTGTGCCGGGGACGCATCTGAGGGGGCGCGTCCGAACCGCACCGGAGACGCGTCCGCAGGGACGCGTCCGGGCCGGGCCGGGGACGCGTCCGAGTGGGCGCCCGCACCCGAGTTCGGAACCGCTCTCACCCGTACGGCGCGTGACCGGCCCCGCGCCGGCTTCGTTGGTCCGGTTGTCCGTGCCAGCCAGGGGCGGGCCCGAAGAAAACCACGCGTGGCTTCGCTGGGGCGTGTGGCGTACCTCTCCGGTACGTCGTGGGACCTCGCACCAGCGCACGTGACCGGGCAGCAGGGGACAGCCGTCCGGTCACCCAGAAAGGGCGGTCGGTCCCGGGGACGCCCGGGGCCGACCGCAACCGGCTCATCCGGCCGCGCCCCCGCGGCCCCGGCACCGTCGCGAAGACCCGTGAAGACCCCGTCCCCCGGTTCCCCCACTCCGTTCCCCCTCCCCACAGCGGCGCAACCCCCCGGCGCCGCTCCGTTCGACACCGCGGCTTCCCCGGCGCCGGTGCCGACCCCCGAGGGCCCCGTACCGCGACCGGAATCGCGGCACGGGGCCCTCGTGCGTGCACCCATCCCCGCGATGTGACGCGCGTCACACGAAGATTCCGCGCAACCGCTACAACCCATCGCGGGGATCGCGGGTCAACCATGCAGCACCACGAAAAGCCGGAAGGGCGCTGCATTCGGAGGGGGATGCAGCGCCCTTTCTGTCGTCCCGGCCCTTGTGCGGGCCGGACCCGATCCCTGTCCGGCCCGCGCCCGGCCCGGCGTCGCGCCCGGCCCGCGCCCGGCCCCGCGTCACTCCTGCTTCGACGGGACCTCCAGCGGTACCTCCGGCGTGGTCCTCGGCGGGACCTTCGGCATCCCCAGGAACGGCAGGCGCAGCGCGCCGAAGGCCTCGGCCGGGACCGCGGGGGACTTCGGCTCGATCGCCGCGAGCCGCACGTACCCCTCGCCCTGCCGCGGGCGCGGGTCCTCCTCGCCCTTGTTCGGCCAGAAGGACATGGCCCGCTCCGCCTGGGCGGTGATCGTCAGGGACGGGTTCACGCCGAGGTTGGCGGAGACGGCCGCCCCGTCGACGACGGAGATCCCCGGGTGGCCGAAGAGCCGGTGGTACGGGTCGATGACGCCGGACGCGGAGTCCTCGCCGATCGGGCAGCCGCCCAGGAAGTGGGCGGTGAGCGGGGTGCCCATCAGCTCGCCGACGTTGGAGCCGGCGAAGCCGTTGATCTCCTCGGCGAGGAGGGAGGCGGCCCGGGTGGCCGCCGGGATCTGGACCGGGTTCGGGGCGCCGTGGCCCTGGCGGGCCGTGAGCAGGCCCTTTCCGAGGCCGCCGGGCTTGCGGTAGGTCGTCAGGGAGTTGTCGAGGGACTGCATGACCAGGCCGATGATGGTCCGCTCCGACCACTTCCGGTTGGAGAGCGAGCGGGCGGCGAGCGCGGGGTGCCGGAGCATGTTGAGGACCCAGTTGCGCACCCGGTGGGCGCCGTAGGGCACCTGGAGGACGGTCAGGCTGCCCATCGAGTTGGAGCCCCTGCCGTACCGGACCGGCTCGATGTGGGTGTTCTCGTCGGGGTGGACGGAGGAGGTGATGGCGACGCCCCGGGTGAAGTCGGCCCTCTCCCCGCCGTGCTTCCTCCGGTAGCGGCGGTCGGTGGTCTGCGCGCCGACCAGTCCCTCGGAGTTGGTGCGGGTCAGCTCGCCGAGCCGGTCGGAGATCCGGGGCAGCAGGCCGGTGTCCCTCATCCGGTGGAGCAGGGTCTGCGTGCCGTACGTGCCGGCGGCGATCACGACCCGGCGGGCGGTGAACGTGCGGCCCTTGCCCTTCCTCCGGTTGTCGGTGGGCAGGGTCCTCACGGCGAAGCCGCCGCGCGAGTCCTCGGTGACGGTGACGACGGTCGTCATGGGGTGGACGGTCGCGCCCGCCTTCTCGGCGAGGTGGAGGTAGTTCTCGTTGAGGGTGTTCTTGGCGCCGTGGCGGCAGCCGGTCATGCACTCGCCGCACTCGGCGCAGGCGCGCCGGGAGGGTCCCGCGCCGCCGAAGTACGGGTCGGGGACCTCGCCGCCCGGCTCGGTCCGCGCCTTGCCGTCGGCGTCCTCGCCGTCCCCGAAGAAGACGCCGACCGGCGCCATGTGGAAGGTGTCGCCGATGCCCATCGCCTCGGCGGCCGACTTCAGGTGCACGTCGGAGGGGGTCATCGTCGGGTTGAGCCGGACGCCCAGCATCCGCTTGGCCTGGTCGTAGTACGGCCGCAGCTCGTCCTCCCAGTCCGTGATGTCCTTCCACTGCGGGTCGTCGAAGAACGCCTTGAGCGGTACGTAGAGGGTGTTGGCGTAGTTGAGGGAGCCGCCGCCCACGCCGGCGCCCGCGAGCACCATGACGTTGCCGAGCAGGTGGATGCGCTGGAGTCCGTAGAGGCCGAGGGCGGGGGCCCACAGGAAGTTCTTCAGGTCCCAGGAGTTCTTCGGCAGGGTCTCGCGGGTGAAGCGGCGCCCGGCCTCCAGGACGCCGACCCGGTAGCCCTTCTCGGTGAGGCGGAGGGCCGTGACCGAACCGCCGAAGCCGGAGCCGACGACGAGGACGTCGTAGTCGTACGCGCCGTCCTCCGCCTGCTCCTGATTTTGGGTAGGGGGTACCGCGGTCATGGCTCTCCTCGTACGGAGTACGGAAAGGGTGGAAGGGGTGGAAGGGGGAGGGGCGCGGGCCCCCGCCGCGAGCGGGGGCCCGGCGGCCTCAGCGCAGGCGCAGGGCCTTCATCGCCTTCAGCGACAGGCTCATGAAGGCCGCGTACTTCTCGTCGTCCATCCCGAAGGAGGGCGCGAGCGGGATCAGCCGCTGCTGGGCGACGGTCTGGGCCTCGGTGTACTTGAGGATGCCCTCGGAGCCGTGGCGGCGGCCGAGCCCGGAGTCCTTCATGCCGCCCATCGGGGACTGCACGCTGCCGTACGCGGGCGCGTACCCCTCGTTGATGTTGACGGTGCCGGTGCGCAGCCGGGCCGCGACGGCGTGGCCGCGCCGCGAGTCCTTCGTCCAGACCGAGGAGTTGAGGCCGTACGGGGTGGCGTTGGCGAGCTCGACGACCTCGTCCTCGTCCGTGAAGCGGTAGAGGGAGACGACCGGGCCGAAGGTCTCCTCGTTGCAGACGGCCATCGGGGCCTCGACGCCGTCGAGGATGGTCGGCTCGTAGAAGAGGGGGCCGACGTCGGGGCGGGCGACGCCGCCCGCGACCAGCTTGGCGCCCTTGGCGACGGCCTCCTCGACGTGCTGCTTGACGGTCTCCAGCTGCCGCTCGCCGACGAGGGAGCCCATGTCGGCCCCGTAGGCGAGGGAGGTGCCGAGCCGCATCGCCTTGGTGCGGGCGGCGAACCGGGCGACGAAGTCGTCGGCGACGGACTCGTGCACGTACAGGCGCTCGATGGAGATGCAGAGCTGGCCGGCGGAGGAGAAGCAGGCGCGGACGGCGCCGGCGGCGGCCTTCTCGACGTCGGCGTCCTCCAGGACGAGCATGGCGTTCTTGCCGCCGAGTTCGAGGGAGACGCCGACGAGGCGGGCGGCGGCGCCCTGCGCGACCTCGCGGCCGGTGCGGGTGGAGCCGGTGAAGGAGACGTAGTCGGCGTGCCGGACGACCTCGGGGCCGACGACCGGGCCCTCGCCGAGGACGACCTGGAAGACCTCGGCGGGGAGACCGGCCTCGATGAGCAGGTCACGGGCCCACAGGGCGGTGAGCGCGGTCTCGGTGTCGGGCTTCATGACGACGGCGTTGCCCGAGACGAAGGCGGGCAGCGCGTCGCCGACGGAGAGTTCGAGCGGGTAGTTCCAGGGGGCGATCTGGCCGACGACCCCGCGCGGCTGGCGCAGTTCGGTGACCTTGGTGAGGGTCGGCACGACGCCGGTGTGGTGACGGGGGCGCAGGTAGGAGGGGGCCTTGCGGCCGTAGTGGCGGGCGGCGACGGCGACCGCCAGGACCTCCTCGTGGGCGTGCAGGCGCGCCTTGCCCGTCTCCAGCTGGATGAGGTCGAGGACCTCGGCCTGCCGTTCGAGGACCAGGTCGTGGAAGCGGAGGAGCACGGCGGCGCGGGCCCGCACCGGCGTCGCGGCCCAGACCGGCTGGGCGGCGCGGGCCCGGGCGAAGGCCTCGGCGACGTCCTCGGGGGTGGACTCGGGCAGGTCCGCCAGCTTCTCCCCGGTGAAGGGGGTGTGGTTGGCGGTCCGGCCGGAGCCGACCACGCCGCGGGAGAACCGGGCGACCAGGTCGGGCGTCACGACGTCGGCGGCGGTCCGGACGCCGGCGGGCGCGGGCGCGACCGGGTTGGTCGCCCCGGCGGGCGCGGTGCGGGCGGCGGCGTCGGGAGCCGAAGGGGCGGCGGGGGCCTGCGAGTCCGTCATGAGGGCGAGCGTAAGCCGCCGTCCGCCCTTTGGGTACCCGTCGGTAACGCGTTTTCACCAGGGGCGCACATCGCGCCAGCGATCACTGGCACATAAGCCCTGATCAGCGGCTCACGGCTGCCGGGGGCCGGTCACGGAGATTTTTCCGCCCTTCACCCGCCCGCCTGCTCCCCGCCCTGCTCCCCTGCTTCCCGCCAGTGCCGGAGGACGATGTCGAACTGCTCCCGGGTGGTCTCCCAGCTCGACTCCGGCGAGGACATGTAGAGGGCGTACTCGGTGCCGTCGTCGCCGTAGTACATCTGGTCGATCGCGCGCCGGGGCCCCGGGAAGGTCTTCTTCTCCGTCCAGGTGAACTCCCACAGGCAGGAGAGGGTCTGGTCGCGGTAGGTGGTCGGGAGGAGCTTGACCCGGGCGTAGTCCATCCGCTTCGCCAGCACGCGCTCCAGGTCGAGCGCGTGCATGTACGGGTTCTCGAAGTCGGGGCTGCGGTCGATGCTGATCCGGATGCGGTGGTTGCCGTTGTCCGGGGTGTAGTCGATCTGGTCGCCCTCCGTCTGGCGCTTCCAGCCGTCCGGGACGAGGAGGCTGAAGCCCTCCGGGTCGTCGACGCGGTGCCAGCCGTCCGGGATCCCGGCCTTCCCGGCCTTCCCGTCGCCCCCGGCCGGGGAGGCCGGGACCGTGGCGGTGGCCGTTCCCCTCGTGCCCTCGGCGCCGCGGTCGCCGCCCGCGTAGTTCATGGCGGCGAAGACGGCGCCGCCCGCGACGAGTCCGGCGAGCAGGGCCGCGAGGACGACGGTGCGCCGGCGGCCCCGGCCGGACGGCGGACGGGCGGGGCCGGACACCGGAGTGGGGGGCGGCGGGAACTGCGCGGACTGCGGGGACTGCGGGAGGCTTCGGGGCGGCTGGGGCCACTGGGCGGTGGAGCCGCGCGGGGCGGCCCCGGCGGGCCCCGGCTCGGGCCGGTGCCCCGCCTGGTCCGGCCGGTCGGCCGGGGGCGGCTGATGCGCCGGGGGTGCCTGATGCGCCCGGTCCGGCCGGGCCGTCGCGCCCGCCGCGCCCGCCGCGCCCGCCTCGTCGGGTCGCGCGGTCCGGTCGCCCGCGCCCTCCGCCGGGTCCAGGTCCTCCCTGGTCACCTGCTGGGTCGGCACGTACGCCTGCGCCGACGCCGACGCGCGCCCCTCCATCGCCTCCAGGAGCATCCGCCCGATCTCGTCCGCGCGCGGCCGCTGCTCCGGGTCCTTGCGCAGCAGGGCCACGATGACGGGGGCCAGCGCCCCGGCCTTCTCCGGGTGCGGCGGCTCCTCGGTCACCACGGCCTGCATGGTGCTGATCGGGGAGGTGCGGCGGAACGGCGAGGTGCCCTCCACCGCCGTGTAGAGCGTGGCCCCGAGCGACCAGAGGTCGGAGGCGGGGCCCGGGTCGGCGCCCTTCACCCGCTCCGGCGCCAGATAGTCGATGGAGCCGACGATCTCACCGGTCCGGGTGATCGTCGAGTCCCCCTCGATCGCCGCGATCCCGAAGTCGGTGATGAGGACGCGCCCGTCGCGCGCGAGCAGGATGTTGCCCGGCTTGACGTCCCGGTGCAGCACCCCGGCCGCGTGCGCGGCGCGCAGCGCGCCGAGGACGTGCAGCCCGATCCTGGCCGCCTCGCGCGGCTCGATGCTGCCCGCCTCCTTGGCGGCGTCGGCGAGCGAGGGCCCGTCGACGTACTGCATGACGATCCACGGACGGGCGTCGTGCTCCAGGACGTCGTGGACGGTCACCACGCCCGGATGGGTGATCCGCGCCGCCGCCCGGGCCTCCTTCTGCGTACGGGCGTGCAGCACGAGCCGGTCGGCCTCGGCCACGAACCGGCCCGCCGTCAGCTCCTTCACCGCCACCACGCGGTGCAGCACCTCGTCGTGCGCGCGCCAGACCTTGCCCATGCCGCCGCGGCCGATGGACTCGCCCAGCCGGTAGCGTCCGGCGAGCAGCAGCCCCGCCCCTGTGCCCTGTGAATGTTCCACTTGCCCCCGCCCGTTCCTTCTGACGCCAGGTTACGGAGGGGGGCACGGACCGCGAAACCTCGGGGCGGTCATAGGAACAGCACTGTGACCGGGGGCCGGTGGACCGGCCCGGGTTCAGCGGCCGGGGCGGAACGCCTTCGTGGCCTCGTCGTAGATCTCGGAGACCTTGTCCCGCTCGGTGTACGGGCCGATGACCTGCACGACGTGGTACCGGCCGCCGTCGATCAGGGCGAGGTTGCGGACGAACACCTCGCGTCCCGTGCCGTCGAGCCACCAGTAACTTCCGGTGGCCGTCACGGTGCTGCCGATGTCGACCCGGAGCGTCCGCTCCGCGCCCGACCAGCTGGACGCCCGCCACGGCTCCAGCTCGCGCTCCCTGGCGTTCTGGTACACCAGCGGGTCGGAGCCGTTCTCCTTCACGCCGTCCCGGCCGGGGACCACGATCATCGTGAAGTCGCCCCCCGTGTACCGCACTTGCCCGGAGTCGTTGATCGGGCTGCGCCGCCAGCCGTCCGGCACCCCGATCCGGAACCCCTCCGGGTCCTGGCGCAGGACGTACCCGGCGGCGAGCGCGGGGGCCGACGGGTCCGCCGGAGGCCGGGTCGTGGCCGGCGGGGCGGTCGTGGAGGGGCCGGCCGTGGAAGGGCCGCCGCCGGTCGGCTCCGGGGTGCTGCCGGTGCCCGGCGCGTTGGTGCCGGGGGTCGGACCGGCCGTGGGCCCGCCCTGCCCGGCGGGCTCCTCCCCCTCGCGGGGCATGAAGAGGACGGCGTACGCGACGGCCCCCGCGAGCAGCAGGAAGACCAGGAGCAGGAGCGTGCGCCCCAGGGCGCGCGGGGAGCCCGAGGAGCCGGAAGGGGCGCGCGGGCTCCGGGGCGCGCGCGGGGCGCGCTGCGGAAGCTCCTCGTGGTACCCGGCGTCGGCCTCCTCCCGGAAATCGTCCCGTACGCGCGCGTGCTCGCGCCCGGCCCCGTAACCGGCCGCCGCGCGCGGGTCCTTGCCGCGCTTGTGGCGGCGGCGGCCCGCGCCCTCCCCCTTGCGCCGCCGGCGCACCAGCTCGCCGCGCCGGCGCACGATCGGCAGCCGGGTCTCGTCGAAGGACGGCAGCGGTACGACGCCGATCCCGGCGTCCGGCTCCGGCGCCGAGCGGACGAGGGAGCGCAGCCAGCCGCGCAGCTCCTCGAAGTCGGGCCGCTCGGTCGGGTCCTGACGGAGCAGCGACTCCACGACCGGCCGCAGGGGCCCGCTCTCCTCGGCGAAGGCGGGCGGCTCGGCGCAGACGAGCTGGACCAGCTCGACCGCGCTGTCCTCCGGGTAGGGGGCGTGGCCCTGGACGGCCCGGTAGAGGAGCGCGCCGAGCGCCCACAGGTCGGTGGCCGGGCCGATGGGCGCCGCGAGGCGCCAGTTCTCGTGGACGGGACCGGCCTGCTCGGGCGCCCAGCGCTCGGTGACGGCGCCGACGACCGCGATCCGGGTCTGGCGGGCCCGTTCCGCGGCGAGGCGCGTGGTCGGGCCCCGGTACGACTCGGCCGGGACCGCCGCGTCCTCCCGCCGGGGCTCCGGGACGCCGGCGGGGACCGGGAGGCGCTCGGGGTCCGGGTTCGCCGCCCGGTATCCGGCGGGCAGCGCCGGGCGCCCCGAACCGGGCAGCACCGAACCGCCCCCGGCCGGTATCGGCCCGGAGCCGTCCCGCGCGGCGTGCGGGCCGTCGCTCCAGCTTCCGGTCAGCATCGCGCGCGGCGGCGGACCGTTCCGGGAACCGCCGCCGTACGGTTCGTCGCCGTCGTCCTCGTCGTCCTCGTCGTCCGCCACCCGCGCCCACCACTGCGGCTCGGGCGCACCGGCCGCGGGTGCCGTCGGCGGGGGCGGGGGCGGGCCCTGCGACTCCGGGGGCGCGGGGCGCTGCACGGGCAGCGCCCCCGTCTCGCCGAGCCGGGCGGCGGCCCGCGCACCGGCCCGGTAGGCGGCGATGGCGCCGGCCCGCGCGGCCCGCACGTCGGCGGTCGGCGGCGTGGCCGGGGGCCGGGGCCCGGCGGGGGCCGGCGTCGACTTCCCGTAGGGGTCGGCGCCGTAGGCGTCGGGGCCGGGTCCGTGCCTCCCGTCCGGCGACGCGCCGTCCGGTCCGTGGCCCGGTCCGTCATCCGACTCGCCACCGCCCCGCCCGGCCCCTTCGGGAGCCTCCAGCGCGTGCGGCTCGGGACGGTGCTCCTCGGGCCGGTGCTCCTCGGGACGGTGCTCCTCGGGGCCGTACGGGTCGTGTGCGTACGGGTCGTGTCCGTACGTCTCGGGGCCGTACGTCTCCGGGTCGTACTCCTCCGACGCGCGAGCCCCCGATCCGTACGCTCCGGTCCCGTACGGGGCGGAGCCGTACTCCCCGGCGGGCGCGGGCCCTTCGGGCCTGTGGGCCTCCGGCGCGTACAGCTCGGGCGCGTACACCTCCGGTTCGTACGTCTCCGGCTCGTAGGTTCTCGGCGTGTACGGCTCAAGGGCGTACGCACCGGTCCCGCGCGTCTCGTCCTCGTACGCCTCGGCTTCGTACGCCTCGTCCTCGTACGCCTCGGCTTCGTCCGTCTCCGGCCCCTGGGGCCCGGCCCCGTACGCCTCGGATCCGTACGCCTCCGGGCCGTACCCCCCGGCCCCGTACGCCTCCGGCTCGTACGTCTCGGCCTCGTACACCCCCGGTTCGTACGTCTCCGGAGCGGTCTCCTCCGTCTCGTGCGACGAGGACGGTCCCGGGTGCGCGAACTCGTCGAGCAGGTCCTGTTCCGGTACCGGCGCGTAGCCGCACAGGGCCTCCTCGGCGGCGCCCACCGCGAGGCCCGAGAGGACCACCCGGCCGTCGTCGCAGACGAGGACGGTCCGGGAGGTGATGTTCCGGTGCACCCAGCCGTGGGCGTGGAGCGCGCGCAGGGCGGTGAGGACGTCGGCGCCGATCTCGGCCGCCCGGTAAGGGTTGAGCGGCCGTTCGGCGAGGAGCGCGGCCAGCGGACGGGCCGGCACGCGTTCGCTGACTATCCACAGCGACCCCGCCTCGGCGAAGACGTCGAAGACCTGGTCCAGTAAGGGGTGGTCGGGGATCTGCGCGGCGGCCTGGGCCGCCTCGATCGCCCGGCGCACGACCGGTTCGGCGGGCCGGCGGGTGGCCCGCCCGGCGCCGCCGCGGTGGCCTCCGGAGCCGCCGGGACCGGCGCCGTCGAGCACCTCGGCGTCGACGAACTCCGGCAGCGGGACCTGACGGACCAGCACCTCCTGGCCGCTGTACGTGTCGAAGGCCCGCGTCTCCGTCAGGTCGTGTCCGTCCCCGGGCCCGTCCTCCGGCGGCAGCGGCAGGCGGTAGCGGTCCGCGAGCACCCTTCCCGCGTAGTCGTCCACGACGCCTCCCCACGCCCGCGCTGTCCCCCGTGGACCCGCGGGTACCCCGGAACGTGCGGGATCACGCGAGTCCGTCGGGTCCGGTCGGTCCGGTCGGGGGCCGTGCGGTCAACGGCTCTGTTCGATTGCGTACGACACCCGGTTCCCCACGATACGGGGCACCGGTCAGTCCTTGGGGCTGAACGTCGCGAACGCCGTCTCCCGCAGGGTCCGGCACTCCTCGCCGTTCCACTCGTCCGCCGCGCAGCTGACCATGATGGAGTAGCCCCGCGCGGAGTCCACCTTGAAGCCGCGGTTGAGCACGTGGACGCGCACGCCCTTCTGGGTGCGTTCGAACTCCCAGTCGGCGACGGTCGGGTAGCCCTTGTAGGAGACGGGCCGTATGCCGAGGTGCCTGTAGTCCTTGCTGGTGGCGGCCACGCCGACCTTGGCCAGCTCCCAGGCGCTCGCGGCGTTGTCCTTGGGGCTGTCGTTGTAGTCGACCTGGACGCGCGGGAAGCCGCCGTTCGCGCTGAAGATCCCGCCGAGGGAGTACCCCGGGATGGTGCTCAGCCGGAAGTTCGAGGGCATCGCCATGGAGAAGTGGAACCGGTCGTCGGTGACGAGGGCGTACCCGGCGGGCAGTCGGGTTCCGGTGCCTCCGTCGGGCTTGCCGGACGGCGTGGCGCCGTTCCCGCCGTCGGTCGTGCCCGTCGAACCGGGCGCGCCCGTCGCGCCGTCCGTGCCCGCCGAGCCGTTGTCGCCGGGCTGCGCGCCGCCCTGCTGGCCGGGGTCGGACGGGCCCTGGCCCTTGCCGCCGTCGGAGCCGCCCGAACCGCCCGAGCCGTCGGAGCCCTCGCCGCCCGCGGAGGCGCCGGCCGAGGCGGTGGTGCCCTCCTTGCCCTTGCCCCGGTCGCCCTCGTTCCCTCCGCCGCCGAGGGAGACCGCCAGGATCGTCCCGAGCAGGGCGACGACCACGACCGCGGCGATGATGACGAGGGTGCGGCGCGGCACGACGTCGGTCAGCGGCGCGCGGGCCGGGGTCTGCCTGCCGCCGCCCTGGACCGGCGCGGTCCTCGGCCTCGGCTCGGCCTTCGCGGAGGCCGCCGCGTTGCGCACGGACTTCAGGGCGCCGCGCACCCGGTCCGCGGCCGCGTCGGGGGCCCCGCCCCGGGCGGACGCCGGAGCCGCCGGCGCCCGGTCGGGGTCCGGCGGCAGCGGGACGACCCTGGTGACCTCGGGGGAGGGCGCGGGCGCCGCCTCCGGGGCGTCGAGCACGGCCCGGAGCAGGACCCGGGCGCCGGCGTCGTCGAGGCGCTGCGCCGGATCCTTGGCGAGGAGGCCGTAGATGACCTTCTCCAGGTCGGGGCCCGCGTTCTTCGGCGGGTCGACGGGCTCGGTCATCACCGCCGTGAGGGTGGCGATGGCGGAGCCCTTGTCGTACGGCGGGCTGCCCTCGACCGCGGCGTAGATGAGGCCGCCGAGCGACCACATGTCGGCGGCCGGGCCGGGCTTGTGGCCGCGGGCGCGCTCCGGCGAGATGTACGAGGGGGCGCCGACGAGCATGCCGGTGGAGGTGATCGAGGGGTCGCCCTCCACCTGCGCGATGCCGAAGTCGGTGAGGACGACGCGGCCGTCCTCGGCGATCAGCACGTTGGACGGCTTCACGTCGCGGTGCAGGATGCCCTCGCGGTGGGCCGAGCGCAGCACGTCGAGGATGGCGAGGCCGACCTCGGCGGCGCGCCGGGGCGTGAGCGTGCCGTCCTCGCGCACGGCGTCCGCGAGGGACTTGCCCTCGATGAGCTCCATGACGATCCACGGGCGGTCGTCCTCGTCGACGACGTCGTAGACGGTGACGGCGCCGTTGTTGCGGATCCGGGCGATGGCCTTCGCCTCGCGCAGGGTCCGGGTGATGAGGCGGCGCTTCTCGTCCTCGTCGATGCTGGTGGGGAAGCGGAGTTCCTTGACGGCGACGGTGCGGCCGAGGGTCTCGTCGACGGCGCGCCACACGGTGCCCATGCCGCCCCGGCCGAGGACCGCGCCGAGCCGGTAGCGCCCGGCGAGCAGCCGTCCTTCGCCGGCGGGGGCCTTGCGGAGCCTGTCGCCGCCGCGCGCCGCACCGGTGGCGGCCGTCCCGCGACCGCTTCCGCCGTCGCCGTCCCCGGCGCCGAACCCGGCCCGTCCGGTCGACGGCTCGGTCCCCCGCAGCCGCCCGGCACCGGCGTCGGCCGCTCCGGCACCCGTCGCGCCGTCAGACCGCGGATCACCCTGGCCCTTCACGACCGAAACGCCCGAACCGGCCGAACTGCCGGAGTCACCCGAAGCGGACTTCCCGCCCGCACCACTCGAACCACCCGCACCACTCGAACCGGATGCGTCGCCCGAACCGGACGCGTCGCCCGAACCGGACTCCGCGCCCGCGGCCGACCCGGCGTCCGAAGCCGGAGCGCCCTCCGAGACCGGCCCGTCACCGGCACCGGCGTCCGGGGCGGACCCGCCGCCCGGCACCGGCTCCGCGTCGCCCTCCGGGGCCTGCGCACCCCGTCCGACCTGCGCGTCCTTCGCGTCCCGCTCCGGCTCGCGCGCGGCCGGGACCGTTCCTCGGTCGCCGTCGGTCGCGGCCCCCGCGGCGGCGTCCCGCCCGGGGTCCTTCGCCGTGTCCCGCGACTGCTCCGCCTCCGACATGCGTCCCCTCTGCGATCCCTGGTCTTCGCCGCGTCTGCCGCTTCCCGCGTGATGCGTTAACCCGCCCTGGAAGAGAGCCCATTGTCCCTCACCTCGGGACCGGCGGCGCCCCCGGGTCCGTACTCCGGGATGACGACGCCGCCGCACCCCTCCGAGGTTCCCACCGGTACGAGGACGACCCGGACACCCCGCCGGACCGGACGTTCCGTCAGTTGTCCACGCCCGTACGGGGACCGGCGCGCGGGCGCGGTCAGAGGGGCACGATGTCCGGCGCCCCGAGCCGCGCCGCGTCCGCCGTCAGGTCGTCCGGCTGGCGCTGCGACTCGCGCTCGGCCTCCACCCGCTTCTCGTAGTGCTCGACCTCCTTGTCGATCTGGTGGGCGTCCCAGCCGAGGACCGGGGCCATCAGCTCCGCGCACTCGCGGGCGCTGCGCGTGCCCCGGTCGAAGGTCTCGATGGAGATCCGGGTCCGCCGGGTGAGGACGTCGTCGAGGTGGCGCGCGCCCTCGTGCGAGGCGGCGTAGACGATCTCGGCGCGCAGGTAGTCGTCGGCCGCCGGGAGGGGTTCGCCGAGCCGGGGGTCCTCGGCGATCAGGTCGAGGAGCTGCTGCGTCAGGGAGCCGTAGCGGTTGAGGAGGTGCTCGACCCGCACGACGTGCAGTCCGTGCCGGGCGGCGATCCCGGCCCGCGCGTTCCACAGGGCCCGGTAGCCCTCGGCGCCGAGGAGCGGGGTGTCCTCGGTGACGCAGGGGGCGACGCGCTGGTCGAGGCCGTGGACCGCCTCGTCGACGGCGTCCTTCGCCATCACGCGGTACGTCGTGTACTTGCCGCCGGCCACCACGACCAGGCCGGGGACCGGGTGGGCGACGGTGTGCTCGCGGGAGAGCTTGCTGGTGGCGTCCGACTCGCCGGCAAGCAGGGGGCGCAGGCCCGCGTAGACGCCCTCGACGTCGTCGCGGGTGAGCGGGGTGGCGAGCACGGTGTTCACGTGCTCCAGGAGGTAGTCGATGTCGGCGCTGGAGGCGGCCGGGTGGGCCTTGTCGAGGTCCCAGTCGGTGTCGGTGGTGCCGACGATCCAGTGGCGCCCCCAGGGGATCACGAAGAGGACGGACTTCTCGGTGCGCAGGATCAGGCCGGTGGTGGAGTGGATGCGGTCCTTGGGCACGACGAGGTGGATGCCCTTGGAGGCGCGGACGTGGAACTGGCCGCGCTCCCCGATGAGGGCCTGGGTGTCGTCGGTCCACACCCCGGTGGCGTTGACGACCTGCTTGGCCCGGATCTCGTACTCGGCCCCGGCCTCGACGTCCTGGACGCGCGCGCCGACGACCCGCTCGCCCTCGCGCAGGAAGCCGACGACGCGGGCGCGGCTGGCGGCCCTGGCGCCGTAGGAGGCGGCCGTGCGCACGAGGGTGGTGACGAAGCGGGCGTCGTCCATCTGGGCGTCGTAGTACTGGAGGGCGCCGACGAGGGCGTCCTTCCTGAGGCAGGGGGCGACGCGCAGGGCGCCCTGCCGGGAGAGGTGCCGGTGGACGGGGAGGCCCCGGCCGTGCCCGGAGGAGAGCGACATCGCGTCGTAGAGCGCGACGCCCGACCCGGCGTAGAACCGCTCCCAGCCCTTGTGCTGGAGGGGGTACAGGAAGGGGACCGGCTTCACCAGGTGGGGGGCGAGCCGCTCCAGGAGGAGTCCGCGCTCCTTGAGCGCCTCCCGCACCAGGGCGAAGTCCAGCATCTCCAGGTAGCGCAGGCCGCCGTGGATGAGCTTGCTGGACCGGCTGGAGGTGCCCGAGGCCCAGTCGCGGGCCTCGACGATGCCGGTGGAGAGCCCTCTCGTGACGGCGTCGAGGGCCGTTCCCGCGCCGACCACTCCGGCGCCGACGACCAGCACGTCCAGCTCGCGCTCGGCCATGGCGGCGAGCGCCTCGACGCGCTCGGCCGGTCCCAGTGTCGCTGTCCTCACGTCTGCCGCCTCCCGTCGTCCCCCGTCCATCCCGCGCACGGGCTTCTCCGCACGCGGCTTCCCGCGTCCGGCCGCCGTACACGGCCCGTCCCGCGAGGGGGTGCGCCGCCCGTCCGGGACGGGTGCGGACCCGTCCCGCGAAGGGGGGCACGGCCCCTTCCCGCGAGCGAGCCGGGACCGCGCGGTCCGGCTCACAGCTCGATTCTGTCCCGCCGGGGCGACTTCAGCCACCGCCTCACCACCGACCTGTGGACAACACTCGGCGATCCACAACCCCTTCAATGCGACATAACGGTCATATTTACGCCTAGTCTGACATTGCGCGCGACCCGTTCCGCCCACCGGGCTTGCGCGTCGCGCCCCCTCCGGCTACTGGGAAGGACGGCCCACCCCCCATGCCCGCTGATCTCGCCGTCATCGGCCTCGGCCACCACGGACTCCCCCTCGCCCGGGCCGCCACCGCCGCGGGCATCGACACCGTCGGCTACGACACCGACCCGCGGCCCGCGGCCGAACTCGCCGCGGGCCGCTCGCCGGCCGACGGCCCCCTCACCGTCCCGGAGGTCCGCCGGATGCTCGCGGGGGGCTTCCGCCCGACCCACGACCCCGCCGAGCTCGGCCGGGTCCGCACCGCCGTCCTCTGCCCCCCGACCCCCCTCGGCCCCGACCGGACCCTCGACCTCACCGCCGTCACCGACGCCGCCCGCGCGCTCGCCGGCCGGCTGCGCCCGCACACCACCGTCGTCCTGGAGTCCCCCGTCCCGCCGGGCACCACCGAGGGCCTGCTCCGCGACGTCCTCGAAACGGGCTCCGGACTGCGCGCGGGCCGCGACTTCCACCTCGCGTACTCCCCCGGCCGGCTCGACCCCGGCAGCCGCACCCACGGCTACGCCGGCACCCCCAAGGTCATCGGCGGCCTCACCCCCGCCTGCACCGAGTCCGCCGCCGCCTTCTACGGACGCCTCACCGACAAGGTGGTACGCGCGCGCGGACCCCGCGAGGCGGAGACGGTCAAGCTCCTGGAGACCAACTTCCGGCACGTCAACATCGCCCTCGTCAACGAGATGTCGGTCCTCTGCCACGAACTCGGCGTCGACCTCTGGGACGTCATCCGCTGCGCCGAGACCAAGCCCTTCGGCTTCCAGGCCTTCCGCCCCGGCCCCGGCGTCGGCGGCCACGGCGTCCCCGTCGACACCGTCGGCGCCCACCGCCCGCTCCGCCTGGTCGAACTCGCGGGCCAGGTCAACGAGCGCATGCCGGCGTACGTCGTGCGGCGCGCCGCCGCCCTCCTCAACGAGCACGGGAAGTCGGCGCGGGGCGCCAGGATCCTGCTGCTCGGCATCACGTACAAGCCCGACCTGCCCGACCGGCAGGGCTCGCCCGCCGACGAGATCGCCCGCCGCCTGATGGACCTGGGCGCGGCCGTCAGCTACCACGACCCGTACGTCCCCGACTGGCGCGTCCGCGAACTCCCCGTCCCCCGCCCGGACTCCCTCTACGAGGCCGCCGCCCACGCCGACCTGACGGTCCTCCTCCAGCACCACCGCACCTACGACCTCCAGGGCCTCTCGGTGAAGGCGCAGCTCCTCCTCGACACCCGCGGCGCCACCCCGGCGGGCGCGGCCCACCGCCTCTGAGCGGACGCACGCGGAAGGGCCCCGCACCGGTCGGTGCGGGGCCCTCCTGCGGAGCGGGAACGGTCAGCGCTTGTGCTGCGCGTCCGCGACCGTGACCTCGACGCGCTGGAACTCCTTGAGCTCGCTGTAGCCCGTGGTGGCCATCGCGCGGCGCAGGGCGCCGAAGAAGTTCATCGAGCCGTCCGGGGTGTGCGACGGGCCCGCGAGGATCTCCTCGGTGGTGCCGACGATGCCCAGGTCGACCAGCTTGCCGCGCGGCACGTCCTCGTGGACGGCCTCCATGCCCCAGTGGTGGCCCTTGCCGGGCGCGTCCGTGGCACGGGCCAGCGGGGAGCCGATCATGACCGCGTCGGCGCCGCAGGCGATCGCCTTCGGCAGGTCGCCGGACCAGCCCACGCCGCCGTCGGCGATCACGTGCACGTACCGGCCGCCGGACTCGTCCATGTAGTCGCGGCGCGCCGCGGCCACGTCCGCGACGGCGGTCGCCATCGGGACCTGGATGCCCAGGACGTTGCGGGTGGTGTGCGCGGCGCCGCCGCCGAAGCCGACCAGGACGCCCGCGGCGCCGGTGCGCATCAGGTGCAGGGCCGCGGTGTACGTGGCGCAGCCGCCGACGATGACCGGGACGTCCAGCTCATAGATGAACTGCTTCAGGTTCAGCGGCTCGGCCGCGCCCGAGACGTGCTCGGCGGAGACCGTCGTGCCGCGGATGACGAAGAGGTCCACCCCGGCGTCGACGACGGCCTTGGAGAACTGCGCGGTGCGCTGCGGGGAGAGCGCGGCGGCGGTGACGACGCCCGCGTCGCGCACCTCCTTGATGCGCCTGCCGATCAGCTCCTCCTGGATGGGGGCGGAGTAGATCTCCTGGAGGCGGCGGGTCGCGGCGGCCTCGTCCAGCTCCGCGATCTCGTCCAGGAGCGGCTGCGGGTCCTCGTACCGGGTCCAGAGGCCTTCGAGGTTCAGGACGCCCAGGCCGCCCATCTCGCCGATCCGGATGGCGGTCTGCGGCGAGACGACCGAGTCCATGGGAGCGGCCAGGAACGGCAGCTCGAACCGGTAGGCGTCGATCTGCCAGGCGATCGAGACCTCCTTCGGGTCCCGGGTGCGCCGGCTGGGCACGACGGCGATGTCGTCGAACGCGTACGCCCTGCGGCCGCGCTTGCCGCGCCCGATCTCGATCTCAGTCACGATGTGTGGCCTTTCCCTCTACGTCTGCGCCTACCAGTATCCCCGACACGCGCGGGAGGGGCGGTTCCGGCCACATCCCGGAACCGCCCCTCACCCGCGTGCGCGTTACTTCCTGCTGTAGTTCGGCGCCTCGACCGTCATCTGGATGTCGTGCGGGTGGCTCTCCTTGAGGCCCGCCGCGGTGATGCGGACGAAGCGGCCCTTGGACTCCATCTCCGCGACGGTGGCCGCGCCCACGTAGCCCATGGTCTGGCGGAGGCCGCCGACGAGTTGGTGCAGGACGTTGGAGAGCGGGCCCCGGTAGGGCACCTGGCCCTCGACGCCCTCGGGGACGAGCTTGTCGTCGGAGGAGACCTCGGCCTGGAAGTAGCGGTCCTTGGAGTAGGACCGGCCCTGGCCGCGGGACTGCATGGCGCCGAGCGAGCCCATGCCCCGGTACGACTTGAACTGCTTGCCGTTGATGAAGAGCAGCTCGCCGGGCGACTCCTCGCAGCCGGCGAGGAGGCTGCCGAGCATCACGGTGTCGGCGCCGGCGGCGAGCGCCTTGCCGATGTCGCCGGAGTACTGCAGGCCGCCGTCGCCGATCAGCGGGACGCCGGCGGCGCGGGCCGCGAGGGAGGCCTCGTAGATGGCGGTGACCTGCGGGACGCCGATGCCGGCGACCACGCGGGTGGTGCAGATGGAGCCGGGGCCCACGCCGACCTTGATGCCGTCGACGCCGGCGTCGATCAGCGCCTGGGCGCCGTCACGGGTGGCGACGTTCCCGCCGATCACGTCGACGTCCACGCTCGACTTGATCTTCGCCATCCAGCTCAGGGCGTTGCTGTTGTGGCCGTGCGAGGTGTCGACGACCAGGAAGTCGACGCCGGCGGCGGCGAGCGCCTGGGCGCGCTCCAGGGCCTCGGGGCTGGCGCCCACGGCGGCGCCGACGAGCAGGCGGCCCTCGGCGTCCTTGGCGGCGTTCGGGTACTTCTCCGCCTTGACGAAGTCCTTGACGGTGATGAGGCCCTTGAGGACGCCCTCGTCGTCGACCAGCGGCAGCTTCTCGATCTTGTGGCGGCGCAGCAGCTCCATGGCGTCGACGCCGGAGATGCCGACCTTGCCGGTGACCAGCGGCATCGGCGTCATGACCTCGCGGACCTGGCGCTCGCGGTCGCTCTCGAAGGCCATGTCGCGGTTGGTCACGATGCCGAGCAGCTTGCCGGCGGGGGTGGTGACCGGGACGCCGCTGATGCGGAACTTGGCGCAGAGCGCGTCCGCCTCGGCGAGCGTCGCCTCCGGGTGCACCGTGATGGGGTCGGTGACCATGCCGGACTCGGAGCGCTTGACCAGGTCGACCTGGTTGACCTGGTCCTCGACGGACAGGTTGCGGTGGAGCACGCCGACGCCGCCCAGGCGGGCCATCGCGATGGCCATGCGGGACTCGGTCACCTTGTCCATCGCCGCCGAGAGCAGCGGGATGTTGACGCGGACGTTGCGCGAGATGCGGGACGAGGTGTCGACCGCGTTGGGGAGGACCTCGGAGGCTCCCGGCAGCAGCAGCACGTCGTCGTAGGTCAGCCCGAGTGTCGCGAATTTACCGGGCACTCCGTCGACGTTGGCAGTCATGACACCTTCCCAAATGGCCTTGATCGGTGCGGGATGTCCATGCTAACGGGCCCGAGCGGTGTCTCATTCCACGAGCAAGATCAGCGGGCAGCTTTGGACGTTCGCACGTGTACGAAAGGGACGACGGAGCCCGGCGGGGCTTACCGCCCGGCCAGGGGCGGCGGGGCGGCCGGGGGGCCGGCGGCCGGCGCGGACCGGCGGCCGAAGGGGATCGCGGTCGGGAACGGCGACGACCGGCGGGAGCTACTGCTCCGCCAGCGCGCGGAGCCGGCTGAGGGCGCGGTGCTGGGCGACCCGGACGGCGCCGGGGGACATGCCGAGCATCTGCCCGGTCTCCTCGGCGGTGAGCCCGACGGCGACCCGCAGCACGAGCAGCTCGCGCTGGTTCTCCGGGAGGTTGGCGAGCAGCTTCTTGGCCCACTCGGCGTCGTCGCTGAGCAGCGCCCGCTCCTCGGGTCCGAGGGAGTCGTCGGGCCGCTCGGGCATCTCGTCGGAGGGCACGGCCGTGGACCCGGGGTGCCGCATGGCGGCCCGCTGGAGGTCGGCGACCTTGTGTCCGGCGATGGCGAAGACGAAGGCCTCGAAGGGCCTGCCCGTGTCCTTGTAGCGCGGCAGCGCCATCAGGACGGCGACGCAGACCTCCTGGGCGAGGTCCTCGACGAAGTGCCGGGCGTCGCCGGGCAGCCGGTTGAGGCGGGTGCGGCAGTACCGCAGGGCGAGCGGGTGCACGCGCGCGAGGAGGTCGTGCGTGGCCTGCGCGTCGCCGTCGACCGCGCGGTGGACGAGCGCGCCGATCTCCCCCTGCCCGGAAGGCATGGGGGACCCCGCGGTCTCGTCGTCGCGCATCGCTCCATGGTGCCCCGGCGCTTCCGCGTCCGTGGCACCGCGTCCGTAGTTGTGCACCGAAGCGTTATGAGCAGGTGCGCCGGAACCCATCTCCCGCGCCCTCCCCTCCCGCTCGATCGACTCGTCCCCGAGGAACTCCACATCTCAAGGATGCGTCATCCGGCGGAGAAGTGACACAAGCCCACCCCGTCCACCCCGCGAAGGACGCGGGCGGGGACGGGGATGCGGCGGGTGACCTGCGACGTCAGCGGACCAGGCCCCAGCGGAAGCCGAGCGCGACGGCGTGGGCGCGGTCCGAGGCGCCCAGCTTCTTGAAGAGGCGCCGGGCGTGGGTCTTGACCGTGTCCTCGGAGAGGAAGAGCTCGCGCCCGATCTCGGCGTTGGACCGGCCGTGGCTCATGCCTTCGAGGACCTGGATCTCGCGCGCGGTGAGGGTGGGCGCGGCGCCCATCTCGGCCGAGCGGAGGCGGCGCGGGGCGAGCCGCCAGGTCGGGTCGGCGAGCGCCTGGGTGACCGTGGCCCGCAGCTCGGCGCGCGAGGCGTCCTTGTGCAGATAGCCACGGGCGCCCGCGGCGACCGCGAGCGCGACGCCGTCGAGGTCCTCGGCGACCGTGAGCATGATGATGCGGGCGCCGGGGTCCGCCGAGAGCAGCCGGCGGACGGTTTCCACGCCGCCCAGGCCGGGCATGCGCACGTCCATCAGAATCAGGTCCGAGCGGTCCGCGCCCCAGCGGCGGAGGACTTCCTCGCCGTTGGCCGCGGTGGTCACGCGCTCGACGCCGGGCACGGTCGCGACCGCGCGGCGGAGCGCCTCTCGGGCAAGCGGGGAGTCGTCGCAGACGAGAACGGATGTCATGCCTGACCTCCGCGGCTCTCGCAGCTGTTGCGCGTCACCTTGAGCCTCCAGGGCTGTACGTATCGTCACCTGTGCGGTCGACGCTCTCGGACACCTGCCCGATCGCTTGTTCCTCCAACCGCCTCCGCACTCTCAACGACGGTCACCCGAAAGAGTTACGGGTCGGACGGCAGGCTTCGGCACTCTACGTGAGGGACCGTGCGCGGAGAAGAGCGACGCGGCCCTTGCGTCCCGAGATCAAAAGGTATGCCCCATTTAGCGGGATTTCTTCCCTTTTCGCGGTGTCTGTGGCTAGATTCGCAATGAGTCATATTTACATCTACTTAGACAGTAGGTGTAACGACGACCCGAGCTGTCGGGGACCGGAAGGAGCCCCGGCCGTCAGCCATCCACCCGCCCACCTATCCGTTCGACACGGTTTCAAGGGGACAAGCGCAATGGCAGATTTCTCCCGCCTTCCCGGACCCAACGCCGATCTGTGGGACTGGCAACTGCTCGCGGCCTGCCGCGGGGTCGACAGCTCCCTGTTCTTCCACCCCGAGGGAGAGCGCGGCGCGGCACGGAGTGCGCGTGAGAACTCGGCGAAAGAGGTCTGCATGCGGTGCCCGGTGCGCGCGGAGTGCGCGGCACACGCACTCGCCGTGCGGGAGCCCTACGGCGTCTGGGGCGGCCTCACCGAGGACGAACGCGAAGAGCTCATGGGACGCGCCCGCAACCGTCTGATCACGACGGCGCCCACGGCCTCGACGGCCGCGCCGGCGTCCATGTGAAGGAACGTTTCTCCGGATAGTTTCCCGCACCCCGAACGGCTTCGGGGCCCCGCGGCCCCGAGCGGCTCCGGGGTCCGACGAGAACCGGGAACCGGGGACGGCGACGCCCACCGCGCCCACGCGCGTGGGGACACCGGACGGGTGCCCACGCGCGCGTGGCGGCGCGCGGCCGGGGTCGTCGCCGCTCCCGGCGCCTGCGCGCGGCGGCGCGGGTCCGACGGTGGACCACGGGGCGCCGAAGGCCCCGGCTCCTACGCGCGCGTGGCGGCGCGCGTCAGCTCGTCCAGCGTGGCGGCGACCGCCGGGACCTGCGCCAGGTCCGGCAGGGTCAGGGCCACGATCTCCCGCTCCACGGCGGGCTCCACGGCCACGGTCCGCGCCCCCTTGGGCCGTACGGACTCGATGGCGAGGGCCGGCAGGACGGCCACGCCCAGGCCCGCCCCCACCAGGCCCACCACGGCCGGGTAGTCGTCGGTCGCGAAGTCGATGCGGGGCGTGAAGCCCGCCTCCTCGCAGACGTCCACGAGCTGGCGGCGGCAGCGCGGGCAGCCCGCGATCCAGGACTCGTCCGCCAGCTCCGCGATGCCGACCGAGCCGGCCCCGGCGAGCCGGTGCCCCTCGGGGACCAGGCCCACGAGCCGGTCGGCGAGCAGCGGCCGGACGACCAGGTCGTCCCACTCGGCCCGCCCCGCCCCGTACCGGAAGGCGAGGGCGATGTCGCAGTCGCCCTCGCGGAGCATCTCGATCGAGCGGGGCGGTTCGGCCTCGACCAGGGAGACCCGGGTGCCGGGGTGCGCGGCCCGCAGGGCGGCCAGGGCGGTGGGGACGAGGGTGGAGCTGCCGCTCGGGAAGGAGACCAGGCGGACCCGGCCGGCGCGGAGCCCGGCAATCGCGGCGACCTCCTCCTCGGCGGCGGTGAGCCCGGCGAGGATGCCGGAGGCGTGGCGCACCAGGACCTCGCCGGCCTGGGTGAGGCGCATCTCGCGGCCCGTGCGGATCAGCAGCGGCGTGCCGGCGGAGGCTTCGAGCGCCTTCATCTGCTGGCTGACGGCGGGCTGGGTGCAGCCGAGTTCGCGCGCGGCGGCCGAGAAGGAGCCGGTGGCGGCGACGGCGCGCAGGACGCGGAGATGGCGTGCCTCGATCATGGATCCAGCATAAGCGAGTCTTGGGAAAGAGTTCGAATACCGCTTAACGGCTTTGAGGAGGGCGCCCGTAAAGTACCCACATGACCTTGCTGAGTGTGAATGTGGGCCGCGCCCGGGCCGTGGACTACACCGAGGCCTCCTCCGGCCTCACGGCCATCGACAAGCGCCCCGTCGAGGGGGCCGTGCGGATCGAGGCGCCGGGGCCGCTCGGCGTCGGGCGGAGCGGGCTCGCCGGGGACGACGTCTGCGACCTGCGCTTCCACGGCGGCGCCGACCGGGCCGCGTACGCCTTCGCCCGCGAGGACATGGACCTGTGGGAGCGGGAGCTGGGCCGCGAACTCGCCAACGGCTCCTTCGGCGAGAACCTCACCACCCGGGGCCTCGACGTCAACAACGCCCTGATCGGGGAGCGGTGGCGGATCGGCGACGAGGTGGTCCTGGAGGTGACCGGCGGCCGCATCCCGTGCCGTACGTTCGCGGGCTTCCTGGGCGAGAAGGGCTGGGTCAAGCGGTTCACGCGGTCGGAGGCGGGGCCGGGCGCGCTGCTGCGGGTGATCGTGCCGGGCGAGGTGCGCGCGGGCGATCCGATCACCGTCGTGCACCGGCCCGACCACGAGGTCACCGTCGCCCTGCTGCACCGGGCCGCGACCGTCGAGCGGGCCCTGCTGCCCGGCACGCTGGCCGCCGCCCCCTGGATGGAGTCGGGCCTGCTCGACGTGGCCCGCGAGTACGCGGAGAAGTACGCCGGGAAGCACGCGGAGGAGTCCGCGGACGGCCGGGCGGACGGGCACGTGCAGGAGTGCGCCGGGGCATAGCGCCGGACCCCGGGCCCGGCCGGGGCATTACCGTGCCCGTATGACGACTGCACTGATTACGGGGGCCACCGCGGGCATCGGGGCCGCCTTCGCCCGGAGGCTCGCGGCCGACGGCCACGACGTCGTGCTCGTGGCCCGGGACGTGAAGCGGCTCCGGGAGCAGGCGACCGAGCTGCACGACCGGCACGGGGTGGAGGCCGAGGTGCTCGCGGCGGACCTCGCCGAGGAGAAGGGGATCGCCGCCGTCGAGGCGCGGCTCTCGGACCCGAGGCGGCCGGTGGACCTGCTGGTGAACAACGCCGGCTTCGGCAACAGGGGCCGCTTCCTCGAAGTCTCCATGGCCGACGAGCTGAAGATGCTCACGGTGCACTGCGAGGCCGTGCTGCGGCTGACCTCGGCCGCCGCCGCCCCGATGAGGGAGCGGCGCCGGGGCGGGGTGGTGAACGTGGCCTCGGTGGCGGCCTTCGTGCCCCGGGGCACGTACGGCGCGTCGAAGGCGTGGGTCGTGCAGTTCACCCAGGGCGCGGCGCGGGACCTGGCGGGCACCGGGGTGCGGCTGATGGCGCTCTGCCCCGGCTTCGTGCGGACCGAGTTCCACGAGCGGGCCGGGATGGGCACGGACAACATCCCGGGCTGGATGTGGCTCGACGCGGACAAGCTGGTGGCGTCGGCCCTGTCCGACCTGGACCGGGGGAAGACGCTGTCCGTCCCGGACCCCCGCTACAAGGCCCTGATGGGCGTGGTGAAGCTGGCGCCGCGCGGTCTGCTCGGCGGGGTCTCCTCCCGGGCGGGACGGAAGTACGGCCCGCAGTAGGCCGCGCCGGGCCCGTTCACAGCAGGGCGTCGAGGTCCAGGTCCGCGGTGGTGCCGTCCTCCCAGGTCACGCGGAGGGCGTGGCCGTCGACCCGCACGCGCGCGAGGTCGGCGACGGGGGCCGGGCCCGGCGCGGCGGTGAGCGAGGCGAGGGACGCGAAGAGGGCGGCCGGGCCGCGCGTGGTGCCGTACAGGGCGAGGACCCGGCCGCCCGGCCCCTGGAGGGTCTCCCCCACGGGGAGTACGGCGGCCGGGTCCTCCGGCGGGTGCCCGTGGACCGGGTGGAGCCGGGCGTGCGGCCCGTCGGGCGTGGTGGCCCAGCCGGTCTGCCGTACGGGCGTCCCCTCCGGGGCGCCGAGGACGAGGTGGGCGCGGAGTTCGGCCGCGCCGTGGGCGAGGGTCGCGGAGAGGATCCGGACGCCGGGGCGCGGGACGTGCAGGGAGGCGGCCCAGCCGGGGCCGGTTCCGGCGGGGACGGCGGGTCCCCGGGTGGTGGCCCGGCCCTCGTCGTCGAGCAGCGCGAAGTGGTTGTCGGCCGGGGCGGACCCGGTGGCGGGTCCCGTACGGGTCGAATAGGCCTGGCGGGCGTAGCCGGGGTCGTCCTCGCCGCCCTCGCGGCTGCGCACGTGGTTGCTGCCGTGGTTGTGGAGGCGTACGAGCCCGTCGGCGGCGGTGGTCTGGACGAGCAGCCCGGCGGGGGCGAAGGCCCGGACGGTGTCGGCGCGTTCGGCGGGCAGCGGCTCCTCGGGGTCGGTCCAGACCGGGTGTCCGGCGGGCAGGAGGAGGCCGAGGAAGCCCTTGGACGCCCAGTAGGGGGAGCCCGGACCCGAGTACTCCTGGACGAGCGGCGGGTACGGGCCGTGCCAGCCGAGGGTGAGGAGCCCGCGTCCGTCGGTGGCGCCCCGGTCGAGGAAGTACCGCAGGGTCCCGGAGGCGAGGCGGCGGGTGGCGCCGGGGGTCAGCGGGGTGTGGCCGGTGAGGGCGCCGAGCCAGGGGGCGGCGGCCGCGGCGAAGCGGTAGATCAGGGAGCGCCCGTACGGGACGGGGGCGCCGTTCGCGTCGAAGAGGTGGACGTGGTCGTCCAGGTGGGCGCGCAGCCGGGGTCCGTACCGGTCGAGGAGGGCGCGGTCGCCGGACAGGTGGGCGTGGAGCACGGGGTAGAAGTGCAGGGCCCAGGCGTTGTAGTGGTCGAAGGCGCGGTTGTCGCCGTCGCTGTACCAGCCGTCGCCGAGGTACCAGTCCTCGACGCGGGCGAGGGAGCGGTCGACCGTGGCGGCGGCGCGGTCGGTCTCGGTCCCGGCGTCGCGGAGGAATCCGGCGACGGTGAGGCCGAAGAGCCACCAGTTGTTGTCGACCGGGGACGGGCCGAGGGCGGGCAGCAGCCAGTCCACGACCCGTGCGCGGACGCGGTCGTCGAGCCGGTCCCAGAGCCAGGGGCGGGTGAGGCGCAGGCCGAGGGCGACCGAGGCGGACTCGACGACCGCCTGGCGGGTGTCCGCCATGAGGGGCCAGGACTCGGCGTCGTCCCGGCCCGGCGCCTCGGTCCCGGCGGCGAGGCCCTCGGCGTACCGGTCGAGGTGGCCGTGGGGGTCCTCGCCGTGCGCGCCCGCGACGCGGAGGGCGGCGAGGAGGAAGGTGCGGGCCCAGCCCTCCAGGCCGTCGGAGCGGGGGCCCGACCAGCTCGGGCGGGGCCCGGGGAGGCCGATCAGTCCGTGCCGGGGCGAGGCGAAGGGGCGCACGTCGCACAGGAGCCGGTCGGCGGCGGCCTCCCAGTGGGCCCGGGTCCAGCCGGTGTACGGGCTGAGCGCGCGGTTCTCGGGCGGCGTGGACATGTGCTGCTCCCTGGGACGGTTCCAGCGGCGCCCCGGGGCCCGGTGGTGACGTCTGCGTCGCCGGGAATCCTGGACAGGACAGGATCGAACGTCAAGACTTCACGAGCGAATGATCGAAACTCTCTCCGTTCGATCATTCTGAACTAGACTCGGAGGACCACCACCACCGCGAGGGGGAACCGCGCCGTGCGCGAGAGTGCTGCCGAACGACACGACCGACTGCTGGCCCTGGTGCGCGAGCGCGGCACCGCCCGCGTCTCCGACCTCGCCGAACGGCTCGGGGTCTCCCCCGTCACCGCCCGCCGGGACGTCGAGCTCCTGGCCGGCCGGGGCCTGCTCGACCGGGTGCACGGCCAGGTGTCCTGGCCGGAGCGGCAGGGCGCGCCGGGGGCCGGCCGGCCCGGCGAGGGCCTGGTCCTCGGACTGCTCGTGCCCTCCGCCACGTACTACTTCGCCGAGGTCATCCGGGGCGCGCACGAGGCGGCGGCCCGCGCCGGGGCCCGGCTCGTGCTGCGCGTCTCGGACTACCGCCCGGAGGAGGACCGCGCCCGCGTCGAGGGGCTGCTCGCGGCGGGCGCCGAGGGCGTCCTGGTCGCGCCCGGCTGGCGGGGCCCCGAGGACCGGCCCGCGTACGGCGACTGGCTGGCCGAACTGCCCGTGCCCGCCGTGCTCCTGGAGCGGCGCGCCGAGCCCGGCAGTCCGCTCGACGGCCTGGACCGGGTCGCCTCCGACCACGCCCACGGCGTCCTGCTCGCCCTGCGCCACCTGCTCTCCCTGGGCCACGCGACACCGCTCCTCGTCGCCCGCCGGGACTCCCCGACGGCGCTCGCGGTGCGCGCCGGGTACGCCGAGGCGCTGGGCACGCTGGGCCTGGCGGAACCCCGGCCGGTCGTCGACTCCGTACCGGCGGAGGCGGACCCGGAGGGGTTCGAGCGGGCGGTGCGGGCGCTGCACGGGGCCGTCGGCTCCGGTCTGGCGAGCGCGGCCCTGGTCCACAACGACGTGGACGCCATCGAGATCGCGCGGCGCCTGGCCGAACTGGGCGTCAGGGTGCCGCGGGACCTGGCCCTGATCGCGTACGACGACGAGGTCGCCGCGCTCGCCGACATCCCGCTGACGGCGGTCGCCCCGCCCAAGCGGCAGGTGGGGCGGCACGCGACGGAGCTCCTCGTGGAGCGGCTGACCGAGGACCCCGGGGAGGGCCCCGCGGAGGCGGCGGCGCGGCGCCACCTGAGCCTGCTGCCGTGGCTCCGGGTGCGGTCCTCGTGCGGGGCCCCGGTACCGGCCTCCCGTCCATGAGGGACCGCCCTGATCGATCTGTTCTTTTTTCGATCAATCAATCTTTCGCTCTTGACTTCGGTCATGAACGGTCACAGGATCACGGCCACAACCTCCCCGCCGTCCCGCCCCCAGGAGCCGTGCCGTGACCCCCTTCCGGAGCAGAACGACCCGCGTCATAGCCGGCACCGCCACCGCCCTCGCCGTCCTCACGGCCTGCGGCGGCGGCGGTGACGACACCGCGAACAAGCCGAACGGCCCCGTGACCATCACCTTCTGGGGCTGGGCCAAGGGCACCAAGGACGTCGTGGACGCCTTCAACGCCTCCCACACCGACGTCAGGGTGAAGTTCGAGGAGATCCCCTCCGGCACCGCCGGCGGCTACGCCAAGATCTCCAACGCCGTGAAGGCGGGCAACGCCCCCGACCTCGTCTCCGTCGAGTACTCCTCGCTCCCCGAGTTCGTGAGCTCCGGCGCCCTCCAGGACATCGGCGGCGAGTTCACCGAGGCCGACCGGGCGAAACTGCTCCCGCAGAGCGTCGAGCTCACCACCCTCGGCGGCAGGACCTGGGCCGTCCCCTTCGACGCCTCCCCGCAGGCCTTCTTCTACCGCAAGGACCTCTTCGAGAAGTACGGGGTGGAAGTCCCCACCACCTGGGACGACTTCAAGAAGGCGGCCGAGCAGGTCAAGAAGGCCGACGCCAAGGCCCGCATCGCCACCTTCTTCCCGGACGACCCGACCACCTTCGAGGCCATGGCCTGGCAGGCCGGCGCCCAGTGGTTCAAGGCCGAGGACGACACCTGGAAGGTGAACACCACCGACCCGGCCACCACCAAGGTCACCGCCTACTGGCAGGGGCTCCTCGACGCCGGGCTCGTCCACAAGAACGCCTCGTTCTCCCCCGAGTGGGTCGGCTCCCTCAAGAACGGCACCACCCTCGGCTACCTCGGCGCCTCCTGGGGCGCGGGCGTCCTCAAGGGCACCCTGCCCGAGCAGAGCGGCAAGTGGGCCGTCGCCCCGGTCCCCAGCTGGGACGGCAAGCCCGCCAGCGGCATGCTCGGCGGCACCTCCTTCGCCGTGACCAAGGACAGCAGGCGGAAGGCCGCGGCCGTCGCCTTCGCCGAGTGGATGTCCACCACCGAGGAGGGCGTGAAGGCCCGCATCGCCTCCGGCACCTCCTCCGCCTTCCCCGCCGCCGCGGCCCTGCGCCCGGTCGCCAAGAAGGCCTTCGACGCCGGCTACTACGGCGGCCAGGACATCTACGCCCTCTTCGAGACCGCCGGCGCCTCGATCAACCCGAACTGGGCCTGGGGGCCCACCACCGGCACCACCAACACCACGATCAAGGACCGCTTCGGCGCGGTCGCCCCGGGCGGCCCGACCCTCGCCGACGCCGTGGAGGCCGGCCACGACGCCACCGTCGCCGAACTCACCAAGCGCGGCCTGAAGGTCGAGGGCTGATCCGCGTGAAGGCCCGCACCCGCGCCGCCGCGATCCTGCTGACCCCCTTCTTCCTGCTGTTCACCGCGGTGATGGTGGTGCCGATCGGCTACGCGGTCTGGCTCAGCCTCTTCACCGAGAAGCAGTCCGGACTGGGCTTCGGCGGCGCCGAGACCGTCTTCACCGGCCTCGACAACTACACGGCGGCGCTGGGTGACCCGGCCTTCCGCGAGGGCTTCGGCGTCCTGCTCGGCTACTGCCTGCTCTACATCCCGCTGCTGCTCGTCGGGGCCCTCGGGCTCGCCCTGCTGCTCGACTCGGCGCTCGCCCGCGCCCGCCGCTTCTTCCAGCTCGCGCTGTTCCTGCCGCACGCCGTCCCCGGCATCATCGCCGCCCTGATCTGGGTCTACCTCTACACGCCCCAGCTCAGCCCGGTCGTGAAGGCCATGGAAGGGGGAGGGATCGGCTTCGACTTCTTCTCCCCCGAGGGCGCCCTGCCCTCCGTCGTGAACATCGCCCTGTGGGAGTGGCTCGGCTACAACGTGGTGATCTTCTACGCGGCCCTCCAGGCCATCGACCGCTCCGTCCTGGAAGCGGCCACCGTCGACGGGGCGGGGGCCTGGCGCATCGCCTTCTCCGTCAAGGTCCCGCTGGTCAGGGCCTCGCTCGCGATGGTCGGCCTCTTCACGGTCATCGGCTCCCTCCAGCTCTTCACCGAACCGCTCATCCTCAGCAAGGGCACCGGCTCCGCCGTCACCTCCACCTGGACGCCCAACATGTACGCCTACACCGCGGCCTTCGACCGCAACGACTACGGGCTCGCCGCGGCGGCCTCCGTGCTCCTCGCCCTGACGGCCGCGCTGCTCTCCTTCGCGGTGACGCGCCTGACCGGCCGCCGGACGGCACGGAAGGAGCGCACCGCATGAGCGCCCTCCGCGCGGGAAAGCCCCGCCCCGCCGGCCGGTGGCTCTCGCAGGGCGCGGTCAACGGCGCCCTCGTCCTCGCCACCGTCTACATGCTCTTCCCGCTGGTCTGGCTGCTGACCGCCGCCACCAAGGACGCCGGCGGCCTGCTCGCCGGAAACGCCTTCTCCTTCGAGGGCTTCGACCTCGGCGGCAACCTCTCCCGGCTCGCCGAGCACAACGACGGCATCTACTTCCACTGGTACCTGAACAGCCTCCTCTACGCCGGAGTCGGCGCCCTCGCCTGCTCGTTCGTCAGCGTCGCCGCCGGATACGCCTTCCACGTGTACGACTTCCGGGGCAAGGAGAAGCTCTTCGGCCTCGTCCTGCTCGGCGTGCTCGTCCCCACCACCGCGCTCGCCCTGCCGATGTACCTCCTGGCCAGCGAGATCGGGATCGTCAACACCTACGGGGCCGTCCTGCTCCCCGTCCTCGTCAACCCCTTCGGCGTCTACCTCTCCCGGGTCTTCTGCGCCGGCTACGTCCCCGACGAGGCCCTGGAGGCCGCCCGCATCGACGGGGCGGGCGAGCTGCGCGTCTTCTGGTCGATCGGCCTGCGGACGGTCATGCCCGGCTTCGTGACCGTCTTCCTCTTCCAGTTCACCGCCGTCTGGAACAACTTCTTCCTCCCCCTGGTGATGCTGTCCGACCAGAAGCTGTACCCGCTGAGCCTCGGCCTGTACGCGTGGAACAGCAACGCCCACGCCGAACCCGACCACTACCCCCTCGTCGTCACCGGCTCCCTGCTCGCCGTCGTCCCCCTCGTCATCGCCTTCGTCTCCCTCCAGCGCCACTGGAAGGCCGGCCTGACGGCCGGCAGCGTCAAGTGAGGAAGGCCTGCTCCCCCATGCGCCCCACCCCTGACAACCACCCCGACAACCGCCCCTCCCTCCTCCTCGCGATGGGCCCGGGCGTCGACGACCGCCTGTTCACCGAGGCGCACCGCGCCCGCCTGGCGGTCCTGACCCGCACCGATCCGCGCCTGGTCGCCCACGACCTGACGGCCCCGGACGCGCGGACGGCCGCCGCCCTCGCGGAGGCCGAGATCCTCCTGACCTGCTGGGGCGCGACCCCGCTCACCGCCGGGGTCCTGGACCGGGCGCCCCGGCTGCGGGCCGTCGTCCACGCGGCCGGCTCGGTCAAGCACCACGTCACCGACGCCTGCTGGGAACGGGGCCTGCGGGTCACGTCGGCCGCCGCCGCCAACGCGCTGCCGGTCGCCGAGTACACGCTCGCCGCGATCCTCCTCGCCGGGAAGCGGGTCCTGCGCTCGGCCCAGCGGTACGCCGAACTGCGCACCGACCACGCCTGGCTGGAGGAGTCCGCCGGCTGGGGCAACCACCGCCGCACGGTCGGCATCGTCGGCGCCTCCCGCATCGGCCGCCGGGTGATCGACCTCCTGACCCCCTTCGACTTCGAGGTCCTGCTGTACGACCCGTACACCGACGTCCCGGGCGTGGAGGCCGTGTCCCTGGACGAACTCTGCGCCCGCAGCACGGTCGTCTCGGTCCACGCGCCGCAACTCCCCTCCACCCACCACATGATCGGCGCGGCACAACTGGCGGCGATGCCGGACGGAACGACCCTGATCAACACGTCCCGGGGCTCCCTGGTGGACGAGTCCTCCCTCCTCCCCCACCTCCGGACGGGCCGCCTCCACGCGGTCCTCGACGTCACGGACCCGGAACTCCCCCGCCCCGACTCCCCCTTGTGGACCCTCCCGAACGTCCTCCTCACCCCGCACGTGGCGGGCTCCCTGGGCAACGAACTGCACCGGATGGCGGAGCAGGCGGTGGGGGAGGTGGAGCGCTACGTACGGGGGGAGGGGTTCTTGGAGGAGGTGCGGGCGTCGGACCTGACGCGGTCGGCGTGATCGGACGCGATGCGACACGAGCAAGACGTCCACGAGCCCGATCCCCGCTCCGGTCTCGAACGGTCCGTCGTCCATCAGTGCCGTGGCCCCGTGCCGCCAGGGCGCCCCGCACTCCCCGAACCTAGAATGGAGACGTCCCTGCCGCCCCGGGAGGCGTCATGAGCTTCGTACAGATCATCGACTGCAGGACGAGCCGCTTCGACGAGATGAACCGGCTCATGGACCGGTGGGCCGAGCAGACCGAGGGGAAGCGGACGGCCACCCACAGCGTCCTCGGGAAGGACCGGTCCGACGGGACCCACTTCATGGAGATCATCGAGTTCCCCTCGTACGACGTGGCGATGCGGAACTCCCACCTCCCGGAGACCGACCGGCTCTTCCACGAGATGGTCGCGCTCTGCGACGGGATGCCGACTTTCACGGACCTGGACGTCGTGCGGGACGAGCAGCTGTACAAGGCCGCCGCGCGCCGGTTCCTGGAGCTGATCGGCACGCCGGGGGAGCTTCCGCCGCTGGACGAGGTGATCGCCGAGGGGTGCCACAGCCACGACCCCTCCGACGTGCAGGACCCGATCGGCATGGACGCGGTCCGCCGCGGGATCGGGATGTGGCGGCAGGGGTTCGACTTCGCCTTCGCCGTCGAGGACCAGATCGCCGAGGGCGACCGCGTCTGCACCCGCTGGACCTGCGACGCCACCCACACCGGCGACTTCATGGGCCTCCAGCCCACCGGCATCGACGTCCGGATCACCGGGACGCTGATCCAGCGGTTCCGGGAGGACGGCAAGGTCGTCGAGGACTGGTGGCAGTACGACATGCTCGGGCTGATGGAGCGGCTCGGCGCGGTGGAGGAGTAGCCGGGGGGAGAAGCACCGAGGCCCGGTGCCCCCGCGACGGGGACACCGGGCCTCGGTGTTCGGTTACGACGTGCCTCAGTGCGAGTGGCCGTGACCGTGGCCGTGGCCGTGGTCCGCCGGCTCCTCTTCCTTCTTCTCCACCACGAGGGTCTCGGTGGTGAGGAGGAGGGAGGCGATCGAGGCGGCGTTCTCCAGGGCGGAGCGCGTCACCTTCACCGGGTCGATGACGCCGGCCTTGACCAGGTCGCCGTACTCGCCGGTCGCGGCGTTGAAGCCCTGGCCCTTGTCGAGCTCCGCCACCTTCGAGGTGATGACGTAGCCCTCCAGGCCCGCGTTCTCGGCGATCCAGCGCAGCGGCTCGACGGCGGCGCGGCGGACGACCGCGACACCCGTGGCCTCGTCGCCGGTCTTGTCGAGGTTGCCCTCCAGGACCTTGACGGCGTGGACGAGCGCGGAGCCGCCACCGGAGACGATGCCCTCCTCGACCGCGGCGCGGGTCGCGGAGATGGCGTCCTCCAGACGGTGCTTCTTCTCCTTCAGCTCCACCTCGGTGGCGGCGCCGACCTTGATGACGCACACGCCGCCGGCCAGCTTCGCGAGGCGCTCCTGGAGCTTCTCGCGGTCCCAGTCGGAGTCCGTGGACTCGATCTCGGCCTTGATCTGGTTGACGCGGCCCTGCACCTCGGACGAGTCGCCGCCACCGTCGACGATGGTGGTGTCGTCCTTGGTGATGGTGACGCGGCGGGCGGTGCCGAGCACGTCCAGGCCGGCCTGGTCGAGCTTGAGGCCGACCTCCTCGGCGATGACGGTGGCACCGGTGAGGGTGGCGATGTCGCCGAGCATGGCCTTGCGGCGGTCGCCGAAGCCGGGGGCCTTGACGGCCACGGCGTTGAAGGTGCCGCGGATCTTGTTCACGACCAGGGTCGACAGGGCCTCGCCCTCGACGTCCTCGGCGATGATCAGGAGCGGCTTGCCGGCGCCGGCCTGGATGACCTTCTCCAGGATGGGCAGCAGGTCCTGGATCGAGGAGATCTTGCCCTGGTTGATCAGGATGTACGGGTCGTCGAGGACGGCCTCCATGCGCTCCTGGTCGGTCACCATGTACGGGGACAGGTAGCCCTTGTCGAAGGCCATGCCCTCGGTGAAGTCGAGCTCCAGGCCGAAGGTGTTGGACTCCTCGACGGTGATGACGCCGTCCTTGCCGACCTTGTCCATCGCCTCGGCGATGAGCTCGCCGACCTGCTGGTCCTGCGCGGAGAGCGCGGCGACGGCGGCGATGTCCGACTTGTCGTCGATCGGGCGCGCGGTGGCGAGGAGCTCCTCGGAGACGGCCTTGACGGCGGCGTCGATGCCCTTCTTCAGGGCGGCCGGGGAGGCGCCGGCGGCGACGTTGCGCAGACCCTCGCGGACCAGGGCCTGGGCGAGCACGGTGGCGGTGGTGGTGCCGTCGCCCGCGATGTCGTTGGTCTTGGTCGCCACCTCCTTCACCAGCTGGGCGCCGAGGTTCTCGTACGGGTCCTCGATCTCGACCTCGCGGGCGATCGTGACACCGTCGTTGGTGATGGTGGGGGCGCCGAACTTCTTGTCGATGACGACGTTGCGGCCCTTGGGGCCGATCGTCACCTTCACCGTGTCGGCAAGCTTGTTGACGCCGCGCTCAAGGGCGCGACGGGCGTCCTCGTCGAACTTCAGGATCTTCGCCATGGGAGCGGTTCAGCCCTCTCGGAATTCTGGTGGAACGAACGGCGCCCCGGGGCGCCCAGGAATGGGGCCTCGGGGCGCAGCTCAAAGCCTTCTGGCCTGGGGTGACTTACTTCTCGACGATCGCGAGCACGTCGCGGGCCGAGAGGACGAGGTACTCCTCGCCGTTGTACTTCACCTCGGTGCCGCCGTACTTGCTGTAGAGCACGACGTCGCCGGTCTTGACGTCGAGCGGCAGGCGCTCGCCGTTCTCGAAGCGGCCCGGGCCCACGGCCAGGACGACGCCCTCCTGGGGCTTCTCCTTGGCGGTGTCCGGGATGACCAGGCCAGAGGCGGTGGTCTGCTCGGCGTCGAGCGGCTGGACCACAATGCGGTCCTCGAGCGGCTTGATGGCAACCTTGGAGCTGGTGGTCGTCACGATCCGACCTCCCCCTTCGGAGATCACGGGGTTGACTGTCTGAGGTGGCGAACCAGGTGGATCCGTCGTCGCGGGTGCCGGACCTGCCCGTCGCTGTGTTGGCACTCTCCGGTGGGGAGTGCCAGAGCCGAGACTATGACCGCGATTAGCACTCGGTCAAGCGGAGTGCCAATTCATCGCTCCGTGGCGTGACCGGGGGCGCGGTTGTGCGGGGTTCCGGGGCCCTCGGACAGCGCCTCCCCTCCCGGTCCGCGGTCCGTACGGCCGCGCGTTCGACCGGTTTCCCCTCCACCGCGGCCCGTCCGGTCCGCTCCCGCTCCCCCGGGGACGCCGACGCCCGGGGTCCCACCCCCTCCGCCGCCCTCCGGCCGAGCCGTTCGATCGAGTCGACCGGGTCGGCCGAGGAGGCGCAGCCGGCGAGGGCCGGGAGGGCGAGCAGCGCTCCGGTCAGGACCAGGGCGGCGGTCCGCCGCCGCCGCCCGCACCCGCCGGGCCTCACACGTAGTCCTCCAGCTTCGCGACCGCGTACCCCTTGGCCGTGATCACGTTCATCACGCGGCGGACCATGTCGGCCATGCTGCCCTTCCAGTCCTCCTCGCCCCGGAAGTGGGTGAGGACGATGTCGCCGGGGTGCAGGTCCCGGTCCCACTCGCGCCACTCCATGCGGTCGGGGAAGGCCTCGGCGGCCCACAGCGGGACGGCCTTGATGCCGCAGGACTTGGCCACGCGCAGGGTGTCGTCGTTGTAGTTGCCGTACGGCGGGCGGAAGAGCTCGGGCCGCTTGCCGAACTTCTTCTCGATGACGTCCTGCATGCCGCAGATCTCGCGCTTCTGCTGGCTGTACGAGAGTCCGGGCAGGTAGCGGTGGTTCAGGGTGTGGTTGTGGAGGGCGACCCCGCCCTTCTGCGACTTCTGCATCCGGGAGAAGTAGGCGTAGTCGTCGCTGACGACGTAGTCGCTGAGGAAGGCGCTGTACGGGATCTTCAGCTCGTCCATCATCCGCAGCAGCTCGGGGTCCTTCTCCGAGCCGTCGTCGATCGTCAGGAAGACGACCTTCTCCTTGGTCGGCACGGTGGTGAAGACGGGCGGCACGCCCTCGCTCCTCGTCTCGAAGCCCTTGCGCGTGGTGATCTCCGGCTTCACGGCGGGCGGGGCCGGCGCTTCGAGCGGGGGCTCGGCGAGGCCCCACTTCTTGGCGGCGAGCGCGCGGGCGGCCTTCCGGGCGCGGAGCTCCTCGGCCTTCCCGACCTGCGGTTCGGGCGCGGCGGCGCCCTGCTTCGGGGTCTGCCGGCCGGAGGCGGGGGAGGGCGGCGCGGCGCGGTCCGGTCCGGCGCCGGAGCAGGCCGTGGCGACGGAGGCGAGGGCGGCGACGACGAGCGCCGCTCCGAGTGTCCGACGGGAGCGGGGCGCGCCTTTTCTCATCTTCTGTTCCTTTTGTCGTACGAGCTGCATGGCGCCGCATCCTGTCAGCGCGGCGGCCCCTTCCGGCCGCGACACCGCCGTACCCGGCCCACCGTCCCCCGGCCGGCCCACAGCGCCCCCGGGGGCCTGCGCGGGGGCCGGAACCGGAGGGCCGGGGCGGGGGCCGGACCCGGAGGGCCGGACCCGGGAGGCCGGAACCGGAAGGGCCTGCGCGGGGGCCGGAACCGGAGGGCCGGGGCAGGGGCCGGAGCCGGGAGGCCGGAACCGGGAGGGCCGGGGCAGGGGCCAGAATGGGACGGGTGACCGACCTCGCCTCCTTCGCCGCCCTGCTCGCCCCCGAGGGGCAGACGCTCCTCGCCGCCCTGCGCGACTACGACCCCGCCCGGGAGCTGGCGGTCGCCTCCCGGCTGCGCCGCGACCACCCCGCCGAGCTGGTCACGGCGGCGCTCGGCCAGGCGCGGCTGCGGCAGCGGGCGGTGGCGAAGTTCGGCGCGGAGGACGCGTACCGGATGTACTTCACGCCGAACGGCGTCGAGCAGTCGACCCGGGCCTCGGTCGGCGCGCACCGGGCGGGCCGGATGAAGGCGCTGGGCGTGCGCAGCGTGGCGGACCTGTGCTCCGGGATCGGCGGCGACGCGATCGCCCTGGCCCGCGCCGGGATCTCCGTCCTCGCCGTCGACCGCGATCCGCTGACCGCCGAGGCGGTCCGCGCCAACGCCGAGGCGCTCGGCCTGTCCGGCCTGATCGAGGTGCGGTGCGCGGACGTGACGGAGATCGACACGAGTCCGTACGACGCGGTCTTCGTCGATCCCGCGCGGCGCGGGGGCCGGGGCAGGGTCTTCGATCCGGAGGCGTACTCGCCGCCGCTGTCCTGGGCGGTCGAGGCGGCCCGGAAGGCCCCGCGGGCGGCCCTGAAGGTGGCGCCCGGCATCCCGCACGAGGCCGTTCCGGCGGAGGCCGGGGCCGAGTGGATCTCGGACGGCGGGGACGTGAAGGAGGCCGTGCTGTGGTTCGGCACGGAGCCGGGCGCGCGCCGGGCCACGCTGCTGCCCTCCGGCGCGACCCTCGCCGGACGCGGGCTGCCCGACCCGGCGGTCCGGCCGGTCGGGCGCTACCTGTACGAGCCGGACGGCGCGGTGATCCGCGCGCACCTGGTGGCGGAGGCGGCCGAGGAGCTGGACGGCGGCCTGATCGACGAGACGATCGCGTACGTGACCTCGGACGTCCTGGCCCCGACGCCGTACGCCGCCGCGTACGAGATCACCGACGAACTCCCCTTCAACCTCAAGAAGTTGAAGGCACTGCTGCGGGAGCGGGAGGTCGGCACGCTGACCGTGAAGAAGCGGGGCTCGGCGGTCGAGCCGGAGGAGATCCGGCGCAAGGTGAAGCCGAAGGGCCCGAACGCGGCGACGGTGCTGCTCACTCGGGTCGCGGGGGCTCCGACGATGCTGATCGGGCGGCCCGTCCGGGCGGCCGGGGGCGCGTGAGCCCGCGTCTCCGCGAGGGCTCCCCCGGTACGGCTCGGAGGCCGTCGAACGGAGGGATGATCCGTACGACCGCGATCAGCCGGGCCCTCGGTGCCGCGGGGAAGTAGAACCACCCGCCGGCCGCGTCCATGCGCCGCGGCCCGCCCGGCCTCGGCCCTTCGCCCGGATCACCGACGTCCGCGCCCCTCCCGGCGAGGTCCACCGGCTGGGACGTCAGGCGTTCGGCCTCAGCGACCACCGGTGCCGGAACGCCTCCCGCGACGTGCACGGCGCCGGGGTCGTGCTCCCAGCGCCGGCGCTCACTCACCGCCGGTTCCCGACAGCGCGTCCCGGGCGTCGTCGAGCGGGCGGCCCGGCCGGGCCGCGGCCTCCCTCACCCGGTCCGCGTCGCCGGTGCGGTCACGTGTTCTCCCATGCCCGGGATCGTGAACCGTACGGCAGGCCCGGCGAGCGGAAACCCGAAGCCGCCGTCCGATCCGGTGTCCTCAGACGTAGTCCTCCAGCCGCGCCACCGTGAAGCCCTGCTCCTGGACGCGGCGGAGCATCGTGGCCGTCATCTCGGTCATCGTGCGGCCCTTGAGCTCGGACGGGCCGCGGAAGTGGGCGAGGACGATGTCGCCGGGGTGGAGCTTCCGGTCGCCGCGCTGGTACTGCATGTCCCGGATCTGCATGGACTCGCGCCACAGCACGATCGCGTCCACCCCGCAGGTCCCGGCCGCCGTGCGCGTGGCCTCGTTCCAGTTGCCGTACGGCGGGCGGAAGAGGCGCGGGGCCGTGCCGTACCGCCGCTTCAGCCTCTCCTGCTGGCCGCAGATCTCCCGGCGCTGGGCCTCCGGGGAGAGGGTGCGCAGGTTGGGGTGGGTGAGGGTGTGGTTGGCCACGCCGTGGCCCTGGGCGACGAGCGGCGAGAAGTAGGCGTAGTCGGTGCGGATGGCGGAGTCGGTCAGGAACATGGTGAAGGGGACCTTGAGCTCCTCCATCATCGTGACGAACTCGGGGTCCTTCTCCGCCCCGTCGTCGATCGTGAGGAAGACGACCTTCTCGTCGGTGGGGATCTCGCTGATCACCGGCACCGGCTCCCCCGCCTTGCGGACCACCGGCTTCACCGCCGGCGGCGCGGGCGGGGCCGCGAAGGGCTTCAGGCCCCACTTCCGGTACGCGGCGGCCTCCGCCGGAGCGCCCGGGGCCCCGGTCCCGGCGGTGGGCCGGGGCGCGGACGACGTCGGCGCGGACGACGTCGGCGGGGCCGGGGCGGGCGCGGCGGGGTGCTCCGCCGTGCAGCCGGTCACCAGGAGGGCCGCGGCGGTCAGCGCCGCCCAGAGCGCGATCGTCTTCTTCACGGGCCGGGAGATGCCCGCGCGCCCCGAAAGGTTGCCCGGCGGTCGCGCGTGTGACCGAACGGACATCCGTCCGTACGGCTACTCGACCGCTTCGAACCGCCAGCGGTGGACCGGCCGGGTGATCAGCTCCGCGTCCGGCTCGGGCAGCTCCGGCAGCTCCGCGTCGAAGGCCTCCGCCTCCCACCAGGTGAGGACGAGGACCCGGTCCTGGGGCGCCCGGAAGACCTCCCGGCGCTCCGGCTCGTACGCGAGGACGCGGGCCCGCTCCCGGGCCCACTCCAGGAGCTCGGGGCCCCGCCCCCGCGCCGCCCGCGCCTCCCACATGAGGGTGAGCCTCACGAGTACAGGTTCTCCTTGCTGACCTCGTGCACGTGGTCGTGGTCGTGCGCGTGGGCGCCCGGCACGTGCGGGTCCGTCACCGGCAGCGAGGAGTCCGCCGACAGCCCCAGGTCGGAGGCGGCCCGGCCCCGGGAGACCATCTCGGAGCCGAGGGCCGCGACCATCGCGCCGTTGTCCGTGCACAGGCCCGGCCGGGGCACCCGCAGCCGGATCCCGGCGCGCTCGCAGCGCTCCTCGGCGAGGGCGCGCAGCCGCGAGTTCGCGGCCACTCCGCCGCCGATCATCAGGTGGTCGACGCCCTCGTCCTTGCAGGCCCGGACGGCCTTGCGGGTGAGCACGTCCACGACCGCCTCCTGGAAGGACGCGGCCACGTCCCGCACCGGCACCTCCTCGCCGGCCGCCCGCTTCGCCTCGATCCAGCGGGCCACGGCGGTCTTGAGCCCGGAGAAGGAGAAGTCGTACGCCGGGTCCCTGGCGCCGCTCAGGCCGCGCGGGAAGGCGATGGCCTTCGGGTCGCCCTCCCTGGCGAGCCGGTCGATGACCGGTCCGCCGGGGAAGCCGAGGTCGAGCACGCGGGCGATCTTGTCGAAGGCCTCGCCGGCCGCGTCGTCGATGGTGGCGCCCATCGGCCGCACGTCGGAGGTGATGTCGGTGGAGAGCAGCAGCGAGGAGTGCCCGCCGGAGACCAGGAGGGCCATCGTCGGCTCGGGCAGCCTGCCGTGCTCCAGCTGGTCGACGCAGATGTGCGAGGCCAGGTGGTTGACGCCGTAGAGCGGCTTGCCGAGGGCGTAGGCGTACGCCTTGGCCGCCGAGACGCCGACGAGCAGCGCGCCGGCGAGGCCGGGTCCGGCGGTGACGGCGATGCCGTCGAGGTCCTTCGCGGAGATCCCGGCGGTCTTCAGGGCGCGCTCGATCGTCGGGACCATCGCCTCCAGGTGCGCGCGGGAGGCGATCTCGGGCACGACGCCGCCGAAGCGGGCGTGGGTGTCGACGCTGGAGGCGATCGCGTCCGCGAGGAGGGTGGTCCCGTGGACGACGCCGACGCCGGTCTCGTCGCAGGAGGTCTCGATGCCGAGCACCAGGGGTTCGTCAGCAGCCATCAGATATCGGTTCCGGTTCCTTGGACGGTCAGTCGCATCACGAGCGCGTCGACGTTTCCGGGCTGGTAGTAGCCGCGCCGGAAACCGATGGGCTCGAAGCCGAAGCGCTCGTAGAGCTTCTGGGCCCGGGTGTTGTCCACGCGCACTTCGAGCAGGACCTCGTCGCACTCGAAGGCGGTGGCGTGCTGGAGCAGGTCGGTGAGGAGCCGGGCGCCGAGCCCGGTGCCCCACTGGTCGCGGGAGACGGCGATGGTCTGCACGTCGCCGAGGCCGCCGGCGGCGGCGAGCCCGGCGTACCCGACGACCCGGCCGCCGGGGTCCTCCGCGACGACGTACCGGCGGGTGGCGCCCGGCCCCCGGGAGTGCGCGAGCTCGGACCAGAACATCCCGGCCGACCAGGCGTCCTCGGGGAACAGCTCGTCCTCCAGGGCGAGCACCGGTTCGATGTCCCACCAGCGCATCTCGCGCAGTTCCGCGCCGCCGGTCACTTGGGCGTGACCACCTTGTAGTTCTTCGGCACCTGGGCGTCGGGGCGGCGCAGGTACATCGGCAGCGGGTCGAGGAAGCCCTCGGCGTCCCCGGCCCCCAGCCTCTCCGCCGCGAGGGCGGCGAGCGCGGCGGCCGACTGGTGCTCGGGGTCGCGGGCGTCGGGGAAGGCCTCGGGGTAGAGGCGGGCGCCCGCGCCGACGACCGGGAGCCCGGCGAGGGCCCCGGCGATGTCGGCGGGCCGGTCGACGGCCGCGTCGGTCGTGCGGGTGCGGGAGTCGTCGTACCGCGCCCAGTAGACCTCCTTGCGGCGCGCGTCCGTGGCGACGGCGAAGGGCCCGTCGATCCCGGAGGCGTACGCGAGGCCGTCGAGGGTGCACAGGCCGTGCACGGGCACGCCGAGCGCGGACGAGAAGGCCGCGGCCGTGACGAGGCCGACGCGCAGACCGGTGTACGGGCCGGGGCCGACGCCGACGACCACGCCGGTGACCGCGTCGAGCTTCAGTCCGGCCTCGGCGAGGACCCGGTCGACGGCGGGCAGCAGCAGCTCCCCGTGGCGGCGGGCGTCGACCCTGCTCGACGAGGCGACGACGGCCTCGCCGTCGTGGAGGGCGACGGTGACGGCGGGGGTGGCGGTATCCATGGCGAGCAACAGCACGCGAACAGCCTACGGCTCCCGGGCACGCTGCCCCGACCCCCGGGGCGGCGGCTGCTACCGTCACCCTTCGACACATTCGTACGAGAGGTGGGCACGGTGGCACGGAGCAGCTCGGGATTCGTGGCCGGGCTCACGGCCGCGGCGGTCGCCGCGGTCTGTTTCCTCGCCTACCAGGCCTCGGCGAACGTCCCCGCGGACCTGTCGGCCAAGCCGAAGACCCCGGGCACGGCGGCTCCCTCGACCTCCCCGAGCGGCGGTCCGAAGCGGCAGGACCGCGACCCCCTCGCCGTCCCGGCGGCCTCCGGCACCGGGGAGCGGGTCGTGTACGGCCTCGCCGACCGCCGGGTGTGGCTGGTGAACGGCGGCGGCAAGGCCACCCGCACGTTCACGGTGATGCCGAGCACGGTGTCCCCGCCGCCGGGCACGTACGCGGTGACCTCGCGGTCGGGCACGGTGCGCGGCTCGGACGGGGTGCAGATCGAGCACGTGGTGCGGTTCGCGACGACCCAGGACGTGGCGGTCGGCTTCAGCGCGGCGGTGGACGGCTCGATGCCGGAGCCCGACCCGACGAAGAAGACCGGCGGCGTCCGCATGAAGCGGGCCGACGGGAACGCGCTGTGGACGTTCGCGGTGATCGGCACGAAGGTCGTCGTCGTCCCCTGAACCACCGGGCCCCTTCCCTTCGGGTCCGCCCCGGGCGCGGGTTCCGACCCAGGCTCCGGCTCCGGCTCCGGCTCCGGCTCCGGCTCCGGCTCCGGCTCCGGCCATGATCGGCGAGGCACCCCCTAGGCGGCCTCGTCCTCCTCGGCCCGCCCGTACGCGTCGTACCCGGCGTCCCGCTCCCGCGCGTCGTCCTCGGGCCGTGGTCTCGGCGGGGTCGAGAGGGCGCGGGCGGCCACGCAGGACGCCAGCAGCTCACTCATCGTGACGTGCTCCCGACCGGGTTCCGCGCGCTCCGGCGTCGCCATGCCTGCCTCCCGTAGGTTAGGTACACCTAACCAGCTCGTGCGTCCATGGGAACACGGCGCGCACGGCCCACGCAACATTGTGCCGACACGTTGTCGGAACATACGTGGGGAGCGGAACGGCGAAGGTCAGAGCGCGCCCAGCTCCTCCCCCGCCCAGCGCTCCCCGACGCCGCGCAACAGGACCGTGCGCCGGTCGTCGTCGGTGTCGCCGGTGACGCGGTGGATCAGGACGTGCAGCCGGTCGTCGGTCAGCTCCTCGACCTTGCCGTCGCCCCACTCCACGACCACGACGGACTCGGGCAGCGAGACGTCCAGGTCGAGGTCCTCCATCTCGTCGAGCCCGCCGCCGAGGCGGTACGCGTCGACGTGGACCAGGGCCGGGCCGCCGACCAGGGACGGGTGGACACGGGCGATGACGAAGGTCGGGGAGGTGACGGCGCCGCGCACCCCGAGCCCCTCGCCGAGGCCGCGGGTGAGGGTCGTCTTCCCGGCGCCGAGCTCGCCGGTGAGCATGACGAGGTCGCCGGGGCGGAGCACCGCGGCGAGCCGGCGGCCCAGCTCCTGCATCCGCTCCGGGGAGTCCACGGAGAGGGTGGCCTCGGAGACGGGCGTGGCGTCGGCGGGTGCGGAGGGTACGGGCGGGTGCGCTGCTTCCATACCGCCAATCTAGCTTTTTCCGGGCTCCGTCCCCGCCGTCGTCGACTCCGGCACGGTCCCGGTCCGTACGAGCAGGTCGGCGAGGCGGTCGGTGACGGCCTCCGGGTGCTCCAGCATCACCAGGTGGCCGCCGTCCGGGACGATCACCAGCTCGGCGCCGGGCAGGAGGGCGGCGATGGCCTCGGTGTGGGAGCTGGGGGTGACGAGGTCGCGGTCCCCGGCGAGCGCGAGCGCCGGCAGGTCGCGGAGGGCGGGCAGGGCGGCGGACTTGTCGTGCTCCGCGAAGGCCGGGTAGAAGGCGGCGACGACGTCGATGGGGGTGGACTCGATCATCCGCTCGGCGAAGCGGGCGACCGCCGGGTCCACGTCCTTCGAGGCGAACGAGTACTTCTTGACGAGCCCGGCGAAGAGGTCGGCCGTCGCCCGGCGGCCGCGCTCGACCAGCTCCGCCTGGGCGCCGAGGGTCCGCAGGACGCCCGGCAGGATCCGCCGGACGGCGTTGACGCCCATGACGGGCAGCCCGTACGTCACCTCGTTCAGCTTTCCGGCGGAGGTGCCGACGAAGGCGACGCCGACGACGCGGTCGCGCATCAGCTCCGGGTACCGCTCGGCGAACGCCATCACCGTCATGCCGCCCATGGAGTGCCCGACGAGGACGAGGGGGCCCTCGGGGGCGGCGACGTCGACGACGGCCTTGAGGTCGCGGCCGAGCTGTTCGATGGAGACGGGGACGGCGTCGGGTCCGGCCTGGGCGACGCCCTGCCCCGATCGCCCGTGGCTGCGCTGGTCCCAGTGGACGGTCCGCACGAGACCGCGCAGGGCGGCCCGCTGGAAGTGCCAGGAGTCCTGGTTGAGGCAGTAGCCGTGGCTGAAGACGACGGTGACGGGGGCGGGTTCGCGGCGCCCGAAGAGGCGCCGGAGCCGGGCGGGGGCCTCGGCGCCGTCACCGTCGCCGACCTCGTCGACCTCGTAGTAGAGCACGGTGCCGTCGTCGGCGAGGGCGCGGCCGGGGGTGCCCCGGAGTCCCCCGTAGGGGCCGGCGGCGTCCAGGGCGAGCCGCGCCTTCTGGCGCACGGAACGGCCGACGGTGAGCCGTTCGACGGCGACCCCGGCGGCGGCTCCGGCCGCCAGGACGCCTATCGCGGCGCCGGCGAAACCGGCGCGGCGCCAGGTGCCGCCACTACTGGACTCCCCCACGGCCGTTCCTCCTCATTCGCCCGGGTAGACGCGCGGGACGCGCGCCCCGATCCGGGTGACGATCTCGTACGCGATGGTGCCGGCGGCCACCGCCCAGTCCTCGGCGGTCGGTTCGCCCCGGTCGCCGGGGCCGAAGAGCACGGCCTCGGTGCCGGCCTCGGGGGTCTCCCCGCCGAGGTCGAGCACGAACTGGTCCATGGCGACGCGGCCGGCGATCGTGCGGACGGTGTCCCCGACGAGGACGGGGCCGCGACCGGAGGCGTGCCGGGGGACGCCGTCGGCGTACCCGAGGGGCACGAGCCCGAGGGTGGTCTCGCCTTCGGTGACGTAGTGGTGCCCGTAGCTGACGCCGTGTCCGGCCGGGACCTGCTTGACGAGCGCGACGCTCGCCTTGAGCGACATGACGGGCCGCAGGCCGAGTTCGGCGGAGGTGCCGAGCTCGGGACCGGGCGAGATGCCGTAGACGGCGATGCCGGGCCGGACGAGGTCGAAGTGGGCCTCGGGGAGGGTGAGGGTGGCCGGCGAGTTGGCGATGTGCCGGACCTCGGGCTCGACGCCGGCCTTCTCGGCGTAGTCGAGCATCGAGCGGAAGACGTCGAGCTGGGCGGCGACGGAGGGGTGGTGGGGCTCGTCGGCGCAGGCGAGGTGCGACCAGAGCCCGGTGACCTTGAGCAGTCCCTCGGCCTCGGCCCTGAGCGCCTCCCCGACGAGCTCGGGCCAGTCGGCGGGCTGGCAGCCGTTGCGGCCGAGGCCGGTGTCGGCCTTGAGCTGCACGCGCGCGCCCTTCCCGGTGGCCCGGGCCGCCGCGACGACCTCCCGCAGGGCCCACATCCCGCTGACGGACATGTCGAGCCCGGCCTCGATGCCCCGGTCCCAGGGGTCGCCGGGGGTCCAGAGCCAGCACATGACGGGAACGTCCGTGATCCCGGCGGCCCGCAGCGCGAGCGCCTCGTGCGGGGTGGCCGTGCCGAGCCAGTCCGCCCCCGCCTCCAGGGCGGCGCGGGCACAGCGCAGGGCGCCGTGTCCGTACGCGTCGGCCTTGACCACGGCCATGATCCGGACGTGGGGGGCGACGCGGGCGCGCAGCGTGCGGACGTTCGCACGCAGCGCGGCGAGGTCGATCTCGGCGCGGGCTCTGCGGGGCGGCGGTGTCTCAGTCATCGCGCCCAGTCTCTCAGGTGCGCTCCCCGGCGCCGCTTTCCCGGGCTGTAGCGCCGATCACCCTTACGGGCGACACCCCGGGAATCCTGCTCGTCCCGGGCCGTCCTACGACGGGTTCCTCACGTCCTCCCACGCCCCCCGCAACGCCCCCGCCACCTCCGTCGCCGTGACCGGGGCCGTGCCCGACGAGGCGCGGCGGGCGGCGAGGCCGTGGAGGTAGGCCGCGCAGGAGGCCGCGTCGACGGGCGGGAGGCCCGCCGCGAGCAGGGAGCCCGCCAGACCGGAGAGGACGTCGCCGCTCCCGGCGGTGGCGAGCCAGGACGTCCCGGTCGGGTTCACCCGTACGGGAGCGGCGCCGCCGCACACCAGCGTCGTGGAGCCCTTGAGGAGGACCGTCGCGCCGAAGCGGCCGGCCAGTTCGCGGACCGCCGCGAGCCGTCCCGCCTCGACCTCCTCCCGGGGGACGGAGAGCAGCGCCGCCGCCTCGCCCGCGTGCGGGGTGAGGAGGGTGGGGGCGTCCCGGCCCCGTACGGCCGCCGGGTCGAGTCCCCGCAGCCCGTCCGCGTCGACCAGGACCGGCACGTCCGAGGCGAGGACGTCGGCGACCGCCTCCCGCGCCCCGGGCGCCTCCCCGAGCCCCGGCCCGACGACCCACGCCTGGACCCGTCCGGCCTTCTGCGGCGGCCAGGGGTGCACCAGGGTCTCGGGGTGCGCGGCGAGCACCGCGTCCCCGCCGGCCCCGACGTACCGCACGGCCCCCGCGCCGCCCCGCAGCGCCCCGGTCACGGCGAGCACGGCGGCGCCGGGGTAGCGGGTCGAGCCGGCGACGACGCCGACGACCCCGCGCCGGTACTTGTCGCTCTCGGCGCCCGGCACCGGCAGCAGCCGCGCCACGTCCTCGTGCTGGAGCGCCTCCAGGTCCGGCACCCCCGGCAGGACCGCGCCGAGCCCGATGTCCACGAGCCGCAGCGCGCCGGCGTACGCGTGCGCCGGGTCGACGAGCAGTCCCGGCTTGTACGTACCGAAGGTGACCGTGACGTCGGCCCGCAGCGCCTCTCCGGCGACCTCCCCGGTGTCGGCGTCGACGCCGCTGGGCAGGTCGACGGCGACCACGACGGCGTCGGAGCCGCGCGCGGCCCGGGCGACGGGGACGGCGTCGGGCCGCAGCCCGCCGCGTCCGCCGATGCCGGTGATCCCGTCGAGGACGAGGTCGGCCCCGGCGAGCGGCGCGAACGGGTCGTCCGCGATCCGCCCGCCCGCCGCCCGGAGGGCCGCGAGTCCGCCCTCGTGGGCGCGCGCGCCGAGCAGCACGGCGGTCACGCCCGCGCCGCGCCGGGCGAGCCGGGCCCCGGCGTACAGCGCGTCGCCGCCGTTGTCGCCGGTCCCGACGAGGAGGACGACCCTGGCCCCGTACACCCGTCCCCTCCCGAGCAGCGAGCAGCAGGCGGCGGCGAGTCCGGCGGCGGCCCTGCCCATGAGGGCGCCCTCCGGGAGGCGGGCCATGAGGGCGGCCTCGGCGGCCCGGACGGTCTCCACGCGGTAAGCGGTACGCATGTCCAGCAGTCTGCCGCAGGCGGCGGAGGGGCGCCCGGAAGAGGGCTGCCCGGAGAAGGCCCGCCTGGAGGAAGCCCGCCCGGAGGGGGTCCGCCCGGAGGGGGCCGTTCCGAGAGGGCCCATCCCGAGAGGGCCCGTCCCGAGAGGGCCCGCCCCGAGAGGGTTGACATCGTCCGCCATTCAACTTAGCTTAGGCTTGCCTAAGTAAGTCGGATGGCGTCACACCACTCCGCACGCGCGCGGTACACACATTCCGTCGCCGGCCCTGGCAGCCGCGCGCGCCACACGACCCGGGGCCCGGCCGTTTCCGAACGGCCGGGCCCCGGGTCGTACCGCTCACCCCTCCGCGATCACCACCGCCGACGCCACTCCCGCGTCGTGGCTCAGCGACACGTGCCAGTGCCGCACGCCCAGCTCCACCGCCCGGGCCTCCACCGTCCCCCGCACCCGCAGGCGCGGCTGCCCGGTCTCCTCGACGTACACCTCGGCGTCCGTCCAGAGCAGTCCGGCCGGCGCGCCGAGCGCCTTCGCCAGGGCCTCCTTCGCGGCGAAGCGCACGGCGAGCGAGGCGACCCCGCGCCGTTCGCCGCTCGGGAGCAGCAGTTCGTCCTCGACGAAGAGCCGGTCGAGGAGCCCCGGCGTCCGCTCGATCGACGCGGCGAACCGGTCGATCTCCGCCACGTCGATCCCCACCCCGATGATCATGTCCCGCCCACTCCCCTGTCCCACTCGTCTCGCGGCCCCCGTCACTCCACGGTCACCGACTTGGCCAGATTGCGCGGCTGGTCGACCTCGTTGCCCCGCGCGGTGGCGAGCTCGCAGGCGAAGACCTGGAGCGGCACCGTGGAGACCAGCGGCTGGAGCAGCGTAGGCGTGGCGGGGATCCGGACGAGGTGGTCGGCGTACGGGACGACCGTCTCGTCCCCCTCCTCCGCGATCACGATCGTGCGGGCGCCGCGCGCCCTGATCTCCTGGATATTGGAGACGATCTTGTCGTGGAGGACGGAGCGGCCCTCCGGCGAGGGCACCACGACCACGACCGGCAGGTCCTCCTCGATGAGGGCGATCGGCCCGTGCTTCAGCTCCCCGGCGGCGAAGCCCTCGGCGTGCATGTACGCCAGCTCCTTGAGCTTCAGGGCGCCCTCCAGGGCCACCGGGTAGCCGACGTGGCGGCCGAGGAAGAGGACGGTGTCCTTGTGGGCGAGGGAGCGGGCGAGGGCCCGGACCGGCTCCATGGTCTCCAGGACCCGCTCGACCTCGTCGCCGATCCGCGCCAGCTCGCGGACGACGGCGTGGATCTCGTCGCCCCACTGGGTGCCGCGGACCTGGCCGAGGTAGAGCGCGAGGAGGTAGCAGGCGACGAGCTGGGTCAGGAAGGCCTTGGTGGAGGCGACGGCGACCTCGGGCCCGGCGTGCGTGTAGAGCACGGCGTCGGACTCGCGCGGGATGGTGGAGCCGTTGGTGTTGCAGACGGCGAGGACCTTCGCGCCCTGCTCGCGCGCGTGCCGCAGCGCCATCAGGGTGTCCATGGTCTCGCCGGACTGGGAGATCGCGATGACCAGGGTGCGCGGGCCGAGGATCGGGTCCCGGTAGCGGAACTCGCTGGCGAGCTCGACCTCGCAGGGGATGCGGGTCCAGTGCTCGATGGCGTACTTGGCGATGAGCCCGGCGTGGAAGGCGGTGCCGCACGCGATGACGACAATCTTGTCGGCCTCGCGGAGCACGGTGTCGGGGATGCGCACCTCGTCGAGGGTGAGGCGCCCGGAGGCGTCGATCCGGCCGAGGAGGGTGTCGGCGACGGCCTTGGGCTGCTCGGCGATCTCCTTGAGCATGAAGTGGTCGTAGCCGCCCTTCTCGGCGGCGGAGGCGTCCCAGTCGACGTGGTAGGCCCGCACGTCGGCGGACGCCCCGTCGAAGTCGGTGACGGTGACGCCCTCGCGGGTCAGCTCGACGACCTGGTCCTGTCCCAGCTCGATCGCGGAGCGGGTGTGGGCGATGAAGGCGGAGACGTCGGAGGCGAGGAAGTTCTCGCCCTCGCCGACGCCGACGACGAGCGGGGAGTTGCGGCGGGCGCCGACGACGGCGTCCGGCTGGTCGGCGTGCACCGCGACCAGGGTGAACGCCCCGTCGAGCCGCCGGCACACCAGCCGCATGGACTCGGCCAGGTCCCCGGTGGAGGAGAACTCCTCGGCGAGCAGGTGCGCGACGACCTCGGTGTCCGTCTCCGACGTCAGGTCGTGGCCGCGCCCGGCCAGCTCCTCGCGCAGGGCGGCGAAGTTCTCGATGATGCCGTTGTGGACGACGGCGACCCGCCCGGCGTTGTCCAGGTGCGGGTGCGCGTTGGCGTCGGTCGGGCCGCCGTGGGTGGCCCAGCGGGTGTGCCCGATCCCCACGGAGCCGCCGGGCAGCGGCCGTTCGGCCAGCTCCTTCTCCAGGTTGACGAGCTTCCCCGCCCGCTTCGCCGCGGCGAGCCCCCCGTCGGAGAGCACCGCGACACCGGCCGAGTCGTAGCCCCGGTATTCGAGCCGCTTGAGACCCGCGACCACCACATCAAGCGCCGACTGCCCGCCGACGTATCCCACGATTCCGCACATGTCGGAAGAGTACGGCGGAACCCGCCCCACCGGACGGAGCCGACACGGGGTCGGCCCGGTGGGGCGGAGCGCGCGAAGGGCCGCACCCCCGGACGGGGTGCGGCCCTCGGTGGGCTCACCGTGACGGGTGACCCGGACGGCTCACGTCAGGCGAAGCGGCGTCACCAGGTGCCCGCCGGGGCGTACCAGGTGGACGTGGGCCGGTCGACCGTTCCCGCCTCGTTGCCGTAGAAGGTGAAGACGCGCGTCTCCCCGACCGCGTAGTTGTACGACACGGTGAGGTCGGAACGTCCGTCGCCGTTCACGTCGCCGGCGACCAGGTTCCCGGTGCTCGTCGCGTACCAGTTGCCGGGAAGGCTGGCGTACGGGGTGACGAAGCCGTCGAAACCGCCGTCGGCACGGGCGTGGAAGATCCGGATCTCGGTCCGCCCGTCGTCGTACCCGTACATCACCGCGAGGTCCTCGCGGCCGTCCTTGTTGAAGTCGGCCATGGTCATCTTGCCCCGGTCGCGCTCCCAGACGCCGGCGGGCACGTACCACGAGCCCGTGTAGTAGTTCAGGGTGCCGTCGGCCTTCGCCGTCATGGTGAAGAGCCTGGCCTCTCCCGTGGAGTAGCCGTAGAGGGCGACGATGTCGTCCCGGCCGTCGCCGTTCGTGTCACCGATGGTGTAGCGGGCGCCCGTCGCCCACCAGTGGCCCTTCTCCGTGACGAACGACCGCACGGGGTTCTCGAAGGTCCCGTCGGCACGGGCCAGGGCCTTGAAGACGCCCATGATGCCGTCGCCGTAGTCGTAGACGAAGGCGAGGTCGTCACGGCCGTCGCCGTTGAGGTCGGCCGCCATCTGTGTGCTCCGGTTCCAGTCCCAGCCCGTGGCGAGGCTGATGCTGGTGCGGATGACCGGCGGGCCCGCGGGCTGGGTCAGGAACGAGAAGGCGGTCACCCGGCCGTCCGAGTAGCCGTAGAAGCCCATGAGGTCGTCGCGGCCGTTGCCGTCGAAGTCGCCGGACGTCCACCTGCTGTGGCTGTAGTTCCAGTCGCCCGGGTTCTCGGTGGCGAAGTACTCCTGCGGCGGGTTGTGCCCGCCGTCGGCGTTGGCCTTGGCGACGTACAGGCCGATGCTGTCCTTCTCGTAGTTGTAGACGGTGTAGACGTCGGTCCTGCCGTCGCCGTCGTAGTCGCCCGCCAGGTCCGTCCGCAGGTGCGCGGTCCGGTCCGTCGGGGCGTGCGCGGCCACCTGGTTGCTCTCGCGGTTCCAGCGGACGTAACCGGTCTGGAAGTCCGAGCGCTGCCCGCCGTAGACCGAGTACTCGGCGGACGTGGGGAACCCGAGGCTTCCGTTGTGCCCGTTCAGGCTCAGCCAGTGGGTCCGGATGGTGCCGACCACCGGCCAGGCGCCGGTCGCGCTGCTCCAGTAGAAGGAGATGTTGTTGCCGCTGGTGACCTTGTGGCGGAAGTGCTGGACCAGGCCCGGCTTGGTCGCCGTCGCCGTCTCGGCGCCGACCGGATAGCCGTAGACGGCGGGACCGCCGAGCTTCACGTACTGGCTGTAGATGGCACCACGGATCACCTGGGATCCGCTGAGGACGTGCGAGTAGATGGCGCCGGCTCGGCCGGCCTTGCTGAAGGTGATGGCCGTGCCTCCCGCAACGTGCGTCGGGAGTTCGTCGGAGGTCGGGTAACCGAGGTCACCGGTCTCTCGTCCGATGCCGTTCCACCTGATGAAGACGCCGTCGGCGACGGACCAGGCGCCGGTCGCCTTGCTCCAGGAGATGGTGCGGTTGGTCGTCGTCGTTCCGGCTTCGGCGAAGTTGACGAACCGGCCGCCGTCACTGACGTTGGTGACGCCGCCCGTCGGCTTGCCGAAGCCGGCGACGCCGCCGAGCGACTCGAACTTGCCGAGGATCGGCCCGCAGACGGAGAAGGTCCCCGAGCCCGACGCGGCGGGGAAGGACTTGCAGTCCGCCCAGTCGTAGCCCGTGGTGGCGAGGTGCCTCGCCGCACCGAAGGCGGAGCCGCCGGTGAGGGCGCGGCCCGGGAACTCGACCGTGCGGCCCGCGCCGTCGCGCGACCACAGGTCGGCGTAGCCGTTGCCCTCGAAGTCACCGGTGGTGGTCAGGTGCGGATAGTCGGTGCCCTTGAAGCCGGTGCCGATCGAGGTGGTCCGGACCTCGGGGTCGCCGAACACGGAGAGGTCGGTGGCGACACCGCTCGGGTCGGGGATCTCCGGCTTACTGCTCGTGTAGGTGTGGACGGTCCCCGCGACGGTGTCACGCGCCCAGATCTCCGGAACGCCGTCCTTGTTCAGGTCGCCGGGGGTCATCAGGGTCATGTTCTGCCAGTCGGCGTTGCCGAGAGGGATGGGGGAGCCGAGTTCGTCGAGGAATTCGGACCCCCGGCTGCCCAGGTAGAGCCAGAGCGAGGACCCCTCCTTCACCAGGAGGTCGGGGTTGTCCAGGTCCGAGACGACGCCGTCGTAGTTGTCGTCGTTGAAGCTGGGGACGGAGAGGATGTCGGCACCGTTCCGCCAGTGGGCGTCGACCGAGGTCGGGGCGCCCGAGGCGTCGGTGTCGTCCTCCTCGAGGGTCTTCAACCGCCGACGCGCGTCGGCGTCGTCCTGGAGCTTCCCGTTGCCGTCGCCCTTGTAGGCGTAGAGCTCGTAGGTGCCGCTCTTGTCCTTGGCGGGCTCCAGGGCCAGGAGGTCCTCGTAGTAGTCGGCGTCGTCCCAGCTGCCTCCGTTGGTCACGGGGCCGGCCGCGAACGAGCGCCTGTCGGCGGGCTGCCCCGTGCCGAACGTGCCGTCGCCACGGCCCGGATAGGTCCAGAGCGCTCCCGTTCCGGGGTCGACGGTGACCAGGTCGACGAAGGTGTCACCGTTCAGGTCGCCGAGCCGGTCGCGCTCGGCGGAGCGCGTGGGGACGAACAGGTACGACTTCACCGGGGAACGGTTGTTGGCCGCGTCCTCACTGCGCACGTACAGGTACTGGGGACCGGCACTCAGCGGCTTGGTCTTGATGGTGACCGAACCGCCGGTCGCGGCGGGCTTCGCCGTCTTCTCCTGCGTGTCGAAGTCGGTCCACCAGACGTACTTGACGACGTCCCCGACGCCGCTCGCCCCGAAGGTGAAGCTGCCTTCCGTCCGCGCGGGCATCGCGCAGCTGCCGGTGGCCTGCCCGTTGAGGCACGCTTCGGTGACGTTCTCCGGGAACTGGGGGGAGGCGACCGTCGGCGGCCTGTTCGGCGCTGTCCGGTCGTAGGTGAAGTAGCAGCGACCCGCCCAGCCACTGGTGCCGACGCCGTCCTTGACGATGGCGTCGTAGAAGTACTTGCCGGTCGGGAGCGTCGTCCCCGCCGGAATGCGCAGCATGGCGGTGCCGCCGCTACTGGCGTTGACGATCCGGGGGGTCGAGGTACTCGCCCCGTTCAGCGCGTACCGGAACTCGACCGTGAGGTTGGCGTCCTCGGCGTCCTTGAAGCCCGTCGCCCGCAGGACGATCTCGTCGGTCGTGCCGATGACGCCGCCCTCGCACGGGAGCGACGGGTCGAGCGACAGCTTCGGCTTGGTCGGAAGGGTGTTGTAGTGCGTGGAGACCCGCACCGAGTGGGGGTCGAACTTGCGCCACGAGGTGTCGATGGCGTTGGACTTCGAGGTGAGGACGAAGGCCCAGTTGCCCCAGCGGCCGGCGGTGGCGTCCGTGATCGCCTTCGTGACGTCGAACTCGACCAGACCGGCGGTGTCCGCCGGGCAGTTGCGCCCGCCGAAGGACTCGCCGGAGGAGTCCACGATCGCGCCCCACGCGGGCTGGTTGTTGTAGGTGATGTTCTTCGGCAGGGTCTTGCCGATCGTCCGCACCAGGATGTCGCCGGACTGGCAGGACCAGGAACCGGCGTGCGTCTGCTTGATGCGCAGCGTCGACTTGATGATCTGCTTGCCGCCGAGGGTCCCGACGGGGATGTTGAAGTACGTGTTGGCGCGGGTGGTGCCGCCCCTCGTCGTGTCGTTGGCGTAGCCGACGCGCGCGAAGTCCGAGATGGTCCCGCCGTTGTAGTAGACGGTGTTCTCGCTGCCCGGGTAACCGGTGTGCTTGTAGGCGATCGACCAGGCGTTCTTCCAGGCGTCGGGCGCCCACTTCGGGTCGATGACCACCGGGTACACGGTCTTGGAGTCGTCGAGGAGCTCGGCGTCCGGGGTCAGGGTGAGCTTTCCGGCCTCCAGCTTCACGCCGAGCTTCGCCTGACGGCTGCCCTCGGTGGCGCCGTCCAGGGTGTCCTGGAGGGTCCGCGCGGCCGGAAGGGCGCCCTTGGGCGTCTTCGGGTCGACGCGGGTGGCGGTCTCGGAGCCCGCCGAGTCCCACATCTCGGGCCGCGGGGCGACGAAGAGGGAGGTGCGCGCGGGGGTCTTGGCGAGGATCTCCCCGGTGGCCCCCTGGGCGAGCGTGAGTCCCCGGGTCTTCAGGCCGAACTCGACGGAGCGGACGGCCGGGTTCTTCGCCGCCGCGGGCGTCTTGACGACCAGGGCGTGCGAGAAGGACACGTCGTCCGCGGTGGCGGTGAGGTCGACGCCGGGCAGCACGTTCGCGTACGTGGCGGTCCGGCCCTTCACCGTGGGCCTGGGCAGCTTGCCGTGCGGCCAGGTGAGGCTGACGGTCCGTCCCTCGCGGAACATGGTGGCGAAGACGTCGTCGCCACCGCCCGAGAAGGAGACGGCCATGGCCGACGCCTTGGGGGCGATGCGGCCGCGGGAGTCCGGGGCCAGCGCGGGGTCGATGTCGACGAGCCGGCCGCCCTGGCGGACGCGGACCGGGAGGATCGACCGGTCGACGCGGGCCGTGCCGTCCGGGTTGACGTACACCTCGTCGGTCTCCGTGCGCCGGGAGACGATCTCGACGGGCTCGCCGGTGCGCTTGGCCTGCTGGAGCGCCTGCGCCGTCGCCCTGCTCTCGCGCTCCCCCCGGGTGGCGGCGGGCGCGTCGCCCGGGAGCGCCTCCGGGGCGGTGTGCCCGGGCGGTGCGACGGAGAGGAGCCCCGCGGACATCGTCGCGACGACGAATGCCGAAAGCCCTCTTCTCATGACCCCCCCGGGGTCGGACGTTCTTGACCTGAACACTGTCATGGAGTGGGTTCCGTCCCCATTTCGATGGTGAATTCCGTACGCCCGGAACCGCGCGGCCCTGCCCCGCTTCAGGCGGGGAAGTCCCCCTTGCGCGCTTCTCAGGAATCGAACGGAATCGTTCAGGCTGCTTTGTAGCAGGCGCCTTGGAGACGAAGCGACAACATCACGTCGGACCTGACATATTCAGAGGAAACTTGTCGACAAAATGATCGGCATTGCATCCTTTACGCCCCCTATGCCCACAGCACACGCACAGGTGGCACACAGATAGTCCCTTGTTCCCCCTCCTCGGCGGCACTTAGCCTGCCCCGTCGCGAGATCAACAAATTAGGGGTGGGGATCGACGTGCCACTTCGGCATGCGAAAAAACTTTCCAGACATACATCACGCACCTGGCAATACGGGATTTCCGCGCTCTCCCTGGCCCTGCTCGCCTCGGGGGCGTCTCTCTCCCCCGTGGCCGCCCAGGCCGCGGAGGCGAAGGGACTCCCGGGTGTCCAGCAGGTCACGGACGTCCCGGCGGCACCGCGGGTCTTCAAGCGCGCGGCCACGCCTCGGGACCAGAGCACACCGGCGGCGCTCAAGGCCGCACCGCCCGTGACGTGGCCCGCTCCGGCGACGGCCGAGGTCACCGTGCCCAGGCCCGCGGCGGACCAGAAGGCCCACACCGCGCTCCGGGCCGCCGCCGGTCCGGGCAGGGCCGCATCCGTCGGCCCCTCGGTCCGAGCGGGCGGCCTGCCGGTACGGCTCGCGGCCGGCAACGCGGCCGTCGCCAGGGGATCCGCGGCTCCGGCGGCCGACGCGCCCGCCGTCACGGCGCGGGTCTCCGTCCACGGCCGGGAAGCCGCCGACAAGGCGGGCGTGCGCGGCCTGCTGCTCTCCGTCCGGCGTACCGACACGGGCAAGGGGGCCAGTCCGGTCTCCGTCGAGCTGGACTACGGCTCCTTCGCCCACGCCTACGGCGGCGACTGGGGTTCGCGCCTGCGCTTCAGCGCGCTGCCCGCGTGCGCCCTGACGACGCCGCAGAAGCCCGCGTGCCAGGCCTCGACCCCCGTACCGACGGTCAACGACACCGCGTCGGGCAGGCTGACGGGCACCGTCGCCGCACCCGCCGCGGCGGGCTCCGGGGCCGTCGTCCTCGCCGCGACCGCGGCCGCCTCCGGACCCAAGGGCACGTACAGGGCGACCTCCCTGAGCCCGACGGGTTCGTGGTCGGCCGGCAGCTCCACGGGCGACTTCTCCTGGACCTATCCGATGGAGATCCCGTCGTCCCTCGGCGGCCCCGGCCCCTCGCTCTCCCTCGGCTACAACTCGGGCAGTGTCGACGGCCGCACCGTCGCGACCTCGCAGCAGCCTTCCTGGGCCGGCGAAGGCTGGGACACCGGTTCCAGCTTCGTCGAGCGCACCTACGTGGCGTGCGCCGAGGACCGCAAGAAGGACAGCGGGTTCAACAACCCCACGACCCACCCGACGGGCGACCTCTGTCACGGCCCGCCGATGGTCACCCTCTCCCTCAACGGCTCCTCCACCTCGCTCGTCCTCAACGACGCCGACGGCAAGTGGTACCCCGCCAACCAGGACGGCTCCAAGGTCGAACTGGAGACGGGTGCCACGAACGGCGACAAGGAGGGCGAGTACTGGATCGTCACCAACTCCGAGGGCGTCAAGTTCCACTTCGGCCTCAACCGTCTGCCCGGCTGGGCGAGCGGCAGGCCCGAGACCAACTCGGCCCTCAACGTCCCGGTCTACGGCAACCACAAGGGAGAGCCCTGCAACGCGGCCACCTACGCGGCCTCGGTCTGTGACCAGACCTACCGCTGGAACCTCGACTACGTCGTCGACCCGCGCGGCAACGCCCTGACCTACTGGTACGCCAAGGAGCGCAACCACTACGGCTCCAACGTCACCACCACCGGCACCTCCACGGCCCGCGCGTACGACCGCGCCGGCGTGCTGACCCGTGCCGCCTACGGCCTGCGCTCGGACGACCTGTTCGCCACCGCGCCCGCCGAGGTGGCGTACGAGACCAGCGAGCGCTGCGTCGTCACGTCGTCCTTCGACTGCGCGGAGTCCAAGCTCACCTCCACGGCGTCCTACGACATCGCGAAGAACTGGCCGGACGTGCCCGCCGACCAGCTCTGCGCCTCCGGCGAGACCTGCAAGGACCGGTACTCGCCCGCCTTCTTCACCCGCAAGCTGCTGAAGAGCGTCACCACCAAGGTCCTCAAGAACGGGACGCTCACCCCCGTCGACACCTGGACCCTGGACCACAGCTTCGAGTCCACGGGCGACGGCGCCGTCAACGGCGAGTACCCGCTCTGGCTGAAGAGCATCAAGCGCACCGGCAAGAACGGCACGGCGATCGATCTGCCCGCCGTGACCTTCACCGGCGTCCAGCTGCCCAACCGCGTCGACAACGACACCGACGGCAATCCGCCCCACCTGCGCTGGCGCGTCACGCAGATCCAGACGGAGACCGGCGCGCGCACCCTGGTGAAGTACGCGCCCACGGAGTGCTCCAGCGTCCCGGGCTCCGTCAAGCTGCCGTCCGCACCGGACAGCAACACCCTGCGCTGCTTCCCCGTCGTCAACGAGACCAACGACCCGACCGATCCGACGGGCCTGAAGAAGCTCTACTCCACCGACTGGTTCCACAAGCACCGCGTCGACCAGGTCCGGGACGAGGACAAGAACGGCACCTCGCCGACCCGCGAGGTCAACTACGAGTACATCGGCTCGCCCGGCTGGGCCTACGACGACGCGAGCGAGCTGACCAACAAGCCCGCCCGCACGTGGTCGGTGTACCGCGGCTACGCCAAGGTCCGCACCCTCCTCGGCGTCGACCCCGACGTGCGCACCCGGACGGACACCCTCTACTACCGGGGCCTCGACGGCGACCTCAAGGCCGACGGCACCCGCCGTTCGGTCCAGGTCACGGACTCCGAGGGCAACAGCGTCGACGACCACCGGATGCTCGCCGGCCAGGTGCGGGAGACCCAGTACTACGACGGTGTGAACGGCGCGCTGCACTCGGCGACGATCAACACCCCCTGGCTCCACGGCCCCGTGGCCGCGCGCGACCGGTCGGCGACCGGCGCCTCTCCCCTGGAGGCCTGGCACCAGGGCCTGAAGTCGACCACCTCCCGCACGGTCCTGTCGGGCGACCGCGGCGAGCGGCGCACCTCCGTCGAGCACGGGTACGACGGCGAGGGCCGGACCGCCTGGACCTGGACCAAGGGCGACACCTCGACGGCGAACGACGACCAGTGCACGCGGTTCGAGTACCTCGACGACACCGCGAAGTGGTTCAAGTCCCAGCAGACCAGGGTCGAGACCGTCGCCAAGGCGTGCGACGCCGCGGTCGAGCGGCCCGCCGACGTCATCTCCGACGCCAAGGTCGGCTACGACGCGGTCGGCAACGTGGAGAAGTCCGAGTCGCTCTCCGGCTACGCCGGCGGCAAGCCGCAGTACACCCTCTCGGGCACGTCCACCTTCGACGCCCACGGCCGCATCACCTCCGCGACCGACGTCTACGGCAAGACCACCACGACGGCCTACACGCCGGCCTCCGGCTCGGTCGTGACCAAGGTCGTCACCACGAACGCCCTCGGCCACACGGCTACCGTCGAGTCCGATCCCGGCCGCGGTCTGCCGCTCGCGCAGACCGACGCCAACGGGCGCAGGACCGCCATGGAGTACGACGCCCTCGGCCGGCTGAAGAAGGTCTGGTCGCCCGACCGCAACCCGTCCACCACGACGCCGGACGCGGAGTTCGACTACACCGTCGGCCAGAACGCCCCGGTCGTCATCACCAACAAGCGCCTCATGGAGGACGGCACCTACCGGGTCGGCTACGACTTCTACGACGGCGCGCTGCGCCTGCGGCAGACCCAGAACCCGGCGCTGAACGGCGGCCGGGTCGTCACGGACACCTTCTACGACAGCCTCGGCCGGGTCTGGAAGGAGAACGCCGGCTACTACAACAGCGCCAGCGGCCCCGTCGCCACGATGTTCCCGCCGACGGACAACTCCGTCCCGTCGTCCACGGTGACCAAGTACGACGGCGTCGGACGGCCGACCGACACCATCGCCCGGTCCAAGGGCGTCGAGACCTGGCGGACGACGACGACGTACGGCGGCGACTGGACGGCGGTCGACCCGCCGGCCGGGGACACGCCGACCATGGCGCTCCTCGACGCCTTCGGCCGGAAGACCGAACTGCGGCAGTTCAAGGGCGACGGCCCGTCCGGCGCCTACGACAAGATCACCTACGCGTACACCCGCAAGGGCCAGCTGGACAAGGTCGTCGACCAGGCCGGCAACGAGTGGTCGCAGACCTACGACCTCCGCGGCCGCGTCAAGACGACCACCGACCCCGACAAGGGCACCAGCAGCGTCGAGTACGACAAGGGCGACCGCGTCCTCACGCTGACGGACGGGCGCACGCGCACGATCGCGATGGCGTACGACGCGCTGGGCCGCACCACGGCCACGCACGAGGGCTCGCTCGACGGTCCGAAGCTGACGTCGCAGACGTACGACACGGTCCCGGGCGCCCTGGGCCTCCCGGCCTCGTCGACCCGCTACGTCGGCGGCAACGCCTACACGCAGGCCGTCACCGCGTACGACACCGAGTACCGCCCCAAGGGCACCACGGTGACGATCCCCGCGAACGAGGGGAAGCTGGCCGGCACGTACGCGTACTCCAGCACGTACTCGTCGCGGACCGGCCTGCCGCAGACCACGACCCACCCGGCGGTGGGCGGGCTCCCCTCGGAGCGCGTCTCGCTCGGCTACAACACGCTGGACTCCCTCAACACGATGGCGGTCGCGGGTCAGACCTTCGTCGCGGAGACCCAGTACACCTCGCTCGGCGACGTGGTGCGCACCCGGGTCGACTCGGCGGGCAAGGCGCTGATCACCAGCAACACGTTCGACGAGCAGACCCGTCGGGTGACCCGTACGACGAACCACCAGGAGACCGGCTCCGTCGACACGGTCACGCTCAACGACGTCGTCACCGACTACGACGCCGTCGGCAACATCAAGCGGATCACGGAGACGACCGGCGACAGCCCGACGCCGGCCACCACCGACGTCCAGTGCTTCGCCTACGACCACCTGCGCCGGATGACGGACGCCTGGACGGCGAGCGACGCGTGCGCCCTCAGGCCGGGCGCTTCCGGCCCCGAATCGGCGCCGAAGGTCGGCGGTCCGGACGCGTACTGGCACTCCTACACCTTCGACGCGGCCGGCAACCGTCTCAGCGAGACGAAGCACGACCCGCTCGGGAACACCGCGAAGGACGTCAGGCGCACCTACTCCTACGCGACCGGCCTGCCCACCAGGAGCAGGCTCACCGAGGTCACCACGAAGGGTCCGCAGGGCGAGCGGCACGAGCTGTTCGGCTACGACGAGGTGGGCAACACCACCTCGCGGACCGTGCAGGGCGACACCCAGATCCTCAAGTGGGACCTGGAGGGGCACCTGGAGAAGGCGACCGCCGGAACCAAGGAGACCTCCTTCGTCTACGACGCGGGCGGCAACCGCCTCATCAAGCGGGACCCGAGCGGCACGACCCTGTACCTGCCCGGCACCGAGCTCCAGCTCGGCACCGACGGCAACGTCGCCAAGACGACCCGGTACTACGCCCACCCCGCCGGCCCGGTCATGGTCAAGGTCGCCGAGGGCGGCACGATCAAGAAGTCGTACCTGCTCGCCGACCGCAACGGCACCGCGACGACCTCGGTCGACGCGGCGACGAAGGCGGTGACGCGCCGCAAGCTCACGCCGTTCGGCGAGGAGCGCGGCACGGCCCCGTCGATGTGGCCGGACGACAAGGGCTACCTGGGCGGCACGAAGGACGCCTCCACGGGCCTCACCCATCTGGGTGCCCGCGAGTACGACCCGACGCTGGGCCGCTTCATCTCGGTCGACCCGAAGATGGACTTCGCCGAGTCGCAGACGATGAACCCGTACACGTACGGGAACAACAGCCCGGTCACGTTCGCGGACCCCTCGGGCGAGGCGTTCTGCATCGACGAGAAGTGCACGAGGAAGGTCCAGACCGAAGGCAAGAAGCCCGCGCAGGTCGGCAGTGGCGGCGGCCGTGACGGCAACGACGCCCCTGGCTACGTGCCCCCGCCGCCGACCAAGCCGACGACCACCGTCAGCGAGGAGGACGTCAAGAAGGCGACGAACATCCGGAAGAAGTCCAAGGCGGACATCATCCTGGAGATCGCGCTGGAGGTCGCCAAGGACATCAGCGGCTTCAACGACATCAAGGCCTGCCTCGGCGGCGACGTCTGGGCCTGCGGGGCGCTCGCGCTGGACGCGGCCATGCCCTTCGCGAGCAAGGCGAAACGCGTCCTGAAGGCGCTCAAGACCGCCTGGAAGATGTACGACCGCTGGAGCGACGAGGTCCGCTGGGCCACCGGTCTCCTGAGGCGGGCGGACGACGAGGCCGCTGCCATGGCCAAGTACGCCGAGGACATGGCGGACTGGAAGAAGGAAGCGGACGCGGCGAAGGCGGCGGCGAAGAAGGCCGACGAGGCGGCGGCGGACGCGGCCAAGAGAGCCGACGGGGGCGGCGGCGACACAGGCGCCACCTGCCCCATCAGGAACAGCTTCGCCCCCGACACGAAGGTCCTCCTCGCCGACGGCACCACGAAGGCGATCAAGGACCTGAAGCCGGGCGACAAGGTCCTCTCCACGGACGAGAAGACCGGTGAGACGGCCGCGAAGGACGTCGCCGCGACGATCGTCGGCGAGGGCGAGAAGCACCTGGTCCGCGTCACGGTCGACACGGACGGCGCCGAGGGCACCGCGACGGCCCCGATCACGGCCACGGACGGCCACCCCTTCTGGGTCCCGTCCCTCCGCTCGTGGGTCGACGCCAAGGACCTGAAGCCGGGCCAGTGGCTCCGCACGAGCGCCGGCACCCACGTCCAGGTGACGGCGGTCCAGGCCTGGACCCAGCCGGCGAGCGTCCGCAACCTGACGGTGGCGGACTTCCACACGTACTACGTGCTGGCGGGGTCGGCTCCGGTCCTGGTTCACAATTCGGACTGTGGTCCGAGCGGAGACGCCGTCAACGACCTTCGGGCCTATACGGACTTGGCCAGGCTGTCTCCTGGGAAGAACGAAGGCGCTGCGAGCGTTCTGCTGACTCCTTCCGGCGGCGCCTACTTCGACGTCAGCACCCGTAGGATCGGAGAAGCTCGAAGGAGCCTTCCTCTGCCGCTCCGTCGAGTGCTCGACCAGACAGGGCATCATGGCGGATGCGCCGAAATCGGATGCATCGCACAAGCAATGGAGGCCGGAGATATTGTTCGCGGCAGCAGTAGCATCGCGATGCTGAGAAAGCCATTCAGCCATCTTCGCTACCGAGAGCTTCTTCCCGCCTGCCCCCAATGCCAAGCCGTCATGGCAAGGCTTCAAATAGCAGACCTCTACCCGGGAAGCTGATGGGACGTCCACTCAAAGATATTCCCACCGTACGCTGGGGGGAAATTTCAGACTCCAAAGGATCCGCGGTTGAGCTCCCCAACCTTCTTTCGCGGGTGGCCTGGTCAGATAAAGAGAATGGCCAGGCCGCCCTTGAGGAAATCGCAGACAGAGTCTGCGAGCTGGGTTTCGTGGTATCCGAGGCGACACACAGAACAGTTCCCTTCCTTTTGGAGCTAGCAGGCTGGGAAAGCTGTCAGCATCGAGCAGAGATTATCGAGCTTCTCCACTCCATATTCTCTTCTCGGCAGTGGTCCGAAGCGGCCTCTGGGGCCGCAAAAAAATATCGACCGAACTTCTACCACAAAATCCAGTGGGAACAAGATTCAAGAAAGGCAGTACTCTCAGGAAGAGCGATGATTGAATCCCTGAAGTACTCTTCCGACACCCAGGTGGCATCGGCCGCACAGAATCTAGTTCGCGAATTCGAAAAAAGCGAAGCAGATTCTTCTCAATGAAATAAAACGAGGATGCGTGCCCCCCGGCGACGGGGGGCACGCATCCTACGCATTTCCCTCTCCACGACTTGAGGGGAGGGTCTTACAGTTAATTAATCGCCGCCGAATGCCGACAGAACAGCCACAGGGTGAAGGTCACCCTTGTAAAAGGATCAGAGTGCGAGGCGGCGGAGCCTTCGAATCAGCTCAACTTGGCCGCCTGCGCCTCCACGACCTTCCGCGGCAGCTCCCTCACCGTGCCGCCGAGGCTGATCGTGGAGAACGAGACCAGCGTGCCGCCCTTGCGGAACACGACCAGCTTGGTGACGAACGGCTTGCCGTCCACGTCCGAGGTCACCGTCCAGGCCAGCGACTCGTCGCCCGCGGCGAGGGTCTCCGGCGCCACCCCGGTGACCTTCGCCTTCTCGCCCTGGCCGGTGACCCCGAAGCCGCCCGCGCAATCCGTCCCGGCCGCCTTCAGGGAGACGAAGGCCTCCTGCGCGCCCTGTCCCTCGTACGAGCCGAGCGTCACGTTCGTCACCGGCGCGGCGAGCGCCCCCAGGGCGTCCTCCGGGGAGCCCGTCTTCGAGGGCACCTCGATGACCCTGCGCTGGACGGACGCGGCCGGGTCGCCGGCCGAGAGGAACGACATGGCATCGGCGAGCGGCTTGCAAGGGGCCTGGTCGGTCGAGACGTCCCCGGGCTTCACCAGGTCGGAGGCCTTGGCCTTCTGCACCTGGTGGCCGGGCAGGTCGGCCTGCTCGACGATCAGCTTCTCCAGCTCGGCGGCGGACAGCGCCTTCGCGGGCGCCCCCGACGTCGCGGAGGCGCTCGGCGACGCCGGGCCCCTGCCGGAGTCGCCGGCCCCGTCGCCGCTGCAGGCGGTGCCGAGCAGGGCGAGCGAGACGGTGGTCGCGGCAACGGCGACGGTGCGAATGGAGGTACGCATGCGTGGTGGCTCTCTGCTTCTCTTCGTGCCGCCCCGGGGCGGCTCCCCCCGCGTGCGGTCCGGAGTCCACGCGGCCCCCGCATGATCGCCCAGGGGGACGGCCCCCACCAACCCCTTTCCCGCGTGACCGACCCCACCACCCACACCCGCCCCCGACCCCCGACAATGGCGGTGTGATCACTTCGCCGCCACGAAGCGCCAACGGGGACGCTCCCGGGGACGGGCCCCAGGGCCCCCGCCACGGAAACGGACACCGCCGTCCGTCCGAGGCGACCCCGTACGTCGACCTCACCCGGGCCGAGTGGAGCGCCCTGCGCGACAAGACGCCGCTGCCCCTCACCGCCGAGGAGGTCGAGCGGCTCCGCGGGTTCGGGGACGTCATCGACCTCGACGAGGTGCGGGACGTCTACCTGCCGCTGTCCCGCCTGCTCAACCTGTACGTGCAGGCCACCAGCGGTCTGCGCGGCGCCCTGAACACCTTCCTCGGCGAGAGCGCCGAGCAGCGCGGCACCCCCTTCGTCATAGGGGTCGCCGGTTCGGTCGCCGTCGGCAAGTCCACCGTCTCCCGCCTCCTCCAGGCCCTGCTCGCCCGCTGGCCGGAGCACCCGCGCGTGGAGCTGGTGACCACGGACGCCTTCCTCTACCCGATGGAGGAGCTGAAGGCGCGCGGCCTGATGTCCCGGAAGGGCTTCCCCGAGTCGTACGACCGCCGGGCCCTGACCCGGTTCGTCGCGGACATCAAGGCGGGCAAGGACGAGGTCACCGCCCCGGTCTACTCGCACCTGATCTACGACCGGGTGCCCGACGAGCGGCTCGTCGTGCGCCGCCCGGACATCCTGATCGTGGAGGGCCTGAACGTCCTCCAGCCGGCCCTGCCCGGCAAGGACGGCCGGACCCGCGTCGGCCTCGCCGACTACTTCGACTTCTCGGTGTACGTGGACGCGCGGGCGGAGGACATCGAGCGCTGGTACCTGAACCGCTTCCGCAAGCTGCGCGACACCGCGTTCCAGGACCCCTCCTCGTACTTCCGGCGCTACACCCAGGTCTCCGAGGAGGAGGCCTTCGACTACGCCCGCACCATGTGGCGGACCATCAACAAGGTGAACCTCCTGGAGAACGTGGCGCCCACCCGCGGCCGGGCCACCCTCGTGGTCCGCAAGGGCCCCGACCACAAGGTGCAGAAGCTGAGCCTCCGCAAGCTCTGAACCGCCACCGGGATCCGTAGGCTCTGCGCATGCTGCATCTGCGGATGATCGTCCCCTCCGACCGCACCCGGGCCGCGGCCGACCTGATCGAGTCGACCGTCGGGACCGCCCATCTGGTGGTCCTGCCGGGCGCGGCCCGCGACCCGGCCGGGGACGTCGTGCTGTGCGACGTGGCCCGCGAGGCGGGCGACGAGCTCCTGCGCGAGCTGCGCGGCCTCGGGATCGCCGAGGACGGTTCGATCGCCGTCCAGAACATCGACCTGTCGCTGTCCGAGCGGGCCGACGCGGCCGAGCGGGAGGCGCCCGGCGAGGCCGCCGACGCGGTGCTCTGGGAGGAGCTCACCGAGGCGACGCACGAGGAGTCGACGCTCTCGGTCACGTACTGCGCGTTCATGGTCCTGGCCACGATGATCGCGGCCTGCGGCGTCGTCCTGGACAACGCGATCCTGATCGTGGGCGCGATGGCGGTCGGTCCGGAGTTCGGCCCGCTCGCCGGGATCTGCACGGCGGCCGTGCGACGCGCCCCGAGGCTGGCCGCGCGCTCGCTGATCGCGCTCTTCGTGGGCTTCGCGGTGGCCATCGCCGCCACCACGCTGTTCAGCCTGGCGATGGACGCGCTCGACCTGTTCAGCCGGGCCCAGCTGGAGGCGGAACGCCCCAACACCCGCTTCGTCTGGCAGCCCGACCCGTTCTCCTTCGTCGTGGCGCTGCTCGCGGGAGCGGCCGGCACCCTCTCCCTGACCTCCGCGAAGTCGGGGGCCCTGGTGGGCGTGGCGATCTCGGTGACGACGGTCCCGGCGGGCGCGAACGCGGCGGTGGCGCTCGCCTACGGCGACCTGGGCCAGATGTGGGGCTCGGTCGAGCAGCTCGGGCTCAACCTCTTCGGCATCGTCCTGGCCGGTACGGCGACGCTGTACGCGCAGCGGGCCCTGTGGGACACCCAGCGCGGCCGCTGGCGCCGCCCGTCGCGGAAGCGCCGCTGAGGGAGCCGTACGGGGGCCCGCCCGCCCGGACAGGGCCCGCCCGTACGGGAGCCCGCCCGCCCGTGCGGATCTTCCCGTACGGGGTCCCCCTCGGCGCACGGAGACGGCCCCGCCGTACCGGAGTCCGGTGCGACGGGGCCGTTCCCGCATGACGGTGCCTCAGAAAGGCTAGCCCAGAACGGACTTCACGACGTCCGCGAGGCGCTGCGCGACCGACCGGGCCTGCTCGATGTCGGCGGCCTCGACCATGACGCGGACCAGCGGCTCGGTGCCCGAGGAGCGGAGGAGCACCCGGCCGGTGGAGCCGAGCTCGCGCTCCGCCTCGGTGACGGCGGCGGCCAGGTCGGCGGAGGTGGCCACGCGCGACTTGTCGACGTCCTTCACGTTGATGAGGATCTGCGGCAGCCGCTCCATCACGCCGGCGAGGTCCGCGAGCGTCTTGCCGGTGGCGGCGACCCGGGCGGCCAGCATGAGGCCGGTGAGGGTGCCGTCGCCGGTGGTGGCGTGGTCGAGCACGATGACGTGGCCCGACTGCTCGCCGCCGAGCGCGTAGCCGTGCTCTTTCATGGACTCCAGGACGTAGCGGTCGCCGACCGCCGTCTGGACCAGGCTCAGGCCCTCGCGCTCCATGGCCAGCTTGAAGCCCAGGTTGGACATGACGGTCGCGACGACCGTGTCGCCGCGCAGGGTGCCGGCCTCGCGCATGGCGAGGGCGAGCACGGCGAGGATCTGGTCGCCGTCGACCTCGTTGCCCGCCGCGTCCACGGCGAGGCAGCGGTCGGCGTCGCCGTCGTGCGCGATGCCCAGGTCGGCGCCGTGCTCGACGACGGCCGCCCGGAGCAGGCCGAGGTGGGTGGAGCCGCAGCCCTCGTTGATGTTGAGGCCGTCCGGCCGGGCGCCGATGGTGACGACCTCGGCGCCGGCCCGGGCGAAGGCCTCGGGCGAGACGCGGGAGGCGGCGCCGTGGGCCTCGTCCAGGACGACCTTCAGGCCGTCGAGGCGGTTGGGGAGGACCGCGATGAGGTGGGCGACGTACGTGTCGAAGCCCTCGTCGTAGTCGCGGACGCGGCCGACGCCGGCACCGGTCGGGCGGTCCCAGGGGGCGCCCGTGCGGTGCTCCTCGTACACGGCTTCGATCCTGTCCTCCAGTTCGTCGGCGAGCTTGTGGCCGCCGCGCGCGAAGAACTTGATGCCGTTGTCGGGCATGGCGTTGTGGCTCGCGGAGAGCATCACGCCGAGGTCGGCGCCGAGGACGCCGGTGAGGTGGGCCACGGCCGGGGTGGGCAGGACGCCGACGCGCAGCACGTCGACCCCGGCGCTGGCGAGGCCGGCCACCACGGCGGCCTCCAGGAACTCTCCGGACGCGCGCGGGTCGCGCCCGACCACGGCGGTGGGCCGATGCCCTTCGAAGGTGCCCGCCTCGGCGAGCACGTGCGCCGCCGCGACGGACAGGCCGAGCGCCAGCTCCGCCGTCAGGTCCGCGTTGGCGACGCCGCGTACGCCGTCCGTGCCGAAGAGTCGTCCCACTGCTGTCCTCCGAAAATACGTGCCCGGGCGCCCATGAAAGAGAGGCTCATGAAAGGAGAGTACGAAAAACCGTACGCCCCGACGGCACGGGCAGTGCCGCCGGGGCGTACGGAAAGCAGACCGAGCAGGCGATTAACGCTTGCTGTACTGCGGGGCCTTACGGGCCTTCTTGAGACCGGCCTTCTTGCGCTCGACCGCACGGTCGTCGCGGGAGAGGAAGCCGGCCTTCTTCAGCGCCGGGCGGTTGTTCTCGACGTCCGCCTCGTTCAGCGCACGGGCCACGCCGAGGCGCAGGGCGCCGGCCTGACCGGAGACACCGCCACCCGCGATGCGGGCGATGACGTCGTAGCGGTTGTCGAGCTCGAGCACCTTGAAGGGCTCGTTGACTTCCTGCTGGTGCACCTTGTTGGGGAAGTAGTCCTCAAGGGTGCGACCGTTGATCTTCCACTTGCCGGTGCCCGGAACGATCCGGACGCGGGCGATGGCGTTCTTGCGACGGCCCAGGCCGGCGGCCGGCTGCGGGTCGCCGAAGCGGGACGCGAGCGACTCGGAGGTGTACTCACCCTCGACGAGCTCGGTCTCGGTGGTGTACTCCTCGACGCCCTCGAACTCGTCGACGGGGGTCTCGGGGGTGGTCTCGGCCACGATGCTCCTCAGATTTCTTTCGTTCTTAGGGGGTGTGGCCGGAACTACTGCGCGACCTGGGTGATCTCGAACGGGACCGGCTGCTGAGCAGCGTGCGGGTGGTTCTCGCCCGCGTAGACCTTCAGCTTCGAGAGCATCTGACGGCCCAGGGTGTTCTTGGGGATCATGCCCTTGATGGCCTTCTCGACGGCCTTCTCGGGGTTCTTGTCCAGCAGCTCGTCGTAGCGGACGGAGCGCAGACCGCCCGGGAAGCCGGAGTGGCGGTACGCCAGCTTCTGGGTCTTCTTGTTGCCGGACAGGTGGACCTTGTCGGCGTTGATGATGATGACGAAGTCGCCCATGTCCATGTGGGGGGCGTACACCGGCTTGTGCTTGCCTCGCAGGAGGTTCGCGGCCGTGGTCGCCAGACGGCCCAGGACGATGTCCTGCGCGTCGATGATGTGCCACTGGCGAGTGACATCGCCGGGCTTGGGGCTGTACGTACGCACTTCGTAGCCTTCGCTTCTTCAGTGGATGGAGTCCAGACACACCTGAAGCGATCATGCAGCTGGGGCCTGCACTGCCGGGACACCGCCCGTATGCGAGCCACTGGTAACTGCTCCAGGGAACCTGCGCGGGGCCCTTCGCGTGAGAACGACGAAGCCACTGCGCATAACAAACCGCAACAGTACCCGCGCCACCCCGGACGGGTCAAAACGCGCGGCCCCGCCGTGCCCGGCGCGACTCCACCACGCCCGGCACGGCCCCACCACGCCCAGTGCGGCCCCGCCATGCCCGACACGGCCGCACCGACCCCACCACGCCCGGCGCTCCCCTACCGCTCCCGCTCCACCCGCCGCTCGTCCCACACCGGCTCGCTCGTCTCCCGCACGACCCCGTCCGAGCCGAAGACCAGGTACCGGTCGAAGCTCTTCGCGAACCAGCGGTCGTGCGTGACGGCCATCACCGTCCCCTCGTACGACTCCAGGCCGTCCTGGAGCGCCTCGGCCGACTCCAGGTCCAGGTTGTCCGTCGGCTCGTCGAGCAGCAGCGCGGTCGTCCCCGCCAGTTCGAGCAGCAGGATCTGGAAGCGCGCCTGCTGGCCGCCCGAGAGCTTGTCGAAGGGCTGGTCGCCCTGGCGCTCCAGCTCGTACCGGCGCAGCACGGACATCGCCCCGCCCCGGTCCTTGGAGTGCTCGGTCCACAGGATGTCGACGAGCGGGCGCCCGGCCAGCTCCGGGTGGGCGTGGGTCTGCGCGAAGTGGCCGGGCACGACCCGGGCGCCCAGCTTCCACGTCCCGGTGTGCGCGACCGACCCGTCCCCCGCGAGCAGCCGCAGGAAGTGCGACTTGCCGGAGCCGTTCGAGCCGAGGACGGCGACCCGCTCCCCGTAGAAGACCTCCAGGGAGAAGGGCTTCATCAGCCCGGTCAGTTCGAGGTTCTCGCAGGTCACGGCCCGCACCCCGGTCCGTCCGCCGCGCAGCCGCATCCGGATGTCCTGCTCGCGCGGCGGCTCCGGCGGCGGCCCGGCCTCCTCGAACTTCCGCAGCCGGGTCTGCGCCGCCGCGTACCGCGAGGCCATCTCGTGGCTGACCGCCGCCGCCTGCCGCAGGTTCACCACGAGCTTCTTGAGCTGGGCGTGCTTCTCCTCCCAGCGCCGCTTCAGCTCCTCGAAGCGGGCGAACCGCTCCCGCCGCGCCTCGTGGAAGGTGTCGAAGCCGCCGCCGTGCACCCACACGTCCGAACCGGCCGGTCCGGGCTCGACCGCGACGATCTTCTGCGCGGCCCGGGACAGCAGTTCCCGGTCGTGGGAGATGAAGAGCACGGTCTTGCGGGTCTCCCGCAGCCGCTCCTCCAGCCACCGCTTGCCGGGCACGTCGAGGTAGTTGTCCGGCTCGTCCAGGAGCAGCACCTCGTCGGGGCCGCGCAGCAGCGCTTCCAGCACGAGGCGCTTCTGCTCGCCGCCGGAGAGCGTCCGGGCCTCCCGGAACTGCGCCTTCTCGTACGGGACGCCGAGCGCGGCCGTGGTGCAGATGTCCCAGACGGTCTCCGCCTCGTACCCCTGCACCTCGGCCCAGTCGGAGAGCGCCTGCGCGTACCGCATCTGAGCGGCCTCGTCGTCGACGGTCATGATCAGGTGCTCGGCCTCGTCGACCGCCCTCGCGGCCTCGCGGATCCGGGGCTGCGCGACCGAGACCAGCAGGTCGCGGACGGTCGAGCCGTCCCGCACGGAGCCGACGAACTGCGGCATCACGCCGAGGCCGCCGCTGACGGTGACGGAGCCGCCGTGCGGCTTGAGCTCCCCGGAGATCATCCGGAGCAGCGTGGTCTTTCCGGCGCCGTTGGCCCCGACGAGGGCGACGACGGCCCCCTCCCCGACCCGGAAGGAGGCGTCCCCGAGCAGGACCCTCCCGTCGGGAAGGTAGTACTCCAGATGTGCGGCCTCGACGTGTCCCATGAGGTGCATTGTCACCGCCCGCGTCGCCCGGACCCAACCGGTTTAGGATGCGCGGCATGAGCTTTGGGGGACCGCAGTGGCCGCAGGAGCCGCAGCAGCAGGGGCAGCAGGGGTACGGGCAGCCCGGCGGCCGGGGAGAGCAGGGCCGGGGCCGGGGGTACGGGCAGCAGCCCGGCGGGCAGGGGTACGGGCAGGGGGCGGGCGGCTACGGATACCCCGGCCCTCAGGGCGGCGCCCCCGGCCCGTACTCCGGTTCCGACCCCCGGGGCGGCGCTCCGGCCCCCTTCCCGGGCGCACCGGCCCCCGACCCCTTCCCCGGTGCCCAGGGCGGCGGTTCCACCCCCGACTGGGGCGCCCTGGCCGACGCCTCGGCCTCCCGCAACCGCCGCAGGCGCCGGCTGATGGCCGCTGGCGGCGTCCTGGCCACCCTGCTCGTCGGCGCGATCGTCGCCACCGCCGTGGTGGCCACCGGCAAGAAGGACGACACCGCGAAGAACGGCGGCGGGGCCCCCACCGGCGCGGTCTCCCCCACCGAGGCGCCCTCCCCCGAGCCGACCTTCTCCTCGGTGGCGCCGCCGCCCCCGCCGAACCCGAAGGACTACATCTCGGACCCGAAGAAGGACAAGGCCCCGCTCACCGCCGAGGGCCTCTTCCCGGGCACGAAGCTGACCATGAGCGGCCGCCCGTACAAGAAGGGCGCGACCTCCGCCACGACGAACTGCGCGGCCGTCACCCGGGGCGGCCTCGGCGCCGTCCTGAAAGACAACGGCTGCCAGAAGGTCCTCCGCGCCACCTACGTGCGGGACGGCGTGGCGGTCACCGTCGGCGTCGCCGTCCTCCCCTCCGAGGCCGCGGCCCTCAGGGCGAAGGAGCGGGCCACCGGCGGCATCGCGCCCCTGGTCGGCGCGGGCGTGGGCGACTTCTGCCGCGCCACGGTCTGCCTGCGCCGGTCGAACGCGATCGGCCGGTACGCGTACTTCACCCAGGCCGGCTTCGCCAACGGCAAGAAGGTCACCACGGCCGACAAGGGCGTCTTCGTGAGCAGCGACGACCTGGGCACCTTCGCCTTCAACCAGATCTACGCCCGCGGCAGGTCCCAGGCCTCAGCAGCAGCCGGCGCTCCCGGGCAGTGACCGCTTGTTGCGCGCCTCCCGGTTGCGGGCGGCGAGCAGTTCGTCGGCCGGGTAGCCGACCTCTTCGAGGGTGAGGCCGTGCGGGCGCACGACGTGCACGGCCGAGTCCCGGACGCCGGCCGCGAGCACCTCGCCCGGCCAGTCCACCGGCCGGTGCCCGTCGCCGACGAAGAGCAGCGCGCCGACGAGCGAGCGGACCATGTTGTGGCAGAAGGCGTCCGCCTTGACGGTCGCTTCGAGGACGCCGTCGGGCCGCCGCTCCCAGCGCAGCTCCTGGAGGGTGCGGATGGTGGTGGCGCCCTCGCGCCGCTTGCAGTACGCGGCGAAGTCGTGCTCGCCGACGAGCGCGGCGGCGGCCTCGTTCATGGCGTCCACGTCGAGGGCCCAGTCGTGCCAGAGCACGTGCCCGCGCAGCAGCGGGTCGACCCCGCCGGGGTCGTCGGTGACGCGGTAGGCGTAGCGGCGCCAGACCGCGGAGAAGCGGGCGTTGAAGCCGCTGGGGGCCTCGGTCAGGGACCAGACCCGCACGTCGTGCGCGAGGCGTCCGGCGAGCCGCCTCAGCAGCTTGTCGCGGTGCTCCGCCCACAGCTCCACGGGCAGGTCGACGTGGGCGACCTGGCCGCGCGCGTGCACGCCGGCGTCGGTCCGTCCGGCGACGGTCAGCTCGTACGTCTCCTCGGACCGGGTCACGGTCCGCAGGGCGTCCTCGATGTCCCCCTGGACGGTCCGCCGCCCGTGGGCCTGCTTGGCCCAGCCGGAGAAGTCCTTGCCGTCGTACGAAAGGTCCAGCCGGACCCGTACGAAACCGTCCTGCACGTCGTCGCTCACGCGGGGTTCCTCTCCATACACACGGGAACGGGCCCGCACCCACGAGGGGTGCGGGCCCGCACCCACGAGGGGTGCGGGCCCGCACGCGAAACAGCCGGAAAGACGCTTACGCGTCCTTCGACTCCTCCGCCGGAGCCTCGTCGGCCTTGGTCTCCTCGGCCTTGGGGGCCTCGTCGGCCTCCTTGACGGCGCGCTTGGTGGCGGCCTCGGCCTCGGCGACGGTCGCCTTCTTGGCGATCTCGCCCTCGACCAGCTCGATCACGGCCATCGGGGCGTTGTCGCCACGACGGTTGCCGATCTTGGTGATGCGGGTGTAGCCACCCGGGCGCTCCGAGTAACGCGGGGCGATCTCGGTGAAGAGGGTGTGGACGATGCCCTTGTCGGTGATCGTCTGCAGCACCAGGCGACGGTTGTGGATGTCGCCCTTCTTCGCCTTGGTGATCAGGCGCTCGGCGACCGGACGCAGGCGGCGGGCCTTGGCCTCGGTCGTGGTGATGCGGCCGTGCTCGAAGAGCGACTTCGCCAGGTTGGCGAGGAGCAGCTTCTCGTGCGCGGCGGAACCGCCGAGGCGGGCACCCTTCGCGGGACGCGGCATGGTGTTTCTCCTTGTGATCTGCACCGGCCGTATGAGGTACCGGTGTCAGTGTCCGAGCGGGCGGTCACCCGTCGGAGATCCGGGCAGCCCCGAAGGGGCACCCGGAAGGGGCGCGGGGAACCGCGCGATCAAGCACAGCGCTCCCGCACCCGGGTACGGACCCTGAGGCCCGAGTTCTCAGTACTGCTCGGTCTCGACGAAGCCCGCATCCGCGTCGTCGTCCGCGCCGAACGCATCCGCCGCGGCGGTCGGGTCGAATCCGGGCGGGCTGTCCTTGAGGGCCAGGCCCATGCCGGCCAGCTTCGCCTTGACCTCGTCGATCGACTTCGCACCGAAGTTGCGGATGTCGAGCAGGTCCGCCTCGGAGCGCGCCACGAGCTCGCCCACGGAGTGGATGCCCTCGCGCTTGAGGCAGTTGTAGGAGCGGACGGTGAGCTCCAGCTCCTCGATCGGCAGCGCCAGGTCGGCGGCCAGGGCGGCGTCCGTGGGGGACGGGCCCATGTCGATGCCCTCGGCGTCGATGTTGAGCTCGCGCGCCAGACCGAACAGCTCGACCAGGGTCTTGCCGGCGGACGCCATGGCGTCGCGCGGGCGCATGGCCTGCTTGGTCTCGACGTCGACGATCAGCTTGTCGAAGTCGGTGCGCTGCTCGACACGGGTCGCCTCGACCTTGTACGTGACCTTGAGGACCGGCGAGTAGATGGAGTCGACCGGGATGCGGCCGATCTCCTGGCCGACCTGCTTGTTCTGCACGGCGGAGACGTAGCCGCGACCGCGCTCGACGGTCAGCTCCATCTCCAGCTTGCCCTTGGCGTTCAGGGTCGCCAGGACGAGGTCGGGGTTGTGCACCTCGACACCGGCCGGGGGCGCGATGTCGGCGGCGGTGACCAGACCCGGGCCCTGCTTGCGCAGGTACATCACGACCGGCTCGTCGTGCTCCGAGGAGACGACCAGCTGCTTGATGTTCAGGATGAGGTCGGTGACGTCCTCCTTGACGCCCGGCACGGTGGTGAACTCGTGCAGGACCCCGTCGATGCGGATGCTCGTGACGGCGGCACCCGGGATCGAGGAGAGGAGGGTACGGCGGAGGGAGTTGCCGAGGGTGTAGCCGAAGCCCGGCTCCAGCGGCTCGATCACGAACCGGGAGCGGAACTCGTCGACGACCTCTTCGGTCAGCGACGGACGCTGAGCGATAAGCATGTTGTGTCCTTCAGTCGTGGACGCCCACTATTTGACGTCCGACTCGTACTGCAAGGGTACGGGCGGCACGGCCCCGAAGAGCCGTACCGCCCGAGGTCCTGAACAAGCAGGCCGTGCGTCAGACGCGGCGGCGCTTGGGGGGACGGCAGCCGTTGTGCGGCGTGGGGGTGACGTCCTGGATCGAGCCGACCTCGAGGCCGGTGGCCTGGAGGGAGCGGATCGCGGTCTCACGGCCGGAGCCGGGACCCTTGACGAAGACGTCGACCTTGCGCATGCCGTGCTCCTGCGCGCGGCGGGCGGCCGACTCGGCGGCCATCTGCGCGGCGAAGGGGGTGGACTTGCGCGAGCCCTTGAAGCCGACGTGGCCGGCGGAGGCCCAGGAGATCACGTTGCCCGAGGGGTCCGTGATCGAGACGATCGTGTTGTTGAACGTGCTCTTGATGTGCGCGTGGCCGTGAGCGACGTTCTTCTTTTCCTTGCGGCGCACCTTCTTGGCAGCGCCCTGACGACCCTTGGGGGGCATCTATAACTCCTACGGGAGGTGGTCGGTCCTACAGCGAAGACCGCTTGGTCAAGCGTCCGCTGAGGACTACTTCTTGCCCGGCTTCTTCTTGCCGGCGATGGCGCGACGCGGGCCCTTGCGGGTACGGGCGTTCGTGCTGGTGCGCTGACCGCGGACGGGCAGGCCACGACGGTGGCGGAGGCCCTGGTAGCAGCCGATCTCGACCTTGCGGCGGATGTCGGCGGCGATCTCACGGCGGAGGTCACCCTCGGTACGGAGGTTGGCGTCCACGTACTCGCGGATCTTGACGAGGTCTTCCTCGGCGAGGTCGCGGACACGGGTGGACGGGTTCACGCCGGTCGCGGCGAGAATCTCCTCGGACCGGGTGCGCCCGATGCCGAAGACGTAGGTGAGTGCGACCACCACACGCTTTTCGCGCGGGATGTCAACACCGGAAACGCGTGCCATTCAATGGCTCCTGTGTTCTCGGGGGTCTGCTGCAGAGCCGTTCCCGGCTGCCGTATGAGGTACAGGTCGGGTCCCCGGCCCCCGCCGGAGGTGCCGTCAACCGTGGGACACGGTCGGACGGGCTCTGCGTATGTACGTGTTGCTATGCGTCGCGCGAAGAACTGCGAGATGCAGGTCGGTCGGCGTGCGTCAGCCCTGGCGCTGCTTGTGGCGCAGGTTGTCGCAGATGACCATGACCCGGCCGTGACGGCGGATCACCTTGCACTTGTCGCAGATCTTCTTGACGCTCGGCTTGACCTTCATGGGATGTGAGGTTCTCCGGGTCAGTGCCACCACCCGCGCGCGGAGGCGGGGTGCGGGCAAGATCTACTTGTAGCGGTAGACGATCCGGCCACGCGTCAGGTCGTACGGAGAGAGCTCCACGACGACCCGGTCGTCCGGGAGGATTCGGATGTAGTGCATCCGCATCTTGCCGGAGATGTGCGCGAGGACCTTGTGACCGTTCTGGAGCTCCACCTTGAACATGGCGTTCGGGAGGGACTCGATCACGGTGCCCTCGATCTCGATGGCACCTTGCTTCTTGGCCACGCTTCGCCTTTCGAATCGGCTACCTTGATCGACTTTCGCCGCCGCGTGCGGACACACGGATACACGAGAGCCGACGCATCAGTCTACGTCAGGCGCAAGCAAAAGACGAATCGGGAAGTCTGCCCACCCGAAATGATCCTTACGCAAGCCGCCGCACCGTAGAAAATGCGTACCTTGCGGAACCACGCCGACGGATCCGGCGCGGTCGTGGGGGCGTTCCCCTACGCCAGCGGGTCCGGCGCCGCCGTGACGCCCAGCTCCGCCAGCTTCGCCCTGCCGCCGTCGACCGCCGTCAGGACCAGCGGGCCCTCCTCCGTCACGGCCACGCTGTGCTCCCAGTGGGAGGACCAGGTGCCGTCCGTGGTGATGACCGTCCAGTCGTCCTTCAGGACATCCGTGCGGGGGGTGCCCAGGGAGACCATCGGCTCGATCGCCAGGCAGAGGCCGGGGACCAGCTTCGGGCCCTTGCCGCGCTTGCGGGAGACGTAGTTCAGGAGGTGCGGGTCCATGTGCATCTCGGTGCCGATGCCGTGGCCGCCGTAGTCCTCGATGATCCCGTACCGGCCGAGGCTGTGGTCGCCGACCGCCGGCCGCGGCTGCCGCTTGATGTAGGTCTCGATCGCCCTGGAGACGTCGACCAGGCGGTTGCCGGTCTTCATGGCCGCGATGCCGGCCCACATCGACTCCTCGGTCACCCGGGAGAGCTCGACGAGCTCGGGCGCGTGGCCGGTGCCCACGAAGGCCGTGTAGGCCGCGTCCCCGTGCCAGCCGTCCACGATCGCGCCGCAGTCGATCGAGATGATGTCGCCGTCCTTGAGGACGGTCTTGTCGTCGGGGATGCCGTGGACGACGACCTCGTTCACCGAGGTGCAGATCGTCGCGGGGAAGCCGCCGTACCCGAGGAAGTTCGACTTCGCCCCGTGGTCGGCGATGACCTTGCGCGCGACCTCGTCCAGGTCCCGGGTCGTGGCGCCCGGCACGGCCGCCTCGCGGGTCGCCGCGTGGATGGCGGCGACGACCAGCCCCGCCTCGCGCATCTTCGCGATCTGCTCGGGGGTCTTGATCTGCACCATCGTGGCCGGGGCCTTTCCACTGGGTAAAAGGGGGACGGAACAACGATACGGCCGCGGCGCCCCCGAGGGGCACCGCGGCCGTGTCGAACGAACCGGGGTTACTTCTTGAGCGCGTCCATCGCCTTGGCGGTGACCTCGTCCACCTTGCCGAGCGCGGAGATCGTCACGACCAGGTTCTGCGCCCGGTAGTAGTCGATGATCGGCTCGGTCTGCGTGTGGTAGACCTCCAGGCGCCGGCGGACGGTCTCCTCGGAGTCGTCGTCGCGCTGGTAGAGCTCGCCGCCGCAGACGTCGCAGACGCCCTCGGTCTTCGGCGCGTTGTACGTCAGGTGGAAGACGTGCGCGCTGTCCTTGCGGCAGATGCGGCGGCCCGCGATCCGCTTCACGACCTCGTCCTCGGGGACCTCCAGGTCCAGGACCGCGTCGAGCTCCATGCCCTCGGCCTTCAGGACGGCGTCCAGCGCCTCGGCCTGAGCGACGTTCCGGGGGAACCCGTCGAGCAGGAAGCCGTTGACGGCGTCCGGCTGCTCCATGCGGTCCTTGGCCATCCCGATGGTCACCTCGTCGGGCACCAGGTCACCGGCGTCCATGAACGCCTTGGCCTTGAGGCCCAGCTCCGTGCCCTGAGAGATGTTGGCGCGGAACAGATCACCCGTGGAGATGTGCGGGATGTCCAGGTTCTTGGCAAGGAACGCGGCCTGCGTGCCCTTGCCCGCACCGGGCGGTCCGACGAGGACGATTCGCATCAGCGGAGGAACCCTTCGTAATTGCGCTGCTGGAGCTGGCTCTCGATCTGCTTCACGGTCTCCAGCCCCACACCCACGATGATCAGGATGCTCGTCCCGCCGAAGGGGAAGTTGGCATTGGCGCCGCCGAAGCCTGCCAACGCCGTCGTCGGCACGAGAGCGATCAGACCCAAGTACAGCGAGCCCGGCCAAGTGATCCTGTTGAGCACGTAGCTCAGGTACTCGGCAGTAGGTCGACCGGCCCGGATACCCGGGATGAAGCCACCATACTTCTTCATGTTGTCGGCGACTTCCTCGGGGTTGAACGAGATCGCCACGTAGAAGAAGGCGAAGAACACGATCAGGAGGAAGTAGGTGGCGATGTAGTACGGGTGGTCACCCTTGACGAAGTGGGCTTCGATCCAGGTCTTCCAGCCGGAGGTGGAACTCGAGAACTGCGCCACGAGCGCCGGGATGTAGAGCAGCGACGACGCGAAGATGACGGGAATCACACCCGCCTGGTTCACCTTCAGCGGGATGTACGTGGACGTACCGCCGTAGGAGCGCCGGCCGATCATGCGCTTCGCGTACTGGACCGGGATGCGCCGCTGGGCCTGCTCGACGAAGACCACCAGGCCCACCATCACGAAGCCGATGAGGATGACGACGCCGAACTCGATCCAGCCGTCGGCCAGGGTGCCGCTCTCCTTGATGGCCCAGAGGGCGCCCGGGAAGCCGGCGGCGATCGAGATGAACATCAGGATCGACATGCCGTTGCCGATGCCGCGGTCGGTGATCAGCTCACCGAGCCACATGACGGCGGCCGTGCCGGCGGTCATCGTGATGACCATGGTGGCGATGGTGAAGATCGACTGGTCGGGCACGACCTGGTCGGCGACGACGCAGCCGCTGAAGAGCGCGCCGCTCTTGGCGGTCGCGACGAGACCGGTGCCCTGGAGGACGGCGAGGGCGATCGTCAGGTACCGGGTGTACTGCGTGATCTTGGCGGTACCGGACTGACCCTCCTTCTTGAGGGCCTCAAGACGCGGGATCACGACGGTCAGCAGCTGCAGGATGATGCTCGCCGTGATGTACGGCATGATGCCGAGCGCGAAGATGGTGATCTGCAGCAGAGCCCCGCCACTGAACATGTTGACCAGGCCGAAGAGGCTGTTGTTGCCCTCGCTGGCCTGCTTGACACACTGCTGGACGGCCTCGTAGCTGACGCCGGGGACGGGGATGTGCGCCCCGAGCCGGTACAGCACGATGATGGCGAGCGTGAAGAGCAGCTTCTTGCGCAGGTCGGGCGTCTTGAACGCCCGGGCGAACGCGGTGAGCACGGTGCCTCCTGCGACCCCCGCGTTACGCGCGTGAGGGTGACGGTTTGTGTGGGAGCGAGTACAGAACACGGCAGCCGCACGCGAGAAGCGCAGACTGCCGGGGAAGCTAACAGCGGCTACCATACCCGGCCCCACAGTCAGCAGGAAACGTCTCGAGACACGTCGGCCCGGTACCGGTCACGGGCGGCGCCCCGGGTGTCCGGCATCGGCTTCGGTGGGGTGTCCGTCCCTGCCGGGGGCCGCGCGGACGCGGCCCCCGCTCCCTCGGAAGAACGTTCGAGCAGTTCCCGGCCCCACCGGACGGGTCCGCACCGCCCGTACGGGAACGCGCCGGAACGAACCGGAGCAGGCCGGAACGGGCCGGCGACCGCTCCACGGGCGTTTCCCGCGGAAACGCCGGGCACGTCGGCGCGCCGCCCCGGGGCGCCCCCTTCCGGGCGGTCGCCCCGCCTCCGCGCGCACAAAGAGGCCCGGCCGGCTCCCCGAAGGGAGCCGGCCGGGCTCAGTGCTGTCGAACCGGAGCTCAGACGAGCTCGGTGACCGTGCCGCCGGCGGCGGCGATCTTCTCCTTGGCGGAGCCGGAGACGGCGTCGACCGTCACCTGCAGCGCCACGGAGACCTCGCCCTGGCCCAGGACCTTGACGAGCTGGTTCTTGCGAACCGCACCCTTGGCGACCAGATCGGCCACCGTGACCTCGCCACCCTGCGGGTAGAGCGCGGTCAGCTTGTCCAGGTTCACGACCTGGTACTCGGTGCGGAAGGGGTTCTTGAAGCCCTTCAGCTTCGGGAGACGCATGTGGAGGGGCATCTGCCCACCCTCGAAGCGCTCCGGAACCTGGTAGCGGGCCTTCGTGCCCTTCGTACCACGACCGGCCGTCTTACCCTTCGACGCCTCACCACGACCGACACGGGTCTTCGCGGTCTTGGCGCCGGGGGCGGGACGGAGGTTGTGGGCCTTCAGCGGGTTGTTCTCCGCCATGTCAGTCAACCTCCTCGACCGTCACGAGGTGGCGGACGGTGTGCACCATGCCGCGGAACTCGGGGCGGTCCTCCTTGACAACCACGTCGTTGACCTTCTTGAGGCCGAGCGAGCGCAGGGTGTCGCGGTGGTTCTGCTTGCTGCCGATGTACGACTTCGTCTGCGTGACCTTGAGGCGAGCCATTACGCACCCGCCCCGGCACGCGCACGGAGCAGGGCCGCGGGAGCGACGTCCTCGAGGGGCAGACCGCGGCGGGCCGCGATCTCCTCGGGACGCTGCAGGCCCTTGAGGGCCTCCACGGTCGCGTGCACGATGTTGATCGCGTTGTCGGAGCCGAGCGACTTCGACAGGATGTCGTGAACGCCGGCGCACTCGAGCACGGCGCGCACCGGGCCACCGGCGATCACACCGGTACCGGGGGAAGCCGGCTTGAGCAGGACGACGCCCGCGGCCTTCTCGCCCTGGATCGGGTGAGGGATGGTGCCCTGGATGCGGGGAACCTTGAAGAAGTTCTTCTTGGCTTCCTCGACGCCCTTGGCGATGGCCGCGGGAACTTCCTTGGCCTTGCCGTAACCGACACCTACGGTGCCGTCACCGTCGCCCACCACGACCAGCGCGGTGAAGCTGAAGCGACGACCACCCTTGACAACCTTGGCGACGCGGTTGATCGCGACGACGCGCTCAACGTACGCGGTCTTCTCGGCGGCAGCGCCACCGTCGCGGCCCTTCCGGTCCCGCCGCTCGCCGCCACCGGCACCGCTTCCGCGGCGCTGGGGTCCAGCCATTGGATTTACCTCTCTCTGTTACGTCCGTTAGTCCCGGAACCGGGGCTTAGAACTTCAGCCCGGCTTCGCGGGCGGCGTCAGCCAGAGCGGCAATGCGCCCGGCGTACCTGTTGCCACCACGGTCGAACACGACGGCCTCGACGCCGGCGGCCTTGGCGCGCTCGGCGACCAGGGAACCGACCTGCTTGGCCTTCGCGGACTTGTCGCCCTCGCCGCCGCGGATCGACGCGTCCAGGGTCGACGCCGACGCAAGGGTGTGACCCTTGAGGTCGTCGATGACCTGAGCGGTGATGCCGCGGTTGGAACGCGTCACGACGAGGCGCGGACGCTCCGCCGTACCCGACACGTTCTTGCGGATGCGGATGTGGCGGCGCTTCTTGGCGGCGCCCTTGTAAGCGTCGCCCTTGGCGATCTTCACACCGTATGCCATGGCTTTACTTACCAGCCTTTCCGACCTTGCGGCGGATGACCTCGCCCGCGTACTTGACGCCCTTGGCCTTGTACGGGTCGGGCTTGCGCAGCTTGCGGATGTTGGCGGCGACCTCGCCGACCTTCTGCTTGTCGATGCCCTCGACCGAGAACTTGGTCGGCGACTCGACCTTGAACGAGATGCCCTCGGGCGCCTCGACCAGGATCGGGTGGCTGTAACCGAGCTGGAACTCCAGGTTGGAGCCCTTCGCGGCGACGCGGTAACCGACACCGCTGATCTCGAGCGCCTTGACGTAACCCTGGGTCACACCGGTGATCATGTTGGCCACCAGCGTGCGGGACAGGCCGTGGAGGGCCTTGTTCTGACGCTCGTCGTTCGGACGGTTGACGTTGAGCACGCCATCCTCGCCCTTAACGATCTCGATCGGCGCGGCGACGGTGTGGCTCAGGGTGCCCTTGGAACCCTTGACCGTGACCGTGCGGCCATCGATGGTGACGTCCACGCCGGCGGGAACCTGGATAGGCAGCTTGCCAATACGCGACATTAGCTATTCCTCCGTTCCCGACTACCAGACGTAGGCGAGGACTTCCCCACCTACGCCCTTCTTGCCTGCCTGCTGGCCGGTCAGGAGACCGTGGGACGTGGAGATGATCGCCACGCCCAGGCCGCCGAGGACCTTCGGCAGGTTGGTGGACTTCGCGTAAACCCGGAGACCGGGCTTCGAGATCCGCTTGATGCCCGCGATGGAGCGCTCACGGTTCGGACCGAACTTGAGCTCGAGGACGAGGTTCTTGCCGACCTCGGCGTCCTCGACCTTCCAGCCCGTGATGAAGCCCTCCTGCTGGAGGATTTCCGCGATGTGAGACTTGATCTTGCTGTGCGGCATCGTCACGGTGTCGTGGTATGCCGAGTTCGCGTTACGCAGACGAGTCAGCATGTCCGCGATCGGATCAGTCATGGTCATGAATTGGCCTTCGGCCTCTCTCGCCGGGGTTTCCAGTGCGCCATCCCTCTCCCCACACAGGGGCGGGACGGGTGCGGCGCGGGGACCTACGGCGTAGTAAGTCGTACGGGCGGCGGACGCCCAACCCCACCAGCCTACGGCATGACGGGGTGGGCCTCCGCCGACCCAATGCTTACCGAGAGACTCCGGGAATCCCTAACGTCCTGTGGACAGAAGGGGATTACCAGGAGCTCTTGGTCACGCCCGGCAGCTCGCCACGGTGAGCCATCTCACGGAGGCACACGCGGCACAGGCCGAACTTGCGGTACACGGAGTGGGGACGACCACAGCGCTGGCAGCGCGTGTAACCGCGCACGCCGAACTTGGGCTTGCGGGCAGCCTTCGCGATGAGAGCCTTCTTCGCCATCTCGCTTACGCCTCCTTGAACGGGAAGCCGAGGTGACGCAGAAGGGCACGGCCCTCGTCGTCGTTGGTCGCCGTGGTCACCACGGTGATGTCCATACCCCGGACACGGTCGATCTTGTCCTGGTCGATCTCGTGGAACATGACCTGCTCCGTGAGACCGAAGGTGTAGTTGCCACGGCCGTCGAACTGCTTGGGGGACAGGCCGCGGAAGTCGCGGATGCGCGGGAGCGCGAGCGACAGGGTGCGGTCCAGGAACTCCCACATGCGGTCGCCACGGAGCGTGACGTGGGCGCCGATCGGCTGGCCCTCGCGGAGCTTGAACTGCGCGATGGACTTGCGGGCCTTCGTGACGGCCGGCTTCTGACCGGTGATCGTCGTGAGGTCGCGGATCGCGCCGTCGATCAGCTTCGAGTCACGGGCGGCGTCGCCGACACCCATGTTGACCACGATCTTCACAAGACCGGGGATCTGCATGACGTTCTCGTACGAGAACTCGTCGCGCAGCTTGCCCGCGATCTCCTCGCGGTACTTCGTCTTGAGACGCGGAGTGGTGGTAGCCATCAGATGTCCTCACCCGTCCGCTTGGCAACGCGGATCTTGTTGCCCTCGTCGTCGAAGCGGTAACCGACACGCGTGACGACCTTCTTGCCGTCCTTCTCCACGACGAGCTGAACGTTGCTCACGTGGATCGGGGCCTCGGTCGTCACGATGCCGCCGGCCTGCGAGGGGCCGGCCTTGGTGTGCTTCTTGACCCGGTTGACACCCTCGACGAGGACGCGGTTCTCGCGGGGGAAGGCCGTGACGACCTTGCCCTGCTTGCCCTTGTCCTTACCGGTGATGACCTGGACCAGGTCGCCCTTCTTGATCTTCATGCTTACAGCACCTCCGGCGCGAGCGAGATGATCTTCATGAACTTCTTCTCGCGCAGCTCACGGCCGACCGGGCCGAAGATACGGGTGCCACGAGGGTCGCCGTCGTTCTTGAGAATGACGGCGGCGTTCTCGTCGAAGCGGATGTACGAGCCGTCCTGGCGGCGGCGCTCCTTGACGGTGCGAACGATGACCGCCTTGACGACGTCACCCTTCTTCACGTTGCCACCGGGGATCGCGTCCTTGACGGTGGCGACGATGACGTCACCGATGCCCGCGTAGCGGCGACCCGAGCCACCGAGAACACGGATGCAAAGGATCTCCTTGGCACCAGTGTTGTCGGCGACACGCAGTCGCGACTCCTGCTGGATCACGTCTATCTCCTGATTGTCTGCCGGTTCCCGGTGGAGAAGCGCTGATGACCGGCGCTTCTCCACCGAGCCTGGCGGAACTGAACCTAAGGGAAACCCCCTAGGTGATTACTTGGCCTTCTCGAGGATCTCGACGACGCGCCAGTGCTTCGTGGCGGACAGCTTCCGGGTCTCCATCAGGAGGACGCGGTCGCCGATGCCGGCAGCGTTCTGCTCGTCGTGAGCCTTGAGCTTGTTCGTACGGCGGATGACCTTGCCGTACAGCGCGTGCTTGACGCGGTCCTCGACAGCGACGACGACGGTCTTGTCCATCTTGTCGCTGACGACGAGGCCCTCGCGGACCTTACGAGCGTTGCGCTCGGTCTTCTCAGTCACGTTGCTCTCGCTCATCAGGCGTTCTCCACCGTCTCGATGCCCAGCTCACGCTCACGCATCAGGGTGTAGATCCGGGCGATGTCCTTACGGACGGACTTGAGCCGGCCGTGGTTCTCGAGCTGACCCGTCGCCGCCTGGAAGCGGAGGTTGAACAGCTCTTCCTTGGCCTCGCGGAGCTTGTTGAGAAGCTCCTCGTTGCCCAGCTCGCGCAGCTCGGACGCCTTGGTACCGGCCGACATCACAGCTCACCTGCTTCGCGCTTCACGATCTTGCACTTCATCGGCAGCTTGTGGGCCGCACGGGTCAGGGCCTCGCGCGCGATCTTCTCGTTCGGGTAGGACAGTTCGAACATCACCCGACCCGGCTTGACGTTCGCGATCCACCACTCCGGAGAACCCTTACCGGAACCCATGCGGGTCTCGGCGGGCTTCTTCGTCAGCGGGCGGTCCGGGTAGATGTTGATCCAGACCTTGCCGCCACGCTTGATGTGGCGGGTCATCGCGATACGGGCCGCCTCGATCTGGCGGTTGGTCACGTACGCCGGCGTGAGGGCCTGGATGCCGTACTCGCCGAACGCGACCTGCGTACCACCCTTGCTCATGCCCGAGCGCTTGGGGTGGTGCTGCTTGCGGTGCTTGACCCTACGGGGGATCAGCATGACGGTCAGGCCTCCGTTCCGGTGCTCTCAGCCGGAGCGGCAGCGGCGGCGGGAGCGTCGGCCTTGGGGGCCTCGGCAGCCGGCGCGGACTGCTGCTGCGGCTTGCGGCCGCGGCCGCCACGCTCGCCACCGCGGCCACCACGGCCGGCGGGACGGTCGCCAGCGCCGGCACCACGGGCCGGGCGGTTGCCCGCACGGGCCGCGGCGTTCTCGGCGCGGACCTCGGCGATGTTCTTGACGTCGCCCTTGTAGATCCAGACCTTCACGCCGATGCGGCCGAAGGTCGTCTTGGCCTCGAAGAAGCCGTAGTCGACGTTCGCGCGGAGCGTGTGCAGGGGCACGCGGCCCTCGCGGTAGAACTCCGAGCGGGACATCTCGGCGCCGCCGAGACGACCGCCGCACTGGATCTTGATGCCCTTGGCGCCGGCCTTCATGGTGCCCTGCATGCTCTTGCGCATGGCACGGCGGAAGGAGACGCGGGAGGAGAGCTGCTCGGCGACGGCCTGGGCGACCAGCTGGGCGTCCATCTCGGGGTTCTTGACCTCGAGGATGTTCAGCTGGACCTGCTTGCCCGTCAGCTTCTCGAGGTCGCCGCGGATGCGGTCGGCCTCGGCGCCGCGGCGGCCGATGACGATGCCGGGACGCGCGGTGTGGATGTCCACACGCACACGGTCACGGGTGCGCTCGATCTCCACCTTCGAGATGCCGGCGCGCTCCATGCCGGACGTCATCATCCGACGGATGGCGACGTCTTCCTTGACGTAGTCCTTGTACAGCTTGTCGGCGTACCAGCGGGACTTGAAGTCCGTGGTGATGCCGAGCCGGAACCCATGCGGGTTAACCTTCTGGCCCATTACCGGGTTCCTTCCTTGCTGCTGACGACCACGGTGATGTGGCTGGTCCGCTTACGGATCCGGTAGGCACGGCCCTGGGCACGCGGACGGAACCGCTTCAGGGTCGGGCCCTCATCCACGTACGCCTCGCTGATGACCAGCGAAGAGGCGTCAGTGTGGTCGTAGTTGTGCGCGGCGTTGGCGATGGCGCTGTCCAGCACCTTGCCAACCGGCACGCTCGCGGCCTGCGGGGCGAAACGCAGGACCGCCTGAGCCTCCGTGGCGTCCATGCCACGGATAAGGTCCACCACGCGGCGGGCCTTCATGGGCGTGACGCGGATGTACCGCGCCTGGGCCCTGGCTTCCATGGTTGTCCTTCCAGTGTCTGTCATGGTCATTCCACCCCGCTACTAGCGGCGCTTCGACTTCCGGTCGTCCTTCACGTGACCCCGGAAGGTGCGCGTCGGCGAGAACTCGCCGAGCTTGTGGCCGACCATCGACTCGGTGACAAACACCGGAATGTGGGTCTTGCCGTTGTGCACCGCGATCGTGTGGCCGAGCATGGCCGGGATGATCATCGAGCGACGGGACCAGGTCTTGATGACGTTCTTGGTACCGGCTTCGTTCTGGGCGTCCACCTTCTTGACGAGGTGGCCGTCGACGAAGGGTCCCTTCTTGAGACTGCGCGGCATCTAAACCCGCTCCTAGCGCTTCTTGTTCGTCTTGCGGCGGCGGACGATGTACTTGTTCGAAGCCTTCTTCGGCGAACGAGTACGACCCTCCTTCTGACCCCACGGGGAGACCGGGTGGCGACCACCGGAGGTCTTGCCCTCACCACCACCGTGCGGGTGGTCGACCGGGTTCATCGCCACACCGCGGACGGTCGGGCGAACACCCAGCCAGCGCTTACGGCCGGCCTTGCCCCAGTTGATGTTCGACTGCTCGGCGTTGCCGACCTCGCCGATGGTGGCGCGGCAGCGGGCGTCGACCAGACGGATCTCGCCGGAGGGCATGCGGAGGTGGGCCATCGTGCCCTCCTTCGCCAGCAGCTGCACGGAGGCACCGGCCGAGCGCGCGAACTTGGCGCCGCCACCGGGACGGAGCTCGATCGCGTGGATCGTGGTACCGACCGGGATGTTGCGGAGCGCCAGGTTGTTGCCGGGCTTGATGTCCGCGCCGGGGCCGTTCTCGACGCGGTCACCCTGCGTCAGACCCTTGGGGGCGATGATGTAGCGCTTCTCGCCGTCCACGTAGTGGAGCAGCGCGATGCGCGCGGTGCGGTTGGGGTCGTACTCGATGTGAGCGACCTTGGCCGGCACGCCGTCCTTGTCGTGACGACGGAAGTCGATCACGCGGTAGGCGCGCTTGTGGCCACCGCCCTGGTGACGGACGGTCACACGACCGGTGTTGTTACGGCCGCCCTTGCTGTGCAGGGGGCGGACCAGCGACTTCTCCGGCGTGGACCGCGTGATCTCGACGAAGTCGGCTACGGAGGAGCCACGACGGCCCGGCGTAGTCGGCTTGTACTTGCGGATACCCATTTCTCAGTCCTCGTCCGATATCGGACGACTCGACCGCCGTCAGGCGGTCGGGCCGCCGAAGATGTCGATTCGGTTGCCCTCAGCAAGGGTCACGATGGCGCGCTTGGTGTTGGCGCGCTTGCCGAAACCGGTGCGGGTGCGCTTGCGCTTGCCCTGGCGGTTGATCGTGTTGACCCCGGTGACCTTGACCGAGAAGACCGCCTCGACGGCCTGCTTGATCTGGGTCTTGTTGGAGCCGGGCGCGACGATGAACGTGTACTTGTTCTCGTCGAGCAGGGCGTAGCTCTTCTCCGAGACGACCGGCTTGACGAGGATGTCACGCGGGTCCGAGAAGGTCTTGCTGGTGACGACGGCCTCGCTCATCAGGCGTCGCTCCCTTCGGTCTCAGCGGTCTGGGGGCCAGACACGAAGGACTCGAGGGCGGCCTTGGTGAAGACCACGTCGTCGGAGACGATCACGTCGTACGTGTTGAGCTGGCCCGGCTCCAGGATGTGCACCTGGGGCAGGTTACGAGCGGACAGCCACGCGGCCTCGTCGGAGCGCTCGGCGACCAGGAGCAGGTTCTTGCGCTCCGAGATCTTGCCGAACAGCGTCTTGGCGGCCTTGGTGGAGACCTCGCCCTCGACCACGCCGGTGACGACGTGGATGCGGGAGTGCGTGGCCCGGTCCGAGAGGGCACCGCGGAGGGCGGCGGCCTTCATCTTCTTCGGGGTCCGCTGCGAGTAGTCACGCGGCTGCGGGCCGTGGACGACGCCACCGCCGGCGAACTGCGGGGCGCGGGTCGAACCCTGACGGGCGCGGCCGGTGCCCTTCTGGCGGTAGGGCTTCTTGCCACCGCCGCGGACTTCGCCACGGGTCTTGGTCTTGTGCGTGCCCTGACGGGCCGCGGCCAGCTGCGCGACGACGACCTGGTGGATCAGCGGGACGCTGACCTTGGCGCCGAAGATCTCCGCGGGGAGTTCGACGGTCCCGGCCTTGTCGCCTGCCGGCGAAAGGATGTCAATGGTGCTCATCGGTTCCTCAAACCCCCTTGGCCGCGGTGCGGACCAGGACGAGGCCACCGTTGGGGCCGGGGACGGCGCCCTTGATGAGCAGCAGACCCTTCTCGGCGTCAACGGCGTGGACGGTCAGGTTCTGGGTGGTCACACGCTCGTTGCCCATGCGACCAGCCATCTTCATGCCCTTGAAGACACGGCCCGGGGTGGCGCAGCCACCGATGGAACCGGGCTTGCGGTGCACGCGGTGGGCACCGTGCGACGCCTTGCCACCACGGAAGTTGTGGCGCTTCATGACACCGGCGAAGCCCTTGCCCTTGCTCTTGCCGGTGACGTCGACCTTCACGCCGGCCTCGAAGACCTCGGCGGTGATCTCCTGGCCGAGCGTGTACTCGGAGGCGTCAGCGGTGCGGAGCTCCACCAGGTGGCGGCGCGGGGTGACGTCGGCCTTGGCGAAGTGACCCTTGAGGGGCTTGTTCACCTTGCGCGGGTCGATCTCGCCGAAGGCGATCTGGACCGACTCGTAGCCGTCGCTGTCGTTCGTGCGGACCTGGGTCACGACATTCGGGCCGGCCTTGACGACGGTCACCGGGACGACCCGGTTGTTCTCGTCCCAGACCTGCGTCATGCCGAGCTTCTCGCCCAGGATGCCCTTGATGTTCTTAGCCATCTCGCGCGTCACCTCAGAGCTTGATCTCGATGTCGACGCCCGCCGGCAGGTCGAGACGCATGAGCGAGTCGACCGTCTTCGGCGTGGGGTCGAGGATGTCGATGAGGCGCTTGTGCGTGCGCATCTCGAAGTGCTCGCGCGAGTCCTTGTACTTGTGCGGCGACTTGATGACGCAGTACACGTTCTTCTCAGTGGGCAGCGGCACCGGGCCCGCGACCGACGCACCAGTGCGGGTCACCGTCTCGACGATCTTCTTCGCCGAGGAGTCGATGACCTCGTGGTCGTAGGCCTTGAGCCGGATGCGGATCTTCTGTCCCGCCATGGCTACTAGTAGTCCTTTGTCTCGTAACGCTCTGGACCCGGGGGCTCTCATGACTCCGCCTCCGACCCACGCGGTCGGGCGTGTCGCGCTCCCTCTACGCAGAAGTCCCTGAGGACTTCCCAACCAAGGGGGCGCGGTCCCGAGAACCGCGAGCCGGGGGCAGAACACCCACCGAGCGCCTGGCCGGTACCCCGCTGACGCTTCCCAGAAGATTCCCGTACGTCCGCCCCTGACGAGGGGCGACGAGTACTGTGGGACTCGCTTCCGGTCCTCCCGACGGGAGGCGCGCAGCATCGGCACTCAACCGAGCAACCCCGACAGTCTGCCACACCGGGCCAGCCCGCCGCCAATCGGGGTCGAAGACTGTACCCCACGTCACGTAGGTCCATGCGCGGGGCGCACGCGCCGAAGCCGTGCGCCCCTCCGTCGGACCCGGGGGTCAGATGACGCCCTGGGCCAGCATCGACTCCGCGACCCGCTCGAAGCCCGCGATGTTGGCCCCCGTGACGTAGTCGCCCGGAGCGCCGTACCGCTCGGCCGTCTCGTGGCAGGCGGTGTGGATCGAGGTCATGATCCCGGCGAGCTCCGCCTCCACCTTCTCCGCGCTCCAGGACGTGCGGGAGTGGTTCTGGGCCATCTCCAGGGCGCTGACGGCGACGCCGCCCGCGTTGGCCGCCTTGCCCGGGCCGAAGGCGACGCCGGCCCGCTGGAACAGGTGCACCGCCTCCGCCGTGGTGGGCATGTTGGCGCCCTCGGCGACGGCCTTGACGCCGTTGCGGACCAGGGTCGCCGCGTCGTCCCCGTCGAGCTCGTTCTGCGTCGCGGACGGCAGGGCGACGTCGGCGGGGACCTCCCAGACCCGGCCGCCGGGCACGAAGCGCGCGGAGGCGCCCCGGCGCTCGGCGTAGTCCGCGACCCGGCCGCGCTCGACCTCCTTGATCCGCTTGAGCAGGGCGAGGTCGATGCCCTTGTCGTCGTACACGTAACCGCTGGAGTCGGAGCAGGTGAGCGGGTGGGCGCCGAGGGCGAGCAGCTTCTCGATCGTATACAGCGCCACGTTGCCGGAGCCGGAGACGACGGCCGTCCGGCCCTCCAGGTCCTCGCCGCGCTCGCGGAGCATCGCCGCCGCGAAGAGCACGCTGCCGTAGCCGGTGGCCTCCGGGCGGATCGCGGAGCCGCCCCAGCCCGCGCCCTTGCCGGTGAGGACGCCGGCCTCCCAGCGGTTGGTGATCCGCCGGTACTGGCCGAAGAGGTAGCCGATCTCCCGGCCGCCGACGCCGATGTCACCGGCCGGCACGTCGGTGTGCTCGCCGAGGTGCCGGTACAGCTCGGTCATGAACGACTGGCAGAACCGCATGACCTCGGCGTCGCTGCGCCCGTGCGGGTCGAAGTCGCTGCCGCCCTTGCCGCCGCCGATGCCGAGACCGGTCAGCGCGTTCTTGAAGATCTGCTCGAAGCCGAGGAACTTGACGATGCCCAGGTTCACGGAGGGGTGGAAGCGCAGGCCGCCCTTGTACGGGCCGAGGGCGCTGTTGAACTCGACGCGGAAGCCCCGGTTGACGTGCGTCCGGCCCCGGTCGTCCTGCCACGGCACGCGGAAGATGATCTGCCGCTCGGGCTCCACGAGCCGCTCCAGGAGCCCGGGTTCGGCGAACTCGGGACGGGCCGCGAGCACCGGCGCGAGGCTGTCGAGCACCTCGTGGACGGCCTGGTGGAACTCGGGCTGCGCCGGGTTGCGGCGCTCGATCTCGGCGCGGAGGGCGTCGAGGGTGGAGCGGGCGGTCTGCGGGTCGGGTCGGTTCGGCACGTGGAACCCCCTTCTGGCACGGCTGTACGCCGGCGGAGAACCGGGTGGGAGCGCTCGGCGCCGTTGCCGCGCGCGGGGAGGGATGGACGGCCGCTCCGGGACTCCGTCGTCCCCGCCGCCGTGCCCACTGTTACATCCATGTGAATGCAAGCACCAGTAAGCGGACGCCGGGGTCCGCCATCCGAGACGGCCACGGACCCTCCGCACGCCCCTCCCCTCCCTCCGCCCACACGGCCCTCTCGCACACGCACAACCCCTTCGCACGGATTTCCGTCTTCCAGGGGACCGCCGAGCGAAGGGCCCCGCAGTGCAGCACACCCGACCCCGCCGACGGGCGGTGCTCGCCACCGCCCTCGCCGTCACCGCGGCCGCCGCCGGGTGCTCCGTACCGGAACCGCGCCGGAGCGCGCCGACCGCCGACCCGGCGCCGGGGAAGCCGATCGCCTCGGCGCGGGCCGGCCGCGCGCTCCTGATGCAGTTCGCCGCGCACCCGGACGACGACCTGTACTTCATGAACCCGGACTCGCAGCGGCTGCTCGACGCGGGCGTCCCGCTCGTCTCCGTGTACGTGACGGCCGGCGAGCACAACGGCGTGAACCGGATCGCGGGGATGCCCGAGGCCCCTCCGGACCGGGCGGCCTACTCCGCCGCCCGCCACCAGGGGCTGCGCCAGTCGTACGCGGTGGCGCTCGGACTGCCGCCGTTCACGCCGTGGCGGCGGCGGGTCCTGGCCCTCCCCGGCGGCCGGCGGGCCGTGGCCGACGTCCTCGCGCACGGCGGGCGCCGGGTCGAGCTGGTCTTCCTCAACCTGCCGATGCACACCCCCCGCCGCCCCATGGCCCTGCCCGCGCTCTGGGAGGACCGCGCCCTGGAGCTGCGGACCCACCTGTCCGCCGGCTCCCCCGTCACCCGCGCGGACACCTACGACTACGACGGCCTCGTCGGCGTCCTCGCCGGACTGCTCGCCCGCTACCGGCCCACGGTCGTGCACACCCTGGACCCCGACCCGGACGTCCAGCACAGCGACGAGGCCACCCGGCGGCGGGACTCCGAGCAGCCGGGCCACTCGGACCACGGCGACCACACGGCGGTCGCCTGCTTCACCTGGGCGGCGCTGTGCCGCCGGGTCTCGGACGCGGTGCGGGACGGCGAGCCGATACCGGCGTTCACCACGACGGCCTTCCGCGGCTACTACAACCGCCACTGGCCCAAGAACCTCCCGCCGAAGGTCCTGGAGGAGAAGGCCGCCCGCCTCGTCCCGTACGGCGGCGACCCCTCCTGGAAGTGCGGGAACCCCTCGGGCTGCGGCGACTACGGCGTCGGCGGCGACCGTCCGCTGACCAACCGCAAGGGCTGGGTCCGCTCCACCCACCACCGCTGGCCCGGCGCCCGCCCGGCCCTCGCCGAGGAGCCGGACGGCCGGCTCGCGGCGTACGGGGTGCTGGGCCTGCGCGCGGTCCGCCGGCGCGAGTCGGCCCCCGGCAGCGGCGTCTGGGGCGAGCCGGAGGACCTCGGCGGCGGCCCCCTCGCCCCGGCGCTCGGCCCGGCGGTCCTCCCCGACGGCCGGGTGCTGCTCCTCGGGGTGCGGTTCGCCGCGCTCGACGGACACGGCGGCGCCAACCGGCGGGAGGTCGTCCTCCTCGAACAGCGGTCCCCCGGCGGCCCGTTCCTCGCCTGGCGGAGCCTGGGGAACCCGGAGCGCGGGGACGACCGGGGGCGCCGGCTCGGCTCCCCCGCGGCCGTCACGGCCCCCGACGGCCGGGTCCACCTCTTCGTGCGGAACGCGGACAGGCGCCTCTCGACCCGGGTGCGGGCGGCGGACGGCTCCTGGGGCCCGTGGCGGACGCTCCCCGGCGACGCCGAGGTCCAGGACGGTCCGGCCGTCTCGGTGGACGCGGCGGGCCGGATCCACGTGTACGCGGCGGGCCGGGAGTCCGTGCGGCACTGGGTGGACGGGCGGGAGCGGGCGGAGCGGCTGCCGCTCTCCGGCTCCGCGGTGGCGAGCGCGGACGGCGAGCTGTTCCACCGGCCGCCGGCGGACGCCCGGCTGCTCGGCCCGGACGGCGACACCGGTCTCGACGGGTACGGGGAGGTGGTCGCCGCGCGTTCGGCGGCGCTCGGCACCGTCCTGCTCGGCACGGACCCGCGCGGCCGGGCGGCGGTGCGGATCGGGGGCCGCACCCTCGTCCGCACGGCGGGGGGCGCGGCGGCGGCCCCGGCCGCGCTGCACCTGGGGGCGCGGGGGGCGACCGTGGTGGGGCTCGGCGCGGACGGCCGGCCCTGGAGCTGGAAGCCGTAAGGGCCCGGGAACGCGAAAGGAGCCCCGCACCTTCCGGTGCGGGGCTCCTCCCTACTGCTCAGCGGCTCGTGCGAGCCACCAGGTCAGCGCAGGATCAGGCAGTGATCTTGACGACCTGGCCGGCGCCGACGGTCCGGCCACCCTCACGGATGGCGAACTTGAGGCCCTCCTCCATGGCGATGGGCTGGATCAGCTCAACGCTCATGGCGGTGTTGTCGCCCGGCATGACCATCTCGGTGCCCTCGGGGAGGGTCACGACGCCGGTCACGTCCGTGGTACGGAAGTAGAACTGCGGGCGGTAGTTGTTGAAGAACGGGGTGTGACGGCCACCCTCGTCCTTCGACAGGATGTAGGCCTGGGCCTCGAAGTTCGTGTGCGGCGTGACCGAACCCGGCTTGATGATGACCTGGCCGCGCTCGACGTCCTCACGCTTGATGCCACGGAGGAGCAGACCGACGTTCTCACCGGCCTGGCCCTCGTCGAGCAGCTTGCGGAACATCTCGATACCGGTGACCGTGGTGGTGGTCTTCTCGGTCTTGATGCCGATGATGTCGACGGTCTCGTTGACCTTGAGGATGCCGCGCTCGATGCGACCGGTGACGACGGTGCCACGACCGGTGATCGTGAAGACGTCCTCGATCGGCATCAGGAACGGCTTGTCGACGTCACGCTCGGGCTGCGGGATGGACTCGTCCACGGCGTGCATGAGGCCGAGGAGCTTCTCGCCCCACTCCTTGTCGCCCTCGAGCGCCTTGAGCGCCGAGACGCGGACGACCGGAAGGTCGTCGCCCGGGAACTCGTACTCGGAGAGGAGCTCACGCACCTCGAGCTCGACGAGCTCCAGGATCTCCTCGTCGTCCACCATGTCGGCCTTGTTCAGGGCGACGACGATGTACGGAACGCCGACCTGGCGGGCCAGGAGCACGTGCTCCTTGGTCTGCGGCATCGGGCCGTCGGTGGCGGCGACCACGAGGATGGCGCCGTCCATCTGCGCGGCACCCGTGATCATGTTCTTGATGTAGTCCGCGTGACCGGGGCAGTCGACGTGGGCGTAGTGACGCGACTCGGTCTGGTACTCGACGTGCGCGATCGAGATGGTGATACCGCGCTGGCGCTCCTCGGGAGCCTTGTCGATCTGGTCGAAGGCCGAGGCCTCGTTCAGGTCCGGGTACGCGTCGTGCAGCACCTTGGTAATGGCGGCCGTGAGGGTCGTCTTACCGTGGTCGATGTGACCGATGGTGCCGATGTTGACGTGCGGCTTAGTCCGCTCGAACTTCGCCTTCGCCACGGGGGTCCTCCTGGAGAGTGGTTCTGTACGCCTTGCTCATCGGCGCCAGGTGATCTTTGCTGGGATGCCATCCGCCGGGGCCCGGTTCCTCGGGTTTCGGGGGCCGAGCCCCGGCGTCTGGTGTCAAGCCTAAAGCGTGAACTCGGGAGAGTTACTCGCCCTTGGCCTTCGCGATGATCTCCTCGGCGACGTTCCGGGGAACCTCGGCGTAGGAGTCGAACTGCATCGAGTAGCTTGCGCGACCCGAGGTCTTGCTGCGGAGGTCTCCGACGTAGCCGAACATCTCCGAAAGGGGCACGAGGCCCTTCACGACGCGAGCGCCGCTGCGCTCCTCCATGGCCTGGATCTGGCCACGGCGGGAGTTGATGTCGCCGATGACCTCACCCATGTAGTCCTCGGGCGTGGTGACCTCGACGGACATCATGGGTTCGAGGATGACCGGCGAAGCCTTCCGCGCGGCCTCCTTGAAGGCCTGCGAACCGGCGATCTTGAACGCGAGCTCGGAGGAGTCGACCTCGTGGTAGCCACCGTCGAGAAGAATGACGCGGACGCCGGTCATCTCGTAGCCGGCCAGGATGCCGAACTGCATGGCCTCCTGCGCACCCGCGTCGACCGAAGGGATGTACTCCTTCGGGATGCGGCCACCGGTGACCTTGTTCACGAACTCGTAGGAGGCGTCGCCACCCTCGATGGGCTCGATCGCGATCTGCACCTTGGCGAACTGACCGGTACCACCGGTCTGCTTCTTGTGGGTGTAGTCCACGCGCTCGACGGTCTTGCGGATCGTCTCGCGGTACGCGACCTGCGGCTTGCCGACGTTCGCCTCGACCTTGAACTCGCGACGCATGCGGTCGACGAGGATGTCGAGGTGGAGCTCGCCCATGCCACCGATGATGGTCTGGCCGGTCTCCTCGTCCGAGTGGACCTGGAAGGAGGGGTCCTCCTCCGCGAGACGCTGGATGGCGACACCCAGCTTCTCCTGGTCACCCTTGGACTTGGGCTCGATGGCGACCTGGATGACCGGCGCCGGGAAGTCCATGGACTCCAGGATGACCGGGTTCTTCTCGTCGCACAGCGTCTCACCGGTGGTGGTCTGCTTGAGGCCCATGACGGCGACGATGTCGCCGGCGCCCACCGAGTCGATCTCCTCACGCTTGTTCGCGTGCATGCGGTAGATCTTGCCGATGCGCTCCTTCTTGCCCTTGACGGAGTTCAGCACCGCGGTGCCGGCCTCCAGGCGACCGGAGTAGATCCGGACGAAGGTGAGCTTGCCGAGGTGCGGGTCGCTCGCGATCTTGAACGCGAGGGCCGACAGCGGCTCCTCGTCGGACGGCTTGCGCCGGACGACGACCTCGGGGTCCTTGACGTCCTGGCCCTCGATGGCCTCGACGTCCAGGGGCGAGGGGAGGTAGCGCACGACCGCGTCGAGCAGGGGCTGGACGCCCTTGTTCTTGAAGGCGGTGCCGCAGAACACGGGGGTGACCGTGGTCTCGCCGCCCTTGCCGGAGGCGATGGTGATGCGACGGACAGCCGCGTACAGCTGCTCCTCGGTGGGCTCGACGCCCTCGAGGAAGAGCTCCATGAGCTCCTCGTCGTTCTCCGCGACGGTCTCGACCAGCTTGCCGCGGTACTCGTCGGCCAGCTCGGTCAGCTCGGCCGGGATGTCGACGATGTCGTACATCTCGCCCTTGCTGGCCTCGGCGGACCAGACGAGCGCCTTCATGCGGACCAGGTCGACGACGCCCTGGAAGTCGGCCTCGGCACCGATCGGGAGCTGCATGACGATCGGGGTGGCGCCGAGGCGGCCCACGATCATGTCGACGCAGCGCAGGAAGTCGGCGCCGGTGCGGTCGAGCTTGTTGACGAAGCAGATGCGCGGAACGCCGTAGCGGTCCGCCTGACGCCAGACGGTCTCGGACTGGGGCTCGACGCCGGCCACGCCGTCGAACACGGTGACAGCACCGTCGAGCACGCGCAGCGAACGCTCCACCTCGACGGTGAAGTCGACGTGGCCCGGCGTGTCGATGATGTTGATCGTGTGATCGACATTCTCGAGCGGCCAGTGGCAGGTCGTCGCGGCGGACGTGATCGTGATGCCGCGCTCCTGCTCCTGCTCCATCCAGTCCATCGTGGCAGCGCCGTCGTGGACTTCACCGATCTTGTACGAGACACCGGTGTAGAACAGGATCCGCTCGGTGGTGGTCGTCTTGCCCGCGTCGATGTGAGCCATGATGCCGATGTTGCGCACCTTGGCAAGGTCAAGCGAAGTGGTAGCCATATCGGCTCAGTCTTCTCTCGGTCTCGATGTGGGTTGCGACTACCAGCGGTAGTGCGCGAAGGCCTTGTTGGACTCGGCCATCTTGTGCGTGTCCTCACGCTTCTTGACGGCAGCACCGAGGCCGTTCGAGGCGTCGAGGAGCTCGTTCATGAGGCGCTCGGTCATGGTCTTCTCGCGACGGGCGCGGGAGTAACCGACGAGCCAGCGGAGGGCGAGCGTGGACGCGCGGCCCGGCTTGACCTCGATCGGCACCTGGTAGGTGGCGCCACCGACACGGCGGGACTTGACCTCGAGGGCCGGCTTGACGTTCTCCAGCGCGCGCTTCAGCGTGATGACCGGGTCCTGGCCGGTCTTCTCGCGAAGACCCTCCATGGCGCCGTACACGATGCGCTCGGCGGTGGAACGCTTGCCGTCCAGCAGGATCTTGTTGATCAGCGAGGTGACAAGAGGAGAGCTGTAGACCGGGTCGATGATGACCGGGCGCTTCGGGGCGGGGCCCTTACGAGGCATTCTTACTTCTCCTTCTTGGCGCCGTAGCGGCTGCGAGCCTGCTTACGGTTCTTGACGCCCTGCGTGTCGAGGGAACCGCGGATGATCTTGTAGCGAACACCCGGCAGGTCCTTCACACGGCCACCGCGCACGAGCACGATGGAGTGCTCCTGCAGGTTGTGACCCTCACCCGGGATGTAGGCCGTGACCTCGATGCCGGAGGTCAGACGCACACGCGCGACCTTACGGAGGGCCGAGTTCGGCTTCTTCGGGGTGGTCGTGAACACACGCGTGCAGACGCCGCGACGCTGAGGGGAACCCTCGAGTGCGGGCGTCTTGTTCTTCTCGACCTTGTCCTGCCGGCCCTTGCGGACCAGCTGCTGGATCGTAGGCACTACTTCTCCGGTTTCTGTGTGCCGTCGTCAAACTAACCTGGAACATTCACCGACCCACGCGGTCGGGTGTGTCGAATCCTGCGGACCCCCGCCGAGGGCGGGAGGAAGCGCGGATCACGGTGGCCGGTACGGAACTCGCCGTGCGGTTGAGGACACGCACACGAGCCCAGGCACACCCCAGGCACAAGGCTTGAGCGTACCTACCGTACGGACTCCGGTCAAAACAAATGCCCACGCGCACATGATCGGGACGGGGAACGGCCCGACGAGCGGCCCTCCCCCGCCGTCCTCCGGGGCCGGCGGTCCGCCCGTACGGCACGGGACGGAAGCCGCCGGAGGGCCGCGTACGCCTCCCGGCGGCGGAGGGCCGGGACGGAGGGGCCTCCCGCGGCCGGGAGGGCGGTCACGGGCGCCTCCCGGGCCGGGAAGGGCCCGCGCCACCCGCCGGACCCGCCGAGGGGCCCCGGGAACCGCCGAGGGCGGCCACCCCGTGCTCGGGATGACCGCCCTCGGCGTCGTGCGTCTCGCCTACTGGTTGTACGGACCGTAGTCGTAGTCCTCCAGCGGAACGGCCTGGCCGGAGCCCGAGCCGAACGGCGAGTAGTCGATGTCGTCGTAGCCGACGGCCGAGTACATCGCGGCCTTGGCCTCCTCGGTCGGCTCGACCCGGATGTTGCGGTAGCGGGACAGACCCGTACCGGCCGGGATGAGCTTACCGATGATGACGTTCTCCTTGAGGCCGATGAGGCTGTCGGACTTGGCGTTGATCGCCGCGTCCGTCAGGACTCGGGTCGTCTCCTGGAAGGAGGCGGCCGACAGCCAGGACTCCGTCGCGAGCGAGGCCTTGGTGATACCCATCAGCTGCGGACGGCCGGAGGCGGGGTGACCGCCCTCGGTGACCACACGACGGTTCTCCTGCTCGAACTTCGACCGCTCGACCAGCTCGCCCGGAAGCAGCTCCGCGTCGCCGGACTCGATGATCGTCACGCGGCGCAGCATCTGCCGGATGATGATCTCGATGTGCTTGTCGTGGATCGACACGCCCTGCGAGTTGTAGACCTTCTGGACTTCGCCGACCAGGTGGACCTGGACCGCGCGCTGACCGAGGATCCGGAGCACGTCGTGCGGGTTGGTGGCACCCACGGTGAGCTTCTGGCCCACCTCGACGTGGTCGCCCTCGCCCACGAGCAGACGGGCGCGCTTCGAGATCGGGAACGCCGTCTCGTCGGTGCCGTCGTCCGGGGTGACGACGATCTTCTTGGTCTTCTCGGTCTCCTCGATGCGGACGCGGCCGGCCGCCTCCGAGATCGGGGCGACACCCTTCGGCTGCCGGGCCTCGAAGAGCTCGACGACACGGGGCAGACCCTGGGTGATGTCGTCACCGGCCACACCACCGGTGTGGAAGGTGCGCATCGTCAGCTGGGTGCCGGGCTCACCGATGGACTGGGCGGCGATGATGCCGACCGCCTCACCGATGTCGACCAGCTTGCCGGTGGCGAGCGAACGGCCGTAGCAGAACGCGCAGGTGCCGACGGCGGACTCGCAGGTCAGGACCGAACGGGTCTTGACCTCCTCGACGCCCGCGTTGACCAGGGCGTCGATGAGCACGTCGCCCAGGTCGACGTTGGCCGGCGCGATGACCTTGCCGTCCACGACGACGTCCTCGGCGAGCATCCGCGCGTACACGGAGGTCTCGACGTCCTCGGTCTTGCGCAGGACACCCGTCTCGTCCTTCGCCGCGATCCGCAGCTTCAGACCGCGCTCGGTGCCGCAGTCCTCCTCGCGGATGATGACGTCCTGCGAGACGTCCACCAGACGACGGGTCAGGTAACCCGAGTCGGCGGTGCGCAGGGCGGTGTCGGCGAGACCCTTACGGGCACCGTGCGTCGAGATGAAGTACTCGAGGACGGACAGACCCTCGCGGAAGGACGCCTTGATGGGACGCGGGATGGTCTCGTTCTTCGCGTTCGACACCAGACCGCGCATACCCGCGATCTGCCGCATCTGCATCATGTTTCCTCGGGCACCCGAGTCGACCATCATGAAGATGGGGTTGGTCTTGGGGAAGTTCGCGTTCATCGCCTCGGCGACCTCGTTGGTCGCCTTGGTCCAGATCGCGATGAGCTCCTGCGTGCGCTCTTCCTTGGTGATCAGACCGCGCTCGTACTGCTTCTGGACCTTCTCGTCCTGCGCCTCGTACCCGGCGACGATCTCCTTCTTCGCCTCGGGGACGACGACGTCGGAGATGGCCACGGTGACGCCGGAACGGGTCGCCCAGAAGAAGCCGGACGCCTTCAGGTTGTCGAGCGTCGCCGCCACGATGACCTTGGGGTAGCGCTCGGCCAGGTCGTTGACGATCTCGGAGAGCTGCTTCTTGCCCACCGAGTAGTCGACGAACGGGTAGTCCTCGGGCAGCAGCTCGTTGAAGAGCGCGCGGCCCAGGGTGGTGCGCAGGCGGAACGAGTCCCCCTGCTGCCACTCGGGCTCGCCCTCCTCGCGCGCCGGCGGGGTCCAGCCGCGCGGCGGGATGGTGCCCACCGGGAAGCGGATGTCGATCGGCGACTGCAGCGCGAGCTCGCCGGCGTCGAACGCCATGATCGCCTCGGCCGTGGAGCCGAACGCGCGGCCCTCGCCCTTGGTGTCACGCAGCTCGCCGTCGGTGGTCAGGAAGAACAGGCCGAGGACCATGTCCTGGGTCGGCATCGTGACCGGGCGGCCGTCGGCCGGCTTGAGGATGTTGTTCGAGGACAGCATCAGGATGCGGGCCTCGGCCTGCGCCTCCGCGGAGAGCGGCAGGTGCACGGCCATCTGGTCACCGTCGAAGTCCGCGTTGAACGCGGTGCAGACGAGCGGGTGGATCTGGATGGCCTTGCCCTCGACCAGCTGGGGCTCGAAGGCCTGGATGCCGAGGCGGTGCAGCGTGGGCGCACGGTTCAGCAGGACCGGGTGCTCCGCGATGACCTCTTCGAGGACGTCGTACACGACCGTGCGGCCGCGCTCGACCATCCGCTTGGCGCTCTTGATGTTCTGCGCGTGGTTCAGGTCGACCAGGCGCTTCATCACGAACGGCTTGAAGAGCTCCAGCGCCATGGCCTTCGGCAGACCGCACTGGTGCAGCTTGAGCTGCGGGCCGACGACGATGACGGAACGGGCCGAGTAGTCGACTCGCTTGCCGAGCAGGTTCTGACGGAAACGACCCTGCTTGCCCTTGAGCATGTCGCTCAGGGACTTCAGCGGGCGGTTGCCGGGACCGGTGACCGGGCGACCGCGACGACCGTTGTCGAAGAGGGCGTCCACGGCCTCCTGGAGCATGCGCTTCTCGTTGTTCACGATGATCTCGGGCGCGCCGAGGTCGAGAAGCCGCTTCAGGCGGTTGTTGCGGTTGATCACGCGGCGGTACAGGTCGTTCAGGTCGGAGGTCGCGAAGCGGCCACCGTCCAGCTGCACCATCGGACGCAGGTCCGGCGGGATGACCGGCACGCAGTCGAGAACCATGCCCTTGGGGCTGTTCGCGGTCTGCAGGAACGCGGAGACGACCTTGAGGCGCTTGAGCGCGCGGGTCTTCTTCTGGCCCTTGCCGGTGCGGATGATCTCGCGGAGGCGCTCGGCCTCCTCCTCCAGGTCGAAGGACTCCAGGCGCTTCTGCAGCGCCGCGGCGCCCATCGAGCCGTCGAAGTACGTGCCGAAGCGGTCACGCAGCTCGCGGTAGAGGAGCTCGTCGCCCTCCAGGTCCTGGACCTTGAGGTTCTTGAAGCGCGACCAGACCTCGTCCAGACGGTCGATCTCGCGCTGCGCGCGGTCGCGCAGCTGCTTCATCTCGCGCTCGGCGCCCTCGCGCACCTTGCGGCGCACGTCGGCCTTGGCGCCCTCGGCCTCCAGCTCGGCGAGGTCGTTCTCGAGCTTCTTGGCGCGGGCCTCCAGGTCGGAGTCGCGGCGGTTCTCGATCTGCTGGCGCTCGACGGAGACGTGCGCCTCCAGGGAGGGCAGGTCACGCGTACGGCGCTCGTCGTCGACGTACGTGATCATGTACGCCGCGAAGTAGATGACCTTCTCCAGGTCCTTCGGGGCGAGGTCGAGCAGGTACCCGAGGCGCGACGGGACGCCCTTGAAGTACCAGATGTGGGTGACGGGGGCGGCGAGCTCGATGTGGCCCATCCGCTCGCGGCGCACCTTGGCGCGGGTGACCTCGACGCCACACCGCTCGCAGATGATGCCCTTGAAGCGGACGCGCTTGTACTTGCCGCAGTAGCACTCCCAGTCCCGGGTCGGACCGAAGATCTTCTCGCAGAAGAGTCCGTCCTTCTCGGGCTTGAGCGTGCGGTAGTTGATGGTCTCCGGCTTCTTGACCTCGCCGTGGCTCCACTGACGGATGTCGTCAGCGGTGGCCAGACCGATCCGGAGCTCGTCGAAGAAGTTGACGTCGAGCACTATGCGTCAATCCCTCTCAGGGTTGTAAGGCTGTGGGTCTGATACGGGGGTCCTGGGGCCGGCGGGGGGACCGTTGCTGTCCCCCCGACCGGACTCCCGTCAGACCTCTTCGACGCTGCTCGGCTCGCGCCGGGACAGGTCGATGCCGAGCTCCTCCGCTGCGCGGAAGACGTCCTCGTCGGTGTCGCGCATCTCGATGGACATGCCGTCCGAGGACAGCACCTCCACGTTGAGGCACAGGGACTGCATCTCCTTGATGAGCACCTTGAAGGACTCGGGGATGCCGGGCTCAGGGATGTTCTCGCCCTTGACGATGGCCTCGTAGACCTTCACGCGGCCGGTCACGTCGTCGGACTTGATCGTCAGCAGCTCCTGGAGGGCGTACGCGGCGCCGTAAGCCTCCAGCGCCCACACCTCCATCTCACCGAAGCGCTGGCCACCGAACTGGGCCTTACCACCCAGCGGCTGCTGGGTGATCATCGAGTACGGGCCGGTCGAACGCGCGTGGAGCTTGTCGTCGACCAGGTGGTGGAGCTTGAGGATGTACATGTACCCGACGGAGATCGGGTCCGGGAACGGCTCGCCGGAGCGGCCGTCGAACAGCCTCGCCTTGCCGGTCGGGAGCACCATGCGCTCGCCGTCGCGGTTCGGGATGGTGTGGTTCAGCAGACCCGCGAGCTCGTCCTCGCGCGCGCCGTCGAAGACCGGGGTGGCGACGTTGGTGCCGGGGGCGACCTGGTCGGCACCGATGGCCTGGAGGCGCTGCGCCCACTCGTCGGCGAGGCCGGAGACGTCCCAGCCGCGGCTGGCGAGCCAGCCGAGGTGGATCTCCAGGACCTGTCCCGGGTTCATTCGGGACGGGACGCCGAGCGGGTTGAGGATGATGTCGACCGGGGTGCCGTCCTCCAGGAACGGCATGTCCTCGATCGGCAGGATCTTCGAGATGACGCCCTTGTTGCCATGACGGCCGGCGAGCTTGTCACCGTCGGTGATCTTGCGCTTCTGGGCGACGTAGACGCGGACCAGCTGGTTCACGCCCGGGGGAAGCTCGTCGCCCTCCTCGCGGTCGAAGACGCGCACGCCGATGATCTTGCCGATCTCGCCGTGGGGCACCTTCAGGGAGGTGTCGCGGACCTCGCGGGCCTTCTCGCCGAAGATCGCGCGGAGCAGGCGCTCCTCCGGGGTCAGCTCGGTCTCGCCCTTGGGCGTGACCTTGCCGACCAGGATGTCGCCGGCGACGACCTCGGCACCGATGCGGATGATGCCGCGCTCGTCGAGGTCGGCGAGGACCTCCTCGGAGACGTTCGGGATGTCCCGGGTGATCTCCTCGGGGCCCAGCTTGGTGTCACGGGCGTCGACCTCGTGCTCCTCGATGTGGATCGAGGAGAGGACGTCGTCCTGCACGAGGCGCTGCGACAGGATGATCGCGTCCTCGTAGTTGTGGCCCTCCCACGGCATGAACGCCACGAGCAGGTTCTTGCCGAGCGCCATCTCGCCGTCTTCGGTGGCGGGACCGTCGGCGAGGACCTGGCCCTCGATGACGCGGTCGCCCTCGTCCACGACGACCTTCTGGTTCACGGAGGTGCCCTGGTTGGAGCGGGAGAACTTGTGCAGGCGGTACGTGATGTACGTGCCGTCGTCGTTGGCGACCGTGATGTAGTCGGCCGACAGCTCCTGGACGACACCGTCCTTCTCGGCCTTGAGCACGTCGCCGGCGTCGGTGGCGCAGCGGTACTCCATGCCGGTGCCGACGAGCGGGGCCTCCGACTTGATGAGGGGCACCGCCTGACGCATCATGTTCGCGCCCATGAGGGCGCGGTTGGCGTCGTCGTGCTCCAGGAACGGGATCATGGCGGTCGCGACCGACACCATCTGGCGCGGCGAGACGTCCATGTAGTCCACGTCGGCGGGGAGGACGTAGTCGACCTCGCCGCCGCGCTTGCGGACCAGGACGCGGTTCTCGGTGAACCGCAGGTCGTCGTCGAGGCCGGCGTTGGCCTGCGCGATGACGAAGCGGTCCTCCTCGTCGGCGGTGACGTAGTCGACCTCGTCGGTGACCTGGCCGTCGACGACCTTGCGGTACGGCGTCTCGATGAAGCCGAACGCGTTGACGCGGCCGTACGAGGCGAGCGAACCGATCAGACCGATGTTCGGGCCTTCGGGGGTCTCGATCGGGCACATGCGTCCGTAGTGGGACGGGTGCACGTCTCGGACCTCGAAGCCGGCCCGCTCGCGGGACAGACCACCGGGACCCAGCGCCGAGAGACGACGCTTGTGCGTCAGGCCCGACAGCGGGTTGTTCTGGTCCATGAACTGCGACAGCTGGCTGGTGCCGAAGAACTCCTTGATGGAGGCGACGACCGGCCGGATGTTGATCAGGGTCTGCGGCGTGATCGCCTCGACGTCCTGCGTGGTCATGCGCTCGCGGACGACGCGCTCCATGCGGGCCAGACCCGTGCGGACCTGGTTCTGGATGAGCTCGCCGACGTTGCGCAGACGACGGTTGCCGAAGTGGTCGATGTCGTCGGTCTCGACGACGATCTCGTTGCCGTTCTCGCCGATCGTCTCGGTCTCGCCCGCGTGGAGCTTCACGAGGTACTTGATCGTGGCGATGACGTCGTCGGTGGTGAGGACGCCGGCGTCCAGCGGCTCGTCCGCGCCGAGCTTCTTGTTCACCTTGTAGCGGCCGACCTTCGCGAGGTCGTAGCGCTTCGGGTTGAAGTAGAGGTTCTCGAGCAGCGTCTGAGCGGCCTCGCGGGTCGGCGGCTCGCCCGGACGGAGCTTGCGGTAGATGTCGAGCAGCGCGTCGTCCTGGCCCTGGGTGTGGTCCTTCTCCAGGGTGGCGCGCATGGACTCGTACTCGCCGAACTCCTGGAGGATCTGCTCGGTGGTCCAGCCGAGGGCCTTCAGGAGGACGGTGACCGACTGCTTGCGCTTGCGGTCGATGCGGACGCCGACCAGGTCGCGCTTGTCGATCTCCATCTCCAGCCAGGCACCCCGGGACGGGATGATCTTGGCGGAGAAGATGTCCTTGTCGGACGTCTTGTCGATCGACGAGTCGAAGTAGACGCCCGGCGAACGGACCAGCTGCGACACCACGACACGCTCGGTGCCGTTGATGACGAAGGTGCCCTTGTTGGTCATGAGCGGGAAGTCGCCCATGAAGACCGTCTGGGACTTGATCTCGCCGGTCTCGTTGTTGGTGAACTCGGCGGTGACGAAGAGCGGGGCGCCGTACGTGAAGTCACGGTCCTTGCACTCGTCGATCGAGTTCTTCGGCGGCTCGAAGCGGTGGTCGCGGAAGGTCAGCGACATCGACCCGGAGAAGTCCTCGATCGGGGAGATCTCCTCGAAGATCTCCTCCAGACCGGACTTCGTGGGGACGTCCTGTCCCGACTCAAGGGCAGCCTCGACGCGAGCCTTCCAGGCGGCGTTGCCGAGCAGCCAGTCAAAGCTCTCGGTCTGCAGCGCGAGGAGGTTCGGAACCTCGAGGGGCTCCTTGATCTTTGCAAAGGAGATGCGCAGCGGGGCGGTGCTTGCGCCGTTGTTCGTATTGGTCGAGGCGTTGCGCGAGGCGGCCAAGAGGGGGTCCTTCCGAGGGCTCGGACTCACTACGCGCGTACCGGTCCCCAGCAGAGCTTCAGGGCAGACGTTTCCTGATATGACCGAAAGGCCAGGTCAGAAGGGGTCGGCCGATGAAACGGATGCGAAGGTATGCCCCTGGTGACGGGCAGGGGGCAGCTAACAGGCAGCGCAAAGGGTCAGTGTAGCCACTTGGCTCACTGATGTCCAGGGCGAGTTCCTCGCGACCCTCGTTGCTCTCAACTCCGCGCTACTTCGCGCCGTGCGGCGCACCTCGATACTGCCCGTTCCGCCGTCGATCCATGCCTCGGATACGAATCGTTGTGACGACGCGTCCTGAGAATTGCGCGCTGCGTGCGGTTCGTCAAGGGGCCCCGTCCCGCGGGGCGCACGGCGAAGATCACCATACTCCGCTTCCGGCACCCCTCCGGACGGCCGCCACGCCCGTCCCCGGGAACGCCGAAAGGCGACCACCCATGTGGATGATCGCCCTTCGGTGCTCCCGCGTTACACGGACGCGTGACGCGGGAGCGGGAGTCGGCTCAGCGAACCGAAACGGCCTTACTTGACCGTGACAGCGGCACCGGCGGCCTTGAGGGACTCGGCGGCCTTCTCGGCGACGTCCTTCGCGACCTTCTCGAGGACCGGCTTCGGGGTGCCGTCGACGAGGTCCTTGGCCTCCTTGAGGCCCAGGGAGGTGAGCTCGCGCACGACCTTGATGACCTGGATCTTCTTGTCGCCGGCACCCTCGAGGATGACGTCGAACTCGTCCTGCTCGGCCTCGGCCTCGGCCGGGGCGGCGACGCCCGCCGGGGCGGCGGCGACGGCCGCGGCGGCGGTGACGTCGAACTTCTCCTCGAAGGCCTTCACGAACTCGGAGAGCTCGATGAGGGTGAGCTCCTCGAACTGGGCGAGGAGTTCGTCCTGGGTGAGCTTCGCCATGATGGGCGATCCTTCCACTAATTCGGCAGGTGCCGGAGGTGTGTAGAGGCGGGCGTACTGTCGGCCCGCTGCGATCCGCGCACTAGGCGGCGCGGATCAATGCGCGAGCCGAATTACTCGGCACCGCCCTGCTCGGCGAGCTTGACGCGAAGCGCCTCCGCGGTGCGGACGAACTTCGACGGCAGCGCCTGGAAGAGCGAGGCAGCCTGGGACTGCTTGCCCTTGAACGCGCCGGCCAGCTTGCTGAGCAGAACCTCGCGGGACTCGAGGTCCGCGAGCTTCTTGATCTCATCCGCGGAGAGCGCCTTACCGTCAAGGACACCGCCCTTGATGATGAGGTTCGGGTTCTCCTTGGCGAAGTCACGCAGGGCCTTCGCCGACTCCACCGGGTCACCGGTGACGAAGGCGACCGCGGTCGGACCAGCGAAGTGCTCGTCCAGCGCGGTGATCCCGGCCTGGTTGGCCGCAATCTTGGTCAGCGTGTTCTTCACCACGGCGTACTGGGCGTTCTCACCGAGCGAACGACGCAGCGTCTTGAGCTGCGCGACGGTGAGACCCCGGTACTCGGTCAGCACAGCGGCGTTCGAGCTGCGGAACTGGTCCTCCAGCTCGGCCACCGAGGCAGCCTTGTCGGGCCTTGCCATAAGCGTCGGCCTCCTTCCGGGTGATGGGACCGCTCGGAAGGGGCTGAACAAAAACAAAACGCCCCGGGCGCAGGCGCACGGGGCTCAGCTCGACCGTTTCACAAGGAATCGGGAACTCTTCCACAGTCACCTGCGCGGGTCGTTCGCGTCTCTCAGCGAATCCTTCGGCCACCGCACCCGTATGGGCGCAGAGACGACCAGCGGTCTTTGGCTTCCTGGGAAGCGTACGCGACCGGGTCGTCCGGGAGCAAATCGGCTCCGGTCGGGCCTCCGGCCGTCGGCGCCCGGACGTCGGCGGGCGCCCGCGTCCGCGTCCTCGTACGCCCTTGTGGGCGGCTCCGGACCCTCCGGGAGCAGCAAGAAGCCGGCCCCGCGCCTCCGGAGAGGTGCGGGGCCGGCTGACCACTTCAGCGAGCCGATGGGGCTCAGACCGCGGCCGGGTCCTCCTCGACGAGGAGGTTGCGGGTGCGGTTGGAGTCCAGCGGGATGCCGGGGCCCATCGTCGTCGTCAGGGTCGCCTTCTTGATGTAGCGGCCCTTGGCGGCGGACGGCTTCAGACGGAGGATCTCCTCCAGGGCCGCGGCGTAGTTCTCGACCAGCTTCGTCTCGTCGAAGGAGACCTTGCCGATGATGAAGTGCAGGTTCGAGTGCTTGTCGACGCGGAACTCGATCTTGCCGCCCTTGATCTCGTTGACGGCCTTGGCGACGTCGGGGGTGACGGTGCCGACCTTCGGGTTGGGCATGAGACCACGCGGGCCGAGGACGCGGCCGAGGCGGCCGACCTTGCCCATGAGGTCCGGGGTGGCCACCACGGCGTCGAACTCGTTCAGGCGGTTGCCCTTGGAGATCTCGTCGATGAGCTCGTCGGAGCCGACGATGTCGGCGCCCGCGGCGATCGCGGCCTCGGCACGCTCACCGGTCGCGAAGACCAGGACCCGGGCGGTCTTGCCGGTGCCGTGCGGGAGGTTCACGGTGCCACGGACCATCTGGTCGGCCTTGCGCGGGTCGACACCCAGGCGGAAGGCGACCTCGACGGTGCCGTCGAACTTCGTGGTGGCGGTGTCCTTGGCGAGACGGACGGCCTCGAGGGGAGCGTAGTTCCGCTCGCGGTCGACCTTGGCGTCCGCGCCGCGGAGAGCCTTGCTGCGCTTCACTTCTTCTCCTGTTGTTTCAGGTATGGAGTCGTGGTGCGGGCCGCGCCGGCCCTACCACTGGGTCACGAGGGGGCTGGTCAGCCCTCGACCGTGATGCCCATGGAACGGGCGGTGCCAGCGATGATCTTGGACGCGGCGTCCAGGTCGTTGGCGTTCAGGTCGGGGAGCTTGACCGTGGCGATCTCGCGGACCTGGGCGGCGGTGAGCTTGGCGACCTTGGTCTTGTGCGGCTCGCCGGAGCCCTTGTCCACACCCGCGGCCTTGAGGATCAGCTTGGCGGCCGGCGGAGTCTTGGTGATGAAGGTGAAGGAGCGGTCCTCGTAGACCGTGATCTCCACCGGCACGACCATGCCACGCTGCGACTCGGTCGCGGCGTTGTAGGCCTTGCAGAACTCCATGATGTTGACGCCGTGCTGACCCAGTGCGGGGCCGACCGGCGGGGCCGGGTTGGCCGCACCGGCGTTGATCTGGAGCTTGATAAGCCCCGTGACCTTCTTCTTCTTGGGAGGCATTGCTCTCTCCGGGTCCTAGTGAGAGTGTTCAGCCCGCCATCCGGACATACGGATGGAGGCATACCGCACAACGATAACGGGTATACACGTGCGGCTAAAAACCGAGCAGGTCAGAGCGGCTGCGACAGCCGCTCTGACCTGCTCGGAAAACCGTGGGATCAGTTCTTCTGGATCTGGTCGAAGCTGAGCTCGACCGGGGTCTCGCGGCCGAAGATCTCGACGAGGCCCTTGACCTTCTTCGAGTCGGCGTTGATCTCGTTGATCGTGGCCTGGAGGGTGGCGAAGGGGCCGTCGGTGACGGTGACCGAGTCGCCGACCTCGAAGTCCAGGACCTGGACCTCCAGCTTGCGGGCCGGAGCCGGCTTGCCCTCGGCCTCGGCGGCCTCGCGGGCGGCCTTCTCCTCGGCCTCCGGGGCGAGCATCTTGACGATCTCGTCCAGGGTCAGCGGGTACGGGTCGTAGGCGTTGCCCACGAAGCCGGTGACGCCGGGCGTGTTGCGGACGACGCCCCAGGACTCGTTCGTGAGGTCCATGCGGACGAGCACGTAGCCGGGGAGCTTGTTCTGCTTGACGTTCTTCCGCTCGCCGCCCTTGATCTGGACGATCTCTTCCTCGGGGACCTCGGCCTGGTAGATGAAGTCCTCGACGTTGAGCGAGACGGCGCGCTGCTCCAGGTTGGCCTTCACGCGCTTCTCGTAGCCCGCGTAGGTGTGGATGACGTACCACTCGCCGGGGAGGGTGCGCAGCTCCTCGCGAAGCGCGGCGACCGGGTCGACCGGAGCGGCCTCCTCGGCCTCCTCCTCTTCCTCGGCCTCGACGGCGTCCTCGACCTCTTCGGCCTCGTCCTCGTCGGCGGCGTCCTCGTCCTCCGCGAGCTCGTCCTCGACGACCTCGTCGGCGGCGGCCTCGTCCGCAGCGTCCTCAGCAGCGTCGGCCTGGTCCTCGTCGGCGGCCTCGACGATGTCCAGCTCGTCCTCGACGGGCTCGGACTCGAAGGCGTCGTTCAGGTTCGCGTCAGACACGGTGGCTGCTTCTTCCTGCGATACAGATGGGGTGGAACAAAAAGTCAGCCGAAGACGTACTTGACTGCTTCCTGGAAGCCATAGTCAATCACGGTGACGAGGCCGATCATGATGACGACGAAGATGATCACCACGGTGGTATACGTCGACAGCTGGCTGCGCGTGGGCCAGACGACCTTGCGGAGCTCCGCGATGATCTGGCGGTAGAAAAGGGCGAGGCGGCCCAGAGGGCCCTTCTTCCCGCGCTTTCCGCCCTTGCGGGACTTCTTCTTCGAGTCTGCCGTCTCGTCGTCGGCATCAGGCGTGTCGATGGAGCCTACGGCGTCCGTCACGATGTCTCACCTGATTCCGGGTCGGCCGTGCCGCGCCCGGGTGGAGCCGCACGGCGGTGCAATGAAGTACGTACATGCGCACAACACCTGGCGGTGTGTGTAGCAGGGCCGGAGGGACTTGAACCCCCAACCGCCGGTTTTGGAGACCGGTGCTCTACCAATTGAGCTACGACCCTTTGTCAGTGCCCCAACCTACCGCATCGCGAGACGCGGCCGGTGCGGACCAACGAGGAGTGAGCATACGTGGTCTTGGGGCCCTACGTCGAACAGAAGCCGCCCCGACCTGCCGCAGACCTGTCGCGGGACGGCCGTACGACCGGGAATGACCGTTCCTGTCCGGTCCGTGAAACCTGTGTGCCCGGCCGGGACGCGGTCTGGGACGATGGGCCGCATGAGCGCTGCTACCCCTCCCACCGAGCGTCGGGTCTCCGCCCGTATCGGTGCGATCTCCGAGTCCGCCACCCTCGCCGTCGACGCCAAGGCCAAGGCCCTCAAGGCCGCCGGCCGTCCGGTGATCGGCTTCGGCGCGGGCGAGCCCGACTTCCCGACCCCCGACTACATCGTCGAGGCGGCCGTGGAGGCCTGCAAGAACCCGAAGTACCACCGCTACACGCCGGCCGGCGGCCTGCCCGAGCTGAAGTCCGCCATCGCCGCCAAGACGCTGCGCGACTCCGGCTACGAGGTCGACCCGTCCCAGATCCTGGTGACCAACGGCGGCAAGCAGGCGATCTACGAGGCCTTCGCCGCGATCCTGGACCCGGGTGACGAGGTCATCGTCCCGGCGCCGTACTGGACGACGTACCCCGAGTCGATCCGCCTCGCGGGCGGCGTGCCGGTGGAGGTCGTGGCCGACGAGACGACCGGCTACCGGGTGTCGGTGGAGCAGCTGGAGGCGGCCCGCACGGAGAAGACCAAGGTCGTCCTCTTCGTCTCCCCCTCGAACCCGACCGGCGCCGTCTACAGCGAGGCCGACGCCGAGGCGATCGGCCGCTGGGCCGTCGAGCACGGCCTGTGGGTCCTGACGGACGAGATCTACGAGCACCTGGTCTACGGCGACGCGACGTTCACCTCGCTGCCGGCCCTGGTGCCCGAGCTGCGCGACAAGTGCGTCGTGGTCAACGGCGTGGCGAAGACGTACGCGATGACGGGCTGGCGCGTCGGGTGGATCGTGGGCCCGAAGGACGTCGTGAAGGCCGCCACGAACCTCCAGTCGCACGCCACGTCCAACGTGAGCAACGTCGCGCAGGTCGCCGCGCTCGCCGCCGTCTCCGGGAACCTGGACGCGGTCGCGGAGATGCGCACCGCCTTCGACCGGCGCCGCCGGACGATCGTGCGGATGCTGAACGAGATCGACGGCGTCGTCTGCCCGACCCCGGAGGGCGCGTTCTACGTGTACCCGTCGGTGAAGGGGCTGCTCGGCAAGGAGATCCGCGGGCGGCGTCCGGCGACCTCGGTCGAACTGGCCGCCCTGATCCTCGACGAGGCCGAGGTCGCGGTCGTCCCGGGCGAGGCCTTCGGCACCCCCGGCTACCTGCGCCTGTCGTACGCGCTCGGCGACGAGGACCTGGCGGAGGGCGTCTCCCGGATCCAGAAGCTGCTGGCCGAGGCGACGGACTGAGCCGGCCCGCCCGCTCGTGAGAGCGGGTACGAGGCGGGCCCCGGTTCTTCGGAACCGGGGCCCGTTTCTGCGTTCGGGAGGGTCCCGATCGGGGAAAGGGGCTGTCCTCCTCCGTTCGGGTGCGGCAGGATCGGTCGATGGAGCACGTTTCTCGCGACCTCACCCTGTTGCCCAAGGCCCATCTGCACCTGCACTTCACCGGCTCGATGCGGCCCACGACGCTGATCGAGCTGGCCGACAAGTACGGCGTGCACCTCCCCGAAGCGCTGAGCAGCGGTACGCCCCCCAAGCTGCGGGCGACCGACGAGCGCGGCTGGTTCCGCTTCCAGCGCCTCTACGACATCGCCCGCTCCTGCCTGCGCGCGCCCGAGGACATCCGGCGGCTGGTCCGCGAGGCGGCCGAGGAGGACGTCAGGGACGGTTCGGGGTGGCTGGAGATCCAGGTCGACCCCACCTCGTACGCCCCGCACCTCGGCGGGCTCATCCCGGCCCTGGAGATCATCCTGGACGCGGTCGAGTCGGCGTCCCGGGAGACCGGGCTCGGGATGCGGGTCCTGGTGGCGGCGAACCGGATGAAGCACCCGCTGGAGGCGCGCACCCTGGCCCGGCTCGCGGTGCGGTTCGCGGACCGGGGCGTGGTGGGCTTCGGGCTCTCCAACGACGAGCGCCGGGGCATGGCCCGGGACTTCGACCGGGCGTTCGCGATCGCCCGGGACGGCGGCCTCCTCGCGGCCCCGCACGGCGGCGAGCTGACGGGTCCGGCGTCGGTGCGGGACTGCCTGGACGACCTGCGGGCGGCGCGGGTCGGCCACGGGGTGCGGGCGGCGGAGGACCCGAGGCTGCTGAGCAGGCTGGCCGAGCGCGGGGTGACCTGCGAGGTCTGCCCGGCGTCGAACGTGGCCCTCGGGGTGTACGAGCGGCACGAGGACGTGCCGCTGCGGACGCTCTTCGACGCGGGGGTGCCGATGGCGCTCGGCGCGGACGACCCGCTGCTCTTCGGCTCGCGGCTCGCGGCGCAGTACGAGATCGCCCGCCGCCACCACGGCTTCACGGACGCGGAACTGGCGGAGCTGGCACGGCAGTCGGTCCGTGGTTCGGCGGCGCCGGAGGGGGTGCGGGAGAAGCTGCTCGCGGGGATCGACGACTGGATCGGGTCCTGAACGGGCGGGTCCCGCCACGGGGGGCACGGAATGACGAGGCTCACCGTCTTCGGCGCGACCGGCGGCGTCGGCCGGGAGGCCGTCCGCCGGGCGCCGGCCGGGAGGCTGTCCGCCGGCCGCGGGCCGCGAGGCGACGGCGGTGGTGCGGGACCCGGCGCGGCTCGCGGTGACCGGGACGCGGCTCGTGGTCCGGCGGGCCGAGGACCCGTCCGGCCCGGAGGCGCTGCGCGCGGCGGTCGCCGGCCGGGACGCGGTCCTCTCGGGCCCGGGCGCCGGGAGCCGCGCGGACGCGGGCGTGGCGGCCCGGCCGACCCGCTCGGTGCTCGCGGCGGCGGAGGCCGGGAAGGTGCGCCGCCTCCTGGTGGTCGGCGCGTCCCCGCCGGGCCCGGCCGGCCGGGGCGTTCTGGACAGGGCGGTCCTGGCGGTCGTCGGCACCGTCCCGAAGGACGTCCGCGACGACCTGCGGGCCGTGGAGTCCGACCCCGCCGCGAGCGGCGCCGACCGGACCGCCGTGCGCCCGCCCGGCCGGTCGCCGGCGGCACCCCGCCCCGGGGCCGCTTCCCGGCCCGCGCGGGCGTGGCGCACGCGACGCCGGCGATGGCCGACGACCCGGCGACGATCAAGCAGGGCGTGGGCGTCGCGTACCAGCGGTACCTGCCGTACCGGCCGTACTAGATCTCGACGCCGACGGTGACGGGCTCGTTGACGAGGGTGATGCCGAAGGCGTCCCTGACCCCGGCGACGACCTCGCGGGCGAGGGCGAGCAGGTCCTCGGTGGTGGCCCCGCCCCGGTTGGTGAGGGCGAGCGTGTGCTTGGTGGAGATCCGGGCGGGCCCGGAGCCGTACCCCTTGGTGAACCCGGCCCGGTCGATCAGCCAGGCCGCGGAGGTCTTCACCGCGTCCTCGCCGGCGGGGAAGGCGGGCGGGACGACGTCCGGGCCGAGGCGCTCGGCCACGCGCGCCAGGAAGGCCTCGTACTGCCCGGCCGTGAGGATCGGGTTGGTGAAGAAGGAGCCGGCCGACCAGGTGTCGTGGTCCTCCGGGTCGAGGACCATGCCCTTGCCGGCGCGCAGCCCCAGGACGGTCTCGCGGGCGGCGGCGAGCGGGACGCGGTCGCCGGCCCCGACGCCGAGGGCGCGGGCGGTCTCGGCGTACTTGATCGGCGCGGAGAGCCCGCCGGCGTCTTCGAGCTCGAAGCGGACCCGCAGCACGACGTAGCGCTCGGGGTGCTCCTTGAAGCGGCTGTGCCGGTACGAGAAGGCGCACTCGGCGTTGGTCAGCGTGACGGTCTCGCGGGTGGTCCGGTCGTACGCGACGACCTCGGTGACGGTGGCGGAGACGTCCTGCCCGTACGCGCCGACGTTCTGGATCGGGGTGGCCCCGGCCGAGCCGGGGATCCCGGCCAGGCACTCGATCCCGGCGAGCCCGGCCTCGACGGTCCGCGCGACGGCGTCCGTCCAGACCTCTCCGGCGGCCAGTTCCAGGCGGGTCCCGTCGAGGGAGAAGCCGGTGGTGGCGATCCGGAGCGCGGTGCCGTCGAAGCCCTTGTCCCCGATGACCAGGTTGGACCCGCCGCCGACGATCAGCAGCGGCGTCCCGGCGTCGTCGGCCTCGCGGACGGCCGCGATCACCTCGTCGTCGGTGGTCGCGGTGACGAGCCGGGAGGCGGGTCCGCCGAGACGGAAGGTGGTGAGGGGGGCGAGGGGGGCGTCGTTGAGGAGCTGCACGGGCCCAGCGTACGTGCGGCGTCCCTGTCGACGGACATTCTGTCCCACGAGTGAAACAGCGGCGCCCCGGCACCGTGCCGGGGCGCCGGGGCTCTCGTGCACACCTGTCAGGCGAGCCGCACCACGGCCCGGCTCATCCCCAGGACCTTCTGCCCCGCGCTGGTCGCGGTGAGGTCCACCCGTACCAGGCCGTCGTCCAGCTTGGCCGCGACCTTGGCGGCGACCTCGATCAGGGCGCCGGTGTCGTCGTTGGGGACGACGACGGGCTTGGTGAAGCGGACGCCGTACTCGACGACGGCGGCGGGGTCGCCGGCCCAGTCGGTGACGACGCGGATCGCCTCGGCCATGGTGAACATGCCGTGGGCGATGACGTCGGGCAGGCCGACGCCGACCGCGAACTTCTCGTTCCAGTGGATGGGGTTGAAGTCCCCGGAGGCGCCGGCGTACCGGACGAGGGTGGCGCGGGTCACCGGGAAGGTCCGCGCGGGCAGCTCGGTGCCGACCTCGACCTCGTCGTAGGCGATCTTCGCGGTCATGGTCAGGCCTCCTCGGGCGCTCGGGAGACGAGCTTGGTCCAGGCGGTGACGACGTGCTCGCCGGTCTCGTCGTGGACCTCGCCGCGGATGTCCAGGATGTCGTTGCCCGCCATCGACTTGATCGCCTCGATGGTGGAGGTGACGGAGAGCCGGTCCCCGGCGCGTACGGGACGGGCGTACACGAACTTCTGGTCGCCGTGGACGACCCGGCTGTAGTCGAGGCCGAGCTGCGGGTCCTCGACGACCTGTCCGGCCGCCTTGAACGTGATGGCGAACACGAAGGTGGGCGGGGCGATCACGTCGGGGTGGCCGAGCGCCTTGGCCGCCTCGGCGTCGGTGTACGCGGGGTTGGCGTCCTCGATCGCCTCGGCGAACTCGCGGATCTTCTCGCGGCCTACCTCGTAGGGCGGGGTGGGCGGATAGGTCCGGCCCACGAAGGACTGGTCGAGCGCCATGGACTCGATACCTCCTGGAATTCGTTTCCGACAAACGACACGAGGCCGCCCCCGAGTGGGGACGGCCTCGTGTACGAGCCTGATTAACGCGTCTCGCGGTGCGCGGTGTGCGAGTTGCAGCGAGGGCAGTGCTTCTTCATCTCAAGACGGTCCGGGTTGTTACGCCGGTTCTTCTTGGTGATGTAGTTCCGCTCCTTGCACTCCACGCAGGCCAGCGTGATCTTCGGGCGGACGTCGGTGGCAGCCACGTGAGTGCTCCTTGGACGGACGGTTGGACGGATGAACGCATAAAAGGGTAGCCGATCGAAGGACCGACCCCGCAATCGGCTACCGTTTGTAGCGGTGACCGGACTTGAACCGGTGACACAGCGATTATGAGCCGCTTGCTCTACCGACTGAGCTACACCGCTTTGATGATCCGGATCCCGCCCGAAGGCGGGTCCTTCTCACCAGAGCCCCAATACGGAATCGAACCGTAGACCTTCTCCTTACCATGGAGACGCTCTACCGACTGAGCTATTGGGGCGAGCGAGGAAGACATTACACGGTCTCCGGCCCATCTCCCAAATCCGTTTCCCGGCGCCGTTCCGGCCCTTCCCACCAGGTGTCACGTACGCCACACGTGCCCTCATCGGGTGCGCCCGCCGCGCCTCTCCCCGCAGGTCACCGCGGGCGCCCCTAGGCTCGGGCCCACGCCGGGCGATCCCGGTCCCGAGGAGGCCCGAGGAGCCGGATGGCAGCCGACAGCAAGCAGCCCCAGCCGCCCGGGGAAGGGGCCGCGGCCGGCGCCGGACCGACCTCGCTCCTGCTCTCGCACGCGCGGCTCGCCGACGGGCGGACCGTGGACGTACGGCTCGTGGGCGAACGGATCGAGGCGGTCGGCACGGCGGGCAGCCTCGCGCCCGTGACGCCGGGCGCCCGGGTGGACCTCACCGGCCACCTGCTGCTGCCCGCGCCCGCCGAGCCCCACGCCCACCCCGACGGCGCGTTCTCCGCCGACCGCCCGGGCCCCGTCCCGTACGACGGGGAGGAGGTGCGGCGCCGGGCCACGGAGGCCGCGCTGCTCCAGCTCGGGCACGGGGCGACCGCGCTGCGCGCGCACGTGCGGATCGGCGACGACCGCGGGCTCGGGCCGCTGGAGGCGGTGCTCCGGGTCCAGGGCTCGCTGCACGGCCTCGGCACGCTGACGCCGGTGGCCGTGCCGCGGCTGCTCGGCGGGGCGGCGGGCGCGGAGGGACGGGCGCTGCTGCGGGACGCGGTGCGGAGGGGCGCGGGCGCGGTCGGCGGGCGTCCGGACCTGGACCCCGATCCGGTCGGGCACGTGGCGGCGGTCCTGGAGGTGGCGGCGGAGCACGGGGTGCCGGTGGACCTGCACGCGGAGGGGGACGACCCGGCGTGGCTGGCCCGGCTGGCGGCGATGGCCGGGGAGCTGGGGACGGGGGTGACGATCGGCCCGTGCGCGGGCCTCGCCCGGCTCCCCCCGGAGGTGGCGGGGCGGGCGGCGGAGCGGCTGGCGGCGGCCGGGGTGGCGGTGGTGTGCCTGCCGCAGGGCGGGTGCGCGGACGCGGGGACGGGGGACGGAGGGCCCCGGGGGGTGGCGCCGGTGCGGCTGCTGCGGGCGGCGGGGGTGCGGGTGGCGGCCGGGAGCGGGGCGCTGCGGGACGCGGCGAACCCGGTGGGGCGCGGGGACCCGCTGGAGGCGGCCTATCTGCTGGCCTCGCAGGGCGGGCTCTCGCCCGAGGAGGCGTACGGGGCGGTGAGCGCGGAGGCCAGGGCGGTGATGGGCCTGCCGGAGGTGCGGGTGGAGGCGGGCTTCCCGGCGGAGCTCCTGGCGGTGCGGGGCGAGCGGCTCGCGGGCGCGCTGTCGCTGGCGTACAGCCGGATCGTGGTGCACCGGGGGCGGGTGGTGGCGCGGACGAGCGCGGTGCGGGAGTACTGCGACTCGGCGGCGGCGCTCGACCTGCCGCGGCAGGCGCGGACGAGGCGGCCGCCCGGGCCGGGGAGCCCTCCGGCCGGTCCCGTCGTACGGTCGTGAGTATGCGCATCGTCATCGCTGGAGGACACGGACAGATCGCCCTGCGCCTGGAGAGGCTGCTCTCGGCGGGCGGACACGAGGTGGCGGGGGTCATCCGCCGGCCGGAGCAGGCGGCGGACCTGCGGGAGGCGGGTGCCGAGCCCGTCGTCCTGGACCTGGAGACGGCGTCGTCCCACATGGTCGCCGACGCCCTGCGGGGCGCCGACGCGGTGGTCTTCGCCGCGGGCGCGGGCCCGGGCAGCGGCGCGGACCGCAAGGACACGGTGGACCGGGGGGCCGCGGTGCTCTTCGCGGACGCGGCGGAACGGGCGGGGGTGCGGCGGTACGTGGTCGTCTCCTCGATGGGCGCGGACGCGTCCCACCGGGGCGAGGAGATCTTCGACACGTACCTGCGGGCCAAGGGCTCGGCCGACGACGAGATCCGCTCGCGCACGGCCCTGGACTGGACGATCCTGCGCCCGGGCGCCCTCACGAACGACGCGGGCACGGGCCTGGTCCGCCTGGAGGCCCGCACGGGCCGCGGCCACGTCCCCCGCGACGACGTGGCGGCGGTCGTCGCGGAACTCCTGGAGACCCCGGCGACGTCCGGCCTCACCCTGGAACTGACCTCGGGCTCGACGCCGGTCTCGGTGGCGGTGAGGTCGGTGGCCGGAAACTGACCCGCCCCCTCGTACGACCTCGTACGACGGGAGCCCCTCCTCACCACGAGAGAAGGTCCCCGGTGCAAGCACCGGGGACCTTCTCCATCACGTGGCGACGCCAGGATTCGAACCTGGGTAGGCTAAGCCGACGGATTTACAGTCCGCTCCCATTGGCCACTCGGGCACATCGCCATGAGACCGCTGCCGTGGAGCCGCTTTTCGGCGGTGTTCCCTGGCAACGACGTAAACAATACCTGATCCCACGGGGTGGTTCGCCACCGGATTGATCAGCGGTTCGGGCCGTGGCTCACCCCCTAGGCTTCGGTCTGTAACCCACAGCATCCGAGCAAGGAGCCACGAGTCATGGCCGACTCCAGTTTCGACATCGTCTCCAAGGTCGAGCGGCAGGAGGTCGACAACGCCCTCAACCAGGCCGTCAAGGAGATCTCTCAGCGCTACGACTTCAAGGGGACCAACGCCTCGATCTCCTGGTCGGGCGAGAAGATCCTCATGCAGGCGAACGGCGAGGAGCGGGTCAACGCGATCCTCGACATCTTCCAGTCCAAGCTGATCAAGCGCGGGATCTCGCTCAAGTCGCTGGAGGTCGAGGGCGAGCCGCAGCTCTCCGGCAAGGAGTACAAGCTCTTCGCCTCGGTCACCGAGGGCATCTCGCAGGAGAACGCCAAGAAGGTCGCGAAGGCCATCCGGGACGAGGGCCCCAAGGGCGTCAAGGCGCAGGTGCAGGGCGACGAGCTGCGGGTCAGCTCGAAGAGCCGCGACGACCTCCAGGCCGTGCAGGCCCTCCTCAAGGGCAAGGACTTCGACTTCGCGATCCAGTTCGTGAACTACCGCTAGCGGAACCGTTCCGGCCCGCGGGGACGCCGGCCCCCCGCACCCGGAGGACGCATCGGGGGCACGGCGCCGGAGCGACGGGCGCCGTGCCCCCGTGCGCATCCGGGCGCGTCCGGGGCCGGCCGCGTGGGAGGGTGGTGGAATGCCGTTCGACCCCGCGGTCTCCGACACCTGGCACGTCCCGGCCGAGCCGGTGCCGCTCGAAGGCGACGAGGCCTTCCGCGGCGCCGGCGCCGGGACGGTGCTGGACTTCTGGCGCTACGCGATGCCCGACCTCCGGACCAACACGACGCGGGGCCTGCTCGCGGAGTTCCTGGTCCACCGCGCGGTGGGCGCGGTGGAACGCAACGCGGAGTGGGACAGCTTCGACGTCCTGGCGCCCGACGGGCTGAGGATCGAGGTGAAGACGAGCGCCTACCTCCAGTCCTGGGGGCAGGCCCGGCTGTCGGACATCCGCTTCTCCCGCCTGCGCGGACGCACCTGGACCCCCGAGGACGGCGTCTCCGAGGCCCGGTCCTACAACGCCGACGTCTACGTCTTCGCCCTCCACACCGCGCGCACCCACTCCGACTACGACCCGCTCGACGTCGGCCAGTGGCACTTCCACGTCGCTCCCCGCGCCCTCGTGGAGGCCACCGGGCGGGCCAGTCTGGGGCTGGCCGCCGTACGCCGGCTCTGCGGCGACCCCGTCGGCCACGAGGGGCTCGCGGCCCGGATCGCCGCCTGCGACGGGCGGTCGCGTCCGCACGACGGGACCGGCGCCGGCAGCACCTGACGGTCCGCCCGGCCGGCCCCCGTGAGAGCCGTGTCCGAATCCCGCCAGCCTCCGAGTCGGCGGCCCCGCACACTGGGTCGTGGAAGGCCCGTGCGGGAGAGGAAGCAGTCATGACCGTGTACGCGTACGCCGACGGCCCCCTGGGCGAGATGCTGCTCGTCGGGCGGCCCGTGCCCGGGGGGCATGTCCTGTTGCGCTCGCTGTCCCTGCCGGGGCAGAAGGGGGGCGCCGTGGTCGAGGACGGGTGGACGTCCGATCCGGAGGCGTTCGAGGAGGTCGCCGGGCAGTTGCGCGAGTACTTCGCCGGGGAGCGGGAGCGGTTCGAGGTGGAGTTCGACGGTGACGCCGGGACCGCGTTCCAGCGGCGCGTCTGGCGGGCGCTCGAAGAGGTGCCGTACGGCGCGACCGTCTCGTACGGGGAGATCGCCCGGCGGGTCGGCTCGGCCGGGGCCGGGGTGCGGGCCGTGGGGACCGCGATCGGGCGCAATCCGCTGCTCGTGGTGCGGCCCTGCCACCGGGTGATCGGGGCCGACGGGGCCCTGCGCGGGTACGCCGCGGGGGTCGGGCGGAAGGAGCGGCTGCTGGGCCTGGAGGGGGTCCTGGTGTGAGCGAGGGGCTCTTTCCCCGGGAACGGGTCGTCGTGGCGCCCGGGGCCGTGCACGTGCCCGCGTGGCTGCCGTTCTCGCGGCAGCGGGAGCTGGTGGAGGCCTGCCGGGAGTGGGGGCGCGGGCCCGTGCCGTACCGGCGGACCGTGCTGCCCGGCGGGGGCGTCATGTCGGTGCGGTCGCTGTGTCTGGGGCGGCAGTGGGTGCCGTACCGGTATCTCGACGCCGTCGGTCCCGAACTGCCCGGCCGGCTGGTCTCGCTCGGGCGGGAGGCCGTCGCCGAGGCGTACGGGGAGGACGGGGGCTTCGCGCCCGACACCGCGCTCGTGAACTTCTACGGGCCCGGGGCGCGGATGGGGATGCACCAGGACCGGGAGGAGCGCTCCGGGGCGCCGGTGGTGTCGCTGAGCCTCGGGGACCGGTGCGTGTTCCGCTTCGGGAACGCGGAGGGCCGGGGGCGGCCCTACCGGGACGTCGAGCTGGCCTCCGGGGACCTGTTCGTCTTCGGCGGGCCCTCGCGGTGGGCGCACCACGGGGTGCCCCGGGTGTTCCCCGGGACCGCCGAGCCCGCCCTCGGGCTGCGCGGGCGGCTCAACATCACCCTGCGGGAGACCGGGATCCCCCGGTCCGGTCAGTAGCTCTGGGGGACGTGGACGCCCGCGGCGCGGTCCGTGGAGACGATCTCCTTGCCCAGGGGCAGCAGCGAGACCGGGATCAGCTTGAAGTTCGCGATGCCCAGCGGGATGCCGATGATCGTGAGGCAGAGGGCGATGCCGGTGGTGATGTGGCCGAGGGCCAGCCACCAGCCGGCGAGGATCAGCCACAGCACGTTGCCCACGCAGGAGGGCGCGCCCGCGTCGCGGCGGTCGACGACCGTCTTGCCGAAGGGCCACAGGGCGTAGACGCCGATGCGGAAGGCGGCGAGCCCGAAGGGGATGCCGATGATCGTGACGCAGAGCAGGAGTCCCGCGAGCATGTAGCCCAGGAACATCCAGAATCCGCACAGGATCAGCCAAATGACGTTCAGGATCGTCTTCACGGGCGTCGACCTGCCATCTGTTCGAGCCGGGCGATGCGCTCGGCCATCGGCGGGTGGGTGGAGAACATCTTGGAGAGGCCCTGGCCGGGGCGGAACGGGTTCGCGATCATCATGTGGCTCGCGGTCTCGATCCGGGGCTCGGGCGGCAGCGGGAGCTGCTTGGTGCCGGCCTCCAGCTTCCGCAGGGCGCCCGCCAGGGCGAGCGGGTCGCCGGTGAGCTGGGCGCCGGAGGCGTCGGCCTCGTACTCCCGGGAGCGGGAGATGGCGAGCTGGATGACCGAGGCGGCGATCGGGCCCAGGATCATGATCAGCAGCATGCCGAGCAGTCCGGGGCCGTCGTCGTCGTTGGAGCGGCCGACCGGGATCAGCCAGGCGAAGTTGACCAGGAACATGATCACGGAGGCCAGTGCTCCGGCGACCGACGAGATCAGGATGTCCCGGTTGTAGACGTGGCTCAGCTCGTGGCCGATGACCCCGCGCAGCTCGCGCTCGTCCAGGAGGGAGAGGATGCCCTCGGTGCAGCAGACGGCGGCGTTGCGCGGGTTGCGGCCGGTGGCGAAGGCGTTGGGCGCCTGGGTCGGCGAGATGTAGAGCCTGGGCATGGGCTGGCGCGCCTGCGTGGAGAGCTCGCGCACCATCCGGTAGAGCGCGGGCGCCTCGAACTCGCTGACCGGGCGGGCGCGCATGGCCCGCAGCGCCAGCTTGTCGCTGTTCCAGTACGCGTACGCGTTGGTGCCGAGCGCCACGACGAGCGCGACGATCAGTCCCGTACGCCCGAAGAAGCTGCCGATGACGATGATGAGGGCCGAGAGCCCTCCGAGGAGTACGGCGGTCCTCAGCCCGTTGTGCCGGCGGTGCACGGTACGCCCTCCAAGTGGTGCGGCAGGGGAACCCTTTTCTTCGTGGTGGTCCACTCGTCCAGTGGACCCTTCCGTACTGGTCAACGCCAGGCGGGAGGTTCGGGTTCCCCGGCCGCACCGGGGCGTCCGTGTGGGCCGTTCGGGTGATCAGCGGGGCGCCGGGACCTCGACCTTCTCCAGGAGGGTGCCGACGGGCTCGACCGCGCCGGTGCAGAAGGCGCAGCGGGAGGCGATGGCCGGGATCTCGCTGTAGCAGTGGGGGCAGTCGCGCTTCTCCGACTTGGGGTCGGCGGCCTCTGCCTTGGCGAACCTGTGCTGGATGCCCGTCATGGGGACGACGATCAGGAAGTAGAGGACCGCCGCGGTGATGACGAAGGCGATGCTCGCGGAGATGGCCAGGCCGTAGGGGAAGACGGTCCTGCCGATGCTGAACGTCGCGTCGTTGAAGTTGCCGACGGAGCCGGTGGCGAGGCCGATGAGGGGGGTGATGAAGGCCTTGCTGAAGCCCGTGACGACGGAGGTGAACGCCGTTCCGACGGCCAGGCCGATGGCCATCGAGACGACGTTCCCGCGAAGTATGAAGTCCTTGAATCCGTTCAGCACGGGGTCCTGCTCCTAGGTTCTGCTCGGGTGGGGTCAGAAGAGCGTCGTCGCGGCGAAGCGGAGGGCGACCTGCGGGTAGCCCGACAGGACGGCTCCGGCGGCGGCGGTCAGCGCGATCGCCAGGGTGATCGGCGCGGAGGGCCGGCGGAGGGCGACGCTGCCCTCCGGGGTGCCTTCCGGGGCCCCTCCCGACGCTTCCCCGGGCGCTTCTTCCGGGGTGCGGAAGAGCAGGGCCGTCCAGCGGAGGTAGTAGTACAGCGCGATCACGACGTTGAGCGCCATGACCACGGCCAGCCAGCCCAGGCCCGCGTCGACGGCCGCCGAGAAGACGGTCACCTTGGCGAAGAGGCCGATGATACCCGGGGGCAAACCGGCCAGATTCAGGAGGAAGAAGGCGAGCGCGAGGGCGGCGGCGGGGCTCGCCGCGCACAGGCCCCGGTAGTCCTCGATGCGGTTCCGGGGGCGCACGCGCGCGACGAGCGCGACGACCGCGAAGGCGCCGAGGTTCACCACGGCGTACATCAGGGCGTACGCGACGGTGGCGCCGACCTGGTCGTTCCCGGAGTACGCGGCGGCCGCGATCGGCACCAGGAGGTAGCCCGCCTGGGCGACGGAGGACCAGGCCAGGAGCCGGACCGCGCTCCACGCGCGCGTGGGGGACTGGCGCAGGGCGGCGACGTTCCCGGCGGTCATGGTGAGCGCGGCGAGGACGGCGAGCGCCGGGCCCCACACGTCCGCGTACGAGGGGAAGGCGACGACGGTCACCAGGATCAGGCCGGTGAGGCCGACGGCCTTGCCGACCACGGAGAGGTAGGCGGCGACGGGCAGCGGGGCGCCGACGTAGGTGTCGGGGACCCAGAAGTGGAAGGGGACGGCGGCCGTCTTGAAGGCGAAGCCGACGAGGGTGAGGGCGACGCCGGCCTCGGCGAGGGTCTGGAACTGCCCGGGGACGTCGTCGAGGCGCTGGGCGATCTCCGTGAGGTGGAGGGTGCCGGTCGTCGCGTACACGAAGCTCGCGCCGAGCAGGGTGACGGCGGTCGCGGTGACGGAGGAGAGGAAGAACTTGAGGGCGGCCTCGCCGGACATGCGGTCGCCGCGCTTGAGGCCGACGAGCGCGAAGGCGGGCAGGGAGGCCACCTCCAGGGCGACGACGAGGGTCGCGAGGTCCCGGGAGGCGGGCAGCAGGGCGGCTCCGGCGGCCGAGGAGAGCAGCAGGAACCAGTACTCGCCGGCCGGCAGCCGCTTCCGGGTCTCGTCCAGGGAGAGCAGCGCGGTGAGGAGCGCTCCGCCGAGGACGAGGAGCTGGACGACGAGGGTGAAGTGGTCGGCGGTGTAGCTGCACGCCGTGACCCGCGTGTCGGGGGTGAGGCAGAAGGTGGAGCGGTCGCCGGCCCGCAGCGGGACGAGGAGGGCGAGGGCGGCGGTGAGGCCGCCGATCGCGGTCCAGCCCAGGACCTGCTTGCGCTCCGGCGGGAGGAAGAGGTCGGCGACGAGGACGGCGAGGGCGACCGCGGCCGTGAGGACGGGGGGCGCGATCGTGAGCCAGTCGACGGACTGGACGAGCTGCGACGTCACTGGGTGCCTCCGGCGAGGAGCTTCTGGACGGCCGGGTCGGTGAGGCCGAGGAGGACGGCGGGCCAGAGTCCGGCGAGGACGGTGAGGGCGACGAGCGGGGTCCAGGCGGCGAACTCGTACCCCTGGACGTCGGGGATCGGGGTCTCCCCGGCGGGCCGGGGGCCGCCCGCGCAGACGCGGCGGACGACGATCAGGAGGTACGCGGCGGTGAGCAGGGTGCCGAGGGCGCCGATCGCCGTGAAGGCGAGGAAGGCGGGGCGGCTGAGGCCCCCGGCGGGGTCGAAGGCGCCGAAGAGGGCCAGCATCTCGCCCCAGAAGCCGGCCAGGCCGGGCAGGCCGAGGGAGGCGACGGCGGCGAAGGCGAGGAGGGCGCCGAGGCGGGGCGCGCGACCGTAGAGGGCGGCTCCGGTGGCACCGGCGAGGGTGTCGAGGTCGGCGGTGCCGTACCGGTCCTTGACCGCGCCGACCAGGAAGAAGAGCAGTCCGGTGACGAGGCCGTGGGCGATGTTGGCGAAGAGCGCGCCGTTGACCCCGGTGGGGGTCATGGAGGCGATGCCGAGGAGCACGAAGCCCATGTGGCCGACGGAGGAGTACGCGATGAGGCGCTTGAGGTCGCCCTTGGCGCCGGGGCGCGCGAGGGCGAGGCAGGCGAGCGAACCGTAGACGATCCCGGCGACGGCGAAGGCGCCGAGGTACGGGGCGAAGGTCCGCATGCCGTCGGGCGCGACCGGCAGGACGATCCGGACGAAGCCGTACGTGCCCATCTTGAGCAGGACGCCGGCGAGGAGGACGGAGCCGACGGTGGGGGCGGCGGTGTGGGCGTCCGGGAGCCAGCTGTGCAGCGGCCACATCGGGGTCTTCACGGCGAGCCCGAGCCCGATCGCGAGGACGGCGACGACCTGCACGGACGCGGTCAGGCCCCGGCCGTTGCCGGCGGCGAGCGCCACCATGTCGAACGTGCCCGCCTTCACGCCGACGAGGAGCAGGCCGAGCAGCATGACGACGGAGCCGAGCAGCGTGTAGAGGACGAACTTCCAGGAGGCGGCGCGCCTGCCCTCGCCGCCCCACCGGGCGATGAGGAAGTACATCGGGACGAGGACGGTCTCGAAGGCCAGGAAGAACAGGACCAGGTCGAGGACGGCGAAGGTGGCGAGGGTGCCGGACTCCAGGACGAGGAGCAGGGCGACGAAGGCCTTGGGCGAGGGCCCGCTCGGCGTCCTGAAGTAGCTGTGGAGCGCGCAGAGGAAGCCCAGGAGGGCGGTCAGGACCAGGAGGGGCAGGGAGATGCCGTCGACACCGAGGTGGATCCGGACGTCCAGTGCCCTGATCCAGCCGACGTCCGTCGTGGCCTGCATCGTCGACGGGTGGTCGTGGTCGAAGCCGAGCGCGAGGACGATCGCGGCGAGCAGGACCGCGCCGGTGACGGTGACGCCGTGGCGCAGGACGGCCTGGTCGGGCGACTTCCCCCGCAGTCCCGGCGGGGCCGGGAGGAGGGCGGTGGCGGCGCCGAGGAGCGGGCCGGCGACGATCAGCACCAGGAGGAACTGCATCACGGTTTCGTTGAGGTCGATCACGGCTCACGCTCCGGCGACGGCGTTGGCGAGGGCGACTGCGGCGATCGCCAGGACGACGGAGCCGGCGAGCAGGGCGCTCAGATAGGTCTGGACGTTGCCGGTCTGGGCCCGGCGGACGAGCCACCCCAGGCCCTTGGCGGAGCCCGCGGCGCCCCGGACGTAGGTGTCGACGACCTCGCGGTCCAGGAAGCGGACCAGGGATGCGGCGGCGAGGACGGGGCGGACGAGGGCGGCGCGGTAGAGGGCGTCCAGGTGGAAGCCGTCGGCGGCGGGGCGGTACAGGCGTCCGAGGAGGACGCGGCCGGGGTCGGCCGGGTCCTCGGCGGGGTGCGGCAGGTGCAGCGCCTCGGCCTCGACCAGGCCCGCGTCGGCGTCCGGGTGGGCGACGTGCTGGGTGGGTACGACGGGTGCCCGGGCGGCGAGGGTGCGCCAGACCGCGTAGGTGACGGCGGCCCCGGCGGCGGCGAGGCCGGTGCCGAGGACGGCGGTGGTGAGGGTCGGGGCGAGGTCGTGCCCGTCGAACCAGTCGGGGAGGTGCCGGACGGTCAGGCCGAAGCCGAGGGAGGGGACGGCCAGGACCCACAGGACGCTCGTCATGGCGATCGGCTGACGGCCGTGGTCGGGGGCCTCCGGCCCTCGGCCCCGGAAGGCGCGCAGCCAGAGCCGGAGGGCGTAGGCGGCGGTGAGGAGGGCGGTCAGGAGGCCCGCGACGAGGACGGTCCAGCCGGCTCCGGCGGGGGCGACGGTCCGGTCCCCGAGCGCGGTGTGCTCGGCGGCCACCAGGACGGCCTCCTTGGAGAAGAAGCCGGCGAAGGGCGGGATCGCGGCGAGCGCGAGGAGGGCGACGGTCGTCGTCCAGTAGGCGTCCGGGGTCCGCTTCGCGAGGCCGCCCATGCGGGACATGGCGGTCAGCGAGTTCGTGCCGGCGGCGTGGATGACCGCCCCGGCGGCGAGGAAGAGGAGCGCCTTGAAGGCGGCGTGCGAGAGCAGGTGGAAGACGGCGGCGCCCCGGTCCCCGACGGCGAGGGCGCCGGCCATGTAGCCGAGCTGGCCGATCGTCGAGTAGGCGAGGACCCGCTTGATGTCGTCCTGGGCGAGCGCGGCGAGCGCCGAGCCGACCATCGTGATCGCGGCCAGCACGGCGAGGACGGTCATCGCGGCGGCGGAGGCCGCGAAGACGGGCAGCAGCCGGGCCGTGAAGTAGATGCCGGCGGCGACCATCGTCGCCGCGTGGATGAGCGCGGAGACGGGCGTGGGGCCGGCCATGGCGTCCGGGAGCCAGGTGTGCAGCGGGAACTGCGCGGACTTGCCCGCGACGCCGGCGAGCAGCAGCAGCGCGATCACGGTGGGGTGGTCGAGGCCGCCGGTCGCGACGGCGCCGAGGACCCCGGTGATCCGGAAGGTGCCGGCGTCGACGGCGAGCGCGAAGAGCCCGATGAGGAAGGGGACGTCGCCGAGCTTGGTGACGAGGAAGGCCTTGAGGGAGGCGGACCGGGCTTCGGGGGTCTCCCAGTAGTGGCCGACGAGGAAGTACGAGCAGATGCCCATGACCTCCCAGCCGACCAGGAGCACCATCAGGTCGCCGGAGTAGACGACGAGGAGCATCGCGGCGGTGAAGAGGGAGACGAGCGCGGCGTACGAGGGGTAGCGCGGGTCGTCGCGGAGGTAGCCGGTCGAGTAGATCTGCACGCAGGTGGCGATCACGCCGACGAGGACGGCGACGAGGGCGGCGAAGCCGTCGACGTGCAGGGCCAGGTCGATCGGGACCGAGCCGGTGGGGGTGAGCTGGGTGGCGGCGTCGATCGCCTTCCCGCCGCCCTGCCGGACCGCCACGAGCACGGCCAGGACGGCGGCGGCGAGGGTCGGGAGGACGGCGAGGGGGCGGACGAAGCCGGGGGCGGTGCGGCCGAGGAGGAGGCCGGCGGCGGAGCCGAGGAAGGGGAGGAGGGGGACGAGGACGGCGAGGGTGGTGGTGGTCACGCGGCGGCCTCGGCCTTCTCGTCGTGCGGGGCCGCGTCCGGGTCCGCGTGCGGGTGCTCCGCCGTGTCGCGGAGGCGGTCGACGTCCGAGGTGCCGCGGTCGCGGTGGACCATCAGGACGATCGCGAGGCCGATGCCGATCTCCGCGGCGGCGATGGCGATGGTGAAGAGGGTGAGGGCCTGGCCGGCGTGGAGGGCGTCGCGGAGCCAGACGTCGAAGGCGACGAGGTTGAGGTTGACGGCGTTGAGCATCAGCTCGACGGACATCAGGACGAGGATCGCGTTGCGGCGGACGAGGACGCCGTACACGCCGACGGCGAAGAGGAGGGCGGCGAGGACGGCCGGGTAGGCGAGGTGCATCAGCGGACGCCTCCGGCCTTTGTCGCGGTCTTCCCGGTGTCCTTCTCGTCGGCGTCCTTCTTGTCGGCGTCCTTCTTGTCGGCGTCCTTCTTCCGGGAGAGCACGATGGCGCCGACCAGGGCGGCCAGGAGGAGCACGGACAGCGCCTCGAAGGGCAGCACCCAGTGCCGGAAGAGGATCGAGCCGGTGACCTCGGTGGAGCCCTGGACGGCGCCGTCGAGGTCGATCCAGGTCGTGCGGAACGCGTCGACGACCACCCAGACGAGCGCGGCCGCGGCGGCCAGGGCCACGGCGAGGGCGACCGGGCGGTTGCCCGAGTCGGTGTCCGGGGAGCGGCCGATGGGGGCCTTGGTGAGCATGAGGCCGAAGAGGAGGAGGACGACGACGGAGCCGACGTAGATCAGCACCTGGACCCAGGCGATGAACTCGGCGGTCAGGAGCAGGTACTCGACGGCGAGCCCGCCGAGGGCCACGACCAGCCAGAGGGCGGCGTGCACCAGCCGGCGGGTGGTGACGGTGACGACGGCGGCGCCGAGGGTGACGAGGCCGACGAGGAGGAAGGCGATCTCGACGCCGGTGGGCGAGAGGAAGCCGGGGCCCTGCGCGGCCTGCTGCTGTGCTGTGTGTACCGCTGTCAGGATCACCGCTGCTCCCCCTCGGCCGCCGCTGCCGCCGCGGCCTTCTCCGCCGCCTTGCGGGCGGCGGCGATCTCCTTCGGTTCCTCCGCGCGCGGGTCGAGCGCCGGCGGTTCCGGGACCGTCCACATCCACTCGCGGAGCTTGTCGCGCTCGTGCGTCAGCTCGTGGATGTCGGTCTCCGCGTACTCGAACTCGGGCGACCAGAACAGCGCGTCGAAGGGGCACACCTCGATGCAGATGCCGCAGTACATGCAGAGCGCGAAGTCGATGGCGAAGCGGTCGAGGACGTTCCGGCTGCGCTCGCGGCCGCCGGGGGCGGCGGGCGGCACCGTCTCCTTGTGGGAGTCGATGTAGATGCACCAGTCGGGGCACTCGCGGGCGCAGAGCATGCAGACCGTGCAGTTCTCCTCGAACAGGCCGATGACCCCGCGGGTGCGGGGCGGGAGTTCGGGCTGCGCGTCGGGGTACTGCGCGGTGACGGTCTTCCTCGTCATCGTGCGGAGGGTGACGGCGAGGCCCTTGGCGAGGCCGGAACCCGGAATCGGTGCCATTACTGGATCGCCACCTTCACGATGCCGGTGAGCGCGATCTGCGCGAGGGCGAGCGGGACGAGCGCCGTCCAGGCGAGGCGCTGGAGCTGGTCCTCGCGCAGGCGCGGGTAGCTGACCCGCAGCCAGATGACGACGAAGGCGAGGACGGCGGTCTTCAGGAGGGTCCAGACCCAGCCGAGGCCGTCGGCGCCGAGGGGGCCGTGCCAGCCGCCGAGGAAGAGGACGGTGGTGAGGCCGCAGAGGACGACGATGCCGGCGTACTCGGCGAGCAGGAAGAGCGCGAAGCGGAGGCCGGTGTACTCGGTGTACGCGCCGAAGATGATCTCCGAGTCGGCGACCGGCATGTCGAACGGCGGCCGCTGGAGCTCGGCGAGGCCGGCCACGAAGAAGACGAGCGCGCCGACGATCTGCCAGGGCAGCCACCACCACTCGAAGGCGTTCAGGATGCCGGGGAGGGAGACGGTGCCGGCGGCCATCGCGACGGAGGCGGCGGCGAGGAGCATCGGGAGCTCGTACGCGAGGAGCTGGGCGGCGGTCCGCAGACCGCCGAGCAGCGAGAACTTGTTCGCGGACGCCCAGCCGGCCATGAGGCTGCCGAGGACGCCGACGCCCATCACGGCGAGCACGAAGAAGATGCCGGCGTCGACGACCTGCCCGACGGCCCCTTCCTCCGGGCCGACCGGGATCGCGACGAGGACGAGGAGGTACGGGAGGAGGGCGACGGCCGGCGCGAGCTGGAAGACCCGCCGGTCGGCGTCCTTCGGGACCACGTCCTCCTTCTGCGCGAACTTCACGCCGTCGGCGACGAGCTGGGCCCAGCCGTGGAAGCCGCCGGCGTACATGGGGCCGAGGCGGCCCTGCATGTGGGCCATGACCTTGTGCTCGGTCTGGCCGACGACGAGCGGCAGCACGAGGAAGACGGCGAAGACGACGAGGAGCCGGAGGGCGACGTCGAGTACGTCGTTCACGCGGGATCGCCTCCGGCGGGGTGGGTGGGGTCGGGGTCGGGGTCGGTGCCTGTGTCCGGGTCGGCGGGCTTCTCCTCGCCGGGGGCGGCGGCGCCGGGGGCGCGTGTCGCGGGCGGGGCGGGGACCGCGTCCGGCTCCGCCGGGGCGGCGGGGCCGGGGGCCGTGCCGGGACCGGGGGCGGTGTCCGGCCCGGGAGCCGTGTCCGGTTCCGCCGGAGCGGTGGCGCCGGGGGCCGTGTCGGGACCGGGGGCGGTGTCCGGCCCGGGAGCCGTGTCCGGTTCCGCCGGAGCGGTGGCGGTGTCCGGCTCGGTCGGCTCGGTGGCGGTGTCCGGCTCGGTCGGCTCCGCCGGCTCGGTGGCGGTGTCCGGCTCGGTCGGCTCCGCCGGCTCGGTGGCGGTGTCCGGTTCCGCCGGGGTCTCCGGAGTGGCCGGTTCCGCCGGGGCGGCGGGCTCGGTCCGGATCTCCGGCTCCGCCGGGTCCTCGTCGAAGGCCGGGCGGGCGTGGTGCCAGGGGGCGTCCGTGCTGCGGGTGTGCCGGGGGGCCGTCGGCTCCTGGGGCGTCTGGCTCGCCGAGCCGTCGGCCGCCGAGCGGGAGCGGCGCGGCGGGCGTGCCGCCGCGTCCGGGGCCGCCGCCTGGCTCGCGGAACCGTCCGACGCCGAACGGGAGCGGCGTACCGGAGCACCCGGCTCCCCCGTCGCCTGGCTCGCGGAGCCGTCCGACGCGGAGCGGGAGCGGCGCGACGGGTGCGGCGCCTCGGGCGGGGTGTCCGCCGCCCCGTCCCCCGCCTGGCTGGCCGAGCCGTCGGCGGCCGAGCGGGTACGGCGGGGCGGAGCCGCCGGGTCCTGACTGGCCGAGCCCTCCGACGCCGAACGCGCACGACGCACCGGGGCCGCCGCCCCCTCCTGGCTCGCCGAGCCCTCCGACGCCGAACGCGTACGGCGTACCGGAGGTGTCGTCGTCGGGTCGGGCGGGGTGGCCTCCGTCGTCGTGCGGGTGCGGCGGGCCGGGCGTTCGGCTCGGGTGGGGGCCGGGGGGAGCTGGCCCTTGAGGGGGCCCCACTCGTTGGGGTCCGGGACGCCCGGGGGAAGCATCTGGCGGCGCTTGGGGCCGCCGCCGTCGTGGGACTCGCCCGGCTCCTTCGCGCCCGGCCACGCCTTGGCGACCCGGGCCGCGAGGACGAAGTCCTTGCGCAGCGGGTGGCCCTCGAAGTTCTCGGGGAGGAGGAGCGGGGCCGGATTCGGGTGGCCCGTGAAGTCCACGCCGAACATCTCGTGGGTCTCGCGCTCGTGCCAGCCCGCGCCCGCGTACACCTCCACCGCCGTGGGGAGGACGGGCGCGGAGTGCGGGACCGTCGTACGGACCAGGAGGCGGCGCGGGCGGCCCCCGCCGAGGGACACCACGTGCGCGCAGACCCGGAACCCGGTGCCCGGCTCGTCGACCGCGCTCAGCCAGTCGAAGTAGGTGCAGCCCAGCTCGTCGCGGGCCGTGGTCAGGGCGGCGATCCAGGAGGCCGGCGGGACGTCGACCGTGAGCAGGTCGTACGCCCGCTCCGCCGTCGCCTCCTCGCCGAAGACCTCCGTCACCGCGTCGGGGAGGCCGTCGTACGCGTTCATGCCGTGCCTCCCGGCGGGGGCGTCAGCGGGCTCGTCAGCTCCGGCACCGACGCGGACCGCCCGTAGCGCTCCGCGAGGCTCTCCCGGGCGATCTTCTCCTGGAGCTTGAGGATGCCCTGGAGCAGCGCCTCGGGCCGGGGCGGGCACCCCGGCACGTACACGTCGACCGGGATGATCTGGTCGACGCCCTTCGTCACCGCGTACGAGTCCCAGTAGGGGCCGCCGCAGTTGGAGCAGGCGCCGAAGGAGATGACGTACTTCGGTTCGGGCATCTGCTCGTAGAGGCGCTTCACGGCCGGTGCCATCTTGTCCGTCACCGTGCCCGAGACGATCATCAGATCGGCCTGGCGCGGGCCGGGCGCGAAGGGGATCACGCCGAGGCGGATGAAGTCGTGCCGGGCCATCGACGCGGCGATGAACTCGATCGCGCAGCAGGCGAGTCCGAAGTTGAAGACCCACAGGCTGTAGCGGCGGCCCCAGTTGAGGACCACCTTCATCGGCTCGGGGGCCAGCCGGGCGAGCGGCCCCAGCTTCGGGGCGGGCAGGGCCACGGGCTCGGCGGCGGTTCCGGGGACTCCGGGTGTTACGTCCACGTCAGGACGCCCTTCTTGTACGCGTAGAGCAGCCCCACGGCCAGGAAGCCGAGGAAGACGAACATCTCGACCAGGGTCGTGGCGCCGTAGCCGGGCGCGGCGAAGACCGTCGCCCAGGGGAAGAGGAAGATCGAGTCGACGGCGAAGATCACGTAGAGGAAGGCGTACACGTAGTAGCGGACCTGGGTGTGCGCCCAGCCCTCCCCCACGGGGTCGACGCCGCACTCGTAGGTGAGGAGCTTCTCGGGCGTCGGCACGACGGGCCGGAGCAGCCGGCCGGCGCCGAACGCCACGGCGACGAAGAGCACGCCGACGACGGCGAGCAGGCCGACGACGGAGTACGTCTGGAAGTAGTCCGCCGCGTCGGCCGCGACAACGGTCGGTTCCCGCACGTCCGCCCCTCACTCCAGGTGTCCCATGGGTCACTTCTGTTCTGTACGGACGCGAGTCTAGGCCCTGCTAAAGGGACCGTAAGCAGTCGCGGTGGCCGGTTCCGGTGGGGATAACCCCCTCTCCCACCGGCCCACCTCCCCCATGGCGGCGCACGGACCGCACCGGGCACCCTGGGGCCCATGAGCGCCGATCACGACTCCCCCGCCGGCTCCGCGGCCGCCTCCCTCACGGGCTCCGCCGCCGCCCCGGCGCGCCCCCGCACCGCCTACGGGAAGGAGACCTGGAAGGAGATCGCCTTCCTGCTCTCCAACCTGGTCACGGCACTCGTCGGTTTCGTCTACGCGGTGGTGAGCGTCCTGCTCGGCGTGGGCCTCTCGGTCACCGTGATCGGCCTGCCGCTGCTCGCCCTCGGCCTCGGCGGCGCCCGGCTGATCGGCCGGTCGGAACGGGCGCGGGCCCGGGGCCTGCTCGGCGTCGCGGTCCCGGAGCCGTCCCCGCTGCCCCGGCGCGGCGGCCTCTTCGGATGGCTGTGGTCGGCGCTGAAGGACCCGGTGGCCTGGCGGGCCCAGCTCTACCACCTGATCCGGCTGCCCTGGGGGATCCTGACGTTCACGGTCGCCCTGGTCTCGCTCCTCGTCCTCTGGCCCGTCCTGCCCTTCGTCTCGCGGCTGCTCGCGAGCGCCGACCGGGGCATGGTCCGGGGGCTGCTCTCGCCCTCCGACGAGCTGGAGCGGCGGATCGTCGAGCTGGAGACGGACCGGGGCGTGGTCGTCGACACCGCCGCCGCCGACCTGCGGCGGATCGAGCGCGATCTGCACGACGGCGCGCAGGCCCGGCTCGTCGCCCTCGCGATGGGGCTCGGCCTGGCCAAGGAGAAGCTCCTCGACGACCCGGAGGCCGCCGCCGCGATGGTCGACGAGGCCCACGGCGAGGTGAAGCTCGCGCTCCAGGAGCTGCGGGACCTGGCCCGGGGCATCCACCCGGCCGTCCTCACCGACCGGGGCCTCGGCGCCGCCCTGTCCTCGGTCTCCGCGCGCTGCACGGTCCCGGTGCGGGTCGACGTCGAGCTGGCCGAGCGGCCGGCGGAGGCCATCGAGGGCATCGCGTACTTCACGGTGTCGGAGCTGCTCCAGAACGTCTCCAAGCACTCCCGCGCGCGGTCCGCGTCCGTGGAGGTGTGGCGGGCGGGCGACCGGCTGATGCTCCAGGTCAGGGACGACGGCACCGGCGGGGCGCGCCTCGACGGCGGCACGGGACTCGCCGGGCTCGGGGAGCGCCTCGGCGCGGTCGACGGCGTCCTCGTCCTGGACTCCCCGGCGGGCGGCCCGACGACGGTCACGGCGGAACTGCCGTGGCGGGGACGGCCGGCCGCGCGGTAACCCCTCTCCACTGCCGTGGCGGGAACGGCCGGCCGCGCGCTAACCCCTCTCCTTCCAGACCCCGGGGTGGTCCCGCACCCCGGGCGCCCCCGGACCCGGGGTGGGGAAAACCCCCGCCCGCAGAGGCCGACTCCCCTCATGGTCCGGCACCGTCCGGAACGGAATCCTGGAACGCGCACCACCCCGAGCCCACCGGCAGAACACCAGCAGAGCCAGCAGAGAAGGACGTTCGCCATGCCCTCCCACCGACTTCCCGCCGCGATCCGCGCGCCGTTCGAGGGCCGCACCTGGCGCGCCCTCGGGTACGTGCTGATCGGACTTCCGCTGAGCGTCTGCTGGTTCGCGCTCTCCGTCTCCCTCGTCTCGACCGGCGCCGGACTGCTCGTCACCTTCCTCGGCGTGCCGGTCCTGGCCGGGGCGCTCGCCCTGTGCCGGGGCTTCGGAGCGGTGGAGCGGGCCAGGGCGCGGGCGCTGCTCGGCCTCGACGTGACGGCGCCGGAGCCGGTGCGCGGCCGGACCGGCGGGGCGTTCTCCTGGATGGGGGCCATGCTGAAGAGCGGAGCCTCGTGGCGGCACCTGCTGTACGCGGTCGTGCACATGCCGTGGGCGGTCCTCTCCTTCTCGGTGACGGTGGCGTTCTGGGGCTGGGGCTGGAGCCTCTTCACGTATCCGCTGTGGCAGTGGACGTTCCCCGCGTACGTCGGGCAGGACGGGATCCAGCTGTACGGCGACGGGACGCACGGCCTCTACCTGGACTCGCCGTTCGAGATCGCGGCGACCTGCCTGATCGGCCTGCTGTTCGTGATGGCGGGGCCGTGGCTGCTGCGCGGGTTCGTCGCCGTCGACCGGTTCCTGGTGGCCGGGCTGCTCGGCCCGTCGCGGCCGGCCTCGCGCGTGACGGAGCTGGAGTCGGACCGGGGCGTCCTCGTGGACACCGCCGCCGCCGACCTGCGGCGCATCGAGCGCGCGCTGCACGACGGCGCGCAGGCCCGGCTCTCGGCGCTCGCCATGGACCTCGGCAGGGCGAAGGAGAAGCTGGCGGAGGACCCGGGGGCGGCGGCGGTCCTGGTGGAGGACGCGCACGGCGAGGTGAAGCTCGCGCTCCAGGAGCTGCGGGACCTGGCCCGGGGCATCCACCCGGCCGTCCTCACCGACCGGGGCCTGGACGCGGCCCTGTCGGCGGTGGCCTCGCGCTGCGCGGTCCCGGTGTCGGTGGACGTGGACCTGCCGGCGCGGCCGGTCCCGGCGATCGAGGGCATCGCGTACTTCACGGTGTCGGAGCTCCTGCGGAACGTCACCGAGCACGCGCGGGCGCGGCGCGCCCGGGTGGACGTGTGGCGGGCGGGCGACCGGCTGATGCTCCAGGTCGGGGACGACGGCGTCGGCGGTGCGGAGACGGTGGCCGGGCGGAGCCTGGCGACGCTCTCCGAGCGGGTCGGGGCGGTGGACGGGGTCCTCGCCGTGAACTCGCCGGTGGGCGGCCCGACGACGGTGACGGCCGAACTGCCCTGGCGGGCTTGAGGCCTGCCCGGCGGGCCGGGGCCCCGGCCCCGGCCGTGACCCGCCGGACGGGTCCGGGGCGCGCACCGGCTCCCGGGTGCGATGCTGGGCTTCTACGGAAGACCGGACGACCTGATCATGGGGGCTGTGGGGCGTGGGAGAGCGGGACGTGGCGGGGCGGGTGCGGGTGGTCATCGCCGAGGATTCGGTACTGCTCCGGGAGGGGCTGACCCGGCTCCTGACCGACCTGGGGCACGAGGTCGTCGCCAAGGTCGGCGACGGCGAGGCGCTGGTGGAGACGGTCGGGAAGCTCGCGGCCGAGGGGGCGCTGCCGGACGTGGTGGTGGCGGACGTGCGGATGCCGCCGACCCACACGGACGAGGGCGTGCGGGCGGCGGTGCGGCTGCGCGGGGACCACCCGGGGCTCGGGGTCCTCGTCCTGTCGCAGTACGTGGAGGAGCAGTACGCCACCGAGCTCCTGGCCGGTTCCAGCCGGGGCGTGGGCTACCTCCTGAAGGACCGGGTCGCGGAGGTCCGCGAGTTCGTGGACGCGGTCGTCCGGGTCGCCGGGGGCGGCACGGCCCTGGATCCGGAGGTCGTGCAGCAGCTCCTCGGCCGCAGCCGTCAGCAGGACGTCCTGGCGAACCTGACCCCGCGCGAGCGGGAGGTCCTGGGCCTGATGGCGGAGGGCCGGACGAACTCGGCGATCGCGAAGACGCTGGTCGTGAGCGACGGCGCGGTGGAGAAGCACATCAGCAACATCTTCCTGAAGCTGGGGCTCTCGCCGAGTGACGGCGATCATCGACGGGTACTCGCCGTGTTGACGTACCTGAGGTCCTGAGGGGGCGCAGGGGCCCGGGAGGCCTGAAGTGCCTCTTGGGCGGTCCTGAAACGACAAAAAACCGGAATCAGACCTTCCGTAGCACTTCGGACAGCGGCACAACGTGACGAATCTTGACAGAACGGATCTCGAAAAGCGGTCCATGATGCAAGAAGTCCAGGGAGACTCGACCCCGCCGTCGTAGGGTGGGCAACGGGACGGACGGTGATCGGCCGACCGCGCCCCGAGCTCCTCCCCGCCTCCGGCGGAGAGTCCCCTTGCCACGAGGGAGGTCCAGTTCAGTGACCAGCCAGGTCAGCAGCGAGGCCGGCGAGGCCCTGCTCGGGGAGCAGAGAGGCGCCCCGGCCACGCCCCACGACGGCAACGCGAAGGAAGTCCGTCGACTCGACCGGGTGATCATTCGTTTTGCGGGTGATTCGGGTGATGGTATGCAGCTTGCGGGGGATCGTTTCACGTCGGAGACGGCGTCGTTCGGGAATGA